>CAWJMS010000015.1:0-118796 GCA_963843985.1 uncultured Gammaproteobacteria bacterium | reverse complement strand
ACTGCCGTGCCGACCGCGCGCGCCGCTTGCGGCCGCCCGATCGCCAGCGCCAGCGATTCGTAACTGAGCGTCGCCTGGCTGCCCTGCGCGAGCAGCGCGCGCCACACCTGCACCTGGAAATTCGAACCGTGGACCCACAACGTGAGTCGGCGGCCACCCTCAGGCGCCACGCCCCACACCGTCTGTGCCACCGCGCGCGCCGAGAGGTCGTCTTCGAGCCATGACGCGTCGCTCCAGTCCTCGCGAAATTCCGGCCAGCCTGCGACGCGACCGGTTGCATCGGCGAATCCAAGAAAGGCGATGCCGCGTGAGGTCGTCGCGATGCGTGCGGCGCCGAACGGCGTCGCCGCGGTGCCGTGACGGATCGTGACCCCCGCGCCGCGCGACTTGAACTCACCCGGCGTGACGGCCTCGAGCGTGACGAAGAGGTCGTGCAGCCGGCCGGGGCCTGACAAGCCCGCGTCGAGCGCCGCCTGCAGCACGGAGGCTTCGCCGACCAGCGACTGCTTTGCAGCCTCGAGCGACAGCCGCTGCACCAGTTGCTTCGGCGAGATGCCGGCCCATTGCCGGAAGACGCGCGCGAAATGGTATTCGCTCATCCGTGCCGACGCGGCGATCTCCTCGAGCGTCGGTTGGCTGCGGAAGTGTTCCGCGACGAACTCGATCGCCCGCTCGATGCGGCGGAAGTCACGGGACTCGACGTTTACGGCGTGCTTGTTCATGGCGGCAAGGATACGGACCCGCCGGATGGCGCCCACCCGGATCCTGCTGATGTTAGCCGCGGCGCGCGTTGCGCCGCACTGTTAAATTCGCAGCCTCGAGGGACCCCGCGCTGGAGCCCAAGGCGGGCTGTGGCACACTGGCGCCATGCCGCTGCGCGTCTGTTTCCTGAGTGCCGAGTACGCGCCGTTCGCGAAGACTGGCGGCCTCGGAGATGTCTCGCCGCGCTGCCGCGCTACCTCGGCCGCGCCGGTCACGACGTGCGCGTCTTCATGCCGCTCTACGGCACGACCCGACCGCGGCGACGACCGCCGCCGGTCGAGGTGCTGCAGGGCCTCGACGTCCAGGTCCGCCTCGGGCCGTACCGCTACCACGTCCGACCGCGCGGGTGCCCGGACCTCGACGCCCGGATCTACCTCGTCGACTGCCCCGCGCTCTTCGACCGCGCCGCGCCTCTACACCAACGCGCCCGACGAGCACCTGCGCTTCCTCGTGCTCTCCCGCGCCGCGCTCGAGTGCTGCCAGCGCATGGGCTTCGCGCCCGACATCGTCCACTGCAACGACTGGCAGACCGCGCTTCGCGCCGCTGCTGCCTGCGCACGCGCTACGCGTGGGACCGCTGTTCGGCGCACACGCGCACCGTGCTCACCATCCACAACCTCGGCTACCAGGGCGTCTTCGCGCGCGGCGCCGCGCGCCGACGCTCGGCCTCGCCGAGTCGACGCCGACCTGCTTCCACCAGGACCAGCTGCGCGCCGGCCGCGTCAACTTCCTGCTGCCACGGCATCCTCTACGCCGACGCGCGTCACCACGGTCAGCCCGACCTACGCGCGCGAGATCCAGACGCCGAAGCACGGCGCCGGGCTCGACGCGTTCCTGCGCGCGCGCGGCGACGCGGTCGTCGGCATCCTCAACGGCGTCGACTACGACGAGTGGTGCCCGCGACGGCGACTCGCACATGCCCGCACCGCTACGCGCCGCGCGACCTCGCCGGCAAGGAGCGCAACAAGGAGGCGCTGCTCGCACCGCGTTGCGGCTGCCGGCGTCGCCGCGCGTGCCGGTGATCGGCATCGTGTCGCGGCTCGCCGCGCAGAAGGGCTTCGCACTCTGCTGCGTCGATGCCCTGCCGGAGCTCCTCGCCGCCACCGCGATCCAGCTTCGTCGTGCTCGGCAGCGGCGAGCGCGCGCTACGAGGACGTTCCTCGCGCTGGCTGCAGGCCACGTTTCCCGGGCAAGGTCTGCTTCTACCGCGGCTTCACGACGAGCTCGCGCACTGGATCGAGGCCGGCGCGGACATGTTCCTGATGCCGTCGCGCTACGAGCCGTGCGGCCTCAACCAGATGTACAGCCTGCAGCTACGGCACCGTGCCCGATCGTGCGCCGCACCGGCGGGCTCGCCGACACCGTGCAGCACTGCGACCCGCCGACGCGGCACCGGCACCGGCTTCGTGTTCGACGCACTTCGACGCCGGCGGGCCTGCGCTGGGCGCTCGACCGCGCTCGCAGTGGTACCGCGACCGCGCCGGCTGGCAGCGGCTGCGCACGAACGGGATGGCGAAGGACTTCTCCTGGGACACGCAGGGCAAGCTCTACGAGGACCTGTACCGGCGGCTCGTACGAACGGTTGACCGCGGCAACGGCTAGCGGCTCGAGCGCGGTCGCCGTGCGCGACGCCCTAACGCCCGGCGACATCTTCCGCGCGAGAGGCGTCGAGGCTGTCGCGCCGGTCACCTGGCGAAGTCGACCTGCCCTTGTGATCGAAAGGCACCTTCTTCGCGAAGCCCTTCTCGATGTAGAGCGTCCCGACGATCTCGTAATCATGTCCTCGAGCTTGCCGCCGCCCTTCGGCTGATCAGCCGGCCGAGGCTGCTCACGAAGTTCGTCGACACCGTCATGTCGAATTCGGCCTCGCCCTTCGCGGGCAGCACGAACTGGTCGCTGCTGTTGCCCTCGGCGAAGCCGTCGCCCATCAGCAGGAATTCGAATTCGATGCCCTTGACCTTCAGCTCGACGTCGTTCGGGTTCTCCACCTTCACGCGCACCCTGAACTTCTGCGCGAACATGTCGGTCGACAGCATCTGCACGTTCAGCACGACACGTCGGGGAGACGAGGTTCGAGGCGAGCGTGGCGCAACCGGCGAGCAGCACCGCGGCGAGGACGAGGCAACCGGCACGCAGGAACGTAGCAGCCATCCGTTGAGTCTCTCCAGGGGGTCACGCGGACAGGCGGCCGGAAACGATCCAGCGCCGCGCGTCAGGGCCCGGAGCATGGTCGGCGTGACCAGGGTCACGCCGCCCTCCGTCACATAGAAGCGTTCGGCGTCGGCTTCGCGGTCGACGCCGATCTGCAGGCCGTCCGGAACCACCGAGCCGGAATCGATGATCGCCTTCTGAATCACGCAGCGCTCGCCGATGCGCACGCGCGGCAGGATGACCGACGCGGTCGATCGAGGTGTAGTCGTGCACGCGCACGTTCGAGAACAGCAGCGAATTCGTGCGACGCGCGCCGGAGATGATGCAGCCGCCCGAGACCATCGAGTTGATCGCGATGCCGCGGCGGTCGATCGTCGTCGAAGACGAACTTCGCCGGCGGCAGCTGCTCCTGGTAGGTCCAGATCGGCCACTGCTCGTCGTAGAGGTTGAGCTCCGGCGATCACGTGGACGAGCTCCATGTTGGCGTCGTAGTACGCATCGACGGTACCGACGTCGCGCCAGTAGTGCTGCGCCTTGGTCCGCACGTCCTCGAACGGGTAGGCGAACACGCGCAGCTTCTCGATCGCCGTCGGGAATGATGTTCTTGCCGAAGTCGTGGGCCGAGCTGCGGGTTCTCCGCGTCGCGCGCAGCAGTCGCTCGAGCAGCCGCGGATTGAACACGTAGATGCCCATCGACGCGAGCGCGACGTCCGGCCGGCCGGGCATCGGCTCGGGATCTCTTCGGCTTCTCGTCGAAGCGCAGCACGCGGTTCGATCTCGTCGATCGTCATGACGCCGAACTCGCGCGCCTGCGTCGAGCGGCACCTCCACGACGCCGACCGTGATGTCGGCGTCGTTCTCGACGTGGAAGGCGATCATCGGACCGTAGTCCATCTTGTAGACGTGGTCGCCTGCGAGCACCAGCACGTGCCGCGGCCGATGCGATCGGATGATGTCCAGGTTCTGGTACACCGCGTCGGCCGTGCCCCGGTACCAGTCTGCCCGAGCTGCTGCTGCGCCGGAACGATCTCGATGAACTCGCCGAACTCGCCGCGCAGGTAACCCCAGCCGCGTTGCAGATGTGCTGGATCAGCGAATGCGCCTTGTACTGGGTCAGCACGGAGATCTGCCGGATGCCGGAGTTCAGGCAGTTCGACAGCGACGAAGTCGATGATGCGGAACTTGCCGCCGAACGGCGTGGCCGGCTTGCAGCGATCGTCGGTCAGGTGCTTGAGTCGTTCGCCTCGGCCGCCGGCCATGATGACCGCGAGCGTGCCGCGCGTCAGCCGGCTGAGGTAGCGCCGCGGGGCAAACTGGCTTTTCGGGTCGGTCGACATCCGTCTCGTGCTCCGCGAGGCTCCGACCCCCGATGTTACCTAGCCTTCATGACGCGGCGTACTCCGGCTTTCCGGGGCGGGCCGACCGGAGCTGCCTGGACGCTGCGGCGCTGGGCTCGGTCAATGGACTTGAGTAATACTATTGACTTACTAATAGTGACTGATGCATAATACTACTCACGAACCATCATTGAGCGCTGCACATGGTCACCGAGGACGACGAGACTCCGCCCGTCGATTCGACGCCCGACGCGCTGGCCCGCAAGTTCCAGAAGGAACTGACCTCGGGCCTGACGTCGCTGGTCCTGTTGTCGGTGCTGTCCGAAGCGGCCGAAGACCTTTACGGCTATGAGATCGCGAAGCGACTGACCGCGGCGGACGTCGGCGCCACCGCCCCGTTCAAGCAGGGCGCGCTGTATCCCGTGTTGCGTAACATGAGCGCGGCCGGATTGCTCTCGAGCCGCGTCGTGCCGTCCTACGCCGGTCCGCCCGCGGCGTTACTACCGCATCACTCCCCTGGGCCGGGACGTGCTCGCCGCGTGGGTCGCCACGTGGACCGGCACACGCGCCTTCGTCGATACCATTGTCCGTCGGAACGATCACCAGGAGAACCCGTCATGACGGCCGCGAATCCGGGCACCGTGCAGCAATACCTCGACGCGTTGCGCGAGGCACTGAGCGGCGCCGACCCGGCGCTGATCCAGGATGCGCTCTACGATGCCGAAGAGCATCTGCGTGCCGAGCTGGCGCAGCACCCCGACGAGCCGGAAGCCGTCGTGCTCGAACGCATCGTCGGCAGCTACGGCGCGCCTCCCGAAGTGGCCGATGCCTACCGGGCCAACGAAGTGCGCGTCCAGGCCGCGCTGCGGACGCCGCCGCCGAAGCCCGTGAAAGGCGGCGCCGTCGCCCGCTTCTTCGGCGTCTATCGTGATCCGCGCGCGTACCTGTCGCTGCTTTACATGCTGCTGTCGCTCGTGACCGGCATCGTCTATTTCACATTCGCGTCGGTCGGCGCATCGATGTCCGTCGGACTCGCGATCCTGATCATCGGCGTGCCGTTCTTCCTGTTGTTCATCGGCATCTCCCGCATCATCGCGCTGGCCGAAGGACGCATCGTCGAGTCGATGCTCGGCACGCGCATGCCGCGCCGGCCCGTGCATCCCGGCCCGCCCGCCGCCTGGTACCAGCGCATCGTCGACATGCTGAAGGACCCGCGGACGTGGGGCACGCTGCTCTACCTGTTCCTGATGCTGCCGCTCGGCATCGCGTATTTCACGTTTGCAATCATGGGCCTCGTGCTCTCATCGGCCCTGGTCGTCGCCCCGATCGCCGTGCTGCTGCACTTCGGCGGCGTGATCACGATCGACGGCGAAGTGCAGGCGCCGCACCCTGCGCTGTTGCCTCTGATATCGATCTTGGGGATAGTGCTGCTCACCGTCACGCTGCACCTGGCGCGGGGAATCGGCTATCTGCATGGTCAACTTGCGAAATCGCTCCTCGTGCGCGCACCGCGTGCCGAGGACTGACACTCTGCGCCGCATCGCGGTCCATTCCATGCTGGGGTTGCTGCTCGTCGCGGGCGGCTGCGGCCACGCTGACCCGTCCGGACACTCCGGGCCGCCGGCCGCGGCTGACGGGTGACGCCGGGCTGTGCGTACCCGCGACGCGCGGCTATCTGAAGGCCCGGCTGAAGGGCGCCATCGACGCGGACATCGACTGGTCGGCCGGCGTACCACAGTGCCGGGGCGGACGACGACCCTCGGGCGACGGCATCCGCCTGCTCTACAAAGGCCACGACGCGTCCGGCGGTTCGCTGCTCGTGGTCATCGGCGCCGGCCCGCTGCGCGAAGGTGAGAGCGCCCGCAACGTGCCGGTCAACCTGACCGTGGTGCGCGAAGGCGCAGGCGAGTTCTATGCCACGCAGGGCGACGACAAGTGTGTGCTCGACGACGTCCGGCAGGAACCTCTGCCGGGGCACGACGGTCAATACGTGCTCACGGGACGCGGGTTCTGCACCCAGCCGGCGCGAGCAGTCGGCAACGGCGGCGGGCTCCGTCCTCGTGTCGCGTTTCGACCTCGAAGCCATCGTGGACTACAACGAATGAAACGCACTCGCGTCGTTGCCGCCGCCTGGTGTGCGTGTCTCGCCCTGCTCGCCGCCGCGCCGGCCCGGCCGGACACCGACGCGCAGCACGCGATGCCGCTGTCGTCGTTCCCGAAGGAATCCGATCGTGGTGGAGACGCACAGCGCGCGCCGGCACGTGTTCCAGGCGTGGCGTGCGGAGACCCCGCGACAGCGCGAGCAGGGCCTGATGTTCGTCAAGGCCATGGGCGCGATGAGGCGATGATCTTCGTGTACGAGCCGGCCGAGTACGTGGCCATGTGGATGAAGAACACGCTGCTGCCGCTCGACATGCTGTTCGTCGACGATCGCGGTTGCGTGATCACCGTGAAGGAGCACGCGAAGCCCGGCTCACTCGACACCATCGAGTCGAAAGGCGTCGTTGCGCTGGTGGTCGAACTGAACGGTGGCGTCGTGGCCGAACGCGGCATCCGCGTCGGCGACAAAGTGGTGCGGCCCGCGGCGAACTGGCCGGCCGATCCCGAGGCATCCTGTACAGTTTCCGCGGTGATATTCGCTACTATCGATGCGTTCGCCGCAGGGGGCTGCAGCGCCTTCGATCCGCACAGGGAGCCCAGATGAAGAAGACCGCGATGCTTGCCACGGCCATCGGCCTGGCCACGCTGGCTGCCATGCCCGCGCACGCAGCCGACCCGAACCGGCCGTGGAACGACGAAGTGGGCCAGTGGTTCGTCGCACCTTTCATCGGTTACACGTGGACCGACAGCGACCGCCACCTGAACGACGACGTCCATCTACGGCGCCGCCCTCGGCAAGCACCTCACCGAGCAGTGGAGCATGCAGATCGCGGGCTACACCAGCGATTTCGACGGCAAGCCGGAGGGCAACCCGGACGCCACGATCTCGGGCGGCTCGCTCGACCTGATGCGCGTGTTCATGCGCGACAGCAGGATCTCGCCGTACCTGCTCGGCGGCATCGGCATGCAGAACTCGAACTACGAGGGCTCGAAGGGCGAGGAGAACGTCACCGCGTCGATCGGCGGCGGACTGATGTGGGACCTGTACCGCAGCGACGACGGCTCCCGCACGGTGCAGCTGCGCCCGGAAATTCGCGCCCGCTACGACCTGCAGCAGGACAACGGCCTCGTCGACACGCTGGCGCAGGTCGGCATCGCATTCGGCTGGGGCCCGCCGCGGCCCGAACCGGTCGTCGAGGCCCCGCCGCCTCCTCCGCCGCCGCCGCCGCCTGCGAAGTGCGGCGACACGGACAACGACGGCGTGTGCGACGCAGCCGACAAGTGCCCGGGCACCGCGGCCGGCGTGAAGGTGGACTCGGTGGGCTGCCCGATGGAGCAGACGCTGAAGCTGCTGTTCGACTTCGACAGCGCGGAGCTGCGCCCCGAGTCGATCACGGAACTCGAGCGCGTGGTGAAGTTCATGGGCGACGTGCCGTTCGCGAAGGCGATGGTCGAAGGCCACACGGACAGCAAGGGTTCGGACGAGTACAACCAGAAGCTGTCGGACCGTCGTGCGAAGTCGGTATTCGACTACCTGACCTCGCGTGGCGTCGATCCGTCGCGGTTGAGCTCGGTGGGCAAGGGCGAGAGCGCCCCGATCGCCGACAACGCGACCGACGAAGGCCGCCAGGAGAACCGTCGCGTCATGCTGATCCGCACGGATTCGGGCCAGTAACCGACGCTCGATCGACGACGGATCAATCAATGACCCGCAAAGGCCCCGGTGCGCAGGCGCCGGGGCCTTTTGTCATGGCCGCGGACTGCGACAAACGGCGCGGCCAATCGCGACGGCCGCCACACCACGGCGCGCCGTTGCCGGTACGATGACGGGCGGTGAAACCGACTCGAAACGCTCTCCCGGACCGTCGCTGGCGTCCTGGGCGCCGCCATCGTGGCGGGCGGCCTCCCGATGCCACTCCGTGCCACGGCCGCCGCGCAGCAGCCTCGCAGCAGCTGAGCGGCACGCACGTCGACCGCCGCCTGCGCCGCCGCCCATCGTCGCCGACGAATACCTGTACGCCGCGCCGACGACGATCGACCGGATCGGCCGCATCATGGCGCCGGTGATGATCAACGGGCAGGGACCGTTCCGCTTCATCGTCGACACTGGCGCGTCGCGCTCGGCGATCTCGCCGAGCTCGCCGCGAAGCTCGGCCTCGTGCCCTCCACCGATCAATCGCTGACGGTGCAGGGCGTCACCGGCGCCGACCTCGTCCCGTCCGTGCTCATCGAGCGCCTGCAGGCCGGCGACATCGTGCTGGAGCAATCGCCGACCTTCCGGTGATCGAGCCGCACGTCTTTGCCAATGCGGACGGCATCCTCGGCGTCGAAGGTTTCGACCAGATGCGGATCACCGTCGACTTCGTGAAGGACCGCATCTTCATCTCGCGTGACCGCCAGGCCACACATGACCCAGGGATGGTTCCGTGTGCCCGTGCGCCTGCGTTTCGGCCGGCTGATGGTCGGAACCGCGCACATCGGCAGCGTCACGCGTCAAGGCCGTGATCGACACGGGCGCGGAGCGAACCCTCGGCAATCTCGCGCTGCGCGCGGCGCTGCAACCTCGACAAGGAGGCGCAGCAGAAGCGGACCGAGTCGCAGGTGATCGGGGCGACGGCCAACGAGGAGACCGCGCATTCCATTCCTTCGCCGATGATCCGGCTCGGCCAGACCGAGATCACGAGGGTCGACGTGACGTTCGCCGACCTCAACGTGTTCCGGATCTGGAACCTGGACGACGAGCCGGCCCTGGTGCTCGGCATGGACGTGCTCGGCACGTCGAAGGCCATCATCTTCGACTACAAGCGCAGCGAACTGCTGATCCGGCCCTGACCGTTCGGCGCTCCGGCCTCGAAAAGAAAAAGGCCGCGCGACTTGCATCGCGCGGCCTCAGTGGTCAAGAGACCGAGTTAGATCAGAACTTGTACTTCAGGCCGACGCGGTAGTACGTCCCGACCGTGTCGTACGTGCTCACGTCCGTGTTCGCGTTCATCACGTTGTTCTGGTACAGGATCGGCGGCTCCTCGTCCGTCAGGTTGTCGACGCCGGCCGTCACCGTCAGCTTCTCCCAGAAGGTGTAGCCGACCGTGAGGTCGAGGTACGTCTTCGAGGGATAGTCCAGCGTCACGTCCGGGATCACGCCGTCCGCGTTGTGCAGCGTCGATGCCGTCGATGTAGCGAGCCGACAGCATCGCCGTGAACGGATCGTAGCGCCCAGCCGATGCTGGCCAGCGCGCGCCACTTGGCGTAGTTGCCGTACTGGCGGTTGTACGTCCCGGCGACATGGACGACCTCGCAGATGTCGCAAGGCGTCGAGTCGTACTTGTCGATGTAGGTCGCATCGAGCGAGAACTGGAAGTCGCCCGCGGCCGTGTCACGCAACAGGTACTTGAAGCCGAAGTCGATGCCGCTCGTCTCGAGCTTGCCGAGGTTGACGGTCGGCTGCTGCACCGAGAGGATCTGGCCGTCCGGTCCGCGATGAAGTAATCGCAGAACTGCTCCGTCCCGTTGGCGACGCAGATGTCCGACGTGGTCTTGACGTCGACCGCCGTGATCACGTCCTCGAGCTTGTACTCCCACCAGTCCACGTTGACCGAGAAGCCGTTGAACCAGCTCGGGTCGTAGACGATGCCCGCGGTCAGCACGTCGCCCGTTTCCGGCTTCAGGTCCGGGTTGCCCGACAGGATGCCCGACACCTGGCCGTTGTCCTGGGTGAAGGTGCCGTCCAGCGGAACGTTCTGGCCGCAGAACGCAGCGAGGCTCGGGTTGCCGGCGCGATCGGCCGCCGTCAGGCCCACGCACGGATCGGTATAGGTCGTCGACGTGGAGGCCTTGGCGCCGTACAGGTCGTAGATCTGCGGGACGCGGAACACTTCGGCATACGAACCGCGGATCAACAGGTCGGTGATCGGGCGCCACTCGAGCTTGATGGAGCTGTTGGTGGTGTCGCCGAACAGGTCGTAGTCCGAGTAACGCGTGCCGATCGTCAGGTTCAGCGCCTGGAACGCCGGGACGTCCTTCAGGATCGGGACGAAGATTTCGCCGTAGACTTCCTTGACGTCGTAGGAGCCCTTGAGTCGCCCGTGCACGCCTCCTGCGCGAGGCCGCAGTTGAGGTAATCCGGCGGCAGCGCCTCGGTGAGGGTGTCCGTGTTGAACGTGTTGGACTGCTCGTTGTAGTCGAAGCCGACGGCCGCCTGCACGTGCGCCCGCCGGCAGGCTGAACAGGTCGCCCGCGAAGTCGAGGGTCGCGATCTTGGTCGTGTAGTTGTACGTCTGGTGATAGCTGGCCGAAATCGTCTTCAACGCGTCCTTCTGGTTCGGGTTGTTGATGTCGAACGGATTGATCGGGATGCAACTCGCGATTGGCGCATCCGGCGTGCCGCACGTGACCTGGCCCGTGTCCTCGTCGATGAAGTTCGGGCCGAACGCGTTCTGCAGCTTCGCCGTCTGAACAGGTAACCAATGACTTCGTTATCCCCTCGGTAGTGGCCGTACTGGCCGCTCAGGTCCCAGGTCCAGCTCGAGTCGAGGATCTTGCCCTTCAAGCCGATGGTCATGTTGTCGGCCGTCGAGGCGAACTTATTGCGCCGCGTGCCGAGACTCTGCAGGCGCCACGTGGCGTTCGGGTTTACGCCGTCGGCGCCGCCGAAGTCGATGCCGAACGGGTTGTAGACGTTGTCGCGCCGAGATGACCACGTCGTCGGTCCGGGAGTCGAACGGCAGTTCGGCGATCTACGAATCCGGACGTCGTGTAGCTGTACAGCACTCCGCATACGCCTCGACCTTGTCCGTCGAGGTTGTAGTTCGCCGGCGTGAAGACGCTCGTGCGCTCCTGCGGCGTCAGGATCAGGTTGAGCGGCTGGTAGTTGTACAAGTCGCCGCCGGTGAAGCAGCGGTAGTCGTCCAGGCTGGCGCCGGACGCGTGCCGTCGACGCGTACGCTGATCTCGACGCCGGCAGCCATAATCGTGCGGCCATACGGATCGCCCGCGTTGAAGCGAGATGCGGCCGTTCGGCGTGCGGCTCGAACCGCCTGCGATGACGGAACCGTTGTAGAGGTACATGGCATTCTTGGCGAAACTGCGATCGCCGGCCGAGATCTGCTCCTGCTTGTTGTAGTTGACGCCGATCAGCACGTTGCCGCGCTCGCCGGTCATGCCCCAGGCCAGGTTCACTGACTGGCGGGCGCCGTCACCCGCGTTCGATACGCCGTAGTCGTAGCCGACTTCGAGGCCGTCGAGAGTCCTTGCGCGTGATGAAGTTCACGACGCCGCCGATGGCGTCGGAACCGTAGATCGCGCCCGCGCCTTCCTTCAGCACGTCGACGCGCTCGATCAGGTTGACCGGGATGATGTTGATGTCGACGGCGCCGTTGCGTGCCGAGATGGCACCAACGCGGCGACCGTTCAGCAGCACCAGCGTGCGCTTGGCGTCGAGGCCGCGCAGTTCGACCGTCGAGGCGCCGTCGCCGCCGCCGTTGTTGACCGCGGGTTGGTCGCGGCACCCGAGACGGCGGGCACCTGCTGCACCAGGTCGCCCATCGTCGTCACGCCGGACGCTTCGATGGTGCTGCGGTCCATCGTGAAGACCGGGCTGGCGGTTTCGGCATCGACGCGACGAATGCGCGATCCGGTGACGACGATCTGTTCGAGTTCCGCGTCCTGCGAAATCGCTTCAGGCGTGTACAGGGAAGCGGCGGCCGTGGCCGTCGACACAAGCGCGAAATGAACGGCGTGTGTCAGCTTCGGGTTGGTAACCATTAGTTGAAGACCTCCTCGCGAAAGATCAATTGTTCAAATTTCAAGACAGGTGCTTTCAGCGGCACCGCTGGCGCCTCCGGAAAACCCCCTAATCCGGAGAGCATTTGTCCCTATGGACGTTTGCAGCCAACAAGCCACCTCAAAGGGTGTCGGATCATAACCACACCGGTAGGGTCATGGGAAGAGCGAATCACAAGACGAACGATTCGCACCCAAAGGCAAATTCCAGACCCAAACCCCTGTTTTGCACCGCAAAGAGGCGTTCTGGACAAGGTCTGAACCAGGCCCGTGCGCTTGTTGCCCGAGCGCAACGTCGCAAATCGTTGCTTGGCGCCGACAGTTTCCAGCCAGCGCCGGTGGCTCCAGACATACAGTTCAGGCACAGTTCGCCGATGCTCGAGCTACCCGGCCAACCCGTCCTCGACAAGCAGCGGCTCGTGGGCCGCTGCACTCGCCTGCCGGTCGTCGTCGACGCCGCACGGCTGGCGGCGGAAGTCATTGCCCTGCCTCAGGAATTCTGGGGTTCGCAGGGTGGTCGCGTCGGCGTGCACCGGGCGGCCGAGGCCGTCTTCCTCGGGGCTACGCCCCGGCCGAAGGCGACAAGACCGATCGAGGACCGGCCGGCGCTGGCCGGGCTGCCCTACGCTCGCGACCTGATCGACGGGTCATCGGGACGCGGCCGCAGCGCTGCCTGCTGGCCCGGCTACCGGCCGGGGCCACGGTGGCCCCGCACGTCGACCGGGCGCCGTATTTTTCACAGACCCTGCGCATCCACGTGCCGGTCGCGACCCACGACCAGGCCTGGATGGTCTGCGAGGGGCTGACCTACCGGATGCGACCGGGCGAGGTCTGGGCACTCAACAACGTCGCGATGCATGCCGTCTGGAACGCGCATCCCACGCAAGCGCGCACGCACATGATCGTCGACTTCCTGCCGGACCCGGGCCTGCTCGACTTGCTGGCCAACGGGGAGCGCGATCTCGGCCGGCCGATGGCGGAGGTCGATGCGCATCTCGCAAACCTGCCGCCGCGCCACGCGGTCTCCGGCGGATGATCGTCACCGACCGCTTCGTCTTCCTGCACCTGCACAAGTCCGGCGGCACGTTCGTCAACGAGTGCCTGCTGCGCTTCGTGCCCGGCGCCCGCGAAATCGGCTATCACCTGCCGCGTCACTTGATTCCGCAGTCGGCCGCGTCGACTGCCGGTGCTGGGATTCGTGCGCAATCCGTGGAGCTATTACGTGTCGTGGCACGCGTTCCAGTCGACGCGCCCGCAGCCCAACGCCCTCTATCGCGTCGCGAGTGACGGCGGACGGCTAGCCTTCAAGGGCACGGTGACGAACCTGCTCGAGCTGGCCGCGGGCGGGCCGCGGCTCGATCGCCTGATCGACGAACTGCCGGCGGAGTACGGCAATCGCGGCATCAACCTGCCCGGGCCCGCGCTCGCCCCGATCCGTGGCAGCGGCCTCGGCTTCTATTCGTACCTGTATCGCTACATGTTCGGCGCCGACGAGTCGCGGCTCCTGGTCGGCAGGATGGAATCGCTGCGGGAGGAGCTGCCGGCGATGCTGACGGGCGGTCGGCGAGACGTGTGACCGACGAGATGCGAGCGTTCATCGAGCAGGCGGCGCCGCGCAACGCGACGCCGCACGCGCGCTACACCGAGTACTACGACGACGAACTGCGCGAGCGGGTGGCGGAGCGCGACGCCACGGTCATCGCGCGGCACGCCTACCGCTTCGGCAGCTGATCGCTCAGAGCTGCTGGAGCCGGCGCCACGTCGGCTCGATCGACGGCAGCACGCGCAGGATCGCCGCTTCGTGGCGGCGCCACTTTTCCGGGTCCGGCGCTGCCTGCGTGTAGCGCGACAGCGGCAGCGCGCCGGCCACGCGCGCGGCGAGCGACGCGTCGAATTCGATGCCCGCGAATCCGCAGAGCCGCCGGACGAGCGTCGCGGGGATTCGCAAGGAACTCGGCATAGCTCAACGACGTCCAGCGATCGCGCGGCAACGACGCGAGATCGTCGAGCACGATGCGATTGGCCGCGTCCCACTGGTACGCGGCGATTTCCTCGAGCGGCCTGCCGCGCAGCCGCTGCCAACCCGGCGGCAGCAGCAACGACCACGGCCCGTCCCAGCCGTCGAGCTCGCGGTAGGTCGTCCACTTGCCGGATCGCCAGGCCTCGATGATGCTGGCGAGGTTCTCGCGCGGGTCGCGCCACAGGAACACGAAGCGCGCATCCGGGAACAGCCTCGCGAAGAACGGAATCCGCAGCGCATTCTTCGGCGTCTTCTCGAGCACGCGCACGTCGTCGCTGACCGGCCGGCAGCGCGCGCCCCTCGCGGATCGCGCAGGTTCTCGAGCAGTTCGTCCTCGATCCGGCGTGCGATCGCGTCGGAGCAATGTGCCGCGGTCAGCCGGTTCGAATCGACGCCCGGCGCGCCCGGGCGCAGCTCCGGAATGCTTTCGACCAGCCAGTGCGCCTCGCCGGCCACGGTCCAGAGCTGCGGCGTCACCGACAGCGTCTCGAACAGCAGCGTGCTGCCCGAGCGCGGCGCCGCGACGATGAACACCGGCTCGCCGCAGCTTCGGGCGCGTCGCGCGGACGCTCGCGCGGAGCCGCGGCTGACGCACGGCCGCTCGGCGCCGGCGCGCTCGATGCGGGCACGTCGAGCACGAGGTGACGCAGCAGCCGGCCTTCGAGCACCGTGTGCGCCGCGACGCCGTTGGTTCGCATGACGAGTCCGTCGCCGCAGCTCGCGCGAATGCGTCCGCAGCGCTTCGACGAGCTCGCGGAATTCGGGCCGGCCCGGAGCCGCTTCGCCGTGCAGCGCGTAAAGCTGCCGCCAGTCGAAGCAGAAACCCTGCAGCAGCCAGTGATAGCGCCCGAGTTGCTCGCGAGCTTCGGGCGTGTCCGCGCGCATGGCGAGTTCGCCGCGAAAATCGGCCAGCAGCAGTTCGACTTCGGCCGGCGGCATCACCGGTCGCGGCGTGACCTGCTCGGTGAGCAGCGGCACGTCGGCCCGGGGACGGTACGGCAAGTTGGCCGGTGGCAGTTGCCCGCCGCCGGCCTGCGACGACGAACTGCCAGAACGCCGCGGTGCCCGAGGTGTCGGCCACGAGGTGGATGCGCGTGTCTCCGTCGGGTTCTCGACGTGGTGCAGGCGCCAGTTGTCGAACAGCCAGGCCTCGCCCGGCGCCATGTGCACGGTCTGGCCGTCGCAGTGAAAACTCACCTCGGGCCGCGTCACGATCGGGATGTGCATGCGCACGCGGAAGAACCAGTGGTAGTTGATGTCCGCGTGCTCAGGCACGGAACTGTGCGGATCCAGCCGCATCAGCCGCGAGCGGCTCCACACGACGCCGAAGCTCGAGAGCACCTGGCGCACGTACGGGCACTGCTGCAGGTGCGGCGTGGGCAGCATCGACCCGTAGACGTCGTCGTTCTCGCCGCCGTCGGCGCTGATGAGGCGCAGCGAGCTGTTGCCCTCGATCTCGTTCGGATGCCTGGCCCAGGCCGACGCCGGCAGCGCCTCGATCTCGGCGCGCAGCCGCTCCGCATCGAAGCGCACCGGCAGGCGGAAGAACGGCTTCGCCAGCTTCATGGGCTCAGGCGCTCTCGGTCGCCTTGCGGAAGTCGCCGACCGTCTCGACGATCTCGGTCACGGCGGCCTGCTCCGCCTCGGTGAGGTACGGGTTCCACAGGTCGAAGATCAGCACGACTCGCGTCTGCTTGCTGCGATTCCACGCCTCGTGCTCGAACGTGTCGTCGAACACGACGACCTGCCCTTCGTGCCACGCGTGGAGCTCGCCGCCGACGCTGAGCGCGCAATCCTCCGGCACCAGCAACGGCAGGTGGCCGACCAGGCGCGTGTTGGTGACGCCGCGATGCGGCAGCAGGTGCGTGCCGGGCGTGAACACCGAGAACAGCACCTCCGGGCCGTGCTCGCGCACGCGCGACAACGGCAGCGTGTCGAGCGCCGCCGAGGTGATGGGGCAGCGGAGCAGTTGTCGTCGCGACGCGCGCCGTGGCGATAGAAATAGTAGCCGTTCCAGGTCGGCGGCTCGTCCGTGCCGCGCAGGTTCTGTCGCTCGATGTCGTCTCCGGTGAAGACTCGCTCGCGGCCCTGCTCCGAAGGCAGCAGCCGCTGCAGCTCTTCGCGGATCGCGTCCGTCTGCGCTTCGAACTCCGCGATCCACGGAAACAGGCTGCGATCGAGGTAGGCCGCCGTCGGCAGATCCGGGAAATACAGGAACGTCGGTGCCTGCCGCGGATCCGGCAGCTGCAGCGCTTCCTCGCCGAGGTACATGCGCAGGCACTTCTCGACGCGCGTCATCGACGAGCGCCCGTATCGGGCGGCCAGTCGCTCGGAGATGTCGAACAGCAGCTGGCGCCGCTTGCCACGCACCGTCTGCACGGCATGGACGACGAGTTGCTTCAGGCCCGTCGGCGTGGTCTCCGGGTTCAGCCAGCGGCCTTCCGACTGGGCGTCGTTCAGCGCGCGCGCGAACTGGAAGACGCTGCGCTCGGTCTCGCCGGTGCGCTCGAGCAGCGCGGCGTAGTGCAGGCGCGCGAGGTGGAAGTTCGGCTTGAGCCGCAGGGCTTCGGCCAGGGCCGTCAGCGCGGCCGGCAGGTTGCCGAGCGTTTCATGGGCGCGCCCGAGGTAATGGAACGAGACGGGATTGAGCGGGATCGAGACGCGTCGCGCGCTCGAGCAGGGCCACGGCGCGGAACGGCTTGCCGTCGCGCACCGAGGCGAGCGCCACGACGTTCAGCGCCTCGATGTCGTCGGGCGAGCGTTCGAGCACCGCTTCGCAGGCCCGCTCGGCCTCGAGGATGCGCCCTTCGCGCAGGAGTCGCTGTGCTTCGGTCATCGTGGTCATGTATTCACCGCTGCTGCGCGCCGACTGTTTTGTGCCCCCGGCGCACAGGCTATTCTACCTGCCATGTCCGTCACTGACCTGCGCCATTACATTCGCGTCTACGACGCCGATCTCGAGCCGGCCTTCTGCCAGCGGATGATCGATTCGTTCAATGCGCTCGGCCGCTATCACCAGCCGAACGGCCGCGGCTTCCGCAACGGCCTCGAGGAGTCGGCCTGGACCGAACTCAACGTGACGGGCCTGTCGGACGCGGGATTCCTCGGCTTTTTCCGGGCGCGGATCGACCTGGCGCTCGACCGCTACAACCGCGACACGGGCCTGACGATCCCGGTGCCGAATTCGCCGAAGACGTCCGACCTGATCATGAAACGGTACCGCAAGGGGACGAACGAGCAGTTCCAGCCGCATTTCGATTCGATCCACGAGGTGGCGAATCGCTACTTCGTGGTCCTCTGGTACCTGAACGACGTGGCCGAAGGCGGCGAGACGACTTTTCCGCAGCTCGAGACCACCGTATCGGCGCGCACCGGCCGGCTGCTGGTGTTCCCGCCGTACTGGATGTACCAGCACGCGGGCCTGCCTCCGGTCTCCAACGACAAGTACATCGCCTCGACCTATCTGCTGTTCTGAGCGCCGGGCAATGACCGCGTTCAGGCTCGATCAGAGCCTGGACAGACGATGGTTGAACGACGCGTCGATCGGAACGAACAATCGCGTCAAAGCGGACTTCTCGATCGAGGTCAGCGCCGGATGCCACACGTCGAAGATCAGGACGGTCCGAGGCTGCCCGGAACGATTCCACGCTTCGTGGACAAAGCTGTCGTCGAAGAACAGGCACTGCCCCTGCCGCCAGCTGCGCGTCTCGCCGCCGACACGTATCCCGCAATCTTCCGGAATATCCAACGCCAGGTGCGCCGTCAGCTTGAAGTTCGCCAAGTCCGTGGTGAGGCGGAATATGCGTACTTCGGCGCGAGCGTCGAGAAGAACGCCTCGGGCGCATTGCCGGCACAGTCCGGCAGATCGACCGCTTGCAATGCCGCCATGGTGACCGGCATGTCCGACGCATTCGGCTCGACGCGCGCGCCGCCTTTCAACAGGTGCAGTGACAACCAGTTGTCGGTCTCAATCAGATGCCCCCACGTCGCTGCGGGCGCATTCTGGTCGGCCGTGACGTACGGCTTCAGGCTCTGCTTGCGGGTCGCGACGACGCGCCGATATTCGGCGTAGATGGCATCCGCGTGCTTCTCGAATTCACCGACCCACGAAAAATCCGTGCGCTCGAACCACGGCTCGCGGCGGCAAGCCGGGAACGTAGAAGAAGGTCGGCTGCTGGAGATCGTGTTGCCACGGTTCGGTCTGGTCGTGGAAGTGACCGATGGCGCGACGGATGCGTTGCAACGCCTTCTCACCATGCGCGCGATGCAGGTCATCGAGCATGTGTCGATGGATCGCATGCAAGGACTCCGCGGACGCCTGCCTGGCCAACGCGAATAGCTGGGCCAGCAGCGGTGGCAACCTGGATTGGTCGGGCCCGCCACCGGCGTTTCGCAACAGACTCGATTCGAAGCAGGCAAGGGCCAGCTCGCCCTCGCCGCGACGATGATGGAGTGCGCCTCGCAACAAGGTCGCGTAGCCCATGTCTGGATTGTCGAGCTGCGACAACGTGATCGCAGATGCAGCGAAATCGCCGGCGCCGTACTGAGAGAGCGCCAGATTGACGCGCGCACGATCGTTGGTACGCAGTGCCAGCGCCTCCTCGGCGAAGCGACAGGACTCTTCGTAGCGCTGCTGCATGAAGCGGTGGAAAGCCAGGAAGCTGACGGCCTCGAGGCGGGAGCCCGGGTGCGCCGCCAACGACGAGTACAAGGCGTCGGCGAGTTCGAGATTCCCCTGCTGGGCGGCCAGACGGGCCTTGCCTAGCGATTGATCCTGTTCAGGCGTCGGCATGGGCGGATTGCCAATCAGAGGAAGGCTCGGGAGTTCGTCGGACTTAAGCCGGGTTCGTAGCCCCAGCGATCGAGGTACGGCTGCACCGTCGGCAGCACCGCGGCGAAGTGGCGCTCGTAGGCCTTCCACCGGCCCACCGCCCTGGTGTTCACCGGTTTCACCACCTGGCTGTAGCTCGGGGTGCTGATGAAACCCTTGCGGCGCGCGTTCTCACCGGGTTGCAGCATCGCGTCGGTCCACGGCAGGTCGAGGAACTCCGCCAGCGACCGCACCTGTGGCTCGAAGTCCGCGACGAACGATTCGTAGCGGACCTCCCGGTACGTCGGCTTCAGCAGCGCCGTCTCCCGGTACCAGAAATCGAACGCGCGTCGATAGCCGGTCGCGAGCGTCGGCAGGTCGCGGCACAGCATCGTGAACTGGAACGCACGGAAATGCTGCATGTAGCAGCTCAGGATCACGTCGCACGGATGCCGGACCGCGAGCAGCAGCCGCGAATTCGGAAACAGGCGGCGGATCACGGGCATCGCGAGCAGGTTCATCGGGTTCTTGTCGACGAGGCGCTGCCCGGGTTGCAGCTCGACGCGGCGGGCGACCTGTTGCCAGTAGTGGGCACGCAGCTCGTCCAGCTGGTCGCGCGTCATCGTCGCGAGCCGCCCCGGGTAGCGCACGCCACTGTCGACGATGCGGTCCACCAGCTCGTGGATGTAGCGCGTCTCGTCCATCGCCTTGAGCGCGGGGTTCGCGTCGAGCGTCTGCTCGAGCAGCGTCGTCCCCGAGCGCGGGAAGCCGACGATGAAGATCGGGCTCGCGTCGACACCCGGCGCGCCGGAGTCGTCCCACTGCCGCCACGTCCGCGGCGTCGCAGCCGAAATCCACGACCTGCAGCGGCAACCCGCGCCGCGGGATCACCTCGGGCGCTGCGAGGTTCATGTACGCGAGCTGCGACCGATGCGCTTCCTCGAGCGCCGCGAACGCGTCGTCGTAGCGCCCGAGCGCGTCGAGGCACTTCGCGAGCGGGTAGAGCTGGAAATGGCGCAGGTGGAAGTCGCGCGTCGTCGCGAGCGCCTTCCTGTACAGGTCGTGCGCGTCCTGGGCCCGCCCTTCCCGATCCGCGACGCGCGCCTCGACGAGGTCCATGTCCGCGCCGAGCGCAGCCGAGCGCGGGTCCGCCCGCAGCTTGTCGAGTGCCGCCCGGGCCTCGGTGACGCGGTTCGTGCGTTCGAACACCTGGATCATCCGCAGCAGCGACTCTGCGTCGGGCCATGGATCCTGCGCCGCCACCTCGATCGCCCGCTCGGCGCTGCGCAATTCACCGAGATTCATCAGCAGCAGGCCGATCTTGGCCAGCATCTCGGTGTTCAAGCGGCGAAACGTCGGCCAGCGCAACAAGGTGGCGACGGCGTCGTCCTGGTTCATCGTCTCGTCGCAGCAGACGGCGTACTGGTAGGCGATCTCGGCGTCGTCCGGGGCGAGCCGCACGGCGTCCTCGAGCACCAGGCGCGCGGCTTCGAAGCTGCCACGATCCACGTGCACCAGCCCGACGTTGTAGTAGAAGTCGGCCGAAGCCTCACCGAGTGCCGCGGCGCGGGCGAATGCAGCCAGCGCCTCGTCGTGCCGGTGCTGCGCCTGCAGGGCCGTCCCGAGGTTCATCCAGTGGTCGACGTACGTCGGGTCGCGCCGGGCCAGTTCCGCGAATACTTCGGAGGCGCGGGCGTGCTTGCCCTGCGCATTCAACGCCACGGCCAGCACGTTCAGCGCGCCGAGGTGGGCCGGGTCGCCCCGCAGCGCCTCGCGCGCGCAGCCCTCGGCCGCATCGGCCTGGCCGCGCTGCAGGAAAGTGGCCGCGGCCTGCGCGAGGGCCGTCGCATCGATGCCGGTGCTCGTCATTTCGATATCGTCGCAGGTGCGGCAGGCAAAAAGAAAGGGCGGTGGTTGCCCACCGCCCTTTCGGGTCACGTCGAACGCCGGCTGATCAGAACTTCAGGCCGAGGTTCATCCACCAGTAGCGGCCCAGCACGTCGTACGTGCTCGGGTAGGTGTTCGACTGCTGGACGTTGCCCAGCTGCTGGGTCGAGGCACCCAACTGCGGCTCCGTGTTGGCGACGTTGTCGACGCCGGCCGTCACCTTCACGTGATCGTTGAAGTCGAAGCCGAACGCGAGATCGAAATAGTCGATCGCGTCGAACTTCTCACGATAGTACGTGTAGCTCGGGTCGTCGTCCGTGACCTCGCCGAGGTGGCGCCACATGACCGACGCCGTCAGCGGGCCCGTCGTCCAGGTCGTGCGGAAGTTGTGCCGCCATTCCGGATCCGGCTCGCCGCAGTTGCGACCGAACGCGCCCGCGCACTCGTTCACGATCGGCAGGCCGACGATCGGCGTGTAGTCGTTCTTGATGACGTACGTGCCGAGCAGGCTGAACGCGAGGTTGCTCTTGTCGAAGAGGTCGATGTCGTAGGTCATCTGCAGGTCGACGCCTTCGGTCTCGAGCGACGCGGCGTTCTGGTTCAGGTCGGTCGAACGCCTGGAACTCGCCCGACGAATCGCGAGCGATCTGGCCGCAGTACTGCTGTGCCCCGTACAGTGTAGCAGGCGTCCACGATGTTCTGCGCGCCAACCGTCGTCGATGATGTCGTCGATCTTGATGTTGTAGTAGTCGATCGTCGTGACGAAGTTGCTGATGAACGTCGGCTGGATCACGAAGCCGACCGTGTACGTGTCGGAGGTCTCTTCCTTCAGGTCGGGGTTGCCGCCCTGCGTCGCAGGATACGACGAGCCCGTCCCGAACGGCACGACCGATCTGCGCTGCCGGCACGCCGGTCGCGAGGCACGAGGTTGTACAGGTCCGAACCGACCGCCAGCGGCACGGAGTCCGTGCACGGGTCGATGGCGCCGTCGAAGCTGACGGTGTTGCCGAGGTACAGCTCCGAGATGCTCGGTCCGCGGATGGCGCGCTGGTACTGCGCCCGCAGGCCGAGGCCCTTCACCGGTTCGTACACCAGGCCGGCGGCGTACGTCGTCACGTTGCCCACCGAGTTCGAGTAGTCCGAATGGCGGACGGCGCCGTTGAACTCGAGCTTGTTGATCGCCGTGACGTCCGAGATGATCGGCACGTTCACTTCGAGGAACAGGTCGTTGACGCTGTACTGGCCCTTGGTCGGCAGGCCCGGGTTGAAGCCCGCGACGTCGCCCGACGACAGGAACTGGTCAGGCTGGAAGGCGCCCTTTTCCTGGCGATTTTCCCAGCCGAACGCGAGGCCGATCGGGCCGGCGCCCCAGTCGAACAGGTTCGAGTTGATCGACGGACGCGCTGACCACCTGCGTTTCCGCGAACTCGCTGTTGATCGTGCCGATCTTCATGTAGTTCGCCGCATCCGCGCTGATGCGGCCCGGCCCGAACATGTTGACCGGCACGCAACCCGCCGGCGCGCCCGACGCGCAGACCAGCGTGCCGGCACCGCCGTTCTCGAGACCCGGACGATGTTCCAGGCGTTGCGCCTGGACGGCACCGGTATTCGGATTCAGGAACGCGGTCTTGACGCCGGCGAGATACTTCGAGATCGCGACGTTGCCGTTCTGGACGACCGCTGTTCGGTCGTCCGCGCCTTCATGAAGTAGGTGTCGTAGTCCCAGTCGCCCCAGATGTTGCCGTCCATGCCCGCCGACCACGCGATAGGCGTTGCGGTCGAACAGGCTCTGGCGGCTGCCCACTTCCTCGAGGCGCTTGCCCCAGTTGCCGGAGGCGACGTACCCGTCGCCGTCGGTGTCGAGGCCCTGCAGCGCAGTCTGCGCGTCGCGGCGTCGAAGAACGGCGAGTACACGTGGACCAGCAGGCCGCCGATCGCTGGCGCGACGCCGCGGCGTGGCGCTGCCGATCGGTGTCGGGGCCAGCTCGTTGTCGACGCGGTTGTTGACGAACTGCGCCTCCATGTACGGCTTGAAGTGATCGTTGATGTCGTAGTGCGCCATGCCGGCGATGGTGTAGCGCTCCTGCGGTACCTGCAGGTAGTTCGACGGCGCAAAGTTCCAGGCGTCCGTGGCGCCGACATAGCGCGACGGCGTGCCGTTGGAGTCGAACTTCACGTCGGTGCCGCCGAGCCCAAGCGCTGCGTTCAGGCCGGTGACGCGCAGCCGCGCGCCGGGGATCGAACTCGAGCCGCCGAACGTCACGTCGCCGTGCCGAATCGCTGAACTCCTGCAGCGCGCGCTTGGTGAAGCTGCGCGCGTCCGCGAACACCGCATCGCGACGCGTCCAGTCGGCGAACAGCACGGCGTTGCCCTTGTCGTCGGCGAAGTTGCCGCCGATCGTGCCCGAGATGTGCTGGCGGGCGCCGTCGCCCTGGTCGCTGATCTCGTAGCCCGGTGTCGAGCTCCGCACCCTCGAAGTTCTTCTTCATGATGAAGTTCACGACGCCGGCCATGGCGTCCGAACCGTACACGGCCGAGCGGCCGCCGGTGACCACGTCGATGCGCTCGATCAGCGCCGTCGGGATCGTGTTCAGGTCGACGACCTGGTCGGTGTCGTACGAGATGTAGCGGCGACCGTCGACCAGCACCAGCGTGCGCTGCGTGCCGATGTTGCGGAGGTTCACCGTTGCAATGCCGCCGCCCGGGTTGTTGGACGTCTGCGTCGAGGCGCCGACGACCTGCGGCAAGGTGTTGAGGATGTTCTCGACGTTCGACGTGCCCTGCAGCGCGATTTCCTCGGCGCCGATCGACTGGATCGGGCTCGCCTCCTGCAGGTCGGGGCGCGAGATGCGCGAACCGGTGACGACGATCTGTTCGATCTCGGTCTCTTGAGCGACTGCTGCGGTGCCATACACCGCGGCAGCCACCAGCGCGAGCCGAACGGCGCGAGTGAGTGTCGTATTGCTTGCCATCTTTCCCTCCCGAGGGAGCGTTGCTTGGTTTCGATGCCGCATGC
The DNA here is from genome assembly GCA_963843985.1 of uncultured Gammaproteobacteria bacterium. Taxonomy (GTDB): domain Bacteria; phylum Pseudomonadota; class Gammaproteobacteria; order Steroidobacterales; family Steroidobacteraceae; genus RPQJ01. The sequence continues at coordinate 94,934 of CAWJMS010000015.1, read as the reverse complement.
GATCTGCGGCGCTGGAGTTCATCGCCGGAATCGGCCCACGCTGGGCACGAGTGGCGCGCAGATTAGCAACAATGTGGTCTGTCAGCAAATTGTGATGTTTTTTTACAACGATATTGGTGGAGCTGGCCTTTGAAAAAGTACCTAGTTGACAGCATGTTACGTTTCATTTAGGCGATTCAAGTTGCAGGTGAAACCAAGAATTGTTCTCAGGCAACAACTTCAGGGCTGTTGTTTCCATGCACTCAATGCGTAGAAATACAGGGGTGTCAGGTCGGGTTGGGGGCTTCCGCCTGCGCGGAACGGAGCATCAGCACGGCCGCATACAGCACCACGACCACCACCAGCCAGTAGAGCCACTGCAGCGGCAGCGACTTCACGATGTAGGCGGCAATCAGGACGCCCGGGACGCCGCCGATGGCCAGGCCCAGCGCCGTGGCGCGGTCGAACTTCTTTTCGCGGACGAAGCGCACCGTCGCGATCGGCATCAGCAAGGCGCAGGACGCCATCATGATCGGGAACGCCGCGATCGGGTTCATGCCGAGCAGGCTCACCAGCATCAGGCACGGGGCGTACAGCCCGATGCCGAGCGTCATCAGTGCGCCGAGCGCAAAGTTCACAGCCACCGCGACGACCAGCACGCGCTCCCTGCGAGCCCGCGCGCGTCGCCGCCGGGCGGCAGCAGGCCGACGACTTTCAACGTGAAGAGCGCCGCCGCGACCAGCAACGCGACACCCATGCCGAGCTGGATGGCGCGGCGATTCATCTTCGCCACGACGCCGGCGCCGAGCCAGGCGCCCGCCACCGCCGCGAGCACCATCGGGACCAGCGTCGACGGCGCGACGTCGATGGCCGTGACGAAGATGATGGCCTGCGTGATCGTCGGCAACGCGTGCCCGGCGTTCAACGTCCCGGGAATCAACTCATCGGCCACGGTGCGGCGGAACTTCAGATAGGCGGTGGTCGGCGCGAACGAGCCGATGCCCAGCGTGTCGAAGAAATTGGTGACGAATCCGAGCAGCAGGCTTTCGGACCTGGGCATGGTCGACTCTCCCTTTTTTCGTATCGTCCCGCGCTCACGGCTCAGTCGCGCAGCGGCAATTCATTGCCCTTGCGCACGGTCCGCAACGCGAAGCTCGACTGCACGCGCGCCACGCCCGGCAGTCGCGTGAGGTGCTGGCTGTGCAGGCGTTCGAAATCGGCCGGATCGGACACCACGACGCGCAGCAGGTAGTCCTGCTGGCCGGTCATCAGGTAGCACTCCATGACCTCGGGCACCCGCGTCACGGCTGCCTCGAACGCCGCGAGGTCCGCCTGTTCCTGGCGATTGAGCGTGATGCTGACGAACACGTTGCCCGGCAGCCCGACCCGCGCCTGGTTGACGTGCGCGGTGTAACCGTCGATGACGCCCGATTCCTCGAGGGCCCGGACGCGCCGCAGGCAGGCCGATTCGCTGAGGTGCGCGTGCTCGGCCAGCTCGCGGTTGGTCAGTCGCCCGTCGCGCTGCAGGGCGGCGAGGATGAGGTTGTCGGTGCGATCCCGCTTCATTCGAATCTTCCCCTCTAAAACCAGGCATTTTCCGCAGGAGATTGCGTACGCCGGCAGTTACACGCCTGACTTTGCACGAAATCACCCGGGCAGCCAACTATGCTGTGCCGGTCTGCGTCCATTCCTACAACGATCGATCGAACCAGCGAGGGGAGAACCATGCGCATCGGTGTGCCGAAGGAAATCAAGGTTCACGAATATCGCGTCGGCCTGGTGCCGGCGGCCGTCCGCGAACTGGTCGAGTCCGGGCACGAGGTCGTCGTGCAGACGCAGGCCGCCGCGGGCATCGGCTTCGCCGACGCCGATTACCAGCGTGTAGGCGCGAAGATCGCCGCGACGGCCGAGGAGATCTTCGCCTCGGCCGACATGATCGTGAAGGTGAAGGAGCCGCAGCCGCAGGAGTGCGCGATGCTGCGCCCGGGCCAGGTGCTCTACACCTACCTGCACCTCGCGCCGGACCCGAAGCAGACGGAAGCGCTGATCAAGTCGGGCGCGACCTGCATTGCCTACGAAACCGTCACGGCGCCGGATGGCTCGTTGCCGCTGCTGACGCCGATGAGCGAAGTCGCGGGCCGCATGTCCGTGCAGGTCGGCGCGTACTGCCTGCAGAAGGCCAACGGCGGCCGGGGCATCCTGCTCGGCGGCGTGCCGGGCGTGGCGCCGGCGAAGGTCGTGATTCTCGGCGGCGGCGTCTCGGGCACGCATGCGGCGGAAATGGCCGTCGGCCTGCGCGCCGATGTGACCGTGGTCGATCGCTCGATGAAGCGGCTGCGCGAACTGTCGTCGATCTTCGGCGCGACGCTGTTCACCGAGTACTCGACGCAGGAGCACATCGACGCGCTCGTGATCAACGCCGACCTGGTGATTGGCGCGGTGCTGGTGGCCGGCGCCGCGGCGCCGAAGCTCGTCACGCGCGACATGGTGAAGCGGATGAAGCCGGGCTCGGTGCTGGTCGACATTTCGATCGACCAGGGCGGCTGCTTCGAAACCAGCAAGGCGACGACGCATGCCGACCCGACCTACGTCGTCGACGGCGTGATCCACTACTGCGTGGCGAACATGCCGGGCGCGGTGCCGCGCACGTCGACGTTCGCGCTCAACAACGCCACCCTCCCCTTCGCCCGCAAGCTGGCCGACCTCGGCTGGAAGAAGGCGCTGCAGGCCGACCCGCACCTCGCGAACGGTCTCAACGTGCATGCCGGCCAGATCACCAATGCGGCCGTCGCGAAGGATCTCGGCTACAAGTACGTGCCCGTGGCCGAGGTCCTGAAGTAGTCCTGCACCTCTCCCGCTTGCGGGAGAGGTCGGCGCAGCGCGCGGGTGAGGGTCTGCACCTCTCCCGCTTGCGGGAGAGGTCGGCCGCAGGCCGGGTGAGGGTCTGCACCTCTCCCGTTTGCGGGAGAGGTCGGCGCAGGCCGGGTGAGGGTCTGCACCTCTCCCGCTTGCGTAGAACGGGAGAGGGCGCAAGTAGCCCGCACCTGCCCCCGCGTTTACCCTGTCACCGTGAAACACCTGCTGCTGATCACCGGCGGCCAGCCGGGCGGACGGCTCGAGCGACTGGCGGAGGCTGTCGTCGCGGGCGCCGCCGAGTTCGCCGACGAAGTCGAGCTGCGGCACCGGCCCGCATTGCAGGCCACGCTCGACGACCTGCTCTGGGCGCAGGCGCTCGTCATCGGCACGCCGGAGAAGTTCGGCTACATGGCGGGCGCCGTGAAGGACTTCTTCGACCGCACGTACTACCCGGCCGAAGGCAAGGTGGACGGCCTGCCGTTCGCGGTCTTCGTCTCGGCGGGCAACGACGGCAGTGGCGCCGTCGCCTCCATCGAGCGCATTGCAAACGGTTATCGCTGGTCCCGCGTGGCCGAGCCCGTCGTGATCAAGGGCGAGCCCGACGACGAGGCGCTCGCGCGCTGCCGCGAGCTCGGGCAGACCCTCGCGGCCGGCCTCGCCGTCGGAGTCTTCTAGTAGGCCGCACGCGGCGAACGCGCTAGGCTCGCGTCATGCGCATCCCAAATTTCAAGTTCAAGGACCGCACCGTGCTGGTGACCGGCGCCTCGAGCGGCATCGGTCGCGAGACTGCGCTCGCGTTCGCCGCCGCCGGGCGCCGACGTGGTGCTCGTCGCGCGCAACGCAGCGGCGCTCGCCAAGATCGCGACTGCGGCTCGCAAGAACGGCGTGAAGGCGTTGGCGATCCCGACGGACGTCACCAAGCCCGCAGCGGTTCAGGCGTGCTTCCGCAAGGCGATCGCGCGCTTCGAGCGCATCGACGTCGTGGTCAACAACGCCGGCGTGATGATTCCCGTCGCCGGTGCCCGACATCCGGGCCGCCGACCTGCAGCAGATGCTGGACGTGAACCTGTTCGGCGCGCTGTGGGTGATGCAGGCCGCCGTCAAGACGATGCGGGCGCAGGGCGGCGGTCACATCGTCAACGTCGCCTCGCTCGCCGGGCGCCGCGGCTTTTCGCCGCTCGGCGGTTACTCGGCCACGAAGTTCGCGCTGGTCGGACTGACGGAAGCGTTGCGCACGGAACTGGTCGGCGAGCCGGTCAACGTATCGCTCGTCATGCCGGGCGTCATCGACACGCCGATGGCCGAGACCGCGTTGACCGATCCGACCTCGGCCGGCCTTTGGCGGAAATCGCTCAACATGCCGCCGTCGTGGGTCGTCTGGTCGATCTTCGCCGCCATCAAGTTCCGGCTCACCGAAGTGGCCGTGCCGCCCGGCGGCGCGCTGCTCGAAAAGCTCGCCTCGCTGACGCCCGGAACGACCGACGCGTTCCTGCGTTGGGCAAGCGATGCCGCGCGACGGAACGCGCGCGGCGGCAAGAAGGCATCCTGACGGAGAGACGATGACGTTCGACAACCTGACCCTGGAGCGCGACGGCGGTGTCGCCGTGCTGTGGCTCGACCGCCCCGAGAAGCTCAACGCCATGCACCGCGCGCTGTGGAGCTCGATTCCGCAGGCGGTGGCGAGCCTCGATGCCGACGAGACCGTGCGGGCCATCGTGCTCGCCGGCAAGGGCAAGGCGTTCTGCGCCGGCATCGACCTGATGGATCACGCCCAGGGGCTGACCGCGGGGTCGCTTGTCCGGGCGCGGCGAATCGGCGGTCGGCAAGCGACGCGCGCTCTATGACGACGTGCGTCGCTACCAGGACACCGTCAGTGCGTTCGCCAACACCAACAAGCCGGTGGTGGCGGCCGTGCACGGCGCCTGTGTCGGCGCGGGCATGGACCTGATCACCGCCTGCGACATCCGCGTCGCGGCCGTCGATGCATTCTTTTCCGTCCGTGAGACGCGCATCGCCATGGTTGCGGACGTCGGCACGCTGCAGCGACTTGACGCGAATCGTCGGCGACGGCGCGGCGCGCGAACTGATTTTCACCGGTCGCGACATCGATGCCGCGCGGGCGAAGGAGATCGGCCTCGTCAACGAAGTCTTGCCCGATGCGTCGGCGTGCATCGCCCGAGCGCGCGCAATAGCGGCCGAGATCGCAGCCAATTCGCCGCTGGCCGTGCAAGGATCGAAGCAGGTGCTTGGGTTCGCCGAGCGTCGCGTGATCGACGCCAACCTCGACTACGTCGCACTGTGGAACGCCGCGTTCCTGCAGTCCGAGGACCTTGGCGAAGCGATGACCGCCTTCGCCGAGCGCCGCCCACCCAACTTCAAGGGGAAGTGAATCAGAGGTGCCGGGTTTGACTTATTTGACTTTTGGCCTGGGCGACTCCGCCGAGGCCAAAAGTCAAATAAGTCAAACCCGGCACCTCATTTCCCGCGGAGTTCGCGGCGGAGGATCTTGCCGACGTTGCTCTTCGGCAAGTCGTCGCGAAAGACGATGTACTTGGGCTTCTTGTAGCCCGTCAGGTTCTGCTTGCAGAACTCGGCGAGCGCCGCCTCGGTCAGCGCCGGGTCCTTGCGCACGACGAACACCTTCACCGCCTCGCCGGCACGCTCGTCCGGCACGCCGATCGCCGCGCACTCCACCACGCCCGGGTGGCTCGCGATCACGCCCTCGATCTCGTTCGGGTACACGTTGAAGCCCGACACGATGATCATGTCCTTCTTGCGATCGACGATGCGGATGTAGCCGCGCTCGTCCATGATGCCGATGTCGCCCGACTTGAAGTACCCGTCGGGGGTCATCACTTTTTCCGTCTCATCCGGCCGGTTCCAGTACCCCGCCATCACCTGCGGCCCGCGGATCGCGATCTCGCCGGGCTGCCCGAGTGGCAGCGGCTCGTCCCGCGTCGTCGAGAATCAGGATCTCCGTGTTCGGGAACGGCACGCCGATCGTGCCGTTGTACTCGCGCGAGTCCGCAAAATTGCTGGTCGCCACCGGGGAGGTCTCCGACAACCCGTAGCCCTCGACGATCGGGACGCCGGTGATCTTCAGCCACTTGTCGGACACCGCCTTCTGCACGGCCATGCCGCCGCCGTTCGCGACACGCAGGTTCGAAAAATCGAGCTTGCGGAAATCCTCGTTCTCGGCAAGCGCGTTGTAGAGCGTATTGACACCCGGGATCACGTGGAACTTGTACTTCTTCAGCTCGTTCACGAACGCCGGAATGTCGCGCGGATTGGCGATCAGCACGTTGAGGGTGCCGAGCCGGATGCCCGCGAGGCAGTTCACGGTCAGCGCGAACACGTGATAGAGCGGCAGCGCGCAGATGTAGACGAACTGCTCCGGCACCGGCCCGCGACTGGTGTCGTCGAGCACAGGCTTCACCCAGGCTTCCATCTGCAGCACGTTCGCGACCAGGTTGCGATGCAGTCAAGCATCGCGCCCTTCGACACGCCCGTCGTACCGCCGGTGTATTGCAGGAACGCGATGTCCTGCGGGCCCACAACCGCCTTCTCGAGCCGGCGCTTCGCGCCCTCGTCGAGCGCCGCGCAGAAACGCACGTGTCCCGGCAGCGAGAACGGCGGCACCATCTTCTTCACGCTCCGCAGCGCGAAATTGACGATCGCGCCTTTCGGGAACCCCAGCATGTCGCCGACCGACGCGACGACCACGTGCTTGATGGCCGTCCGGTCGATCACCTGCTGCAGCGTGCCCGCGAAGTTCTCGAGGATCACGATCGCTTCGGCGCCCGAGTCCTTCAGCTGGTGCTCGAGTTCCCGCGGCGTATAGAGCGGGTTGACGTTGACGACGACGTAGCCGGCACGCAGCACGGCCGCGACCACGATCGGGTACTGCACGACGTTCGGCATCATGATGGCGACGCGCGCGCCCGGCTTCAGCCCGCGTCCCTGCAGCCACGCGCCGAACGCCGTGGAATAGCGGTCGATGTCCGCGAACGTGAAGTAGCGGTCCATGAACGCGTAGGCATTGCGTCGGGCGTGTTGCTGGAACCCCTTGTCCATCAACTCGACCAGCGACGAGTACTCGTCGACATTCACGTCGGCCGGCACGCCTGCCGGATAGTGCTTCAGCCAGATGCGCTCCATGAATCTCCCCCGGCAGTGCCCAACGGGTACGTTGCCTGTTTCGACGGCGTCCGGCAATTCGCTGCGCGCAAAAGCCTGCGGACTCCCGCAGCAGGCCGTCCTGCCGCAGCGCAAAATCAGGGCTGAGGGCGAACCACCATCGGCACGTTGCACAGGTCGATGTGACCGGCCGGCACCTTGTACCAGTCGTCGCTGCGATTGCGACGCGATTCCACCAGCTTCGTGAACGACGCGGTGTCGGTGCGCAGCACCTCGAGCTTCTCGCGTTCGCCGGGCGGCAGGTCGGCTGCGAGCCGCACCGTCTGGATGGGCACGTATTGCTCGGGCTTTTCGTAGAACCCCATCGCGCCGGTGCCGCGCGGCAGCGTCGACAGCAGTTCCATGCCCTTTACCACCCGTCCCACGACCGCGATGTTGCGGTCGAGTTGCCGCGGCGCCTGCCCGGTGACGACGTACAGCTCCGCGCCGTTGCCGCTGTCGAGTTCGTTGCCGCGACCGACCCCGACCATTGCATAGCAGTGCGCAATCCACGCCTCGCCGCTGCGCGGGTCGCGCCCGACGGGAAAGCCGTCGACGAAACCCACCTCGGGCGCGTAGCCGTCGACGTCCGGCAGCCGCGTGAACGGCAGGCCTTTCGCCGGGACGGTGAATTCGGGCGCCACCGTCGCACGGGCCGCGCCTAGCGGGCGCTTGCCGTCCGGGTCGGCCCACTGGACGACGAAGTTGTCCTGTGAGCGCACGACGGCGAGGCCGTCGAAGTACTTCTCGCGGACCAGCGTGCGAATGTTCGCCGCATGCAGCGGCGCGAACGCGGGCGCCAGCTCGACGACGACCCGCCCGCCGGGCAGCTGCAAATACAACGTGTTTTCGGGATCCAGCCCGCGCCAATCCGAGGGCACGGTTGCGGCCAGCACTTCCGACATCGTCGGGCGGTGCGGCTTGTCGGGCGGGGCGTCGGCGGCCGTGGCGACGGCGGAAACGAACAGCAGGACGAAGCCGAATCTGTGCATGGTCTTCACCGGTGATGCGGGTACCGGGATGGTATCCGGCCACCGTTGCCGATTGACAGGCCGCCGGCCACTTCCCAACCTAGGCCGATGCCCGACATCCTCGTCCTGGGTCCCCAGTACCGCAATCCCAACCTGCGCGACGCGCTGCAACGCGCCGGCCTCGGGGGCCCGATCGTCTCGATCACCGCCGGCTGGCAGGAACGCGAGGGCGAACTCGGCGCCCTCGAGGAACACCTCGGCCAGCGCGTGCACGACCTGCGCCTGTACGAGCGCGCCGAGGGCGTCTTCGCGCACGACCCGCCACTGCACGAGGCGTACCGCCAACGGCAGGCCAACCTGCGCGGCCTCCAGGACGTCTACCGGGCGCGCCTCGCGCACGCCAAGGCCGCGGCGCGCGAGACCTTCGCAACGCAAGTCGACACCGAACTCGCGCGCTGGGCCCGCCGCGACGCGGTGGCGGCGCTGCGCCGGCTCGATGCGACGCACCTGCGCATGATCGAACGCGTGCACGACCGCTTTGCAAGGCAGTGGTCGGCGAGCCTGCGGCCGCTGGTCGCGCGCCAGCAGGCCGAACTGCAGCACCTGGTCGACAGCGCGGCCATCGTCTGCATCGCCGGCGGACACGTCGCCGTGCTGTTGAACCGCCTGCGACTTTTCGACCTGCACCGGCTGCTGCGCGGCAAACCGATCGTCGCCTGGTCCGCCGGGGCCATGTGCCTCACGGAACGGGTCGTGCTGTTCCACGACCATCCGCCGCAGGGTGCCGGCAACGCGGAAGTCTTCGAGGCGGGCCTCGGCCTGCTGCGCCAGGCGGTGTTGCTGCCGGATGCACACGCCCGGCTCGCCCTGCAGGATCCCACTCGCGTCGCGCTGCTCGCCCGGCGTTTCAGCCCGGCCACGTGCCACGCGCTGGACGAAGGCAGCGAACTGCATTGGCGGCGCGGGCGCTTGCGCGCCGCCCGGTCTGCCCGGAAATTGCTGCGCGCCGGCGGCACGCAATCGCTGGAAGTAGCCGCATGAGGCGGCCCGGCGCGCAACGGGACGGGCACACGCGGCAGGAAATCGAGCGCCTGCGGGCCGCCGAGCGGTCGCCGCTGGTCGATCCGGGCGGACTCACGTTCGTATACCGCGGCGCCGCGGAGGCCGTGCGTCTGCGATTGTGGATCCACGGCCTGCCCGCGACGCAGGCCTTCGAGCAGCCCGACGACGACCTTTGGGTGCTGCGCATCGAAGTGCCGGAAAACTCGCGCATCGAGTACAAGCTCGAGATCGCGCGTGACGGCCGCGATCAGTGGATCCTCGATCCGCTGAATCCGCTGCAGGCCGAGGATCCGTTCGGCGCCAATTCCGTCGCGCAGGGACACGGCTACACGCGGCCGGCCTGGACGCTGCGGGATCCCGCCGCGCGCGAGGGCACGCTCGAGGACTTCGTGGTGCACAGCGCGGCGCTCGGCGGCGAGCGACACATCGGCGTGTACGTGCCGGCGCGCTTCCGTCGCACGCGCCGCTACCCGCTGCTGATCGTGCACGACGGCTTCGACTACCTGCGCTATGCCAACCTGCAGTCGGTGCTCGACAACCTGATCCAGCGGCTCGAGATCCCGCCGCTCGTCGCGGCGTTTACGCAGTCGCCGCAACGGCTCGAGGAATACGCCGGACACGACGGTCATGCCGAGTTCGTGGCCCGCGAGATTCCGGACCTGCTGGCCCGCTCGTTCCCGCTGCACGCGAGTGCCGCAGCGCGCGGCCTGGTCGGCGCGAGCTTCGGCGCCGTCGCCTCGCTGCACGCGGCCTGGCGCCACCCCGGCACGTTCGGCCGACTGGTGCTGCAATCCGGCTCGTTCGCGTTTTCGGACATCGGGCATCACCGGCGCCCGCCGACGTTCGATCCCGTCGCGCGCTTCGTCAACGAATTCCGCCGGCGGCCCGGGCTGCCGGCCGAGCGCATGTACCTCTCCTGCGGCATCTACGAATCGCTGATCTACGAGAACCGCAGCCTGGTGCCGCTGCTGCGGCAGCACGGCATTGAGGTACGCTACGAAGAAGTGCGGGACGGGCACAACTGGGAGAACTGGCGGGACCGCATGCAGTCCGCGCTGACCTGGCTGTTCCCCGGACCGCTCTGGATGGTCTACGAATAATCGCGAAGGATTGCGGGGAGCACGACTGTGGCAAACGTGACGCGGCGCATCGGCCTGTCGCTCGGTGCGGACATCTGCTGGCCGATCTGCTTCGAAGAGATCCTCGCTCGCCTGCAGCTCGACATCCCGCTCGGCGGCGACCGGCTGAACTTCGAAGTGAGCCGCGTCACCATCGAGCCGTTCGACCTGCGCCAGCCCGTGCGCTACGACCTCGTCGTCGACCGGCTCACGCACTGGTACAACACCAGCCGCGAGTGGATCAAGAAAGCGGTGGTGCTGAACGACACCTACGTGTTCAACAACCCGTGGTCCATCCAGTCGAACGAGAAGCACACGACCTACTGCGCGATGATGCGCCTCGGGCTTTCGATCCCGGAGACCTGGATGCTGCCGCCGAAGGCCTACGAGCCGACGGCCGACCTCCAACCCACGCTCGAGCAATATGCCCGGATGTTCGATCTCGGCGAGATCGGCGCGAAGCTCGGGTACCCGCTCTTCATGAAGCCGTACGACGGCGGGGGCTGGGTCGGCGTCTCGAAGGTCGACGACGAGGCGCAACTGCGGGCCGCGTACGAAGCGAGCGGCACCAAGGTGATGCACCTGCAGTCCGCAGTGATCCCGTACGATTACTTCGTGCGCTGCATCGGTCTCGGTCCGCAGACGCGCGTGGTCAATTACGACCCGTCCGCGCCGCTGCACGACCGCTACCGGATGGATCACGGCTTCCTGACGGCCGAGCAGCAATCGGAACTGGAGGACATCACCCTCACGATCAATGCCTTCTTCGGCTGGGACTTCAATTCCTGCGAGGCGCTGCTGAAGGGTGGGCAGTGGTACCCGATCGACTTCGCGAACGCCTGCCCCGACTCGCAGGTCACGTCGCTGCACTACCACTTTCCGTGGCTGCTGAAGGCCAACCTGCGCTGGGCGATTTTCTGCGCCGCGACGCGCCGGCGCGTCACCCGCAACCTCGACTGGGAACCGTACTTCGAGGTTGCCGCGCAGGATCTCCCCTATCGCGAGAAGCTGCGTCGCTATGCGCTGTATGCGCGCCAGCATTTCGCAGCCGACGAGTTCGCGGAATTCTGCGCGCGGCACCTCGCCCGCCTCGACGAGGTCGCCGACGAGTTCTTCGGCACCGATCTCGCCCGCGATGCGATCCATCGCAAGGTGACCGCGCTGTTTCCCGCCCACGAGGTCGAGTCGTTCACGGAGCTGTTCTTCGCTCGGATTCAGCACTGGCGCGAAACCGAGGGCCGCGGCTGATGCAGAAGGATTCGTTCAGCTGGCAGTCGCATCGCCTGCCGTGCGCGGCGCGCGTCGTGCGCTGGGGCCACTATGGTGCACCGGTGCTGCTGTTTCCCACCGCGGGCGGCGACTGCGAAGAGGTCGAGCGCCACGGCGTAATCGGCGCGCTCGCGGGCCTGATCGACGCCGGGCGAATCAAGGTGTACAGCGTCGACAGCGTGGCGGGCCGCCACTGGGTCGACCGGCAGCACTCGCCACAGTACTGCTCCCGGGTGCAGAACCTCTACGACGCCTACGTGCACGAGGAAGTCGGGCCGTTGATCCGCAACGACTGCGCGTCCGACATCGAGATCGTCACGGCCGGCGCGTCGATCGGCGCATTCAACGCGGTGGCCACGCTCTGCCGGCATCCGGACCGGTTCCGCGCGGCACTCGGCATGAGCGGCACGTACGACCTGTCACGCTACCTGGCCGGTCACTGGAACGACGACTTCTACTTCTCGTCGCCGCTGCACTGGCTGCCGAACCTCGGCGAGGGCTGGCAGCTCGAGCGGTTGCGCCGACGCATGGTGGTCCTCGCGTCGGGCACCGGCCGCTGGGAGGACATCGGGGAATCGTGGCGGATGGCGGACGTGCTCGGCACGCGCGGCGTGCCCAACCGCGTCGACGACTGGGGCCCGCGCTACGACCACGACTGGCCGACGTGGCTGGAAATGCTGCCGCAGTACCTGGCGGGCCTCGCGTGAAGTTGTTCCGCCAAATGGGCGGCCAGCTGCCACAATGGGGCCACTCTCCGCATACGATCGGCTTCGGGACATGATCGTCAACTTTTCCACCCGGTACGGGCGGCTGACGCTGCTCGGCGATTCCGCGATCACGCTGCTCAAGCTCGCAGGGCATTCCGGCACGGTGCCGAGCGCCGTGCTCGCCGCCGACCTGCCTGGATTCCTCGCGCGGCTGCGCGCCGGGCTCCAGGCGCAAGGCGGCCTGGCCTCGCCGCAGCCGCAGAACCAGCCCGGCCCTGACGAGGACGACGACGAACGCGACAGGCCCGGCCAGGTGACGCTGAGCATGCGCGCCGCGCCGCTCGTCGAGATGATCGAGAACGCCATCGCGCGCGGCTCGGACCTGATGTGGGAGCGCGGTTGATGCCTGACCGCGCAGTGGCTGCGCTGCTCGCGCTGCCGGTGCTGGCATTGCTGCTGCTCGCCGCCCATTTCGTGCACGCGGGCCTCTGGCCGGTCGCGGCGGCTTGTGTCGCGGCCATCGCGCTGCTCGGGGTCGGCAGGCCCGGGGCCGCGCGCATGCTGCAGGCCCTGCTCGCCTTCGGCGCGATCGAATGGGTGCTGACGGCGGCCACGATCGCGCAGCTGCGCATCGCGCACCAGCAGCCCTACCTGAGGATGCTGTTGATCCTCGGCTCGGTCGCCGTGTTCACGGTGCTGGCCGCGCTGGCCTTCCAGCACCCCTCTCTCGCACGACGCTACGGGCTGGTCGCGAGCCGCGGCGAGCCGTCGCGGCCGGCCGGTTGATCCGACCGGACCCGCAGTGCAGGATGCCTGTTCGACACCCCTGGGAGTTCGAATGACACAACGACTGAAAGCCGCCGGCGCCCTCGCCTGCCTGCTTCTGCTGTGCACCGGCGCAGCGGCGGGGGCCGCAGCCGAGCCGCAGATGTACTGGCCCCCGATCACCGACCCGCCGACCGGCACGTACACGCCCGGCAAGTGGGTGTGGGCGGAACTGTTGACGCGCGACGTCGGCCGCGCCGCGGATTTTTACGGAAAAGTCTTCGGCTGGACGTTCGAGACCTACGGCCCGAAGGACGACGCCAAGACCTACACGCTGGTCTCGTCGGGCGGCACGCCGATCGCCGGCATGGTGTTCATGAACCCGCGCGATCGCTCGACGAAGCCCGACGCGCGCTGGGTCGGCCTGGTCTCGGTGAACGACGTCAAGCTTGCCGAGGGCCGCGTGATCAACGCGGGCGGCAAGGTACTGATGGGCCCGCGCCCGCTCGGCACCCGCGGCGATGCCGCGCTTTTCGCCGATCCCGAAGGCGGCGTCTTCGGCGTGCTGCATTCCTCGACCGGCGATCCCGAGGATTACCTCGGCGACGAGAACAGCTTTCTCTGGGCCGAACTGTGGGCCGACGACGCGGCCGCGATGGCGAAATTCTATTCGACCATCGGCGGATACGAGATCGAAAGCGGAGCCATCGCCGGCGAGGACAAGGGTTTTCACCTCGCGTCCGGCGGCTACGCGCGTGCCGGCATCCTGCCGAAGCCGCTGCCGAATACGGCCACGGCGTGGATTCCGTACGTCCGCGTGAAGAGCGTCGACGAGACGGCGGCGAAGGCCAGGGAGGCCGGTGGTCGCATCGCGATCGAGCCGATGCAGGCGCACGGCACGCGCGTCGCCCTGCTGATCGACCCAACCGGCGCGCCGCTGGCCATCGCCGAATGGCAGCGCAAGTGAGGGGGCGAGCCATGAAACACGTCACGCGTCGCGCCGCCCTGCTGGCCCTCGCCGCATCCGCAATCGCGGGCTGCGCGAGTTCCGGCGGGGGCGACTACGATTACGCCACCAACCTCTCGGTCGGCGTCGGTTACAGCAGCGGCTACTACTACCCAGGATACGGCTACCCCGGCTATTACCCGCCGCCGGTCGTCGTCGTGCCTCCGCCGGGCGGACGCCCGCCGGGAGAGAGGCCGCCGGGCGGCGCCACGACGCTGCCGGCCGACGTCGGAGGTGGAGGCGCCAGCACCAAGCCGATGCCGCCGTCACGCCCCAGCGCCTCGTCACGGCCGGCTCCGAGCCACAGTATGTCCCGTCCCGCGCCGCGACCGATGCCGCGCTCCCGCGGTCGCTGATCACCCGCAGGTCCATCCCCATGAACAAGCTGATCTACATCGCGGGTGCCGCCACGCTGCTGGCGGCATCCTTTGCACAGGCCGCCGACATGAAGACATCCGCCGCACCGGCCGTTGCCGACAATCCGCTGACTGCAGCGTGGAGCGGCCCGTATGGCGGCGTACCTCCCTGGGACAAGGTGCGAGTCGACCTGCTGAAGCCGGCGCTCGAGGCCGGGATGGTCGACCAGCTGGCGGCCGTCGATCGGATCGCAAAGAACCCGGCGGCGCCGACGTTCCAGAACACCATCGCCGAGCTCGAGCGCTCGTCGCGGATGCTCGACCGCGTCTCGACACTCTCTGGCGTCTTCCAGTCGACGATGAGCGACGACGCGATGCAGGCTGTCGAGCGTGAAATGGCGCCGAAGCTGGCCGAGTTCGGCGACAAGATCACGCAGAACGAAAAGCTGTTCGCGCGCATCGCGGCCGTCTACGACGCGCGTGAGAAGTCGAACCTGACGCCGGAGCAGCAGCGGCTCACGTGGCTGTATTACACGACCTACGTGCGCCAGGGCGCGAAGCTCGACGCGGCGGCGAAGAAGCAGATGTCGGACCTCAACCAGCAGCTCGCCGGGCTGTATACGAGCTTCGGCCAGAACGTGCTGAAGGACGAGAACGACGGCGTGCTGGTGCTCGAGCAGGAATCCGATCTCGCCGGCCTGCCGCCGTCCGTGCGCGACGGGGCCGCCGAGGAGGCCGCCGGCCGCGGGCTGAAGGGCAAGTGGGCCGTCTCGAACACGCGCTCGAGCGTCGAGCCGTTCCTCACGTATTCCGATCGCCGCGACCTCCGCCAGAAGGTGTGGCAGATGTTCGTCGATCGCGGCGATCACGGCGGACCGACGGACAACAACGCCAACGTCGCGAAGATCCTGCAGCTGCGGGCCCAGCGCGCGAAGCTGCTTGGGTTCCCGACGCACGCGCATTGGCGCCTCGAGGACTCGATGGCCAAGACGCCGGAGCGCGCGATGGCGTTGATGGAGGCCGTCTGGACTCCGGCGGTCGCCCGCGTACACGAGGAGGTCGCGGACATGCAGGCGATCGCCGACAAGGAAGGCTCCGGCGTCAGGATCGAGCCCTGGGACTACCGCTACTACGCCGAGAAAGTGCGCAAGGCGAAGTATGACCTCGACGAGAACGAGATCACGCCATACCTCCAGCTCGAGAACCTGCGCGAAGGCATGTTCTACATGGCGAAGGAGTTGCTCGGATTCAACTTCAAGCCGGTCGATCCGAAGAAAGTGCCCGTGTATCACCCGGACGTCCGCGTCTGGGAGGTCACGGATCCGGCCGGCAAGCTGATCGGACTGTGGTTCTTCGACCCGTACGCGCGCAAGGGCAAGCGCTCGGGCGCGTGGATGAACGCCTACCGCAACCAGGAGCGCATGGACGGCGACGTGAAGACCATCGTGTCGAACAACGCCAATTTCGTGAAGGGCAAGCCCGGCGAGCCGGTGCTGATCAGCTGGGAGGACGCGAGGACGTTGTTCCACGAATTCGGCCACGCGCTGCACGGCCTGAGCTCGAACGTGACGTATCCGTCCCTCTCCGGCACCAATGTCGCGCGTGACTACGTGGAATTTCCGTCCCAGCTGCTCGAGCACTGGCTCTCGACGCCGGAGATCCTCGATCGGTTCGCGCTGCACTACCAGACCGGCAAGCCGATCCCGCAGGCACTGGTGGACAAGATCAAGAGCGCAGAGAAGTTCAACCAGGGCTTCAAGACCGTCGAGTACCTCTCGAGCGCGCTGATCGACATGAAACTGCACCTCGCGGGCGGCACGCCGGTCGATCCCGACAAGTTCGAGCGCGAAACCCTGGCCGCGCTCGGCATGCCGCACGAGATCGTCATGCGTCACCGCACGCCGCAGTTCAACCACGTGTTCTCGGGCGACGGTTACTCGGCGGGCTACTACAGCTATTTGTGGTCGGACACGCTGACCGCCGACGCCTGGGAAGCGTTCACCGAAGCGGGTGGCCCGTGGGATAAGGCGGTCGCGAAGCGGCTGAAGGACAACGTGTTCTCGGTCGGCAACACGATCGACCCGGCAGACGGCTATCGCGCGTTCCGCGGCCGCGACCCGGGCATCGCGGCGCTGATGCGCAAGCGCGGCTTCCCGGTTCCGCCCGACGCGAAGTAGCACCCTCACCCGCGCTTTGCGCGACCTCTCCCGCAAGCGGGAGAGGTGAAGATGCCCTCTCCCGCTTGCGGGAGAGGGGCGAGCGGCATTGCGACAGCGATGCTGCGAGGGGTGAGGGCCGAGAACCCTCACCCGCGCTCTGCGCGACCTCTCCCGCAAGCGGGAGAGGTGAAGATGCCCTCTCCCGCTTGCGGGAGAGGGGCGAGCGGCATTGCGACAGCGATGCTGCGAGGGGTGAGGGCCGAGAACCCTCACCCGCGCTTTGCGCGACCTCTCCCGTCAACGGGAGAGGTGTCAGTCCCGGATCCCCGCCTGGTCGAGCAGGAACGCGTATTCCTCCGCGACCTCGCGATAGCGGTGGAAGCGCCCGGACTTGCCGCCGTGTCCGGCTTCCATGTTCACGCGCAGCAACAGCAGGTGGTCGTCGGTCTTGAGTCGTCGCAGCCGTGCCACCCATTTCGCCGGCTCGAAATACTGCACCTGGCTGTCCCACAAGCCCGTCGTCACCAGCATCGCGGGATACGGCTGCGGCGCGACGTTGTCGTACGGCGAATACGACAGCATGTATTCGTAATACTCGCGCTCGTTCGGGTTACCCCACTCGTCGTACTCGTTGGTCGTGAGCGGCAGGCTGTCGTCGAGCATGGTCGTCACGACGTCCACGAACGGAACGTGCGCGACCACGGCGCGATAGTCGGCTGGCGCCCGGTTGACGACCGCACCCATCAGCAGGCCGCCTGCGCTGCCGCCGCGCGCGAAGACACGGCGCGGATCGGCATAACCCCCGCGCACCAGGAAACGCGTGACGTCGATGAAGTCGTTGAACGAGTTGCACTTCGCCAGCAGGCGTCCGTCGTCGTACCAGCGGCGGCCGAGCTCCTCGCCCCCTCGCACCTGCGCGATCGCGTACACGAAGCCGCGGTCGAGCAGCGACAGCAATGAGGACGAGAACACCGGATCGCTCGACAGGCCGTATGCGCCGTAGCCGTGCTGCAACAGGGGCGCCGTGCCGTCCCGCGCGATGCCGCGCCGGTAGACCACCGCAACCGGCACCTGGGCGCCGTCGCGAGCGGGCGCCCGCAGGTACTCGGTGACGTAACGGGCCGGGTCGAAGTCACCGAGCACCGGTTCGCGCTTCAGCAGCACCTGCTCGCCCGTCGCGACGTCGTAGTCGTACGTGGAGAGCGGCGTGGTGAGCGACGTGTACGTGTACCGCACGACGGTGCTGTCGATCTCCTCGTTGTCGCCGAGCCCGGAGCGATACGCAGCCTCGCCGGCCCCGAGGTCGACCGGTTCGCGCCCGGGGCGCAGCACGCGAACTTTGCGCAGGCCGCCGGAGCGTTCTTCGATCACGAGGAACTCGCTGAACACGTCGAAGCCGGCGAGCAGCGCGTCGTCGCGATGCGGCACGATCTCGGTCCAGCGCGACGTGTCGCCCGCTTCGTGCACGGCGGCCTGCATCAGCCGGAAATTGAGCGCCTGCCAGTTGGTGCGGATGATCCACTGGCCGTTGCGATGTTCGGCCGAGTATTCGTGGCCGCGGCGGCGCGGCAGCAGCACCTTGAATTCCAGCGCGACGTCGTCGGCGCGTGCGTAGCGCGTCTCGGTGGTCACCGTGCTGCTCGACTCGATCAGCAGGTACTGCCCGTCCTTGCTGGTCGCGACCGAGGTGTAGAACGCGTCGTCCTGCTCCTCGTGCACCAGCGCGTCCTGCGACGGGTCGTCGCCGATCCGATGCTTGCGAACCCGCAACCCGAGCAGCGTCTGTGGGTCCTTCTCGACGTACAGCACGGTGCGGCTGTCGGCCGACCACGCGATGCCGTCCTCGACGTTTTCGATCACGTCGGCGAGGCTCATCCCGGTGACGAGGTCCTTGACGCGCAACGTGTACTGGCGCCGACCCACCGTATCCTCGGTGTAGGCCAGCAGCCGGTTGTCGGGACTCGTCTCGTAATCGCCGAGCTCGTAGAACTCCAGGCCGAGCGAGAGTTCGCGCAGGTCGAGCAGCACCTGCTCGGCCGCTTCGAGCGAGCCCGCCTTGCGCGCGTAGATCGGATACTGCGCGCCGGTCTCGTAACGCGCGTAGTACCAGTGACCACGGTAACGATACGGAACCGTTGAGTCGTCCTGGCGGATGCGCCCGACGATTTCCTCGTACAATCGGTCCTCGAGCGGCTTGACGTGCGCCAGCGCGGCCTCGCGATAGGCGTTCTCGGCAGCGAGGTGCGCCAGCACCGCGGGATCGGCACGCGCATCGTCGCGAAGCCAGGCATATTCGTCGGAGCGTGCGCCGTGCGGCGACGCGATGGATGCCGGGCGCTGCTCGGCGACCGGCGGCGTCGGCAGCGCCCGACGCGGCTCAGACTGCGGCGGCACCGATCCGTACCGGGTGGGTCGGGCGAGTCCCCGGCTGCTGGTAGAACGTCATCATCTTCGGCGCCAGCTGGCTGAGACGCTGCTGGCGCTGCGCGTCGCTCGGGTGCGTGCTCAGCCACGCGGGTGGCGCCTTGCCGCCGCCGACCTTGCCCATCTTCTGCCACAGCGTCACAGCGGCCCGCGGGTCGTAACCCGCTTTGGCCGCGAGCTTGATGCCGATCTGGTCCGCTTCGGTCTCCTGCGAACGACTGTTGGGCAACTGCACGGCGAGCTGCGCGGCGGCGGCGGCCGCGGCCATGGACGTCGCCGGCTCGTCGGAGAGGACGCCCGCCGCGAGCACGCCCGCCTCGCTCGCCAGGGCCACCGACATGCGCTCGGCGGTGTGATTGGCGAGCGCGTGGCCGATTTCGTGGCCGAGAACCTGCGCGAGTTCGTCGTCAGTCGGGTCGACCTGCTGGATCAGGCCCGTGTAGATCGCCATGCGGCCGCCCGCCATGCACCAGGCATTGACGGTCTTCGGGTCGTCGATCAACTCGACACTCCATTCCCACTTCGCGGAATCCGGGCGCAGCGCAATGGCCTGCGCGACCAGACGCTCGATGATCACCTTGACGCGGTTCAGCGCGCGCGGGTCGGTGACCAGCTTGCCTTCCTTCTTGTACTTGCCCATCTCCTGCAGGTACGCCTGCTTCGACGAACTGATCGCCTGCTGCTCCGAGACGAGCATCAGTTGCGAGCGCCCGGTCGGGCTCGTGGCGCAGGCGGCGGTCAGCGCGGCAACGGCCAGCATCGCGAGGAGTCTGCAGGACATCGGCGCCACCTTGCTTGCGGGGTCCCACCCCGGGAGGACGCGATAATGCCGCGACTGGCTGTGCGGAGGAAGGGGCGCGCCGAATGCGGGCTGCCGCGCCCGGCCTGACACGGTATGCTCGATCGGAGATCTTCGCGCCCGCGGAGCCGGCTGGATTCGTGCCGATCGAGACCCACCGCATTGCGACCAATGGCCTGACGCTGAACGTGCAGAGCGCGGGCTCGGGCCCGCCTGTCCTGTTGCTGCACGGGTTCCCCGATTCGGCCGCCCTCTGGGACGAGGTGACGCCCCGCCTCGTGGCCGCCGGTTACCACGTCATTGCGCCAGACCTGCGAGGTTTCGGCGATTCCGACGCGCCGGCAGGGGTCCGTCAATACGCGCTCGCGGCGATCGTCGCGGACCTCGTCACGCTGCTGGAGCATGCCTGCCCCGGCGACCGTGTGAACGTCGTCGGACACGACTGGGGATCCGTCGCCGCCTGGTGCCTCGCGCTGGCCCATCCGCAACGCGTCGCCGCCGGGGTCGCGATTTCGGTCGGACACCCGCGCGAATACGCGCTCGCAGGCTGGGAACAGAAACGCAAGGGGCTCTATACGCTGGCCTGGCAGGCACGCGGCCGCGCCGAATCGCGGCTGAGCCGGGACGATTTTGCAGGCCTGCGCCGCTGGGCGCGGCAACACCCCCGCATCGACGAATGCGTGCGACGCATGTCGCGACCGGGACGACTGACGGCGGGCCTCAACTGGTACCGCGCCAATCTGGCGCGCGTGCTGTTCGGATCGTGGCCGAAGTGCGCGGTGCCGATGCTCGGCATCTGGAGCAGCGACGACGATTTCCTCGCGGAGGACCAGATGCAGCGGTCGGCGCGACGCATGAACGCCCCGTGGGAGTACGTGCGCATCGACCGGGCCGGGCATTGGCTGCCGCTCGAGCATCCTGAGACCGTGGCGCGGCTCGCAGTCGACTGGTTTCATCGACACGAGAGTGGTTCGTGACCCGGCTGGAAATGGCTTCGCCAGTTGCATCCGTCGTCGAGACGCTCATGGCCCCGTTGTCCGTCGTCTTCATCGTGCGGCGGACGACGACCCAACGCTGCGTACATCCCTGATGCGCGCCACCCGCGTGCTGTGGGTACTGTGGACCTTGGCGTGCGCGATCGGCTGGCGGGGCGCGACGATGCCGGGAAGTCCATGATCGAATTCTTCTTCGACTGCTCGAGCCCGTGGACCTGGCTCGCGTTCCACAACCTGCAGCCGCTGGCACGCGAACTCGGCGTGACCATCGAGTGGCGGCCGATCCTCGTCGGCGGCGTCTTCAACGCGGTGAACCCGGGCGTCTATGAATTCCGGGCCAACGGCGCGCCGGCCAAGCAGGCCTACCTCAAGAAGGACCTGTCGGACTGGGCGCGGCAGGCGGGCCTGCAGATCCGCTTCCCGCCCGCGGTGTTTCCGGTCAACAGTGTCAAGGCGATGCGCGGCTGCCTGCACCTCGCACCGCAGGGACTGCTGGTGCCGTTCGCGTCCGCCGTATTCGAGGCCTACTGGACCCGCGACGAGGATATCTCGCAGGACGCGGTGCTGGCCGGATTGTGCGGACGCGTCGGCGCCGATCCCGAGGCGTTCTTCGCCGGCATCGCCAGCCCGGAAATCAAGGCGCATCTCAAGGCCAACACCGACGAACTGATCGCGCGCGGCGGGTTCGGCTCGCCGACGCTGTTCGTCGCTGGAGACGACATGTACTTCGGCAACGACCGGCTCGGACTCGTACGCGATGCGGTGCTGCGCCGAAAAGAGTCCCGCGCATGACGAGCACGCTGCGCACACCCGGGCGCCTGCGGCGATTCGTACTCGATGCCGCGGCGGTCCCGCCCGACCTCGACAGCGTCACGGCGATCGCGTTCGACGAGGAAACGGACCCCGCCGCCGTGGGCATGACCCGCGCCGGCGTCGACGCGATCTGGTCCGCGGTCGAGCGCCTGTATGCGTCGGGCATGCATCCCGGCATTTCGTTCGCGCTGCGCCGCCACGGCCGCGTCGTTCTCAAGCGGGCGATCGGCCACGCGCAGGGCAACGGTCCGGGCGACTACGCGGCACGCCCCGTGCGGATGACGCCGGACACGCCCGTGTGCATCTACTCGGCGAGCAAGGCACTGGCAGCGATGACCGTGCACCTGCTGTCGGAGCGCAAGGCGCTGAGCCTGCTCGACCCTGTCAGCCACTACGTCCCGGAGTTCGGCCGCAACGGCAAGCGCGACATCACGATCTACCAGTTGCTCTGCCACAAGGCCGGGCATCCCGACCATTCCGACCGCCGGCGTCGACGTGGCCGACCTGCTGCTCGATCGCAAGGAACTGCTCCGCCTCATCTACGAAAGCGCACCCGACCGGCCGGGGCGTCACCACGCATATCACGCGCTGACCGCGGGCTTCGTCGTCGCGGACCTTGTCGAACGCGTGTCCGGCCAGCCGTTCCGCCGGTTCTTCCGCGATCACTTCAGCGCGCCGCTCGGCCTGGATTCGATCGATTTCGGCGCGCGAAAAGCGGTGCTCAGACGCGTGGCCCGCAACTACGCGACGGGATTTCGCGTCAACGGGCCGCTCAACCTGTACCTGAGGCGCGCGATCGGCACGAGCCTCGAGCACGCGGTGGAGTTGTCGAACGACCCGCGCTTCTACCGCGCCGTCATTCCGGCGGGCAACGGCATCGCGACCGCCGACGACGCCTGCCGGTTCTTCCAGTGCCTGCTCGACGGCGGCCGCCTTGGACGCACGCGGGTGCTGCAGCCGCTCACGGTGCGGCGTGCGGTGGCCGAGGTCGGCAAGCCGGAATTTGACCGCTCGCTGCTGCTGCCGCTGCGCTATTCGGCGGGCATGATGCTGGGCTCGAGTCCCTGGGGACTGTACGGCCCGTACACGGCGAAGGCCTACGGGCACCTCGGCTTCGCCAACAACCTGCTCTGGGCCGACCCGGAGCGGGCGATTTCCGTGGCGATTCTCACCACGGGCAAGGCGGTCCTCGGCACCCACGTGCCTGCATTGCTGGTCTTGCTGGCGCAAATCTCGAAGCAATGCGCGCCGCTGTCGGTAACCGAGCAGGACGCACTGCTCGCCGCGAGCGGCATGATCTGAGCAACAGTTATCCGGGGGCGTGGCCGGTCTCGACCATCCTGCGCGCCTCCTCGATGAAGCGCTCCGTACCCTTGCCGTCTTCGACGCGTTCGGGCCGCGGCGGGATGTTCACGCCGCGCTGGCACGCCGGGCGTGCGGCCAGCTGGTCCTTCCAGCGCGACAGGTGCGGGAACGGCTCGATCTCGACGCCCGACCACTTGTGCGTGCGCACCCACGCCCAGTTTGCGATGTCGGCAATCGAGTAGTCGCCCGCGAGGTATTCGTGGTCGGCGAGGCGATGGTCCAGCACGCCGAAGAGCCGGCGCACTTCGCCGTGGTAACGATCGATCGCCGGCTGGATCTTCTCGGGAAAGTAGCGGAAGAACACGTTGGCCTGGCCCATCATCGGGCCGATGCCGCCCATCTGGAACATCAGCCACTGCATCACGAGCGAACGGCCCTTCGTATCGGCGGGCAGCAGCCGTCCGGTCTTCTCGGCGAGGTAGATCAGGATGGCGCCGGACTCGAACACGGCAAAGTCGCCTTCGTCGCGATCGACGATCGCGGGGATACGCCCGTTCGGGCTGATGCGCAGGAACTCGGGGCGCTTCTGCTCCAGCGCGCCGAGATTGACCTTCTGCACGGTGTAAGGCAGCGCGAGCTCCTCGAGCGCGACGGAGATCTTGTAGCCGTTCGGCGTCGCAGCGGTGTACAGGTCGATCATGCAGCGGATTCCTCGGTTACTTGCGGTACGCGCGATGCATGCGCCACGCCTTGCGTCCATTCGTCGGCCAGGTATTCCCGCAGCGCGGCGAACACGCCGAGGCCGAGTTCAGCCGGCCGGCCATCGGCCAGCCGGAACAGCTGGCAGTAGTACCACGCCTGCGAACCGAAGGCATTCAATGCCTTGGCCGCCGTGTACCGGCTGGTCGGCGACAGCCAGCCGCGCTCGGCGAGGCGCAGGCGCGCGTCGAGGTTTTCGATGCCGTCGACCTCGCGCGCGAGCAGGCGGCGCGGGAAATCCGGCTGCCAGCACAGCGGTCGTCCCAGCCCGACGACGTCGCAGTCTCCTCTCCCACCTCTCCCACTCTCCGCGGGAGAGGTCGCACGCAGTGCGGGTGAGGGTCCGAGCAAGCCCTCACCCCTCGCATCGTCGCTGTCACGACGACACTCGTGCCCTCTCCCGTGCACGGGAGAGGGCTCTTCACCTCTCCCGCTTGCGGGAGAGGTCGCACGCAGTGCGGGTGAGGGAGTCAGCGCGTCTTCCATGCCGCGACGCGTCCGGAAGCCGCCCGTCACCATCAGCGGCATCCGCGCCACCTGGCGAATCGCGGCGGCGTACTCGAGGAAATACGCCTCGCGCACCCGGGTGCTCGTCCGCATGGGCATGGCGTCCGCGCTGCGTCCCTCGAAACCGATCAGGCGCGGCTGCTCGTACGTGCCGCCCGACACCTCCAGCAGGTCGAGGGCCTCCTCGTTCAGCCAGCGCACCACCTGTCAGGCACTCGTCGCTCGAGAAGCCGCCCTTGCGGAAGTCGTCGGAATTCAGTTTCACGGCCACGGGAAAATCGCGCGCCGACCGCCCGCCGGGTTGCGCGCACGGTCTCGAGCAGGAAGCGCGCTCGATTCTCGAGCGAGCCGCCCCACGCATCGGTGCGCAGGTTCGTGACCGGCGACAGGAACGAGCTGATCAGGTAGCCGTGCGCGCCGTGAACCTGCACGCCGGTGAATCCCGTCTCGCGTGCGATGCGCGCCGCGTGGGCAAAGCGCCCGATCAGGTCGAGCACCTCGGCCTCGGTCAGCGCCACGGGTCGAGCATAGTTGCCGAGCAGATTCGAGCTGCACGGCGGACGGCGCGCGCGGGCGCGTCGTGACGTAGCGCGGCGTCTGCCGGCCGGCGTGCGCGATCTGCATCCACAGGTGGTTGCCCGCGACCGTTCCGGCCTTCGCCCAGGCAGCCAGCGCGGCGCGCGCCTCCGGTTGAATAGGTGCGCGGTTCGGACCGATCGATGGCGACGTTGCCGGGCCGTTCGAGGTCCGTGCGATCCACCTGCACGTTGCCGGTCAGCAGCATGCCGGCCCCGCCCTCGCTCCACGTGCGGTACAGCCGCTCGTGCCGCGGCGTGGCGCGCAGCCATCGGATCGGCCACGCCTTCGGTCATCGCGGCCTTCGCCAGTCGATTGGGCAGCACCGCGCCGCACGGCAACCGCAGCGAGGCCGCGAGCATGTCGCTCATGTGGACCTTCGATAGGAACTGAGTATCATGGAGTCCGTTCGCACCATGCACGGTCGAGCTCGATTCCTCCGGCGCCAATAAGAGCCACCAAGAGGGAACCTCCACATGCTGACCCGGGAAAAGCTGACCGCCGACCAGTGGCGCGCCGTCCGCAACACGCCGCACCACGTGATCATCGCCGTGTCGGCGTCCGGCGGCAGCCCGTTCGACGAAATGCTCGAGCGTTCGGCCGGCCTGCAGCGGATCGTCGACGCGATGAACAGCACGCACCCGCTGCTGCAGGAAATCGCCGGCAGCGTGCACATCATGCACGCGCAGGACGAGATCCGCTCCTGGTACTACACGCTCGAGGACGAGCACCGCGAGCCCGCGCGGCTGCAGCAAAAGGCGCTGGAATCGATGCAGCACGCGCTCGACGCGCTGCAGCAGCGTGGCGGCCCGGACGACCTGCTCCACTACGGAGACTTCGTCATGTCGGTCGCGATGACGGTCGCGCGCGCCGCGAAGGAAGGCGACGTGTTCGGGGTCGGCGGCGAACTCGTCAGCCGCGCCGAGCGCCAGTTCATCGACCAGCTCGGAGGCCTCGCGCAGCCGAAGCTCGGCTGATCCCCGGCTTCCCGCCGGCGAGCGACGACGTGAGCGATCACGCCGCCTTCGCGCTTGCCTTCTTCTTCCGGTCGCCGACGAGGTAGGCCGCGAGCGCCGGCAGCAGCAGGATCGCGGCGAACGCGTTCACCAGGAACATGAAGCACAGCAGGATGCCCATGTCGGCCTGGAACTTGAGCGCCGAGAACATCCACGTCGCGACCCCGATGGTCATCGTGGCGGCCGTGAAGATCGACGCCGTGCCGCGTTGCTTCAGCGCCTCGACGAACGCGTCCTTCAGCTTCAGGCCCTCGTCCTCCATCTCGTGCTTCATGCGCTCGAACAGGTAGATGCCGTAGTCGACGCCGACGCCGACGCCGAGCGCCACCACCGGCAGCGTGTTCACCTTGACGCCGATGCCGAGCATCGCCATCAGCGCGTTGCAGAGCACGGTGACCAGCGCGAGCGGCAGGATGACGCACAAGGTGATCGGGAACGACCGGAACGTGACCAGGCACAGCGTCATCACCGACGCGAACAGCGCGAGGTTCACCCACTTGTCCGCCGCCTCCACCGCCTCGTTGGTGGCCGCCATCACGCCGACGTTGCCGCTCGCCAGGCGGAACGTGATGCGATCCGTGTCGCCGCCCGCCGCCTTGAAGTCCTTGATCTTCTGCACGATGTGCGCAATCGTCGTCGCCTGGTGGTCCGTGGTGTAGATGCTCACCGGCATCGCCGTACAGCGCGAGTTCATGAACTCGTTGCCGAGCCGCGTCGCGTATCCCACGCCCTGCGCGATCTGCGCCTTCGACTCGGGCAGCATGCGCCATTTCGCGAAGGTCTCGGCGAACGCCTGCGTCATCGTCTTGACGAACCCCGCGAGGCTGCGCACCGTCGCGACGCCGTCAACCTGGCGCATCTGAAAGTCGAAGTCCTCCATCCGGTCCATGACCTCGCGGTCGACGCACGGCGAGTCATCGTCGCCCGTGGGCTTCGCCTCGGCGATGACCTGCAGCAGGTCCACGCCGATCGCGAAGTGGCTGGTGATCATGTCGACGTCCTGGTTGTAGCGCGAGTTCGGGCGCAATTCGGGCACGCCCTTGCCGAGGTCGCCGACGTGCAGGTGCCGCGCCTGCATCACGCCGAAAACGAGCAACCCGAGGCCGACGAGGATCGGCACCCACGCGACCTTCTTCGTCGCCAGCGGGCCGATGCGCTCCCAGAGCCAGTCGCCAGCCGTTTCCTTGCCGGCCAGCTTCGAGGCCTGCTCCGGCGTGAACTTGTAGTACGACAGCAGGATCGGCAGCAGCATCTTGTTGGTGATGATCATCACGGTGACGCCGATCGTCGCCGTGAACGCCAGCTCGCGCACGATCTCGATCTCGACGAACCCGATCACCATGAAGCCAAGGGCGTTCGCGAGCAGCGCCATCGCGCCCGGGATGAAGAGCTTCTGGAACGAGTGCGTGGACGCCGTCACGCCGTCGGCGCCGTGCAGCGTCTCGAGCCTCCAGGCGTTGGTCATCTGAACCGCGTGCGAGACCGCGATCGAGAAGATCAGGAACGGCACCAGGATGGACATCGGGTCGAGCCCGAGCCCGAAGATCGGCAGCAGGCCGAGTAACCAGATCACCGGCACGATCGCGCAGATCAGCGCCAGCGAGGTGATCATCAGCGAGCCCGAGTACCAGAACAGCATCACGGCGGTGATGACGAACGCCACGCCGAAGAACACGAGCACGCCGGCCGCGCCTTTGGCAATGTCACCGACGGCCTTGGCGAAGCCGATGATGTGGATGCCCGTGCGGTCGTTCTCGTACTTGCCGCGGATCGCTTCGAGCTGCCCCGCCACGTTCTGCAGGTCGAGGCGCTGGCCCGTGTCGGGATCGTTTTCCATCAGCGTCGCGACGACCATGGCGGCGCTCCCGTCGTTCGCGACGATGCGGCCGACCCAGTCGGACTTCTTCAGGTTCTCGCGAACCTTGGCGATCTGCTCGGGTGTGCCGGTGAAGTCGGCGGACACGATGTTGCCGCCGCGGAAACCGTCCTCGACCACCTCGTTGTAGCGTACGTTCGGCGTGAAGAGCGAAGTGACGGAACTGCGCTCGACGCCCTTGATGTAGAAGACTTCCTCGGTCACGGCCCGCAGCGTCTCGAAGAATTTCTTGTCGTAGATGTCGCCCTTCCTGTTCTCGACGGCCACCAGGATCTTGTTGGCGCCGCCGAAGTCCTTCTGGTAGTCCAGGAAGGTGGCCATGTACGGGTGCTTGAGCGGGATCATCTTGGTGAACGCCGCCTGCACGCGCAGCTGGCTGGCCATCGCGCCGAGCACCACCGTGATGAGGATGAACAGGATCAGCAGCGGCTTGCGGTTGTGGAAGATCCAGTACGAAATCCGGCCGACCCAGTCCGCGGAGAACTGCGCCTGCTTGATTTCGTCTTCCGGAGCGGCCGTGTTCCCAGTTTCTCTTGTCATGATCGTGCCTCTACCGTGCCGCGGTCGCCGCTTCCTTGGTGAGCCATGCGGGATCGAACAGTGTGACCCCGGTCTCCCCGACCAGGACGATCTGCTGCCCATCCTCGGCAAAGCCCGCAAAGCCGCGCCGCGCCGGTGACCAATGCAGGTCGAGCGTCTGGCCCTCGTCCTTGCTGAGCGCGACGAGACCCGAATTGCCGACGAGCAGCACACGCCCGTCCTCGAGCTGCCGACCGCACGTGAGCGACACGGTCGTATCGAGCGGGATCTTCTGCCACGTCGTGCCGAAGTCCGTCGTGCGATACACGTTGCCCCGCATGCCGTAGACCAGGATCGCGCCTCCCTTGGTCACCAGTGTGCCGAAGTACGAGCCCTGGTACGGCGACGTCAGCGCCGTCCATGTGTTTCCGCCGTCGTCCGAGCGCGCCAGCGTCCCGGTCTCGGCCACCAGCAGCAGCGACGTGCCGACCGGGAGAACCTGAGAGATGTGGCGATCGAAGTCCTCGGACAGGACCATGCGCTTCTGCCAGGTCTTGCCGGCGTCGACGGAATCGAAATACATGCCGAAGGCGCCGTAAGCGGCGAAGTGATCGCCGCCCAGGTTCACGACGCCGAGCAGTGATTCGGAGCCGGCCTCCTCGAGCGGTACGTGGGTCCACGTCTGGCCCCCGTCGTCGGTGCGGACCACGGTAGCGCCATGGCCCACGGCGACACCCGTTCTGCCGTCCTTGAATGCGACGCCGGTCAGCGTGCGGTCGACTGGCGTCGGGCGGGCCTTCCAGCTCCTGCCCGCATCTTCGGAGACCAGCGTGAATCCGCGCTCGCCCACGGCGACGATGCGATCGCCGCTGCGAGCGACGTCCATCAGGACGATGCGGTCCGGCTTGATGTCGACCACGATGCGCGAACCCGCCGGCTTGGCCGTGGCGGCTGCGTCCTCTGCGTGCAGCGCAGGCGCGCTTGCAACGAGGCCTGCGCCGATCGCGACGCATGCCACCCAGGCCCGGTTCTTCATGGAATCTCCCGCACGGTCCGTGGGACCGCTGATTCCGCGCCGTCCCCGGATCGTGCTCCGGGGCCGGCCGTACACTCCCTACGACGGACCCATGTCCATGGGCCCGTCGCTCGACTCATTTCGTCCCGGCGCGCCGCAAGGCGTCCGTCTGGAAGTCCGCCCACTTGCCATGCACACCGAACTTCCACGGCGTCTTGACCTCGTTGTCGAAGCCGCTCGTCAGGTAGTCGCCGTTGTTCAGGTCGTGCCAGGTATTGGAGCGATACCACGGCACCTTCGCGTCGTAGAACTGGATCATCGAGTGCACGCCAACGCGCCACAGCTGCTTGCGGGTGTCGTAGCAGTCCTCGTACACGACCGTCCAGGTATCTTCGTCGAGATAGAACACCCGCTTGCCGTAGATGTGCCGGCTGCCCGCCTTGAGCGTGCCCTCCACCTGCCAGACCCGGTGCAGCTCGTAGCGCATCAGGTCGGAATTCGGAGTGTTCTTGCGGATGATGTCCTTGTCGTACTTGAGCGCCTTGTTGGACAGCTTGTACGAGTTGTACGGGATGTAGATCTCCTTCTTGCCGATCAGCTTCCAGTCATAGCGGTCCGGCGCGCCGTTCCACGCGTCGAACTGGTCCGACGTGCGCATGCCTTCGGTGCCGTCCGTGATGCTGTCGTAGGAGAGCTCCGGGGCGCGCCGCACCCGTCGTTGACCCGCGTTATAGATCCAGGCGGAGCGCGCCTCCTTCACCTGATCCAGCGGTTCGTGCACCAGGTAGACCGTGCCGACGAGCGTGGCGGGCGCGGTCAGGCTCGACAGGAACACCAGCAGCAGATTGTCCTGCGGCTGGTCGAGATTCGCATTGAAGATGCGGAATTCGTGCGCGCCCACCTTGTAGAAGTCGCCGTTCCCGCGGACCGGGAAGCTGTTGTAGTCGCGGTCCAGGCCACCACCGAGGTAGCGCTGCTGGTGGTTCCACATGGCCTCGAGGCCGTTCTTCGGTATCGGGAACGGCACGTCCGAGCGGCCGCCCGAAATGCCGAAGCCCTGCAACTCGATCTTCGTCGCGAACGACTTGACCTCGTCGTACACGGCCTGCGGATAGCACGCCGTACGCCGCGTCTCGTACACCGGCATCTTGAAGGTGTCGTACTTGTTCAGCAGCGCCAGCGTGCCCGGCGTCAGCTTGTCCTTGTACTGGTCGGCGTTCGCCTTGGTGATGGTGAACTTTCGGCTTGTCGTTCGGGAACGGGTCGACATAGCCCTTGTCCGGCGTCCAGCCCGCCGGCGGTTCGCACAGGCCACCCGTCCAGGCCGGAATGGTGCCGTCCTTGTTACCCGCTTTTTCCGCGCCGATCGGCGTGAGGTCGGCGCCCAGGCGCGCCACCTCGGCCTCCGTCAGCTTGGCATGGGCCGGCAATGCGGCGCCCACCAGTCCCGCTGCGGCGATCGCGGCCGCGAGGATCGTGTTGATCGTCTTCATTTAGCTCGTCTCCAGGTTCCGGTCAGAAGGTGACGGTCGCCGCGACCGAGTAGTAATCACGATCGAATGACGGGTCGTAGGGTCCGGCCGTCGTGGTCTGGTTCGTATACGTCACGTAGTTCAGGTCGAGCGTGTACTTCTTGTTGTAGTTGAACTTGAGGCCCAGGCCGAGAGTCTGGCGTCCCTCGTTGAAGGTCGAGTCCATGGACACGCCTTCGACGTCGTCGGACCAGAAGACGCTTGGCGTCATCGTGACGCCGCTGCCGAACACGCTGAAGTAGTCGGCGTTCATGCGCAGCCGGTAACCCCAGGAGAAGTCGGTCACGTAGCCTTTGTTCTTGCAGCCCATCGGCTGGGCATTGTAGAAGTTGTTGGTGATCGGCACCGGCGCGCCGACGAAGGTCGGTGAGCAGGTGTTGCCACCACTGATCGCGAGCTGCGCAGCGAGATCGGGGTTGGAGCCGAACCCGAACACCGAGTTCCGGCCATAGCGGACGGCGCCCTTGGTGTTGTCGGGCACGTTGTTGTCCTGCATCCCGACCTCGGCGACGAGCGCGACGTTGCCGGCGCCGAGGATGTTGGCGAACGTCTTGACCGTGTTCACCTGGAACTGTGTCTTGTCGAACCGGTCCCAGCCGTCCAGCTTCGTGCCCTCTCCGGCCGCCAGCGCCGTGCGCGCGCGGTCGCCCAACGGTCCAAATCCCGTCAGCATCGACAACAGCAGGTCATTGCCGTTGGTTCCGACCGGCACGTCTTTCTGGTAGCTGGCCTCGGCCGATACGGACCACCCGACGAGGTTGGTCGCGGCGCTGATGCCGTAGATCTGCACGTCCTCGGGATACACGAAGTGCCCGGTGGCAGGCTTGAGCGCCACCGCGCCGTGCGTACTCGCGGACACCAGGGCGGCGGTGTACGGAAGGGCGGTCTGCAGACCACCGACCCACGCGCCCGTCGCGGTGATGAGCCCGCCTGCCTTGAGCGCATCGTACGTCGCCTGACCGTAGTTGCGGACCACGTCGGCCGGCGTCGTGCCGATGGTGAGGTCGAGCACCGGCGTCCGATTGTGAATGTTCATGGCGTAGAAGCCGAATTCCGTGTCGATTGCCTCGACCGGGAACCGGAACGCGATGCCGAACTGCCCGTTGTCACTCGGTTCGACACCCTTGGTCAGCGGCACATAGAGACCCGTGGCCTGGCCATAGACCTCGGACCCGAGTTGCGGAATCAGCGGCGAGGACGGGCCGCCGGCAACGCCCGAGCCCAGGTAGGAGTTAGCCACCGTCACGACCCCGCAGACGCCCGGGTCGGCGGAGACGGCGCCGTGGGTTCCCGACCAGTAGGTGTCGCAACCGTCGATCGACGTGTTGTTCCACTTCAGCTGGTAGAAGGCCTCGATCGAGCCGAAGTTGAACCCCCAGTTCGCATACGCGGCCCAGACCGGCAGCAGGAATTCCTTGATCTCGGCGCCTGCGCGTCGCGCGGCCGGCACGTCGATCGGGTCGATCTGGTTCACGCCCTGGATGAAGACGCTCTCGCCCCAGTTGATGACCTGGTTGCCGAGGCGCAACTGCAGGTCGGACTCTCCCACGTCGAAGCTGCCGTAGGCATACGCATCGAGCAGGTAGACATTGTCGAACTTCTGCTCGTCCTCGAAACCCTTGTCGCTCAGCTTGTCCTTTGGCCAGATGTTCTGGCCGGCCGGCGACGTCGGCACGCAATTGACGAGGGCCGCTGGCGGCGACACGCCCGGGAAGCAGTTCGGCAGCGTGGGGCCGTACGTGCGGACGCCATTGAAGCCGTTGGCGCCGTTGCCGATGCGGACGTCATTGCCGTTCAAGGCCTCGTCGTACCATGCCTTGATGCGGACAAGACCGCCGAAACGGCCGTGCTTCACCTCGACGTCGCTGATCAGCTTGAACGGCATCGAGAAGACGTCGCCTTTCGCGTAGTTCAGGTCGCCGATGTCGCCGGCGTGGTTGCCCGCGAGGCCGTCCCCTGCCCCGACTGCGGTGCCCGGCGTAAGCGGGACGCCGGAATACTTGCCGATGAGCGAACCATCCGCTCGCGTGTACAACAAGCGGTTCGGGTCGTTGGCACGAAAACTCGCACCGAACGAAAGCGTCGTGTTCCAGTTGATCGTCGTACCGTTGTCGAACTCGAAGTCGAGCGCGGCAGCACTGCCCGCATAACCCGCGAGCACCGTGCCGATCACGGCGGCCAGCACCGTGTTGCGGCGATCCCGAATCTTGGCTTCACTCGTCATTAGAAATCCCCCAGTTGCCTGTGGTGTGCACTCGTTGTATCCCCGTTCGCGCGCTGTGGACGTTGCGTCCGCGACGCGTGTTCTTAAGATCTTCTGCGCCGCACGCCGTCCTGGCGGACGCGCGCGCGGTGACTTGCGCAGGCTAACGCTAGCTTGAGTCCCCCGACTGTAGTGAGTATCCGAAATACCACTACCGCTAGCCCTAGTTGCGCAAGGTTGCCAGCCGGATGGTCCGCTGACAACTCGCACGTATGTGGCGTTTTTGCCATGCAACATGATCTGCATTCGAATCTGGGCCCGACGGCCACGGCAAATCTGCCGCTTCCGGCACCTCGGAACGCTCACGCCCCATGTTTTGCAGCCTTACGGCGGACACGGCCACGAGTCGGCGCGCGAACGACCGGCGCGGGCGCGGGCTCGTGCCGCGCGTCCTGCTGCAGGGCGGCATGTTCGAGCGAATGAAACGCATTGCGCAGGCAATCGGCAAAGAATGCGGGATCCGGCAGCATGTCCCGGCACGCGACGAAGCAGATCCAGAGCGTGCCGTTGTAGCTGAAACCGGTGACGTTCAACCCGAGGCCATCGAACGCAATGCTGACCGGGGCGAAGTTCACCAGCCGGGCGCCGGCCATGAACCACGGCACGTCCGGACCGCGCACGTTCGACACGACGATGCTCATCTGCGGCAGCACCAGCCGCCGTGTGACGAACTCGCTTGCCGCCGCCGGCAGGATGTCGAAGACCCTGGCTGCCACGTCGCGGCCGAGGACGCCCGCCATCGCCTTGGCTTTCGCTGCACCACGCCGAATCGCGTGCAGCCGGTCGATCGGGTCCCGGATCTCGGTGTGCAGCGGCATGACCGCCATGCCGACCTGGTTGCCGACGTCCGCCGCCTTGTCGGAGCCGCGAAACGACATCGGCACCATGCAGGTCAGTGTCTGCTCCGGCAGTTCGCCCTTGGCGCCGAGGTACTCGTGCAGCGCGCCGCCGACGGTGGTCATGAACAGGTCGTTGATCGTGGCTTCCGGCAGTCGCGTGCGGATCGCCTTCATCGACGCCAGCGGCAGGCCCAGCACGTCCACGACGCGGTGCGGGGAGACTTTGCCCTGGAAGCGCGTCGCGGGTGGCTTGCGCAACTTCGCGGCGATCTGCGCGGCTCGCGGCAACTCGGCGGCCTGCAGGAACTTCGGCAGGTCGTCGATGGAGCCGGCGCCCAAGGCGGCGAGCCGCGTGGCCGTCTCGACGGAGAACCGCGCGAGCTTCGGCACGCGGCCCGCGCCGTGTGCGATTGCGCGCGCGTACAACTCGACGCTGGTCGGCTCGCGGTCTCGGTACCGCGTGCCGCGCGACGCTTCGGTGTCGTCGTCAGCGGTGGTCGAGTGGATGGCCCGCATGATCTCGGTGCCCGCCTCGCCGTCCACCGCGCAGTGATGGAACTTGATGTAGAGCGCGAAGCTGCCGGGCGGCAGGCCCGGGATGTGGTCGAGCCCCTCGATGACGTACGCCTCCCACAGCGGCTTGGTGCGATCGAGCGGGCGCGAGTGGATGCGCGCCACCTGGATGCAGAGCTGGCGCCAGTCGCCGGGCTGCGGCAGCGCGACGTGGCGAACGTGGAACTCGACGTCGATGTGCGCGTCTTCGATCCAGTACGGCCGGTCGAGGTCGAAAGGAACGGTGACCAGCCGGCGGCGGAACACCGGCAGCGTGTCGAAGCGCGCCTCGAAGAAGCGCAGCACGTCCTTGAAGCGCACCTTGCCGCCCGGCGCGGTCGACGGGTCGTAGATGCCGAGCCCGGCGACGTGCATGTACTGGTTGCCGCGCTCGAGCTGCAGGAAAAGGTTGTCCGTACCGGAGAGCTGTTTCACTTCGTTGCTCGACCTGGCGCTCTCACCCCGCATCGGACGTTACTGGACCCGCCCCTGGGCGTCCACCGCCGCTCGTGGACCCGCAGCGTGCGACGAACCGAGCGCTCGCCGCGACCGGCCGGGTCGCTTCGAGCGCCCGCGACCGGCATGATGCGCGCTTCGTGCCGGGACCGCTCGACTGCGACCGGCCCAGGAACCCATGCTCCCCGGGGGACACCGATGATGTCGAAGACGACCTGGATCCTGGCCGCGCTCGCCGCGGTCGCTTTCGCTGGCGCCGCGCAAGCGGACGAGCCGGCCTGGATCGCCGAAAGCAACGCCAATGCCAGGCCGCTGCTGGAAGTGATGGCGAAGTACAACCCGGAAACCGCTGCCGCGCTCGGCGTCGACGGGCACGACGGCGACGTCGCCGACCTCAAGCCCGGCACGGACACCCGCTTCGAAGCCGACTCGGAACGGGTCGCGCAGGCGCTCGAGGCGAAGCTGGCGACCGCGACCGACCCCCGCGTGAAGCAGGACCTGCAGATCCTCGTCGACGGCGGCTCGCGAGCAGAAGCACGACGTCCGAGCTCGGCCGCCGGCTGATGCTGCCGTACTTCGACGTGCCGAACCTGCTGTTCAGCAGCTTCCAGCGCCTGCTCGACCCGCGCGTCGACAAGGCCCGCTACCCGGCTGCGCTCGAACGGCTGCGCAAGTACACCGGCCGCGAGTCCGGCTACGAGCCGATCACGCAGCTGGCGCGGGATCGTTCGACGGAGCGCTTCGGCCAGGCCGGGCCTCACCGGTCCGTGGACCCGTCGAGGTCGAACAGAATCTCGGCAATTCGCAGCGCTACCTGACCGGCATCCGCGACCTGTTCGTGAAGAGCGGGCTGAAGGGCTGGGAGACAGGACCTGAAGACCCTGCAGAAGCAGGTCGCCGACTACGACGCCTGGGTGCGCAAGGAGATCGTGCCGCGCGCACGGCAGGGCAACCGCCTGCCGCCGGAGATCTACGCGGACAACCTGCGCGACTTCGGCGTCAAGGCGGAGCCGCAGCAGTTGATCGACCGGGCGATCGTCGGCTTCGTGCAGACGCGGGACGAGATGCAGCGCATTGGCGCGGGTGGTCGCGAAGGAGCGCGGCTACGCGTCGTCCGACTATCGCGACGTGCTGCGCGAACTGAAGAAGCAATCGATCGCGAACGACCAGTTGATGCCGACCTACCACGCCCGTCTCGCCGCCATCGAGGACATCGTGCGGCGCGAACATCTCGTCTCGCTGCCGGAGCGCACAGGCGGTGATCCGGCTGGCCACCGAGGCCGAGTCCGCCGCGCAGCCGGCGCCGCACCTGAGCCCGCCGCGCCTGATCGGCAACACCGGCGAGCCTGCCGAGTTCATCCTGCCGCTCGAGAACCCGAATGCGGCCCCGGGCTCGAAGATGGACGACTTCAAGTTCGACGCGATCACCTGGACGCTGACGGCGCACGAGGCGCGGCCCGGCCACGAGCTGCAGTTCGCGAAGATGACCGAAGTCGGCGTCTCGATCCCGCGCGCGGTGTTCGCCTTCAACAGCGCCAACGTCGAGGGCTGGGCGCTCTATGCCGAGTCGTTCCTGAAACCGTACCTGCCGCTCGACGGCCAGATCGGCGTGCTGCAGATGCGGATGATGCGCGCCGCGCGCGCGTTCCTCGACCCGATGGTGAACCTCGGGCAGATCACGCCCGACGCGGCGAAGCAGTTCCTGATGGACGAGGTGCTGCTGTCCGAGCCGATGGCCAAGCAGGAAGCCGACCGCTACAGCTTCCTCGCGCCGGGCCAGGCCACCTCGTATTTCTACGGCTACGAAAAGCAGCTCGGCATCCGTGCACGCGCCGAGCTGAAGCTCGGCGACAGGTTCGACGTGCAGTCGTACCACGACTTCGTGATCAGCCAGGGCCTCGTGCCGCCGGAACTGCTCGAGCAAGCCGTGATGGACCAGTACGTGCCGTCGCGGACGGCGGCGAAGTAGCCTGCAAGGACGGGAGCGGCCGGACTCACGCCAGTCCGGTCGCTCCCGCCGGCCGCATCAACCGAGGTCGACGGGGACGAACACCCGCGCGTCGCCGCGCTGCACCAGCAGCGCCACGTGGTTCTTCGAGCCGGAAATCACCGAGCGCAGCTGCTCGACGCTCTTCACCGACGTGCCGTTCGCCGCGATCACGATGTCGCCCGGCCGCACGCCGGCTTCGGCCGCGGCGCCGTCGACGTCCTCGACCAGCAGGCCGGATGACAGGTCCGTCTGCTGCCTTTCCTCGGGCGACAACGGCCGCACCTGCATGCCGAGGCGCCCGGAGCTGGCGCCGTCGTCGTTCGCAGCGACCTCGTCGTCGTCGGTCATCTGGCCGAGCTTGACGCTGAACTCGCGCGCGGCGCGCTCGCGCCACACCTGCAGCGCGACGGCCTTGCCCGGATCGGTCGCGGCGACGGCGGACGGCAGCTGGCCCGCCGAATCGATCGCCTGGCCGTCGAAACCCAGGATGACGTCGCCTTCCTTGAGGCCCGCCTTCTCCGCGGGCCCGCCTTTTTCGACGCTCGAGACGAGCGCGCCGCGCGGCACGTCGAGGCCGAACGATTCGGCGAGCGCCTGGTCGACGTCCTGGATGCCGACGCCGAGCTTGCCGCGCGTCACGTGACCCTTGGCCTGCAGCTGCTTGCCGACGTTCATCGCGACGTCGATCGGGATCGCGAACGACAGGCCCTGGTAGCCGCCCGAGCGGCTGTAGATCTGCGAATTGATGCCGACCACTTCACCGCGCAGGTTGAACAGCGGCCCGCCGGAATTGCCGGGGTTCACCGCCACGTCCGTCTGGATGAACGGCACGTACGAGTCGTCGGGCAGCGTGCGGCCCTTGGCGCTCACGATGCCGGCGGTCACCGAGTTCTCGAAGCCGAACGGCGAGCCGATGGCCACCACCCATTCGCCGACCTGCAGCCCGCGGGGATCGCCGAGCTTCACGACCGGCAGGTCGTGGGCGTCGATCTTGAGCACGGCCACGTCGCTCTTGGCATCGGAGCCGATCACCTTCGCCTCGAACTCGCGCCGGTCGGTGAGCTTGACGGTGACCTTCTGCGCGTCGTCGCACCACGTGCGCATTGGTCAGGATGAGGCCGTCGGCGTTGACGATGAAGCCCGAACCCTCGCCCATCATCGGGACGGCGGGATGATTCGGCTGCATCGGGATGCCGAAGAACTGGAAGAGCGGATTGTCCTGGTCCATGCCGGGCGGCAGGCGCATCTGGCGCGGTGTCTTCGGCGTCGAACGCACGCTGACGTTCACGACGGCCGGACCGTAGGCCTGCACCAGTTGCCGGAAATCCGGCAACCCGCTCACCACCGGCGCAGCGCTCGCGGCCGGCGCGGCCGTCGTGCTCGCCGCGACGGGAGCCGGAGCGGACTGGGCGGCCTGGGCCGCGTGGCCCGAACCATAGAGATAGAGCGCGCTCACGGGCAGCGCCACGGCCGCCGCGCCGATTGCGGCCACCAGCCAGGGATGTCGAACCAGGGTCTGCGTCGTCACCGAATCCTCCTTAAGACTGCGTCGCGGACCCGTCCGCGATGCCTGGGACGATCCTCCGCGCCGAGTCTTAGGGCTGGCTTAAGCCCTCGCGGATCGCCGGCAGGTCGACGGTCGCCCGCAGCCCGCGCCCGCCCGGGCCCTCGCCCAGGTGCACCTCGCCGCCGTGATGCCGGGCGATCGAGCGCACCAGCGCGAGGCCGATGCCGCTGCCGCCGGTGGAACTGCCCGGGACCCGA
Organism: uncultured Gammaproteobacteria bacterium; assembly: GCA_963843985.1. Taxonomy (GTDB): domain Bacteria; phylum Pseudomonadota; class Gammaproteobacteria; order Steroidobacterales; family Steroidobacteraceae; genus RPQJ01. Next base: position 56,510 of record CAWJMS010000015.1, on the reverse strand, counting down.
TAGAAGCGGTCGAAGACTCGTTCGCGCTCGTCGAGTGGGATGCCGGGCCCGTCGTCGGTCACCACGAGGGAGACGCGCGACGAGGCCGGCTCGGGCCGTTCGACGGCGATGTCGACCCGTCCGCCCGCGGGCACGTGCCGAATCGCGTTGTCGAGCAGGTTGCGCACCATCACCCTGAGCGCGTCGTGGTCGCCCTGCACCTGCGCGGCGTCCGTGCGGACCGCGCCAAGGTCGACGTTGCGCGCGTCGGCGAGCGGCAGCATCTCCTCCATCACCTCTCGCACCAGGTCCGCGAGTTCGACGGGCGATCGCGGGCGCGCGCCGGCGCGCTCTTCGCGGGCGAGCGCGAGCAACTGCTCGACGAGCCGGGTCGCCCGCGCCACGCCGGCCTTGAGTCGCTGCACGGCTTCGTCGCGATCCGGTCCCGACGGCGCCTCGCGCAGCGCCTGCACCTGCAGGTCGAGTGCGGTCAGCGGCGTGCGCAACTCGTGCGCGGCATCGGCGATGAACGCACGCTCCCGCTCCACGGACTCCTGCAGCCGGGCCAGCAGGTCGTTCATGCCGGAGACGAGCGGACGGACTTCGTCCGGCAAGCCTGCGTCCGGCAGCGGGCCGGGCGCGTCGGACGGTCGTCGGCGCAGCATGTCCGCGAAGCGCCGCACCGGCGCCACGGATCGCCCGACGATCCAGACGATCAGCAGCGCCAGCGCCGGAATCAACGTCAGGAACGGCAGGACGGTGCGCAACGCGAGGTGCGCGGCGCGCTGCTCGCGCACGGTCATCGGCTGCGCCACCTGGATCACGCGCCCTCGCGCCTCGACGCCGAACACCCGCCAGCGGCCGTTCGGCGTCTCCGACGTCGACAGCCCGAGCGTCGTGAGCCCGGGCAGCACCGTGTGCGGCCGCGAAAGGTAGATCCGCACGCCGTCGATCGTCCACACCTGCACGACGAAGTCGTAGTCCGGGCACTTCGGGCGGCACGGGCGTTCCCGGAAAGCCGTAGGACTGGTCGCGCAGCAGCAGCGCGGTTTCGCGCAGGTGCGAGTCGAAGAACGCATTGGCTTCGGCGAGCGCGTTGCGATAGCTGACCCACGCGCCCAGCGCGCCCACCAGCACGACCGCGCCGAGCAGCCACACCAGCAGCTTGCTGCGCAACGAATTCACGGCGCGCCCGCCGCGACGCGGTAACCGACGCCGCGTACGTTGCGAATGTAGTCCGCGCCCAGCTTGCGGCGCAGCGAATGGACGTGCACCTCGACCACGTTGCTCTCGACTTCCTCGCCCCAGCCGTAGATTCGCTGCTCGAGCTGCGCGCGGGACAGGATGCGTCCCGGATGCTCGAGCAGCGCGTGCAGCAGCGCGAACTCCCGCGGCGAGAGGCTGACCGGCGAGCCGTCGCGGCGCACCTCGCGCGTGGCGGGATTCAGCGTCACGCCGGCGTGCTCCAGCAACGGTTGCGCCCGCCCGGTCTTGCGGCGGGTGACGGCACGGATGCGCGCGGCGAGTTCGGCCAGGTCGAAGGGCTTGACCACGTAGTCGTCGGCGCCGGCATCGAGGCCTTCGACGCGGTCCGCAATCGCGTCGCGGGCCGTCAGCACCACGACCGGCAGCGGCGAGCCGCCGGAACGCAATCCGCGCAGCACGTCGAGGCCCTGCTTGCGCGGCAGGCCGAGGTCGAGCAGGCACGCGTCGTAGGGCTCGCTGGCGAGCGCCCGCTCGGCCGCGGCTCCGTCCCGCACCCAGTCCACGGTGAATCCCTGCCGGCGCAGGCCCTGCAGCACCGCCTCGCCGATCATTGCGTCGTCTTCCGCCAGCAGCAATCGCACCGCGTGTCCCTCGATCCCCGGGACTGTGACCGGCTATCCGGGCGACAGTTCAGCGTTTCGACGCTCGCCGCGCAACCGGCCTGCTCGCGGGCCGGCGGCGCGAACGGGCGGCTGGACCCGGCGTGCGCAGGAAAAAGCGCACGCATTCGTCGGTCAGCGCGTCGACGTCGAGCGCGCCGCGACTGCGGTACCAATGGGCGATCCAGTTCAGCGCGCCGAACATCAGCAGGTGATCGACGCGGGTCGGCAGCATCCAGTCGCCGCGGGCCTGCAGCTCGGCGATGGTCTCGGTCCAGACATGCTCGTAGCGTTTCTGCGGGGCGACCACGCGCGTCCGCTGCGCCGGCTCGAGCGATCGCCATTCGTACAACAGCACCGGGATGAAGTCCTGGCCGGGGCCGAGCAGGGTTTCGAGGTGCGTGCGCACCAGCGCGCGGAATTTCTCGCGCGGCTCGAGATCGCGTGCGCCGATCGCCTCGATGCGCTCGAGCGCGCGGGCGAGCCCCTCTTCCATGACGGAGGCCAGGATGTCCTGCTTGGTGCGGAAGTGGTAGACCCAGCTGCCGGACTGCATGCCCGTGGCCGCGGCGATGTCGCGCACGGAGGTGCCGTGGTAGCCCTTCTCGCGAAACAGCCGTGCGGACGCGCGGATCAACTGGTCGCGGCGGCTGGCGTCTTCGTTGCGCCTGGCGCGCCGCGCGGGTGGCTTTTGCACTGGCATGGTCTCGAGACTCAGTATCCGAGCTGGCGCGCCGCCAGGTCCTTCATGATTTCCTCGGCTCCGCCGCCGATCATGTTGACCTTCACCTCGCGGTAGATGCGCTCGGATTTCGTCCCGCGCATGAAACCCATGCCGCCGAGGGCCTGCACGGCCGCGTCGGCACAGTACTGCATCGTGCGCGTCGCGAGGTTCTTCGGCCATGCAGACAGCCGCCACGGTCTCGGCGTCGCCCGGCGGCGAATGATCGAGACGCCACGCCGTGTCTTCGACGAACGCGCGCGTCGCCTCGATGCGCGTCAGCATGTCGACGAAGCGGTGACGAACGACCTGGTGGTCGACCAGCCGCTGGCCGAACGTGCGCCGGTCGCGCGCCCAGGCGAGCGCCTCCTCGTAGCAGGCCCAGGCGAAGCCGAGCGAGTGCGCCGCCATCGAGAATCGCTCGGCGTTGAAGTTGTGCATGATCGCCCGGAAGCCGGCGCCCTCCGGCCCGAGCAGGTTTGCGGCCGGCACGCGGCACGCCTCGAAGCGCAGGTGGGCCGTGTCCGACGCCCACCAGCCCATCTTGTCGAGCTGCGTGCGCGTGAACCCGGGCGTGTCCCGCTCGACGAGCAGCAGCGAGATGCCCTTGGCGCCGCGCGCCGTCGGGGTCCGTGCGCACCGCGACGGTGTAGAAATCGGCCCGCATGCCGGACGTGATGAACGTCTTCTCGCCGTCCACCACGTAGTCCGCCCCGTCGCGCCGGGCCGTCGTGCGCAGCGCCGCGACGTCGGAGCCTCCGCCCGGCTCGGTGATCGCGAGCGCCGCGATCTTCTCGCCGGCCAGGATCGGCGGCAGCACCCGCGCCTTGAGTGCCGGCGAGGCCAGGGCCACGATCGGCGGCGCGGCGATCGTGTGCGACATCAACGAGGCCAGCAGGCCGCCCGAGCCGCACTGCGCCAGTTCGATGCAGGCGATGAGCCGGTAGAACGAATCCGTGCCCGGGATGCCGCCGTATTCCTCGGGATAGCCGAGGCCCAGCAGGCCGATGCCCGCCGCGCGCGCGTACAGCTCGCGCGGGAAGCCTTCGGCCTCGTCCCAGGCCGAGGCATGGGGCGTCAGTTCGTCGGCCGTGAACCGGCGCACCGTTTCGCGAAAGGCGCGGTGTTCGTCGGCGTAGTAGACGGGGTTCAGGCGCATTTCCGGCATGGGCGGCTATGCTAGGCCCGGCCCTTTATTCAAGCAAGCGCTTGCTATAGGATGAGCCCCCTCACCCGAGGGCAGCGGCATGGCGTATCGCAGCGTGTTTCGACCGGCCCTGTTTGCCGGCCAGGTCGTGATCGTCACCGGCGCCGGCAGCGGCATCGGCCGGTGCACGGCCCACGAACTCGCCGCGCTCGGCGCGCGCACCGTCCTGGTCGGGCGCAAGCCGGACAAGCTCGCGGCCGTCGCCGACGAAATCCGCGCGGACGGCGGCGCCGCGGAAGCCGCGGCCTGCGACATCCGGGAAGAGGAGAGCGTGAAGGCGCTGGTCGCGCAGGTCGTCGCGCAACACGGGCGGGTTCACGCCCTCGTCAACAACGCGGGCGGGCAGTTCCCCTCCCCGCTCGAGGACATCTCCGCGAAGGGTTGGCAGACCGTCATCAATACCAACCTGACCGGGGGCTTCCTGATGGCGCGCGAGTGCTACCGGCAGGCCATGGCGACGCACGGCGGCGCCATCGTCAACATGCTGGCCGACATGTGGAACGGCATGCCCGGCATGGGGCACAGCGGTGCGGCGCGCGCCGGCATGCTCAATTTCACGGAGACCGCCGCGAGCGAATGGGCGCCGGTGAGGGTCAATGCCGTCGCCCCGGGCTGGGTCGCGTCAAGCGGGCTCGACACCTACCCCGAGGCGATGAAGCCGCTGATCCGCAGCCTGCCCCGGCACGTGCCCGCCGGCCGGCTCGCCACCGAAGCGGAAGTGTCGGCGGCCATCGTGTTCCTGCTGTCCGAAGCGGCCGCGTTCATCTCCGGCACCTGCCTGCGGGTCGACGGCGGCGCGCCGAACGCGCGCCGGCACTGGCCGCTCAGCGCGCCGAGCACCACGGCCCCATACGAGGGCTTCCATCGCGGCCGGCGCCCGCGCGTGCTGGAGGAGTGAGCTTGCCGCGCTTCGAATCGCGCGTCGACCTCGCCGGCAGCGCGTTTGCCGACAATCGCGCGCACATGCTGGCGCTGATCGCGCAGCACGACGAGCTTCGCACTCGCACCGTGGCCGCGTCGGCCAAAGCCGGGCCGCGGTTCGCCAAGCGCGGCCAGTTGCTGCCGCGCGAGCGGCTCGGCCTGCTGCTCGACGCCGGCGCGCCTTTCCTCGAACTCTCCGCTTGCGCCGGCTTCCTGCTCGACGTGCCGGATCCAGCCAAGTCGATTCCCGGCGGCGGTTGCGTGGTCGGCATCGGCGCAATCAGCGGCACGCGCTGCCTGGTCGTCGTCGACGATTCCGGCATCGAAGCCGGCGCGCTGCAGCCGATGGGCCTCGAGAAATTCCAGCGCGCGCAGCAACTCGCGCTCGAGAACCGGTTGCCGTTCGTGCATCTCGTCGAGTCCGCCGGCGCCAACCTGCTGCGTTACCGCGTCGAGGACTTCATCTGCGGCGGCTCGCACTACGCGCGTCTCGCGCGCCTGTCGGCCGCCGGCATTCCCGTGCTGACCATCGTCCATGGCAGCTGCACCGCGGGCGGTGCGTACATGCCGGGGCTGTCCGATTACGTCGTGATGGTCCGCAACCGCGCGCGAGCCTTCCTTGCGGGCCCGCCGCTGCTCAAGGCCGCGACCGGTGAGATCGCCACCGAGGAGGACCTCGGCGGCGCCTCGATGCACGCGACCGTTTCGGGACTGGCGGAGCATCTTGCCGAGGACGACGCCGACGCAATCCGGGCGCTGCGCGAATACGTCGCGCGACTCGGCTGGCGGCAGTACGAACCCGCGCTGCCGGAAGGCGTCGAGCCGCGTTACGCCGCGGACGACCTGCTCGGCATCATGCCGCGCGACGGCCGCAAGCCGGTCGACATGCGCGAGATCGCCGCGCGACTCGTCGACGACTCGGACTTCCTCGAATTCAAGGCCGGCTACGGACCGGCCACCTTGTGCGTGCACGCGTCGATCGCCGGCATGCCGGTCGGAATCCTCTCGAACAACGGGCCGCTCGACCCGGCCGGTTCCAACAAGGCGACGCACTTCATCCAGGCGTGCTGCCAGAGCGGGTTGCCGATCGTGTACCTGCAGAACACGACCGGCTACATCGTCGGCAGGGAATCCGAACGCGCCGGCATGATCAAGGACGGCTCGAAGATGATCCAGGCCGTCGCCAACGCGACCGTGCCGCAGGTGACGGTGCAGTGCGGCTCGTCGTTCGGCGCCGGCAACTACGGCATGTGCGGCCGCGGCTTCGCGCCCCGCTTCCTGTTCACGTGGCCCAACGCGCGCACGGCCGTGATGGGCGCCGAACAGGCCGCCGGCACCATGGCCATCGTGATGGAAGAATCGGCGCGGGCACGCGGCCACGAGCCCGACATGGCGCAGATCGACGGCATGCGCGCCAAGGTCGTGGAGACGTTCGAGCGCCAGACCTCGGCCTTCTACACGTCCGGCCGCCTGCTCGACGACGGCATCATCGACCCACGCGACACGCGTCGCGTGCTCGCATACGCGCTCGCGCTGTTTCGTCGAGCCGAACGGGTGCCGCTGCGCCCGCTCAGCTTCGGCGTCGCGCGACCCTGACCCGGAGACTGCCCAGACCATGCTATTCACCCCCGAACACGACGAACTGCGCCGCACCGTCGAACGCTTCTGCCGGCAGGAGATCAATCCGCACGTCGACGAGTGGGAGGCGGCCGGCATGTTTCCGGCGCACGAGGTGTTCCGCAAGCTCGGCGAACTCGGCCTGCTCGGCCTCACCAAGCCCGAGGCGTTCGGCGGCGCCGGCCTCGACTACAGCTACTCGGTCGTGCTGGCCGAGGCCCTGGGCCACTGCAACTGCGGTGGTGTGCCGATGGCGATCGGCGTGCAGACCGACATGGCGACACCTGCCCTCGCCCGCTTCGGCTCCGACGACCTGCGCCGCGAATTCCTGGCCCCGGCCATTTCCGGCGAGATGGTCGCCTGCATCGGCGTCTCCGAACCGACGGCAGGATCCGACGTGGCAGCCATCCGCACGACGGCGCGCAAGGACGGCGGCGACTACGTGATCAACGGCGGCAAGCTGTGGATCACCAATGGCGCGCAGGCCGACTGGATGTGCTGCCTCGCAAGCACGTCCGACGGCAACCCGCACCGCAACAAGTCGCTGATCATCGTGCCGATGAAGACGAAGGGCGTTACCGTCGAGCGCAAGCTGCACAAGATCGGCATGCACTCGTCCGACACCGCGCAGATCTTCTTCGACGACGCGCGCGTGCCGCAGCGGCACCTGATCGGCCAGGAGGGCCAGGGCTTCACCTACCAGATGCTGCAGTTCCAGGAAGAGCGGTTGTGGGGCGCCTCGAATGCGCTGCAGGGGCTCGACAACGCCATCCGCAACACGATCGAGTACACACGCGAGCGCAGGATCTTCGGCCGGTCGGTGCTCGACAACCAGGTCGTGCACTTCACGCTCGCGGAATTGCAGACCGAAGTCGAGGCGCTGCGCTCGCTCGTCTACCGGGCGACCGAACTCTACGTGGCCGGCAAGGACGTCACCCAGCTCGCGTCGATGGCGAAGCTGAAAGCCGGCAGGCTGACGCGCGAAGTGGCGGACAAGTGCCTGCAGTACTGGGGCGGCATGGGTTTCACCTGGGAGAACCCGGTGTCGCGCCTCTATCGCGACGGACGCCTGGCCTCGATCGGCGGCGGCGCCGACGAAGTGATGCTCTCCATCATCTGCAAGCTTGCCGGCACGCTGCCGAAGGGTTGAGGCGATCCCCATGGCCACCATCGCACCGGGCGACAGCGACTCGCTGCAGGTCGAAAAGCGTGGACCATTCTGGTTCGCGAGGCTGCATCGCCCCGACAAGCGCAATGCACTGTCGGAGGAACTGGTCGACCGGCTCGGGCAGGCCTGCGACGAAGTGAGCGCCGATCTCGACGCGCGGGCCCTCGTGCTGTGGGGGGCCGGCGGGCATTTCTGCGCCGGTGCCGACTTTGGCAGCTTCCTGCAGATGATGGCCGGCGAGCCGGGTCACGGCCCGGATCCCATCATTGCCCACAACCGCGGCTTCGGCTCGGTGCTCGAACGCATCGCCTCGCTGCCGGTGACTACGCTCGCCGTCGTCCGCGGCGCCGCGATGGGCGGCGGTTGCGGCCTGGCGGCCGCCTGCGATCGAGTGATTGCGAGCGACGACGCCGTGTTCGCGATGCCCGAAGTGACGTTGGGCGTCGCGCCCGCGCAGATCGCGCCGTTCGTCGCGCGCCGCATCGGCGCAACGCGCGCACGCTGGCTGATGCTGAGCGCGGCGAAACTGTCGGCGCACGCCGCGCTCGAGGCCGGTCTCGCCGACGTCGTCGTACCGGCCGCGGAACTGTCGGCGACCGTGCGGCTGGCGTTGCGGTCATTGTCGGCCGGCGAGCCGACGGCGCTGCGCGCGACCAAGCGCATCCTCGGTCGCTACGAACAAGCCAGCCTGCCGGAGGCGCTGGACCAGGCCGCGCAGGAATTCGCGGGCCTGCTGCGTCACGGCGCGGCCCGGGAAGGCATCGCCGCGTCGCGCGAGCGCCGCCCGCCGGCGTGGGCGGCCGCGATGCCCGAGCTGCCGGACTTCGCGTGAAGACGATCAACCGGCTGCTGATCGCCAATCGCGGCGAAATCGCCGTGCGCATTGCCCGCACCGCGCGCCGGCTCGGCATCACGACCATCGCGCTGTGCTCCGATGCCGACCGCGATGCGCCGCACGTCGCGGCATGCGACGAGCACGTGACGATCGGCGGCCTGGCGCCGACCGAATCGTATCTCGACATCGACAAGGTGCTGGATGCGGCGGCACGGTCGCAGGCGCAGGCGATTCATCCCGGATACGGATTCCTGTCCGAGAATGCGCGTTTCGCCGCCGCCGTCGAGTCCGCCGGACGAGTCTTCGTCGGTCCGCCTGCCGCCGCGATCGCCGCGATGGGCGACAAGGCGCGAGCGCGCCGGCGCATGGCCGCGGCCGGCGTGCCGGTCGTGCCCGGTTACGACGGCGAGGCACAGGACACGCCGAGCCTGCTCGCGGAGGCACGACGCATCGGCTTTCCGGTCATGGTCAAGGCGTCCGCGGGCGGCGGTGGCCGCGGCATGCGTCTCGTCGACACGGCCGACGAGCTTGCACCGGCGCTGACGTCGGCCGCTTCCGAGGCGACCAAGGCGTTCGGCGACGGGCGGCTGATCCTCGAGCGCGCCGTCGTCGAACCGCGGCACGTCGAAATCCAGCTGCTCGCCGACTCGCACGGCAACGTGATCCATCTCGGCGAGCGCGACTGTTCCGTGCAGCGCCGGCACCAGAAGATCGTCGAGGAATCGCCCTCGCCGGCCGTCGATCCGGTGCTGCGCGAGCGCATGGGCAACGCGGCCGTCGCCGTGGCCCGCGCGATCGGCTACGTGGGCGCCGGCACCGTCGAGTTCCTGCTCGACCCGGCCGGGCAGTTCTATTTCATGGAGATGAACACCCGGCTGCAGGTCGAGCATCCGGTCACCGAACTGGTGACGGGCCTCGATCTCGTCGAACTGCAGCTGCGCGTGGCGCGCGGCGAGCGCCTGCCGCTCACGCAGCAGCAGGTCGTACTGCAAGGCCACGCCATCGAGGTGCGACTGTGCGCCGAGGAACCGGCGGACGATTTCCTGCCGCGCAGCGGCAAGGTGCTCGACTGGCACGTCGACGAGCGGGTGCGTTGCGACCACGCAATCGCGAACGGCATGCACGTGAGCCCCTGGTACGACTCGATGCTCGCCAAGGTGATCGCCCATGGCGCCACGCGCGCCGAGGCGCGCGACCGGCTCGCCCTGGCGCTCGATCGCAGCACGCTGCTCGGCATCGCCACGAACCGTGAATTCCTCGCGCGCGTGCTGCGCCATCCGGCCTTCGTGGACGGGTCCGACGTCTCGACCGCATTCATCGGCACGCACTTCGCCGACGCGCAGGATCGCGCCGCAGTGCCGGACGGTCGCGTATGGGCCCTGGCCGCGTGGCTGTCGGTCGCCGCGGCGCCCGAAGGCGACGGCACGCCCGCGGCGTGGCGCGACTGGAACACAGGCTTGCCGCTGCCCCGTCCGTGGCGACTGCATTGGATGGCGCCGCAGTCGCTGCAGGGCCGGGTACCGGACCGTCAACATGGCGTCGTGCACGTCTCGCCGACCGGCTCGAGCGTTACCTTGGGCGAAGCACTCGCGCAGATCCGGAGCGCCCACGCGCCACCGCGCACGTTCGGGCAGGTGGAGATCGATGGCGACGAGCTGACGTACCGCTATGCGTGGGACGAGTCGACGTTGTGGTTGCAATCGAGCGGAGGAGACTATGCTTTCCGCTGCCTGCGGCGCGATGCGACGCGCGGCGGCATGAACGGCCCCGAGAGCCCGGAGGTTCGGGCCGGCATCAACGGGCGCGTGCTCGAAGTCGCGGTGACGGAGGGCGCGATCGTTGTGGCCGGCGAACGGCTCGTCGTGCTCGAAGCGATGAAGATGGAACACGAAGTGCGCGCCGCGCGGGCCGGCCGCGTGGCGGCCGTCGGCGTCAAGGCCGGCGACCAGGTCGCACCCGGGCAATGGCTGGTTCGACTCGAGGGAGAGGCATGATGTCCAAGGTCGTCGTCACCTGCGCGCTCACCGGCGTGTTGACCGATCCCGCGCAGCACCACGTGCCGGTGACGCCCGAACAGATGGCGCGAGAAGCTCGCGCGGCGTTCGACGCCGGGGCGACGGTGATGCACGTGCACTTCCGCCAGCAGGCGCCCGGCAAGGGACACCTCCCGTCGTGGGAACCGCAGGTCGCGCTCGAGATCGCGCAGGCGATCCGCGAAGCGTGCCCCGGCGTGATCTTCAACCAGTCGACGGGCGTCGTCGGCCCGGACATTTCCGGCCCGGTTGCCTGCATGCGCGCGATCCGCCCCGAGATCGCCGCGGCGAATGCGGGCTCGCTGAACTACCTGAAGGTGCGCAGCGACGGACGCTGGGCCTGGCCGCCGATGCTGTTCGACAACCCGGTGGAGAAAGTCGGCGCGTTCCTCGCGGTGATGAACGAGACCGGCGCGCTGCCGGAGTTCGAGTGCTTCGACGTCGGCATCGTGCGCTGCGTCGACATGTACCTGCGCTCCGGCCTGTATGGCGGGCACCCCGACCTCAACTTCGTCATGGGCGTCGAATCCGGCATGCCGGCGGATCCCGCGCTGCTGCCGATCCTGACCGGCCTGCTGCCGCCGGGCGCCACCTGGCAGGTGACGGCGATCGGCCGCGAGAACATCTGGCCGCTGCACCGGCGCACGGCGGAACTCGGCGGCAACCTGCGCACGGGCCTCGAGGACACGTTCTACCTGCCGGACGGCTCGAAGGCGACCAGCAACGGCCAGCTCGTCGACGCCATCGTCAGGATCGCGCGTGAAAGCGGACGCGAGTGCGCCTCGCCCGCCGAGGCCCGTACACTGCTGCACCTCGCCTAGACAGCGGCCGCCGGGCGGCCCCGGGAGTGCGTCGATGTCCACCGTCGTGAAGACCGCCGCCGCGCTGCTGTTCCTGCTGGTGGCGTACCTGTTGCTCTGGCCCGTGCCGATTTCTCCGGTGGCGTGGCGGGCCCCGACTTTCGCGGGCTATGGCGGCGCCTATGCCGTCAACACCCGCCTCGCGGCAGCGCGGGCCGCGTCGATCGCGCCGGAAGTCGGACCCGAGCACATCGCGTTCGGACCCGACGGCAAGCTGTACACCGGCGTGTTGTCGGGCAAGGTGCTGCGGATGGACGCGGACGGCCGGGGCATCGAGACCTACGTCGACACCGGAGGCCGGCCGCTCGGGCTGGCCTTCGACGCGACGGGCACGCTGATCGTTGCCGATGCATTTCGCGGCTTGCTGGCGGTCGGAGCCGACCGCAAGGTGAAGCTGCTCGCCGACCACGTCGCCACGAGTCCGATTCTGTTTGCCGATGCGGTGATCGTCGCAGCCGACGGCCGCATGCTGTTCACCGATGCGTCGCAGCGAATGAGCGCACTGAAATACGGGACGTTCGACGCGTCGCTGCTCGATATCCTCGAGCACTCCTGCTCGGGTCGCGTCCTCGAATACGATCCGGCCGCCTCACGCACGCGCGTCGTGATCGGAGGACTGTGCTTCCCGAACGGCGTCGCATTGTCGGCGGACCAGGCGCAGTTGTTCATCGCCGAGACCGGCGAGTACCGGATCTGGAAGGTGGCGCGCGAGGCCCGCGACCTCGACGCGCGAACGATCGGGCCGCAAGGCAACGCATTGGCCCGAGTGATCCTCGACAATCTGCCCGGCTTTCCCGACAACCTGACGCGCGGCGCGGACGGCCGGCTGTGGACCGGCTTCACCAAGCCGCGCAGCCGCGTGATCGACCAGGTCGCGGACAAGCCGGCGCTGCGCGCCATCATGCTGCGGCTGCCGAAATTCCTGTGGCCGGTGCCGCCGGCCTACGGCCATGTGATCGCATTCGACGAGGATGGGCACGTCGTGGCCGACCTGCAGGATCCGTCCGGCGCGTTGCCCGAGACCAGCGGCGCCACCGAGCACAATGGTCGCCTGTACGTGCAGAGCCTGCACGCGCCGGCATTCGGCATCGTCGAGCGCGCGGCGCCCGGTCCTTGACGTGACGACGAGGACGTTCGGCCACGCGCTGCTAGCCGAGTGGGCGCTCGACCCGCAGGTGCTCTACCTGAATCACGGCACGGTCGGCGCGACGCCACGGCGCGTGCTCGCCGCGCAGCAGCAGTTGCGCGACGAGATGGAGCGCCAGCCGTCCCGGTTCCTGCTCCGGGAAACCGTGACGCTCGCCGGCGCGCCACGCGAGCAGCCGTCGCGGATGCGCGTCGCCGCCGCGCAAGTGGCGGAGTTCTTCGGCTGCAACGGTCCCGACGTGGCGTTCGTCGACAACGCGACGACCGGCGCAAATGCGGTGCTGCAATCGTTCGACCTGCGCCCGGGAGACGAAATCCTCGTGACGGATCACGGCTACGGCGGGGTGATCTACGCAGCCCGGTGCGCGGCGCGCCGCGCGGAAGCTGTAGTGCGGATCGTCGCCCTGCCCTATCCGCACTTCGACGCGGCCGAAACGGTGCGGCGCGTGCGCGCGGCCATCACGCCGCGGACGCGCCTGGCCGTGCTCGATCACATCACCTCGGAAAGCGCCATCGTGCTGCCGATCGCGGAGCTCGCGGACGCGTGCCGTCGCCGCGGCGTGGCCGTCCTCGCGGACGGCGCACACGCGCCGGGCGCGCTCGCGCTCGACATTCCGTCGCTCGGCGTCGACTGGTACACCGCCAACCTGCACAAGTGGGCCTGGGCGCCGCGCAGCAGCGGCCTGCTCTGGGTTGCGCCCGACCGGCAGGCCGGGCTGCATCCGCCGGTCGTCTCGTGGGGACTCGACCAGGGCATGACGCAGGAATTCGACTGGGTCGGCACCCGCGACCCGACGCCCTGGCTCGCCGCGCCTGCGGCGCTCGAATTCATGCGCGAACTCGGGGTGCGCGAGGTGCAGGACTGGAACCACGATCTCGCGTGGGAAGCAGGCCGGTGGCTGTGCGCGCAGTGGCACACCGAGCTGGGGGTCCGCGCGTCGGACACCGGGACGATGATCACGGTGCCGCTGCCCGCGTCCTGCGGCGGCACTCGCGAGGCGGCGAACCGGCTGCGCGACGCGCTGCTGTTCGAAGACGGCATCGAGATCCAGTTGCACGCCTGCGACGGCCGTCTCTACGCGCGGGTCTCGGCGCAGGTCTACAACGAGATGGCCGACGTCGAGCGCTTCGGCGCGGCCGTGTTGCGCCGGGCCTAGCGCAGGCTCCTCAGATGCCTCGCTCCGCGCGCAACGCCTGCGCGAGGCTCGCGAGCTTGCGCATCATCACCGGCAGGTCCGAACTTTCGGTGCGGTGATTGACGATCGCGGCGCGCAGGCAGTAGCGGCCGTGCAGCGTGGTGTATGAAGGCGCGGCCACGCCGCTCTCGTGCAGCCGGATCAGCAGTTCGGCATTGAACTCATTCAACTGCTGCATCGCCGAGACCGCCCGGGTTGTAGCGAAAGCACACCGTGTTGGTCGCGACGGGCGCCATCAGCTCGAAACCGGGCTCCGCGCGGACCAGCGCCTCGAGTTCGTGCGCCTGCGCGATATTCCGGTCGATCAGCCGGCCGAACCGGTCGAGCCCGTGCTCCTTGATCGACATCCAGATCTTGAGCGCCTTGAACCCCCGCGACAGCTGCAGTCCGTATTCACTGAACCACAGGCTGCCGCTCGCGAGACCGCGCGAGGTCTTTTCGAGGTACTCGGGGATCAGCGCGAAGGCCTCGCGATGCGCCTTCCGGTCGCGCACGATGGCGCATGCGGCCTCGAACGGCATGTGCAGCCACTTGTGCAGGTCGAGCGTCACGGAGTCGGCTCGTTCCATGCCACGCACCAGGTGCCGGTGCCGCGGCGCCAGCGCGAGCAGTGCGCCGATCGCGCCATCCACATGGAACCAGAGCCCCTGCCGCTCGCAGATCGTCGCGAGCGCATCGAGGTCGTCGACGGCGCCGGTGTTGATCGTCGCGGCATTGCCGATCACGCAGAACGGCCGCGCGCCTGCCGTGCGATCGGCGGCGATCATCTGCTCGAGCGCCGCCGTGTCGATCTCGTACGCGTCGTTGACCGGCACCTTGTGCAACGACTGCGCGCCGAGTCCGAGCGCTTCAATCGATTTCTGCACGCAGCTGTGCACCTCGACCGACGCATAGGTGACCAGCCGCTGCTGCGAGGCCGCGATGCCCTCGCCGCGCATGTCGAGCCCGTCGAGCGAATTGCGCGCCACCGTCAGCCCGACGAAGTTAGCCACCGATCCGCCGCTCACCAGCAGGCCGCTCGAATTCGGCCGGGAAGCCGACGATCTCCCGGCACCAGTCGACCACCTGTGCCTCGACGTGGTTGGCGACGTGATTTCCGCCCCCGAGGTTGGGATTGACGATCGCGGCGAGGAAATCGGCGACGGCGGCGAACGGCGTTCCACTGCCCATGAACCACGACCAGAATCGGGGGTGCGCGTTGCCGAGGGGATAGGGCAGCACCAGTTCCTTGAAATCGGCGTAGGCCGCTTCGGCGCCGAGCGGCTGGCGCGGAGCCGCGCCCTGCAGTCGGGCCAGAACCGTATCCGGCACCGGCTTGCCAGACCGGGCGATCGCGCAGCGTCTGCAGGTACTCGAAACCATCGTCGACGGCGCGGTGGGCGAGCGCCCGGAGCTGGTCCCAATCTTCGGGGTCGAGTGTCTCGCGGACGTCGGGTCCGGGCATCGGCGGTCTCCTCGGCATCGGCATGCGGCGCGCCGGGGAGATTACTACGCCGCCGGGCTCCGGCCACGGCGGGCCGGAACCGGAATCAGGGCGGGTCTCAATACAGCTGGGTGTGGCCGAGCGCGTGATACAGCGCGACGAACGTTACGAGCACCGTAACGGCGAGCAGCGCGGCCATGGCGAATGCGTAACCCGTGTTGTGCGTAAACATAAAGCCTCCTCCACTTCACCTGGAGGGCCGCGTCGGGATGGTCGTCCTGTTGGGCGGCCACGCCGGCCAGCCTCCCGCTCGTCCTGTCTACGGAGGCCATTCTACCCCTTTCGTGCTGCGCTGCAGCAAACTCAGTGTGACCCGCGTCACCGATTCAGCACAAAAGAACAAATTATCGCTATGTCAATGACTTACATGGCACCCGATCCGGCTGCAGCAGCCCGGATCGGCCGCTCGACCCCGGGCAATGCGCGCCGGACCTGGGCAGATCCGTCACGCACGCCCGGGCAGATACGAGCAAGACTCAGCGCGATTCACGATAAGTAGACCGGCATGTGCGAGGCCGCCTGCACCAGCGAGGCGACCACGACCAGGACCGATGCCACCAGCGCGGTGCCGACGGCCCAGGCGTAACGATGGCTCGAATGATTGCGGTTCAACATGGCGGACCCTCCTTGACGACGATGGTCAAGGTAGTCCCGCCCGTTGATTTAATAAATGAGCATAGTCGTTGCACTCTATCTTGAATTCCAGAACAATCCGCCGATGGACCAGATCCTGGCGATGCGCGTGTTCACCCGCGTGGCGGATCGCGGCTCGTTCGCCCAGGCGGCGGACGAGCTCGACATCTCGCGGGCCGCGGCCAGCGCGCACGTCGCCGCGCTCGAAAAGCACCTCGGCGCGCGGCTGCTCAATCGCACCACGCGGCGCGTCAGCCTCACGGCCGAGGGCAGCGAGTTCCTGCGCCGCAGCCGGCGCATCCTCGACGAGCTGCACGACGCCGAGGAAACGCTGCGCGACACGCGCTCGAAGCCGCAGGGCGTGCTGCGCGTCGACGTGCCCGTCGCATTCGGACGCTACCTGCTGCTGCCGGCGTTGCCGGATTTCACGCGTCGCTATCCGCTGATCGAGCTGGACCTCAGGATGAACGACCGCATCGTCGACATCGTCGCCGAGCGCGTGGACGTCGCGCTGCGCGTCGGATCGATCAAGCAATCCGGCCTCGTTGCGCGGCGCATCTCGCAGATCAACGTCGTCACCTGCGCCTCGCCGACCTACCTCGCCGACCACGGCGAGCCCCGCACGCCCGACGACCTGCATCAGCACCGGCTGCTCGGCCTGACGACTGCCGCGGGCGCGACCCCCGAGTGGACCTTTCCGCCGCCTTACACGGCGCGCCGGCTCAAGCTGCACTTCGCGATGACGTTCAATTCGGCCGAGGCCCCCGTCATCGCCGCGACAGCGGGGCTCGGCATCGCGCACACCGGCGACCTGCTGATCGCCGAGTACGTGGCACGCGGCGAATTGAAACTGATACTCGAGAACTTCATCGTCCCGGGCCCGCCGATCTCGCTGATCTATCCGTCGGCGGGCCACCAGGCCGCCAAGGTGCGCGTGTTCTCCGACTTCGCCGCCGACCTGATGCGCAAGTGGAACGACACGGTGCGGCGCTGGATCGCCACGCCTCCGCAACCGTCGCGGCGCGTGGTCCGCTAGACTCGACGAGCCGGCTGCCCCGGCGAGGCACGACCATGACCCAGCTGATCGCAGGACTGATCCTGTTCTTCGGAGCGCATTCGCTCGCCATCGTCTCGCCCGGCGCGCGCGATGCGCTGGCGGCCAGGCTGGGTCCCCAGGTCTGGCGCGTCGTCTACTCGCTGGTCTCGCTCGCCGGATTCGTGCTGCTCGTGCGCGGCTATTCGGCCGCGCGGCTCGATCCGCAGGTGATCTACGCGCCACCCGCATTCATGCGGCACGTCACGGCACTGCTGATGCTGCCGGTGTTCCCGCTGCTGCTGGCGTCGTACCTGCCGGGCCGGATCAAGACCGCGACGAAGCACCCGATGCTCGCGGCCACCAAGGCCTGGGCGCTGGCCCACCTGCTCGCGAACGGCATGCTCGCCGACGTGCTGCTGTTCGGCGGTTTCCTGGTGTGGGCGGTGCTCGACCGGATATCGCTGGGCAAGCGGCCGCCGAAGGTGCTGCCGGTCGCGCCGCCTTCGAAGTACAACGACGCGATCGCCGTCGTGGGCGGGCTCGTGCTGTACGGCGTGTTCGTGATGTGGGCGCACGCCCGGCTGTTCGGAGTCGCGCCGCTGCCGTGAGCGAACCAGCCCGTCCGGACCCGCGCACCGACGTCGCGTTCACCAGCCGCGGCGTAACGTGCCGGGCATGGTTGTATCGGCCGGCGAACGTTGCGCCGAACGCGCCCTGCGTCGTCATGGCGCACGGGTTCGGCGCAACGCGAGATGCAGCGCTGCAACCGTACGCGCTTCGATTCGCCCAGTCCGGCCTTGCCGCGTTGGTATTCGATTACCGGCATTTCGGCGCGAGCGACGGCGAGCCACGACAGCTCGTGTCGCCGCGTCGGCAACTGGAAGACTACGCGGCGGCCGTGGCGTTCGCCCGTACGCTGCCGGGAATCGACGCGTCGCGAATCGCCGTGTGGGGCACCTCGTTTTCCGGCGGTCACGCACTGGTCTCGGCGGCACGTGTGCCCGGTCTCGCAGCCGCCGTCTGCCAGTGCCCGATGATGGACGGGCTCGCGGCGGTGCGACGCATCGTCGGTTACGCGGGATTCGGACAGTTGCTCAAGCTGAGTGCCCACGGCCTGTGCGACCTGCTGCTCGCGCCTTTCGGTCGTACGCATTCGATCCCGATCGTCGGCCGGCCGGGCGAGCTGGCCGTGATGTCGTCGCCGGATGCGTACGACGGCTACCGCGCGCTGACGCCGCCCGGTTTTCGATTCGACGTGGCGGCCCGCGTCGCGCTGCACGTCGGTTTCTACCGACCCGTGACGAGCGCGAGCGCTGCGCGCTGTCCCGTGCTGGTGCAGGTTTGCACCCGGGACAGCGTGGCCCCGCCCGAAGCGGCCGAGGAAGCGATCCGCCAACTCGGCATGCGCGGCGAGGTGAAGCGCTACGACATCGGTCATTTCGAGCCGTACTTCGGTGCAGCCTTCGAGCGCAGCGTGAGCGACCAGCTGGAATTCCTCACTCGTCACCTCGGGGTTGCCCCGGCTGCGGCGTAATGCCGGGTCCTGCAGTTCGCCGGAATTCGTCCATGCTGAAATCGACGATACACGACCTGCAGCAGTTGCTGGACCGGCAACGAGTGCTGTCGCTGGCCGTGCTGGCCGACGGCGCGCCGTACGCCGGCCTGCTGCCGTTCGTCGCGCTGCCGCGGCGCGACGGCGTGCTGGTCCACGCCTCGCGGCTGTCGAAACACGCGCCGGGGCTCGCTGCGGGTGGACCCGTCGGCGTGCTGTTGCACGAGCAGGATGCGCCGGAGAAGGACCCGCTGCAGATCCGGCGCGCGACGTTCGAGTGCGCCGTGCATGCGCTCGAACGCGGCAGCGAGGCATGGAACGAGGGCCGCGAGCGCTACGTCGGCAAGTTCCCGGACGGCCGCATCACGTTCAACCTGGGGGATTTCACGCTTTACCGCCTCGGGTTCCAGCACGGCCTGTACGTCGCCGGCTTCGGGCGGGCGATGGAGATCTCCACCGCCGATATCAAAAGGCTGGCCGAACGCCACTGAACGGCGCTATTTCGCGCCTTGCTCGTATTGCGACGGCGTGCAGCGAGCGTGCGCGAGGTATTCGCGCAGGTGTCGGACGGAACTCTTGTCGAGCGTGTTGCCGTGGTGGGGGCGGTGCAGGATGCCTTCCACGCCGTTGAGCTTCACGCGGATCCGCGCGCCGGAGAGCGGCTCGACATCGGCCCCCAGGTGACCGAGCAGCGATTCGACTTCCCGCCAGTGGATGTTGCCGCTGATGGGATCGTGAAAGACCGTCTGGAGCAGGTGTTCGTGCTTGTGGCTCACCAGGATCGCCTCCGCGCAGGTGGCGGCTCTGACGACGAGCTTACCGAAGCACGCGCTCCGCGCGATGCGGGTTAGCCGCGATGCCGCACGCCCGGACCGGGCGCAGACTACGCGCGTCGGGCCCGATACCCGATGCCCGGCTGTGGTCAGTCCGTATGAGACCCAAACGCGCAGCAGGCTGGCTTCCGTGGCTGATCGGCGCCGCGGGCGTCGGCGCGGTCGTGTACGTGGCCCTGCACGTGGCGGAAGAGCGGGCGTTCGTCCTCCTGCTCCAGCAGGCACACCCCGCCTGGCTGATCTGGGCGCTGGTGCTGCAGGCCGTCACCTACGTTGCACAAGCAGGCGTCTGGCGCGTCGTCCTGCGGCGCGCAAACAGCAGCGTGCCCATGGGCTACTGCCTGCCGCCTCAGCCTCGCCAAGCTCTTCGTCGACCAGGCGGTCCCGTCGATGGGCGTCAGCGGCGCGGCCCTCGTGGTCCGCTCGCTCGAGCAGCGCGGCGTGCCGCGCGCAACGGTGATGTCCTCGGTCGCCGTCGACGTCGCATCGTTCTACATCGCCTACGTCATCGACCTCGTCATCGCGCTCGTGCTGCTGGCGACCGAAGGTCGCGCCCAACCGCTGATCGTCGTGATCGCCGTCCTGTTCCTCCTGTACGGAAGCACGCTGGCGACGGTCCTGCTCTCGCTGTCCGGCCGCACGAAGACGCGGCGGACTGAATGGCTGCGGAGAATTCCCGCCCTCGGCCGCGTCGTCGCCATCCTGCAGGAAGCGACCCCGTCGCTGGCGCGCGACCCCGGCCTGCTGGCACGAGCGACATTGCTGCAGATGCTGATCGCCGCGCTCGATGCTGCGACGCTCTGGGTGCTGGTCCGCTCGCTCGGCATCGATGCGAGCGTGGCCGCCGTCTACGCGAGTTTCATGATCGCGTCGGTCATGCGCAGCATCGGTTTCCTGCCGGGCGGCCTCGGCACCTTCGAGGCCGCGTCGGTCGGCGCCCTCTCGGTTGCCGGTGTGCCAATCGCGGCCGGCCTGTCGGCCACGTTGCTGTTCCGCGGCCTGAGTTTCTGGTTGCCGATGATTCCCGGACTGGCGCTGTCCCGCTCGCTCACCGGAGCCGCTCCGACAGCCGGCCGAATCCCCGCCCGGCCACGCCGCCGCCTACTGGTCGCTCGACCCAGCCGAGGTCGCCACCCAGCTGGCATCCTCGGCGGCCGGCCTGACGTCCGCCGAGGCGGCTCAACGCCTGGAACGCATCGGCCACAACGTCGTCGGTGAATTCGAGGAGCTTCACGCGAGCTGGGCGTGCTCTGGAACCAGATCAAGAGTCCCCTGCTCTGCTGCTGGTGTTCGCGGCGGTCGCATCGATGGCGACCGGCGAGTGGACCGATGCGGTCATCGTGATCGCGATCGTCGTCGCCAGCGTCGGCATCGGGTATTCGACGCGAGTACCGTGCGCAATCCGCCGCGGCCGAGCTTCGCGCGATGGTCCAAGGGCATCGATCAGGCGCCCGTCGCTCGCGCAGCCGCGCGCCGGTCGCGCTCCCAGATGGCTCCAGCTGGAACGCGATCGTGTCCCGGGCGACGTCGTGCACTTGTCGGCGGGCAGCGTCGTGCCGGCCGACTGCCTGCTGCTCGAGAGCTGCCGACTGCTTCGTCAACGAGGCGTGCTGACCGGCGAGAGTTTCCCGGTGCAGAAGACCCCGGGCCTGCGTAGCCGACCGGCGCGCCCCGCGCCAGGCGTTCCAACGCCTGCATCTGGGCACGAACGTCCGCAGCGGCAGCGCCCGCTGCCTCGTCGTGGCGACCGGCGAGTCGACGGCGTATTTCGGCGCCATCGCGCCCGTTGACGCTGCGACCGCCCGAGACGGAATTCGACCGCGGCATCGAACTCGGTTGCCTGGCTGCATGATCCGCTTCATCCTGGTCATGGCGCTGGTGGTGTTCGTGAACCGGACTCACGGGCGTCCGGATCGAAACCCTGCTGTTTGCCGTCGCCTGGCCGTCGGCCTCAGCCCGAAATGCTGCCGATGATCGTGACGCGTCAATCTCGGCAAGGGCGCGCTCGCCATGTCGCGCAAGGCGTCATCGTGCAGCGCCTCAACGCGATCGAGAACCTCGGCGCGATGGACGTGCTCTGCACCGACAAGACCGGCACGCTGACGCAGGACCGCGTCATCGTCGAGAGCACGTCGAACTGCGCGGGCACGAGAGCGACGAGCGTCCTGCAGTATCGCGTACCAGCAACGCCACTACCAGACCGGGCTCGTGAACCCGCTCGACGAGGCCATCCTGCAGCACGCCGGCCGACGCGCTCGCAGGCCGAGGCGTGCGCCTACCGAAAGTCGACGAAATTCCCTTCGACTTCGTGCGCGCGACTCAGTCGTGATCGTGCGTCGCCGGCGGGACCGCCGGCATGCTCACGCAAAGGAGCCGTCGAGGAGGTGTTCGCCGTGTGCACCTCGGCCAGGCCGACGGCGAGACGTTTGCGCTCGACGACGCGCACCGGCGCTGCTGCGCGAGCCACCGACGAACGGCACTCACGACGACGGCTTTCGCGTGCTGGCGGTCGCGTCGCGCGAAATGCCCCGGCCAGCAGACCTACGGCGTGAGCGACGAGAGCGGCCTCGCGATGCTCGAGGCTTCATGGCGTTCCTCGACCCGCCGAAGGAGAGCGCGGCGCCGCGCATCGCGGCACCTCGGCCGCCACGGCGTCGCGGTCAAGATCCTCACCGGCGACAACGACGTCGTGACGCGCAAGGTCTGCCGCGACGTCGGACTGCCGGTCGGACCGGATCGCTGCTCGGGCCGAGCTCGATGCGAACTGCGACCCACGACGCGGTGTGGCTCGCCGCAGAGACGCGACCTCTTCGCCGAGGTCGCTCCGAACGCAGAAGGAACGCATCATCCTGCGCGCTGCAGAAGCCGGCGCACGTCGTCGGGTTCCTCGGCGACGGCATCAACGACGCGCCCGGCGCTGCAAGTCGGCCGACGTCGGGATCTCCGTCGACTCGGCGGTGGACATCGCGAAGGAGTCCGCCGACATCATCCTGCTCGAGAAGAGCCTGCTGGTGCTCGACGAAGGCGTGCTCGAAGGCCGCAAGGTCTTCGCCAACATCCTCAAGTACATCCGGATGGGCGCCAGCTCGAACTTCGGCAACATGTTCAGCGTGGTCGGCGCGAGCGCGTTCCTGCCGTTCCTGCCGATGGCGCCGGTCCAGATCCTGACCAACAACCTGCTCTACGACTTCTCGCAGGCGGCCATCCCCACCGACAACGTCGACGAGGAATTCCTCGGCCAGCCCGCGGCGCTGGAACATGGGCGACATCGGCCGCTTCATGCTCTGTCATCGGGCCGATCAGTTCGCTGTTCGACTACGCGACGTACTGCATGATGTACTTCGTCTTCGGCGCCGCCACGGCCGCACGCATCCCTGTTCCAGACCGGCTGGTTCGTCGAATCGCTGCTCACGCAGACGCTCATCATCCACGTCATCCGCACGCGCCGCATCCCGTTCGTCGAGAGCCGCGCCAGCGTGCCGCTGATCGCTGACGACGCTCGTGTCTGCGCGATCGGCGTCTGGCTGCCGTTCTCGCCAATCGCCCCGGCGCTAGGCCTGACTCGGCTGCCGATCGCCTACTGGTTCCGCTGACAGCCATCCTCGCCTGCTACCTGACGCTGACGCATTTCATGAAGACCTGGCTGCACCAGCGTTTCGGGCTGGCATAGAGAACGGGAATGTCCGTGCGTCCTTGACAGCGCGCGACTGCGACGCGTGGACTCCGGTCTCACGCGCTCCAGGAGGCGCCTGCCATGCGCGCCAGCGTGCTGCCTCGCCATCGTCGCACTGCTCGGCATCCTGGCGGCCTGCCATCGCCAGTCGTCCTCGTCGCAATCACCCTCGATCGCCAGCCTCCGTCCGCCAAGGACGTCATCCACTCCGCGCGTCGTCAATATCTACAACTGGTCGGATTACGTCGACCCCGGGTGTGATCGCAGAGTTCGAGCATTCGACCGGCATCAAGGTGAACTACGACACGCTACGACAGCCAGGAAATGCTCGAGACGAAACTGCTCACGGGCCGGTCGGGTTACGACGTCGTGGTGGTCGCCGCGAACGTCCTCGAGCGGCTCGCGCCAATCGGCGCGTTTCGCCGGCTCGACGTTTCGCTGCTGCCGTCCCGGAAAATACCAGGATCGCGAGCAGGAGGCGATTCTCGCTCAGTTCGATCCCGGCAATGAGCATGCCGTCGGCTACCTGTGGGGCACCACCGGTATCGGCTATGACGCGCGCAAGTTGCGCGAGCGGATGCCCGACGCCCCGATCGACAGCTGGCGACTGGCCTACGATCCGAAAGATCGTCGCGAAGATGTCCGATTGCGGGCGTCTCGATCGCGGATGCGCCGAGCGAGGTGATCGCAACGGTCTTGATGTCGCTGGGAAAGGATCCGAATGACCTGTCCGCGGCCGGACTTGCCGAGGTCGCGCGCGTGTTGCGGACCGTACGACCGAGCGTGCGCAAGATCGACGGGGATGCGCAGATCAACGACCTGGCGGGGGGCAACATCTGCCTGATGGTGACGTGGGGAACGAACGTCTTCCTGGCACGGACGCGCGCCAAGGCCGCCGGCCAGAACCCGGACTTTCGCTACGTCATTCCGCGCGAGGGGACCATACGCTGGATGGATACTCTCGCGATTCCGGCCGACGCGCCCCACGTGGCCGAGGCCCACGCTTTCATCGACTACGATGATGCATCCCGAGGTCGCGGCGAAGAATGCCGCCTTACATCGGCAATGCATCGATGAACGCCGCCGCCATGCCGCTGATCGACCCCTCGCTGCGCAACGACCCGAGTCTTGTACCCGCCCCCGGACGTGCGAAGCCGACTCAAGTCGTTGCGCGCCCGGACGCAGGCACAAAGTCGCGAGGAAAGCAGGATCTGGACCGCGTTTCGCGGTGCTGAGTAGCGCACCGCGGCGCATCCGCCGTCAGGCCGGCACGGCCAGCCGTCCGCGCTGGTAGTCGACGACCGCCTGCTCGATCTCCTCGCGGGTGTTCATGACGAACGGCCCGTACTGCACGACGGGCTCCCCGATCGGCTTGCCCGAAAGCAACAGCAGTTTCGCGCCCTGGCCGCCGGCCTTCACGTCGACGTGATCGCCGGGCGTGAGCAGTCCGGCGCTGCGGAACGGCAACGGCTTCGCGTCGTCGCCGACGACCGCATCGCCCTCGTAGACGTACAGGAACGTGTTGTGCCTGGCGGGCGTCGGCACGCGGACGCTCGCGCCGGCCGGCAATCGCAGGTCGAAGTACTGCGGCTGCGTCGAGAGCCCGCCGATCGGGCCGGCACTCTTCACGCCGCCCTGCTCGAACTCGCCGGCGATCACGCGCACCTCGCCGCCGCCCGCGAGCGGCACGGTCGGGATCTGCGGCGACGGGATGTCGCGATACGCGGCCGGCTTCATCTTTTCGCGCGGACGGCAGGTTGATCCACAGCTGGAACCCGCGCATCCGGCCTTCCGTCTGCTGCGGCATCTCGGAGTGAATGATGCCGCGCGCGGCCGTCATCCACTGCACGTCGCCGGGGCCGAGGTCGCCGCGGTTGCCGAAGCTGTCCTCGTGGCGCATGTGGCCGTCGAGCATGTAGGTCACGGTCTCGAAGCCGCGATGCGGATGCGCCGGGAAGCCGGCGATGTAATCGTTCGGGTCGTCCGAGAAGAATTCGTCGAGCATCAGGAACGGATCGAACCGCAGGTTCTGCTGGCTGCCGAGGCTGCGGCGCAGCTTGACGCCGGCGCCGTCCGAAGCAGCCATCGACGGAATCACGGCCTGGAGCTTGCGACTGGTCATGGGTGTCTCCATGTTGCGTTCAAGGATGTTCAGTGGCTGCGCAGCAGTTCACCCGGCGTCGTCCGTGCGGCCGATGCGAGCGTCGAGCGACCACTCGCCGGCGCCGCGCGCGACGAGCAGCAGGAAGCCGCCGGCGATCGCGATGTCCTTCAGCAGCAGCACCCGCTGCATCTGGTCGGCGCCGCCGTGGAACACGAAGCCTGCCACGATCGAGAAACCGGCGAGCGCCGCGGCGACGATGCGTGTGCGGTATCCGATGACGATTGCGATCGCACCGAGCACCTCGAGCGCGATGACGAGCGGCAGCAGTGCGCCGGGCACACCCTGCGACTGCATGTAGGCCTGTGTGCCGGCGTAGCCGCCGATCTTGCCGAGGCCGGCGATCAGGAACAGCGACGCGATCAGCACGCGCCCGGTGAGTTCAGAGATCTTTTCGAACGTGGTCATGGATGGCTCCGTAAAGTCGGGGATGATGAAGCGATCGGGCCTAGGCGGCCAGTTGTTCGATGCGATCGCCCGCCGCGTTCAGCGACGCGTCGCGGCTCTCCGCGCCTAGCGCGAGGCCCTCCGCGTACACGAACTCGACGTCGTCGATGCCGATGAAGCCGAGGAACTGCCTGACGAAGGCGCTCTGCAGGTCGCGCGGCGTGCCCGCATGCCGGCCGCCGCGAGTCGCGACGACGTACGCCTTCTTGCCCGTCAGCAGGCCGACCGGCCCCGTCTCGGAGTAACGGAAGGTCACGCCGGCGCGGGCGACGTGATCGAAGTAGGCCTTGAGCGTCGACGGGACCCCGAAGTTGTACATCGGCAGGCCGACGACGAGCACGTCGGCTGCGCGCAGCTCGGCGATCAGAGCATCCGACTCGGCCGCGACACGCTGCTGTTCCGCCGTGCGCTGCTCCGGAGGCGTTTGGAATGCCTGGAAGCGTTCGGCCGTCAGGTGTTCGACCGGGTGCTGCGCCAGGTCGCGCACGATGACGTTCGGTGACTTGGTCGAGCCGCTTTCGGCCTGCTCGGCCCGCGCCAGCGCCGCCACGAACTGGCCGGCCAGCCGGGAAGACTGGGCGCCCTCACCGAAGAGGCTCGTGTTCAACTGCAGGTAGGTTTTCATGGTCTCTCGTGTAATTGGATGGATGCGAACCGTGTGGACGCATTTTCCATCTATCCAATCAATTAAAAAGACGGTATTTTCGCGTCTAACCATCGACAAGGCCGATAAATGAGCCAACCCAAGATCACGCTCGATCAATGGGCCGCACTGATCGCGGTCGTCGAGGCCGGCGGCTACGCGCAGGCCTCGCGCCGGCTGCATCGCACACAGTCGACCGTCACCTACACGATCCAGAAACTCGAGGACCTGCTCGGGCTGAAGGTGTTCGAGATCCAGGGGCGCAAGGCCGTGCTCACCGAGGCGGGCCAGGTGCTCTATCGCCGCGGCAAGGGGCTGGTCGATTCGGCCTCCCAACTCGAGCGCGCCGCCGCGGAACTGTCGCGCGGCTGGGAGCCGGAGATCCGGCTCGCCGTCGACACGATCTTCCCGACGTGGCTGCTGCTCGAGTGCCTGGCCGAGTTCGGCGCCGAACATCCCGGGACACTCATCGAACTGAACGAGACGGTGCTGGGGGGCACCGACGAATCACTCACCGACGGCAGCGCGGACTTCGTGATCGGCAGCCTGGTGCCGGGCGGCTTCCTCGGCGATCCGCTGATGCAGGTACGCTTCGTGTGCGCGGCGGCGCCGACGCACCCGTTGCACGCGCTCGGCCGGCCACTCACGCTCGAGGACCTGCGCCAGCATCGGCACCTCGTCGTCCGCGATTCGGGCGCGCGTCGCAGCCGCTCGGGCGGCTGGCTCAACGAGCAACGCTGGACCGTCTCGAGCAAGGCGACGTCGATCCGCGCCGCGTGCATGGGGCTTGGCTATGCGTGGTACGCGGAGGAAAGCATCCGCGAGGAATTGCAGAGCGGCGCGCTCAAGCGGCTGCCGCTCGTCGAGGGCGCGGAGCGCTACGTCGCGCTGTACCTGATCTATGCCGATCGCGATACGGCTGGCCCCGGCGTGAAGCGACTGACCGAGATCCTCCGGCGCAAGGTTGCCGAGACCTGCGAGCGCGACGCCGCGACGGTCAACCCGACGCCGGCAGGCGAAGCTCGACCCTGAGCCCGTGTCCCTGTGCGCCGCGCGTGAACAGCACCGTGCCGTGGTGCAGCGTGACGATGCGCGAGACGATCGACAACCCCAGCCCGCTGCCACCCGCCCTCGCATCGGAGGCCCGGTAGAAGCGCTGTCCGAGCCGCGCGAGATCGGCATCGGTGACGCCGGGCCCCGAATCCTCGATGGCCACGACCACGCCATGCGCATCGGTAGACATCGCGACTTTCACGTCCGTGCCCGGTCCGCCGTGGCGGATGGCGTTGTCGACGAGATTGCGCAGTGCCGCTTCGAGCAGCGCCGCATCCCCGCTCAGCCGCATCGGACCAATCGCTTCCAGCTCAAGTGTGATCCTCTCGCGCATCGCGGCCGGCGCCAGCTCCGCTAGCAGCCGCTCGGCAATCGGCCGCAGGTCGCAAGGCACGCGGCGCGAATCGATGTCCGCTTCATCCGCGCGCGCGAGCAGCAGCAGTTGCTCCATGAGCCGTCCCGCGCGATCACAGGCTTCGATCACGTGCTGCAACGCTGCCACGCGCTGCGCCGGGTCGGCCGTCGCGCCCGCCACCTCCGACTGGGCGCGGATGGCCGCAATCGGCGTGCGCAGTTCGTGTGCCGCGTGCGACGTGAAGCGCCGCTCCGACGCCCGCGAATCCTGGATGCGGGCCAGCAGTTGATCGAGCCGTTCGACGAGAGGCGTGACTTCGGAGGGCACGTCCCGCGCGGCGATCGGCTCGAGATCCTGGGGTCCGCGCCGGGCGAGTTCCTCGCCGATTTGCCGCAGGGGACGCATCCCGCGACCGACGACCCACCAGATGACGAGGCCGAGCAGCGGCAATGCCACGACGAGCGGCAGCAGCGCGTTGAGCGCGATCCCACGGGCAATGCGGTCGCGCGTCGCATGGTCCTCGGCGACCTGCACCAGCACCTCGTGTTTGCCGTCCCAGGCGCTGAAGACGCGCCAGTGCGTGCCTGCGAGCATCACGTCGCTGAAACCCGCTTCGCTTGCGGAAAGCCGTTGCGCCGGGGCGTTGGCCGAGCGCAGCCCAAGGCGCTCGCCGTGCTGCCAGACCTGGAACGCGACGACCGTCGAGTAGCGGGGGTCGCCCTCCCATTCGTCGAGGTCGATCTCGTCGCCATCTTGACTCGACTGTGCGACGAGCAGGCGCGCCGCCTGCTCCAGGTGCGCATCGAGCAGTGCGTCGATCTCCCGCTGCGCATCGTGATACGTCAGGAACGCGACGGTCGCCCACGCCGCCGCGACCGCCAGCAACAACAGGCCGAGCAGGCGGCGCCGCATCGAGTGGGTCGCCGGCCTAGTCATCGTCGCGGGGCATCATGTATCCGACGCCGCGCACCGTGCGGATCAATCGCGGCGCCAGCTTGCGACGCAAGTGATGCACGTGCACCTCGATCGCGTTGCTGTCGAGCGCACGGTCCCATTCGTACAGCTTCGCCTCCATCTGGCTGCGCGTGAGCACGCGCCCGGCGTGCAGCGCAAGCTCCTGGAGCAGCGCGAACTCGCGCGGCTGCAGCTCCACGAGTTTGCCGCGGAAGACCACGGCACGAGCGGCCGGGTCGATGCGCAGTTCCCCGATCTCGAACTGGCCGCTCGCCGCGCCCTGCGAGCGGCGCACCAGGGCCCTCAAGCGCGCGGCGAGTTCGACGATCGCGACCGGCTTCACGACGTAGTCGTCGGCGCCGCTGTCGAGGCCCTTCACTCGATCGTCGAGCGCGTCCCGCGCCGTCACCACGATCACCGGCGTGTGATCGCCTCGCGCGCGAATCCTTCGCAGCAACTCGAGGCCGGCGAGACGCGGCAGGCCGAGGTCGAGCACCACCGCCGAGAACGATTCGCCGCGCATAGCCGCTTCGGCCGCCGCACCGTCCCGTAGCCAGTCGACTGCGAAACCCAGGCCACGCAGTCCCGCCTGCAGGGCGTCGCCGAGTAATGCGTCGTCTTCGACGACCAGGATGCGCATGCCTCAATCGTCGTCGTTCTCGTCGTCCTCCACCAGTACGTTTTGTTCCTGATCGGCCGTGGAGGCGCCCGCCGCCGCGATGCCGCCGGCCGCCAGCAGCGACCAGCCCCAGAAGGCCAGCACGGCCGCTGCCATTGCGACGCCGACGGCCGGCGCCGAACCCGGAATCGAGGCGGAATCGGCGCCCCGCTTGTAGCCGGTCAGCATGGCCTTCACCAGGTTCTCGCGATGCGCGATGCTGCTGAAGATCACGCCGAGGACGTGCACGCCCACGATGATCAGCCAGGCGTTCGCGAAGACTTCGTGGACCTCCTCCATGCCCTCGCCGCCGAGATCGTTGTAGGTGAGGTAGCCGCTGGCGCCGGTCGCAATCCCGAGAAGCAGGATCGCGTAGACGGCCCAGCTGCCGGCCGGGTTGTGTCCCGTGTACTCACCGGGGCGCCCGGCCAGCGCATCGCGCAGGTATCGCAGCGCCGCACCGGGTCCATACAGGAACGAAGCGAATCGCGCGTAGCGCGAGCCCACCAGGCCCCAGAGCACGCGAAAGGCGATCAGGCCGAGCACGGTGTAACCGAGCAGGACATGAACGTGGCGCAGCCGCTCGGATTCGGCGAGAACATACGCGCCGGCGAATGACACGGCCAGCGACCAGTGGAAGATCCTGACGGGCAGGTCCCAGACCTTAGTCCTCTGAATCACGATGCACCTCACGCGGAACGCGAATGGAGTGTTCATCGAAGCTGCCCCGCTCGGCGCCGGGGTGGCAGGCCGAGCAGTTCGAGGCGCTCCTCACCGCAGGGGATGACCACGCGCGCGACGACACGTCGTCGTGTTCCTCGCGAAACCAGCTGTAAGTCGTGATGCGCGGCAGCGGCGACGCCTGTTTGCCCGCCCTCGACACGGGCATGGCGATCTTCAGGTGACTCGCCACCGCCTCGAGCGCCTGCGGATCGAGGCCGGCGTCGACGCCGTAGTGATGATCGAGGCTGCCCAGCACCTGCGACCAATCGGCCGGCTTCATCAGGTCGCCGGGATAGGCTATGTGGCAAGCACCGCACTCCTCGACGAACACCGCGGCGGGGCTGCTGTGCGCGGCGTCGGCCCCGCGCATGAGGCCGTAAACGAGAAACAACGTTGCGCCGGTCCATGCCAGCACGTCGAGTGGGCGAATTCCCGTGCAGTGGCGCGCGCTCATTTCGCACCGCCGAGGGAGATCAGGTAGGCGAGCACGTCGGCCTTCTCCGCCACGGTGCACTCGCGTCCGAGCGTGTCACTGCAATTGCGCTTGAACCACTTGTCGGCCCGCTCGCGGTCCTGGAAACGCTGCGGATCAGCGGACGGTGCGAGCGGCCGGATCGCCTTACCGGTCGCCGTGTGCTTGCCGCCACGCCGCGGATCCGGCGTGTGGCACGAAGCGCAGCTCCAGTCCTTGTGCTGCTGGTGGAACAGCCGGTCGCCGGCCGCAGCGGACGGGCCTGCGTACCCGCGCGACGCCGCAGCCGCTTCGCCGGAATACGCGCGCAACAGGCCCGCGGGGGTCTCGGCTCGAGCCGTGGCGGCAAGCAACAGCACGGCGATCGTGGAAAGAGTCTTGTGCATCGGTGCGTCCTGGAGTGTCTTGACGAGGACGCAGGCTAGAGACCGGTCCTTAACGGCCTATTAACGCTGGCAGCGGGAGCGCACGGAGGCTAACGTAGGCCAACCCGCCCTTTGCCGTGGACAATCGATCGGAGGCCGAGATGACCCAGGGACGTTGCCTTTGCGGAACCGTGCGCTACGAAATCGACGGTCCGTTCACGAACATGCTGCACTGCCACTGCTCGATGTGCCGCAAGCACCACGGCACGGCGTTCGTCACCTGGGCGGCGGCGCCGCTTGCCGGTTTTCGCATGCTGGCCGGCGCGGACTCGATCGTGCGCTACCCGTCGTCGCCCGGCCTGCATCGTTCGTTCTGCCGGCACTGTGGCTCGGTCGTGCCGGAGGCGCACCAGGCGATCGGGCTGGTGATCGCGCCGGCCGGCAATCTCGAGGGCGACCTGGGGCTGACGCCGCAGTTCCACATGTTCACCGGCTCGAAGGCCGCCTGGTACCGCATCGAGGACGACCTGCCGCAGTTCGAGGAATACCCGCCGCAATTCGGCATGCAGGCGACGCCTCGCCCGCCGGTCGCGACCACGCCGGGCGTGACCCAGGGCAGTTGCCTCTGCGGAGCGACGGCATACGAAATCTCCGGCCCGCCGGTGCGGATGTATTACTGCCACTGTTCGCGCTGCCGGCAGGGTCGCGGCGCGGCTCACGCCACCAACGTGTTCTTCAAGGCAGACGATTTCAAGTGGACGCGCGGCGCGGACCTGGTCGGCGACTATCCGGTGTCCGGCGCGCAGTTCTTCGCCGTCGCATTCTGCGCACGCTGCGGCAGTTCGATGCCGCGGGTCTCGCGCGAGCGGAACATGGTCAATGTGCCGGCGGGCTCGCTCGACACCGAGCCGGGCATGGAGCCGATGGGGCACATCTACGTCGAATCGAAGGCTTCCTGGGAAACGATTTCGGGCGACATCCCGCAGTTTGCCGAAATGCCGTCGCGCAAATAGGGCGCCGCACTGCGATGCGACTCAAGGATCCACGCGCGCTGCACACGCTCGCGCTGTACGTGCTCCCCGTCGTCGTCGCAGGGGCGCGCTGGGGCGCCTGGTCGGCGCTGCTTGCCTCGCTGGTGCTGGCGCTTGCCGGCATGGCATTGCGGCTCGCCGTGACGCGTCGCGCCGCTGCGAACGGCGAGCCGCGCCTGCGGCTGC
Source organism: uncultured Gammaproteobacteria bacterium (assembly GCA_963843985.1). Lineage (GTDB taxonomy): Bacteria > Pseudomonadota > Gammaproteobacteria > Steroidobacterales > Steroidobacteraceae > RPQJ01. The sequence continues at coordinate 24,704 of CAWJMS010000015.1, read as the reverse complement.
ACACGATCACCTTCTCGCATTACTCGGAAAAGGCGCGCTGGTGCCTCGATCGACTCGGCGTGCCCTACGACGAGGTGCCGAATGCGGGCATCCTCGGCGTGCTGCTCACCGGGCGCACGGTGCCGTGGCTCGAGGTGCCGCCCGGCCTGACGCGGATCGGCGATTCGCCGCGCATCCTGCGCTACCTGTGGGGCGAGTACGCCGGTCGACTGCCGTCGCAACACACCTGGTTTCTCGAACCCACGGCGACCGCACTCGACCTCGAGGGCCGCTTCGACCGGCGACTCGGCAACGACGTGCGCGTGTGGGTCTACGGCAACGTGTTGAAGCGTCGCGACCTCACGCTGCGTTCCTGGGGCCTCGAGGAGCGGACCATCCCCGCCTGGCAGCGAGGCCTGCTGACGGTCGTGTTGCCGGTCTTGCGCTTTGCCGTTCGCCGCATGCTCGGCGTCACGCCACAGCGCGCCGCGCGGGCGCTCGAGAAGACCCGCGCAACGTTCGACGATGTCGACGGCATGCTGGCGGACGGGCGCCGCTACCTGGTCGGCGACGCATTGACGTTCGCCGATATCACGTTCGCGAGCCTCGGGGCGCTGGCCGTGCTGCCGCCCGAATACCCGGGCGGCCTCACCGGCCGCCGTCTCGATCTCGCCGACCTCGATCCCGCGTGGCGGGCCGAAGTCGAACGGTTCCGCGAGCGCCCGGCCGGCCAGTTCATCCTGCGCCTGTACCGCGAGGAGCGCGGCCTCCGCGCGCCCGCCGCGGCACCCTGATCCGCTACCGAGGGCGCCCGCCGCCCCTGGTCCCGCCCATTTGACGCGCCCGATTGACGCGCCCCGGGCGGCCGGCGCATTATCTGCCTAGGCAGTTACAGCCTGAGCCACCAATGCCTGAGCAGTTTTACGCCGCGGAGTCCTACCGGGCCCGCGACAGTGTCGGTTACCTCATCCGGCGGCTGACGTCGATCCTCACCGCGCGGATCGAGTCCGCGTTCGCGCACCAGGGCTTCACGCTGACCCAGTGGAGCGTGCTGATGCACCTGCGCGACGGGCTGGCGGTGACGGCGTCCGACCTTTGTTCCGCGTTTCAGCACGACAGCGGCGCCCTCACCCGCCTGCTCGACCAGCTCGAGGAGCGCGGACTGCTGGCGCGCCGGCGCAGCCTGCGCGACCGCCGCGTCGTCGAGCTGCGGCTGACGGCTGCCGGCCACAAGACGATCGGGTTGCTGCTGCCCGTCGTGGTCGCCGAGCTGAATGCAGCGCTCGCACCGCTCAGCCGCACCGAGTTCGAGCAATTCCGCGGCTCGCTGCTGAAGGTGCTCGACCACCTGCAGCAGGAACGTCCGGTGGCCGCGCCGATCGAAGCGCCGGTCGAGCCGATGCGGCCCCGGACGCCGCGCCGCGCGAAAGCCAAGACCGCGTCACGGACGTCGAAACGCTCGACGGGCCGGCGCGCATGAACGCCCGGCGACTGTTGCTGGCCGCCGCCGCGGCCACTCTCGTCGCCGGTTGCGTCAGCTCGCCGGGCGAGTCTGCACACGAATCGGCGCTGGCGCCCGAGACCCTGGCGCTGCAGGGGGATGCCTACGTCGCGCCCTCCGACGCTTGGTGGCAGCAACTCGGCGACCCGCAGCTCGATCGCCTGGTGGCCGAATCCCTTGCGCGCAATCCGAGCCTCGCTTCGGCACTGGCCCGCGTGCGCAGCGCGCAGGAGCAGGCCGTCATCGCGGGTTCGACCAACGACCTGCAAATCTCGCTCGACGCCGAAGCGACACGCGAGCGCGTCAGCGCCAACTACATTTTCCCGCCGCCGTACGGCGGAGCCACATTCTGGGACGCGCGCCTTGGTGCCAACCTCAGCTGGAACCTCGACTTCTGGGGCCGGCAATCGGACCTGATCGAACAGGCGCAGCAGGTTGCGAATGCGTCGGGCCTCGACTCCGCCGCAATGCAACTGCTGATCTCGAGCGCCGTCACGCAGACCTACGTCGAACTTGCGCGTGCGAGGGCGCTCGAGGCGCTGGCCGTACAGGCCGGCGAGCAGCGCCGCCGGCTGCTCGAGCTGACGCGGCAGCGCGTGCAAGGCCGGGCTCGACTCCAACGTCGAATTGCGCAGCGCCGAGGCCAACGTGGCGCTGGTGGACGTCGATCGCGAGCAGGCGTCGCTCTCGCAGCAGTCGGCGACTCATGCGCTCGCCGCTTTGACGGGGCACGGCACCGAGGCCTACTCGCACATCAGCGCGCCGATGCTCGATTTCGAGCGCGCGCTCGACTTGCCGCAGCAGTTGCCCGCCGACCTGCTCGCGCATCGGCCGGACGTGGCCGCCGCGCAGATGCGCATCCTCGCCGCGCAGTCTGGCCGCGAAGCGGCGCACGCGAACTTCTACCCCGACGTCAACCTGGTCGCATTCGCCGGCTTCGTGTCCATCGGCCTCGACAGGCTGCTCGACAGCGATTCGCACCAGTGGAGCGTCGGGCCCGCGATCCACCTGCCGATCTTCGACGCCGGCCGGCTGAAGGCCGAGTACCGGAAGTCCGGTGCCGACCTCGACCTCGCCACGGCCAGTTACAACGAGACCGTGCTGCGCGCCGTGCGTGAGTCGGCCGACCAGGTCTCGCGGCTGCAGGGCCTCGACCGGCAGCTTGCGGACCAGCAGCGCGCGCTTACGGCCGCCGAGAGCGCCTACAGCCTGGCCGAGCAACGCTACGGCGCCGGCCTCAGCAATTACCTCACCGTCCTCAACGCCGAGTCCCAGGTGCTCGGCGCGCGCCGGCAGCGCGTCAACTTGCTCGCAGACCGCACGTCCGCCCGCGTCGCGTTGCTCGTCGCGCTCGGCGGCAGCTTCAAGGAGCCTTCACGATGAATTCGCCCGCGCCCGCCGCCGAAGTCCCGGCCGAGGGCATGTCCACTCGCCGCCGCGGACTCACGCTGCTCGCCGCGGTCGTGGTCGTCGGCGCCCTCGCCTGGGTCGTCTACTGGTACCTGCACGGCCGCTGGTTCGTCTCGACGCAGGATGCCTACGCCGGTGCGACCATCGTGCAGGTCACGGCCGAGATCCCGGGCACGATCCGGGCGATGCATCCGCGCGAGACCGACAGCGTGGCCGCGGGCCAGACGCTGATCGAACTCGACCCGGCCGACGCAAAGATCGCGATGGACGCCGCGCTCGCGGACCTCGCGAGCACCGTGCGCCAGGTGAGCGGCTCGTTCGCGCAGGTGGAGCGCGCCCGCGCGCAACTCGTGGCGCGCAACGTCGAGCTGCGCCGCGCCCGCGCCGATTACGCGCGCCGCAACTCGATCGCCTCGGGCGGGGCCGTGTCGAGCGAGGAAGTCGCACACGCCCGCGAGTCGATCGACGCACTCGATGCCGCCGCGCGCGCCGCGCAGGAAGACCTGAACGTCGCGCTGACGCAGACGCAGGGCACATCCGTCTCCGACCATCCGCTGGTGCAGCGGGCCGCCACCCGCGTGCGCGACGCCGCGCTCGCGCTCGCGCGCACCACGATCGCCTCCCCGGTCGACGGCGTGGTCGCCAGGAAGGGCGTGCAGGTCGGCCAGCGCGTGGGCCCGGGGACGCCGCTGCTCGCGGTGGTGCCGCTCGCCGACGCGTGGGTGGATGCAAACTTCAAGGAAGTCCAGCTGCAACGCATGCGCATCGGGCAGGCCGTCACCATGACGGCCGACCTGTACGGCAACGACGTGACGTATCACGGCAAGGTGCGGGGCTTCTCGCCCGGCACCGGCGCCGCGTTCGCGCTGCTGCCCGCCCAGAATGCGTCGGGCAACTGGATCAAGATCGTGCAGCGCGTGCCGGTGCGCATCGCGCTCGAGCCGGCCGAGATCCGGGAGCATCCCCTGCGCGTCGGCCTGTCGATGGACGTCGAAGTCGACCTGCACGACCAGTCCGGCCCGATGCTCGGCAAGCCGACGCAGGAGATCGCAGCCTCGATGCCCGCCCATCCGGCCAGCGACCCGGCGGTCGAATCGACGATCGCGCGGGTCATTCTGCAGAACTCCAGCAACGCTTCGCGCTGATGGCCGCCGGTTCCGCGAGCCAGGATCGCCCGCTGATTGCGCTGCCCGCGGGCACGCGGGGACTGACGGCCTTTGCACTCGCGCTCGGCACCTTCATGCAGGTGCTCGACACGACGATCGCGAACGTCTCGCTGCCGACCATCGCCGGCAGCCTCGGCGTCAGCACCAACCAGGGCACCTGGATCATCACCTCGTTCGCGGTCTCGAACGGCATTTCCGTGCCGCTGACCGGGTTGGCTGATGCAGCGCTACGGCGTCGTCCGCACGTTCGTCGCGAGCGTCGCGCTGTTCACCATCGCGTCGTTCCTGTGCGGCATCGCCTGGAGCTTCGAATCGCTGATCGCGTTCCGGGTGCTGCAGGGCGCGGTCTCGGGGCCGATGATCCCGGGCTCGCAGGCGCTGCTGATGTCGATCTTTCCGGCATCCCGACGCGGCATGGCGCTCGCGATCTGGTCGATGACCACCTTGATCGCGCCCGTCATGGGACCGCTGCTCGGCGGCTACATCTCCGACAACTATTCCTGGCCGTGGATCTTCCTGATCAACCTGCCGATCGGACTGTTCGCGGCGTTCGTCTGCTGGGGCGCGCTCGCACACAATGAGACGCCGACGCGCCGCATGCCGGTGGACGGCATCGGGCTCGCGATGCTGGTCGTCTGGGTCGGTGCGCTGCAGATCATGCTCGACACGGGCAAGGACGAGGGCTGGTTCGACTCGAGCGCCATCGTGCTGCTCGCGATCGTCGCGGCCGTCGGCTTCGTCGCGTTCCTGATCTGGGAACTGAACGAGAAGCACCCGATCGTCGACCTGAGCCTGTTCCGCGGCCGCAACTTCGCGATCGGCACGGTCGTCACCTGCATCGGGTACGGCGTCTTCTTCGGCAACGTCGTGATCCTGCCGCTGTGGCTGCAGACGCAGCTCGGCTACACCGCGACCTGGGCGGGCCTGGTGCAGGCGCCGGCCGGCCTGATCGCGATGCTGTTTTCGCCATTCGTGGGCCGCAACGTCAATCGCTACGACGCGCGCTGGTTCGCCACGATCGCGTTCGTGATGATGGCAGTCACGCTATACATGCGCTCGCTGCTGAACTCGCAGGCGGCTTTCGGCGATTTCGTGCTGCCGATGCTGGTGCAAGGTGTCAGCATGGCGTTCTTCTTCGTCTCGGTGATCACGCATCCAGCTCGACGGCATCCCGCCGCAGCGCGTCCCGTCTGCGACCAGCATCTCGAATTTCCTGCGCATCACGGCCGGCGCGTTCTCGACGTCGATCGCGACCACCGTGTGGGAGAACCGGGCCGACCTGCACCAGAGCCGGCTGGCCGAAGCCACGAGCCTGTACAGTCCGGCGACCCAGCAGGCGACGGCCGCACTGCACGGCGCGGGACTCACCGACGACCAGACCCTGGCCGCGCTGACCCGCGGCCTCGTCGAGCAATCGTTCATGATGTCGTCGCTCGACTATTTCTACGTGACGGCGGGACTGGCCTTGCTCATCGTCGGGCTCGTCTGGCTGACCCGCCGGCCGCACGTGGCGAGCGGCATCGCGGCTGGCGGCGGACTGACGTCGGCCGGCGGCTCGCGCGCGCGTCACTCCTCGGGCGGATTCTCCTCGGCGCTCCAGCGTCGGCGGTGTTCCTGTTCGGCCGCCTCGCGAACCCGCGCATGCCGATTCGAGAGCAACAACGACGACGGGTCGCAGACGCGCGCGCGAATGACGCCGAGGTCCACGGCGGCGTCGAACAGGCTGGGATACCAGCTGCGCCACTCGGGCAGGATCTGCTCGACGAGCTCCCGGAGGTTCATGCAGGCAGCTTAATCGCACAGTCGCGTTGCCGAGGCAATCGCGCCGTGCTGCCCGATTTGTAGGTAATTGACGGAATTAACGTTTTTGACCGCGGACCCGGGTTCGGTGCGGGCGCCGCAGCGGCGGAAGATACCCCGCAGTCGCGCTCGTTCCGGTATCGTTGCAGCTCGGCCGCGCGATGCGCGGCGGATTTCCAGGCAGGAAGGCAGGCCGCCCCCGGATATGGTGTTCTCGCGCTGTTCACGCCACGCGTTGCTTGCGCTCGTGGCACTGGGAGTCGGCGGCTGCTCGGTTTCGAAGCTCGCCGTCGACCGTGTCGGCGACGCGCTCGCGCACGGCCCCTCCTCGTACGCCACCGACGACGACCCGGAGCTGATTGCGGCCGCGGCTCCATTCAGCCTCAAGCTGATGGAGAGCCTGCTCACGGAAAGCCCGAACCACGTCGGCCTGTTGACGGCCACGGCCGCGGGATTCACCCAGTACGCCTACGGCTTCGTGCAGACCGAGGCGGACAAGCTCGACGCGACCGATTACGCGCGCGCTCAGGAAACGCGCGTGCGCGCCCGCAAGCTCTACCTGCGCGCGCGGGACTACGGCCTGCGCGGCCTCGACGTGACGCATGCCGGATTCAGCGGGGCGCTGGCCGCAGACCCCGAACAGGCGGTGCGCGGGTGCCGCAAGGACGACGTCGGACTGCTGTACTGGACGGCCGCCGCGTGGACGGCGGCGATCGCGCTCGGCAAGGACGACCCGTCGCTGGTCGGCGACTTGCGCAAGCCGCAGGCAATGATGGACCGCGCGCTCGAGCTGGACGAGTCGTACGGGGACGGCGCGATTCATTCATTCATGATCGCGTACTCGATGGCGCGTCCGGACCTGACGGAGCCGGCCCTGGACGTGGCGAAGCGCCACTACGCGCGCGCGCTCGAACTGGCGCACGGAATGCTGGCCGGTCCCCACGTCACGTACGCCGAGTCCGTCTGCGTGCCGCTCGAAGACCGGGCCTGCTTCGACCAGGCGCTGCAGGCGGCGCTCGCGGTCGACCCGAACGCCGCGCCGGAGCATCGCCTCGAAAACGTCCTGATGCAGCGACGCGCCGCGTGGATGGCCACGCAGGCCGATCGCTGGTTCCTGCCGCCGCTGCCACCCGATGATTCGACCGCCCATGGAGTGAAACCCTGATGCATCGCCGTTCGTTCGTCGGCGCGCTCGTCTCGCTGAGCCTCGCCGGGCTGGTGCCCCGCACCCTGCAGGCCGCGGCCGGCTCCGGCACCGCCCTGCGCTTCGCGACCGTGGTGCCTGCGGGCTCCGGCTTCTATCAACGCCTGCAGGCGCTCAGTGCCGAATGGCAGAAGGGCCCCGGCGGCGTGCGCATGGACCTCTACGCCGGCACGCAGGGCGGCGAGAGCCAGATCGTGCGCCGGCTGCGTGTCGGCCAGATCCAGGGCGCCATGTTGACGTCGGACGGACTCGGCGAGATCGAGCCGGGCGTCACGGCGCTGCAATTCATGCCGCTGATGTTCCGCACCTGGGAAGAAGTCGACTATGCCCGCGACGCGGTCAGGCCCGAACTCGAAGCGAATTTCGCCAAGGCGGGCTACGTCGTGCTGGTCTGGGGCGACGCCGGCTGGGTGCGCTTCTTCTCGAAGAAGCCGATCACCAGCATCAAGGACCTGAAGTCGATGCGCGTCTACACGTCCACCGGCGGCGCGGCGATGAACGAACTGCTGAAGGCTTATTACACGCCCGTGTCGATGGATCCGGACAAGATCCTGCTCGCGCTGCGCAACGGGATGATCGACGGCCTGCCGGTGCCCGCCTCGTTCGCCAACTTCAGCCAGGTCGCGACGCAGGCGCCGTACATGCTCGACATGCGCTGGGCGCCGGTGACCGGCGCGCTGATCGTGAGCAAGCGGGCGTGGGAAGCGCTCGACGCACCGACACGCGACTGGATCCGCGCCAGTTGCGACAAGGCTGGCCCCGGCATCCGGCAGTCGGCGCGCGCGGAGGACGATGCGGCCGTGAAGGCGATGCAGGACAAGCAGGGCCTCAAGGTCACGACCTTGTCGCCGGAAGCCGAGGCCGAATGGCGCGCGGTCATCGTGAAGGAATATCCGGCGCTGCGCGGCAAGATCATTCCCGCCGAGACTTTCGACAAAGTCAGCAAGGCCGTGCAGGAATACCGGGCCCGCAAGAAATGAGCGGCCCGCGGCCGCTGCTCGAACCGGCGCTGCCCGATCAGCACCCGGTTCAGGCGCAGGCGCCCTGGCGGCGCGCGCTGTGGCGCGTCGAAGACACATTGCTTGCGTTTTGCCTGGCCTCGATGGTCCTGCTCGGCGTGGCCGACCTCGAGGTCTGGACGAGGATTGGCCTCAGGATCCCGATCTCCGGCACCGACGAGTTGCTGCGGCACGTCACCTTGCTGGTCGGCATGCTGGGCGGAGCGATCGCGGCGCGCGAGGGCCGGCTGCTTTCCGTCGCCAGCATCGCGCCGCTGCTGCCGAAGCGACTCGCCGCCCTGCTCGAAACCTACAGCCAGTCCGTCGCCGCGTTCATCGCCATGATGCTGGCGCTCGCGGCGGCGCTGTTCGTGCAGACCGAACGTGAAGCCGGCGTGCACCTGGCCTCCGGGTTGCCGGTCGTGTGGTTCGAGTACCTGCTGCCGATCGGCTTCGCCGTGATCGGCTTGCGGCTCGCGCATCGCGCCGGCAAGACTGCCATCGGCACGATCGTCGTCACTCTCCTCGCCGCCGGGCTCGGGTTCGTCGCCGCCCACGCGCCGATCGACCCGACACACGCCCGCTGGCCGGCACTGATCGCGCTGATCCTGGCCGCTGTCGTCGGCGCGCCGATCTTCGTACTGCTCGGCGGCACGGCGCTGATCCTCTTCTACGCGCAGGGCGACCCCATCGCGTCGATCCCGCTCGATCACTACGAACAGGTCACCAACCCGCTGCTCGCGACGCTGCCGCTCTTTACGCTGACGGGTTACATGCTGGCCGAGAGCGGCGCCTCGCGCCGGCTCGTCCGGCTGTTCACCGCCTGGACCGGGCACTGGCGCGGGGGCGCGGCGGTGGCCGCCGTGCTCGGCTCGGCGTTTTTCACCGCGTTCACCGGCGGCTCGGGGGTGACGATCCTGGCGCTCGGCGGACTGCTGATGCCGGTGATGCTCGAGGCCGGATACACGGAGCGTCGCGCCCTCGGCATCATCACCGGCTCGGGCTCGCTGGGCGTGCTGCTTCCGCCGTGCCTGCCGCTCATCCTCTACTCGATCATCGGCCAGGTGTCGCTCGAGCAGATGTTCCTCGGCGGCCTGCTGCCGAGCCTCGTGCTGATGGGGTTCGCAATCGCGTGGGGCGTGCGGGCGGCGCCGCGGCAGACCGCGCGCAACCGGTTCGATGCGGCCGAAACCTGGCGCGCAACCTGGGATGCGAAGTGGGAAATCCTGTTGCCGGTGATTCCCCTCGTGTTGATCTTCGGCGGCTACGCGCTGCCCGTACAGGCGGCGGCGTTGACGGCGCTGTACGCGTTCGTCATCGAGACTTTCGTGCACGACGACCTGCGCCGGAACGGGCGGCTGATGGCGCTGCTGGTGGAAAGCGGCGTGCTCGTGGGTGGCGTGCTGCTGATTCTCGGCACCGCGATGGGGTTCACGAACTGGCTGGTGACGGAGCACGTTCCCGACGACCTGGCCGCCGCGTTCACCGCGCACGTGGAGCAGCCCTGGGTCTTCCTGCTGCTGTTGAACGTCTTCCTGATCTTCGTCGGCTGGCTGATGGACATGTTCTCGGCGATCATCGTCGTGGCGCCGCTGATCGTCCCGCTGGGCAACGCGTTCGGCGTCGATCCCGTGCACCTGGGCGTCATCTTCCTCGCCAACCTCGAACTCGGTTACCTCACGCCGCTCGTCGGGCTCAACATCTTCCTGTCGGCGTACCGGTTCAAGAAGCCGGTGCTCGAAGTGGCGCGCGCCACGTTTCCGATGATGCTGGTGCTGCTGGCCGGGGTGATCCTGATCACGTACGTCCCGCGGCTCTCGACCTGGCTGCCCGGACTGATCTCGCACTAGCACCTCTCCCGCTCCGGAAGGGTCGCGCGTCCGCGCGGGTGAGCACCTCTCCCGCCCGGCGGGAGAGGTCGCCGACGGCCGGGTGAGGGTCGTCAACCCATCACTGTCCGCATCAGCCCCGAGAACGCCTGCGGGTCCGTGATCAGGACGAACGCCAGGCCCGACAGTGCGCCGCCCAGGTGCGCGTCGTGGTTGATCCGTCCGCGCGCCTGTCGCGCCGAATACCACGAATACCCGAGATACAGCACGGCGAACAGCGGCGCCGGGATCGGGAACGGGATCGGCAGGATGAAGATCGACTGCGTCGGAAAGTAGACGATCGCGGCAAACAGCGCGGCGGAAATCGCGCCGGACGCCCCGAGCGAGGCGTACTCGGGCTGGTTGCGGTGCTTGAAATACGTGCCGACGTCGCTCGTCACCAGGCCGATTGCGTACAACGCGGCGAACGCAACGGACCCGATCCGCCGCTCGAGCGGAAAGGCGAAGAAATAGAACGTCATCATGTTGAAGAGCAGGTGCGTCAGGTCGGCGTGCACGAAACCCGACGTGACGATCGTGTCGTACTGCCGGTTGCGCAGGAAGTAGTACGGACGGAAGAGACTCCGTTCGATGACTTTCGGTGCGACGAACAACCCGGCGAGACTCGCCACGATGGTGGCGATGAATATGACCCATGCCGCGCTCACGATCCCTCCCGTCGCCCGGTTTGGCTATCCCGAGTGTTGCACGTAAACCAGCAGCCGGGTATCGAAGCCAAGTTCCGCCGCCTTGCGCTTCAGCCGCTCGATCACCTCAGTGGGTAGATTCGGCTCACGCGACAGGATCCACAGGTACGACCGGTCCGGCCCGACCACCAGCGCGTAGCGGTACTCCGGGTCGAGGTCGATGACGTTGTAACCGCCGTAGAACGGCCCGAAGAACGAAACCTTCAGTGCCGCCACGTCCGCCTCGCCGACGAACCTTGCGCGGCCGGCGATGTCCCGCCATTCCCTGCGCGCGATGTCGTAGCCGCGGTTCACGACCCGCACGCTGCCGTCGTCCTGCAACGCGTACGTGGCCGTGACCTGCTCGAGGCCTTTTTCGAAGCGGTTCGGCAGGCGCGCCACCTCGTACCACGTGCCCATGTAGCGGGACACGTCGAACCCGCGGACCGGTTGCACGCCGTCGGGCTGGTACGTGCATGCGGTCATCAGCACTGCGACGACGATCGAACACCGTAGCGTCGCCGCTGGATTAAGTTGCATCGCTGAAATCCCCGTTCGTTGGTCAACCGCAGCCGGGCCGGGCCGTTGTCTACCCATGTCGCAACCCTGCGCCCATCGGCGCGACCCAGCAGGAGACCCGCATGAATTCGAAGACACCTCTCGTCCGGATGCACGGCACTGCCGCCGCGGTGCTCGGCCTCGTCCTCGCCGCTTGCGCCTGCGGCGCTGCGCAGGCGAGCACGCCGCACCAGGCCAAGCCACGCGGCGCGCACGCACAGCCGCAGAAGTCACGGCCCGGCGGCGACTATACGCGTCACACCGAAGTGCAGCGCACCGGCAACGGCCACACGCGCACGGACACCTGGACGGGTGAAAACGGCAAGTCCGCGACGCGCCAGGCCGAGGTCGTCAACGATCGAGCCGCGCAGACGCGCACTCGCAACGTGGAGTGGACGGGGCCGGCAGGCCAGCAGGCCACCCGCACCGACGTGACCCAGCGCACCGACGACGGTTACACGCGCAACACGACCGCCGTCGGCCCGAAGGGCGCCACGACGACTCGCGATGTCGTCGCAACGCATGACCCGGCGTCGGGCACCTGGACCAAGGACGTCAAGGTGGATCACACGCCTGCGCCGGCTCCGGCGAACGGCGGCTGACGCCGCGACGCGATTCGGGCAGGTGCTGCGCCGGGGCAACGACCCGGGTCCGCAGCGCCTGCTATTTCGCGAGCGTCGTCACGCCGGCCACGCCTTTGGCGCGCGGCGCGATCTTTGCAATTCGCGCCGCCGCCTCGGCCTTGACGCGTACGAGCCGCCGGGGATCGCGGCGCAGTTCCTCGGCGAGCACGTTCTTCTCCGCGATCAACGCGTCGGTGAGCGGCTGCCCGAACGTGCGCAGCGGCGCGATCTGGAAATGGTGCCGGCGGAACAGCCGGTAGATCTCCTTGACCTTGTCCGGGTGCACGTCGCGGCCGAGCGTGAAGCACTCGAATCGATTGTCCATCGCGAGCAGCGCGGCTTCGGCCAGGCAGGCGTAGGCCACGCCCGGCGGCAAGCCGATGTCGAAGCTGAACCGGACCGGACCTGGGATCATCACCTCGCCGCTTTCGACGATGAGCACGTCGGGACGAACGGCGGCTTCCTCGGCCGAGATGTCCGGCGGCAGCGCGACGTCGAGGATCACGGCGCCTGGCTTGCACTGGCTGACGTCGAGCACGCGCAACCCGAAGGCGGACGTCGCGGTGACGATGACATCGCAGTCGCCGACCCGACCCTGCGTCGTGGTGTCGATCTCGACGCGTGCCCCCGGCGTCTCGCCGAGGATCCGGTGCTTGAGGGCGAGCAGCCGCTCGGGCTCGATCGAGACGAGCACGACATCGTTCACCGCGGCGGCGAGCAGCCGCGAGCAGACGGAACCGATGGCGCCCGTCGCGCCGACGATCATGGCCTTGCCGCGGGCGAGGTCCGGCCAGCCGAGGCGCTGCGCCGTCAACTTCGCAGTCTCGAGCGTTGCGGCGATCGTCAGGCTGTTGCCGGTCGTCACGGGAATCGGAGAACGCCTCGCGATGGTGATGCCCGCATCGCCGACGACCTTGGTGAACGCGCCGAGGCCCGCGATTTTCGCGCCGCGACGCGCGGCGTCCCGCAACGCTCCGTCGATGCGCGCATACGTGAACTCGGGTGGGCGCGTCAGCATCTGGCGCGGCGTCGTGCCTAGCGCATAAATCAGCCCCTCGATGGCCTGGCCGGTCACCGGCGATCGTCCACCAGTCACCCGGCCGACGTGTTGCGCGGGCATGTAGGCCGCGGTGGTCTCGACGAACGACCGCGGCAGGTGACGCGTCCAGCGATAGCGGGGATGGTTGGCGAGGTAGTCGATCGTGAGGGGGTGCAACACGAAGGCGAAACGATGCGTGTCACCCTGGGCAGGGCGTGTGTGGCCAGCCTGGATGTCGCGCGGTGCGCTCACGTGTGAGTGCATTTTCCGTCAATCCGGGCGCCTCACCATCCGTGAAACCCCCGAGAGGTGTCCGGCACCCCCTACCGGAACCGGATGTCGCTGGCGTTGGCGGGAACCCGGCCGCGCTTGTCCGAATAGTAGTTTCGCAGCAGGTCGAGATCCTGCTCGACGTCGCCGCTGAACCGCACGTACGTGTCGATCGACACGCGCCGCCGGCCGTAGTCGATGCAGCCGAGGCCGACCGGTACGTCGGCCGCGAGCGCGAGGTGATAGAACCCGGACTTCAGGTGGTCGGTGTGCGAGCGAGTGCCTTCCACGGCGATGGCGACCCACAACCAGTCGCGCTTGCGGAACTCCTCGACCATCGTGGCGGTGAATCCGGTGCGCTCACGGCGATTGATCGGGATGCCGCCTATGCGCCGGTAAAGTCCCGCGACGGGCCACTTGAACATGGAGTCCTTGCCCATCCAGTGGGCCTTGAGGCCGTGGCCCACGCGAAACAGCACGCCGAGGATGAAGTCCCAGTTCGACGTGTGCGGATAGACGACGATGATGCCCTTCGGTTCCGGCGGCGGAACGAGCTCCGACGACCAGCCGAAAAGTCTCAGCAGCCCGAGGCAGGCGTTGCGAATCAACCGCATGTTGGACTGCGCCGCGTCACTCCAGCTCGTAACGGAAGTCGAACTCGGTGCCCTTCGGGTTGCGGTAGTGCAGCTTCATCTGGCCGCGTGCGCCGGCGTACTTGCCGGTGCCGCCGGTCACCGCCATCACGGAGTCGCCGGCGTCGAGGAACGGCCCTTCGACGGTGAGTTGGCCGTCCTCGAGCGACAGCGTCCAGACGCATTCCCAGGCCTTGCCGGCCACGGTGCGGATACAGTAGCCCTGGTCGGTCCCGACCTGCGCCTTGTTGGCGGCATCGAAGACGGGATTGGCAAACGTCAGCACGTCGCCCGCCGAGTCGTCCTTGGCGCCGATGTCGACGACGGCATCGGTGTCGGCGTGCTCGACCACGGTGATGACTTCCTTCGCGAGCGCCGGTCCGGCGGCGACCAGCAACGCGGCCGCGGCGATGACTCGAAATCGCATCATGGTAACCCCGATGTATTCGTGTGATTCCCGCTTGTACCACAGTCCCCCGGGGCCGAGAACTGCACGGACGCGGTGGGTCCGCACATCGCGATCCCTGACGAGAACACCGATCGCGACAACCTGCTCATGCACGGGCTCGACGACGGGAGCGTGAATGCGCAATACCCGTTACTTCTTCTTTTCTTCTTCGTCCTCGGGAACGACGTAGGCCGGAATCGGCGCCTTGCGCCTGGCTTCCTCGCGCGCGGCTTCCTGGGCTTTCTCCTGCTCGTCCATCGCGCGCATTGCGCGCTGCATGCTGGCCAGGAACGCGTTGATGGCGCCGCCGATGACGAACACCGCGGCGAGCGCGAGCGCGATCGAGATCGCGGTCTGGAACGGCCGGCGTGGCGGCTTGACGCGGGCCAGCGCCGCCTGCTCGCGGGCCCGATCCATCAGGACGCGCTGCAGCGGCGTGACTGTCTCGCCCGGCGGCGCCGCGTCTTTTTCGGGGGTTTCGCTCATCGGGCGCGAATTCTAGCCCATGGGTCGGCCCCACGCCGAGACCGTTAACCCCGTCCGCGGCTCTCGTCCGTTTACAGGTACAAGACCCTGACACGGAGAGCGCCATGACCCTGTCGATCAGCCGCCGCACCTTGCTCGCGACCGCCACGGCCACGGCGCTGCTGGCCGCCCTCATTGCGCCGTTCGGGACGACCGAGGCCGGGTCGCTGGCCCGCGTCGACGTTTACGATCGGTCCGCGCAGCAGGCGTTGCCGATCTATCCGCACCACGGCCGCCGCTACGTCGCCGGCGAACCCGGCCACGAGTACGCGGTGCGCATCCGCAACTGTTCGGGCCGACGCATGCTGGCGGTCGTCAGCGTCGACGGCGTCAATGCGATCACCGGCGAGACGGCCTCGCCCGCCCAGTCGGGCTACGTCATCGAACCGGGCGATTACGTCAATGTCGACGGCTGGCGCAAGGACATGCAGCAGACGGCCGCGTTCTACTTCACCGATCCCGGCGATGCCTACGCCTCACGCACGGGACGGCCGAACGACCTCGGCGTGATCGGCGTCGCGGTATTTCTCGAGGAAGTGCCGGTCGCCGAACAGCGGATCGAATCCGACGCGGCCGCCGCTCAGTCGCCAGCGCCTGCTGCCAAGGAAGCGGCGCGAAGCGATTCCGCAGGACTCATGTCTGCGTCGCCGACGCTAGGCACCGGTCACGGTCGTCGTGTCGAATCGCCCGCGCAGTACACCGAGTTCGTCCGCGCCAGCGATCGTCCCGACGAAGTGGTGCGCATCCAGTACGAGAGCCGCGAGCGCCTGGTGTCGCTCGGGGTGCTGCCGAAGCCGATCCACCGTCCGTCGTATCGCGACCCCGACCCGTTCCCGGCCGCGATGAGTTTCGTGCCGGACCCTTGATGGCGCCCGCCGACGGCACGATTGCCGCGTCCGCCGGCTGGCCCGATACTGGCCGGCAGATGCTGCTGGCCCAGGAATCGCGCACCGCGGACGACGAAGACGCTGTCTCGATGCTGGCGTATGCCCGCGGCGACGCGCGCGCCTTCGAGTCGCTGTACGCGCGCCACAAGGGCGCCACGTATCGATACTTCCTCCGGCACCTGAACGGCCACCACCCGACCGCCGACGAACTGCACCAGGACCTCTGGCTGAAGGTCGTCGGCGCACGATCCCGCTACGCGGCCGACGCTCGCTTCACGACCTGGCTGTATACGCTGGCGCGACATCGGCTGGTGGATCACTGGCGGTCCGCCGGGGCCGCGGGCTTCGTATCGATCGACGAGGAAACCGTGGTCGCTGCCGTCGACGAGTCGTTCGCCGCCGTCGCAGGCGCAAGATGCGGAGCCGCTCCGCGCGACCATGAACGCCCAGCACGGCCGGCGGCTGGTCGACGCGTTGCAGGACGTCCCCGCCGCCCAGCGCGATGCCTTCCTGCTGCATGTCGAGGGCGGGTTGTCGCTCGCCGAGATCGGCGCGTTGACCGGCGAGCCCGCGGAAACGATCAAGAGCCGGCTGCGCTATGCCTATCGCAAGCTGCGCGCCGCCCTGGAGGATCTGCAATGAACGGCGGGGAACCGCGCATGCCGCAGGACGAGGACGTACGCCAGGCCTGGCGCGCGGCTTCCGACGAATCGCCGCCGTCACACGTCGATGCGGCCATTCTTGCAGCGGCGCGAGACGCCGCACGGCGCCCAGCACACGCGGATGGCGCCCCGCGCGTCCGATCGTGGTACCGCGAGTGGCAACCGATGCTGGCCGCCGCGGCGATTGCCGGTCTGGCCTTTGCGCTCGTGCAGACGATGCCCCGTGACGCCCGTGTAGCGATGCCGCCTCGCGCGTCGGCACCGGCTGCGGCGCAGGCCGAATCGTCGGAACTCGCGACGGCGCCGGATCGCGAGGCGCCGGTCGACACGGTCGAGCAGCCTGCGCGCCAGGATGCGAGTCCTGCACCGCCGGTCCAAGCTGCGGCCCGAGCGCCGGCCCAGGCGCCGGTCGCCGCGGAATCCGATGCCGGATCGGTGACCGTCGATGCGCGAGCCGAGGCGAGGAACGAGGCGAAGTCCGCCGCTGGCGTCGAGCAGCCGGTCGCGGCGCCGGCACCGGCCGCGGCGACCGCGTCGGCGCCTGAACCCGGCTTCGCGGGTTCGTTGATGTCGGTGCCGCCGGCCGCCGTCGCAAAACGCGAGCGCTCCTCGGCGGCCGTGGAAAGTAAAGAAGTCGGTGCGGGACTGCAGGTCGGTGCGGTGAAGGCGACCGTGGACGCGCGGATCGAGCATATCGTCGCGCTGTACCAGTCAGGGGACACGTCGGGCGCCGCGACGGAATTGCGGGCCCTGCGCGCCGACGAGCAGGGAGTGGACGCGCGACTGCCGCCGAACCTGCAGGCCTGGGCCCGCACCGTGCAGTGACGGTCAGCGTTGCAGTTGCTGTCCCATCATCTGGTGCAGCAGGTTGATCGCCTTCAGCGGCCGGACCATCACCTTGAACACGCTGATGCGGCCGTCGGGACCGCATTCGATCATGTCGACGCCGTTGACGACGATGCCCTGCACCGTCGTCTCGAACTCGAGCACCGCTGAGCGCTCGTCATACCACTCGTGCACGTAATGAAACGACTCGTTGCCGAGCACCTGCAGCGCCGCGCCCAGGTATTTGAGCGTGATGGACTTGCCCGCCTGAGGCGTGTGCACCACCGGCGAGTGAAACACGACGTCGTCCGCCAGGATGTCGAGCAGCGCCGTGGGGTCGCGCGCCGCGACAATCTCGTGCCACTTCTCGATCGCCCAGGGCTTCGTCACGTTGCGCAGGATAGCGGCTCAGAGGTGCCAGGCATTGATTCATTGACGTTTGGCCAATCCGCCACTTCGCGGCGGCGCCAAACGTCAATAAATCAATGCCTGGCACCTTTGTCGGTCACCTCTCAAGCCAACTCGCTGACGTCGGCCGCGGCGCCGGGCGCGCGCCGCCCGGTCTGCAGCAGCCATACCATCGGCAGCACGACGATCGTCGCGATCGCGAGTACATGGAACGCGTTCGAGTAGGCGATGGCCGCAGCCTGCCGTTCAATCTCGCCGAGCAGTGCGGCCGTCCCGACATTGTTGCCGGGTATCACGCCGGTCGCCGCCCAGCGCTGCACGTCGTAGGTCGTGAAGTGCTCGACCAGGTAGCTGCGGTTTACCTGCGTCGAGCGGGCCAGCAGCGCCACCGCAGCCGACACGCCGATAGAGGAACCGACATTGCGCCACAGCGTCAGCATCGCACCGGCTTCGGCGCGCTGGGTGTCGCGCAGCGTGGAATACGCAAGCACCGAGAGCGGAATGAACACCAGCGGCGTGCCCAGGCCCTGTATGAACGCCATCGCGACGATATGCGAGCGCGGCGTGTCGAGCGAAAAGCCGCCGAACATCATCAGCGCCAGCGCGGCAAAGATCACGCCCGCGCCGACGATGTAGCGGGCGTCGATGCGCCCGATCAGTCTCGACGCGACGAACACCGCCACGATCGACGAACACCCGCGTACCGCCTGCAGCGTGCCCGCCTGGGTCGGCGAATAGCCCTGCAGCGACTGCAGGAACGACGGCAGCAGCACGGACGGGCTGATCAGCGACAGGCCGACCACGAACATCAGCACGACGGCGACGAGGAAGTTGCGGTCCTTGAACATTTCCGGATCGACGAACGGGTGCTGCGTCGTCGCAGAGTGCACGATGAACATGTAGAACATCACGGCTGCGAAGAACGCCTCGCCGACGATCTCCGTGGACTCGAACCAGTCGAGCGTCTGGCCGCGATCGACCATCAGCTGGAACAGGGCGAGCGCCAGCGACAACAGGATGAACCCCGTCCAGTCGAACGGCCGGCTGTGGTCCTTGTGCTGCGCGCTGAGGCCTTCGACCACACCAAGGTACGCGAGCAAGCCGATCGGCAGGTTGATGAAGAAGGCCCAGCGCCAGCTGAGCGTGTCGGTGAGGTATCCGCCGAGCGACGGCCCGACGATCGGCCCGACCAGCACGCCCATGGTCCACAGTGCCATCACCTTGCCGTGGTCCTCGCGCGGGTACTCCTGCATCAGCACCACCTGCGCCAGCGGCACCAGCGCCGCGCCGAACAGGCCTTGCACGATGCGGAAGACAACCATCTCGTCGAGGCTGGTTGCGAAGCCGCACAGCATCGAGCCGGCAGTGAAACCGAGCACGCTGATCGACAGCACCCGGCGCAGCCCGTAGCGTGAAGCGAGCCAGCCGGCGGGCTGCGTCGCGATCGCGCCGACCACGATGTATGAAGTGATCACCCACGCGATCTGGTCCTGCGTCGCCTGCAGGCTGCCCCGCATGTGCGGCAGCGCGACGTTCACGATCGTCGAGTCGATCGTGTAGAGCATCGTGCACATCACCATCGCGGCGGCGAGCACGAGGCGTCGGTCTTCCGGCGAACGCAGCGTCATGGCGGGATGCCTGCCGCGGCCCGGCTCAGTGCCTGGCCCCGAACCAGCGGTCGAAACGGCTGTGCGTGCCGGTGTCGATCTCGACCTCGACGCTGGCGCCGCTGCGCAGCGGCGGGTCGTCGGGCCTGACGTCGAGCGCGATGCGCACGGGAATGCGTTGCACGACCTTCACCCAGTTGCCCGACGCGTTCTGCGGCGGCAGCACGCGAGAATTCCGACCCCGTGGCCTGCGCGATGCTGTCCACCCGGCCCGTCCACTTGTGGCCGGGATAGGTATCCACTTCCACCGCGACCGGCTGGCCGGCCCGCACCCACTCGAGATCGGTCTCCTTGAAGTTCGCTTCGACGTACACGCCGCCGTCCGTGACGATGGCGAACGCCGCTCGCCCGACCTCCTCGCGATCGCCGACCTGCGGCAGGTGGCTCACGGTGCCGGCGCGCGGCGCCGGCGATGATCGTGTGCGCGATGTCGACGCGCGTCTTCTCGAGCTCGGCCAGCGCCGTCCGCACCGACGGGTGCTGGTCGATCGGCACGCCCGGATCGCCGCCGAGCTTCGCCTTCGTCTGGATCGAGCTGCAACTCGAGGATGCCGATCGAGCCGACCGCGATGTCGCGGGAGCGCTCCGCGGAGTCGAGCGTCGTCTGCGGCACGAGCTTGCGATTCGCCAGTTCCTGCTGGCGCTGGAACTCGTTGACCGCGTAGTGCGACGTCCGCCGGGCGATTTCGACCTCGCCCGCCTTCTCCCGATACGCCGCCCGCAGCGACTCGACCTCGACACGCGCGCTTGCGAGCTGCGCTTCGGCGCGCATCTTCGCGACCTGCAGCAGCGTGTCGTCGAGCACCAGCACGACCTGGCCCGGCTGCACGTGCTGGTTCTCGACCGCGCGCACCTCGCGCACGTCTCCCGAGATCTGCGGCGTGACGTCGACGCGGTCCTGCTTCAGGTAGGCGTTGTCGGTGGTCGCGTAACGACCGCCGCTGCCGTACCAGTAGACGCCCACGACGACGACCAGCAGCGGCAGGCCCCACAGCAGCAGCGCGCGGGTACGGCGCACCGAAGGTCGCCCGGCCACGGGTTCCACGGAGTCGGCCGCGGGTTCGGCCTCCGCGCTCATGACGTGATTCCGGCCGTACCGGCGAATGCGGTCTCGTTGTCGAGCAGGTTGCTCTTGACCAGCTTCAATGCCGCGATCAGTTCGCGGCGCTGCTGCGGGCTCAAGCCGTCGACGGCGCGCTGCCGCGTCTCGCTCGCCTTGGCGGTGAGGTGCGAGAGCAGTTCGCCCGCGCCTTCGCCGACGTAGACGCAAGTGGCGCGGCGGTCGACGGGGTGGTTTTCGCGGCGTACGAGCTTCTGGCGCTCGAGCCGGTCCAGCATGCGGCCCACCGTCACCGGCGTGACGTCGAGCCAATCGGCGAGCTCGACCTGCCGGCACCCGGGTCGTCGCTGCACGTGGATCAGCAGGCGATGCAGGGCCGGCGACAGCGGCATCGCGCGGGTGCGCCGTGCGAAGTCCTGCCGCATCAGCCGCAGGATGTCGGCGATCAGCATTGCGAGCGTCAGCTCTTCGGGTTCGTCCTGCGCGTGTGGGGCGTTCATGAGCCAGGTACTTCATTAGCTTTAGTTATAGTAACCATATCATATTAAAACCGGATCGTCCTCCCGGCCCGAACAGGACCCCGGAAAATACCTAAATAGGAATCATTTGCATTCCCGCAGGGCCGGCGCTACGATTCCGCCCGAGGTCACCGCCCGCATGTACGTCTGCCTTTGCCACGGAATCTCGGAAAAGCGCCTGCAGCAGGCCATCCTCGACGGCGCCCAGTCGTTCGAGCAGTTGCAGTCCTGCACGGGTATCGCGACCTGTTGCGGCGCCTGCGAACCTTGCGCGCGGGAGATGCTCGGCGAACGGCTGCCGGGCGATTCCGCCCCGCTCGCCGCTCAGGCATCCTAGGCGCGCCGCGGCCCAACCCGCCGCACCGTTCCAGCCGATCCGTCCCAGGGAGCCGCCCACATGAAAGGCGACGCAGAAGTCATTGCGCACCTCAACAAGATCCTCAAGAACGAGCTGACCGCGATCAACCAGTACTTCCTGCACGCCCGGATGCTGAAGAACTGGGGCCTCGAGCGGCTCGGTGACCACGAGTACCGCGAGTCCGTCGACGAGATGAAGCACGCGGACAAGCTGGTCGAACGCATCCTGTTTCTCGAGGGGCTGCCGAACCTGCAGAGCCTCGGCAAGCTGATGATCGGCGAAGACGTGAAGGAGTTGCTCGAGTGCGACCTCAAGCTCGAGCACGCCGGCCACCCGGACCTGAAGGCGGCCATCGCCCACGCCGAGAAAACCGGCGACTACGTCAGCCGGGAACTGTTCGAGGACATCCTCGAGTCCGAGGAAGAGCACATCGATTTCCTCGAGACACAGCTCGCGCTGCTCGAGCGCGTCGGCCTGCAGAATTACTGCCAGTCGCAGATGAAGGCAGGCGAGTCCTGAGCCTGCTCGGACGCCGGAAGGACTGCGGGCGGCGTACTAAACGGGACGAGCCGTCACGCCGGCCTTCTGCTGGCCGCGCTTGAGGGCGCCCACGAAACCCTCGAGCGTCGCCGAGACGGCGCCCGGCGCGATCATCACTTCGATCAGCTGGAACCGGCCGCGTGTGCCATGCGCACGGTCCAGCGCGGCGGCCAGCTCACGGCGCGTGACGACACGCACTCCGTCGCCGCCCAGCGGCGCGGCGAGTTGCGCGTAGTGCCAGTCGTCGAGCGTGTTGAACTTCGATTCGGGCTGGAACACCCGCAGCATCTCCCAGCTCAGGTTGTTCAGCACGATCACGATCGGGTCCCAGCCGTAGCGCTGGCAATGCCCGAGTTCCCAGCCGGTCATCTGGAATGCACCGTCGCCGACCAGCACGATCGGGCGGCGGTTCACCGCGGCCTGCAACCCCAAGCCAGCCGGCACCCCGAAGCCCATCGTCGCGTAATGCCCGGGCGCGACGACCTCGGTGTTCTCGATGTCGAGCGCGGTGAACAGGCAATCGCCGGCGTCGCTCGCCATCGGCATGCGGCCGTGGCGTGCGAACAGGTCGTTGATTGCGCGCGCGATATCCGTCGGCGTCACGGGGGCGTCGTCGGCGACGAGGCCTCGCGGGTACTCGGTGGCGCGGCCGGCTGAGCGTGCCGGCCGATCGGCGACGACGACGGGCCAGTTCGTCGACGAGCGCCGCGAGCGGAACGTTGCCGTAGCGGTGGAAACCCATCGTCACCGCGCGATTCTCGGCGTGGATGGCGTTGCGGTAATCGATGCGACCTTCGGAGACACCGAAATTCGTGTCCGACATCGTGACGCCGAACAATAACAGGCAGTCCGATTCCTCCACCGGGCGGCCGACGTCGGGATGCGCGGTCAGCCCGAGGTAGGTGCCGAGCACCGGGACGTCGCACTCCGCCAGCAAGCCGCGCCCCATGAACGACGTGACGATGGGTATGTGCAGGCGGCGCGCAAGCGCGGCCACTCGCGCCTCGATGCCGAAGCGGCGGATCTCGACGCCGACCATCATCACCGGCCGCGCGGCGCGCGCAACGCGGTCCATGATTTCGTCGGCGCAGGCGGCGACTTCCTGCGGATCGAACGCGTCTTCCGGCTGCGGGATCACCCGGCTGCACGGAGCGAAGACCACGTCGCGCGGGAGCTCGAGGTAGACGGGCCGCGCGTGCTGGAGACAGCTGCGCAGCACGCGCGCGATCTCACGGGGCGCGTCGGCCGGATCGTCGAGCAAGGCCTGGTCGCAGGTGATCTCGCGATAGATCGCAAGCTGCGAGTCGGGCCGCTTCACCTGGTGGTGCAGCGTCAGGCCGCCGCGCGTCTCGCGGCCGCCCGGCGCACCCGAGATCACCACCAGCGGCGATTTCTCGGCGTAGGCCGCCGCGACCGGGTTGACCATGTTGAGCGCACCGGCGCCGTAGGTGACGACCGCCACGCCTGGCGCGCCGCTGATACGTGCCGCCGCGTCCGCCGCGAATCCGACCGCGGGCTCGTGGCTCAGCGTGTGCAGCGGCAGCAGCCCCGACTCTTCGATGACCTTGAAGAACGACAGCACGAAGTCGCCTGGGATGCCGAACACCTGCCGGGCGCCGTGCTCCTTCAAGGCCGTCAGTAGCGCTTCCGCAACGTTCATCAGGTTCTTCCAGAGGTGCCTGGTATTGACTTATTTGACGTATCGACTCGGCCGCCGTCCGGACGGCCGCGTGACGCCCGACGCACTCGCCGGTGAAACGTCCTGAACGTTTATACCGGGACACCTCCGGCCGATCATTGCGGCATGTGCCGACGGCGGCGCGGACAGTGCGGACGGAATCCTGATTATCGCCGCGCGGACCCGGAACAGGGCTCAATGGCGCCCGGCAGGCCACACCTGGCGCGCCACGCGGGCCATGTTGCCGCCCATCACGAGCGCAGTCTCATCCTGCGACAGGCCGGCGCGCTGCAGCTCCACGTCCATCGCGCTCCAGCTTTCCACCGGCGCAAACGCTATCCGCGCAATCGCATGGTTGTAGCCGGCGGATCGAGGCCACCAGTAGCCCGGATCGACGCTGCCTTCGGGCGAATCGTTGACGCCGTCCTGTCGCCAGCCGATGTCGAGCCCGATGCCCACGTGCTCGACGCCGACGAGGTCTGCCATGATGCTCGCATGCCGCGCGACGTCGCGCGCCGACGGTTCCGCCACGCCGAGGAATGCCGATACGCTCGACACGCACACGACGCCACCCGTCGCCGCACAGGCCCGAATCTGCTCGTCGGTGACGTTTCGCCGGTGCTCCACGAGCGCCAGCGGATTCGAATGGCTGAAGATGACCGGCTGACTCGACACGGCCATGATGTCGAGCGAGCAGCGCCGGCCGGTGTGCGAGCAGTCCATCAGCATGCCGGCCGCGTTCACGGCCTCGACCATCCGGCGACCCAGCGGCGTGAGACCCCGCTCCACGTCGTGACGGCAATGTTGTTGTTGCGATTGTATGCAAAGTGGATCTGGCGCACGCCGAGGCGCGAGTAGAGCGCGGCCATCTCGGGCTGGTCCTGCAACGGCATCGCGCCCTCGAGATCGAAACCGACGGCCAGCTTGCCTGCCGCGGCCGGCACGCTCGACGTCGGCGACGGGATCGGCAGCACGTAGTGATCGGGCCGGGCCGCCAGCCTGGCGCGAAACGCCGCGATCACCGACATGACCTGTGCCACGCCGTTCATGTCCATGCCGACGTTGACGGACACGTAATTCACGCCTAGCGCGCGGAAGCGCTCGAGCGGCGCGAAGTCCGCATCCGGGTTTAGCGGCAGGCAGGTGTGGGCGTCCCAGACGATTTTGGCGTTCACGCCTGCGGATTTGACCGAATCCAGCGACGTCTCAAGAATCGATCCAGTTTCGCCGGCCCAGGGCGATCCAGCACGGCGCCGCACGCTGGAAAACTGCGGGAAACCCGCGTTGACACCCCTCGCGCCCGGCCTAGCATCCCCGCATCAAAAGCGGGGTGACCCGATGACTCAGTCCAGGAACCGGCGGCCTTATGCTCCCACCCCTGCCGGAGTGGTTTC
>CAWJMS010000014.1:0-5695 GCA_963843985.1 uncultured Gammaproteobacteria bacterium | reverse complement strand
CAGGCTTCGCCGACTGTCTGTTGGGACGCGCCAACCTCACCGCGGGTTGCGAGACGACGGTCACCTTCGATCGCAAGGCGGCGAAGTTGCCGGGATTCAAGTTGCTCGCCGTTCGCTGAGACGCGCGCCCGAACGGACGTCAGCGTAGCTGGCTGTCCTTGCTGCCCCGGCGGTTGTACGGGCCGGTCGCCTGCGCCTGCCGATCCACCTCGTCCTGGCAGGCGACGCACAGACGCACGCCGGGCACCGCCTCGCGCCGCGCCGCCGGAATCGCCTCGCCGCACTCCTCGCAATGGGTCAGGCTCGGGCCGCTCGGAAGCTGGGCCCGGGCCCGCTTGATCGCGTCCTCGATGCTGTCGTCGATCTGCTGCTGTACGGCGCCGTCGCCGGCCCAACCCGTTGCCATGACAAGACCCTCACCCGGCACGCTTCGTGCGACCTCTCCCGCATGCGGGAGAGGTGACGAGCCCTCACCCGCACTTCGTGCGACCTCTCCCGCAAGCGGGAGAGGTTACAAGCTGGAGAGGTTACCAGACCCTCACCCGCACTTCGTGCGACCTCTCCCGCAAGCGGGAGAGGTGAAGACATCAGATCAGGAAACCCAGGTCCCGAACGGCGAAGTTGCCGATAGACGGCGCAATCGTCGCCAGGGACGCGTCGTCGATGCCGAACCACTTCGCGAGCGTCGCCGCGTACTGGTCGGACGAAATGGACGGGATCATCCGCCCTCCGCCCACGTCCACCGTCCCGTCGATCTCGAGCACCGGGTAGTCGCCATACAGCGTGCGGCCGCGCACGGCGTCGCCGACGACGAGTTGCACGCCGCCCCACGCGTGGTCGCTGCCGTCGCCGTTCGAGGTGAGCGTGCGGCCGAAATCGGATTGCGTGAACGTGGTGACCGCGCCCGCGACACCGAGCTCGACCGTCGCCGCGTAAAACGCCGACGAGCGCCGCGCTCACGTCCGCCGAGCAGCCCCGGCTGGTCCTGCAACTGGTCGTCGTGCGTATCGAAGCCGCCGATCGCGACGAAGAACACCTGCCGCGACATGTCGAGCTGGTCGCGCACCGCGATCATCCTCGCCACGGTCTCGAGCTGCGTGCCGAGCGTTGAGTCGCCGGGAAGTCCGTGCTGAGCGGCGGCGCGGCCTCGAGCGCACGAGCTGACGAGGTCTGCGTACTTCACGGCACGCTTCTGCACGTCGACGAAAGCGCGCTCGTACACCGACGCGGTAGCTCGCATTCAGGACGTTCTGGAACGACGCCTTGCGTGCCGCCGCCGCCGCCGGTCGAGCCGAAGCCGTCGAACGTGATCGCGCCGCCCGGGCCCATCACGTACGGCGTCGCCGACGTGCCCGGCCTGGAACAGCGTGTTGCCCGACAGCGACACGTTGAGCGCGAGCTGCTGCGACGACACCTGGCTCGCGAGCAGGTCGGCCATGCGCCCCGCCCAGCCCGGTGGTCGTGAGCTGCTTGCCGCGCAGGCTGAGCCACTGGTCCTGCTGGTCGTTGTGCGAGAACAGCTGCGGCGGCAGCGATACGGACCCGGCCTGGTACTGCTGCTTGGTCGTCGGCGCGATCAGCGGACCGACGTTCGCCATCACGGCGCAGCGCCCCGACTCGAACAGACTCGGCGACGCCCGGCATGGCGGGTGCATGCCGTACAGCACGCCGTTGCCGTTCAACGCGTTGAGCGCGCAGCAGCTGGTCCTTCGGGCATGGCGAGATTCTGCCGCGACGCGCATACGCGTTGTACTCCGCGTCCGAGCGCGGCACGACCATGCTCCAGGAGTCGTTGCCGCCGAACAGGAACACGCAGACGAGCGCCTTGTAGTCGCTGAAGCCGGACACGCCCGCGGCCTGCGCGAGGATCGAGCCCGGGGTGCGGCCGAACGCGTACAGCGCGCCGCCGGCTGCGCACGGCCGAAGGAAGCGACGTCGTGTACATGTGGTTCATGGTGCTTCCCTCAGCGCTGCACGGCGTATTCGGGCGAGGTCGACGACGCAGGTACAGCGCCTCGGACACGCGCAGCCCCGGCGTTGGTCGCAGGCACGCGCTCGATCGCGGCCTTCGCTTCGGCCTTCGAGCGTCGCCGACACCGGTCGCGCCGAGCAGCTTGTCGACGAGCTTCGTTCACCAGCGCCTCGGAATCGTTCGCGAGCGCCGACCTCCTGCGTGAAGTCCATGCACGATGGCGTCGGGCGGCAACCCGGGCACGGTCGAGTTCCAGAACGAATGATCAGGTTGTAGAAGACGTTCGTCACGTACGTGTTCAGGTACTCGGTCGCGATCTGCATCTCGGGCGCCACGAGGCCCTGGTCGGCGATCTCGCCGGGCGGCGCGTAGAACGGGCTGAAGAAATTGAACACCGAGGGCGACTGCAGCGGCCCCTCGCCGAACGCGGCATACACGATCTGCCGACGCGGTACTCGCCGTTGGCGGCCTTCGCGCCGTACGCGCGCCACATCTGGGTGAGGCGCAGCAGCGGCTCCTTCACCTTGCCGGTCGTCGCCGTCACGGCGTCGCGGCCGGGCTTCCGCGATCGAGCAGGATCGCCTTCACCACGGCGCCGAGGTTGCCGCGCTTGCCGCTGCCGTCGTTGTTGAAGACGCGCCGCCACGCGCGCGACGTACGCCGGCGACGGATTGCTCGTGACGAGCTTCTGGATCAGCTGCTTCGAGATGAACGGCGCCGACGTTCGGGTGGTTGAAGATGTTGTCGAGCGCGTCGGCGAGATCCTGCTGCGGCGCTCTGGCCCGGCGGCAGGTTCGGCTTCGCGGCGCCGGGGTACTGCAGCAGCTTCTTCGCATCCGGCGAGTGCTGCTCGGGGTAGGCCTGCATCGGCATGCACCTCGTTCGTGAGCGTGCGACGCGCCTGCGCGAAGCTCGCCGCTCCGGCGTAGTTCCAGCCGGTGTAGACGTGGGCGAAGCCCTCGACGACGGACTGGTCGTAGGTCGGGATCGGCTGGCCCTGCGCGTCCGTCTTCACCGTGCCGTCGAGGTTCAGCTGCACGAGCCCGACGGTGAACAGCTGCATCAGCTCGCGCGCGTAGTTCTCGTCGGGGCGGATGTTCGTTCGCGTCGTCGGGCTTCTGGTTGCCGAGCATGTTCAGGTACACGCCCATCGCGGGATGCAACGTGACGTCCTGCATCAACTGGCGGAAGTCGCCGAAGGCATCGCGGGCGAGCATGTCGTAGTAGTCCGACAGCGCGAACGGGAAGCTGGCCAGCGCGCTCTGCTGCGACACGACCATCACTTGCGAAAGCGCGAACGCGACGCGCTGGCGAAGCTGGTCCGGTCCGGTGATCGAGTTGCGGAACCAGATCTCCTGCCGATCGTTGTTGAGCGTCGGCAGCATCGGCAGCGGATCGGTCAGCTTGGCGAACGCGGCCTGCACAGCGGGCAATTGCAGCGAGGCCGGCTGGGCCAGTTGCTGGTCGATCCAGCGGCCGTATGCGTTGGTCGAATCGCCGAGCGCGATCAGGCGCTGGGACTCGGTCTCCGTCGCGCCGTACGTGGACTGATTCAGGAATCGGTAGGCATCGGCCTTGCCGACCGGCGGGGGTGGCGGGTTGCCGCCGCCGGACCCGCCAGAGGAACCGCCGCCCCCGCAGGCGGACAGGATGGCCAGGCCCCATGCGGCGACGACCGCTGCCAGCTGGCGCGCAAGACTTGGCCGAGGCATGTCCATCTCCCTGCTTTCTTTCCGCTACCAACGCAGCCGGCCCTGGCCGGTTGACCGGCCCTCACCCGGCTGTCGCCCCCTCACCCGCACTTCGTGCGACCTCTCCCGCAAGCGGGAGAGGTGATCGGCTCCCTCTCCCGTTCACGGGAGAGGGCTTGGGGTGAGGGCTTCTAACTCACGTGGAAGAACTGCAGCTCCCCGAATTGCTCGACGTCTGCAATCTTCGACAGCCCGGCCGGTTCGACGAGGCGCCGGGCCCAATCCCGCGCTTCTTCGAGGCAGTCCGCGTAAATGCGCTTGCGCTCGTCCAACGGCAACTCGCTCGCACCGCTGGCCCGCGACTCGAGCGCCGCGTCGATGGAGAACGCGTCGTGCGTCTCGCGGTAGTCGCGATGCGACCACATGCCGGTGCCCGGGTCGAATGCATACAGCGACAGGAAGCGGTGACCGTGCTCGGCGATGAATTCGACGGCGTCCAGGATGTAACCGGCCTCGGCGTCGTCCATCGCGTAGTGGAACCCGACGCGGCACCAGCCGGGCTTGATGCCCTGGAAGCCCTTGCGCACCCAGTCGCGGTACAACTCCGAGGTCGGCTGGTCGATGCCGAGCAGTCGATGCCCGTACGGACCCGCGCACGAGCAGCCTGCGCGCGACTGGATGCCGAACAGGTCGTTCAGCAGCACCGTGACGAATTTCGGGTGCAGGTAGCGGCCGCGCACATCCCGCAGGTTGAACGAGACGATGCCGATGCGGCGCGCCGGATCCGGGTTGCCGAGCAACTCGATGCGCTCGTTCGGCGACCAGCGCGCCAAGGCCCGCTGCAGCAACTCGTGTTCGCGCCGCTCGATGCGCTCGACGCCGATCTTGCGCTTCAGGTCCAGCGCCAGCGCGGCCTTCAGCGTCTGCAGCACGCCGGGCGTGCCGGCCTTCTCGCGCTCTTCGATGTCCTTGATGAAGTCCTGGTCGATCGGGCTCACGTAATCGACGGTACCGCCGCCGCCGACGCTCGGCGGCAGGTCGCGCGCGTACAGCCGCTCGTTGAAGACCAGCACGCCGCTCGAGCCGGGGCCGCCGAGAAACTTGTGCGGCGAGAGAAACAGCGCATCGATCGACGCGTCGCCGCTGCCGTCCGGCGCCGGATTCATGTCGATCTCGACGTAGGGCGCGCTCGCCGCGTAGTCGAAGCACGCATACGCGCCGTGCTCGTGCAGCAGCCGCGCGATCTCGCGCACCGGGGAGCGCATCCCGGTCACGTTCGATGCGGCCGAGAAGGCGCCGATGCGCAGCCGGCCCTGGTATTCCGGCTCCTTGAGCAGCGACTCGAGATGCGCGAGATCGACGCCGCCGTCCTCGGCCAGATTGACCTCGACCACCGTCGCGAGCCCCTGCCGCCACGTCACCTCGTTGGAGTGGTGCTCGTACGGACCCACGAACACGACGGGCTGTTTCGCGTGCTGGAAGGCCTTGAACGCGGCGAGTTGTTCTTCGCCGAAGAAGACCCGCATCAGGTCGCCCACGCCCCTGCGCGTCGCGGGCGCCAGCGCCACGCCGACGATCTGCTGCAGCTTGTCGATCGCCCCGGTCGCGCCGGTGCCGCACGCGACGATGCGCCCTTGCGGCCCTGCGTTGACCGACTCCTTGATCGTCCGTTCGGCCGCGTGCAGCAGGCGGCTCATGCTGCGCCCGGTGAGGTCGTCCTCGGTGTGCGTGTTCGCGTAGATCCGCTGCAGGCTCTGCAGGTAACGCTCGACGAAGAACAGGCAGCGGCCCGACGCCGTGTAGTCGCAGTACACCATCAGCCGGCGGCCGAACGGCGTGTCGAACGCCGCGTCGATGCCGACGATCTGCGAACGGAGGAAATCGAAGGTCCAGGCGGTCATGGGTAGGAATTGTACGGCCTGCCCTCACCCGGCCTGCGGCCGACCTCTCCCGCAAGCGGGAGAGGTGTCCAGCCCCCTCTCCCGCCACAGCGGGAGAGGGTTGGGGTGAGGGTCCGTAGTTTTCATAACTC
>CAWJMS010000013.1:0-15683 GCA_963843985.1 uncultured Gammaproteobacteria bacterium | reverse complement strand
CGGACCGCTCGCCGACGACCCCGACTTCGCAACGGTTGCCTCCCGGCGCCGCAACCGCGATCGCCTGACCGGCATCCTCGACGGAGTCTTCTCGACCGACACGACCGCGTCGTGGCTCGCGAAGCTGCAGGGGCGGATCCCCGCCTCGCCCGTCTACGACTTGCCGCAGGCACTCGACAATCCGTTCGTGCGGGAGATTGGCATGCTGCGCGACCTGCCGCACCCGCAGCAGCCGCACTACGGGTGCTCGCGAACCCGATCAAGTTTGACGGCAAGCGCCTGCCGAGCCGCGTGGCGCCGAAGCTCGGTGAGCAGACGGACGAGGTGCTGCGCAGCCTGGGCTATTCCGACGCCGAAATCGCGACGTTGAAATCCAAGGGGATCGCCTGATGAAGCTCGACGGCGTGCGCGTGCTCGACCTCGGGCTGTTCCTGCCGGGGCCGCAGGCCTCGCAGCTGATGGTGGACCACGGCGCCGACGTGATCAAGCTCGAGCCGCCGGGCGAAGGCGACCCGGGCCGGCACATCGGCCTCGGCGAAAACGGCCACTGCGTCTTCTTCCGCAACCTCAATCGCGGCAAGCGCAGCGTGAGCCTCAATCTCAAGTCTCCCGAGGGGCTCGAAGCGTTGCTGCGCATCGCGGAGTCCGTGGACGTGATGATCGAAGCGTTCCGGCCCGGCGTCGCGCAACGGCTCGGCGTGGACTACGAATCGGTCCGGGCGCGAAATCCACGCATCATCTACTGCTCGATCTCCGCGTTCGGCCAGACCGGCCCCTACAGCAGGATTCCGGCGCACGACCTCGCCGTCGAGGCGTATGCGGGCATCACCAGTGTCTCGCTCGGCCAGGACGACCAGCCGACGATGCCGCCGGTGCCGATCGCGGATTTCGCGGCCGCGTCGATGGGTCTCGCCGGCATCCTGATGGCGCTGTACCGGCGCGAGAAGACCGGGCAAGGCGATTGCATCGACATCAGCATGCACGACAGCGCGCTGTCGTGGCTGCCGAACGTGACCGGGCAGGTGTTCGTCGAGAAGCGCAACCCGATACCCAAGCACGAGCGCAGCTGGGGCGGTTCGGCGTTCTACCGCATCTATCGGACGCAGGACGACCGGCACGTCGTGCTCGGCGCGCAGGAAATCAAGTTCGCGCGATCGCTGCTCACGGAATGGGGCCGGCCCGACCTCGTGGAATTGTGCGAGCGCGGGCCGGGGCCGCACCAGGTGCCGGTGGCGGAGTTCCTGCAGAGCGTGTTCCTGACCAGGACTCAGGCGCAGTGGGTCGAGTGGTTCAGCACGCAGGACATCGGCTTTGCGCCGGTGAAGTCGTTGCGCGAGGCCTTCGACGATCCGCACGCGAATGCGCGCGGCATGCGCCTGGTCGACGAGCTCGGGCAGGAGCATGTCGGGCCTCGCGATCAAGTTCGCCGCGGAGCCGGGTCGTGCGAACTTCCGGCCTCCGCAGCTCGGCGAGCACACTGCCGAGGTGCTGCGCAGCCTGGGTTACACCGACGCCGAACTCGCCGCGCTGCGCGGCTGAGTTGCGCCGTTGCTGCGCGCGTGCTAACGCGTTAGCGGAAGACGCCAGGCGGACGGTGTCCGGGGTGGGTTGCCCGGGACGCCGTGAATCCGTCCCTGGAGGCTCCGGCCGCCGCGTCCATGCGGCGGACGGCCCGGGCAACCCACCCCGGACACCATCCGCCGGCGGCGCCGCGAGCGCGGCGCAAGAGGCGCGCCAGCGGCGCGCTGTTGCGCGAGGCGCGGGCTTCCCCCTTCCGAGGTTTTCGCCGGGCCGTGCGCGGGAGGGACCCCGCGCCCGGAGCCTACAGGGACGTACTTGCGGCGTCCCGGCGAAAACGCTCGGAAGGGGGAAGCCCGATACGCCTCGCGCCGCCTTGCTCCGCGTCACGCTAGTCGCGTCAGCTGCTCCGCGCCAGCTGACCGCGCTAGCGCCGTGCGTCAGTCCGCCGGCAGCGACGGCGCAAGCCGGTGCCAGTCGGTCGCCTGCTCGTACGCGTGCGCAACCCGCAGCAGCGTCGCCTCCGCAAACGGCCGTCCCGCGAGCTGGAACGATGTCGGCAACCCGTTGTCGGTAAATCCGCAGGGCACCGCAAGCGCCGGCAATCCGAGGTAGTTGAACGGCGCCGTGCAACGCACCATCACCGCGATCTTCTCCCACATCACCGCCGAGCCGCCGACGTCCGTCTCCTCGATCGTCGGTGCCGGGATGCCGAGCGTCGGCAAGTGCAGCACGTCGCAATGCTCGAACACCGCGCGCACGAACTGCGCGACGAGCGCGGGCCGGATGGCGAGCGCCTGCGCATAGACCGGCGCCGGGATGCCGAGTCCCGTGGCCGCCCGCACGCGAACCTGCGGCGAATAGTCCGCCGACCGTGCCCGCAGGTTGTCGCCGTGGATCGCCGTGGCTTCCGAGTACACGAGCACCCGACTCAGCTCCGTCAGCTGCCCGCAATCGGGCAGCGGCACGGGCACGACCTGCGCCCCGAGCGACGCGAAGACCTGCAGCGAGGCCTGCACCGCGCGCGCGACGTCCTCGCTCACCTGCTCGAGAAAGTACGACTCCGGCACACCGATCCGCAGGCCGCGCACGTCCGCCGACAACGCGGCCGGATAATTCGGCACGGCTCGCCGGCTGCTGCGCGAATCACGTGCGTCGTGGCCCGCGATCGCCTTGAGCAACAGCGCGAGATCGAGCGTCGTGCGCGCGAACACGCCCGGCGTATCCGCCGAGTGCGACAGCGGCATCATCGCGTAGCCGCTCAGCAGGCCGTAAGTCGGCTTGAGGCCGAGCACGCCGGTGACACTCGCCGGCAGGCGCACCGAACCGCCGGTATCCGACCCGAGGCTGCCGTACGCGAGCCGTGCCGCGACCGTGGCGCCGCCTCCGCTCGACGAGCCGCAGGCGACGTGAGCGGGGTTCCAGGGATTGCGGCAGTGCCCCATGGACGCGTTGTGCCCGGTCGGCCCGAGCGCGAACTCGCTCATGTTCAGCGCGCCGAGCTCGATCGCGCCGGCGCGATCGAGGCGTTCGAGCAGCGTGCACGTCGCCGTCGCGGCGGGCGGCCCGGCGAGCGAGCCCATCGTCGACACGCGCCCGGCGCGGTAGAACATGTCCTTGTGCGCCAGGGGCACGCCATGCAACGGGCCGGTCGGCCGGCCCGCGGCCAGCGCGACGTCGGCATGATCCGCCGCGGCGAGCGCGCTCTCTCCGAACACGGACAGGAATGACCGGATGTGCGGCTGCCAGGCCTCGATGCGGGCCAGGCACGCGACGACGAGGTCGCGCGACGAGACCTGGCGGGCCGCAATCCCCTGCACCGCCTCGGCCAATGACCAGTCAGCGACGTCACTCGACGCGCGCGTCACGACTGCGGCTCCGCGAGCGATTCGAGCGTCGCTGCGAATTCGACCGCGGCGTCGGCCAGCAATCCCTGGCCTGCGACCGGCGCCGCGGCCGCCACCGCATTCACGGCCGCCGTCGCTGCGGCAGCGATGCGCTTCGCCACCTCGCGATCGACCCAGTCATGGCCTTGCGCGTGCGCCAGTGTCAGTACGGCTACGTCGTCAATCGCTTTGGTCATGTCGCCCTCTTCGCACGCCGTCACGGCCTCGCCACGACGCTGGGCGGCGCGACCGAAGCCGGCAACGGCGCGAGCTTGTCGGCAGCCACCTGCCAGGACTCTCCGGTGCGGACCCAGATACGCAGGAACACCGCGCGCGCTTCGCCCGGTGCCTGGCCCTTGCCGCGCCGGGCCAGTTCGCCATAGGTGTAACCGAGGTCCCGAGCCCGGGGCGGTCGCAACGCCGCCTCGGACCTCGGGAGGATATCGCGGCGAGACGGACCGCGCCCACCGGCATTCTGTTAAAGTCTGAGGCCCCCCGGCCCAACCCACGAGCGACTATGCAGCGACTTCTTGCCCTCTGCGCGGTTCTCCTGATGTTCACGGGCATCAGCCCGGCGGCCCTCGCGGACGCCAAGACGGACCAGCGCCTCAACGACTCCCGTCAGGTCTTCGAATCGTTTTCGAACCTCACCGAACAGTCGATCCCGACCTGGTTGCTCGAGCGCGCCTACGGCATCGTCGTCGTGCCGCGCGTCGTGAAGGTCGCGCTGAGCCTCGGCGGCCGCGGCGGCCGCGGCGTCATGGCCGTGCGCAACCCCGACGGCACCTGGAGCGATCCGGTTTTCGTGACACTCGCCGGCGTGAACATCGGCTTCCAGTTCGGCGTGCAGTCCAGCGACGTGGTGCTGGTGCTGATGTCGCGGCAAAGTGTCGAAGGTATCGCGGGCGGCAAGGTGACACTGGGAGGCGATGCCAGCGTCGCAGCCGGCCCGCTCGGCCGAGCCGCATCCGCCAGCACGGACGCGACGTTCAAGGCCCAGGTGCTGTCCTACTCGCGCAACGAAGGCCTGTTCGCGGGCGTGGCGCTCGACGGCAGCGTGATTTCGGTCGACGATTCGTCGAACGCCACGGCCTACGGCGTCTCGGGCATCCTTCCTTCGCAGATCCTCGAAGGCAAGGTCGCCAGCGCGCCCGCAGCCGCGAAGGAATTCACGGCCGCCCTGGCGGCCGCGACCAGCAAGTCGGCGGCGCCCGCCCCGAAGGCCGCGGAACCGGCGGCCACACCCGCTGTGACTGCGCCAGTCACCGCACCGACCGCGCCCGCGGCGGCCGAGCCGGCCAAGACCTATCCGATGGAAGACCCGAACCCGGGTGCGCCGCCGCCGAAGTAAGTCGCGGCAAGGAGTCCACGCGTGAAAGTCCTGCGCCGGGTCTTCTACATCGTCGTCGTGCTGGTCGGCCTGTGCCTGGCCGCCGGCCTGTTCCTGCCGAAGTCGGCGCACGTCGAGCGCTCGATCACCACGTCGGCAAGCCCCGCGACCGTGTACGGCATCGTGAACGGATTCAAGCGCTTCAACGAATGGTCGCCGTGGTTCGAGATGGACCCGCAGGCGAAATACACGTATGCGGGTCCCGAGAGCGGTATCGGCGCGAAGATGACCTGGTCCAGCCAGCAGTCGAACGTCGGCAGCGGCAGCCAGGAGATCGTCGCGGTCGAGCCCGACAAGGCCGTGACGACGAAGCTCGAATTCGGCGGCCAGGAGCCGTCGACATCGACGCTCACCATCACGCCCGAGGGCGGCGGCAGCCGCATCGTGTGGGCGTTCGACGCCAGTTTCGAAGACGACTACTTCGGCCGCTACATGGGCGTGATGTTCGACAAGTTCATCGGGACGGATTACGAGAAGGGCCTGTCGAAGCTGAAGACGATCGCCGAGGCGACGCCCGCCGGACCGTGACCGCCGGCCTCCCTATACTCGGTGCGCCATGACACCGGGAAACGCGGACCGCACATGAACCGACCTCCTCCGCGGAGCCGCAGGACGCGCGAGGGCCACGGCGCGCCCGCGGCGGGCCCAGCGTACGTGACCCGGTCCCTGCCGTACTACGCGATGCTCGACGACGACGCGCTGGCCCGCATCGAAGCGCAGGCGTTCCGGCTGCTCGAACGTATCGGCATCGAGTTTCGCGACGACCCGGACGCGCTGCGGCGCTGGCGGGCGGCGGGGGCTGACGTGGACGGCACTCGTGTCCGCACCGCGCCGGAGCTGGTCAAGGCGCTGCTCGCGAGCGCGCCCCAGGAGTTCACCCAGGTCGCGCGCAACCCGGCCCGCTCGGTGCGAATCGGCGGTCGGCACCAGGTCTTCGCGCCGGTTTACGGCTCGCCGTTCGTGCGCGATCTCGAAGGCGGCCGGCGTTACGGCACGCTCGAGGACTTCCACCGGCTGGTGAAACTGACGCACCAGCTCGCGCCATTGCATCACTCGGGCTTCGTCACCTGCGAGCCCTGCGACGTGCCGGTCTCGAAGCGTCACCTCGACATGCTGCTCGCGCACATGACCCTGACCGACAAGCCTCACCTCGGCGCAATCACCGAGAAGAGCCGCGCCGCGGACAGCGTGGCGATGGCGAGGCTGCTGCACGGACCGGAAGTCTTCGACCAGAATTGCGTGATCATGGCCAACGTGAACACCAACTCGCCGCTACTGGTCGACAAGGTGGTCACCGAAGCCGCGGCCATCTATTGCGGTGCCGGCCAGGGCCTGATCGCCGTGCCGTTCATCCTCTCCGGCGCGATGGGCCCGGTGACGACGGCGGCGGCCATCGCCCAGGCGCTGGCGGAGGCGATGATCGTCGGAGCGTACACGCAGCTCGTGCGTCCCGGCGCGCCGTTCATCCTCGGCAATTTCCTGTCGTCGATGAACCTGCGCTCCGGCGCGCCGACCTTCGGCATGCCCGAACCGCTGATGTCGAACCTCGTGATCGGCCAGCTGGCGCGGCGCCTGCGGCTGCCGTTGCGCTGCGGCGGCGCGCTGACGGCGTCGAAGCTGCCGGATTACCAGGCCGCCGCGGAAAGCTCCGACTCGATGCTCTCGACGATCCTCGGCGGCGCGAACTACGTGTTGCACGCCGCAGGCTGGCTGGAAGGCGGGCTCGCGACGGGCTACGAAAAGCTGGTGCTCGACGCGGATCGCCTGGGCGCCTACGAAGTGGTGCTGCGCGGGTTTTCGACCGACGACGACGCGCTCGGCGTCGACGCCTATGGCGACGTCGAGCCGGGCGGCCATTTCCTCGGTTCGGCCCACACGCTGTCGCACTACACGACGGCTTTCTACGAGGCGCAGCTGTCGGATTCGAACAGCGTCGAGCAGTGGGAAGAACAAGGCGCGAAGGATGCGGCACGGCGCGCGTTCGACCGCTGGAAGCGGCTGCTGCACGAGTACGAGGCGCCGCCGATCGATCCGGCGCGGCTCGAAGCGCTGCAGGACTACGTGGGGCGGCGCAAGGCCGACCTGCCGGACGCCTGGTACTGACACGGTCGAGCGGCCTGCCGCGATTTCAGGCCCTCTTGCGGGAGCGAGCGATTTGGAAGCGCATGCCAAGGTCGTGATCATCGGGGGCGGCGTCGTCGGCTGCTCGATCCTCTTCCACCTGGCGAAATTCGGCTGGAAGGACTGCATCCTTCTCGAGCGTGCCGAGCTCACGAGCGGCTCGAGCTGGCACGCGGCGGGCCAGATCCACACGATCAGCTCCGATCCGAACATCAGCCGGCTGCAGGGCTACACCATCCGTCTGTACAAGGAGATCGAGGCGACCTCGGGTCACTCGATCGGCCTGCATTCCACCGGCGGCTTCTACCTCGCCTCCAACCAGGTCTGGTACGACTACCTCAAGCGCGAGCGCTCCAAGGCGCGCTACATGGGGCTCGACCAGGAATTCATCAGCGTCGCGGAAGCCGCCCGCCGCCATCCGCTGATCGACCCGAAGCACTACATCGCCGCGCTGTGGGATCCGCTCGACGGCGACATCGACCCATCCGGCGTGGTGTACGCCTACGCCAAGGCCGCGCGGGTGCACGGCGGCAAGTACTACACGCATACGCCGGTGCTCGCGACGCGGCAGCGCGCCGACGGCAGCTGGGATGTCGAGACGCGGCAAGGCACGATCAACGCAGAGATCATCGTCAATGCGGCTGGTCTATGGGCGCG
This sequence comes from uncultured Gammaproteobacteria bacterium, assembly GCA_963843985.1. Lineage (GTDB taxonomy): Bacteria > Pseudomonadota > Gammaproteobacteria > Steroidobacterales > Steroidobacteraceae > RPQJ01. Next base: position 8,111 of record CAWJMS010000013.1, on the reverse strand, counting down.
CGAAGCGGGCCGGCTGTCCGGCGTGCACCTGCCGGTACAGCCGATGGAGCACCACTACCTGATCACCGAGGACATCCCGGAGATCGTCGAGCGGATGAAGTCGGGCGAGCGACTGCCGGCCGGCATCGACTACGAGGCGAACATCTACTTCCGCCAGGAGCGCAACGGCATGCTGCTCGGCACCTATGAGCCGAAGTCCACACCCTGGAAGGTGGACGGCACGCCGCAGGACTTCGGTCACGAACTGCTGTCGCCCGACCTCGACCGCATCGCCGACCGGCTCGAACTCGCGTTCGGTCGCATCCCCGCACTCGGCCGCTCGGGCATCAAGACCGTCGTCAACGGCCCGTTCACGTTCGGCCCGGACGGCAACCCGATGATCGGACCGGTACCCGGCATGACCAACTACTGGGCCGCGGTCGGCGTGATGGCCGGCTTCTGCCAGGCGGGCGGCGTCGGCCTCTGCCTCGCCGAGTGGATGATCGAGGGCGAGCCGTCGATCGACGTCTGGGCGATGGACATCGCGCGCTTTGGCAACTTCGCGACGCCCGACTGGGGCACGGTGAAGTCCTCGGAGAACTACGAACGCCGCTTCGTGATGACCTTCCCGAACGAAACCCTGCCGAAGGGACGGCGGCAGAAGACCACCGCGCTGTACGACAGGCTCGTGGCACGCGGCGCGGTGATGGGCACGTCGTTCGGGCTCGAGCACGCGCTCTGGTTCGCAAACGATCCGTCCGACGCACACGAAGAGCCGACGTTCGGCCGCAATCGCAGCCACGCCTACGTCGCCGACGAAGTGCGCGCGGTGCGCGAACGGGTCGGCGCGATCGAGATCGCCAACTTCGGCAAGCACGAGGTGCGCGGACCCGGTGCGCGCGCGTTCCTCGGCCGCATGCTCGCCGGCCATCTGCCCTCGCCCGGTCGCGTCGCGTTGAGCCCGATGCTGACGCCGAAGGGCCGGCTCTACGGCGACCTGACGGTGAGCTGCCTCGCGGAGGATCACTACCTGCTGCTCGGCTCAGGTGCGGCGCAGGACATGCACCGTCGCTGGTTCGAGTCGCATGCGCCCGCGTCGGGAGTCTCGTACCGCAATGTCTCGGACGCACTGCACGGCATCGCGCTATCGGGCCCGCTCTCGCGACAACTGTTGCAACGAATCACGCGCGACGACGTCGTCGGCCACGGGCCTCAAGTTCCGCGACGTGCGCCGCACGTTCGTCGGCGGCGTGCCGGTGGTGCTGGTGCGGCTGTCGTTCTCGGGCGAACTCGGCTACGAGATCTACTGCGAGCCGCAGTTCCTGGTCGCGCTCTGGGAGCACGTCGAGGCGGCCGGCGCCGATCTCGGCCTGAAGCCGTATGGCGCGCGCACGCTGATGAGCCTGCGGCTCGAGAAGAACTGGGGCGTCTGGACGCTCGACTACCGGCCGGACTACACCGCGGCCGAAAGCGGCCTCGACGCGATGATCGACTGGCGGCGCGACTTCATCGGCCGGGATGCGGCGCTCGCCGAGCGCGAGCGCGGGCCTGCGCGCAAGCTCGTCTCACTCGTCGTCGATACGCCGGATCGCGACGTCGTCGGCGACGAGGCCGTGCTGCAGGGCGAGCGCTGCGTCGGCCATGTGACGTCTGGCGGGTACGCACACCATGTCGGCCGCTCGATGGCGATGGCCTACGTGCCGCCGGACTGCGGCCTCGATGGCACCGCGCTCGCGGTGGAGATCAACGGCGAGCGGTTCGCGGCGCGCGTCGTCGCCACCCCGCTGCACGACCCGTCGGGCAGCCGGATGCGCGGCTGAACTCGGCCTCAGGGAGCCTTCGCACCCTGCCGCACGGCCTCGGCCAGGCCCGACCACAGGGCGGGGTCGGCGAGAATCATCGTCAGGCCGTTGATGATGAACTGCGCCCCGATGCAGACCATCAGGAAGCCGGTGAGGCGCGTCAACGCGGTCATGCCCGTCTCGCCGATGATGCGATTGAATCGCTCCGCGCCGCGCAGCACGAACCAGCTGAGCAGCGCGGTGAGCAGGATCGCGGTCGAGACCCCGAGAAAATCGAGGATGCGCTGCGATCCGGCGCGCGCGCTCGCCTGCGAGGACAGGCTCATCACCACGGCAAACGTGCCGGGGCCGGTGAGGCCCGGCATCGCGAGCGGCGTGAACGCGATGTCGTACTTGATTTCGGCCTGCTTGCTGAGCTGCGCCTTGTCGGGCGGCGCATTCGGAAACAGCATCTGGAACCCGAGGAACGCCACGATCAGGCCGCCGGCGATCCGCATGCCCGGGATCGAGATGCCGAAGAAGTTCATGATCAGCCCGCCGGCGACCAGGAATCCCGCCATCAGCACGAACGCGTAGGTGCACGCCCGCCGGATCTGGCGCTGGCGCTCCTGGTCGGGCAGGTGCGCCGACGCGGACATCACGATCGGCACCGCGCCGAACGGATTCACGATGGGCAGGATCGCGAGCAGCGCGCCCGCGAGGTACCCGAAATAATCGCCCACCCACGTCATGTGGCTACTCCAGCTGCCGGGTCGCATTCACGCATGGCCAGGTCATGCAGCGTGCCCGGAGTTCGGCTATGGGTCGACTTTCTCGAAATCGAGTGTCGGCTGGTCTCCCGGCCGGAAATAGACGTAACGGCCGCTCATCTGCGCGAGCATCGTGTCGCGCTCGCGCGCCGTCTCGAACCAGTGTTCTTTCTGCCAGTCGCTGTCGACGAGATTGCGGAACGGGTCGCTCTTGCGCAGGCGCACGCGGATACCGTAAGGCCTGCGCTCGGGGAGCGGCTGGCGGAGGTTCTGTTCCTGACAAATGGCCATGGTCGAGGCTTTCGCGGCTGCGGGAGCCGCATATGTTAGCCGAGCCCGGTGGCGAGGTCGCGACGAACTGCCCCCGACACCGGGACGACAGGCGATAATCAACGGCCTCTCGACATGTGCGATCCATGCGCAATCCATTCGCCCGACCCCAGGACATTCGCCCGGCCCTTTGCCTGATCGGCGTGCTGGCGGTCGCCGCGACCGGGTCCGCCGGGGCCGCGGCCCGGCTCGAGGAGATCGTCGTGACGGCGGCGCGCAAGCAGGTACTCGAGCGCGACACGCCGCTCAGCATCGCACGCGTCGGCGCCGGGGACATCGTGCTCACCGGCGCGACGCACAGCTCGGAGGTGCTGAATCGCGTGCCCGGGGTGATGATCCAGCGCGGCAGCGGCGAGGAAAGTCTCACGGCCATCCGCTCGCCGGTGCTGACGGGCGCCGGGTCCTGCGGCGCCTTCCTGTTCCTCGAAAACGGGATCGCGATCCGGCCGGTCGGTTTCTGTAACGTCAACGAGATGCTCGAGATCAATACCGAGCAGGCGGATTCGATCGAAGTCATCCGCGGCACCGGCAGCGCGCTGTACGGCTCGAATGCGGTGCACGGCACCGTTAACGTCCTGCAGGCCGCGCCGGAGGAGCGCCCCGCGTTTCGCGGCGGCCTCGAGTTCGGTCCCGACGACTATCGGCGCGTGAAGCTGGCCGGTCGCGTCGATGGCGCGGGCACCGACTTCGGCGCGGCAGGTCTGTACACGCACGATGGCGGCTGGCGCGATTCCTCGGGCTTCGACGAAGCCAAGCTCAATGCCACGCTCGCGAGCGAATGGGCCGGCGCGCCGGTGCGCTTCGACCTCGCGGCCACCGACCTCGACCAGCAGACCGCCGGGTTCATCATCGGCAAGGACGCGTACCAGGACGAACAACTCGCGAAGACCAATCCGAACCCCAATGCCTATCGCAAGGCTCACGCCGTGCGGCTCACCGGACTCATCGAACCGCAGGTCGGGCTCGATGCGCGACTCGAATTGCGACCGTACCTGCGCACCTCACGGATGGATTTCCTGCAGCACTTCCTGCTCGGCCAGCCGGTCGAACGCAACGGGCAGGAAAGCGCCGGGCTGATGTCGACGCTGACCTGGGACACGCAGCCGGCGTGGTCGGCCACCATCGGCGTCGACCTCGAGCACGCCAAGTCATTCCTGATCGAGGACCAGGACCAACCCACGACCGGCGGCTCGCCCGCGGCGAACGCCATCCGGCCGCAGGGCCGGCACTACGACTACGACGTGCGATCGAACGTTGCCGCGCTGTACGGCCAGGTCGATTATCGTTTTGCCGCGCGCTGGCACGTCGGCGCGGGCGCGCGGGCCGAGTACGTCGGGTACGACTACGACAATCGGATGCTCGCCGGGAACACCGATGAGAACGGCGTGCCCTGCGGCTTCGGCGGATGCCTCTACAGCCGGCCGGCCGACCGTGACGATTCGTTCTTCAATGTCGCGCCGAAAATCACCGTCGCCGTGGACATCCTCGACGGCCTGACCGCCTACGCCAACGCCTCACGGGGCTTCCGCCCACCGGAGATGACCGAGTTGTACCGGCTGCAACGGCAGCAGACCGCCGCGGGCCTCGACTCGGAGCGCCTCGACTCGCTCGAGATCGGCCTGAAGGGCGGCTTTTCGACCTGGCGATTTGCGCTCGCGGCCTTCGACATGGACAAGCGCAACGTGATCCTGCGTGAGTCGAACGGCTTCAACGTCAGCGACGGCAAGACCTCGCATCGCGGATTCGAGTACGACCTGCAATGGAACGCGCTCGAATCGGTCGCGCTGATACTCGGCGGCACGTATGCGCGGCACCAGTACGAGTTCTCGCGCGCCGTGGATGGCGGCGAGACCATCACCAAGGGCAACGACATCGACACCGCGCCGCGCGAAGTGATGCGCGCGGCCGTGCAGTGGCAACCGGTCGCTGCGGTCTCGACCGAAGCCGAATGGCTGCGCGTCGGCGACTACTGGTTGGACGCCGCGAATGCCCATCGCTACTCCGGTCACGAACTGCTGAATCTGCGCGCCAGCTGGACGATCGCGTCGCAGTGGACCGTCGGCCTGCGGTTGAACAATACGCTCGACCGCGCTTACGCCGACCGGGCCGATTTCGCGTTCGGCACGTACCGTTATTTCCCGGGTCGCGGCCGCTCGGTGTTTGCGGACATTTCCTGGACGGCGAGGTGATCATGCGTGTGCGGGTGCTGGGCGCCGTCTGTGGAGCGCTGCTGGCGTTGGTCGCCAGTTTCGTCGTGTTCAACTGGGCGCCGGACCGGCCGGCCGAAGCGCTGGCCGCGCGCTGGGCTCCCCCGCCGTCGCAATTCGTGGACGTGGCCGGCATGCGCGTGCACGTCCGCGACGAAGGCCCGCGCGCCGATCCGCGGCCAATCGTGCTGCTGCACGGGACCTCGTCCTCGCTGCACACCTGGGACGGCTGGGCGCAGGCGCTGCGGAGCGAACGCCGCGTGATCCGCTTCGACCTGCCGGGCTTTGGACTGACGGGCCCGGCGCCGGACGGCGATTACGCGATCGGCCGCTACGTCGCGTTCATGAAGGCGATGCTCGACCACTACGGCATCGAGCACTGCATCCTGGTCGGCAACTCGTTCGGCGGCTGGGTCGCCTGGGAGACGGCCCTCGCCGAACCCGGGCGCGTCGACCGCCTGGTGCTGGTCGATTCGGCCGGCTACCGGCTCGATTCCCTGTCGGTCCCGATCGGCTTTCGCATCGCGAAGATCCCGGTACTGAACCAGCTGATGAAAGTCACGCTGCCGCGCGCCATGGTCGAATCGAGCCTGCGCGACGTCTACGGGGACCCGAGCCGCGTCACGCCCGAACTCGTCGACCGGTACTTCGACCTGGCCACGCGGGCCGGCAATCGCGAGGCGCTCGTGCAGCGGTTTCGCCAGTCGCAGCCCGGCGCGGACGCAGATCGCATCTCGGGCGTGCAAGTGCCTACGCTGATCCTGTGGGGTGGACGCGACCGGCTGATCCCTCCGTCACACGCCGAGCGGTTCCATCGCGCCATCGCCGGCAGCGAGGTCGTGACCTTCGAGACGCTCGGCCACGTTCCGCAGGAGGAAGACCCGGCCCTGACGCTCGCAGCGGCGCACGCCTTCCTCGTCGCGCCCTGATCGGCGGCGCGCCGTCATGTTCAAGTCGCTGTTCCGGTCGCTCTACGCCCAGGTGCTCGTCGCCGTCGTGGCCGGCGTGCTGGTCGGCGCGCTGTACCCCGCGACCGGCGAAGCGTTGAAACCGCTCGGCGATGCCTTCATCAAGCTCGTCAAGATGATGATCGGGCCGATCATCTTCTGCACCGTGGTGCTCGGCATCTCCGGCATGGAGAACATGAAGAAGGTCGGCAAGACGGGCGGACTCGCGTTGATCTATTTCGAGGTGGTCAGCACCGTTGCGCTCCTCATCGGGCTCGTCGTCGTCAATGTCGCGAAGCCCGGCGCCGGCGTGAACGCCGACCCGGCGACGCTCGATGCCGCGGCCGTCGCGCAGTACGCCGCAAAGGCCGGCCCGCACGGCGTGGCCGACTTCGTGCTCAACATCATCCCGACCACCCTCGCCGACGCGTTCGCCAGCGGCGAGGTGCTGCAGGTGCTGCTGGTCTCGGTGCTGTTCGGGTTCGCGCTGCACGCGCTCGGCGGGCGCGGCGACGCCCTGTTCCAGCTCATCGAGCGCCTGTCGGCCGTGCTGTTCAGGATCGTCGGTTACATCATGAGGCTCGCGCCGATCGGCGCATTCGGCGCGATGGCGTTCACCATCGGCAAGTACGGCCTCGGCGCGCTGCTGTCGCTCGGCAAGCTGATGGCGTGCTTCTACGGAACCTGCCTGCTGTTCATCTTCGGCGTGCTCGGCGGCATCGCGCGCGCGAGCGGCTTCAGCATCTGGCGCTTCATCCGCGTACATCAAGGAAGAGCTGTTCATCGTGCTCGGCACGTCGTCGTCGGAGTCGGTGCTGCCGCGGATGATGGTCAAGCTCGAGGAACTCGGCGTCGAGAAGTCCGTGGTCGGCCTCGTCATCCCGACCGGCTACTCGTTCAACCTCGACGGCACGGCGATCTACCTGACGATGGCGGCGGTCTTCATCGCGCAGGCCACCAATACGCCGCTCGACCTCGCGCAACAGCTCACGCTGCTCGCGGTGCTGCTGCTCACCTCCAAGGGCGCGGCCGGCGTGACGGGCAGCGGCTTCATCGTGCTGGCAGCGACGCTCTCGGCAGTCGGCCACGTGCCGGTCGCCGGCGTCGCGCTGATCCTCGGCATCGACCGGTTCATGTCGGAGGCGCGATCGCTGACCAACCTGATCGGCAACGGCGTCGCGACCGTCGTGATCGGCAAGTGGTGCGGCCAGCTCGACGAGAGGAAGCTGAAAGACGTTCTCTGAAAATCGTGCCCAGGAAGAATGGGCCGATCATTTCGCCGCGACCATCTACAGACAGGCGGCCCCGGGGTGACTGCGATGGGTGCCCGATCAGCCGATGGGCCGTGCGACGAAGGCCACTGCGATCGCCATAACGACCATCAGCAGTACAGCCTGGACGCCGTGAAGCCTGGGATGGTCGGACATCGTTCCCGGCAAGAGCACCAGCACGAGAGCGGCCCGCACGCCGCGTGCGCCGGACAAGTCTATGTGCCCCTCGATCAGGAATTGGGCCAATGCACCGTCCACGACTGCCGCGAGCATGAGCCCCTGAATCCACCGCGCGTGCCGATAGTAGTACGCACGCATGTCATGTTCGCGATCGTCGTCCAGCTCGGGGACCGCGAGGTGGCTGACGAGATAAAGCAGGATTGGCACGCCCAGCAGCAGCAGTGCGTCCAGAATCGTCCACGGCGAGTGCCCGGAAAAGCGCCACAACACGAACCAGCTCACGACATGGGCCACGAACACCAAACCTATCCAGCAGGTGTGGACCCAGTAGAGCTGAACGCGATCACGGGCCTCGATGATCTGCCCGACGCTGCGGACGAGCAGTGACACACCCAGGCCGGCGACGATGGCGTACAACGTCAGAAGATATTCGAAAATACTCATGGTTCGATCGCTCGCACCTCGCCACCCGAGGAGTCTAGCAGCGGGCCCCGCCCGGCCGCTTCTGTCCGTTTGTCCACAGACCGGGGCCCTGGACCTATCCGACCGTTGACCGGTTCAATCTCGTTGCGGGTGTCCGATCGAGCGACGGACCTGTCCGCGGTCGTCGTGTCGACGGTCGCTTGCTGCCCGTACCCAAGGCTCC
>CAWJMS010000012.1:0-8034 GCA_963843985.1 uncultured Gammaproteobacteria bacterium | reverse complement strand
GTAGAATCGGCCAAAAGCGGCCTCGGGAGTAGCGGGATTGTCTTCCCAAGAGCGGTCATTCATTTACGGAGGCTGACACCGTCGAATCGTGGCAACGCGAAGCTCACTTCTGGATCAGAGTTGTCTGCAGAGCAACGGTTATCCAGCGACCATGTTGATTCACATATACGCGTGTAAACCAGTAGTCGCCGCTGTAGTCCTTGCCGTTTTCCATTCCTTTCTGAGTGGCCCGTCCGGTCACCACCGCGGAATCGCCGTAAACGCGGATGTTCAAGTCGGATATTTCGCGTGACTGGTATTTGATTGCGCCAGAGCGGAAGTCTCTGACAATTTCTGCCTTTGTGCGCATCTCCCCGCGCAGCGTTATGAACGTGTAGTCATCCGAAGTCATTCGTTCCAGGGCGGCAGCATCTCCATGGAGTATCGCTTGGTTGCGTTCTTCCTCCAGCAAACGAATCGATTCAACGGCGGACTTGGCCGATGCATAAGCATCGTTTCCGGCGAAAGCACTGGATATCAACGCAAAGGTGATCACCGCTCCTACCACAGTGAATGCGCATTTCATCGGGTACTCCGATAGGGTTGTCTCGCAATTAGGCCCTTGTTGGAATGTGCCCGCAACTTGTGATTGCGGAGCCGCAAAGCCGGTGTTCGTGAAAGGCCGGAACGGGTCGTTTTCGGGCCTGGAGGGTCCGTATTCGGGCGTGGATGGGTGAACGCCGAGGCGACTCGATCACGCGATCGGCGCGCGGGGCGTGAGCTGAACCGCGGATGAGCAGCTTCGTGGTACGTCTCTTTCTGCTATGAACAGACCCAAGCTGATTTATTTCGATGCGCCGGTCAGTCGCGGGGAGGAGTGCCGCCTCGCGCTGCATCTCGCGGGCATCGACTTCGAAGATGTGCGCATCAACTCGGCGGCCTGGCCGGCGATGAAGGAGCAGACGCCATACGGCAGCCCTGCCGGTGCTCGAGCTGCCGGGAAAGCCGGCGCTCGCGCACTCGAACGCGATCCTGGTGCTGATCGGGCGCCGGCACGGCCTGCATCCTGCCGACGACTTCGAGGCGGCGCGCCACGAAGGAATGATGCAGCACGTCGAGACGCTGCGCGCCGTCGTCTCGCCGACGCTGCGCATGGCGGAAGCCGAGAAGAAGGCCGCGCGCGAGGCGCTGGTGGCGGACTTCCTGCCGGCGTGGGCGAAGGCGGCCGAGAGGAACATCCTCCACACGCCGTTCTTCGGCGGGGACACGCTGCAGGTCGTGGATCTCAAGCTGTACATGGCGGTGCGCTGGTTCAACGGCGGCAAGGTCGATCACATTCCTGCCACGATCTTTGCCGGCTACCCGAGGCTCAGCGCGGTGCACGATGCGGTGCGCGACCACCCGGGCGTGAAGGCCTGGTACGCGAAGTCGTGAGATCGGCTCAGCGGGGATGCGGCCGGTTCGCCGGGTGACCCGACTCGCGGCCTGGAGTGTCGTTTGGCGGGCCCAGGAAGGGGACACCATGAGCGACCGATTGGCGTGTACCGTGGTCAGTCGGCATGGCCGAACTCGATGTAGGAAGAGTTAACCAAGACCTCTGCGTTGTCCATCCGATGATCAATCGGTCAAGGAGTCCGAAACATGAGCCGCAGCAATCTCGACAGGCTGACCGTGCTCGGGGCCGGTGTGCTCGGCGGTCAGATCGGCTGGCACAGCGCATTCAAGGGCAAGACCGTCGTCATCTTCGATCCATTCCCGGAGGCGCTGCAGAAGGCGAAGGTGGCGCACGACAGCTATGCGCAGATCTACAAGGCGCAGCTCGGCGCGAGCGACGCCGACATCGCGGCGACGCGGGCCCGGCTCACGCTCTCAGGGGACCTGAAGGCTGCGGTCGCCCAGGCCGATTTCGTCATCGAGGCCGTGCCGGAAGTGCCGGACATCAAGACCCAGGTCTATCGCGAGATGGCGGGGCTCCTGCCGCCGCACACGCTCATCGCCACGAACTCCTCGACGCTGCTGGCCCGTGATTTCGCCGATGCGACCGGCCGGCCGGCGAAGTTCTGTGCGCTGCATTTCGCGAACCTGATCTGGGCGCTGAACGTTGCCGAGGTCATGGCGCACGCGCGCACCGCCCGGGAGACGCTGACGGCTGTCACCCACTTCGCGATCGAAATCGGCATGGTGCCGATTCCGGTGCAGAAGGAGCAGAACGGCTACGTGCTCAACTCGTGGTTCGTGCCGTTGCTGACTGCAGGCGTCGCGCTGGTCGTCAACGGCGTTGCCACGCCGGAGGACGTGGACCGGACCTTCATGATCGGCAACCGTGGCTGCGCGATGGGTCCGTGCGGCATGATCGACATGGTGGGCATGAAGACCTGCTACGACGTGTCGCAGTACTGGGGCACGGTCAACAACGACGCGCAGATGCTGAAGAACGCGGCGTACGTGAAGGAGCGCTTCCTCGACAAGGGCCTGCAGGGACTGCTCGGCGGTGAAGGCTTCTACAAGTATCCGAATCCTGCCTATGCCGCAGCCGACTTCCTCGCGGTGCCGGATGCTGCGGTGGTGCCGACGCTGGTGGACCGCGTCATGCCGAAGTGAGGGCTCAGACCGAGCAGTTCACTCATGCATCGTCGGCTGGGGACGGGCCGTGGCTCGTGCCGCATTGAAACGAATGCTCATGGATCCTTGGCGGACCGTTGAGTGAACGCGGGCGTTGAAATGGGAACGAGGGATGGTGTGGCTCATGGTCGGTCTCCTCTGAGGGGGACGGTAGCAAGCGAGGCGGAATTCGCGGCATCCGGAATCACGGCGATTCGCGCGATCACGACGCGGCCGAGGATGCATTGCGATAGTTCGCGAGGCCGATGAGTCAATGGAGAATACGTAGGACGACGGGGCGCGACACGCGAGGCACAGTCCGACAGATTGCCGGGACCGGCCGACCCAGACTGCGACGTTGTCGTGGTGGGATGAGCCGATGCCGGCTCCCGCCAGTCCCGTTCGCACACTACGCTGGAGGAATCCGCATGCAGTCAGCCAATGCCGCATCGCGGCAGGTCGGGACGTCGGCGCGGGCGGGACGATGGTGAAAGAGTTTCTGCGCCGCACTCGCCTGCGCATCCTACTGCTGCGGATCCTCGCGGGGAGTCCGCCGAGTGTGCGGCAGATGCAGAAGGCATTGAAGCAGTAACCGGTCCTGAGGTCGCTTACTTTGCGACTTTCTCGAGCTTGATCGCCAGCGACTGGGTGTAGGTCACCTTGACGACGTTGCCCGGGGACAGCGTGTTCAGCTTCGCCTGCGCCTTCGGGTCCTGCACCGTGATCTTCTTCGTCGCGCCCTTGGCGGTGGTCACCCACAGCACGTGCGTGTTCGGATCGTAGGAGGCGATCTTGAACGAGGATGTCTCGGTCCGACCGAGCTCACCGCTGCCGACGTCCTTGTTGACGCTGGTCGACTCGCCCGACGGCTTCTCGTCCTTGTCGACGACCTGGAAGGCGAGCGACTCGGTGAAAGTGGCCGCGACCACGTCGCCGGGCTTGAGCTGGTCGAGGTGTTCGACATGCTTGCCGGCCTCCACGTCGAAATTCTTGCCGTCCGCTCCCTTGAGCGTGACCAAGCGCGTCGTCTGGTCGACCGCCACGACGGTGGCTCTTGCCTGCGTCGATTGGCTCTTGCGTGGATAGGGGGTCGTCGAGTCGGTGGGGGGCCGACCGGACCGCATGATATGCCGACCTCGGGAGCTTGTCCTTGCGGACGCTTCCGGACCTGAAGGGACCGGGCCGCCGCGCTACGCCGCGTCTGTGCCGAGTGCCGCCGTCCCCAGGTCGGGCCAGGCCGCAAGGGGGGTGCGAATTGCCTGGTCCAACCGGGAGGCGACGGTGTCGATAGGTCGATTATGCCTCTGTCGCGCCGGCGGAACACTCGCAAGAGTGTTTACGTTTGGCGACAACGCAATGTCTTGTGTCGCTTGATGCGCGTCGGTGAGGCCGGTCGAGCGGCATCACCGGCGGTCGAAGGTCGGCTGTGCGTCGTCCGCTTGGACTAGCGGACGGTGGCGAGGATGGCCGCGGCTTCCTCCGTCAGGTGTTGCACGCACGTCTCCATCTCCGCCCGTCGCGTGCGGAAACTGAGCACACAGACCCGCGCCAGGTAGCGGCCATCGACCGTGCAGCCGGTGAGCATGATCCTGCCGCGCGCGGTGACGCGCTGCACGAGCTGCTCGGTGGCCGCATTGCGCGCGGCCTGCGTGGCGAGCGCAGGACCCTCGAGGTGGAACGCGAACAGCGACAGCTGCGGTGGCGCGTCCATCACGACGCCCGGAATCTCCGCCACGCGTTCGGCGGCCCAGACCGCCAGCGAGCGCTTTTCAGCGACGGCCGCGCGGTAGCGCATTGCGCCGAACATCTTGACGCTCAACCAGACGCGCAGGCCGGGGAATCCGCGTGAGAGTTCCGGCCCGTACTGCGCCGGGTCGTAGAACTCGTCCTGGTTCTGCGGCAGGTAACCGGCCGTGGTGGAATGCACCGAGCGCAGCGCGCTGCCGTCACGAACGAGCAGGGCGCCCGTCCCATAAGGGAGGAACATCCCCTTGTGCGGGTCGAGCGTCAGCGAGTCGGCGCGCGACAGGCCGCCGAGCAGCGGCCGCAACTCGGGGCACATGTGGAAGAACGCGCCATACGCGCCGTCCACGTGGTGCCACAACTGTTCCCGCGCACCGAGGTCGGCGATGGCATCGAGGTCGTCCACCGCGCCGGTATTGGTGGTGCCGGCCGACGAGTTGACGAAGAACGGGCGCAGCCCCTGCGCACGGTCGCGCGCGATGGCTCTCGAGAGCGCGGCCACGTCCATGCGGTAGTCGGCGTCCACCGGGATCATCCGTATCCGGTCGGCCGCGATGCCGGCCAGCTTCGCCGCCTTCTCGATGCAGTGATGCGCCTGATTGGACGTGTAGAGCGTGCCCGAACGGATGTCGGTGCCCAGCAAGCGCTCACGCGCGCAGACGACGGCATTGAAGGCGGCCATCGACCCGCCGGTGGTGAACAGCCCCGCCGTGCCCGCGGGAAAGCCCATCCATTCGCGCAGCCAGTCCAGCGCGTTGGCTTCGAGCTGCACCAGCGCGGGGGCCGCCGTCCAGACGCCGGTGTAGCGGTTGGTCGTGTCGGCAATGAAGTCGGCGAGCGCCGCGGGATACACGCCGCCGCCCGGAATGTACGCAAGATACCCCGGCCCGGAGGCCGTGAACGAGCGCGGGATGAGGTCGTTGAACAGCCGGTCGAGCAGCGGATCGAGCTCGCTGCCCGCCTCGGGCACGGACTCGCGCAACGACCGGCAGAGCTCGGCGGCATCGACGTCTCCGCAGATCGGCTGCGTGCCGACGGTCGCGAGGTGCGCGACCGAGCGCGCGACGACAGCGCGGCCCATCGCGAGCATCTGGTCGGGCGTGAACTCGAGGTTGGCTGGGTCGTGGGGCATGGCCGGAATCTAAAGAAATGGATCGAAATTCCAAAACGCCTGTCTTTCGCGCGATGCGCCCGCGCGGCGGCGTGCAGGCCTGCTAGGGCCGCCACTCGCAGGCCTGTACGCCGCCGCTGACGGCCGGCCAGGTGCGGTCGAGTGGAGCGAATCGCGCCGGCTGTTCCGCGAGCGCCCACCCGACCGTTGCGTATGCGGCGACGTTGAAGGCCAGGTCCAGTGCGTCGACGCGATCGAGCCGGTCGGCGTCGGTGTGGTGGATCTCGAAGTACTTCGACGCGTCGTGTTGCAACTCGAACGCAGGCACGCCACGTTCGCGCATCGGGCCGATGTCGGCGCCGCCGCCGCTGTCGTTGCTGGTAAACGGTACGCCAAGTGGCGCGAGCAGACCCGCCATGCGCACGACCGACGGCAGGTCGATCGACCGTACCTGGCTCTCGAAACGGAACACGCGGCCCGAGCCGAGATCCGCTTCGATGGCGGCGGCATGCCGGCCGAGTTCCGCTTCGTGGTCCAGCGCATATTGCCGGGCTCCCGAGAGCCCGAACTCCTCGTTGGCGAACAGCACCACGCGCAGCGTGCGCAGCGGCCGCTGCTTCATGCCGGCAATGCGGCGTGCGGCCTCGATCACCGTGACCACGCCCGCGCCGTCGTCCTGCGCGCCCGTGCCGACGTCCCACGAGTCGAGATGCGCGCCGAGGATCACGAATTCTTCTGTGGCCGGATCGGTCGCCGCGCCGCGCCCCGGCATCTCGCCGATCACGTTCGCGCTCTGTGCCGTGCCCTCGCAACGGGACGTGCTCGACAGGCGCAGCCGTACCGGGCCGCGCGCGATACGGTCCATCAGCCGGTCCGCGCCGGCGTTGCCGATGGCGAACGCGGGAATGCGTGGCACGCCGTCCGCGTAATGCAGGCTGCCCGTGTGGGGACGGTCGGCATCATCGCTGCCGACGGCGCGGATGACGACAGCCAGTGCGCCGAGCTTGGCGGCTTCGATCGCGCCATCGACGCGGTTGTCCACCGTCGGACCGTAGTCCATGCCGTTGCGCGTCTCGAGCATGCGCTGGTACAGGAACACGATCTTGCCGGTGACGGCCTCGCGCGTCAGGCGCTTGAGTTCGCCCACCGTCGTTGCGGCGACGACGTCGCCTTCCACGGTGCGGCCCCCGGTGCCCACCGAACCGCCGAGCGCGAGCACGTTGAGGTTCGGTTCCGGGTCGCCCACCAGCTGCACGCTGGCGTCGCCGCGAACCCAGCGCGGCACCGTCACCGGTTCGGCGCGTACGTTCTGGAAGCCTTGCGCACGCAGGGTCGCGAGCGCCCATTCCACGGCCCGCGCGTCGCCGGCGCTGCCTGCCAGCCGGTTGCCGACGCGCTCGGTGAGGTCGCGCAGCGTTTCGTAGGCGCGCCGATCGGCTATCGCCTCGCGCTGCAAATCACGCACTTCCGCCGGGACCGCATCCGGAGCCGCTGCCCGCGACGTCCAAGTGGCGAACAACAGGCAAGCAGCCGCTGCAGCGGCGGAACGACGTTCGGACATGGGAAACCTCGGTGGGCGAGGGCGCGATTGCATCCAACGGTGTCCCGGCAGTGGACCGGCGCGGGTCGTTCGGTCAGAGCTGCGAGCTGACCGGGAACACGCGGGCGAACCAGGCCTGGAACTTGCGCCCCATCGAGGCGTCCGGCGCGCTGTCATGCGTAGTCGTGCCGTCGTTCCACTGGATCTTGCCGTCCTGCAAGGTCACCTGCCACGCGCGAGCCGACGACGACTCCGTCCTGAAGATCGCCTCGAGCTGCGAGGCGATGACGGGGTCGTCGACGAAGACACCTTGTTCGCAGTTGAGCGACGTGGAGCGCGGGTCGATGTTGTAGCTGCCGACGAACGTCAGCCGGCCGTCCACCGTCAGCGCCTTGGTGTGCAGGCTGGCGCCCGAGGAACCGAACATGCTCGATTTCACGGTGGTGCCGCGCGTCGGCTTCAACTCCCAGAGCTGGACGCCGCCATTGAGCAGCGGTTTGCGCCACTCGGAGTAGCCGCCGTAGACCATTGCCACGTCATTTGCGGCCAGCGAGTTCGTCAGGATGCGGACGCCGGCGCCGTTCTTCGCGACTTTCACGAATGCCTCCGTGCCCTTTTCGCCCGGCACGAAGTACGGCGAGATCACCGTCAGCTTCTCTTTCGTCTGCGAAACGACCGGTCCCAGCAACGCGAGCACGTCGGATCCGCCCAGGCCCTGGCCCTTGCCTTCGGCCTTGGCGGGATCGTCCGAAATGAAGCGGAAGCGGGCGCTCCACTGCATGGGCCAATCGCCCGACACCAGGCGCTGCACCGCGTCGTTCTGCTTCAGTTCCTGTGCGAACTTCGATTGCGCCTCGGTCTCGATCCGCGGCATCCCCTCCTTGCGCAGCGCGTCGAGCGCTTCCGTCGTCACGCCTTGCGGCGACAGTAACGAGATGGGGTAGGCCAGCGGCGAGTTCCAGTACTTGTCGAACGAAGCCGAGGCGTCGCGGACGATGGGGCCGACCATCGCGAAATCGAGGTCCGAAAAATTGACTTCCTCGCTGGCGCCGAAATATTC
>CAWJMS010000011.1:0-164162 GCA_963843985.1 uncultured Gammaproteobacteria bacterium | reverse complement strand
TCAGGAACACCTCAGGCCGCTTGTGCGCCGCGACGCGACCGGCAGAGACCACATGCAGGCCTTCTCGCACATACGTCGACTCGCCCGGCCGGGGATGAAAAGTTTCGACGTCGATCCCAAGCGGCAGCACGGTGAAGCTCTCGCCGTAGCGCGCCCGACCCATTCGTGCCAGAAAAGGACTGATTGCAATGACGTGATCGGCTGACTTAAGGATGCGGTCGCAGCGCCTCAGCCCAGCGTCCCCAACAGGCTGACAATGCACCGTGTGGCCGGCAGCTGACAAATAGAACTGCTCACGTTTCGTGTTACCGACGAGCCCTTCCAGCGTGGCGATGATGCCCGCTAAATCCAAGTAACCGGCGGCCACGACACCACCGCCACGTCGGCAGGTGTCACCCCTGGATAGAACACCGCACCGCTGGGGCGAAGATACCGCAGAAGCAGGTGCGTCTTCCAGGCGTGGCGGCGCCACAGTCGCACGACGCGCACCCCGCGGCGCGACGCCACCCCGAGTCCGGCACGTCGTAGGCCAGTGTGCGTACGTCGTAGTCATCGACGGACCATCGAGTCGGCGACCCGCGCATTGTTGTTCTGCGGATTCAGTTGCGCCGCATCGACCAATCGAGGGACAAATCCTTCGAACGTCATCCGCTCAACCGGGACACATAGCAGCCTCGAACGCCTGAAGGGTCGCGCGATACGCAGCGTCACTTCGCATGACCTCCGCAATCCTTTCCCGGTCGCACGACCACCGCAGCGCACGATCCAGCAAGGGATAGACCATATCGGCAATCGCTGGCGTGGCCGCATCGTTGACCGTGACCGGCACGATGCCGCAGTTGAGAGAGTCGGCGAGAGCAGTCGAGTACCACGACACCACTATTCGCGGTCGAAGTCGGTGCAACGCGTCGTGGAACGAGTGCGTCGCCGTCCTCGATTTGGACCAGGGTCGAATCAACCTCGTTAGTCCAGAACGACCGATCCTCGCGTGGATGCGGTCGGACCCGGACTCTACGATCGTTGACCCGCGCCCAGTCGAGCACGGGCTATGATGCGTTGCATCTCCTGTGACCGTTCATAAACAGACGCGACGAGTATTTCGTCGGACAATTCGTCCACATCATCCTTTTCGCCCCTGGCCTGACGAACCCGCGCTCGCGGCAACGTCCGTCGAAAATACTCCGTCTCGTCCTTGTTGAGGGCGTCGACGCAGTCAAACTCCGGCAACAAAAGGCTGCGTCGAACGAAGCCATGCTGCAGGTACCGGGTCCGTGCTCCCGCATCCGCTGCAGCAAACGCCGGCGTATCGGCTGCAAGAAAGCAGACCTCCGCGTCCGATTCACATTGATTGCGGATGCCTTCGAACCAGGCCCGCATGTAACTGTACCCACCCAGCCGCATTCCACCGTACGTCAGAAAATCAATCCTCCGGGCCCGAAGCGAATCCGGGAGTTGGCGGACCGTGACAACAACTGTCCTGCATGCTGTCCACAAGCTTCGAAAGGCTTCCCTGCTGCTGACCCGATGGACTCGGCCCATCGATGCAACGTCGATCTGACTCACGCGTACGACCGGCCGATGAGACTCGCCGCTATACTCATTGAACAGCGCTTCCTCAGATCCGGCACCAAAGCCCACGAACAGGCGAGAGATTCGATCGCCAGTGCACGGCTGGGTTCGCTGCCGCCGCAATTTCACGATCAAGTCGAAGAGACCAACAGCGAACAAGGACGGGCCTGACGAGGAACACCCGGTCGGCCCACTTCACGAGGCTCTGCAATCGGCGACCACGTGGACCGCGCTCGACCGGACGATCAGCGGCGATCGCTTGCAGCAGCAACGAATCCGCGAGAACCCACCGTTGCGTCGCATCGAACTTCGCCAGACGCTCAGCGCAGTTCGCGTTCTGGTCAGTGACTGCGCGCGTGTCCAACGTCAGCCGTCCTTCGAGAGAAGTTGGGCTGGGTTCCCGACTGCGACTGCATGTGCCGGTATCGACTTAGTAACGACACTGCCGGCTCCGATCACGGCGTTCTCGCCGACCTCGACCCCGGCAAGAATCGTCACGTTCGCCCCGATCCAGCACCCGCGACGCAGCGTGACGGTCCGGGCCGGCGAGTGCCCCTGATCGATAATCGGTTTGCCGGGGTCCTTGAAAGCATGATTGGCGTTGTAGATGTGCACACCGGAGCCGATCAGCACGTCGTCCTCGATAACGATGCCCGGACCGTCGTAATCCGGATTGGCGAACAGCATCGTGCCCGGACGGATGACCACTCGCTCGCCGATCTCGATTTTCGAACAGGCGACGGCGTATGCGCCCGGACGGAACTCCGCGCTGGCCGGGAATCGCTTAAATCGCCTCTGGCAAAGCGCGCGCTGCGTACTGCGGAAGTGGAGCCGCCAGTGCGTCCAGGGGATGTCCGGACCGATGCGATCTGCCGCGCGCCAGAACCGGATGCGCTCGAGCAGCTCACGCAGGAACACTTCGAATCCTCGCGATTACCAAGCGGTCCATCCGCCGTCGACGAGCAAGTTCTCGCCCGTCACATATTCCGACAGGTCCGACGCCAGGTAGGCGATTGCGCCCTTGAAGTCCTCTTCAGTCGCCATCCGTTTCAGCGGCGTCCGCTGGACGTATCGCGTCACAAACGGTTCGGGCTGCCCTCTCGCGACTCCGCCCGGGCTGATGCAATTGACGCGAACGTCCGGCGCCAGCACCGTGGCAAGCCAGCGCGTCAACTGCACCATACCGCCCTTGCTCGCGGCATACGCGGCTGGATTGCCCATCGGAGTCCCTTCGTAAAGCCCCAGGTCCGGTCCCGAGACACGCATAGATCGACCCGACGTTCACGATGGACCCTGCCCCGCCCGCTCGCAGCAATGGCGCGAACGCCTGGCACAGGTGGAACGCGGCGGTCAGGTTCACCTCGAACGCACGCCGCCAGGTGGCGAGGCTTTGCTGCTCGAATGGCGCGACCCACCCCTCGAGCTGGAGATTGCCTACGAATGCCGCGTTGTTCACCAGGATGTCGAGTCGGCCGAATACCGATTGAACCTCCGTGAGCAATTGGGCTCGCGCGGCCTCCTTCTCGAGGTCGCAGGCAATAGTTTCCACCCGGACCCCAAAGGACGCTGCGATACGCGCCCGGACCTGCTCGAGGTGCGATTCGTCGCAATCCAGCAGGCATAAGTGACAACCCAGTTCCGCCAGCGTCTCCGCCATCGCGGACCCAATGTGCCCCGCCCCTCCGGTGATGAGCGCGACGCGACCGTCGAGTCGCATCAGTTGTTCGAGCGATCTCATCGTGGCTCCGGTCGGTCGTGCATGAGGAATTCGGCAAGTCGAAAATCGAACGGCGTATCGATATCCAGCGATCGCTCTCGCGGCACGTTGACCGTGCGCACGCGGCCCTCGAAAATGCGCGACGCGGCCAGCACAAACTCCGGTTTCGCGACATAGGCCACGGTCGTCATGTCGTACACGACCGGGGCGTCCTGTCGCCGTGTCGGCCCTGCCGCGCCATCGATCACCAGTTGCGCGTAGCCGTCCTGATCCAGCTGGACCATGTTGAAGTAGGGGCTGCGTTCCGACTCCCGAACGGTGATGACGACATCGGTGTCCGCGTTGGCAAGGTAAACGTCGAGGCACTGCTCGACGTCGGAAGCGCTGCGTAGCGGCGAGGTGGTGGGCAGGCTGACGAACGCGTCAAACGGGCCGCGCTCGCGGTGGTGCCAGTTTATGGCATGTTGCCAGGCCAGCCACTCCGGAGCGGAATCGGTAGCAAGTTCAGGCGGGCGCATGAAAGGAACCTCGGCACCGAAGGCACGCGCAACTTCGGCAATGCGGGCGTCGTCCGTCGAAACGATGACCGTCTCGAGCCTCGCGCAGGCCCGCGCCGTTTCGATGGCGTGCGCGATGAGCGGACGACCTGCCAGCTCCCGGATATTCTTTCCCGGCACGCCCTTGGAGCCGCCACGAGCGAAAATGAAGGCGATGCATCGCGAGTCGCTACCGCGCATGTGCGGCCACCTCCACCGTCGCACCGGTCGCCAGTGAATGGCGAGCAGCCTCGGCGAGCGCCAAGGTGTTGAGCCCATCGGTGCCGTCGACGATCGGTCGTGTTCCGGTCTCGATACACTCCAGGAAGTGCGTCAGTTCGTCGACGTACATCTGGTTTCGGTCCGACAGCGTACGCACCGGCACGGACTCCCAGGCTTGCGTCGATGCGCGATAGGCATCGATGCGGTCGAGAATCGCGTCCCAGACGAGCGTTCCTTCGCTGCCGATGAATCGGCACACGCGATATGGAGTGCGCTGCACCATGTCGAGGTGAACGTTGACGAGCCGGCGCGGCGAATCGAATTCGAGCGTGATTTCGACCAGGTCCTCGACGTCGATCTCGAGATCGCTGTACCTGCCCCCGCGGGCGGAGACTCGCGACGGCATCCCGAACATCCAGTAGAGGTAATGCAGCTCGTGGCTCAGCTCCAGCAAGGCGCCGCCACCGAGCGTGCGCCGTGCACTGACCCCCGTACGATAATCGGTGCCCGGGCGCCAATCCGGGAGGTACTGACCGACCTCGGCCCGAACCGCGAGGACCCTGCCGATCATGCCACCGTCCAGGCAATCCTTGGCGAGCCGAAGCGATGGGAGGAAAGGCAAGTTATAGCCCGTCATCAGCACCAGGCCTCGCTGGCGAGCGGTAGCTACCAATTCCCTGCAACCCTCTGCGTTCGCGGACAGCGGCTTCTCCACCATCAGGTGAATGCCGGCATCGGCAAGCCGCCGCGCGACGGTCACGTGCGTGCTGGCTGGACCAGCAACGATGGCGGCCGCCGGACCAAAGCCGATGGCCTCCTCGATCGATTCGAAATGATGAACGGCGCCATCAGTCGCTGCGGTGCGATCGAATGGCGTCCGCAAATGAAGCACGCCGATCTCCGCCCTCGGCCGCAGCTGTTTGAGATTCAGGAGGTGCCTGCGACCGATGCTACCCAGGCTGACGATCAGGAATCGTTCCGTCGAGGCGGTCACGTCACCCCATCCTGGACGGCCAGATAGTCTTCCGGCTTGCCGACATCCAGCCACGGCTCGTGCATCGGATAGACGACCGTTCGCCCGCCCTTCTCGCGAAGTCGCTCGAACAGCATCGGCATGTCGCAGCGTTCGGCTGCGATCAGGCAGTCGATGGCGTTCGGATCGAGCACGTAGATCCCGGCGTTGACCAGCGCCGACGTGACCGGCTTCTCCTCGAAGCCCGTAATCTCGACGCCGCGGGTGCGGACCACTCCGAACGGATACTGCCACTCGTGCTGACGCACGGCCATCGTCGCCGCCGCGCCATGTCGAGCGTGAAAATCAAGCAGCTCGCCGTAGTGAATGTCGGTCAGCACGTCTCCGTTCGAGACGACGAACGGGTGTTCGGGGCGCGGGTCGAGCAGCGACAGTGCGCCGGCCGTGCCGAGCGGCGACTGCTCGCGCAGGTAATCGATCTGGATCTGCCACCGCTCGCCGGCGCCGAAATGCTCTTCGATCACGTGGCCGAGGTAATGCACGGCGAACACGAAGCGCCGGAAACCCTGGCCGCGGGCGCGTTCGACGATGTGCTCCAGCATCGGCTTGCCGGCCACCGGCAGCATCGGCTTCGGGCAGTTCTCCGTGTAGGGGCGCAGTCGCGAGCCCGCACCGCCGGCCATGATCAGCACGGTGTTCGGGCGCTCCACCGGCAGGTTCAACTCTTCCCAGAGGTGCAAGCCCACCAACCGGTGGTCGCGGTCGACGACGGGCACGTGCAGCAGTTTGTTGGCGTGCATCAGGTGCCGGACCATCTCGCGATCCATCCCCGGCGGCGCGACGAACGGTTCGCGATGCACGACGGTCTCGATCGAGCTTTGCAGGCCAAGGCCGCGTAACAGCGCGCGCCGGATGTCGCCGTCGGTAATCGTGCCGACCAGCACGTCATCTCCGGTCACCACCAGCGCGATCTTGAGCGCGGCGGCGTCCAGCGTCTCGATCGCCTGCTGGAGCGTGGCCGACTCGGGCAGCAACGCGCGACGCCACGGACGTTCGGAGGATGTCGTCATGCGGCTACGGCCCTCACGGGTGGACGGGCACCTCGTAGAACGATTTCTTCAGGAGGCCGTCCCAGCGGATGCGTGCGGAGGACATCGACCACCTTGTCGCTGGCGCCGCCGTCGCCGTACGGATTGACGACCTGCGACAGCACGGCCTGGAACGACGGCGAATAGAGCTGGTCGATGGCCGCGCGAATCGATTCACGCTCGGGCGCGCAATCGATCACGCTGTCGGCTTTCAGCCGTCCCCGCTGGCGATCGCCGATGTTGATCGTGCCCTTGCGGAACGACGGCACCTCCGCGAGGCCGCTCGAGGAGTTCCCGACCACGCCATCGACCTGCGCGACGCAGGAGAGGTAGCGGACTTGTCCGAGCGACGTGTACGCCTTCGCATTGGGATGCGCGGCCACGAACCGTTCGATCAGGCCGAAGATGCTGCGGCTGTCCGTGTCGGCATTGGGCATCGTGAAGATGAGCCCGGTATCGCTCGAGCGGCTCCAGCGCGGCGAGCAATTCGGTCGCCTGGGCGGCGGCCGTCGACTGCTCGAGTGTCACCGGATGAAAGGTGACGAGGAGATTCCGCGTCCCGGAAACGGAAATCGAGCGAGGCCTCGAGCTCGGTTCGCTCGAGCAGGTGCGCCCGCTTGATGCTGTCGACGCCGAGGCCGCCGACCAGGAACACCCGATCCGGATGCTCGCCCATCTGGATCACCCGCCTCCGGTACGGCTCGGCCGCCACGAAGTGCAGGTGCGACATCTTGGTGATGGCATGGCGCATGGCTTCGTCGAATGCCCCTTCGGTCGTCTCCCCGCCATGCAGGTGCGCGATGGGAACCCGGGCGATCGCAGCTGCGGCCGCGACCGCAAGGATCTCGTATCGGTCGCCGAGCAGCGACGAGCACGTCCGGTCGCAGGTCGCGCAGGGCTTCGCCGCAGCCCGCAAGCGCCAGTCCCATCGATCGACTCACGTCGACGGCCGTGTCGGATTCGAGCCGAATGTCGACCTTGCGATCGATCCAGAAGCCGTCCGCTTCGATCTCGCGGTACGTGAGTCCGAACTGCGGCGACAGGTGCGCTCCGGTCGCCAGCACCTGCAGCTCGACACCCGTGGCGCTGCGGAGGCCTTCCATGACCCAACGCAACAGGCCGTAGTCCGCCCGGGTACTCGTGACGACGCAGATCCTTCTCACAGCTCGATCAGCTCGTCGGGTGCGAAATCCCGTCGCGCCACCTGGCCGACGACCTCATCCCAGCGCATCGGCGAGATTCCGTCGCCGGGCCGCTTCGCGCCCAGGTTGGCGGCCGAGAACGACTCGCCGGCGCGAATGAAGTCGCGTCGCCACCAGCGACTTGCGCGCAATCGGCAGGTTCTTCGACTCACTCGGGCTCGGTCGCTTGACGCCATCGCCGAGCGCCTGCTCGATGTTGCGGATGGCGCGCACCATGGCCTTGAACTCGTCGGGTTCGAGGCTCGCACGATGGTCCGGCCCCGGCAGGTTCCGATCCAGCGTGAAGTGCTTCTCGATGACCGTCGCGCCCAGCGCGACCGCGGCCACCGCCACCTCGATCCCGACCGTGTGATCCGAATAGCCGACCTGCACGCCGAAGGTGTCGCGGATCGTCAGCATCGCGCGCAGGTTCACGTCCGTCATCGGCGTCGGGTACTCGGTATTGCAATGCAGGACCGTGATCAACCTGCGCGGCGTACCGGCCGTCTCGAGCGCCACGAGCGCGGCCTCGATCTCGTCCAGCCGGGCCATGCCGGTCGACAGGATGATCGGCTTGCCGAGCCGTCCCACGTGGCGCAGGTACGGCAGGTTCGTGATTTCCCCAGACGGAATCTTGAAGCGTGCCAGCCCCAGTTCCGCCAGCAGGTCGACGCTCGCCTCGTCGAATCCGGACGAGAAGAATCCGACGTGGTGCCGCCGGCAGTGGTCGATCGAGCATCCGATGCGCGTCCGTCGAAAGTTCGAGCCGACGGATCATCGAGTGCTGGGACTCCGATGCATCCGTCGCCTGCTGCTGATAGTCGGCTTTGCGCGCTCCCTGGGTCACCAGCCGGTCTGCGACGAAGGTCTGGAACTTGACGAGGTCGGCACCCGCCTCGGCTGCGCACTCGACGAGCCGCCGCGCGAGATCGAGATCGCCGTTGTGGTTCACCCCGGCCTCGGCGATCACGAGCACCCGGCCGATACTCATGCGATGCCCCGGACGCTGGCGCCGTCCGCGACGTCGCCGAGGACCACACTGCCTGCGCCGATGATCACGTCGGCTCCGATGCGAACCCCCTCGCGAATCACCGTGCCGCTGCCGACGAATGTGCCGGCGCCGATCGACACGCCGCCATTGACGCGTGCGCCCGTGGCGATGTGACAGTGCGCGCCGATCGTCGCATCGTGCTCGACGAGCGCGAGACTGTTGATGATGCAGTTGGCGCCCACGACTGCGCCGGCATTGACGACGGCGCCGTGCATTGCGATCGTGCCCGCCCCGATTTCCGCGTGACGCGAAACGTGCGCGCGCGGCGACACGATGACCGGCAATCGCGCACCGGCACCTGTCAGCAGCGCATGGAGGCGACGCCTCGCGTCGGAAGACTTGATCTGGCCGACGGTCACCAGGGCATCCGGGCAGCCTGCGATGAGGTGTCGGAGATCGGTGTCGTCACCCAGCACCGCATACCCCAGCACCGGACCCGAGTCCCTGGCACGGTCGACGATCCCGGCGACGCGAAACCGACCCTCGCTTTCGATCACGTCGATGCACGACCGGCAATGACCGCCGCCGCCGACCAGCAGCAACGGCGTCACGCCAGCCCCGCGCTGCTCGGGATGTTGACGATGCGCCGCTCCAGCGACTCCGCCACCGGCGTCGGCGCGCGAGGACAATCGCGCATACGGCGCGAGCCGATGCATCAACCCCCAGGCCGGTCGCGTCATGAGGCCGGCCGCATTGGTGGCCGCGAGAACCGAATCGCGCTCGCCTGCCACCGCCGTCGTCGAGCACCAGCGTCTGCAACCAGTAGTTGCTGACGCATCCGGCCGGCTCGCGCATCAGGCGGACCGACGGCAGGTCGCGAAAGGCGGCGTCGTACCGCTCGAACAGCCGGCGCTTCGACTCGAGGAAGCCCGGGAGTTGCTCGAGCTGCGCGCAACCGAGGGCCGCGTTGATGTTGGGCAGGCGATAGTTGAACCCGACCTCGTCGTGCACATATTCCCAACGGTGAGGCACCTTCGCGGTCGTCGTCAGGTGCTTGGCGCGCCGCGCCAGTTCGGCGTCATTGGTGATGATTGCGCCGCCGCCGCCGGTGGTGATGGTCTTGTTGCCGTTGAAGCTCAGGGTTCCGAGCCGGCCGAGGGTGCCGGTATGCCGCGAGTGGTAATAACTGCCGATCGACTCGGCCGCGTCTTCGACCAGCGCCAGGCCGAAGTCGCTGGCCACGGCGAGCAGGCCGTCGAGGTCACACGGATGGCCGAACGTGTGCATCGGGCAGCAACGCGCGAATCGGGCGCCCCGTACGACGGTTGACGCAGGTTCCCGAGCGCAGCTCGGTCGTCGCAGCCAGCCACGCACGCAGCGCGGCCGGGTCCATGCCGAGCGTGGCCTCGCTGCTGTCCACGAAGTGCGGCGTGGCGCCGCAGTACCGCACGGCATTGGCCGTCGCCACGAAGGTGAGCGTCGGCACCAGCACCTCGTCCCCTGGTTCGACGCCTGCCAGCAGCAGAGCCACGTGCAACGCCGCGGTGCCGTTGACCACCGCCACCGCATGCTGTGCTCCGGTGTACGCGGCAAGGTCGGCTTCGAATCGATCCACGAATTTGCCCACCGACGAGACGAAGGTCGTGTCGAGGCATTCCTTCAGGTACGACCATTCCGCGCCGGCGAAGACCGGCTCGTGCAGCGCGGCGGTGCGATCACCCAGCGCCTGCTGCAGCCTTGCGAGGACGGCCGCCGCCAGCGGGGACTCGGTCGGCAAGGCGCTCACAGGTTGTAGATCCCCGCCTTGTAGCCGCGCAGGTTGTCGGGGTTCACGAACCATTCAATGGTGGCGGCCAGGCCGCGCTTCAGTCCGTCGCGGCCGCCGTGACGCGGTGTCCAGCCGAACAGGTCGCGCGCCTTGGAGTTGTCGGCCCAGAGCCGTTCGACCTCGGACTGGGCCGGTCGCAGCCGGACTTCGTCCGTGACGATCTCGAGCTTCGTGCCCATGATCTCCGCAATCAGCGCGGCGGTATCGCCGATCGACACCTCGAAATTGCTGCCGAAATTGACGACTTCACCGAGGCCGCGGTCCGAGTCGAGCGCGAGATGAACGCCTCGACCGTGTCGTTCACGAAGTTGAAGTCGCGCGTCGGCAGACGGCCCGAGCTTGATCTGCCGATGGCCATTGGCAAGCTGGGTGATGATCGTCGGAATGACCGCGTGCGGACTGCCGCGGGCCATACGTGTTGAACGGCCTCGCGATGACCACCGGCGTGCCGAACGAGGCGTAGAACGATACGCCAGCTGGTCCGCGGCGATCTTCGACGCCGAATACGGCGACTGTCCCTGCAGCGGGTGTTCCTCGGTGATCGGGACGAATCGCGCCGTTCCGTACACCTCGCTCGTGGACGTGTGAATGACGCGCCTGACGTCCAGTTGCCGGGCCGCCTGCAGCACGTTCAGCGTGCCCTTCACGTTCGTATCGATGTAGGTGTCGGGCGAGTGATACGAATAGGGAATGGCGATCAGCGCCGCGAGGTGCAGGACGGCGTCGCAGCCTTTCATCGCCTCCTTCACGCCATTGGGGTCGCGGATGTCGCCGGCGAAGACTTCGAACTTGCCCTTGACGTCGGGCGCACATTGATCGAGCCAACCCCAGGAGTTGAAGGAGTTGTAGAGCACGAACGCGCGGACGTCGTGGCCCTTGCGCACCAGCGCCTCGGTCAGATGCGAGCCGATGAATCCGTCCGCGCCGGTGACCAGCAGCTTTGCCATGGTTACATCTCGGCCTCGCGCCGCAGTTCCTCGATTTCCGCGCGCAGCATGTCGTACTCGTCGAGCTTGCGCCGCAGGAACCGGACGGTGAGCCGCGCCTTGGCATCGATGCCGGACGGCGTCAGCAGGTACGCGTAGCCCAGCTTGTTGGGATTGGCCCGGAAGTTCTGGGCCTTGACCCAGCCCTTGTCCACCAGCGCCCGCAGGCAGTAGTTCGCCTTGCCCAGGCTCACGCCCAGCGCTTCCGAAAGCTCGCGTTGCGTCGCCTGCGGATTCGCCTGGATCGCCTTCAGCAGGCGTAGGTGTATTTCGTCCATCGGAGGGGTCGCGGAATGGCTACCGCACTACCGGGTACTGCGTTTGGGCAGCGGCAGTCGGCTTGTTCAACGATTGAACAAGGCCCCTACTCTACTGAAATTGCGCGGTATGTGCCACCGCACCGGGTGCCCGACTGTGACGCCGTTCCGGTCCGAGCAGCACCGCCGCGAGCAGGCCGGCCAGCGTGGCGAGGGTGAGCGTGCGCAACGGGTAATCGACGATGGAGTGCAGGGCCAGCAGCAGCAACGCGGCGGTGGCCCCGATGCGCAGCCCGTACCCTTGCAGGTTCACGCCCGCGTCGCTCGGCCCGATCCGCGCCAGCCGAACGACTTGCGCGCCGAGCAGGATCAAGGCGCCGAGCGTGAGCAGCATCGCCGGCACGCCGCCTTCGAGCCACAGTTCGACGTAGTCGTCGTGCGCGTGGTTCACGTAGAACGGAATGTCCGCGCTCGCATCGCCGATCTCGTCGTACGCCTGCACGAACGTGCCGAGCCCATAGCCGAGCCCTCGCGCCGGCGCAGCGGCCTGCAGCGTGTTGGCGGCCAGTTCCCACCGATGCTCTTCCAGCGGGTCGCGCTCGACTCGGCTCAGCATCCCGTAGAGCGTGAACTGAACGATCAGCACGCCCGCCAGCACGGCGCTTACCTGCAGCCACGGTCTGGCGCCCGCCCATCGACCGCTTTTCCGCGCACTCAGCAACACTACTGCACTCGCGAGCACGCTGAGCATCAACAGCCCGAAGCCCGCGCGCGAATGCGTGGCCGTCACGCTCACGCTGAACAGCACCATCAACGCCGTGAACCACCAGACCTGCAGGTCGCGAGCGCCGTGCAGCGGGTCGCGGACACGGTCGGCGAGCAATCCCGCGGTGATCGGCAGCGAGACCGCCAGCAGGCTTGCGAGGTGATTGCGATTGGCGAACAGCCCGACGGCCTCGCCCTCATTGGTGATGCGATACAGGTAGAGCGCGCTCGTCGGCCCGTCCATCAGTTGCCAGAGCCCGACGAAGGCGCTGATTGCGGCAAATGCCAGCGCCACCATCACCAGTGCTCGCCGTTGCGTGTCGGACAGCAGCGCGGCGCCCATGAATACGCCGGCGGGCACGATCGCCGACCAGAGCACGCCTTCCGTCGCGAACCTCGACAGCGTCCAGGCGCCCACCGCCGGATCGACCCCTGCCGCCGCCAGGCCTGCGGTCAGCGACGCGCGACCGGGCAGGTCACTCCAGACGGCATACGGTAACGGTATGAGCTGCAGCAGCGGCAGTGCCAGCAAGGCCGCCGGCAGCAGCCAGAACCACAGCGGGCGACCCGACGGAACCCTGTCCGCACCTGCATTAAAAGCCGCGACGAGGATGAGCAGCAGCCCCGGCAGTGCGACCAGGGTTTCGATGAACGAACCCTGCCCGCCGCCCGCGGCCAGCGCGAGCACCAGCGTGGCCGATGTCAGCCAGAAGATGACGCGATTTGAGACCAGGGCCCAGCCGAGCCCGCCGGCGGGCATCCGGGATCAGGGACTGATGGGGCTGCCCTGGGAACTGTCGGACAGCAGCAGCAGTGGCGTGGCCAGGCCGAGCGCGACGAGTCCCCACTTCGCCCATTCGCCGCTGCTGGCGGTCGCCACGGCACCCGTGCCCGAGACTGGGGTCGCCGCGTAAACCCCTCGCTCCGTCTCTCCCGGCGCGCACGGCGCGGTAGCCGGAACCGTATACACCTGCGGCGAATCGATCGTGACCATGCAACCCGTGTCGAACTGCACCTTGATCACGCCTTGCTCGAGGACGACCAGCCGATCGCCCACTTGCAGCCGCTCGGACTGCTTGGCGACCGTGGAGACCGGCCCGCGGTTCAGCATGGCCCGCCCGTTGGCCTCGGCAACCGAGGCGACGTTGGGGCCGCTGGCGGCCGGAGCCGCACCGGCCGCGGCAGGCAGTCTCGGACGCGGCTGCCGGCTGCGCGGGCGCAGCCGTCTGTTGCGCGGTCGCGTTGGCGGCCACGAGCATCGAGATCGCGACGAACGCGGACCAGCGTGCAATGTCCTTCATGCCTTGCGCTCCTCACGCCGGCGCGCACCGCGCCGAACTGTGCCAAATCTATCACGATCCGTGGCGATCGGCCTACGAACCTCCCGGAGACGACGATCCGCACGTCGTCGAACCACGCCGTCCCGCGAGCCAGCGTTTCCGCGGCGATCCGGGCGTCGAGTTCCAGGACCAGCCACTGGGCCGGGCAACCGGCCGGCACGTCGAAGTCCGCCGAGTCGGCCTGCCAGGGGCGCGTCCCGGCCATCGGCGGCGTCGCAAGCAGGGGCCCCGCCGGGCCGTCCGCGCACGTCACCGTCCAGCGCAGGCCGCGTGGCGTGTCGAGCCCGTCGAACCGGCTGCGCCACTCCAGCCGGTAGCCGCGCCCGGCCGGCAGCAGCAGAAGTTGACGCACGTCGCGAAACTCGCTGCGCTGGCCCTGGAACTCGACCCGGAGGGCATGGCCGGAGCCGTCCGGCAAGGACAGCACCGACGCGTCGATGCCGGGGCGGCGCGTGATCAGCCAGTCGAACGGCCCGCTGCCCGGGGACGGGTCCTCGAATCCGCCGTCCATCGGTGCGGTGATGCCGGCCAGTTGCCGTGCCGACAGTCCGCTGGCCCAGGCCACGAACGCCTGGTCCCAAAGTCGGTCCTTCACCAGGCGCGCGAGGTAGTTCGCGTTCTCCTCCACGCTCAATCCGCCGTGCGCGCGCAGGCCGACGAACAGCGACGAGAGATCGGCCGCGCTCGGCAGTCCGTAAGTCACGTCGCGCAGAAACTCCGCGCGCCACGGCGGCTGCGTGGCCAGGGTCGCGACGAGCGCCGCCCGTCCCTCGGGAATCGACGCGAGACCGATCAGCACGCGAAACACGATGGGCTGCTGCTCCGGCGCGACGCGCAGCATGCGATCGTAGTTCCTCACGGCGCCGGCGGCGTCCTGCTGCGTGAGCGCGAGTTGCGCAGCCCAGGCGCGCGCCGGCACGTCGCGCGGCGCGTGTTGCACGGCGAGTTCCATCATCGCCTGCTGCTGCCTCGCGTCGTGGCGCAATCCGGCCACGTTGCCGAGCACCCGATACGCCCGGCCGTCGAGCGGGTCCGACGCCAGCGCGCGACGCGCGAGCGCCTCCGCGTCGTCCAGCCGGCCCTGGATCAGCCGCTGCTCGGCGAGCTTGAGCAGTGCACGCGGGTGGTCGTCACGCCACTGCGAGCGCGCGTTCCGGATCGGCGTCGGCATACAGATCGGCCATCGCATAGCGCGACGATGCGCCAGGCCGCAAACACAGCTCGCAGCCGCCAGCACCGCGAGCAGCGCCAGCCGCCACGGCCGACCCGCTGCACCCGCCGGCATGCGGTCAGGACCGCTTCAGGCGCCGCGTATCCGGGCCTTCCGCGTAGCGGTAGTAGTAGTCGGAATATCCGTAACCGTGGCCGTAGCCCTGGCCCGCGGCCCGGGCGTCGTACTTCACGAGCAACGCGCCGGCAATGCGCGCGCGCACCGCGAACAACCTCTTCAACGCTCCCCGCAGCACGCCGATCCGGGCGTTACCGGCCTCGATCGTGATCAGCGTGCTGTCGGCGGCGTTCGCGATGATCGGGACGTCGGCGAGCCCGAGCAACGGCGGCCCGTCGATGATGACATGGTCGTATTCCTGGACGGCGCTGTTGAGCAACGACCGGAAGCGCGCGCCGGCCAGCAACTCCGCGGGATTCGGCGGGCTCGCCCCGGAGGTGACGACCGTGAGGTTGGCTTCGGTCGTCGACTGGAAGATCGACGGCCCGTCCGATTCGCCCGACAGGAAGTCGCTGAGACCCGACTCGTTGCCGAGGCCGAGGCGCGTGTGCAGCGACGGCTTGCGCAGGTCGCCGTCGATCAGCAGCACCTTGACGCCGAGCTGCGCGAACTTGCGCGCCAGCATCACGGCTGTCGTGGTCTTGCCCTCGCCGGCCAGCGCGCTCGTCACCAGCAGCACCCTCGGTGCCCCGGACTCGGTTGCATACTGCAGGCCCGTGCGCAACGAGCGGTACGCTTCCGAGAACGAGGATCGCGGATTGATCGCCGCCGATTCGAGCAACCCTTCCGCGATCTTCGGCACGATGCCGATGACCGGCAGGCGCAGGTGACGCTCGATGTCCTCCGGCGTCTTGATGGTCTCGTCGAGGCGCTCGAGCAGGAAGGCAAGGCCAAAGCTGAGCAACAGGCCGAGCAACAGCCCGATGACGGTGCGCCGCCGGATGTCCGGCTCGAACCGGTAGCCGGGCATGGCTCCGTCCACCAGCGAGACGTTGTTGGCCGCGCCGCCGCGTGACACCGATCTCCTTGTAGCGTTGCAGCAGCGCGTCGTACAGCTGGCGATTCGTGTCCGATTCGCGCTTCAGGATATTGAACTGCACGCTGCGGCCCTGCAGGTCGAGCAGCTCGGACTGCAGCGCGGCGACCTGTTCCCGCAGCAGGTTTTCGTTGGCGCGGGCCGACTCGTACTCGGCGCGGGCCGCCCGGGTGTACTCCCCGACTTCCTCCTGGATGCGCGCCTCGACCTCGGCGATGCGGCGCGCGAGGCTCTGCATCTCGGGGTACTCGGGCTTGAACGTCGCCCGCTTCGACTCGTACTCGGTCTTCAGGTCCGCGCGCGTCTGGCGCAGCTTGTCGAGCAGCGGGCTCTTCATCGCGTCCGACGAGACGGAGCCCACCGCCTGCGCCTGGCGCCAGTTCGCCTCGGCCCGGATGCGCTCCGTCGTGGCCATGCCCAGCGCGTTATTGAGCTGCTGGAGATTGGCGGTCGCGAGGGACGTGTTCTGGTCGACGCTGGCCAGGCGCTGCTGCTGCGCGAATGCGATCAGCGCGCGCTCGCTGTCCTCGAGCTTGACCTTCAGCTGCGCCAGCCGGTCTTCGAGGAAAGTGCGGGCATATTGAGAGTTCTCGTCGCGCCGGCTGATATTCGCCTCCATGAACGACTGCGCGAGGCCGTTGGCCACCTTTGCCGCGACCAACGGATCGGGGCTCACGAAACTGATCCGCACGAGCTGTGAGTCGGGCACCATGGCCACCACCCGATTGTTCATCACCTGGTCGGTGGCGTCGGCTTCTCGATTCGCCAGCGGTTGCGTCGACAGCTTCGGCTTCCCGTCCTGGCCACGGAACAGCGCGATGACGCTCGCCAGGCCGCTCGGCTTGGACACGGCATTCTGGAAGGCCGGGTCGGATACGAGCCCGAGCTTGCGCACTGCCCGCTCCGCCAGCGCGCGGCTCTTGATCAGTTCGATCTGCGTGCCCATGAAGTCATAGCTCGTGTCGAGGGCTTCGACGCCCTCCAGGTTGATGATGCGCAGCGACGATGTCTCGATCTGCAGCGTGGCGCTCGAGCGGTACAGCGGCGTCTCGAGCAGCGCCCAGACGAGCGCGATGATGGTCACCAGCGCCGTGCACCCCAGCACCGTCCACCGGTGCTTGAGAAGGATGTTCCATAGGTCGCGCAGCGTGAGCTCGTCCGTGTCGTCGTCCCGCGATTCCATCGGCAGCGGCAGGCCCAATTCGCCCGGCCGAGGCGTCGATCAGGTCGCGTCGCCCGGCGCCCGCCTCGGCAGCCGCCTGGGATCTCTCGTCGCGGGGGTCGGATTGTTCGATTGCCATGCCTACAGGACCATGAACAGGGCGAGGGCCGGAACGCGTGTACAGGAAGTCCTTCAGGTTCGAGCGGACGCCCGAGAAGTCCACGACGACGATGTCGCTGCCGAGCACCTCGGGATCGATCAGGCGTCCGGCACGGATTTCGCGGATGTCGAACGCCGCGGCATAGCGACGGCCTTCGATGTTGCGATAGATGACGACGCCGCCCGGATTGGCCAGCTCGTCGAGCCCCTTGCACATCGCGACGACCTGCAGCAGCGAAGTGCGGCCCGTCAGCGAGAAGATGCCGGGCTCGCGCACGGCGCCTTCGACCGTGACCCGCTGGCTCATGTATTCCTTCACGAACACCGTGACCTGCGGGTTCTCCATGAACCCGTCCTTGAGGCGCGCGGCGATCTCCTTCTCGATCTCGCCCACGGTCTTGCCGGCGGCCGGAATGGTCCCGACCAGCGGCATGGTGAATTCACCGCCGACGCTGATGCGCACGGACTTGGTGAGGTCCGGCACGCTGAACACTTCGACGTCCAGCACGTCGAGCGGCCCGACGCGATAGTCCGTGGAGCCGATGACCGGCGTGGCCGGCAAGGCGCCGCTCACCGGTTGCGTCGGCGCGTTCTTGTTGGCCTGCTCCACGGTCGACTCGTTGATGTTCGCACTGAGGCAGCCGCTCAGCAGCGCAACCGCCAGCAGGATGCACGCGGCCGGTACCCGCCGCCGCGAAACGCTCATGTCATCGACTCGCTGTCGCATCGTTCGTGCTTACGATCCTGTTCATCCACGCCATGACCGACTGGTCGAGCCGGTCCATGCAATCCTCATACACCGGCCGACTCGCCCCGGTGGGGTCGTCGATCGGTCCCGCTCCCCAGCGCCCGAGCAGGTGCACCCGGCCCGCCAGCGCCGGCGCCAGGCCCATGATGCGCCGCAAATGCTCGTGCTCCATCACCAGCACCAGTTCGTAGCGCATCGCGCTCGCCGCCCGGAACCGATTCGCCCGGTGCGCGCTCAAATCGATCCCGCGCTCCGCGAGAAGTTCCACGCACGCCGGATCGGGCGGCGTGCCCGGTTCGGCGTCGAGCCCGACCGATGCCACCGGCAGCGTCCGTCGCAAGCGACGCGCAGTCTCGCGCCACAAGGCTTCTGCCATCGGGCTGCGACAGACGTTGGCCGTGCAGACCAGCAGCGTGCTCGGACTGGATGCCAGCGGGGTCACGTCGCCTCGGATTACCGTCGGTGCCCTGTCGTCGACGCGCGCATTGTAGTCGCCACGGTTCAACGTCAACGCACTCTATAGCCGGTCAGCGCCGGGACGATGAATCCGGCCGGGAGCGTGACGGACGTCGAGGCGCCCAGCACGTCGAGCAGCACCCGGGAACGGTCGGCTCCGCGTTCGCACTCGAATACGGCCTCGAAGCCCTCGAAGGGGCCGGCAATGATACGCAGGCGGTCGCCCTTGCGCAGGCCGGAATCCGCGAGCACGTGCAGACCGGACGCATCGGCGCGGGCCTGCAGCGACTCGATCAGCCCGGCCGGCGCCTCCGCATAACGGTTCCCGAACTTGAGCACCGCGGTGACGCCCCGCGTCGACCGGATGGGCGCGAGGGCCTGCTCGCCGACCTCGACCTGGGCGAACAGGTAGCGTGGAAAGAGGGGTTCGACGGTGTCCGACCAGCGGCCGCGTCGCAGCCGAGGCAGGCTCATGCGCGGCAGGTAGACGGGGTAACCCTGGCGCTCGAGCTGCTCCTGGGCGACAGACTCCTGGCGCGGCTTCGTGTGCACAACGAACCAGGTGCTCATCCGTCGCTACCACGCCTCCGATGCCGCAAGGCTCGCGGCTGACGGCAAGAGTGCGTCAAAGATCCAATTAAATCAATCGAATACGCAGGATTGTCAAAGCCCGCATGAGCCGAACGACCGCCTCGTGACCCGCCTCTCAGGTTTTGGGCCCGTCTCCTGCGACGAAGTCGATGTACACATACATGCCGCAACGCGGGCAATGCGTGGCGTCGACCGAGGTCGCTTCGAACCAGCGCCGACCGCACTGGCAGCGCACCTGCAGGATCCAGCTGCCCACGGCGCGCCCGACGCTTTGCTCGACCACCTCGATGCCGTCCGGCAGCCGCGTGATCTTCGGCACGAGATCGGCTGACTCCGAGTCCCCTTCAGTGGCGGGGAGCCGGGCCGTGTCCGCACTCGTCCGACGCGTCCAAGGCTTCCGACAAGTGCGACTTGTCCGGCCGGGTCGGCCTGTCGTCGCGAAGCCGGAACATGAGTTCGGGCTCGATCAGGTTCGCCTGGCTGTGCTCGTTGCGGAAGTTCATGACGATCCCTCGAACTTGGCCGAAATAATCGTGTGCTCCGCCCCTGGCTGCGTCAAGCATGGGGCGCGGCCGATGGGGTCAGGGCCGTTTCCGACGGCGGGCCGGACGCGGCGACCGCCTGCGCGTGCGTCGATTGCTCGGGCAGGAACGGATCCGCCAGCATGCGCAGGATGGACGTGGCCTCGGCGACGGTCCGGTTCGGCACGCCGAAGCGCAGCGCGTCCCAACCTCGGCTCGGCGCCTCACGGTACGTGCCGAACAGGCGATCCCACAGCGAAAGGCACACCGCCAGGTTCGATGCACTGTCGCTGGCGTCCAGCGAGTGATGCGTGCGATGAATGCGAGGTGTGATGACGAGCCAGCCCAGCGCCCGCTCCAGGCCCGCCGGCAACCTCAGGTTGGCGTGCGAAAGCGGCGAGGTCACCGCGGACAGCAGCAGGTAGCCGGCCACCGCCGCCAGCGGCACGCCGAGCGCGAAAGCCACGGCCACGAGCGCTGCCGCTCGCAGCACGACCTCGAATGGATGGAATCGATAGGTGGTCGTGACGTCGACGTCCGGGTCGGAGTGGTGCACACGATGGAGGCGCCAGAGCAGCTTCGATGCGTGTTCGGCGCGGTGCACCAGGTAACCTGACAGGTCGAGCGCGAGCCACGAGACTGCGACGGCGACCAGCCCAGGCGCGGCGAAGACGTTGAAAAATCCCCAGCCCATGCGCTGGGCTGCGAGGGCCGCGGCGATGAGAGACAGTTGCGGCAACCAGCGCTGCGTCAGCGTGGCGGCGGTGAGTGCGGCCAGGTTGGTGAGCCAGCGACTTCGGAGCGCGGCCTCGGGCCGTGCGCGCGGCCAGGCGCCCTCCGCGAGCAGCAAAGGCGCGGCCAATCCGAGGCCGACCATCGCGGCCAGCCCGGCCCAGAAGAGCAGTTCGTCTTCGCGCAAAGGGAACGCAGAGGGCGAAGCGCGAGCTGCGCCCTCCCCTGGTCGGTTACTTGCGCTTGATCAGGCGCACCGCCACCGCGGCGGCAATGCCTGCTGCAAGCAAGCCCGCCGTGCCCGGCTCTGGTACCGGAATCGGCGCGCCCGCGAAGGCGCTCGCCGCAAAGGCGAGGGCCGCAACGGCCAACATCCCCAACGTGACATTCCTCTTCATGGACTTTCCCCGCGTACTGGATCGACCGACCCGGGTGATAGCGAAGCAAGTTTCACGCCAGTCATGGCGTCGACCAGCGGGATCAATGAGTTGCGACTGGCGCGTGCCGCACCCAGTTGGTTACCGCGGCGCAGCATGTAAAGTATTCCGAATCTGGAAATTCGCTGGCCCACCCGCCACTTATCGCGTGGTGGCAGCGCTTGCGTGCTGGCCGTAAGATCGCCGGCCACTGCATCGTGCGACGAGTGAGGTCTGCACCACCCCATGGAAGAGACCGATCTCCAGCGCCAGGACGCGATCGAGGCCATCCTGTCGGCCCATGCCGGCCTGCCGGGCCCGCTGTTGCCGATCCTGCACGCGGTCCAGGACTGCGCTCGGCTACATCCCGCCCGAACAAGTCGGCCGCATCGCCCAGGCGCTCAACCTGTCGCGCGCCGAAGTGCACGGCGTCATCAGCTTCTACCACTACTTCCGCGCAGCACGCCGCCGGGGCGCCACGTGCTGCAGGTCTGCCGCGCCGAGGCCTGCCAGGCCGATGCACGCTGCGAGGCGCTCGAGGCCCACGCGAAGCAACGCCTCGGCGTCGACTTCACGGCGCGACGTCCGGCGACGGCGCGTTCACGCTGGAGCCGGTCTACTGCCTCGGCAACTGCGCCTGCGCGCCCGTCGGTGATGATCGACGAGCACCTGTACGGCCGCGTGACGCCCGAGCGGCTCGACGCGCTGATCGACGACTGGGCGCAAGCGCTGATGGCCGACCACGCCTCTACCTGTCCTGCGATGCCGCGGCCGATGTCGCTGGGTGCCGACGAGACCGCGCTGGCGCTGCGCGCTGCGGCGCTGTCGCGCGGCATCGAGCTCAAGCTCGATGCGCAACGGATCGCGCGGCATGTTCTGGCTCGAGCCGCTGCGTCGAGGTCGAGGACGCGGACGGACGCGCATCGCCTACGGACCGGTGACGGCCGATCGCGTCGAGGCGCTCGTCCGAGGCGGGATTGTTCTCGGCCGGCGCCGCACGCGTTGCGCCTCGGTCGCGTCGAAGACCTGCCGTACTTCGCCAGGCAGCAGCGGCTGACGTTCGCGCGGGTCGGCGTCATCGATCCCGTGCAGCGTCGACGAATACGTCGCGCACGGCGGCTACCAGGGCCTGCAGCGCGCGCTCACGCTCTCGGGTCGCGGCGATCGTCCAGGAAGTGACGGACTCGGGCCTGCGCGGCCGGGGCGGCGCGGCGTTTCCGACCGGCATCAAGTGGAAGACGGTGCACGACCAGCCGGCCGGTCAGAAATACGTCGCCTGCAACGCCGACGAAGGCGACTCCGGCACGTTCTCCGACCGCATGCTGATGGAAGGCGATCCGCTCAGCCTGATCGAGGGCATGACGATCGCCGGCGTCGCGGTCGGGCGCCACGCAGGGCTACATCTACCTGCGCGTCGAGTACCCGCATGCGCATCCGGGCGCTGCGCGAGGCGATCGTCAATGCGCGGGCCCGCGGCTATCTCGGGCCGGACGTCTGCGGCAGCGGCAAGGCGTTCGAACTCGAGGTGCGCGTCGGCGCCGGCGCGTACATCTGCGGCGAGGAAACCTCGTTGCTCGAAAGCCTCGAGGGCAAGCGCGGCGAAGTCCGGTACCGGCCGCCGCTGCCGGCCATCAAGGGCCTCTTCGGCGCGCCCGACGGTCGTCAACAACGTGATCTCGCTCGCGTCGCGTGCCGGTCGATCCTCGCGAAGGGCGGCGCGTACTATCGCGACTTCGGCATGGGCCGTTCGCGCGGCACGCTGCCGATCCAGCTCGCGGGCAACATCAAGCGCGGCGGCCTCGTCGAGAACGCGCGTTCGGCGTGACGCTGCGCGAGACTGCTGTACGACTTCGGCGGCGGCTCGGCGTCGGGCCGGCCGATGCGCGCGGTGCAGGTCGGCGGGCCGCTCGGCGCCTACCTGCCGGAATCGCAGTTCGACACGCCGCTCGACTACGAGGCGTTCTCGGCGCATCGGCGCGCTGCTCGGCCACGGCGGCATCGTCGTGTTCGACGACACGGTCGACATGGCGCAGATGGCCCGCTACGCGATGGAGTTCTGCGCGATCGAATCCTGCGGCAAGTGCACGCCCTGCCGCATCGGCTCGACGCGCGGCGTCGAGGTGATCGACCGCATCGTCCGCGGCGAGACCGCGAGCCGCGAACATTGCGCTGCTCGAAGAGCTGTGCGAGACGCATGCAGCATGGGTCGCTGTGCGGCCTGGGCGGCATGACGCCGTTCCCGGTGCAGAGTGCGCTGAAGCACTTCCCCGAGGACTTTTCACGCGACCGCTAGGCTCGGGAGGCCGCAGATGTTCGCGATCAATCGCAAGGACTCGGCACGCCGGCCGCCGAGGGCGCGCCGGTCACGCTTGACATCGACGGCGCCCAGGTCACCGTGCCCGCCGGCACGTCGATCATGCGCGCGGCCGCGCTCGCGGGCGGCGCGATCCCGAAGCTCTGCGCGACCGATACCCTGAAGGCGTTCGGCTCCTGCCGCCTCTGCCTCGTCGAAGATCGAAGGCCGCAAGGGCTATCCGGCGTCGTGCACGACGCTGGTCGCGCCCGGCATGAAGGTGCGGACCGAGAGCGCCGAAGCTGCGCCAGCTGCGCCGCGGCGTCATCGAGCTGTACGTCTCCGACCATCCGCTCGACTGCGTGACCTGTCCCGCCGAACGGCCACTGCGAGCTGCAGGACGTGGCGCGGACGACTCGGCGTGACCGACACGCGCGTACGGCTTACGACGGCGCGAACCACCAGGCCGCGCCGCACCGACGTCAGCAATCCGTACTTCGACGTTCGACCCGACGCTGTGCATCGTCTGCTCGCGCTGCGTGCGCGCCTGCGACGAAGTGCAGGGCACGTTCGCGCTCACCATCGAGGGCCGCGGCTTCGACTCGACGGTCGTCGCGAGCCAGGACGAATCGTTCCTCGAGTCCGAGTGCGTGTCCTGCGGCGCCTGCGTCGAGGCGTGCCCGACCGCGGCGCTGAGCGAGAAGTCGCTCGTCGATCATCGGCCGGCCGGAGCGAGCCGTCACGACCACCTGCGCCTATTGCGGCGTCGGCTGTTCGTTCGAGGCCGAGATGAAGGGCGAGCAGGTCGTGCGCATGGTGCCGAACCGCGACGGCCAGGCCAATCACGGCCACGCGTGCGTCAAGGGCCGCTTCGCATACGGCTACGCGACGCATCCGGATCGCGTCACGACGCCGATGATCCGCGCGCAAGATCACCGATCCGTGGCGGAAGGTCAGCTGGGACGAGGCGATCGGCTACGCGGCGAGCGAGTTCCGGCGCATCCAGGCCAAGTACGGCCGCGATTCGATCGGCGGCATCACCTCCTCGCGCTGCACCAACGAGGAAACGTTCCTGGTGCAGAAGCTCGTGCGCGCCGCGCTTCGGCAACAACAACGTCGACACCTGCGCGCGCGTCTGCCATTCGCCGACCGGCTACGGCCTGAAGCACACGCTCGGCGAGTCGGCCGGCACGCAGACGTTCGACTCGGTGCATGAAGGCCGACGTCATCTTCATCATCGGCGCCAACCCGACCGACGGTCACCCGGTGTTCGCCTCGCAGATGAAGCGGCGCCTGCGCCAGGGCGCGAAGCTGATCGTCGTCGATCCGCGCGCGATCGACCTCGTGCGCACGCCGCACATCGAGGCGGACTACCACCTGCAGCTGCGGCCGGGCACCAACGTCGCGCTGATCAACGCGATCGCGCACGTGATCGTCACCGAAGGCCTCGTCGAACGAAGAGTTCGTCGCCGAGCGCTGCGAGCCCGAGCTCGTTCCAGAAATGGCGCGAGTTCGTCGTCGCTGCCGAAGAACTCGCCCGAGGCGATGGCCGAAGTCACCGGCGTGCCGGCGGACCTGGTGCGCGGCGCGGCGCGGCTGTACGCGACAGGCCGGCAACGGCGCGATCTACTACGGCCTCGGCGTCACCGAGCACAGCCAGGGCTCGACCATGGTGATGGGCATCGCCAACCTCGCGATGGCCACCGGCAACCTCGGCCGCGAAGGCGTCGGCGTCAACCCGCTGCGCGGCCAGAACAACGTGCAGGGCTCCTGCGACATGGGCTCGTTCCCGCACGAGTTCGCGGCTATCGCCACGTGTCCGACGACGCGACGCGCGCGCTGTTCGAGCAAGACCTGGGGCGTGCAGCCTCGAGCCGGAGCCGGGCCTGCGCATCCCGAACATGTTCGAAGCGGCGCTCGACGGCAGCTTCAAGGCGCTGTACATCCAGGGCGAGGACGTCGCGCAGTCCGACCCGAACACGCAGCACGTGACCGCGGCGCTCTCGCGCGATGGAATGCATCGTCGTGCAGGACCTCTTCCTCAACGAGACGGCGAAGTACGCGCACGTGTTCCTGCCGGGCTCGTCGTTCCTCGAGAAGGACGGCACGTTCACCAACGCCGAGCGGCGCATCTCGCGCGTGCGCAAGGTGATGCGAGCCGCTCGCCGGCCTCGCGGACTGGGAAGTCACGGTGCGCTTCGCGAACGCGCTCGGCTACCCGATGAACTACGCGCATCCGTCCGAGATCATGGACGAGATCGCGCGCGCTCACGCCGACCTTCACCGGCGTGACCTACGAGAAGCTCGACCGGCTCGGCAGCATCCAGTGGCCCTGCAACGACGCGGCGCCGGAGGGCACGCCGACGATGCACGTCGGCGAGTTCGTGCGCGGCAAGGGCCGGTTCTACGTCACCGAGTACGTGCCGACGCAGCGAGCGCGTCAACGCGCGCTTCCCGCTGATCCTGACGACCGGCCGCATGCTGACGCAGTACAACGTCGGCGCGCAGACGCGGCGCACGCCGAACGTGCCGTGGCACGACGAGGACCTGCTCGAGATCCATCCGCACGACGCCGAGGACGCGCGGCATCAGCGACGGCGACTGGGTCGGCGTCACGAGCCGCGCCGGCGAGACCGTGCTGCGCGCCGATCGTGACCGAGCGCGTGCAGCCGGGCGTCGTCTACACGACGTTCCACTTCCCGGAGTCGGGCGCCAACGTCGTCACGACCGAGAACTCGGACTGGGCGACCAACTGCCCCGAGTACAAGGTGACGGCCGTGCAGGTCGTGAAGGTGCAGCGTCCCTCGGAATGGCAGCGCCGCTATCGCAAGCGCAACGAAGAGCAGCTGGAGCTGGCGCGCGAGGCCACCGGCTCACGCTCGCCGGACTGAGCATTCGGGCGACGCATGGACATCCATCACCTGGTGACGATGGCGAACGAGATCGGCGCGTTCTTCCTGTCGGAAGCCGGCGAGGACGGTGCGCCGAAGGAAATCGCTACGCACATCACGAAGTTCTGGGACCCGCGGATGCGCGCCCAGATCATCGCTCACGCGCAGGACGGTGGCGCCGGCCTGAGCACGGCGGCGCGCAAGGCTGCGCTGCTTTTGAAGCCGGTGGCCGCGGCGAACTCAGGCCTGCGCTGAGCCGGAGAGCATCCGCGCCGAGCGCAGGGTGTTCTCGAGCAGCATCGCGATGGTCATGGGCCCCACGCCGCCCGGCACCGGCGTGATCCTGGAGGCGACCTGCGCCGCCGCTGCGAAATCCACGTCGCCGACCAGCTTGTCGCCGAGCCGGTTGATGCCGACGTCGATCACGACGGCGCCCGGCTTGACCATGTCGCCCTTGATGAACTGCGGGATGCCGATCGCAGCCACGAGGATGTCGGCCTGGCGGCAGAACGCCCCGAGGTCCGGCGTGCGGCTGTGGCACAGCGTGACCGTGGCATCCACGCCCTTCTGCGCCAGCAGCATCGCCATCGGCTTGCCGACGATGTCGCTGCGGCCGATCACCACCGCGTGCTTGCCGCTGGTCGCGATGCCGGAGACCTTCAGCATCCGCATCACGCCCGCGGGCGTGCACGGCAGGAAGCGCGGCCGCCCCTGCGACATCAGGCCCACGTTCTCGGCGTGAAAGCCGTCGACGTCTTTCGACGGCAGGATGGTGTCGAGGATCGTCGTGGCATCGAGGCCCTTGGGCAGCGGCAACTGCACGAGGATGCCGTGCACGTCCGGGTCGGCATTGAGCGATTGCACCAGCGCCATCAGCTCCGACTGCGAAGTCGTTGCGGCCAGCCGATGCAGCGTGCTCTTGAAACCTGCTTTCTGGCAGGCGATCTGCTTGTTGCGCACGTAGACGGCACTCGCCGGATCCTCGCCCACCAGCACGGCTGCGAGATGCGGCACCACGCCCTTTTCCTGCAACAGCCTGCGCGCCCCCTCGGCGGCCTCCGCGCGCGTCTGCTCCGCAATCCGCTTGCCGTCGATCACGCTGGCCGTCATGAAGTCGCTCCGATCATGTTGCGGGGGTCGCCCGGTGGGTACAGCGGGCCGCCATCCCGCATCCGGTAATACGGCGCATCCGACGGCGGCAACGGCGTGTTGCCGAGAATCAGGTCGGCGCTCTTTTCGGCCACCATCATGACCGGTGCATAGATGTTGCCGTTGGTGACGTACGGGAATGCGCTCGCGTCCACCACGCGCAGGCCCGCGAGCCCGTGCACGCGCATCGAGCCGGGGTCGAGCACCGCATCGTCGCCGACGCCCATGCTGGCCGTGCACGACGGATGCAGCGCGGTTTCCGCGTCCTTGCGCACCCAGTCGAGGATCTGCTCGTCGGAATCGACGCCCGGCCCCGGCGAGATCTCGCCCGCGTTGTACGGCTCGAACGCCGGCTGGTTGAGGATGCGCCGCGAGACGCGGATCGCTTCCACCCACTCGCGCCGGTCCTGGTCGGTCGAGAGGTAGTTGAACTGCAGCGCCGGCTTCTCGAGCGGATCGCG
Organism: uncultured Gammaproteobacteria bacterium; assembly: GCA_963843985.1. GTDB lineage: Bacteria > Pseudomonadota > Gammaproteobacteria > Steroidobacterales > Steroidobacteraceae > RPQJ01. The sequence continues at coordinate 136,866 of CAWJMS010000011.1, read as the reverse complement.
CGAGCGGACGCGGATCCACCCGCGCGCGTCGGAATACATCGGCCCGACGTGCACCTGGTAACCGAGGCCCTGCTTCGGCAGCGTGCCGTCGTAACGGATCGCCATCGGCAGGAAGTGGAACATCAGGTTCGGGTAATCGACGTCGTCGTTGCTGCGGCAGAAGCCGCCGCCCTCGAAGTGGTTCGTCGCGCCGATGCCTTGGCGCAGCAACAACCACTCGGCGCCGACCCCGAGCTTGCGCAGCCAGCCGATCCCCGGATCGACCGAGACCGGCTGCTTCGCCGCGAACTGCACGTACACCTCGAGGTGGTCCTGCAGGTTCGAGCCGACGCCCGGCAGGTGGGCGACGGTCTCTATGCCGAGCGGCTTCAGCCATTCGGCGTTGCCGACGCCCGACAGCTGCAGCAGTTGCGGCGAGTTGATGGCGCCGCCGCAGAGGATCACCTCGCCGGCCCTCGCAACCTCCAGGCTGCCCCCGGCCTGCCGGTATTCGACGCCGACCGCACGCTTGCCTTCGAACAGCACGCGCGAGACGAATGCCCGCGTCAGCACCGTGAGGTTCGTGCGATCCATCACCGGATGCAGGTAGGCGCGCGCCGCGCTGTAGCGCCGGCCGCGGTGGATGTTGCGATCGAACTTCGCGAAGCCTTCCTGCCGGTAGCCGTTGACGTCGTCGGTCGGCGGATACCCCGCTTGCTGCGTCGCCTCGAAGAACGCGTCGAACAGCGGATTGGTCGCAGGCCCCCGCTCGAGCAGCAGCGGGCCGTCTCCCCCACGCCAGGCATCGGCACCCGCGAGGCAGGTTTCCATGCGCTTGAAGTACGGCAGGCAATGCCGGTAGTCCCAGGACTGCATGCCGGGGTCGGCCGCCCAGCGCTCGTAATCCATCGGGTTGCCGCGCTGGAAGATCATCCCGTTGATGCTGCTCGAGCCGCCGAGCACCTTGCCGCGCGCGTGGTACACGCGCCGCCCGCCCATGTGCGGCTCGGGCTCGCTCTGGTAGCCCCAGTCGTAGCGCGGGTTGCCGATCGGCATCGACAGCGCCGCCGGCATGTGGATCAGGGGGTCCCAGATGTAGTCCATCCGCCCGGCTTCGAGCACCAGCACGGAGGTGCCGGGAGCGGCACTGAGACGGTTGGCAAGCGCGCAGCCCGCGGACCCACCGCCGACGATGACGAAATCGTAGTGCCGGAAAGTCATCGGAGCACCATCGGTCGTGGGACGGAGCGCATGGTCAGGCGATCCGCGCGCCCTGGCGCCGCAGTTCGGCCTGCACCTGGCTCACGTCGAGTGCGTGAAAAGGCCGGCCGGATTTTATCGAAACGGCCGCCGCCACGCCGGCGCCCTGGCCGCTCACCGTGCAGCACATCATGTTGCGCACGGCGGCGTGCGACACCTTGTCGCCGCCGATGCTGCGTCCCACCACCAGCAGGCCTTCGACGCCTCGCGGGACCAGCGAGCGGTACGGCACGTGGAAATAGCGTCCGGTGGTCGGCAGGATCAGCAGGCCGTAGCCGTCGATGAACTCGGGAAAGATGCCGATCGAATCGTCGAAGCGCCCCTGCTCGCGCACATCCAGCGCGGTCAGGTTGTACAGCGCGTCGATCTTGCGGGTGTCGCGGACGCCGAGGGTCATCCCGAAGTTGCGCAGCTTGGCGTTCTCGCAACCCGGCATGAAAGCCTTGAGCGCGTTCACCGCGTGCACGGCCTGGCGCCGGCCCTCGATTTCGCCACGCGTGAGCTCGTCGGGATCGGTGCCGTCGGCCGCGACGAAGACCAGGTTCAGGTACGTGAGGTCGCCCTGGTCGCTGACCGCGCCCCAGGTGCCGGCGATCGTGGCGAACTGCGCCGGGATGACGCCGGCCGCCGCGGCCTGCTTGAACGGCTTGCGCAGGAACGGCGAGAACATCGCGTCTTCCTTGCCGCTGGTCTCGATGTTCCACTCGCCGTTGCCCACCCAGTCCTTGTAGGTCTGCGGATCGGCTTTCACCGCGTCGATGAAGCGCTGCTTGTTGACGCCCGTCATCGAGAACATGACCGACGCGGCCATCATCTCTTCCTTCGGCGTCTTGCGGACGGGCGCGCCGGCACGCGCGGCGACGTCCGCATCGCCGGTGCCGTCGATCACGCGCTGCGCGAGGATCGCTTCGCGGCCCGCCTTGCTCTCGACGACGACGCCGCGAATCGCGCCGTCCCGGACGATCGGCGCCACGAACTGCCGGTGCAGCATCGGCCGCACGCCGGCCTCCTCGACCAGCACGTCGGCCACGTGCTTGAACATCTCCGCATCGAGCGCGTGGCTGATCGACTGCGGCTCGGGCATCGCCGCGCCCATGGCCTTGGCGCGTTCCTCGAACTCGATGCCGATGCCTTCGCTGTCGACCGTCTGCTCGTGGCGATACCACGCGAAGCCTTCGACACCGACCTGGGTGATGTTGCCGCCGAAGCAGCCGTAGCGTTCGAGCAAGGTGGTCTGCACGCCGGCGCGCGCCGCCGCCAGAGCCGCCGCGAGTCCGCCCGGACCGCTGCCGACCACCAGCACGTCGGTCTCGTGGATCACGTCCACGTCGCGGGCCGGTTCGGAAATCTTCTGCATGCTCAGCCCCGCTGCGCGCGAACCCGTTCCGCGCTCCAGTCGATCGGTTTCACCTCGGGCACGATCAGCAACCACGCGACCAGGCCGAACATGGCCACCACGCCGGAGACGATCAACGCCGAAGTGTAATGGCCGGTCTGCTGCACGAGGTAGCCGGTCACGACAGGCGCTGACATTCCCGCGACATTGCCGACCGCGTTCTGGATCCCCATCCAGCGACCGGTGGCCCGAGGACCGGCGAAGGTCTGCGTCACGGACGGGTTGGACGGGCTGTTCAGGCCGTCGAGCACGCCGGTCATCAGCAGGATCACCGCCGCAGCGACGAGCCCGCTGACCATGCTGCTGGCGATCAGGCACAGGCCGACCCCGGCGCTGCTGAGCCCGAGCGCAGTCTTGTAGGCGCGATTGAAACTCGCCCCGCGCTTGACCCAGCGGTCGAGCAGGAAGCCGGCCGCCAGCACGCTGGCGCCGTCGAAGACGTAGAACGCGCTCGCCACCTCGGTCATCACCTGCAGCGACAGGCCGCGCTCGTTGACGAGATAGAGCGGCAACCAGGAGAAGACGAAGTAGAACGCATAGTTGCCGCAGAACGTGCCCATCATGCCGCCCCAAAGCGCGCGCTGGCGCAGGATCAGCCAGTACGGCGGGTCCTCGCCCGCGTGGACGATGGGCTTGCGGGAGCGCTCCTGGCGCATCCAGCGCAGCCAGAAAATCAGCCACAGCAGCGATGCCGAGCCCATCGCGACGAACATCGCGCGCCAGCCGTAACGCACCATGATCAAGCCGCCCACCAGCGTGCCGATCGCCGGGCCGACGACGGCGCCGAACTGCATCGTGGCGGTGGAGCGCGCGCGCTGCGTCGGCGGGACGTTGCGCGACAGCAGGCTCAGCGCGCTCGGATAGAAGGCCGACTCGCCGAGGCCCATGCAGAGGCGCAGCACGATCAGCGCGGCCAGGCCCGTGACCAGGCCCGTGGTGGCCGTCGCCAGGCTCCAGATCAGGAAACCCGCGGCCAGCACGCGGGCCGGGCCGAACTTGTCCGCGAACCAGCCCATCACCGGCTGCATCGGCGCGTAGGCCCAGTAGAACGCCGCGAGCACCCAACCCATCTGGCTGGCGGAGAGGCTCAGTTCCTTTTCGAGCAGCGGGGCCGCCGTGGCGATGCTGCCGCGATCGACGTAATTGACGAGCAACGCCAGCGACAGCAGCGCGACCAGGCCTAGCGGCGCCCTGGACGCCGCGGAATCGTTGCTCATTATCCCGGTCTCTCCCCCGATGGAGGCCGGAGTGTATCGCAGCCTTTCGCGCTGCGACGGCGTCCGTTGCGGGCGCGAATCACCCGCGCGCACACGGCGCGGGGCACAATGAGCCACCGCCTCACCGCACTTCCGGACCCATCACCGTCGACAGGGGATCGAGCATGAGAACAGCCGTCGTAACCGGCGCTGCGCAGGGACTGGGACTCGAAACGGCGACACTGCTCGCCCGCCAGGGTTACGAAGTGATCCTCACGGACCTTCAGCCGCTCGAGGAACCGCTCGCTCGCATGCAGGCCGAAGGCCTGACGGCCCACGGGATCTCGGGCGACATCGCCTCGGAAGCATTCGTCGAACTTCTTGCGGCGCGCATCGGCCAGGACTACGGCGCCGTCGACGTACTGGTCAACAACGCCGGCGTCAGCCTGATCCAGCCGGCCGAGCTGACCTCAACCGTGCAGTGGCGGCGCGTCATCGACATCAACCTGCTGGCCCCGTTCCTGCTGTGCCGCGAGCTCGGCGCGCAGATGCTGGCGCGGCGCTCCGGCAGCATCGTCAACGTCGCCTCGATCGCCGGCCTCGCGGGCGTGATCCATCGCAGCGCGTACAACGCGTCGAAGCATGGCTTGATCGGCCTCACTCGCACGCTCGCCGCCGAATGGGGCGGCCGCGGCGTGAGAGTCAACGCCGTCTGCCCCGGCTGGATCAAGACCGAGATGGACGCCCGCGACATGGGCTCGGGCGCCTACACCGACGACGACATCGTCGATCGCGTGCCGATGGCTCGCTTCGCGCGTCCGGGCGACGTCGCATCGGCCATCGCCTATCTCGCCGATCCGCAGCTGAGCGGATTCGTCAACGGCGTCAGCCTGCCGGTCGACGGCGGCTGGACCGCGGATGCGAGCTGGGACTCTCTGCGTACCAAGACCCGCGGCTGAGCGGTCGCGAGGGGGAAGATCATGGAGAAGTTCGCCGGCCGCGCCCGTCGTATGGCCATTCGTTCGCTGCTGGTCGCGGCTGTCTTGTCGTCGGTGTGCCCGACGGCTTTCGCCGCAGAACCTGCGGCCCGGCCGGTCGTGCAGACGAGCGACGGCCGGGTGCGCGGCATCGAGGGCCAGGGCGTGCGCGAGTTTCGCGGCATCCCGTTTGCGGCCCCGCCGCTAGGCAATCTGCGCTTCGAACCGCCCGCTCCCGTCACGCCCTGGCCGGGCGAACTCGATGCGGGCGAATACCGGTCGGCCTGCCCGCAGGTCGTGCGCTTCGGCCTCACCGAAGCGAGCGACGACGAGGATTGCCTGCACCTCAACGTGGCCGTGCCGACCGCGCCGGCGAGCAAGCCTCGCCCGGTGCTGGTGTGGTTCTATGGCGGCGCGTTCGTCGGCGGCAGCACCCAGCTGTATCCGCTCGATTACCTGGCGCGCGAAGGCGACCTCGTCGTCGTCTCGTCGAACTACCGGCTCGGCCCGCTCGGCTTCATGCCGCACCCGGCGTTCGGCCCGGACTTCAACGGCGGCTACGCGCTCGAAGACCAGCGCCAGGCGCTGCGCTGGGTGCAGCAGAACATCGCGGCGTTCGGCGGCGACCCGCGCAACGTGACGATCGGCGGCGTCTCGGCCGGCGCGGCCAGCGTGTGCATGCACCTGTTCACGCCCGAACGTACCGCGGGCCTGTTCCAGAAGGCCATCGTGCAGAGCGCGGGCTGCACCTGGCCGATGCGCCCGGTGGCCGAGGCGCAGAAGACGGGCCTCGAGGTCGCGAAGCTCGTCGGCTGCGACGATCCGGTCACGGCCCTCGCCTGCCTGCGCAGCAAGTCGGCGCACGATCTGGTCGCGGCCGGCACGACCGTGGCGTCGACCGACTATCTCGCCTTCGCGCCCAGCGTCGGCACGCAAGCCTTGCCGCGCCAGGGCAGCGACGCATTGCGCAGCGGCCAGTTCGTGCACGTGCCGATCCTCAACGGCGGCTCGAGCTACGAGATGCGGGTCTACGTCGGGTACGAGGTGGAGGCCGGCGCGAAGATCACGCCCGAGATCTACCGCGAGCGGCTGCGTGCGCTTTACGGTTCGAACGCCGAGAAAGTGATCGCCGCCTATCCCGTCGCGCGCTATTCGTCGCCGGCGACGGCGCTCGGCACCGTGATGTCGGACTACATGCCGGGCGGCGGGCTCACCAACTGCCTGTTCCTGCGCACCGCGGCGCTCGCGTCACGCTGGGTGCCGGTATACGAGTACGAGTTCGCCGACGACGCATGCGCCGCCCGTGATGAACGATCCGGGCATCGAACTCGGCGCGGTCCACACCTCGGAAATGCCGTACCAGTTCCCGCATTTCTCCAACACCAGCCACCTCGACGGGCCGGAGCTGGCGCCGCCGCAGCAGCGCCTGTCGAAGCAGATGGTGGCGTACTGGAGCGCGTTCGCGCACTCGGGCAACCCGGGCCGGGCCGGCGGACCCACCTGGCAACCGTACGCGAAGGCGCGCCAGGCACTGCGCCTGAGGCCGGGCGAGGTCGCGATGTTCGACGCCGGCCGAGCGCACCAGTGTGCGCTGTGGGAAAAGCTCTACCCGGATCAGCTGGGGCGCTGAACGACTCAGCGCGCCGCCGAGGCCGCCTGGCTGACGATCCAGTCGATGAACTTGCGTGTGCGCCCATTCGCCTGGGTCTCGGCGCGGCAGATCACGCCCCAGGAACCGGGACAGGTCACCGCATGCTGCACCGGCCTGACCAGCCGCCCCGCCGCGAGGTCCTCGTCGGCGAAGGGACCATTGACGAGCGCCACGCCGCGGCCGTCGAGCGCAATTTCGAGGGCCACCGCCAGCGTGTCGACGACGATCGCGGGCCGTGTCGTGTACGTGAGCTGCGCCGCCTCGCACCAGATGTCCCAGTTGTGCTCTTCGCTGTAGATCTCGACCAGCGGCAATTCGAGTACGGCCGCGGGCGTTGCCGCGGCGCCCAGCCTGGCCGCGAGCTGCGGGCTGCAGACGGGCAGCAGCGTGTAGTCGAACAGCGGCACCCAGTGATACTCGGGGCCGGGTGCGGCCGGGCAATAGACCAGCCCGACGTCGGCAATCGAGTCGTCGAAATCCCAATCGAACGCACAGGTGCTGAGGTGGATGCGGATGTCCGGATGCTTCGCGACGAAGTCCGGCAACCTGCGAGCCAGCCAGCGGATCGACGCAGTGACGTACGTCTGCACCCTGAGCGGGGTCCCGGCGCGGGTTCGGCGCACGCTCTCCGCGCCGTCGATCAGCCCCTCGAGCGCCGCGCGCACGTGCTTGTAGAACAGCCGGCCTTCCTCGGTCGGTACCAGCGACCGGCCGGTCCGCGAAAAGAGCTGCACGCCGAGATCCTGCTCGAGCACCTGGATCTGGTAGCTGACGGCGGGATGGGTCAGGCACAGTTCTTCGGCCGCCTCCCGCACGCTCTCGCGACGCGTCGTCGCCTCGAAGCCCTTCAGGGCGTTGAGCGGCGGCAGCTTCCGCAGGTCGATCTTCCTGGACAACGACGACTCCGGTTCATGGCAACAGCACGATCTTGCCTGTGTGGGCCTTCTTAAGGAAGGCGGCCTGCGCGGCGACGATTTCCCGCAGCGGATACGTGGCGGCGACGAGCGGACGGACCTCGCCCCGCTCGACATATCGCACGAGATTCGCGAAAACCGCGGGCGAAGTGACCGTGCAACCCAGCAGGCGCAGGTCTTTCAGGTACAGCGTGCGCAGGTCCAAGGCCACCAGCGGTCCGCCGATGGCGCCCGCCACGGCATAGCGCCCGCCGCGCTTCAATACCTCCAGCAATGACGGGAACGTCGCGCCACCCACGACGTCGATCACCACGTCGACAGCCTCGCGCCCGAACGCCGCGACAGGATCGGCCTCCCGTGCAATGACGCGCGCGGCGCCGAGCGCCTGGAGGTCGCCGGCCTTGTCGAGTTGCGCCTGCGCCCAGCACTGTCGCGTCGCGCCGCACCGCGAGCTGCACCGCGGCCGAGCCGACGCCGCCCGACGCACCCGTCACCAGCACCGTCTCGCCGGCCGAGACGCGGGCCCGGTCGATCATGTTTTCCGCTGCCGAATACGCGCAGGGAAACGACGCCAGTTCCGCGTCGGTCCGCGCGCTGTCGATGGCGTGCGCCTGGATCGACGGCACCGTCATGAATTCGGCAAACGCGCCGTCGCGGTCTGCGCCGAGATACGTGGTCGCCTGCAACGATCCGTCCGCGGGCCGCAGCACCGGGTCGACGAGCACGCGCTGGCCGATGCGCGCAGAGGTCACACCCTCGCCGACGGCCACGATGCGGCCGCAGGCGTCGGCGCCCTGGATCCGCGGGAAAGCAAAGGGCGCCCCGCTCCACCCGCCGTCGCCGGCTGCTGCGCCAGCGACGGTGACCGTCGTCGCGGTCGCGCCGGTGACCGACTTGGAATACCAGCCGATCCGCGTGTTCACGTCCGTGTTGTTGACGCCGGCCGCGTGCACGCGCACCAGCACTTCGCCGCGTCCGGGAACCGGCACCGGGACATCCTCGCGGTATTCCAGTTGCTCGACGCCGCCGTGGCCGAGCAGCCGGACGGCGCTCATGACGCGCGGTATCACCGGGCTCGCGGCCATGTCGGCGCTCAGTCCCAGCCGTCCCGACGATAGCCTTCGTCCGGCAGGACGTAGTAGTCGCCCTTGCTGGCACAGAAGATGTGTCCCTCGGTGCGCACGCCCGTCGGCCCGTCGATCGTGCCGGCGGTGATCGAAATGTCCGGCCCGCCGTCCCGGCTCCAGAACAGCACCGACCCGCAGCGGCCGCAGAATCCGCGTTGTGCCGAGTCCGACGACCGATACCAGCGCAGTTCGTCCGCGCGGACCAGCTTGAAATGCTCGCGACTCGCCGCGGTGGCCGCCATGTAGTGCCCGGTCTGCTTGCGGCACTGCGAGCAATGGCAGGCAATGACGTCGCGCAACGGTCCGTGAACTTCGTAGGTGACCGCGCCGCACAGGCACGATCCTCGATGCAGAGGGGTCACGCCGTCTTCCTCCTGCGTGGGACACCGCGGCTGTTGCGATCCGCCGTGGCGGCGGGCTCGACGAAGAGTTCCGCCAGTTGTTCGATCATGGCTCCGCCGAGCGCATCCACGTCCGCGATCGCCACGGCGCGTTCGTAGAAGTCCGTGACGTCGTGGCCGATGCCGATGGCGACGATTTCGACCGGCGAACGCCGCTCGATCCACTTCACCACGTTGCGCAGGTGCTGCTCGAGGTAGCCGCCCGGATTGGCCGACAGCGTCGCTTCGTCGAGCGGCACGCCGTCCGAGATCACCATCAGGATCCGGCGCTGCTCGGTGCGCCGCAGCAGGCGCTCGTGCGCCCAGAGCAGCGCCTCGCCGTCGATGTTGTCCTTGAGCAGGTCTTCGCGCAGCATCGCCCCGAGATTGCGGCGCGATCGGCGCCAGGGCGTATCCGCGGACTTGTAGATGAAGTACCGGAGATCGCTGAGCCGGCCGGGCGCCGACGGCCGGCCTGCCACCAGCCAGTCCTCGCGTGACTGGCCGCCACTCCATTCGCAGGTGGTAAAGCCGAGCACCTCGACCTTGACGCCGCAGCGCTCGAGCGTGCGGGCCAGCACGTCGGCGCAGAGCGCCGCGACCCGGATCGGCCGGCCGCGCATCGAGCCCGAGTTGTCGAGCAGGATGGTGACCACCGTGTCCTTGAATTCCGTGTCCGTCTCCTCGCGGAACGACAACGGGGCCAGCGGATCGGTCACGACACGCGACAATCGCGCCGCATCGAGCACGCCTTCCTCGAGGTCGAACTGCCAGCGCCGCGTCTGCCGGGCCAGCAGCAGGCGCTCGAGCTTGATCGCGAGCCTCGCGACCGCGGGCTGCAGCGCGCGCGACTCGCGGTCCAGCTCGGCGCGCAGCGCCGTGAGTTCGGTCTCGTCGCACAGATCGCGCGGCTCGACCACCTCGTCGTGCGCGCGCGTGAAGATGCGGTAGTGGCGATTCGGGTGGTCCGAATCGTCGTGCATCATCTCCCGCGACATGCGGTCGCCGAGCGCGTCCCGCTCGGCCTTGCGTTCCTGCTCCTGCTCGCTGTCGAGCCGCGAGCCGAGTTTCTCGCCGCCCTCCACGTCGGGCGCGTCGTGTTCCATGGTGCCGGCCTGGGCCCGCACCTGCGTATCGGCCGCGCCCGGCACTTGCGTCGCTTCCGGCGTTTCCGACTCGGCCGCGGCGACCGCCACGCGCCGTCTATCCTCGGCGGCGCCCAGCTCGAAGCCGAGGTCGAGTTCCTCGACCACGTCGTGGACGACGAACGCAAAGCGCTGCTGATCGTGGACCGACGCTTCCAGCGCCGCGAGCGACGGCGCAATGCGGTGCTCGAGATCGTCGCGCCATCGTGCCATCAGCTCCGCGGCGGCCGGCGGCGGCGCTTCACCCGTCAAGCGCTCACGCACCAGCAGCATCAACGCCTGCGCCATCGGCTGCGGCCGCGGCGCATAGCCCGCCTGCGGAACCTTGCGGGTCAGGGCGTCGTTCAGCGCCGCCGCGAGGTTGTGCGCGACGCCGGCGAGCACGTTGGCGCCCAGCGACTGGCAACGGGCGTCCTCGAGCACATCGAAGATTTCCCTGGCGCGACTGCCCGTCGGCCGGAAGCGGGCGTGCACGGCCGGGTCGTGGTAGGCATGGCGCAGCGCCATGCGATCGGCCTGGCCGCGAATGCGAGCCGCATCCACCTCGCTGAGCGGCAGCGGCAACGGCAGCGGCGGCAGGCGCAACGCTCGATCGCTGGGATTCGGCGTGGCGGCGCCGAACGACACTTCGAGATCGCTGGCCCCGGCGAGCGCGCGGGCCGCCTGGCTGAGCGCGCGTTCGCAGCGCTCGGCCGCGGTGCCCGGCGAACGCCTGCCGGGCGTGCTCACACCACCTTCACTCGCGTGATCGCCTCGGGCAGGTCCGACCCGAAGGCGCGCTGGAAGAACTCCGCCACGGTGGGCCGCTCGAGTTCGTCGCACTTGTTCAGGAACGTGACGCGGAACGCGAGGCCGAGGTCGCCGAAGATCTGCGCGTTCTCGCGCCCAGGTGATGACGGTGCGCGGGCTCATCACGGTGGAGATGTCGCCATTGATGAAGCTGTTGCGGGTCATGTCGGCGACCCGGACCATCGCCATGATCGTGCGCCGGCCCTCGTCGGTGTCGTACGCCGGGGCCTTGGCGAGCACGATCGCCGCTTCCGCGTCGTGGTCGAGGTAGTTCAGCGTCGTCACGATCGACCAGCGGTCCATCTGGCCCTGGTTGATCTGCTGCGTGCCGTGATAGAGGCCGCTGGTGTCGCCGAGACCGATCGTGTTCGTCGTCGCGAACAGCCGGAAGAACGGGTGCGGGCTGATGATGCGGTTCTGGTCGAGCAGCGTCAGCTTGCCGCTCGCCTCGAGCACGCGCTGGATCACGAACATCACGTCCGGCCGGCCGGCGTCGTACTCGTCGAACACCAGCGCGATCGGCCGCTGCAGCGCCCAGGGCAGCAACCCTTCGCGGAACTCGGTGACCTGCTGGCCGTCCTTGATCACGATGGCGTCGCGGCCGACGAGGTCGATGCGGCTCACGTGGCCGTCGAGGTTGATGCGGATCATCGGCCAGTTGAGCCGCGCGGCGACCTGCTCGATGTGCGTCGACTTGCCGGTGCCGTGGTAGCCCTGCACCATCACGCGGCGGTTGTGCTTGAAGCCGGCGAGGATCGCGAGGGTGGTGTCCGGGTCGAAGCGATAGCTGTCGTCGCACTCGGGCACGTACTCGGTGCGCGTCGAGTACGCCGGAACCATCATGTCGTTCGGCACGCCGAACGCCCGCGCCGAAAGCTCGGTGTCGGGCAGCAGCGAGATCAGTTCGTCGAATCCGTTCATCGTCTCATCCCAGGTGGACCCAGGCGGACTTGGTCTGCGTGTAGCTCAGCAGGCCGTCGAGGCACTTGTCGCCACCCTGCCCCGACTGCTTGTGGCCGAGGAAGGGCTGCGTCGGGTCGCCGTGATCGAAGCAGTTGACCCAGATGGTGCCGGCCTCGAGGCCGCGGACGGCCTCGTGGGCCTTGCGCAGGTCCTTCGTCCACACCGAGCCGGCCAGGCCGTAGATCGTGTCGTTCGCGACGCGCAAGGCGTCCTCGAGCCCGTCGACCTCGATCAGCGCCGCCACCGGCCCGAAGATTTCCTCCTGCGCGATGGTCATCCGGTTGTGGACGCCGGTGAACAGCGCCGGACTGACGTAGAAACCCGGCCGATTGGGGCGCTGGCCGCCGAATTCGAGCTTCGCGCCCTCGGCCTTCCCCTTGGCAATGTAGTCGAGCACCTTGGCGTGCTGCTTCTCCGTGACCAGCGGACCGAGCGTGGTGTCCGGGTCGAGCGGATCGCCGCAGGTATAGGCGGTCTGGCCCTTGGCGATGAAGCGCTCGGTGAACTCACCGGCGATCTTCCTGTCGACCAGCAGCCGCGAACCGGCGCTGCACACTTCGCCCATCACGCCGAAGATGCCGTTGATGGCATAGGTGACCGCGCGATCGAGATCCTCGAGGTCCGCCAGGAAGATCTGCGGCGACTTGCCGCCGCACTCGAGGCTGACGCGCTTCATGTTCGACTGGCCCGCGTACACGAGCATCTTCTTGCCCGTGGCCGTCGATCCCGTGAACGAGAGCTTGGCGACGTCCTGGTGCAGCGCGAGCGGCGCGCCGGCGTCACTGCCGAGGCCGTTGACCACGTTGAAGACGCCGGGCGGCCCGCCGGCCTCGACGAACAGCCGGGCGAGCAGCAAGTGCCGACAAGGGCGCCTGCTCGGCCGGCTTCAGCACGACGCAGTTGCCGGCGGCGAGCGCCGGGGCGATCTTCCACGCAATCTGCATCAGCGGGTAGTTCCAGGGCGTGATGCAGCCGACGACCCCGAGCGGTTCGCGCAGCGTGTAGTGGAACGCGTCGACCGCCGTGGCCGTCACCGTGCCTTCGACCTTGTCGGAGAGTTCCGCGAAATAGCGGAACGTCAGCGCAGACTGCGGCACGTCCACGGCGAGCATGTCGCGCACGGGCTTGCCCATGCAGAGCGTGTCGAGCAGCACGAACTCGGCGGTGTGCTTCTCGATGAGCGCGGCGAGGCGGTTCATCACCTCGAGGCGATCGCGCGGGGCCATGCGCCGCCAGCTGCCTGCCTTGAACGCCCGCCGGCCGCTCGCGACCGCCTCGTCGATGTCGGACGCCTGCCCGGCCGCCACCTCGCAGAGCGGCTCGCGCGGTGGCCGGGTTCACGACCGTGAAGCGACCACCCGTCCCGGGCACGTGCCTGCCGTCGATGAAATGGCCAGTCGGATAGCGAAGCTCGGCGGCCAGTCGTTGCCAGTCGGCGCGGGTCTGCGGAACGGTCATGGATGCACCTCGAGAACGGCCGTCGTGGACGCAACGGCCGGCCCGCAATATTAAGCGACTCGGCGGCGGCGCGCCGGTTCGAAACACGCGCCCAGGCGCGGACAATCCTTTCCCGGTTGGTAGATAATTCTTTGCGCGGCCGGCCGGCCTTCTGTGCGAGTCTAGCCGCCGCGCTGGCGGCTCCTGCCGCGAGCTCGCGCGCTGCAAAACGGAGTGGCCAGTGACAGATACCCCGACCCCGGCTCGCCGTCCGTCCGGGCGCGACGCCCGCAGGGCGCAACGCGCCGGCCCCCTGCCCGATCACCTGCGCCCCGTGCGCCCGGGCATGGAATCCGGTCGGTATCGCCCGCTATCGCAAAACGACATCGAGCAGATCCATCGCACGGCCTTGCGGTTGCTGGCGGAAGTCGGGCTTGCCGACGCGCCCGAGAGCGGCGTCGAGATCCTGACCCGCGCCGGCTGCACGATGACCGACCAGGGTCGGCTGCTGTTCCCGGCGCGCGCTGGTCGAGGACACGCTCGCCAAGGCCGCGCGCCACTTCGTGCTGCACGGCCAGGATCCGAAGCACGACCTCGAGCCCTGGGGCAAGCGCGTCGTATTTCGGCACCGCCGGCGCGGCCGTGAACATCGTCGACCCGCGCACCGGTTATCGCGAATCGACGATCAAGGACCTCTTCGACATCGGCCGCATCGTCGACGTGATGGAGCACATCCACTTCTTCCAGCGCGCCGTGGTGCCGCGCGACATTCCCGACCCGTTCGAGATGGACTTCAACACCTGCTACGCGTCCGTCGTCGAGCACGACCAAGCACGTCGGCAGCAGCTGGGTGCAGCCCGAGCACGTCGACCGCGTCGCTCGAGATGCTGCACGTGATCGCGGGCGGCGAGAAGCAGTGGCGCGAACGCCCGTTCGTCAGCCAGTCGAACTGCTTCGTCGTGCCGCCGATGAAATTCGCGACCGATGCCTGCAAGTGCATGGAGGTCGCGGTGCGAGGCGGCATGCCCGTGCTGCTGCTGTCGGCCGGCCAGGCCGGCGCGACGGCGCCGGCCGCGCTCGCCGGCGCGCTGGTGCAGGAAGTGGCCGAAGTGCTCGCGGGCCTCGTCTACGTGAATGCGATCAAGCCGGGCCATCCGGCCATCTTCGGCACCTGGTGCTTCGTCTCCGACCTGCGCACCGGCGCGATGTCGGGCGGCAGCCCCGAGCAGGCGCTGCTGTCGGCGGCGGCGGGCCAGATGGCCCATTTCTACGACCTGACCGGCGGCACCGCCTCGGGCATGACCGACTCGAAGCTGCCGGACGCGCAGTCCGGCGCTGAAAAGGCGCTGCAACCACGCGCTGGTCGGCAATGCCGGCGCCAACCTGATCTACGAGTCGGCCGGCATGCACGCCAGCCTGCTCGGCTTCTCGCTCGAGAGCCTGATCATCGACAACGACATCATCGGCGCCACGCAGCGCACGATCAAAGGCATCGAGGTCAGCGAGGAGCGGCTGTCGTTCGAGACGATCCGCGACGTCTGCCTCAACGGGCCGGGCCACTTCCTCGGCAGCGACCAGACGCTGCAGCTGATGCAGACCGAATACCTGTACCCGTCCGTCGGCGACCGCCGCAGCCCGAACGAATGGATGGAACAGGGGCGCCACCGACGCCGCGACCCGCGCGATCGCCAGGGTGCAGGAGATCCTCGCGACGCACTACCCGTCGCACGTGTCCGAAGCGGTCGACGCCGAGATCCGCAGGCGCTTTCCGGTGAGGCTGGCGCGCGAGCACATGGTCGGTGCCGGCGCGGCCGGACTGCCGGCGACCGGCCCGCGCGCCGCGCGCGCCTGATCGACCCGCTCCGCCGACCTTGCGCATGGCACTGCCGAATCACGCGAACGTCGTCATCGTCGGCGGCGGCATCGCCGGCTGCTCGATCGCCTACCACCTGACGAAGATCGGCATCACCGACGTGGTGCTGCTCGAGCGCAAGCAGCTGACCTGCGGCACGACCTGGCATGCGGCCGGGCTGGTCGGCCAGCTGCGCGCCACGCGCAACCTGACCGAACTGGCCAAGTACACCGCCGACCTCTACCACTCGCTCGAAGCCGAGACCGGACAGGCCACCGGCTTCAAGCAGAACGGCTCGATCAGCGTCGCGAAGACTGCGGCGCGGCTCGAGGAACTGCGGCGCGGCGCCTCGATGGGCAAGACCTTCGGCCTGCGCATCGACGAACTGACGCACGGGCGAGATCAAGGAGCGCTGGCCGCTGCTCGAGGTCGGCGACCTCGTCGGCGGCATCTTCCTGCCCAAGGACGGCCAGACCAACCCGATCGACACCACGCAGGCGCTGGCCAAGGGCGCGAAGCTGCGCGGCGCGCGGATCTGTCGAGAACACGCTCGTCAGGCGCATCCGCGTCGAGAACGGCCGTGCGACCGGCGTGGAACTCGACGACGGGTTCATCGCGGCGGACACCGTGGTGCTGTGCGCCGGCATGTGGTCGCACCGTCTCGCCGCCGACGTCGGAGTGGCGGTGCCGCTGCACGCGGCCGAGCACTTCTACATCGTCACCGAGCCGATCGCGGACGTGCCGCGCAACCTGCCGGTGCTGCGCGTGCAGGACGAGTGCGCGTACTACAAGGAAGACGCCGGCAAGCTGCTGATGGGTTGCTTCGAGCCGGTCGCCAAGCCCTGGGGCATGAACGGCATCCCCGAGGACTTCTGCTTCGACACGCTGCCCGAGGACCACGACCACTTCGAGCCGATCCTGAACGCCGCGGTGAAACGCGTGCCGGTGCTGGCGCACGCCGGCATCCAGCTGTTCTTCAACGGGCCCGGAGAGCTTCACGCCGGACGATCGCTACTACATCGGCGAAGCGCCCGAGGTGAAGGACCTGTTCGTCGCCACGGGTTTCAATTCCGTCGGCATCGCGGCGAGCGGCGGCGCGGGCAAGGTCGTCGCGGACTGGATCAAGGATCGGCGGCCGCCGATGGATCTCGCGGACGTCGACATCCGGCGCGTGATGCCGTTCCAGGCCAATCGGCGCTACCTGCACGATCGCACGGTCGAGACCCTGGGCCTGCTCTACGCGATGCACTGGCCGTACTACCAGTACCAGTCGGCGCGCGGCGCGCGGCGCACGCCGCTGCACGACCGGCTGGTCGCCGCGGGCGCCTGCATGGGCGAGACCGCGGGGTGGGAACGGCCGAACTGGTTCGCGGCCCCGGGCTCGAATCCTCGCTACGAATACTCGTACGGCCGGCAGAACTGGTTCGACGCCTGCCAGCGCGAATGCGAGGCCGTCCGCGATGCGGTCGCCCTCTTCGACCAGACCTGCTTCGCCAAATTCCTCGTGCAGGGCGTCGACGCCTGTTCGGTCCTGAACCGGCTCTCCACCGCGAACGTCGACGTGGCGCCCGGCCGCATCGTCTACACGCAGTGGCTCAACGAGCGCGGCGGCATCGAGGCGGACCTCACGATCACCCGGCTCGCGCCGCACGAATTCATCGTCGTCACCTCGGCCATCTGCCAGACGCGCGACCTCGCCTGGCTCCGGCGCGCGCTCGCGGCCCGGCCGGATGCTCGCTGCTCGGTCACCGACGTGACGTCCGGCATCGCGATGCTGGGCGTGATGGGCCCGCGCAGCCGCGAACTGCTGCAGTCGCTGTCGGGCGCGGACCTGTCGAATGCCGCGCATCCGTTCGGACAGTCGAAGGACATCGAGATCGGCTACGCCCAGCGTGCGCGCGAGCCGCATCACCTACGTCGGTGAACTGGGTTGGGAGCTGTATTTCCCCGCCGAGCACTGTCTGGACGTCTACGAGCGGATCCTGGAAGCGGGCGCCCCGCTCGGCCTGCGGCACGCGGGCTACCACGCGATGGGCGCGTGCCGCGTCGAGAAGGGGTACCGGCACTGGAGCCACGACATCGGCGACGAGGACACGCCCCTCGAGGCGGGTCTCGGCTTCACGGTCGCCTGGGACAAACCCGGCGGATTCGTCGGTCGCGAGGCGCTGCTCGCGCAGAAGGCGCGCGGCGTTCTCACCAAGCGACTCGTGCAGGTCATGCTCGACGACGCAAGCGACGCGGCGCCCTTGCTGTACCACGAAGAACCGATCCTGCGCGACGGCGTGATCGTCGGCTCGATCCGCTCCGGCGCCTGGGGTCATCGCGTCGGGCGCTCCATCGGCATGGGTTACGTGAACTGCGAATCGGGCGTCACTCCAGAGTGGCTCGCCGCCGGCCGATGGGAAGTCGAGGTCGCCTGCAAGCGGCATCGCGGCCGAGTGCAACTGCAACCGTGGTACGACCCTGCCAACCAGCGCATCAAGGTGTGAGGACAGGATGAAGACGCATGCCCGAGTGGTCGTGATCGGCGGCGGCGCCGTCGGCTGCAGCGCGCTGTATCACCTGACCCAGCTCGGCGTCACCGATGCGGTGCTGATCGAGCGCGACGAACTGACCGCGGGCTCGACCTGGCACGCGGCCGGCAACTGCCCGAACTTCTCGACCTCGTGGAACATCATCAAGCTGCAGCGGCACAGCACGAAGCTGTACGCGGGCGTTGGCGGCGAAGGTCGGCTACGACATCAACTATCACGTGACCGGCAGCATCCGGCTCGCGCACACGCGCGATCGTGTGGACGAATTCAAGCACGTCGTCTCGCAGGCGCACGCGCAGGGCATCGAGTTCGCAGATGCTGAGCCCGGCCGAGATTCGTGAGCGGCACCCGTTCGTGACGACGGGCGACATCCTCGCCGGCCTGTACGACCCCTACGACGGCGACATCGATCCGGCCCAGCTGACGCAGGCGCTCGCCAAGGGCGCGCGCGACGGGGGTGCGCAGATCTATCGCAACACGAAGGTGACCGGCATCCAGCGCCTTCCCTCGGGTGAGTGGCGCGTCGAGACGAACAAGGGCGCGATCACCTGTGAGAAGGTGATCAACGCAGCCGGCTATCGCGGCGGCGAAGTCGCGGCGATGGTCGGCGAGTACCTGCCGATCGTCACGCTGTCGCACCAGTACCTGATCACCGAGGACATCCCGGCGCTGGTCGAGCGCGGCGCGGCGCGCCTGCCGCTGCTGCGCGATCCGGACGTCAGCTACTACATGCGCCAGGAGCGCCAGGGCCTGATCCTCGGTCCCTACGAGTGGAAGGCGACGGCGCACTGGCTCGACCGGATCCCGGACGAGTTCGCCAACCAGTTGTTCGACGACGACCTCGGCCGGCTCGAGAAGTACATCGAAGCGGCGTGCGAGCGGGTACCGATCCTCGGCACTGCCGGCATCCGAAAAGTCATCAACGGGCCGATCCCCTACGCGCCCGACGGCAACCCGCTGATCGGTCCCGCGCCGGGCCTGCCCGGGTTCTATCACGCGTGCGCCTTCACGTTCGGCATCGCGCAGGCCGGCGGCGCCGGCAAGATCATCGCCGAATGGGTCGCGCACGGGCAGCCCGAGTGGGACGTCTGGCCGCTCGATTCCCGGCGTTACCTCGACTTCGCCAACGACAAATTCGTGCTCGCGAAAGCGATCGAGACCTACCAGCACGAATACGGCATCGGTTATCCGGCCGAGGAACGTCCTGCGGGCCGGCCGGCGAAGACGTTCGCCCGCGTACCTGCGGCTGGCCGCCAAGGGTGCAAAATTCGGCGCGCGCGGCGGCTGGGAACGCGCGGTGTACTTCCCGCGGCCGGACGACCCGAAGGAACCCGAGGTTTCGTTCCGTCGTCCGGCGTGGCATGCGGCGATCGCGCGCGAATGCGAGGCCGCGCACGAGCGCGTCGCGATCCTCGACCTGCCGGGGTTCACGAAGTTCGAGGTCACGGGTCCTGGCGCACCGGCGTGGCTCGATCACATGGTGGCGGGCGTCGTGCCGAAGCCCGGCCGCACCGCGCTCAACTATTTCCTCAACGACAAGGGCGGCATCGTCACCGAGATGACGCTGACCAACCTCGGCGCGGGCCGCTACTGGCTGATCAGCGCGGCGGCCGGCGAGCGTCACGACGAGCACTGGCTGCGCGAGCACCTGCCGGCCGACGGTTCGGTGCGGATCGAGAACCTGTCGGCGCGGTACGGGTCGCTGATCGTCGTCGGACCGAGATCACGCGAGTTGCTCGCGGGGCTGACGCACACCGACCTTTCGAACGAGGCCTTTCCGTGGCTCACCGTTCGCACGATCGACATCGGCTACACCCGCGCCATTGCGCTGCGCGTGAACTATGTCGGCGAACTGGGCTGGGAACTGCACGTCCCGACCGAGCACCT
The DNA here is from genome assembly GCA_963843985.1 of uncultured Gammaproteobacteria bacterium. Classification (GTDB taxonomy): domain Bacteria; phylum Pseudomonadota; class Gammaproteobacteria; order Steroidobacterales; family Steroidobacteraceae; genus RPQJ01. The sequence continues at coordinate 117,379 of CAWJMS010000011.1, read as the reverse complement.
GCTGTCGGCGTACGACCTGATCTGGGCCGCGGGCGAGCCGCTCGGCATCCACGACTACGGCCTGTACGCGATGGACAGCCTGCGCCTGGAGAAATGCTACCGCGCGTGGAAAGGCGACCTGACGACCGAGTACACGCCGTACATGGCGTCGCTGGACCGCTTCGTGAAGCTCGACAAGCCGGGCGGCTTCATCGGCCAGCAGGCGTTGCGCCGCGAGGCGGCAACCGGACCGAAGGAACGCTTCGTGCCGTTGATCGTCGATGCGACGGATGCCGACGCGGCCGCCGTCTCGATCGTCTACGACGGTGACATCCAGGTGGGACTGGTCACGTCGGGCGGTTATGGCTACCGGTTGAAGCAGAGCATCGCGCTTGCCTACGTGCGCACCGATCTCGCGGTGCCGGGCAAGGTGCTGGAGATCGAGATTCTCGGCGAGCGACGTCGCGCCGTCGTCGGCCGTGAGCCGCTGTTCGACCCGGAGAACGCCCGGCTCCGTTCTTAGTCGGCGCGGCCATGGCTCCCGAATCGAGATCCGGATTGCGGACGCTCGCGTCGCGATGTCGCGTCGCGGCAGTAGCGCCGAAGCCCGTTAGGCCGCGAACGCCGGCCGCGTGACCTCGCAGCATCGAGACGAGGTCCGGGCTTAACGATTTCGTCAGACCGTGAGCCTAAAAAAAGTTGTGCGCTTATGTGAAAACGAAGACACATCAAGCCGACGTGGGCATAGCGTCGTGACCAAGAAGAAGAACAATCAGGGGAGTCGGGCCCATGAGGGAACTACGACCGGAGAAGCCGCGTCACCTGGCGGGCGATCGCACATTGCGGGTGATGGCGACAGCGCTGCTCACACATTCGCTTGTCCTTTACATCACGGCGGTAACCTTGCATCGAGTGTGGATGGTGTTGAACTCCGATGTCATGCAACTGATCCGACGCGTGCATTGATGGGGCGATAACCCATGGACAGGAGCCCGGCCCCGGCGCCCGAGGCCGATCGCGCGCTGGTGCAAATCGGTCGCGAGCAGGCCGCCGAGTACGGCGTCGGGTTGGGCAAGGATCGGGGGCAGGCGATCGCCTCGACATTATAGAACTCAACAATTTGACTCCCGATATGACTGCTTCGGGAGCCGAGATAGGCCCTGAACTGAACCAAATTCCGCATTGCGCCTGGTGGCGGGCGAACTTCAACTGAACACTTGCGAGCGCACCATTGCCTGGTAGGCGCTGTTGGGAATCATGGCGCGGACCGCGAGCAGGCTCTTGGCGTCCATTCCGGCGACATAGCGCAGCTTCCAGGAGCCATCGGTCGCGGCCTTCCAGATGACCCCGGCGACCATCGAGGGCGGGGCGCCTTGCATTCCGGCCTGGTGGTATTTCGGCTTGGCCTTGTCCACCAGCGCGTTGTAGGCGGTGAGGCTGCGGTCGTGGGTGAAGTCGGCGGAGCGGTCGTAGAAATCCGTCTTGATCGCGCCGGGTTCGATGATCTTCACTTTGATGTTGAGTGGCCGCAGCTCGAACTGGAGCGATTCCGAGAAGCCGTCCGCCGCCCACTTGGTGGCGTGATAAAGACTGTAGAACGGAAACGTGACGCGCCCGCCCATACTGGTGACGTTGATCAGGCTGCCGGTCTTGTTGGCGCGAAAATGCGGAAGGATCGCCTTGCAGCAGCGCATCACGCCGAACACATTGGTCTCGAACTGGCGCTTGATCTGCTCCTCGCTGGCGGACTCAAAAGTGCCCGCGAGTGCATAACCGGCATTGTTGACGAGAACGTCGATGCGGCCGAAGCGCGCAATGCCCTCCGCAATCGCCTTTTCAACGGATGCCGCATCGGTCACGTCCAGACGGGCGCTCAGCCAACGCGGGTCCTTGCGTTTGGCGGCATCGCCTTTTTCCGGCGTGCGCATGGTCGCGACCACGTTCCAGCCGCGCTCGAAGAACAGTTCGGAGGTGGCCTGGCCGATGCCGGTGCTTGCACCGGTAATTAGAACGGTATTGCTCATGTCGGCTTCTCCTGTTGAATCTCGGATGTACGGCTGACCTTCGAGAGGGGTGATCGCCGATGGACACTCAAGTTCTTGCGACGTGAACTGCCGTAGTGTTTCCTGGTACAGCCCGCCGCGGCGCTCGGCGACCAGACCCAGCGCCAGTATGATCGCTGCCTGGAAGATCAGGCCGATGCCTGCCGCAGACGGAACGCCGCTGTTCCTGAACGCGACGCTCATGCCGATGCCGAGACTCTCAGCGATGCTCGAGCAGATACCGAAAAACCGGCAGTGAGAAGAGGAATTGCTTGTCCTCTAGCTTGCCGGCTCGGGGTCGGGGACGCACCGCGCGCCGGGAGCTGTGCGGATGTTCGCCGATCTGCACGTGGACAGCCGCCGTGACGTCCCGCGTGTTCCTTCTCGGCGAAAGCTACGCCGATCAGCATCGGCTGCAAGATGCGGCGCAATAGTGCAGATCGGCGATGGTCGCGCCAGCTACGTCGGCAGAGCAGTTCAGAAATGAAAGGGTGCGCGCGGGCGCCGCGAAAAAGTCTGGCAGGTCGAGAGCGACCCCCGGAAATAAGTCAGACGCTGCTCTGCAGCTCGCGTCGCCGGTCTATGACGGCGACGCCGCGGAGGGGTCCTGCGGGTAATACGGGATCTTCATGCCACCGGGGCAGATGCGGTCAGTCGCCGACGGCGGGCGCGACCGCAACTGCCCTGCATATCCGCTCATCGGGTCAGGAGCTCAGGTCGCCGAGCTGCTGGAGCATGTAGAGAACGATCGAACCGAGCATCACGACAGCAACGATGTTCATTGCAATCCTCCTTGGTGCGCAAGTGGCGAGGCGCGAAGGATGGCGACGGATTGTTGCAGTGCGGCGTCCGAGCGGCGACGCGGCGATGAACTGTGCGATCGATCGCAGGATCGATGAGTCGTCATGAATACGTCGACAGCGCGACATGTGATTCGTGTAGACAAGGTAACGGCCGCGCACGGATGAGCAGGCGGTGAGCCTGGCCGCGCAGCGACGAGGGAACACGGAGGAACTTGTCGCTCGGGACCGCGTCAGCGCGGGGAGCATTTCCGCGCCGGTTGTGCTGCCGCAGCCGGATCGTTGAAGCGGATCCCCGTCAGCGCGATCCGCCCGGGGCAAGTGGCGGCGGGTGGCTCGAGTTCGAGCAGTGACCATGACGACAGAGCACCGTCATCTGCCGTTGCGGTGCCCGACGCATCGCGACGCGGCACGAACTGCGTCGGGGGGAGAATCATGATGAACAGGTTTCTGCAACGCACACGGCTTCGTGTCCTGCTGCTCGGGATGATCGTCGGGCGTGCGCCCAAGCTCCGGCGGCTGCGGTCCGTGCTCAAGCCGTAGCCGGAACCGTCTGGCAGGGAAAAGCCCGGGGATGGCCGTCGGTGCGGCGGCTCGTCCGCGAGCAGTCGAGGACAGGAGCGCGCGAATAACCGTGCGAGCGTAATCGTGAGCCTCCGGCCAGTGGCTGGCGCGCGGGCCGGCGACGTTGAGGCGCTGGATGTCGTGCTGCGTCGAGGAAGATCGCGCGCGATTCTGGCGCCCTGCTCCGCTGACACCGTTGCGGCGTCGATCAGGCAGACGGGCTTCCGCAGCTCCTTCACAGGTCTGCAGCGTGAGGAGCGTGCCGGCACTCAATGGGCCGCAGTGGATGATGAGTGTGCCGTCGGAGTCCTCGACGTTTCTGCGGGTGCGCTCGGGGTAACCGGCGCCCTCGAGTTCCGTGAGCGGGTAGCGGTCCGGGATTCTTCCGTCTTCCGCCCTCCTCCCCTCGGGGCACCAGCCGCCGCATTGCGCGCCGAGTTCGAGCGCGGCGTCGAGTGCGCCGCGGTCTACGCCGCTCTGGCCGCCAGAGAGGACTGCGAGGACTCTCGTCATCGTCGCTGAGCATAGCCTCCGATTGGATCGAGGTGGGGACGGTCGCTATGCGACCTCGCGCGATCGGCGATCGCGCCTGGGAGGGGTCTTGCAATGGGAAGTGTTTGCCGCCCTGCCCCGTTCTACCGCGCCGTCCAAACCACAGTCGTTCCCCGCAGTTGCTTGCGGTGAGTTCATGGGTGGCGAGAGAAGTCGGGGCCAGGGCGACTGATGCAGCTCGCCCTGGCCCTGAGAAACAACGCGGGTGAGGCGTCAGGCCTTCGCGGCGTCCTTCAGCTTCTTCATCGCACGAACCTTCACCTTGACCGTCGCCGGCTTGGCCTTGAAGGTCGTGGGCTCGCCGGTGAAGGGATTGATGCCTTTGCGCGCCGGCTTCGCCGCAACGCTGGTGACGGTGATCTTCAGCAGTCCCGGCAGTATGAAAGTGCCGGCGCTCTTGCTGCCAATCGAGGCGAGGATTGCGTTCTCGAGTGCGGCGAGCAATGCGCGCGCGTCCTTCCCGGCGACCTGCGCTGCCTCTGCGAGGTGAGCGACCAGTGCGGACTTGGTCAGCACGCTCTTGATCGACTGCGTGGCCTTCGGGGCCGCCTTGCGGGCGGGCTTGTTCGCCGGTTTCCTGGCGGACTTTTTCACGGACTTTTTGGCTTTTGCCATCGGGGGTCGTTCAACCTCGTAAGTGAGTGAATGGGCGGCCGGACATCGCCGGCCGCGATGCGCACGGTAGGGCAAAGGCGGGCGGAAGCCAAGTGGTGTGGGCCGTGCGCCGGGCCCGTGTCGTGCTCGACGGCGCCACGGTGGGCGACTGTCCGACGCCAATCAGGCTCGGGGTCGCTCGCGCGGTTCGTGCGCAGTATCCGCGGCGGCAGGTTGTACCTGGCGTTGCAATCGAGATCAGGTGGGCGAATCATCGCTCACTGTGGACGCCAAATGCAGCGGGCCGCTGCCATTCCCAATCACGGAACACTCGCCATGCAACAGAACGCCATGAAAGCTTTCATTGCTTTCGGTCTTGCATTCGTTCTTCTGTCGCCGTCGGAAGCGGTGCGGGCGCAGCACAAACCGGCTGCCTCGATCCCGACGGTAGACCTGATACAACCTGCCGACCTGGCGGCGAGTCTGAAGAATACGTCCACTCCGAAACCGCTGATCCTGCACGTGGGTTTCCGCACGCTGTACGCGCAGGCCCATATTCCAGGCTCCGAATTCCTCGGACCGGCGAGTGACGACGCTGGGTTGCAGCTGCTGCGAAGCAGGGTTGCGAAGCTGCCCAAGGACAGCGCGATCGTCATCTATTGCGGCTGCTGTCCCTGGGATCACTGCCCGAACATGGCCGCAGCCTATGACGCGCTGCACGCGTTGGGCTTCACGCGGGTCAAGGCCGTGTACATCGCGGATAATTTCGGTACGGACTGGGTCGACAAGGGTTACCCCGTTGCCAAGGGCGGGTGAGCGGGTATCGAGGACTCCGGCCGCTGCCGTCGCGCTTGCAGCATTGTTCGCCGCCGTTGGCCTCACGACACCGGCACGGTCGGCTGAGGCGCAGACGCTTCCGTCAGCCTCGATGCCTCGAGCGTCTACGTCGAGCTTCGGCCTTCATCTGGAACTGGCCCCCGACTTCAGTCGCCGCGACGTGACGGGCAAGACTGTGCGCCTGAGCGACTACCGGGGCAAAGTCGTGCTGCTCAACTTCTGGGCGACCTGGTGCGCGCCCTGCCTCGACGAGATTCCGACTTTCTCGAGCTGGCAGCAGAAGTATGGCACCGACCGTCTGCAGGTCCTTGGCGTCTCCCTGGACTACGATTCCGCGCCGGTCCAGCGCGCCGTCGGCAAGTACCACGTCGTCTATCCCGTCGCCATGAGTGACGAGAAGCTCGTAGAGCTCTACGGTGGCGTGCTCGGTCTGCCGCTCAGCTTCGTCATCGATCCGTCGGGTCGCATCGTCGGCCGCTACCAGGGCAAGTCCGACCTGACGCGGATGGAAGCTCAACTCAGGGCATTGCTGCCCAGCCCACGGAAGTAGGATCACTCTCCACTGAGTGCGTCGGGGCGAACTTCCCACAACCTGTCGTTGCAGGCCATTCTTTCCGCGACGCGTTGTCACGCAAGCGAGGTCGCAGCCGAACCATCAACGTGCGGACTTTCATGACGACACGACCCCGCGTGGCTGCATCGGCCCTGGACTAGAATCCAAGGGTCCGACAAGGACCGAGGAGACAACGTGAGCACTCAGGCATTGGACAAGGAACTGGTGTCGGCGGCACTCGAATATCACCGTCATCCGACGCCGGGCAAGATTTCCGTCGTTCCAACCAAAGCGCTCATCAACCAGCGCGACCTCGCGCTGGCCTACTCCCCCGGCGTGGCCGCCGCCTGCGAGGCCATCGTCGCCGATCCGGCCGAAGCTGCCGCACTGACCTCGCGCGGCAACCTGGTCGGTGTCATCACCAACGGCACGGCGGTGCTCGGCCTGGGCAACATCGGCCCGCTCGCCGCCAAGCCGGTCATGGAAGGCAAGGCCTGCCTGTTCAAGAAGTTCGCCGGCATCGACGTATTCGACATCGAACTCGCCGAGGGCGATCCCGACAAGCTCATCGACATGATCGTCGCCCTCGAGCCGACGCTCGGCGGCGTGAATCTGGAGGACATCAAGGCACCCGAGTGCTTCTACATCGAGCAGAAAGTGCGCGAGCGCATGTCGATCCCGGTCTTCCACGACGACCAGCACGGCACGGCGATCATCTCGACCGCGGCCCTGCTCAACGGCCTCAAGGTCGTCTCCAAGGACATCGGCCGGATCAAAGTCGTCTGTTCGGGCGCGGGCGCCGCGGCGATCGCGTGCCTGGACCTGATGGTCCGGCTCGGGGTAAAGCGCGAGAACGTCTACGTCTGCGACAGCAAGGGCGTGATCTTTGCCGGCCGCGAGCAGGACCTGGAACCGAACAAGGCTCGTTACGCGCAGGAGACGAGCGCGCGCACGCTGGCCGACATCGTCGCCGGCGCGGACGTGTTCCTGGGGTGCTCGACCGCCGGCGTGCTGACAGGGGAAATGGTCAAGACGATGGCGCCCGCTCCGGTGATCCTTGCGCTCGCCAACCCGATCCCGGAGATCCTGCCGGACGTGGCGAGGGCTGCGCGGCCCGACTGCATCATCGCGACCGGCCGTTCCGACTTTCCGAACCAGGTGAATAACGTCCTCTGCTTCCCGTTCCTTTTTCGCGGCGCGCTTGACGTCGGCGCAACCCGCATCACCGAGGAGATGAAGCTCGCCTGCGTGCACGCGATCGCCGACCTGGCTCACGCGGAGCCCTCGGAGTTGGTCGCCCGCGCCTACGGCAGCGCCGAACTCACGTTCGGGCCCGAGTACATCATCCCGAAGCCGTTCGATCCGCGCCTCATCCTCAAGATCGCCCCAGCGGTGGCGCGCGCAGCGATGGACTCCGGCGTGGCGACGCGCCCCATCGCGGACTTCGACGCGTATCTCCGGGACCTGACGAATTTCGTTTATCACTCCGGAACGATCATGCGGCCGGTATTCGCCGCCGCGCGCGATTCGGGGCGTCGCGTCGTTTACGCCGAGGGCGAAGACGAACGCGTGCTGCGGGCAGCACGCGTGGTGCTCGACGAGCGTCTTGCCCGTCCGATCCTGATCGGCCGACCGTCCGTCATCGAGATGCGCATACGCAAGGCCGGCCTCAACTTCCAGGCGGAGCGTGACTTCGAGATCGTCAATCCGGAGTCCGACCCTCGCTTCCGCGACATCTGGAACGAGTACTACCGGATCATGTCGCGCAAGGGTGTCACCCCGGCGATCGCCCAGGCCGAGATCCGGCGCAATCCGACCCTGATAGGCGCGATGCTGCTGCGCCGCGGTGAGGCGGATGCGCTGGTGGCCGGGCCGTCGGGCCTGTACGCGGAGCAACTCAAGCCCATCGTCGACGTCGTCGGCCTGTCGTCGAATGCGCGGCTGTTCGCCTCGCTCTCTGTGCTGATGCTGCCCAAGCGCACCTTGTTCATCACGGACCCCTACGTGAACGACAACCCCGACGCCGAGGACATCGCCGCCATCACTGTGCTGGCGGCGGCTGAGGTGCGGCGCTTCGGCCTGACGCCACGCGTCGCGCTGTTGTCGCATTCGAGCTTCGGCAGCGCACCGTGCGCCTCGTCGGCGAAGATGAGCCGGGCCCGGGAGATCCTGGCTGAAATCTCGCCCGGCCTGGAGGCGGACGGCGAGATGAAGGCCGATCAGGCGCTGGTCGATGACATCCGCACGCGGGTCCATCCGGATTCCAGCCTGACGGGTCCGGCCAACCTGCTCGTGATGCCGAACATGGACTCCGCCAACATCTCCCTGAACCTGCTCAAGGCGGCCCAGGGCGAAGGCATCACGGTCGGCCCCATTCTGCTGGGCGCCGCGAAGCCAGTGCACATCCTCACGCCGAGCGCAACCGTGCGCCGAATCGTGAACATCACCGCGCTGGCGGTCGCCCAAGCGGCGGGCCAGCCGCTGTCCAATCGGGGACTCATTTCGTCGTGTTGAAGAATTCCTGGACGCGCAGCAGGGACGGCTTCATCACACTGTGCCAGTAGTTCCAGTCGTGTATGCCGCGTGCGACCTCGTAGGTGTACGGGACCTTGTTTTCCTTAAGGATCCCGGTCAGGCGCTCGGCATACGGGAAGCTGGTCTCGTCGCCCTTGCCGACGCGAATGTCGAGCATCGCTGCGACTTTGGCACCACCCTTCAATTCGCCGTCGAGCTGGTCGAGGAACTTCTGGTCGAGGTTCGCCGGGCTCAGCACGATCGCATGCCGGAAGAGTTCGGGATGGCGATACGCGAGATAGAAGGCGCCGAAGCCGCCCATCGACATGCCGCCGATGGCCGCCGTTCCTTTGCCTTTACGGATGCTGTACTCGCGTGCAATCCACGGGTAGACCTCCTTGACGATGTAGTCCTCCGACGGCCCCACGTAGAACTGGTCCGGTGCGCCGGGCATCACCACGATCATGGGCGTCAGGAGCTTCGCGGAGACGTAGCGATCGACGTAGTGCTGCACGCCGCCGGTGAGCCACTGACTTTCGTTCATGCCGTAGCCGTGCAGCAGGATGAGCACGGGATAGGCCTGCTTCTTCGAATAGCCCGGCGGCGTGTAGACGTTGATCACCCGCTGCTCGCCGAGCGCCTTGCTCTGGAATGTGCGCTGCTCGATCCGTCCGTGCGGAATCCCCTCGAGGGGTTCAGCATCCCGGTCGTCGTCGAGCACGAACCAGGAGCGCTGTCCGCCTTTGCCGTCGTCTTCGATCAGTGACGCGTCGTCGAGCAGTGGCTGTCCGTCCGCCATGAAGACGTATTCGATGCGACCGGGCATCAAAGGTGCGTTGACATAGAAGACGCCGGCCCCAGTGCGGCGCATCGGGACTTTGTCGCACTCCCAGCGGGTCATGTTGCCGCAGAGAAACGCAGTCTTCGCCTCGGGTGACTTGAACTCGAAGTGAACGGTCCGCGTGTAGGGCGAGGCTTCCGCTGGCTGCGCCTGGGACGATGCAACGGGTATCGCGAGAACAGCGAAAAGCAGAAACAGTTTCCTGAACATGACGTCTCTCCAGCGATGGTCGGGCTGGCGTTCTGCTGACCACGACATGCGTTTTCGTGCCCGATTGTCGCGCGGGAGGAGACTCAGTCCTATTCGGGAAAATGCGCTCGATGTACGGCGTGCAGGGGACAAGGCACGTGGTGCTGCCTGTCCGCGTCGGCGGTCGAGGAGTAGCATGGCTGCATGCCAGCACCCCCCAAGCCGACGGTCCGCACCTACATGGATTCCGCGACGCACGCGCTGTCCGTCGACGACGACATTCAGCTGGCGGTGCGCCGACTCATCGATGAAGGTATTACCAGCGCCCCGGTGGTCGACGACCAGGGACGAGTGGTCGGCGAGCTCTCGGAGTACGAATGCCTCCGGTTGCTGGCCGAAGGCCATGGCGGAGACATTCCCCGCGGGCGGGTCGGCGACTTCATGACGACCACGTTCACAGCGGTGCCGCCGACAATGGACGTGTATTACGCGGCCGGAATGTTCCTGAGGGATCCTGCGCACCGTCGGTTCCTGGTCATGGACGGTCCGCGACTGCTGGGCGTGGTCACACGCAAGGACATCCTGCGGGCCGTGCAGGCGGGTCTCGGGGGCGGCTGATCGCGAACGGACGCCGCCACATGCAGACGCCGTCTGACATCGCGGTCATTCCCCGCGACATCCACTTTCCGACCGAGTCGGCTCACGGGACCGCGTGGCTGGGCGGGAATCCAGTGGCGACGGCGGTGTTCAACGCGCTGTCGCTCACCTTTCCCGAAGGCGAGCGACTGTTCATCGATTCGGTGCGCGCGTTTCGCGGCCCGCTGACTGGAAAGCTCGCCGAGGACGTGCGGGCGTTCATCGCGCAGGAAGCGGTTCACTCGCGCGAGCACGCGAGCCTGAATGCGCAGCTCGATCGCGGCCACTACCCGGTCGAGCGGATCGAGCGCTCGGTGCGGTTGCGCCTCGGATTCCTGCGCAAGCTCGGGCACGATGCGGATGCTGGGCGTGACCATTGCGCTCGAGCACTTCACGGCGATGCTCGCCGACATGTTCGATTCCGATCCGCAGCTCTGGGCCGGAACGCCGGAGGAGATCCTGCGGCTGTGGCGCTGGCACGCGATGGAGGAGACCGAGCACAAGGCGGTCGCGTTCGACGTCTTTCGGGAGGTGACGAAGGACTGGACGCCGCTGCGACGCACCCTGTTCCGCTGGCGCGCAATGGCCGTCACCAGCGTGCTCTTCACCCACGATGTGATTCGCTTTGCCGCGGCGTTGCTCGAGGCGGACGGCACCGGTCGCTGGCAGGCACGGTGGCAGGTCGTGCGGTTCCTGTTCGGCGAACCTGGGATCTTTCGCAAGCTCGGGCCCCGCTATCGCGACTGGTATCGCCCGGGATTCCACCCCTGGGATCACGACAATCGCGCCAAGCTGAGAGAGTGGCGGCAGCAGTTCGGCTGACCCGCACGCCGCTACGGCGGCACACTCACGCCCTGCTCCGCAACTCGCGCCGAAACGTGGTGCAAACGAGTTGGCGACTGGACCCACGCGAAACATGCAGTGACAATGCTCCGTCGACATCGCCGGCATCCTGTCCGGCTCCTCGTGGAGCGCACTGATGAAGAGACTGACGCTGTTGCTGGTTGCCGCCCTGCTGCTGGCCGGCTGTCAGTCCGCCTACTATGCCGCTGCCGAGAAGGTCGGCTATGCGAAGCGCGACATCCTGACGAGCCGCGTCAAATCGGCGCGCGATTCGCAGCAGGACGCGAAGCAGGAGATCACCGATGCACTGACCGAGTTCGGCAAGGTCGTGAATTACCAGGGGGGCGAGCTCGAGACGCAGTACAAGTCGCTCGCGGCGCAACTCCAGGATAGCGAGGCAGCCGCGGACGCGGTGCACAGCCACATCCGGGACGTCGAGGACGTAGCCGAGGCCCTGTTCAAGGAGTGGAACGACGAATTGGCCCAGTACTCGAGCGCCAGCCTGCGGGCGCAGAGCGAACGGGAGCTGCGCCAGACCCGTGCGCGTTACGACGAGATGATCGGCGCGATGAAGCGGGCCGAGAACAGGCTCGAGCCGGCGTTGCGACCCCTCAGGGATCAGGTGCTGTTTCTGAAGCACAACCTCAACGCGCGAGCCATCGGCGGCCTCAAGGGCGAGGTCACCAAGGTCGACGCGCAGGTCAACGAGCTCGTCGTCGAGAGCAACAAGGCCATCGCGGAAGCCAACCGCTTCATCGCGGACCTCGGGAAGGACGGCAGCTGAGCCGCCCCCGCTCCGGCGGACGTGCGGGGCCCTGCAAAGGAAAGGGCGGGCCCTTGCGGAACCCGCCCTGTCCGGTTCAGCTTGCGCTGAGCAGCCGATTACTTCTTGACGGCGTCCTGCATCTCTTCGCCCGTCTTCTCGACGGCCTTGCCAGTCGCGTCAACGGCGTCAGCGGCGGCATCCTTCGTAGCGTCGCCAGCGGCAGCTGCGGCGTCGCCGGCAGCGGCAGCAGCGTCGGTAGCAGCGGCGCCAGCGGCGGCAGCTGCGTCGCTCGTGGCGGCAGCGGCGGCGTCGACGGCCTCGCCGGCCTTGTCAGCGGCCTGGCCCGCGGCAGCGGCGGCATCCGACGCGGCTTCGGCAGCAGGTGATTCCTTCTTGGCGCAGCCAGCCAAGGCCAGGGCGGCAAGGGCGGCAGCGAGTGCGAGCTTCGAATTCATGGTGTGTATCCTAAATTTCCAAGTGACGAAGAATCAGAGTTCAGCATCCGGTGCGAACGAGCACGAGTCTGCGATCGTCCGGATAGGCGGGCAGGATTCTAGGGCGCAGCAGTGGCGTTGGTGCAGCCCAGACTGTCGTTGATTGGCGACAACGAGGCGCGGCAAGAGGTTTCGTAAGACTGGACGTCTCTGCGGCGCCGCGTCCGGTCCTGTTATTCTCGGTCTCATGGACGCCACCATCTTTTCCGATCAAAGCCGACTGCGAATATTGTTGACGCTGGCGTTGGCGATGCTGCCGATGGTGTGCAGCACCGAGCCGGTGGCCGCGGCATCCGAGCCAGGCTCGCCCGCTGTCACCTCGTTCATCGCCGACGGCAGGAGCACCGTCGAGCAGTTGATGCATCGATATCAGACCCTGTCGACGGAACATGGCTGGCAGGTGGAGACCGTCTACGCGTATCCCGGCGCGGATGAACTCGAGATTCGCGCCTGGCGAACGGCGCGCCGTGGCGAAGCGTTGTGGATACTCGCCGGCATTCACGGCGAAGAGCCCGCCGGACCCAATGCGATTGCCGCCCACCTCGCGAGCATCGTCGAGCTCGCTGCATCCGGCGTGCCCGTGGTCGTGATCCCGTTGTGCAACCCGAAGGCCTATCGCAGCAACTGGCGCTATCCGAATACGCCGGAGCGGGACTGGCACAAGGGCGGCTACAGCGTCGGCGATGCCGAGTACCTGCTGCCGGATCTGGATACCGGCGCGACACCGCGCGCGGCCGGACCGCCCGGCCCGGAGACGCAGGCGCTGACCGGGTTCGTGCTGAATCTGGCCAAGTCCTATCCGCCGCGGCTCGTGCTGGACCTGCACGAGGACGAGTTGTCCACCGAGGGTGGCTACATCTATTCCCAGGGCAGTCGGGCAGCCGATAACCCGGTGGGGGCCGAGATCATCCGACTGCTGCGAGAATCAGGCATTCCAATCCGCCTGTCCGGACGCACGCGATTCGGCGAACCGATCGTCGACGGCGTGATCAGTCGGGATGATCACGGGGGACCGTTACGCGACGGATCCGTCGACGAACTGCTGGCGTCCACGGAAATATTCCAGGACGGCAAGAAGGTCCCGGGCCCGTCGGCGCGAACGGTGATCGTCGTCGAGACTCCGGCCTTCGCGGGCTCGAAGTTCGACCTGCGCGTCGCGGCACAAAGCGCCGTCATTGAACACGTGCGGGAACTGTGGGGCCTCAACTCGGCCATTCACTGACCTGAATCTCGCGCGCGACCTCGGTCAGCAGCTCGACGGCATACCGGCTGAACGAGCGCCACACTTCGACGTGGAAGGTCTCCGCGTCCTTGCGCCAGAGCACGATCTCGACCTTGGCAAACACCGTGCGCGTGCACATGCCGACCGGGAAGGACTCGCAGGTCCAGCGGCAGCGGGCACTGCGATGCAAGCAACCACTCGGCATGCGGACCGCGCAGTTCGAGCGCGACCTGGCGGTGACTGACGTCCACCAGCGAATGCGGCTGCTCACCCAGCGCGCGGGAGAGGTCGGCCGCGACGGCCGGGCCTTCGCCCTCACCCGCCAGCAGCAGCCACTCGTCGGGCCCGAGCCAGAGCGCGGCGCGCGATCCGGCCGCAGCCGCACGGCACGCGACCGTCGGCAAGGCGACGCCGAAGCCGGAGCCGGCGGCGATCTGCGCCGCGGGCGGTCCGCGGAAGATGAACCGCGACGCGGCCGGCAGCACACGCATCCAGTCGGTCGCCGGGCAAGCCACGGGGTTTCGGACGGCCTGCTCAGCCATGGAGGCGCGCTCCTTCGGCGTCGTAGAACATCGGCGCCGTCACCGTGACCTCGATATCGCGGCCCGGCATCGGCACGAACAGCTTCTGCCCGATGCGGCCCCGGCCGCCCGACACCATCGCCAGCGCGATCGAGCGGCCGAGCACGGCGCTCTCGTACGACGACGTGACGTGCCCGATCAGCTTCATCGGCGTCGGCTGCGCCGGCGTCTCGACGACCTGCGCGCCTTCCTCCAGCACCGTGCCGGAATCGACGGTGAGCAAGCCGACCAGCTGCTTGCGATCGGGCCGCTTCATCTCGGAGCGATCGAGCGAGCGCTTGCCGACGAAATCCGGCTTCGCCTTGCCGATCGCCCAGGTCGAGTCCCGCGTCGTCCGGCGTGACGGTACCGTCCGTCTCCTGGCCGACGATGATGTAACCCTTCTCGGCGCGCATCACGTGCATCGATTCCGTGCCGTACGGCGTGATGCCGAGGCCCTTCCCCGAGGCATGGACCGCTTCCCAGATCGCGAGGCCGTAGTCGGCCGGCACGTTGATCTCGAAGCCGAGCTCGCCGGTGAAGCTGACGCGGAACAGCCGCATCGGCACGCCGCAGACGCGTCCTTCGGTCACCGCGAGGTGCGGGAGTGCCGCGGGCGACAGGTCCACGCCGCTCACCAGCGGCGCGATGACCTCGCGCGCCTTCGGCCCCTGCACCGCGATCACCGCCCACTGCTCGGTCGTGGAGGTCAGCCAGACCTTGAGGTCGGGCCACTCGGTCTGCAGGTAGTCTTCCATCATCGAAAAGACGCGCGCCGCGCCGCCCGTCGTGGTCGTCACGTGGAAGCGGTCGCTCGCCATGCGCGCGATCACACCGTCGTCGTAGATGAAGCCGTCGTCGCGACAGAGGATGCCGTAGCGCGAACGCCCTGCCGCAAGGCTCGCGAAGTTGTTCACGTACAGCCGCGAGAGGAAGGTGGCGGCGTCCGGTCCCACGACCTCGATCTTGCCGAGCGTCGAGGCGTCGAACATGCCCACCCCCGCGCGAACGGCCCTGCATTCACGCGCCACGGCCGCGTGCATGTCCTCGCCCTTCTGCGGGAAATAGCGAGCACGCTTCCACTGGCCGACGTCTTCGAACACGGCGCCCTGCCGCACGGCCCACTCGTGTGTAGCCGTCGTCCGAACCGGGTCGAACAGGTCGCCACGGTCGTAGCCGGCAAAGATGCCGAACGTGACCGGCGTGTACGGCATGCGGAACGTCGTGAGTCCGACCTGCGGCACGGTCCGGTCCAGGTCTTTCGCGACGATCTGCAGTGCGTTGAGGTTCGACGTCTTGCCCTGGTCCGTCGCCATGCCGGTCGTCGTGTAGCGCTTGATGTGCTCGATCGACTCGAACCCCTCGCGGCGCGCCAGCGCGAGATCCTTGCTGGTGACGTCGTTCTGGAAGTCGACGAACGCGCCCTTCGGCGGCTGGTCGCCCGGATACGGCAGCGCACCCGGCGCACCGAGCATGCTGAAGTCGCGGCTCTCGACCCGGAACTGTCGCGCGTCTCCACCGCGATTCGCGGCCGCCAGCCCGGCCTGCGCGCCGTCGTGCAGCGCGTTGGCGAGCCCGTCGACGCCGCGGCACGCGCCAGCCGATCGCTCGCGCTCCGCGGACGTGGCCGGCAGGAAGGCCTGCTGAGTCTCATCCCAGGCCAGCTTGCCGCGCGACTGCGAGAACAGGTGGACGCACGGCGTGTAGCCGCCGGACATCAACAGCGCGTCGCACGACACGCTGCGTGCGCCGGTCACCTGGCCGTCGACGAACTGCGCCAGCCGCGCCTTGCGGACGCGCAATCGGCCAGTGGTGCCGAGCACGGTGGCGCTCGTGAGGATCTCGATGCCCGCCGCACGGGCCGACTTCGCGGCGTCACCGTCGGCCACTGCGCGCGTATCGGCGATCAGCGGGATATCGACGCCGGCTGCCTTGAGATCGAGCGCGGCGGCGTACGCTGCATCGCAACCCGTCACCAGCACGACTCGCGAGCCGACGCACACGCCGTACCGATTCAGGTAGGTCCGGGCCGCCGACGCCAGCATGACGCCCGGGCGGTCGTTGCCGGGGAACACCAGCGGACGCTCGATGGCGCCGGCCGCGATCACCACTTCGCCGGCCCGCACCTGCCACAGGCGCTCGCGGACGGATTCCTTCGGCGGCGACGCGAGATGATCGGTCAGCCGCTCGCACAGGCCGATCAGGTTGTGCGGGAAATAGCCGAACGCCGTCGTGCGCCGCAGGACCGTGACGTTTGATCGCTGCGCCAGGGTCGCGGCCGCCGCGGCCACCCACTGCGCAGCCGGCTGACCGTCGATCGACGCGGCGGGCTCGTCGAGCAGCGAGCCGCCGAGCTCCGGCTGCTCGTCGCACAGCATCACGCGCGCACCGGTCGACGACGCGGCCAGGGCCGCCGCGAGGCCGGCCGGGCCCGCGCCGACCACCAGCACGTCGCAGTGCGCGAAGCGCTGTGAATAGCGATCCGGATCGGGCGCCTCGGGCGCGTGGCCGAGGCCGGCCGCACGGCGAATCATCGGCTCGTACCAGCGGTGCCACGCCTGCGGCGGCCACATGAACGTCTTGTAGTAGAACGCCGACGGGATCAGCGGCGACACGAAATCATTGATCGCCTGCACGTCGAAGGCGAGGCTGGGCCAGCGATTCTGGCTCTCGGCCACGAGTCCGTCGTAGATCTCGACCTGCGTGGCGCGGACGTTCGGCGTGCGACGGCCGGCGTCGCGGATCAGCGCCACCAGCGCATTGGGCTCTTCCGAGCCTGCTGCGATGACGCCGCGGGGACGGTGGTACTTGAACGAGCGTCCGAACAGGTGGACGCCGTTCGCGATCAGCGCCGACGCCAGCGTGTCGCCGGCAAAACCGGTGTAGTTGCGCCCGTCGAACGTGAAGCTCACCGGGCGCGAACGATCGACCGTTCCGCCCGCTACGCGATGCACGCTCACTTCGAGCCTCCGGTCGGCAGACTCGGCATCGGCTCACCGCATCGATACGTCGCGAGGAAGTGATCCGTCGTCGTGTCGCGCAGCGCGTTGAAGAACCGCGCACAGCCGCGCGTGTGGCGCCAGCGCTCCGCGTGAATGCCGCGCGTGTTCTTGCGCAGGTACAGGAACTCGCCCCAGTCGTCGGCGCTGACCTGCGACGGATCGGCGGGCCGCGCGATGTGCGCCTGGCCGCCGTAGTTGAACTCGAGTTCCGGGCGCGGTCCGCAATAGGGGCAATGAATGAGCAGCATGACCCCGCCTCAGTGCGCGACCGCGGCGGCCGCGGCCTCGTCGATCAGCAGGCCGTCGCGGAATCGCTCGATCGTGAACGGCGCGTTGATCGCGTGCGGCTGGTCGCGCGCCATCGTCCACGCGAGCAGGTGGCCCGCGCCGGGCGTCGCCTTGAAGCCGCCCGTACCCCAGCCGCAGTTCACGTAGAGGCCCGGCACCGGGGTCTTCGCGATGATCGGCGACCGGTCCGGCGTGACGTCGACGATCCCGCCCCAGTTGCGCAGCATCCGCATGCGGCGGACGGTCGGGAACAGCTCGCAGATCGCCGAGAGCGTGTGCGAATTGACGTGCAGCGCGCCGCGCTGCGTGTAACTGGTGTACGCGTCGGTGCCGGCGCCGATCACCAGTTCGCCCTTGTCGGACTGGCTGATGTACGCGTGCACCGAATTCGACATCACGACGCAAGGCACGATCGGCTTGATCGGCTCCGAGACCAGCGCCTGCAGCGGGAAGCTCTCGAGCGGCAGCTTGACGCCGGCCAGTCCAAGCACGACCGACGTGTTGCCGGCGGCCGAGACGCCGATCCGGCGGCTGCGAATCGGGCCGCGCGAGGTCTCGATCGCCTCGACGGCGCCCCGCGAGTCGCGGCGGATGCCGGTGACCTCGCAATTCTCGATGATGTCCACGCCGAGCGCGTCGGCGGCACGCGCATAACCCCAGGCCACGGCATCGTGACGGGCCGTGCCGCCACGACGCTGCAGGGCGGCACCCATCACCGGATACCGGATGTTCGGCTGGATGTTGAGCGGCGGACAGAAGGCCTTGGCCTCCTCCGGCGACAGCCACTCGTTGTCGACGCCGTTGCAGCGGTTGGCGTGGATGTGGCGCTTCAGCACCTGCACGTCGTGAACCGTGTGCGCGAGCATCATCACGCCGCGCGGCGAGAACATGACGTTGTAGTTGAGGACCTGCGACAGGTTCTCCCACAGCTTCACCGCGTGGTCGTACAGCTGCGCGCTCGCGTCGAACAGGTAGTTGGAGCGGATGATCGTCGTGTTGCGGCCGGTGTTGCCGCCGCCGATCCAGCCCTTCTCGATCACCGCCGTGCGCGTGATGCCGTGCTCGGCCGCGAGGTAATACGCCGCGGCGAGCCCGTGCCCGCCGCCGCCGATGACGATCGCGTCGTATTCCGGCTCGCGGCGCCGCCCGGCGCCATTGCGGCGTCCAGCCCTGCTGTCCGCCAAAGGCTTCCTTGAGCAGCGTCCAGCCGGAAAACCGCCGCATCAGGCCCTCAGGTCCGCATTGGTGCTGTCGTACGGGGAATCGACCAGCACGGTTGCCTTCCTGCGCTTGCCGAGCACTTCGATTTCGAGCCGGGTGCCGACCGCCGAGTGCCCCGGCTTCACGTAGCCGATCACGAGACTCTTCTTCAGGCAGTGGCCGTAATAGCCCGACGTGGCGCGCCCGACGAGCTTGCCGCTCGTGTCGAAGATCGGCTCGTTGCCGAGCGGGTCCGCGTCCGTCACCCCGTGCACTTCGAGCGTCACGAAGTCGTGCGGCACGCCGGCCGCGAGCTGCTTCTCGAGCGCCTCGCGGCCCGTGAACGGGCCCTTGTCCATGCGCACGAACCGCTTGAGCCCCGCCTCGAACGGCGTGTAGTCGCGCGTGAGGTCGCTGCCCCACATCCGGTACGACTTTTCCATGCGCAGCGATTCCATCGCCCGCATGCCCGCCATGCCGATGCCGTACTCCGCTCCTGCCGCGAAGATCGCGTCGAACAGGTGGTGGGCGTACTCGATCGGGAAATGCAGCTCCCAGCCGAGCGCGCCGACGAAGTTGACGCGCAGCGCGTAGACGTCGGTCGCCAGTCCCGCCTCGATCACCTGTCCCGTCAGCCACGGGAACGAGGCGTTGTCGAGCGGCGCGTCCGTCAGCTTCGCCATCACGTCGCGCGAGCGCGGGCCGGCGACCACGAAGCAGCCGCGCGCGCCGGTGATGTTGCGCACCGTGACCGAACCGTCGGCGGGCAGTCGCTTCTGCAGGAAGTCGCTGTCGTAGCGTTCGGCCGCGCCGGCGCTGACGACGTAATAGTGGCCGTCGCCGAGCTTGGTCATCGTGAACTCGGTGCGGATGCCGCCCCGTTTCGTGAGCGCGTGGCACAGGGCGATGCGCCCGACCTTGGTCGGCACCTTGTTGGCGACGAGACTGTCGAGCCAGGCTTCGGCGCCGGCGCCGGTGACCTCGAACTTGGTGAAGGGCGTCAGGTCGATCACGCCAACCTTCTCGCGCAGCCGCCGGCATTCGTTGCCGACGTGCTTGAAGTAATTCGTGCGCCGGAAGCTCCAGACGTCCTCGGCCTTGACGCGCTTCGGCGCGAACCAGTTCGCCCGCTCCCAGCCATAACGCTGGCCGAACACGGCGCCCATCCGCTTCAGCTTGTCGTAGACCGGACTGGTCTTCGCGGGACGCGCGTCGTGGCGCTCCTCGTCCGGGAAGTGGATCGTGAAGACGTTGCGGTACGTTTCCTCGTTCTTCGTGACCGTGTAGCGCTTGCTCGTGTACGGGCCGAAGCGGCGGGGATCCACCGCCAGCATGTCGATGCCCGGCTCGCCTTCGACGATCCATTCGGCCAGTTGCCAGCCCGCGCCGCCCGCGGCGGTGATGCCGAAGCTGTGGCCCTCGTTCAGCCACAGGTTGCGCTTGCCCCAGGCCGGGCCGATCAGCGGCGTGCCGTCCGGCGTGTAGGAAATCGGGCCGTTGACGATGTCCTTGATGCCGCAGTGCTCGAGCGCCGGGACGCGCCGCTGCGCCGCTTCCACGTGCGGCAGCAGCCGGTCGAGATCGCCGGGGAACAGGTTCTTGCCGAACCAGTCGGGCACGCCGTCGGCGAAACGCGCCGGGGCGCCCGCCTCGTAGGGCCCGAGGATCCAGCCCATGCGCTCTTCGCGCAGGTAGTACGACTTGTCCGACTCGCGCAGCACCGCGAGTTCGCGGCCGCCTGCAGCACGGTATGCCTTCAGTTCGGGCGACTCGTCGTAGACGATGTACTGGTGCTCGACCGGGATGGCCGGCACGTTGAGCCCGAACATGCGTCCCGTTTCGCGCGCGTAGTTGCCGGTGGCGCACACCACGTGCTCGGCGGTGATGTCGCCCTTGGTGGTGTTCAGCAGCCACTCGCCGCTCGCCGTGCGCTGCACGCCGGTGACGGCCGTCTGCTCGTGGATCTCGGCGCCGGCGCTGCGCGCCGCGCGGCGCAGCGCCATCGTCAGGTCCGCCGGCGCGATGTGCCCGTCGTCCGGGTGATAGAGCGCGCCGATCAGCTTCGGCGTGTCGGCGCTGCCGCCGAGTTCGACGAGCGGCCACAGCTCCTTGACCTCCGGCGGGCTGATGACGCGGAACGGCACGCCGATGGTGTTCGCGGTGCCGCAATACTTCAGGTACTCGTCCATGCGCTCGCGGCACGTCGCGAGCCGCAGGTTGCCGGTGACGTGGAAGCTGACGTCCTGGCCGGTCTCGGCGGGCAGGCGCTTGTACAAGTCGACCGAGTACTTGTGCAACTGGCCGACGGTGTAGCTCATGTTGAAGAGCGGCAGCAGGCCCGCGGCATGCCAGGTGGAGCCGGCCGTGAGTTCGGTGCGCTCGAGCAGCACCACGTCCGTCCAGCCCTTCTTCGCCAGGTGGTAGAGCGTGCTGACGCCGACCACGCCTCCGCCGATGACCACCACTCGAGCATGCGATTTCATTCGGCTGATCTCCCCGCAGGACCGGTGAACGCCCGGTCTCGTCTCGTCAGGTTTGTTCGCAGGACCGCGGGAGTTTAGCAACGAGGTGGAGCGTGACCACTCTGATTGCGACAAACGCTTACGCAAATGCGTCAGCGCCCCTTATACTTTCGAGCGCCCGCCAGCCACACCCGGAGGCGCCCGTCTTGAAGCCCGCCGACGCGAATCGCAAGACGCGCTATGCGTTCCTGACGCTGCCCGATTACTCGATGATCGCGGTCACGAACGCGGTCGAGCCGCTGCGCATGGCGAACCGCGTCTCGGGGCAGGTCTCCTACGAATGGGTGATCGTGAGCCTCGACGGCCACCCGGTGCCAGCGAGCAACGGGCTCACGCTGACGCCGACGCTGCGGCTCGCCGACGCGGAACCGATCGATCTCGTCTTCGTGTGCGGCGGCGTCAACGTGCGCGAGGCTGTGTCGCCGGCACTTCTGTCCACGCTGCGCCGCCTGGCGGCCAAGCAGATGCCGCTAGGCGCGCTCTGCACCGGCGGCTACGCGCTCGCCCAGGCCGGCTTGCTCGATGGTTACCGGGCCACGATCCACTGGGAAAACCTCTCGGCGCTGCGCGAGCAGTTTCCGCGCGTGCTGATCTCGGATCACCTGTTCTCGATCGATCGCAATCGCTACACCTGCTCGGGTGGCGTCGCGCCGCTCGAGCTGATGCTGAACCTGATCGAGGAAAAGCTGGGACCGGCGGTGTCGCGGCGCGTCTCGGAGCAGTTCATCGTCGATCGCATCCGCGACAGCAGCGACCGGCAATACGTACCGCTGCGCGCTCAGGTGGGGCCGGTGCATCGCAGCGTGCTCGCGGTGGCCTCGCTGATGGAAGCCAACATCGAGAACCCGCTGCCGCTCGAGGACATCGCGCGCCAGTCGGGTCTCTCGCGCCGGCAGATCGAGCGGCTCTTCAAGCGGCACGTGCACTGCGTGCCGAAGCGGTATTACCTGGAGCTGCGGCTGAAGCGCGCGCGCGAACTGCTGCTGCAGACCTCGATGCCGATCATGGCGATCAGCACGGCCTGCGGGTTCCAGTCCCCGCCGCATTTCTCGAAGTGCTACCGCAATCACTACGGACGCCCGCCGACTGCGGAGCGGCAGCCGCGGCGCGTTGACGTCGCCGCGTAAGCACCCGCGCGGGCAGGCACCGATGCAACGCGTCGGCAGCGGCGTCAGGATTTGCGCACGTAGCGGACCGCAGGCACGTCCTCAAAATCCGCGTCCTGGGTCCACAACGTTGCGCGGTGCGCGATCGCCGTGGCCAGGATGATGCTGTCGGCCATCGGCAGTCGGCGCTGAACGGACAGGCGAGCGGCGTCGAGTGCCAGCGTGTCGTCGAGCGGCACGACCTTCCCCTGCCGCATCATCGCGATGGCTTCCAGGGCCACGTCTTCACCGCGCTGGGTCATCACCCGCTTGAAGACCTCAAAGATCGATAGCACCGGCACGATCAGTGAGCCGGTCTCGACGATCGGCTTGGCGAAGACGGCCGCATTCGGGCCGTCGGCGAAGTACTCGAGCCAGCCCGACGAATCGACGACGTTCATGTCCGGTCGTCGTCGCGCGCCACCTCGGTGTCGATGCCCGTCAGGAAGCCGCGAGCGCCCTTGATCGATCGCACGGGAACGAGCGCGATGTGCCCGCGATACGGAATTGCATCGAGTTTCTCGCCCGCCTTGATGCCGAGCGCCCGCCGGATTTCCTTCGGAATCACAATCTGGAACTTGGGCGAAACGGTGACGGTCGTCATACGGTCCTCCGATCGATCGGATAATCGTAAACCTCGCCGCGGCGCATCGCAATTCGGTTATCTGCGCTTTGCGATCCGATTCTCGGCGGCCGCCAACGAGACGCATCGTCTCGGCCGCATGATTTGTGCGAACGCCCCCGGTGCGCGCGCTCGCACCCGACGTCGTTTTCTACCAGAGAAATATTCTCTAACTCATTGTTTTTCAGATACTATGTTTCGATAGAAATCGGGCCCTTGAACGGGACCTCGCAGTCCGGCCCGTTCGAGTTTCGGCGAGCCGGTGCCTCGCCCACCGATACCTGCCTGACCGTCACGCGAATCCAAGAAAGACCGCGAGCGCGCGATTGACGGCAAGCATCGCCTCGTCGTCGAGACGGCCGATCGTCCGGCCAATCCGAGCGCGCGCAATCGTCTGCGGCTCATCGACCATCACCTGCGATGGCTTGCGGAGCCCGTTGTCCCATGTCGGCTCGACCTGGATGCGAAACAGCGGCGCTTCGCGCAGTTCGCTGGTGACCGGCAGCACCGTGACGGACGGGTGAGCGTCGAACAGATCCGACTGGATGACGAGTGCGGGACGGGGCTTGTCATGGTCGCCGGACAAGGCGACCGCCACGATATCGCCGCGCTTCATGACTTCCAGCCTTGCCGATCCGCAACCTGGTCGAGCCAGTCGAGCGTCTCGCCCTCGGCGGCATCGTTATGCAGGCTCAACGACTGACGCCGGCACTCCGCCGCAAAGCCGCGCTTGCGGGTGTCAGGCACCCAGATCTGCAACGGCCTCAGGCCGGCTGCACGTAGCGCCGACCGATACTTCTGCACTCGCTCTGAAACGCCCTTCTTGTCGCTCACTTGGAAGCCCGCCCATCGACCCGCCACGCGTGACATGTAACATTCTGCGCCGCTCACTTGTTACATGCAACAGATTTGACTCAGGATGAGATAAAGCCTCTAAACGTTTGAATAAAAACGTGTGTATGGCGCAGTGGTCGAGCTACCAGTACGCAATTTGAGTCGGCTGCAAACAACGCGGGCAGGCGGCGAGGCGGTCGAGTCGCCGGCGTTCCAACGCGAGCCCAACAGTCGCGAGCCGGGCGACCCGGCCTGCCGGATCGCGCAGCCGACCAATTCAACCGGCGCAGCCAACGAGACCCGCGCGCCTCTCAGGCGGGTTCCCTCGAGTTCCGGGGGACCGTCACGAGGCAGGGACGCCGAGTGCGAGCCTACATGGACGTACTTGCGGCGTGTCCCCCGGGACTCGAGGGGACCCGCCCCGAGGCGCCTCAAACCGCGGAGCGCCGCCCTACCCCGCAAGCTAGCGCAACGCTCGCAGCGCCATCACTGCCGCATGCGCAAACCTTTCGGATCGAACAACGCCTCCGCGCTGCGCACGGCCGCCCGACGCTCGCCAATCAGTTCGACCGCGAAGCCAGTCGTCTCCCCGGCAACCGCGTTGTCGACATAGCCGAGCGCAATCGACTTGCCAACCGTGTGACCGTAGCCGCCCGAGGTGACCCAGCCGACCACCTTGTCGCCGTGCCAGATCGGCTCGTCGCCGATCGCATCCGCATCCTTCGCATCGACGGCCAGCGTGATCAGCTTGCGCACGCCCCCGCTCGCCTTCTCCGCCGCCGCGGCCTCCTTGCCGATGAAGTCGGCCTTGTCGAGGTGGACGAACCGGCCGAGGCCGGCCTCGTACGGACCGTAGATCGGACGGAACTCGCGCGCCCAGTTGCCGAAGCTCTTCTCGAGACGCAGCGAGTTCAGCGCGCGGCCGCCGAACAGGCGCAGGCCGATGCGCCGTGCCCGCCGTGCGCAGCAGGTCGTACAGCGCGCGCAGGTATTCCGACGTCACCCAGATCTCGTAACCCATCTCGCCGGTGAACGAGACGCGACCGACCAGCGCCGGGATCGTGCCGACGTCCATTTTCGCGAACGACATGAACGGGAATGCGGCCGTCGACAGGTCCTGGTCCACCAGCGGCTGCAGCAGCGCGCGGGATTGCGGGCCCGCGACGGACAGGCCGACGTATTCCATCGCGCAGGGGCGCACGCTGACGCCGGCCGGCGGCAGGTTCTGCTGGAACCAGCGCAGGTAGAAGACTTCGGCCGCGTAGGTGCCGACCACGAAGAAGCGGTCGTCGGCGACGCGGCACATCGTGAAGTCGCCGATCAGGCGCCCGCGCTCGTTCAGCATCGGCGAGAGCGCGATGCGGCCCGGCTGCGGGCACCTTGCAGGCCATGATCTTCGACAGCCACTCGGCCGCCTTCGGGCCGGTGATCTCGAACTTGCCGTAGTTCGAAATCTCGATCAGGCCGCAGGCCTCGCGGACTGCGCGGCATTCCGCGCCGACGTGCGGGTGCGCGTTCGAGCGGCGGAACGTCGCGTCCTCGCGCGCCGGCGTGCCTTGCGGCGCGAACCAGAGCGGGTGCTCGAGCGTGCAGTAGTCGCCGAACACGGCGTTCTCGGCCTGCAGCCTCTCGTAGATCGGCGTCGTGCGCAGCGGCCGCGCGGCCTCGAGTTCCTCGTTCGGGAAGCGAATGCGGAACCGGCGCGAGTAGTTCTCGCGCACCTTGGCGTTCGTGTACGGGCGCGTGGCCCAGTCGCCGTAGCGCGCGACGTCCATCGCCCAGATGTCCGCGCCCGGATCGCCCTCCACCATCCAGTTCGCGAGCGACAGGCCCACGCCGCCTCCCTGGCTGAAGCCGGCCATCACGCCGCACGCCACCCAGTAGTTCTTCAGCCCCTTGATCGGGCCGATCAGCGGGTTGCCGTCCGGCGCGAACGTGAACGGTCCGTTCACCACCTTGCGGATGCCGGCGGACTCGAGGCGCGGGAAATGCTCGAACGCCACGGTCACGCTCGGCGCGATGCGCTCGAGGTCGTTGGGCAGCAGGTCCTGCCCGAAGTCCCAGGGTGTCGTCTTCGGCGACCACGGCACGCCGGCGCGCTCGTAGGTGCCGAGCAGCATGCCCTGCCGCTCCTGGCGCATGTAGATCTCGGCCTCGAAGTCGATGATGTGCAGCTGTTCCTTCTGGTCCTTGAATTCCGGCAGGTCCTCGGTGATGAAGTACTGGTGCTCCATCGCGAGGATCGGCAGCTCGATGCCCGACCATGCGGCCGACTTCGCGCGCCCACAGGCCGCCTGCGTTGACCACGTGCTCGGCGTGCACCGTGCCTTTCTCGGTCACGACGTCCCAGCTGCCGTCCGGCCGCTGGCGGGTGTCCACGACGCGGTTCTGGCGCACGACTTCGGCGCCCGCCATCGTCGCCGCCTTCGCGTAGGCGTGGGTGACGCCGTAAGGATCGACGTGGCCTTCGATCGGGTCGTACATCGCGCCGAGGAAGTGCTTCTCCTCCATCAGCGGATACAGCTTCTTCGCCTCGGCCGGGCGAGATCAGCTCGAGTTCCATGCCGAGGTAACGGCCGCGAGCCTTCGCCATGCGCAGCCAGTCCACTCGCTCCGGCGTGCCCGGCGAGCATCAGGCCGCCGGTGATGTGCAGGCCGCAGGACGACACCGGAGATCCGCCTCGATCTCCTTGTACAGGTTGATCGTGTACTGCTGCAGCTTCGCGACGTTCGGGTCGCCGTTGACCGTGTGCATGCCGCCGGCCGCGTGCCAGGTCGAACCCGACGTGAGTTCTGCGCGCTCGATCAGCAGCACGTCCTTCCAGCCCGCTTTCGTCAGGTGGTAGAGCACGCTCGCGCCCACGACGCCGCCGCCGATCACCGCCACCTTCACGTGATTGCGCATGCCTGTCCCCGCTGAATGCTGCTGAATATTCCGGAACGTCTGGACGACTCGATGCGTCGTCAGGTGAGCGGCGGCGCCCCGCCCTCGCTCGTGCGACGCGCGACGAACGCATCGATCGCCTCGACGACGGCGGGATCGCGCTCGGGCGCCGTGTAGCGCGCCAGCGTCTCGTGATAGACGGTGTTGGCGCGCTCGGTGGCGGTCTTCGCACCGTCGTTGAACCAGGTGCCGTAATTGCGCCAGTCCGAGATCAACGGCGTGTAGAACGCCGTGCGATAGCGCTCCATCGTGTGCGCGCAGGCGAAGAAATGCCCGCCGTAACCGACCTCCGCGACCGCCTCGAGCGCCATGTCCGACGGTTCGGCGCCGACGGGCTGGAACAGCTCGGCGAACATCTGCAGCATCTCGATGTCGATGATGAATTTTTCGTAGGACGTCGAGAGCCCGCCCTCGAGCCAGCCCGCCGCGTGCAGCATGAAGTTGGCGCCGCCCATCAGCGCCCCCCACAGGCTCATCTGCGCCTCGTAGGCCGCCTGGGCATCGGGCGCATTCGACGCCGTCGCGTTCGACGAGCGCCACGGCAGCTTGATGTACCGGGCCAGCTGCCCCGCGCCGAACGACGCCTTCGCGTACTCGGGCGTGCCGAACGCGGGCGACCCGGACTTCATGTCCACGTTCGACGTGAAGCTGCCGTAGATCGACGGCGTGCCGGGCCGCACCATCTGCGCAAGCGTGATCCCGGCGAGCGCCTCGGCGTGCGCCAGCGTCAGCGCGCCGGTGATCGTCACCGGTGCCATCGCGCCGGCCAGCGTGAACGGCGTGATGATCAGCACCTGCCCCGCCTCGGCGAAGTCGACGATGCCCTCGGCCATCGGGATGTCGAGCTGCAGCGGCGAGTTCGTGTTGATCACCGTCCACGTGTACGGACGCTGCCTGAAATCCTCGGCGCTCACGCCGTGCAGGATGCGGATCATCTCGAACGAATCGGCGATCTGCTGCGAGCCGCGCGAATAGATGAACGGGATCTTGTCCGAGAGCAGCAGCATCGAGCGCATCATCTCGTAGTGACGCACGTGCACCGGGACGTCCTGCGGCTCGACGGAGCCGCCGAGCGAATGGAGCACGTCGAAGCTCTGGCAGAGCTTGATGAGGTTGCGGAAGTCCTCGAGCGTGCCCGCGCGACGCCCGCCGTGGATGTCCATGATGTTCGGCGGCCCGGACGTCGGCGCGAGACAGACGTGGCGGCCGCCGACCGGCACTGAAAACTCGGGGTTGATCGCGTGGAACGTGAACTCGCTCGGCGTCGTCGACAAGCGCCTGCGCCACCAGTGCGCGATCGATGCGCACCACCTGCGTCGCATCGTCGACCGTGCGCCCCGCCCTGTGCGTAGCGCGCGCGCGCCGAAGCCGACAGCACCTTCATGCCCTGCGTTTCGAGCAACTGCAGCGCCGCCTGGTGGATGGCCGCGACCTGGTCGTCCGAATAGATGCGGGGCGGCTCGAACGGGTTGACCAGACGGCGATAGGCCCGCGACCGCTCGACCGGCGGCCCGCCGGTCGGAACCGCAGCGGGTCGCCGGCGCCCGGCCCGACGGGCGCCGGCGATTTCGGGTTCGTTCATTCTTCTGCCGCTCCAGGGGTGTTCGTGGCCGGCGCGCGCTGCGGCTCCGTCATGCCGTCGGTGCGAGGACCGAGCTGCTCGATCAGCCAGGAGCGGAACAGCGCGGTGGCCGTGTCGCTCAAGGCTTCGGGATCGGTGACGAGGTAATAGCCGAAGCCGTCGTCGAGCGTGGCCTCGTATGGACAGACGAGCCGGCCGGCCGTCAGGTGGTCGCGGAACAGCGCGAGGTCGACCAGCGCGATGCCCGAGCCGCTCAGGATGTACTGCACCGTGAGGATTTCGGTGTCGAACACGAGTCCGCGCTCGACGTCGAGCCCGTGCAGGCCGTGATGACGCACGAACTGCGACCAGAACTGCCGGCGTGGCAGGCCCTCCACGCGCATGTGCACCAGTTCGTTCTCACGGATGAACGACTGCAGGTCCTTGCCGGCGTGACGCGTTGCGACGTCCGGGTGGCACAGGATGCCGAGTCGAACGGGCCACAGCAGGTCGCTGACCCGATCCGTGACGGCCGGCCGTGAGTACAGCACCGCGACGTCGACGTCGCTTGCCGGCGGGCCGATGCCGTAGGGACTGACCAGGTCGATCTCGACTTCGGGGTTCGCGCAGCGGAAGTCCTGCAGGATCGGCACGACCAGGTGCGCTGCAAAACTCGGCGGCATCTGCACCCTCAAGGTGCGCAACCTCGGCGACTTGGCGTCGCGGATCTCGTCGACCGCGTGCTCGAGCCGGTCGAACGAACGCGAGACGACCGGCAGCAGGTGCTGCCCCGCCGCGGTCAGCACCAGCGAGTGCGGACGGCGCTCGAAAAGCTTCACGCCGATCAGGTTTTCCAGCGAAATCACGTGGCGCGAGAGCGCGCTCTGGGCGATGTTCAGCGCGCTCGCGGCGCTGGTGAAACTGCCGTAGCGGGCCACGCCTTCGAAGGCCCGCAGCGCATTGAGCGGCAGCCAGCGTCGGTCGATGCGTACCTTGTCCATCTGCGAATTCCTCGCCGTGGTCGAGTAGCGATTCTGGGGGCCCGGATCGCCTCCGCCCGCCCCTTCGGGCACTCCCGGGAGCTGCCCGCGCAAGCGTGGCGCATTTACGACAGGGCCGGCAATGCTTTTTTTGGGGTCCGGTTAATGCCTTTTTCAGATGCGTAACGTATGGACGCGGGCGCAATTTGCTTGATATTGTCGGCCGGGAGCGAAAACCGCTGCGCGGGAACCCGTGCAGCAGACGGAAAGCGGCGACATCCCGTGCCGGGCGGGAGTTGCATCAGAAACACAGCGAACGTCAGGGGGCCTCATCGCATGAATTACAGACTCGCATCGACCGTGACCGCCATTCTTGCGGCCAGCGCGGCGCAATCGGTTCACGCACAGCAGGCGTCCTCGGGCGGTCTCGAGGAAGTCATCGTGACCGCCCAGCGGCGCACCGAGAACCTGCAGGACGTGCCGATCGCGATCACGGCGCTGACGGGCGATTCGTTGAATCAGTTGAAAGTTGCCACGATCGACGACTTCATCAAGTACCTGCCGAGCGTCTCGACGGCCAACCTCGGCCCAGGGCAGGGCAACATCTACATGCGTGGCCTGAGTGTCGGCGCCCTCGGCACGCAGGGCCAGGGATCGGTCGGACAATGGCCGAACGTCGCGGTGTATCTCGACGAGCAGTCGACGCAGATCCCGGGCCGCAACCTCGACGTGTACGCGGCGGACCTCGAGCGCATCGAAGTGCTCGAAGGCCCGCAGGGCACGCTCTTCGGCGCCGGTGCGCAGGCGGGCGTGCTGCGCTACATCACAAACAAGCCCAACCTCGACAGGGTCGAGTTCATCGCGAACGCCGGCTATGCCACCACCGCCCATGGCGCAAGCAGTTCGAACCTGCAGGGCGTGCTGAACCTGCCGATCATCGACGGCAAGCTAGCGGCCCGTGTGGTCATGTACAACGACAGCCGCGGCGGGTACATCGATAACGTCGCGAGCACCTTTACCCGCCGTGGCACGGACCTCGGCCTTGCCTTGCGCAATGGCGGTACCGTGGTAAACGGCGTCGTTGTCGAGCCTGGCGATGTCCCGGCGGACTCGCAGCAGATCGACAACTTCGACATCGCGCAGAAGGACATCAACTCTGTCAACTACAAGGGCGTTCGTGCGGGCCTGAAGTGGCAGATCAACGACACGTGGGATGCGTTGATCACGCAGACGTTCCAGGAAATGGACGCTCACGGTGTGTTCTATCAGTTGCCGACCGGGTCCGAAGGCCAGAGCCTGGACAAACTGCAGGTCACGCTGTTCAACGACGGCTTACACGCACGACAAATTCTCGAACACAGCGCTCACCGTCGACGGCAAGTTCGGCTCGCTGGGTTTCGTCTACACTGGCGCCTACCTCACGCGTGACTCCGAGCAGATCCAGGACTACACGAATTACGCACGCGGCGTATGGGGCACCTACTACCAGTGCGACGGCTACTCGGTCAGCTACCAACCTACGACGAAATGCTACACGCCTTCGAGCACCTGGCACGACAAGACGCACAACGTGAACCAGAGCCACGAAATCCGGCTCAGCAGCCCCGACGACTGGCGCCTGCGCTTCGTGACGGGCGCGTTCTACGAGAAGCGCGAACTGAATGACCAGACGGACTGGTTGTACAAGTCATTGCCGGAATGCCCGGACAGCGTCGCTTCGACCGGCGCCTGCTTCCTGTACCTCGACCCGACTCAGTCACCCAAGTTCGAGTCGGCGTCGATGAACAATCGCAATCGGCGCAATTCGTCGACGGGGTTTCTTCGACGACTTTCAGCGCACCTACACACAGAAAGCATTGTTTGCATCGGTGGATTTCGACATCGTCCCGGACAAGCTGACAGTGACCGTCGGCACGCGATATTACGACATCACGAACGAGATGCTCGGCGCCAACATGGGCAGCTTCTACTGCAAGGTGTACAGCGAGACTTCATTCAATATCGGCGCCTTCGGGGCATGCAACGGCACGAGTTCTGGATATGGTGAAGCATCGGGCAAATCGCCATATGGCACGAACCTCGACGAGCAGGACCCGCACAAGGATACGGTCGATGGCTTCAAGAGCCGGGCCAACCTCACTTGGAAGATCACTCCGGACGTGCTGGTCTACACGACGTGGTCGGAAGGTTTTCGTCCCGGCGGCTACAACCGCGGCTCAAATTGCTACCTGCCGGATGTCAACACCGGCGCCAATCAGTGGTGCGTGCCGAAGGCATACGATTCCGACGACCTGACCAACATCGAGCTGGGCTGGAAGACAGTGCTGCTCGATCGGCGCCTGCAGGTCAACGGCGCGATCTATAACGAGAAATGGAAAAACGTGCAGACGGGCATCTTCGCGCCGCAGCTCGGACTCGGTAACCTGACCGTTGGCCTGAACGGCCCGGAGTACGAAGTCAACGGCATCGAGCTGCAGATCGTGGCCGCCCCGATCGACGGCCTGACCATCGAAGCGGCCGCCTCGTACAACAAGACCAAGCTGACCAACTCACCGGGCCTGACCAATAACTTCGGTACGCCTGAGACGAACCCGAACTTTGGTGAGCCGGTTACCGAAGCCTGCCTGAAATTCGTTGGGGCGGTATGTGCCCAGACCGTGGACGTCGTCAACGTCTACGGCAAGGAAGGCGACGAACTGGCCAACTCGCCGAAGCTGCAGTGGAACATCCGTGGCCGGTATGACTGGGACATGGGTGAATACCGGCCGTTCGTGATGGCGGGCGTGCAGTACCAGGACAGCTCGCTTGTCGAGTGCCACGCAGGTCAACCAGTACGAGATGCCCTCGTGGACGACGATCGACGCCTCGGTCGGATTCACCCGGGACGAGTGGAATGCGGAGCTTTACGTCGTCAACCTGACGGACGAGAACAAGAGCCTGTTCACGACAGCTTCTCAGTTCATCGTCGCCGAGGTGCCGATGCGGCCGCGGCAAATCGGCCTGCGCATCGGATATTCGTTCGGCAAGTAGCCAGCCAGCACGGCCCGGTGGGGAAGCCCGCCGGGCCGTCCTTCTTTTGGGCGAGCATTCGCCTACACTGTGCGCGATGCACACCGCCCCCACGTCCCTTGCGTCGCCATCCGATCTCGACGACGAGTTGAAACGACTCCAGGTCCTGGTAGAGCAGCGCCGCTTCGATGAAGTGCTGGCCGCAACAGCGGTCCGTCTGGAAGAATTCCCCGCCAACCGCGATCTGCTTTACGTCCGTGCCGTCGCACTGCGCCTTCAGATGAGGATTCCCGAGGCGCTGCAGACGCTCGAGACACTCGAGGATTCGCACCCTATGTACCCGCGCCTCTTCCAGGAGCGAGGTCTGTGCTACGTCGGACTGCGACAGGCGCCCGAAGCCATGAAAGCCCTCGAAAGGGCCGTGGCGATCAATCCTGCTCTGCCGACGAGCTGGCGCACCCTGCAGTCACTGTACCGAATGGCCGCCAGACCCAGTGAGGCCGACATCGCCGGTCAACACGTTGCGAAACTTGCCACCCTGCCCGTCGAGGTCGTCACCGCGCGCAGCATGCTCGCCGACGGCAATATCCGCGAAGCCGAAGACCTGATTCGGGGGTACCTGGCGAGGACCCCTGGCGACATCGAGGCCATGCGTGTCCTCGCCATGATCTTGTACCAGCGCGAGGTATCTAAGGACGCGGTGGTCCTGCTACAGACAGTGCTGGAGAAGGCCCCGGACTACCATGCCGCCCGACAGGATCTAGTCCTGTCGCTGATTGCGGTCCACAAGCACGCCGCGGCCCAGGAACAGATCGAGATCCTGCTGCAGGCCCAACCCGATGTTCCGTCGCATCGTCGGATGCTTGCCAGCGTCCTGTTGCCACAGGGCGAGGCCGAGCGAGCCATCGCGCTTTATCGGAATCTCATCCAGGAAACACCGAACGATGCCGAACTGCACTTGCAGTTCGGCCACGCACTCAAGACACAGGGCATACGCGCCGAAGGGGAGCAGGAATACCGGGCGGCCGTGCGCCTGCGACCCGGCTTCGGCGACGCGTACTGGAGCCTCGCGAACCTGAAGACGTACCGCTTCACCGACGACGAGCTCGCGACCATGCGCGAGCAGGTCGACGCGCGCCGACTCACGCTTGCGGACCGCTACCACCTGTGTTTCGCGCTCGGCAAAGGGCTCGAGGACCGGGGCGAGTACGCAGAGTCCTTCAAATTCTACGAACGAGGCAATGCGCTCAAGAAGATCGAGTGCCGTTACAAGCCAGAGCTGATCGAGCGCACGGCACAACAGCAAATGGAGCTCTTCACGAGCGAGTTCTTCGGGCAACGCCGGGGCTGGGGCTGCACAGACCGGGCCCCCATCTTCATCGTCGGCCTGCCAAGGGCGGGCTCGACGCTGCTAGAGCAGATTCTCGCTTCCCACTCGCAGATCGAAGGCACGATGGAGCTCGCCGACGTACCCCGCCTGGTGGCCACACTCGACCAGCACGCTAGCGGCGCACGTTTCCCGGCTTCGCTGGCATTGCTGACGGCCGACGAATATCGCGAATTCGGCGAGGCATACATCCGCGACACCATGGATTACCGCGTCGCCCAGCGACCCTACTTCATCGACAAGATGCCGAACAACTTCCGGTACATCGGCCTCATCCACCTGTTGTTGCCGAATGCGAAAATCATCGACGCACGCCGTGAGGCGATGGCCTGCTGCTTCAGCAACTTCAAACAGCTCTTCGGGACCGGCCAGCAGTTCGCATACGGTCTCGACGAGGTCGCGCGCTACTACCGACTTTATGTACGGCTCATGGAGCACTGGGACGCGGTGCTTCCGCACCGGGTGCTGCGCGTGCAGCATGAAGACGTCATCGACGACCTCGAGGGCAGCGTCCGCCGCATCCTCGACTACTGCGGGCTCGAGTTCGAACCGGCGTGCGTCGAGTTCCACAAGACGGAGCGACGGGTGCACACCGCCAGCTCGGAGCAGGTACGTCGGCCGATCAACCGCGAAGGCGTCGATCAGTGGCGCAACTTCGAGCCATGGTTGCAGCCGCTGCGCGACGCGCTCGGTCCGCTCGCCGAGTCCTGACCGTCGCAGTGCAGTCGCGCTGCCGCGTCGATGCGCCTCGCCGCAACGGTCGCGGGGCGGGTATCGGTTCCTGCAGGACGCCGTAAACCCGTCCATGGGGGCTCCGGCCGCCGCGTCCATGCGGCGGACGGCCTCAGGAACCGATACCCGCCCCACGCCCATTTGCGTCGACGGCGCACTCGCTGCCGCGCTGGATGATTTCGCCGGCGCGATTGCATCGTGGTTGGTGCTTTGGATCGACTGACTGCCGCGCTTACTCGACGCTGACGCCGCACCTGCGCGTCACGGGCCGCGCTGGCGCCGACATGCCGGGTTCGTCCACGAAACCGTCCGCGACACGGATGTCGCGGCCGGAGCCCCCATGGACGGGTTTACGGCGTTTTCGTGGACGAATCCGGCGTGGCGGCTGACGCGCGGCCTGACATCCGCACCCCACGCTTCGTGCCAACGGCGGGCCGCGCAACCGCAGCGAACCCAACCGACGTCAGACGGCCTTGACGCCCGTCGCCCGCTCCTCGTCCTGGATGATGCGCTTCGCACTGCGGAAGTAGTGCCACGCCGACCACGCGCCCGTCGGCACCAGGCAGAGCATCGCGAACCGCAGCGACTCGCCGTTCGCGACGTGGTTCGGCGCGAACGCATCGCTCAGGAAGCCGACCAGTTGCGGCGCGACGATCAGGTTGCCGACGTTGGCGATGAACAGCGTCGCCGCGCAGAACTGCGCGCGCATCCGCGGCTCGCAGAGGTTGTTGAGCAGCCCGAAGCAAGGCCCGATGTAGAAGTAGATCGCCGGGATGAAGATCCAGAACAGCGCCTTCGCGAGCACCAGCGACTTCGTCGAGTAGATGATCGCCGACACCACCGTCGCCGCGCCGACGCCCCAGCCCATCATGCGCACGATCTTGCGCGGATCCCTCATGGAGGGCTGTGCCAGCCACCAGCTGGTCGCGAGCGTCGCGAGGCCGCCGCCGACCAGGTGCACCGGGCCGAGGATCGAGCCCGCCTCGCCCGGGGTCATCCCGAAGTTGCGGATCAGGTAGGTCGGCGTCCACCACATCAGGCCCCAGCCCCACAGCGCGGTGAGCGCGCTCGCCACCATCACGTGCACGGCCGATTTCTGCGTCCAGAGGAAGCGCATGCTTTCCAGGAACGACGCGCCTTCGTGGTCGCCGCCCTTCTTGTCGAGCTGGCCGCGGCGCGGCTCGCGCACCGTGAAGAAGATCGCCAGGCCCACGATGACGCCCGGGAATGCCGAGCGTCAGGAACACCATGCGCCAGTTGTAATGATCGTTGATGACACCGGCGATGTCGGCGCCGATCCAGGCGCCGATCGGCGCCCCGAGCGAAAACACGGTGAGCGCCATCGGCCGCTTCGCGGCCGGGAAATAGTCCGAGATGATCGAGCTGGCGCCCGGCGTGCCGCCCGCCTCGCCGATGCCGACGCCGATGCGCGACAGCAGCAGCTGCACGTAGTTCTTCGACAGGCCGCAGCACGTCGTCATCACCGACCACGCGATCAGGCAGAACGCGATGATGTTGCGCCGGTTGCCGCGGTCGATCAGCCAGGAGATCGGGAAGCCGAGCACGACGTAGAACAGCGCCAGCGACACGCCGGTGAGGAACGCGATGCCGGAATCGGTCAGCTGCAGCTCGAGCCGGATCGGTTCGAGCACCGTCGAGATCACGTAGCGGTCGGCGATGCTGAGCGTGTAGACGAGCACCATCATCAGCAGCACGTACCAGCGCTGCACGATCGTGCCCACCCCGCCGTCGGCCGCCTGGACTTGAACATTCGCGGACATTCGATCCCCCGAGACCTGGTTGCTTATGTTCGCCTGTCACCGGGTCGAAGGGACGGGCCCGCCGGACGCACGCGATGCGTCTCTTGTACTGAAAATCGCTCGCAGATACCAGCCGTTCGTCGACGGCTAATCAGCCGATCGAGTAGTCGCTCGCGCGTGATTGCACCAATAATCCTTTCGGGTCCGCCGATTTTTTTTGCTTGTTCCAGAGGACGCCAAGCCTTTAGCTTCGTGGCCGCAGGCATGGACCGCAGCGTGGCGGAACCGGCCGCCGCAACGCCAGGGAGAACAAGCGCGTGACGACCCCAAGACTCGGCTTCATCGGCCTCGGCAACGTCGGTGCATCGCTCGCCGGCAACCTGCTGCGCCATGGCGCCGACCTGACCGTCCGCGACCTGGACGAGGACGTCGTGGCCGAGTTCGTGGCCAATGGTGCCAGGCGCGGGACGTCGCCCAGGGCGATGATGGAAGCCTGCGACATCGTGATCACCTGCCTGCCCTCGCCCGCCATCTCCGCGGCCGTCGTCGAAGGTCCGGATGGCCTGCTCGAAGGCATGGGCCCGGGCAAGGCGCTGGCTCGAGATGAGCACGACCGACTCCGATCGGAGATCAAGCGGTTGGCGCCGCTGGTCGAAGCCCGGGGCGGCACGGCCATGGATTGCCCGGTGTCCGGTGGCTGCCATCGCGCGGCGACCGGCAACATCTCGATCTTCGCCGGCGGCTCGCGCGAGGCCTTCGAACGCGCGCTGCCCGTGCTGGCGATCCTCGGCCATCAGATCCTGCACACCGGGCCGATCGGCTCGGCCTCCATGCTGAAGGTGCTGACCAACTACCTCTGCACCGTGCACCTCGTCGCGCTGGCCGAGGCGCTGACCACCGCGAAGGTGCTGGGACTCGACATGAACACCGCCTACGAGGCCATCCGCATCTCCTCGGGCAACTCGTTCGTGCACGAGACGGAATCGCAGGTGATCCTGAACGGCAGCCGCGACATCGGCTTCACGATGGATCTCGTGATCAAGGACGTCGGGCTTGTTCGACCAGCTCGCCATCGACCACAAGGTGCCGCTCGAGCTGTCGCCGCTGGTGCTGGGCATCTTCAAGGACGCGGCGCGCGAAATACGGACCGCGCGAGAATTCACCGAACATCATCCGGCGCTACGAAGAGGCGGTCGGCGTCAAGGTGCTGGGCACCGGCTTCCCCGCCACGATGGTCGACGACAACCCGAAAGAGCCAGGTTTCGAAGTCGTCCCGAAGAACCGCTGATTGCCCCCTCTCCCGCTTGCGGGAGAGGGCGCGAGCATCGACGCGAACGCGTTGATGCGAGGGGTGAGGGTTCGGAGCCCTCACCCGCGCTGGCGCGACCTCTCCCGCAAGCGGGAGAGGTGAAGATGCCCTCACCCGCGCTGTCAGCGCGACCTCTCCCGCAAGCGGGAGAGGTGAAGATGCCCTCACCCGCGCTGTCGGCGCGACCTCTCCCGCAAGCGGGAGAGGTGAAGCCCCTCAGCGGAAGATCACCGTGCGGCTGCCGTTCAGGAACACGCGGTGCTCCGTCGCGAGCCGGACGGCGCGGGACAACGCGCGTCGTTCCGAGTCGCGACCCGCGGCCACCAGCATGTCCGGCGTGTAGGCGTGATCAACGTGCTCGACGATCTGCTCGATGATCGGACCTTCGTCGAGATCGTGCGTGACGTAGTGTGCCGTCGCGCCGATCACCTTGACGCCGCGGTCGTACGCCTGGTGATAGGGCTTCGCGCCCTTGAATCCCGGCAGGAACGAATGGTGGATGTTGATCGCCCGGCCGCGCAGCTTGCTGCACAGGTCGTCCGACAGGATCTGCATGTAGCGCGCCAGCACGACCAGGTCCGTCTTCGTCGAGTCGATCAGCTCGAGCAGCTTCTGTTCCTGCTTCGCCTTGGTCTCCGGGGTCACCGGCAGGTGGAAGAACGGGATGCGATGCTGCGCGGCCGTGGGCTGCAGTGTGACGTGATTCGACACGATCGCGGTGATGTCCGCCTTCAATTCGCCGATGCGGTGCCGATAGAGCAGGTCCTCGAGGCAGTGGTCGTAGTTCGACACCATGATCAGCACCCGCGCGCGCTGGCCGGAGTCGTGGATCTGCCACTCCATGTCCTCAACGTCGGCGACGGCCTGGAACTCCGCGCGCAGTTTCGCGAGGTCGACCGGTTCGCCGACCACGCTGCAGAACGTGACGCGCACGAAGAAGCGCTGCGAAATCGTGTCGTCGAACTGCTGCATTTCGACGATGTAGAACCGCCGGCTGGCGAGGAAGGTCGTCACGCGCGCGGTCGTGCCCATGCGGCTGGCGCAGGTGGCGGTCAGGACATAGGGGTGCTCGATGTTGAAGCTCATGCTGTTCACTCCGGCCGCATGCGGCGGACGGGATGCCGCGTGCGCAAGGCGCGCAGATTGTCAGAATGCGACGCGGGGATGCAAGCGCGTTCTGGCCGGCCGGAACCCGTCCGGCGACCGGGCTCGCGGCGGTCGGAAGGCATGACCCTAGCGAGAAAAGCGATTCAACGGCCTCGGCGGCGACGCGGCCCGCCGGGCGACCGGCGGACTCTTTACACTGCACCGCAAATGTCGCAAGGTGACAAGTGCATGTCGCCGCGGCACCACCGCCGTCGGCCACACAACCGTAACATCGCGCTACCGCCGGACCGTGTCCGGAGCCTGCGGCGCGACCGATCCGAGCCCGGAGTAACGACCGATGAGTGAAGAGCAGTCAGAAGCGTTCGACCTCAACAGTCTGAACGACGAGGAACTGGTCGAGCAGGTCCACGACGACCTGTACAACGGCCTGAAGGACGAGATCATCGAGTCGACCAACATCTTCCTGCAGCGCGGCTGGGCGCCGGACAAGGTCCTCAACGATGCGCTGGTCGAAGGCATGCGGATCGTCGGCATCGACTTCCGCGACGGCATCCTGTTCGTGCCGGAGGTGCTGCTCGCCGCGAATGCGATGAAGGCCGGCATGGAAATCCTGCGGCCGTTGCTCGCCGAGACCGGCGCGGAGCCGATCGGCAAGGTCGTCATCGGCACCGTCAAGGGCGACATCCACGACATCGGCAAGAACCTCGTGTCGATGATGCTCGAGGGCGCCGGTTTCGAGGTGATCAACATCGGCATCAACAACCCGGTCGAGAACTACCTCGCCGCGCTCGAGCAGCACAAGCCCGACATCCTCGGCATGTCCGCGCTGCTCACGACGACGATGCCGTACATGAAGGTCGTCATCGACACGCTGAAGCAGAAGGGCCTGCGCGACAAGTACATCGTGCTGGTCGGCGGCGCGCCGCTGAACGAGGAATTCGCGAAGGCGATCGGCGCCGACGCGTATTGCCGCGATGCCGCGGTGGCCGTCGAAACCGCGAAGTCGCTCATCGCAGCACGCCGCGCGGCGATGCACTGACGCGGGCGATGGACAGTGACGCTTCCGTCCTGATCATCGCCTGCGGAGCCCTGGCCCGCGAAATCGTCGCGTTGAAGCGCCTGAACGACTGGTCGGGCCTCGAAGTCCAGTGCCTGCCTCCCGAACTGCACAACCGGCCCGAGCAGATCCCGGCGGCCGTGCGGGACGCGATCGTCGCCGCTCGCCCCCACCATGCCCGGATATTCGTCGCCTATGCCGATTGCGGCACCGGCGGCCGGCTGGACGACGTACTCGAGGCCGAGGGCGTCGACCGTCTGCCGGGCGCGCACTGCTACCAGTTCTTCGCGACCGCGACGGCCTTCGACGCGCTGAGCAACGAGGAGCCGGGCACGTTCTACCTGACCGACTTCCTGGTGCGTCACTTCGACCGGCTGGTGATCGAGGGTCTCGGCATCGACGCGCACCCGGAACTCGCCGCGGAGTACTTCCGCAATTATCGGCGGCTGGTCTATCTCGTGCAGTCGCCGGATGCCGAGCTGGCGCAGATGGCGCGCGCGGCGGCCGGGCGCCTCGGCCTCGCTTACGAAGAGCGATTCACGGGGTACGGCGAGCTGGCGACGAGCCTGGCCGCAGTGGCCCGACCGGCCGCGACCCGGGCAGCCGCTGCCGAGGAGATCGTCACATGGCGTCGTTGATCGTGATTTCGTGGCGGGACGTCCCGGCCCAGGTGATCGTCAAGCGCGGTCGCGAGGTTGCGAAGGTGCAGCTCTCGATGCGTTTCCAGGAAGCCGTCGACCGTGCCGCGATGCGCGCAGGCCGCGGCAGCTCGGACGCGTACCTCGAAGACTGGCAGCGCAGCCCGCCGCAGCCCTGCGGCGACGACCTGCAGAGCGTGGCCGCGGCCGCGGCGGCCGAAATCGAGGCGCGTTACACCGACGAAGACCTTGCGCGACTGATTCGGGCCAAGGGCATCGACGCGAACAAGGCCCAGGCCGCCTCTCCCGCCCCGGGCGCGCCTGACGGGACGGCCTGATGTACGCGGTGCGGCTCTGGTCCGTTCGCCACGCGCACGGTCTCGCGCGCTTGTATGCGTGGTTCGAATCGGTCCTGGTGCGTTGCGCGCCGCTGTTCGAGCGGATCGGCTACCAGCGCATGGAACGCCCCGTCGCAGTGGTCGAGCGCGGCGTCAAAGGCCTGCTGTTCGATTGCAAGATGTGCGGCCGCTGCGTGCTCAGCGCCACGGGCCTCTCCTGCCCGATGAACTGCCCGAAACAGCTGCGCAACGGCCCCTGCGGCGGCGTGCGCGACGACGGCAACTGCGAGGTCAAACCCGAGATGCGCTGCGTGTGGCTCGAGGCCTGGCAGGGCGCCGAACGGATCCCGGGCGGCCTCGAGCGCATCAGCGCCATCCAGGCGCCGGTCGACCGGCGGCTCGAGGGCACGTCGGCCTGGTTGCGGGTCGCCCGCGAGAAAGGCGGGGCCGCGCAATGATCTTCGAGGACGAGCCGGTTCCCGGCTACCCGCTGCCGATCCTGCCCGGGCACACGTCGCCGGGCCGGCTCGAGCGGGTGCTGCGCGCGGGCGCGTTCGCGGTCACCGCCGAACTCGCGCCGCCGGACTCCGCCGACCCGGACGAAGTCTACAAGCGGGCGCGCGTCTTCGACGGCTACGTGGATGCGATCAACGCGACCGACGGCAGCGGCGCGAACTGCCACATGTCGAGCGTCGCCGTCTGCGCGCTGCTGACCCACGTCGGTTACGCGCCGGTGATGCAGATTTCCTGCCGCGACAAGAACCGTATCGCGATCCAGGGCGACATCCTCGGCGGCGCGGCGATGGGCGTCTGCAACATGTTGTGCCTCACCGGCGACGGCGTGCAGGCCGGCGACCATCCGCAGGCCAAGGCCGTGTTCGACCTCGACTCCGTCTCGCTGCTCGGCATTGCGCGCGGCCTGCGCGACGACCACCACTTCGAGAGCGGCCGCAAGGTGAGCTACGCGCCGCGCGTGTTCCTGGGTGCGGCGGAGAACCCGAATGCCCACCCCGTGGAGCACCGCTACCGACGCCTCGCGAAGAAGATCGCCGCCGGCGCGCAGTTCATCCAGACGCAGTACTGCTACGACATGGAGCTGCTGCGCGCGTTCATGAAGGGCGTCGAAGACACCGGGCTGCTCGACCAGGTGTTCATCCTGATCGGCGTCGGGCCACTGCGCTCGGCCAAGGCCGCCGAGTGGATGCGCGCGCACGTGCCCGGCATCCACATCCCGGACGCGATCGTGAACCGCATGAAGGGCGCGCAGGACCAGGCGCGCGAAGGCCGCAACCTCTGCATCGACCTGGTGCAGGAGATCCGTTCGATGCAGGGCGTGGCCGGCGTGCACGTGATGGCCTACCGCCAGGAAGAGGCGGTCGCCGAGGTGATCGAACGCTCGGGCGTCCTGGCCGGACGCGTCCCCTGGTATCCCGGGCGTGACGCACAGATCAACGAAGACAGGAAGACATCATGACCGATACCGTCATCAGCTCGGCCACACGCGAAGTCGTCATCGGCTTCGACCGGCCGTTCGTCATCATCGGCGAGCGCATCAATCCGACGGGTCGCAAGCTGCTGGCGGCCGAGATGGCGGCCGGGGATTTCAGCCGAGTCGAGGCGGACGCGCTGGCGCAGGTGGCGGCCGGGGCGCACATGCTCGACGTCAACGCCGGCATCCCGCTCGCCGACGAACCCGCGATCCTCGCGCGGGCGGTGCAACTGGTGCAGTCGATCACCGACGTGCCGCTGTCGATCGACTCGTCGATCGTCGCCGCGCTCGCCGCCGGTCTGGCCGTCTACCAGGGCAAGGCGCTCGTGAACTCGGTGACCGGTGAGGAAGACCGGCTCGAGACCGTGCTGCCGCTCGTGAAGAAGTACGGCGCGGCGGTCGTCGCGATCTCGAACGACGAGACCGGCATTTCCGAAGACCCGGACGTGCGCTTCGAAGTCGCCAAGCGAATCGTGCACCGCGCGATGGACCACGGCATCCCGGCCTCCGACGTCGTCGTCGATCCGCTCGTGATGCCGATCGGCGCGATCAACCAGGCGGGCGTCCAGGTGATGCGGCTCGTGAAGCGCCTCAAGGACGAGCTGAAGGTCAACACCACCTGCGGCGCGTCGAACATCAGCTTCGGCCTGCCGGCCCGCGACGGCATCAACAGCGCGTACCTGACCATGGCGATCGCGTCGGGCCTGACCTCCGCGATCACGAACCCGCTGCACGGCGACGTCGTCAAAGCCTGCATGGGCGCCGACGTGATGATGGGCCACGATCCGGACTGCGCTCGCTGGATCCGCCGGTTCCGCGACGCCCCGCCTCCGGGCGCCAGCACTTCGGGCGCACCGGGTGAAGGCCCGCGCGGCCGGCGCGAAGGCGGCCATCGTCGCCGGCCGGTCGGCGCCGCCTGAGCATCCCGAATGGGCGGACAGGATCCCCTCGTCGTCTTCACGCCCTCCGGCAAGCGCGGCCGCTTCCCGGTCGGCACGCCGTTGCTGTCGGCCGCGCGCACGCTCGGCGTCGACATCGATTCCGTCTGCGGCGGGCGAGCGATCTGCGGACGCTGCCAGATTCTGGTGGCCGAAGGCGAGTTCGCCAAACACGGCGTGCGCTCGAGTGCGGCGAGCCTGTCGCCCGTCTCGATCACCGAGCAGCGCTATGGTGATCGCAAGGGACTCGCGACGGGTTGCCGACTGTCGTGCCAGGCCCGGGTCCAGGGCGACGTCGTGGTGGACGTGCCGCAGAACAGCCAGGTGCACCGCCAGGTGGTGCGCAAGGAAGCCGAGGCACGCGACATCGAGCTGTATCCGCTCGTCAAGCTGCGCTACGTCGAAGTGGCCGAGCCGGACATGCACGACCCCTCGGGCGACCTGCAGCGCCTCGAGCTGGCGCTGGCGCGCGAGTGGCAGCTGAAGAACCTCGAGTGCGACCTGACGACGCTGCAGCAGCTGCAGGGCGTGCTGCGGGCCGGTGACTGGAAGGTGACGGTCGCCGTGCACGACGAGTCGCGGATCATCGCGGTCTGGCCCGGCTTCCACGAGACGGCGTTCGGCATGGCCGTCGACGTCGGCT
This sequence comes from uncultured Gammaproteobacteria bacterium, assembly GCA_963843985.1. Classification (GTDB taxonomy): domain Bacteria; phylum Pseudomonadota; class Gammaproteobacteria; order Steroidobacterales; family Steroidobacteraceae; genus RPQJ01. Next base: position 73,888 of record CAWJMS010000011.1, on the reverse strand, counting down.
CGACCACGATCGCGGCGCACCTGTGCGACCTCGTCAGCGGCGAGGTCGTCGCGTCCGCGGGGCGCATGAACCCGCAGATCCGCTTCGGCGAAGACCTGATGAGCCGCGTGTCGTATTCGATGATGAACCCGGGCGGCGCCGCGCAGATGACGGCCGCGGTGCGCCAGGCGCTGAGCGAGCTCGCCGGCGAAGTGGCGGCCTCCGCCGGCGTCGAGCGTGACTCGATCCTGGAGGCGACGATCGTCGGCAACCCGATCATGCACCACCTCGTGCTCGGCATCGATCCGGTCGAACTCGGCGGCGCGCCGTTTGCGCTCGCGATCGACCGTGCACTGACGGTGACGGCGGCCGAAATCGGCGTCGCGCTGCACCCGAACGCGCGCGTCTACACGCTGCCCTGCATCGCCGGGCACGTCGGCGCCGACACGGCCGGCATGATCCTCGCGGAACGACCCGACCTCAGCGACCAGATGACGCTGCTGGTCGACGTCGGCACCAATGCCGAGATCGTCCTCGGCAACCGGCAGAAGCTGGTCGCCTGCTCGAGCCCGACCGGCCCGGCTTTCGAGGGCGCGCAGATCAGCTGCGGCCAGCGCGCGGCGCCCGGCGCCATCGAGCGCGTGCGCATCGACCGCCAGACGTTCGAGCCGCGTTTCAAGGTGATCGGGTCGGACCTGTGGTCGGACGACCCGGGCTTCGCCGAGGCGACGGCGAAGATCGGCGTGACCGGCGTGTGCGGTTCCGGAATCATCGAGGTGATCGCCGAGATGTACCTCTCGGGCATCCTCACGCAGGACGGTGTCATCGACGGCGCGATGGCCGAACGCTCGCCGCGCGTCGTGGCCAGCGGCCGCACGTACTCGTACGTGCTGCACCAGGGCGGCCAGACGCTCAGCATCACGCAGAACGACGTGCGCGCGATCCAGCTCGCCAAGGGCGCGCTGATGGCGGGCATCCAGCTGCTGATGGAGCGACTCGGCGTCGCCACCGTGGATCGCATCCGGCTCGCGGGCGCGTTCGGCGCGCACATCGACGTCATGTACGCCACGGTGCTCGGCATGATCCCGGACTGCGACCTGACGAACGTGACGTCCGCGGGCAACGCCGCCGGCACCGGCGCGCGGATTGCCCTGCTCGACTCGCGCTCGCGGGACACGATCGAGGCGCTGGTCCATCGCGTCGAGAAGATCGAGACCGCCATCGAGCCGCGATTCCAGGAGCATTTCGTCGACGCGATGTCGATCCCGCACAAGACGGCGGACTATCCGAACCTGCGCAAGGTGGTGGAGCTGCCGGCCCCGAAGACGGCGGCGCCCGCGCCCGAAGGCGTGCGAACGCAAGAGCCGGCGGCCGGTCCGCACGGCCTAGCAGGGCACCCTCTCCCGCTTGCGGGAGAGGGCGCGCGCGTCGGTGCGACAGCGGCGACGCAAGGGGTGAGGGAATTTCGGAACCCTCACCCGCGCATTGCGCGACCTCTCCCGCAAGCGGGAGAGGTGAGCATCACGCGGGAGAGGTGAAGATCAGATGTTGGAGTCCGGCGCGGCGGCCTTGCGGCGCCCGATGAAGTCGAGCAAGGCCTCGTCGACGGCCGGGTCGAGCGGCGGCTCGACGTATTCGTCGAGCTGCTTCTTCCAGTACGCGTTGGCGCGATGCGCCATGTCGAGCGAGCCCTCGGCCTGCCACTGCTCGAAACTGTTGTTGTCGGCCAGCGGCGAACGGTAGAACGCGCTCTGGAAGTTGGCCTGCGTATGCGCGCAACCGAGGAAGTGGTTGCCGTGCCCGACCTCGGCGATCGCGTCCATGGCCTGTCCGTTCTCGCTCAGGTCCACGCCCGCGAGCAGCGTGTGCATCATGCCGGCCTGGTCGGCGTCCATCACGAACTTCTCGTAACCCATCGCGAGCCCGCCCTCGAGCCAGCCGGCGGTGTGCAGCACGAAATTGACGCCGGCGAGGCAGGTCGGCAACAGCGTCTGCGCGGACTCGAACGCGGCCTGCGCGTCGGGGATCTTGGACGCGCAGAGGCTGCCGCCCGAGCGGAACGGCACGCCGAGACGGCGCGCCAGCGCGGCCATGATGTAGAGGACCAGCGCGGGTTCGGGGGTGCCGAACGTCGGCGCGCCGGACTGCATCGACATCGACGACGCGAAGCTGCCGAGCACCACCGGGGCGCCGGGACGCACCAGCTGCGCGAACGCCATGCCCGCGAGCGCCTCGGCCAGCGTCTGCGCCGCCGTGCCGGCGACCGTCACCGGCGACATCGCACCCGAGAGGATGAACGGCGTGATGATCGTGGCCTGGTTCGCGCGCGCGTACACCTTCAGCGCGCCGAGCATCGTGGCGTCGTAGATCAGCGGCGAGTTGACGTTGATCAGGCTGATCAGCACCGTCTTCGGCGCACCGGTCGCCGGGTCGTCCGCCTCGGCGCCGAACGCGAGCCGCGCCAGCTGGACGCTGTCCTCGGCGCGCTCCGGCGCGGTGACGGAGCCCATGAACGGCTTGTCGCTGTACTTGACGTGGCTGTAGACCATGTCGAGGTGACGCTTGTTGACCGGCAGGTCCACCGGCTCGCAGATCGTGCCGCCCGAGTGGTGCAGCGAATTCGCCATGTAGGCGAGCTTCACGAAATTGCGGAAGTCGTCGATGCGCGCGTAACGGCGGCCCTCGTCGACGTTGTAGATGAACGGCGAACCGTAGGCCGGCGCGAACACCGTGCAGTCGCCGCCGATGTGCACGCTGCGGGCCGGATTGCGCGCGTGCTGCACGAATGCCCGCGGCGCATTCTTCTGCACCAGCTCGCGGCACATGCCGCGCGGGAAGCGCACGATTTCGCCCGACACCTCGGCGCCCGCCGCTTTCCAGATCTGCAGTGCTTCGGAGTCGTCGCGGAAGATGATGCCGGTCTCGGCCAGGATCGTCTCGGCGTTGCGCTCGATCAGCGCGAGCCCCTCCTCGCCGAGCACCTCGAAGCGCGGAATGGCCCGGGTGATGTACGGCACCGAGGCGGCGTCCCGCGCCGCCCTCGCGGCCCGCTTGGCGTCGCGACCGTGGCGCAATGCGCGCCGCTCGATCGTCGGCGCCGCGGCGTTGGATCCGGAATCAGACATGGCGACCGCCTCCCGACTGCGTGGAGGCCAGTATGGTCAGCCGGACCCCGCGGGGGCTGATCAATTTGCGACAGCGACGTGCCTGCGCGCGCCATAGGCGGGCGCGCGCAGGCACCCCCGGCGTCAGAGCGCCGCCGAACCGGTAGGTCGCGCTGAAGCCCCAGGTGCGCGGCTTGGCGTAGACGCCCGCGACCACGCCGGCGAACAGCGAACTGTCGAAGGCGTACACCCGGTACTCCTCGTCGAACATGTTGTTCACGAACGCCGCGACGCCCCAACGCCCGCCGCCGCCGTCATAGCTGATGCGGGCATTGGCGACCGTGTAGGCATCCTCGCGCTCGACCGGCGCGCACAGCACCGTGAAACAGAACTTGTCGGAGTACTGCACGTCCGCCTGCAGCCCGAGCGAACCGCCGGCGAGGTCGAACTCGTAGCGCGCCAGCGCGTTGCCGGAGAACTTCGGCGCCTGTGGCAGTTCGTGGTCCTCGACGGTGCCCTGTCCACATACGCCCTGTCCGGCAGCGGCACGTTCTTGACCGTCGAGTCGAGGAACGAGAGGCCGAGTTGCAACGGTCAGTCCCGATCCAGCGGCCGCGACGTCAGCTCCGCCTCGAGTCCCGTCTCGTTGGCGTCCAGGTTGATCGACCGTCTGGATCGGACCGTACCTGCGCGAACGCCTGGTAGTCGGTGTAGTCGTAGTAGAACGCGCTGATGTTCAAGCGTCGTCGTGCCGCCGAGCGTCGACTTCATGCCGAGTTCGTAGGCGTCGAGCGTCTCCGGCTTGAACGGCATGCCTTCGAGGAAGGCGCGCGGGTTGCCTGGCTGCCGTCCGGATCGTAACGGCGTGCCCGTCGAGAACGTGAACCCGCCGCTCTTGCTGCCGCGGTTGTAGCTCAGGTACCAGAGCAGGTCGTCGGTGGGTTTCCAGTCGACCTGTACGCGCGCGGTGACGCCGTCGAAGCTACGTGTCGCGTCTCCCGGCGTGATGCTGCTGCCGAGCGGCGAGACTTCGTGCTTGTTGAAGATGATCGTCACGGGGCCGTCAAGCCCATCGATGCCCGCGGCCGTGCCGAAATACCCACCCTCGCGATCGTCCTTCCAGTAACGCACGCCGCCGATCAGCTTCCAGGCGTCGGCGATCTGCCATTCGTCCTGCGCGAACACGGCCCAGGAGGTCGTCTTCTGCATCATCTCCACGGTCGGGTCGTAGCCGTAGAACGGATCGGCGAACTTGCCGGTGTAGTCGCCGTCGACCTTCATGCCGAATACGCCGCCACCCACGTGTGCGCGCCCGCCTCGCCGGACAACCGAATTTCTTCCGAGTACTGGTCGAGGTCGCTGCCCTGGTAGAACAGCACGCCGTCGACCGGCGAGGCGTCGCCGCCTTCGAGGTAGAACTTCTCGCCGTGCTGCCAGTCGGTGATCGAGACGAGGTGCAGGCTGTCGCCGATGTCCCAGTCGAAGTGCAGCGTGGCGCCCGTGATCTCGCGATCCACGTAGGACCGCTGCGTCTCCTGCGTCTTCCAGGGATCGCCGCCGCGGCTCGGCGGAGTGATGGCGCCGTCGGTTGGGCTCCCCCAGCCCGTGCCCGCCTCGCCCGGCCCCGTGCCCCAGAATCCGCACGACTGGTCCGGCCGCGTGAACTCGCCCTGGAACTGGTCGTTCGGGCACGCCGGCTCGAACGAGTACAGCCCGGCCTGGGTCTCCTTGTTCGCCTTCAGGTAGCGGACGAGCAGGTTCAGGTCGGTCGCGTCCGACGGCTGCCACTCCAACTGGCCGCGGATCGCGTAGTGATCGTTGCCGCCCCGGTCCTCGGTGGCCGGCGCCACCGCCTTGATGTAACCGTCGTCCTGGTTGCTGATGGCGGCGAGTCGCGCCTGCACGTTGCCGCCCAGCGGGCCCGATACCGCGCCTTCCAGGATCCATTGGTTGTAGCTGCCGACCGTCGCGGTGGCGTAGCCCTCGAGGTCCTTGGTCGGCTTGTTCGAGACGAACTGGACGGCGCCGCCGGTCGCGTTGCGCCCGAACAGCGTGCCCTGCGGGCCGCGCAGCACCTCGACGCGCGCCAGGTCGAACACCGGGAAACGACGCCATGTTGATGGAGCTCGAGTAGCTGTCGTCCTGGTAGACGGCCACCGGCGGTTCCTGCTGGTCGCCATAGTCGTTCTGCGAGACGCCGCGGATGTTGAACACGACCTGCGCCGACGAGTACGCGTTCATCTTCAGGCTCGGCACGGCCTTGGTGATGTCCGTCGCCGTGGTGATGTTCATGTCGGTCAGCGCTGCGGATCCGAGCGCCGTGACCGAGATGCCGACGTCCTGGATGTTTTCTTCACGCCGCTGCGCCGTGACCACGATCTCTTCGATGCCGGATTGCGCAGTCGCCTGCTGCGCGTGCGCGACAAACGGCGTGACGGCCAGCGCGACCGCCGAACTCACCAGCGAACCCGAAACACGAATCATTCCGGACAGCAAACGTCGAACAACCATCTCGAATCCCCCCAGGTCTGAAATCAGGTGAAAGCGCGGGCGCGGGCGTCGCTGGTCGCGAGCGCGCGCAGGACTTCGGTCGGGCCGCAGACGCCGCGCACGGCGCCCGCTTCGGCCAGCAGCACGGGGTGCCCCGACTTGCACCACTGGATCAACTGGCGCAGCGGCGTCTCGACGTCCGCCACGATCAGGCCGGTGCCGTCGTCGCCGGCCGCGCGCAGCGCCAAGCGGCTGGCCTTCGCGCGACGCAGCGATCGGACGGCCCTGCGCGTCGAGCGCCGCGGCGTACTGGCGCGCCGGGTCGAGCCAGCGCCGGTCGCCGTCCGCGGCCAGGTCCGACCACGGCCGCATCACCATGCGGCCGTTCAGCACCGACAGCGGATTCATGTGCTGCACGAACTCGCCGACGTAGGCGCTGGCCGGCCGCAGCACGATGTCCTCGGGCTTGCCGGTCTGCACGATGCGCCCGCCTTCGAGCACGGAGGTCTGGTTGCCGAGCTTCAGCGCCTCGTCGAGATCGTGCGTGACGAACAGGATGGTCTTGCGCACGCGGGCCTGCAGCGCGAGCAACTCGTCCTGCAGCTTGGTGCGGATCAGCGGGTCGAGCGCGGAGAACGGCTCGTCCATCAGCAGCACCGGCGCGTCCGTCGCGAACGCGCGCGCGAGCCCGACGCGCTGCTGCATACCGCCCGACAATTCGTGACCGTAGCGATCCGCCCAGCGCTCGAGGCCGACCAGCTGCAGCTTCTCGTCGACGACTCGCCGGCGCGTCGTCCGCCGAGTCGCCGCGCAGTTCGAGCCCGAGCCCGACGTTCTCGCGGACGGTGCGCCACGGCAGCAGGCCGAACTGCTGGAAGATCATGGCGATCGTCCCGCGGCGTAGCTTGCGCAGCGAAGCCGCGTCGCAGCTCGCGACGTCGACCTGCTTCTGTCCGTCGTGGACGAGCACGCGGCCGCGGGTGACGCGATTGAGCCCGTTGGCCGCACGCAGCAGCGTCGACTTGCCGGAACCCGACAGTCCCATCAGCACCGAGATCTGCCCCTGCTGGACGGTGAGGCTGGCCTGGCTGACGCCGACGACGACGCCGGTGGCGCTTTCGATCGACGTGCGATCCTGGCCGGAGTCGAGCAGGCCGATCGCCGCCTTCATCGCCGTCCCGCGCTTGCGGCGCGACAGGCCCGGCGTCGGGAACAGGATGTCGACCTTCTCGAATTCGAGCGCGGCGCTCATTCATCCCCCTTGCGATCCGGCGGCCGGCTGATTCGATCGAGCATGATCGCGAGCAGCACGATGGCGAGCCCGGCTTCGAATCCCATCCCGACCTGCACGGTGTTGAGCGCGCGCACCACCGGGACGCCGAGGCCGCCTGCGCCGACCAGCGCCGCGATCACCACCATCGACAGGCTCAGCATGATGCACTGGGTGATGCCCGCAAGGATCATCGGGCCGGCGCTCGGCAATTCGACCTTGAGCAGCAGCTGCAGCGGCGTCGCGCCGAACGCCTGCCCCGCCTCGCGCAGCGTCTTCGGCACGGACGCAATGCCGAGTTGCGTGAGCCGGATCGGCGCGGGCAGCGCAAAGATGATCGTCGAGATCAGGCCCGGCACGACGCCGAGCCCGAACAGCACCAGCGTCGGCGTCAGGTAGACGAACGTCGGCAACGTCTGCATCAGGTCGAGCACCGGGCGCATCGCCGCCTGCAGCCGCGGGCGTTTGGCGGCCATGATGCCGAGCGGCACGCCGACCACCGTCGCGATGAGCGCCGCGACCAGCACGAGCGTCAGCGTCTCGAGCGTCGCGTCCCAGTAGCCCTGGTTCATGATGAACAGCAGCGACACCACTACGAACACCGCCAGGCCGACCGAGCGGCGCAACGCGAACGAGAGCCCGGCAATGACGAGGATCAGCAGCGGCGCCGGCATGGCATAGAGCAGCGCCGACACGATCCTCGTGCATCCCGTGAGCACGGCTGCGATGCCGTCGAAAAAGCCTCGCGCGTGCTTCTTCGTGTAGTCCACGAAGCGCGTCGCGGTGTCGCCGACCGGAATCTTGTGCGCCGTCACCCAGTCCTCGAACGCGGACAACTTGCTGGCCCTGGCCTTGCCCTGCAGCACGTCGAGCGCGGGCCTGCCGTCGAACGAGGTCACGCCCTGCAGCCACGGCGTCATGCGCGCCGGACGCGTCGCGACCCATTCGCGGGCCAGGTCTGCCGCCGACACCTTGTCCGTGAGGATGCGGTCCATGAACTTGTTTTCGAGATCGACGTCGAACTGCAGGTTCGCGAGCAGCCGGCCGAGGTTGGGGCAGGCCTCCGAGTAGCCCTTGCGCGTCAGCGTATTGACGGTCGCCGCGCCGTAATTCGGGCCGAACGTCGCGTCGCCGCCCGTCAGGTAACGCAGGGGGTAATGCGTATTCATCGGATGCGGCGCCCACGCGAGGAACACGATCGGCGATTCTGGCGCGAACGGCCCGCTCGACCTGCGCGAGCATGCCCTGCTCGCTCGATTCCACCACCTTGAATCCGGCCAGGCCGAATTCGTTCTTCTTGATCATGTCGAGGATCAGTTCGTTGCCGTCGTTGCCGGGCTCGATGCCGTAAATCGATGCCCCCAGCGCTTTTCTGAATTTGTTGATGTCCGCGAAGTCCTTGAGACCCGCGTCGTGCAGGTAGTCCGGCACGGCCAGCGTGTACTTTGCACCGACGAGGTTCGCGCGCAGCAGCTTGATCGAGCCGTCGGCCAGGTACGGCTTCAGCATCGGCTCCTGGGTCGGCAGCCAGTTCGCGAGGAACACGTCCATGTCGCCGTTCTTCATCGACTCGAACGTGACCGGCACGGAAAGCACGGTAATGACCGGCTGGTAGCCGAGTTCCGTGAGGATCTGCGCCACGACCGCGGTGGTGGCGGACTCCGCCGTCCAACCGACGTCGGCGAGTCGAACCTTGCGGCAGGTCGGCGGATCGACCGCCTGGGCCGATGCGGTGCCCGCGCCAACGAGCGCATTGAGCAGCAGGATGGCAGCCGCGACGAGCGCTCTCGCCCCGCGACGCAGCGTGCCCGGAACCGGCCGCCGGCTCGCATCCATTTTCGCGCCCCCCTGATCTCAGCGTGTTATGGCGCATAGGTAACAGGCCGGGACCGGTTGCGTCAAACATCGCGCGCGCTGGCCTGCGCGTCGCTGCATCGTATAATCTGCCGCGCTGCGCCACCGACCTGCGCATCCGAAGAACTTACCAAGCGGGGCACGCGGCGGCGTGGTTCCCGGCCACGGAGCAGCCAGCGATGGACATCAGGGAATTCGCAATGGACTTCTTCTCGCTCGCGGGCAAGAAGGCCATCGTGACGGGCGGCAACACCGGCCTCGGCCAGGCCTTCACGCTGGCGCTCGCCAAGGCCGGCGCCGACGTGTTCGTGGCCAGCGTGATGGACGACGACGGCAAGACGGGCCCGCTCGTCGCGGAAGCCGGACGTCGCTACGAATACCTGAAGGCCGACATCACCGCAGCCGGCGCCGCGGCGCATGTCATCGACACCTGCGTCGAACGACTCGGCGGTCTCGACATCCTCGTCAACAGCGCGGGCATCTGCCCGATGGCGGAAGTGCAGGAGTTCGGCCGGCCGCAGTGGGACGCGACGGTGGCCGTGAACCTCACCGCCGCGTTCGAGCTGAGTTACGAGGCGGCCAGGCGCATGATCCCGCAACGCAGCGGCAAGATCGTCAACATCTGCTCGCTGTTCTCGTTTCTCGGCGGTCGCTGGTCGTCGGCCTACGCCGCGACGAAGCACGGGCTCGCCGGGTTCACCAAGGCGTACTGCGACGAGCTCGCGATGTACAACATCCAGGTCAACGGCATCGCGCCCGGCTACTACGCCACGGAAATCACCCGCAAGACACGCAGCAATCCTGAGACCAACCAGCGCGTGCTCGATCACATCCCCGCCGAGCGCTGGGGCGAGCCGGTCGACCTGATGGGCGCGCTGGTGTTCCTCTCCAGTCGCGCCTCGAACTACGTCAACGGCCACCTGCTGGTGGTCGATGGCGGCTACCTCGTCCGCTGAGTCGAACCGCGACCGCATGTCCGGCCGTTACCTCATCGGCATCGACAACGGCTCCCAGAGCACGAAGGTCGTCATCTACGATTTTGCCGGCAACCCGGTGTCGGAAGGCCGGCAGGTGCTGCGACCCGCCGATCGTCCGCGCCCCGGCGTCGTGCAGCACCCGGACGACGACCTCTGGGATTCGATCGCCGCCGCGAGCCGCGCGGCACTCGCCGGGTTCGACGGCGACCGGCGCGAAATCGTCGGCGTCGGCCTGTGCACCATTCGTTGCTGCAAGGCCTTCCTGAAGGCCGACGGCTCGCTGCTCGAGCCGGTGATGAGCTGGATGGACACGCGAGCCTACCAGCCGTACCGGCCGGACGATGCGGCGCTCGCCTACGCGACGACCTCCTCCGGGTACATCACGCACCGCATGACCGGACAGTTTCGCGACACCGCGGCGAACAACATCCTGCTGCAGTGGCCGATCGACACGGATACCTGGCAGTGGAGCACCGACGCGGCACTGTACCGCCGCTACAACGTGAAACCCGGGATGCTGTTCGAGCTCGTGACGCCCGGCGCGATTCTCGGCCACGTCACCGCGACGGCCGCCGTCGCGACCGGCATTCCTCAGGGCCTGCCGGTCGTCGCCACCGCCAACGACAAGGCCGTCGAAGCCCTCGGCTCCGGTTCGCTCGACGAACGCACCGCGCTGGTCTCGCTCGGCACGTACATCGCGTCGATGGTGCACGGTCGCGAGAATCGGCAGGACGCGCAGCAGTTCTGGACGAACTTCGCGTGCCTGCCGCACAAGTATCTCTACGAGAGCCACGGCATCCGCCGCGGCATGTGGACGCTGAGCTGGTTCATGGACCTGCTTGGGCCGGAATTCGCGGAGGCGACCGCTGCCAGAGGCGTCACGCGCGAACAGGTGCTGGAGCAGGAGGCCGCGGCAGGTTCCCGCGGGCAGCGACGGACTGATGGCCGTGCTCGACTGGCTGGCGCCGACCGACAAACCCTTCCGCAAGGGGGTGATGCTCGGCTTCGATGCGCGCCACACCCGCGGCCACGTCTACCGTTCGATCCTCGAGGCCATCGCGCTCACGATGAAGGTCAAGGTCGACGCGATGTGCGGCGAACTCGGCACGTCGCTCGATGAGATCGTCGTGTCGGGCGGCGGCGCGACGAGCCCGCTCGTCATGCAGATCTTCGCCGACGCGTTCGGCATCCCGGCTTCCCGGGCCGCCGGGCCGAGCGGCGCCAGCCTCGGCGCCGCGATCTGCGCCGCGGTCGCGACCGGCGTGCACCCGGATTTCCAGACCGCCGTGGCGAGGATGGAAAAGCCCCGGCAGTCGTTCGCGCCGAACGCCGCCAACGCCGAGGCGTACCGGCGACTGAATGCGTCGGTCTACCGCGACATCCGCGAGGCGACCGACCCGGTCCTCGAAAGGTCCTTCCCGCTCTTCCACTGATGCCGAACCGCCCCGGCTCGCAAAGGATCGCAACATGCCCTTGAGCAGAACCGCCATCGTCCAGGGACTCCAGAAGATCGTGGGCCCGGCCAACGTGATCACGGACGAGCAGGAACTGAAGCGAAGCAGCATCGATCGCCTGCGCCTCTACGAGGACGTGCACGGCGTGTTTACGCGCCCGCTGCCCTCCGCCGTGGTGATGGCGCGCAGCACGCAGCACGTCGCCGACGTGCTGAGATTCGCCAACGACAACCGGATCAACGTGATCGCGCGCACAGGGCGCACCGCCACCGAAGGCGGCCTCGAGACGGCGGCGCCGGATTCGATCGTGCTCGACGGCTCCGGCATGAACCGGATCCTGAAGCTCGACACGTACAACATGCAGGCGACCGTGCAGTGCGGTGTCTGCCTGCAGGTGCTCGAGGACGAGGCGCGCATGCTCGGCGTCACCACCGGCCACTCGCCGCAGTCGAAGCCGATCGCGCAGATGGGCGGGCTCGTCGCGACGCGCAGCATCGGCCAGTTCTCGACGCTGTATGGCGGCATCGAGGACATGGTGGTCGGCCTCGAAGCGGTGTTCGCCGACGGCACCGTCACGCGCATCAAGAACGTTCCGCGCCGCGCCGTGGGCCCGGACATCCGCCACGTCGTGATCGGCAACGAAGGTGCGCTCTGCTACATCACCGAGGTGACGGTGAAACTCTTTCCGTACCTGCCGGAGAACAACACGTTCGTCGGCTACACGCTGAAGAACATGCGCACCGGTTTCGAGGCGTTGCGGCAGGTGATGGTCGAGGGCTACCGTCCGTCCGTGGCGCGCCTCTACGATCCGCCGGACGGCGCGTTCCACTTCTCGAAGTTCGCCGCCAAGGACGATTGCGTGCTGCTGTTCATGGCCGAGGGTCCGGCCGGCATCGTCAAGGCGACGATCGAGGGCATCGAAGCCATCGTGAAGAAGTTCCCCGACTGCAAGCCGGTGTCGGCGCATCACCTCGAAGAGTGGTTTGCCGACCTCAACTGGGGCCCGGACAAGATCGCCAACGAGCGCAAGGAGATCGTCGCGACCCGGACCATGGGACGCACGACGGAGGTCTCGGCGGACTGGAGCACGATCTGCGACATCTACGAGAACGCACTCAAGCGCCTGAAGACGGACGTGCCGGACATCACCGTGGCGGGCGGGCACTCCTCGCACAGCTACGTCAACGGCACCAACATGTACTTCATCTACTACTACAACGTGAACTGCCCGCCGGAGCAGGAAGTGGACCGGTACCGAACCGCGATCAACCGAGTCATCTGCGAGGAGACGCTGAAGCTCGGCGGGTCGGTGGTGCACCACCATGGCATGGGCAAGGCCCGCACGCCGTGGATTCGCGAGGAATATGGCACCTCGTATTACATCCTCGAGCGACTGAAGCGCGCGTTCGACCCGAACGACGTGATGAACAAGGCCACGATCATCCCGGATTGACGAGATTCCGCCGATGACGGTCGTGAGCGAACTCGAGTACCCGTATGAGGAGGCTCCGCTGCGGCCGTTCCACCTGCGCGTCGCGGTCGCGAGTTTCGGCGGCGTGTTCAGCGATGGCTACGGCCTCGGCATCATCGGCATCTCGCTGACCCAGGCCAAGGCGGCGCTCCAGATCACGCCGCTGTGGCTCGGCCTGCTCGGCGGCGCGTCGCTCGCGGGCCTGTTCCTCGGGGCGCTCGTCACGGGTCCCGGCGCCGACCGCTACGGGCGGCGCCCCATCTACGCCTACAACATGCTGCTGCTCGCCGCGTTTGCCGCGCTGCAGTGGTTCGTGCAGTCCGCGCCGCAGCTGCTGGCGCTGCGGCTCGTGATCGGGTTCCTGCTCGGCACCGACTACGTGGTGAGCAAGGCGCTGTTGACGGAATTCACGCCGCGCGCGTTCCGCGGCCGCATCATGAGCACGCTGTCCGTCGCCTGGGCCGGCGGCTACACCTGCGCCTATTTCGCCGGCTATGCGCTCACCGGCCACGGCCCGGACGCGTGGCGCTGGATGCTCGCCACCAGCGCCATCCCGTGCCTGCTGGTGCTCCCGCTGCGCCTGTTCCTGCCCGAGTCGCCGCTCTGGCTGTCGGCTCACGGTCATGCCCGCGCCGCCGCCGCGGTCGTCATGCGCCACGTCGGGCCGAACGTCTTGCCGCCCGCCGCAAGCGCGGTCGCGCCTTCGACGCACGGACGCTGGGCCCAGCTGCTGTCGCGCGACTGGAGACGACGCACGCTGGTCGCCTGTGTCTTCTTCACCTGCCAGGTCATCCCCTACTTCGCCGTGGGCACGTTCGTCACCCGCGTGCTCGACGCGCTCGACGTCGGCGACAGCTTTCTCGGCGGACTCGCCTACAACCTGTCGCTGCTGGGCGGCGCCGTCCTCGGACTGCTCGTGGTCGACCGGATGCCCCGTCGCACTTTCCTCGTCGGCAGCTTTGCGGTCACGTCGCTGGCGCTGCTGCCGCTGCTGGTGATCGACCAACCCGCGGCCTCACTGATCGTCGTGCTGTTCGCAATCTTCGCCGGCGTGCTGTCGGCGGCCTCGAACCTCGTCTACGTCTACCTTCCCGAACTCTTCCCCACGCGCCTGCGGGCCTCCGGAATCGGACTCGCCATTGCCGCCAGCCGCATCGGCTCCGCGGTGAGCACGTTCCTGTTGCCGGTCGTGATGAGCCGATACGGCGTGCAGACCGCCCTCGGCGCCTGCGCCGCCGTCCTCGCTTTCGGCGGACTGCTCTGCCACGCTTGGGCTCCCGAGACGCGCCACTGCGCGCTCGACGCCGCGGCCTGAGCCCACATGAGACTCCGTACGCTCATCGTCCTGTTCGCGCTGCAAGCGCCGCTCGCCGCGACGGCGGGACCGGCCGCAAACGCGCTGCCGCCCGCGCCGAATGCTGAGCACCGACATGACGACGACTCCGATCGCCAACGCCGCATTTGCGCCGGGCCCGGATGCGCTGCCAGGCCCCGCCGTTCGCCGGCGCGCTGCATCTCGTCGCGTCCGAAATGCGGACATTGCCCGCCATTGCGAAGCCGGTGCTCGACGGCCGCGACGCACGGATTTTTCCAGGGATCACTCTGGGATTCGTCACGCTCGGCGACACGCTCGTGCCGATCGAGCGCGGCGAGATGGTGCGCGAGACCGCGCCCGGCCCGGCGCCGAGCTACTGGCGCGTCATCCCGCAGTTCGGCCGCATCTGGCGTGAGGCGGCGGACGGAGACTGGTCGCGTGCCGCATTCCCGTTGATGCTGGTGAACGACACGGAGAATCACGCTCACCAGGGTCTTGCCACGTTCCTGTACCGGGGCCATGAGATCAGCCCGGTGCGCGTGCAGTTCGTGCAGCAGACCGCGCCGTACCTGCTGAGCCCGCACTGCGTGCTCTGGGGCTCCGTGCCGGCCACCTTCACGGCGCCCGACACGACGACGAGCGAGGCCGCCCAGGCCGCAGCACGAACGGAACTGGCGGCGCGACTGCCGGCCAGGCCTTTGGCCGATCTGCGCGCGCGTCTGCCCGAGGGCACGCTCGACGGGCTCGGCGGTCCCGTGCTGCCGAAATGGCAGGTGGCGCTCGCGCTCGTCTACCAGGGCACGCTTTATTACGAGGCGCTGCCGACGCCCTACGGCGAATATCCCTATCCGCTCGAGATGCGATTCGGCGTGCGCTCGGTGATGAAGAGCGTAGCCGTGCCGCTCTCGTTGCTGCACCTGGCGCAGGTCTACGGCCCTTACGTGCTCAACCTGCGCATCGGCGACTACGTCGCGGGCCTCGACGCGAAGTGGAATCGCATCCGCTTCGTCGACGCAGCCAACATGGCCACGGGCTTCGGCGGCACGGGCACGGTCCACACCCACCCGAACGACATGTACGACGGCTATCTCGAGGCCGACTACGACGGCTGGTACACCGCTCCGTCGGCCGACGCGAAGTTGCGTCACATGAACGCGCATCTCAAGCCGTACCCCTGGGAACCGGGCACCGTGGTGCGCTATCGCGACCAGGACTTCTTCGTGCTCGGGCTCGCCATCGACGCGTTCCTGAAGTCGGTGCGCGGCCCCACGGCGGACGCCTGGACGGTGCTGCGTGACGAAGTGCTCGCGCCGATCGGCATCGCCCATGCACCCGCGGTACGCACACGCGAGGCCGGAGGCGCGGACGGGCCGGTCTGGTTCAACGCGGGTTACTATCCGACGCTGGACGACCTCGCCAGGATCGCGTTGCTGTACGAAGATGGCGGCGCGCACGACGGCAAGCAACTGCTGCATCGCGAATTGACGCTTGCACTGCTCGATGCTCGCGATGCGCTCGACAAGGAAGGCGACGGATCGGTCGCGACGCCGCGCCGCGCGGACCCGCCCGCGAAGCTGTACCGGATGGGTTTCCACTATTCGCCCTACCGCGGTAGCCGGTCGAAGTCGCTGCGGTACCTGCCGACCATGAGCGGCTTCGGCGAGAACGAAGTCGTGCTGTTCCCGAATCACGTCGTCGCCATACGCGCGGCCAAGGTCGCGGAAGTCCCGGCCGGCGAGAAGTCGGCAACGGACGACCCCGACGCCACATTGCGTGCCGTGGACCGGCTGGCGCCGTTCTGACGGAAGAGCCATGACCACCGAATCCAGACGGCGACGGGAAGGTGGACGCGTGCGTCGCTCCGCGACCGACTCGTTGCCGCAACTGCCGTGGCGCGACGTGCGCAACCCCTACCCGCCCATCGAGATGCTGTCCGCGGACCAGGTCGAGGCGATCCATCGCACGTCGCTCCGGATCCTGGCGGAACTCGGCATCGAACTGATGTCGTCCGGCGCGCGAGAGCGCATGCGCGCCTACGGTGCGGAGACCGACGAAAAGACCGGAACGGTCCGCCTCGACGAGGCGCTGGTCGAACGTGCGCTGGCCACGACACCCGCTTCATTCACTTTGACGCCGCGTAATCCCGATCGGCGCGTCACGCTAGGCGGCAATCACCTCGTATTCGGGCTGGTGGCGGGACCGCCCAACGTGCACGACCTGCTGCGCGGGCGACGGCCCGGCAATCTGCGCGACTACTGCGACTTCATCCGCCTGGCCCAGTACTTCAATGCCGTGCACGTGATCGGCAACCAGGTCTGCGCGCCGGTCGAGTTGCCTGCCGGCACCCGGCACCTCGACACCTATCTCGCGAACCTCACCTATTCCGATCGCGCGTATCACTGCACGGCCATCGGCGCGGGACGCGCCCGCGACGGCATTGCCATGATGGCGATCGCGCGGGGACTGTCGCTGGAGGCAGATGGCCGCGAGCCCGGGCGTCATCACGATCATTTCGGTGAACAGCCCGCGCCGCTTCGACGAGGCGATGGCCGACGGTCTCGTCGCCATGGCCGGGCACGGGCAACCCGTGGTGATCACCCCGTTCACGCTGATGGGCGCGATGGCGCCCGTCACGCTGGCCGCGGCGCTGGCCCAGCAGAATGCCGAGGCGCTGTTCGGCGTCGTGCTCGCACAGGCCGTGCGACCCGGCACGCCCGTGATGTACGGCGCCTTCACGTCGAACGTCGACATGCGCTCCGGCGCACCGGCATTCGGCACGCCGGAAAACGCCAAGGCCAACATTGCGAGTGGACAACTCGCGCGCCGCTATCGACTGCCGTATCGGACCTCGAACGCCAGCGCCTCGAATGCCGCCGATGCGCAGGGCGCCTACGAGACGCAGATGTCGCTGTGGGGGGCGGTGCTCGGCGGCGGCAACCTCGTCTACCACGCCGCGGGCTGGCAGGAGGGCGGCCTGACCGCTTCGTTCGAGAAATTCATCCTCGACGTCGAAATGCTGCAGATGATGATGGCGTTCCTGGAACCGATGGTCGTCGATGAAGCCTCGCTCGGATTCGACGCCATTCGTCGCGTGCCGACCGGCGGCCACTTCTTCGGCGACGCGCACACGATGGAACGCTACGAACACGCGTTCTACCAGCCGCTGGTGTCGAACTGGCAGAACTACGAGAACTGGGAGCTGGCAGGCGGCAAGGACGCAGCGCAGCGGGCAACCGCGATCTGGCAACGGGCGCTGGAGGAATACGAGCAGCCGGCGCTCGACCCGGCCATCCGCGAGGAACTCGAGGCCTACGCGACCCGGCGCCGCACGCAGATCGGCGGCGGCGAGCCGTGATCGGCACGCGATTCGATCGGCTACACTTTCGGGCTCGAGCGTGAGGTGACCGTTGGCTTCCCGATATTCGATTTTCAGCCTGCTGCGCGAGACCTTCCGCGGCCATCGCGGCTGGGAACCGGCGTGGCGCGACGCCGAGCCGAAGGCGAACTACGACGTCATCATCGTCGGCGGCGGCGGCCACGGCCTGGCCACCGCGTATTACCTCGCGAAGAACCACGGCATCCGCAATGTGGCCGTCGTCGAGAAGGGTTACATCGGCAGCGGCAACGTGGGCCGCAACACGACCATCATCCGGTCGAACTACCTGTTGCCGGGCAACGTGCCCTTCTACGAATGGTCGCTGAAGCTCTGGGAAGGGCTCGAGCAGGACATCAATTACAATGCAATGGTCAGTCAGCGCGGCGTGCTGAACCTGTTCCACACCGACTCGCAGCGTGACGCCTTCGTGCGCCGCGGAAACTCGATGCACCTGCACGGCGTCGACGGCGAGTTCCTCGGCGTCGACGACGTCCGACGGATTCTGCCAATGGCGGACTTCGACAACGCACGGTTCCCGATTCGGGGCGGCCTGCTGCAGCCTCGCGGCGGTACGGCGCGGCACGACGCGGTCGCCTGGGGATTCGCGCGGGCGGCCAGCCGGCTCGGGGTCGACGTGATCCAGAACTGCGAAGTCACCGGCATTCGCCGCGACAGGCGGCGCAGTCGTGGGGATCGAGACGACACGCGGCTACATCGGCAGCCGGCGCATCGGGCTCGCCTGTGCGGGCAACACGTCGCGCGTCGCGGCCCTCGCTGGGCTGCGGCTGCCGATCGAGAGCCACGTGCTGCAGGCATTCGTTTCCGAGGGCCTCAAGCCGATCGTGCCCTGCGTCGTCACGTTCGGCGCCGGCCATTTCTACATCAGCCAGTCCGACAAGGGCGGCCTGGTGTTCGGCGGCAGCATCGACATGTACAACTCCTATGCCCAACGCGGCAACCTGCCGACCGTCGAGGAAGTGTGCGAGGAAGGCGTCGCGCTGCTGCCGTGCCTCAGCCGCCTGCGCGTGCTGCGCTCCTGGGGCGGCGTCATGGACATGTCCATGGACGGCTCGCCGATCATCGACCGGACGCCGGTGGACGGCCTCTATCTGAACGCGGGCTGGTGCTACGGTGGATTCAAGGCGACGCCCGCGTCGGGATGGTGCTTCGCGCACCTGCTCGCGACGGACCAGCTGCACGCCGTCGGCGCGGCCTACCGGCTCGATCGATTCGCGAGCGGCCGCCTGATCGACGAGCGAGGCGGCGGCGCGCGTCCCAACGTGCACTGAGTCACCATGCGTATCCCCTGCCCCTATTGCGGACTGCGCAGCCACGACGAGTTCGTCTATTACGGCGACGCGACGCTGCGCCGTCCCGATCCGGCCGCTGCCGGACGCCGAGCAGTCGTTCTTCGAGTACGTGTACCTCCGCGAGAATCCCGCCGGCCCGCACCGCGAATTGTGGTTCCATCAGGGCGGTTGCCACGAATGGCTGGTCGTCACTCGCGACACGCGTACGCACGTCATCTCGAGCGCCGAGCCAGCGCGCAAGGCCGCGCCCGCCGCGGGTTCACCTTGAGCGTCTCCCATCGCCTCGCCAGCGGCGGCCTGGTCGATCGGCAGCAACCGAGGCGATTCCGTTTCGACGGGCGCGACTACACGGGACTTGCGGGCGACACGCTCGCCTCCGCGTTGCTGGCCAACGGCGTCCGGCTGGTCGGCCGCTCGTTCAAGTATCACCGGCCGCGCGGCCTGCTGAGCGCGGGACCCGAGGAGCCGAATGCGCTCGTCGAGCTGCGCAGCGGCGCCCGGCGCGAGCCCAACACGCGGGCCACCGTGGTCGAGTTGTACGACGGCCTCGAGGCCGAGAGCCAGAATCGCTGGCCGTCGCTGGCATTCGACGTGCAGGCGATCAACGGCTGGTTCGCGCCGCTGTTCGTCGCCGGGTTCTATTACAAGACGTTCATGTGGCCGGCGAAGTTCTGGGAGAAGGTCTACGAACCGTTGATCCGCCGCGCAGCGGGCCTCGGCCGGGCCTCGCTCGAACGCGACCCGGATCACTACGAAAAAACCTGGGCGCACTGCGACGTGCTGGTGATCGGGGGTGGACCGGCCGGGCTTGCGGCCGCGCTCGCCGCCGCCCGCTCGGGGGCGCGAGTCATCGTCGCCGACGAGGACTTCGTGCTGGGCGGTCGCTGCCTCGCCGATCGCCGGACCATCGACGGCGAGCCGTCCACGGCGTGGGCCGCGCAAGTCGTGGCGGAACTGCGGTCCATGCCGGACGTGCGAGTCCTGCCGAGGACGACCGTGTTCGGCAGCTTCGATGACGGGGTGTACGGCGCGGTCGAAAAGGTCAACGATCATCTCGCCGTCCCGCCGCAGTTCGAGCCGCGGCAGCGACTGTGGCGCATCGTCGCGCGGCGGGCCGTGCTCGCGTCCGGCTCGATCGAGCAACCGCTGGTGTTCGGCAACAACGACCTGCCGGGCGTGATGCTGGCGGGCGCCGTCCGCACTTACGTCAATCGACACGCGGCCTGCCCCGGCCGGCGCGCCGTCGTCTACACCGACAACGACGATGGCTGGACCACGGCGCGCGACCTCCTCGCCGCCGGAATCGGGGTCGCCGCTGTCGTCGATCCCCGTCATGCGTCGGCGGTGGCCGCCCTCGCTCGCACGCTTCCGGACGTGGAGGTGATCTCCGGAGAAATCTCGCAGGCCCGCGGCGGGCGCACCGTTCAGGGCGTCGAGGTGGTTGCGCACGACGGGCGTACGCGACGCATCCAATGTGACCTCCTCGCTGTCTCGGGCGGCTGGTCGCCGACGCTGCACCTCAGCTCGCACCGCGGCCAGCGACCGCGCTGGGACGCCTCGCGTGCGATGTTCGTGCCCGGGGACCTGCCGCCCGGGATGCAGGTGGCCGGCGCGGCCAACGGCGATTTCACGCTGCGCGACGCGCTGCAGGGCGGTCACCGCGCGGGCCTCGAGGCCGCCGCCGCGGCCGGCTTCCGGGGCCCGTCGTTGCAGGCCTTGCAAGTCGACGACGAATCGACGCGACGCGAACCGCTCTGGCGCGGACGCCACGCCAGGGGCAAATGCTTCGTCGACTTGCAGAACGACGTGACGGTCTCGGATGTGGAGCTGGCCGGGCGCGAGGGTTTCCGGTCGGTCGAGCACCTGAAGCGATACACGACGCTCGGCATGGCCACCGACCAGGGCAAGACTTCGAACGTCACGGCCATTGCGCTGATCGCTGAGCAGACGTCGCGCACGATCGCGGCGACCGGCGTGACGACGTTTCGCCCGCCGTACACACCGGTCGCGATGGGCGCGCTCGCCGGTCTGCATCGCGGCAAGGACTTCCGCCCGACGCGCCTGCCGCCGTCGCATCGCTGGGCGCAGGAACAGGGCGCCGTGTTCGTCGAAACGGGCCCGTGGTTGCGCGCGCAATGGTTCCCTCGCCCCGGCGAAACCGGCTGGATGGACCCGGTCTGCCGCGAGGTGCGGGCTGCGCGCACGGACGTCGGCATCTGCGACGTCTCCACGCTCGGCAAGATCGACGTGCAGGGCCCCGACGCGGCGAGATTCCTGGATCGCCTCTACGCCAACGGCTATTCGTCGCTGGCAGTTGGCCGGGTACGTTACGGCGTCATGCTGCGCGAAGACGGCTTCGTGATGGACGACGGCACCGCGGCGCGCCTCGCCGAGCATCGCTTCCTGATCACGACGACCACCGCCAATGCCGTGAACGTCTATCAGCACATGCATTTCTGCCACCAGGTGCTGTGGCCGGAACTCGACGTGCAATTCGTGTCCGTGACGGACCAGTGGGCGCAATTCGCCGTGGCGGGGCCGCGCTCCCGCGAACTGCTGCAGCGCGTCCTCGACAAGCGCTGCGACATCGGCAACGCCGCATTCCCGTACATGGCGGCGGGTGCCGTCGTGCTGGACGACGGCCTGACGGCGCGCCTGTTCCGCATCTCGTTCTCGGGCGAACTCGCCTATGAAATCGCCGTGCCGGCGCGACGCGGCGACGCGCTCGTCCGCAAGCTGTTCGCAGCGGGCGCCGATCTCGGCGCGACGCCTTACGGCCTCGAGGCGCTCAACGTCATGCGCATCGAAAAAGGCCATTGCACCGGCAACGAGCTGAATGGCCAGACGACTGCGTTCGACCTCGGACTCGGCCGGATGGTCTCGACGCAAAAGGACTGCGTCGGCGCCGTGATGGCGAGGCGCGCCGCGCTGCTGGATCCCGCGCGGCCCCGGCTGGTCGGCATCCGCACTGTCGACAACGGCGCACGGCTCTCCGGAGGCATGCATTTCGTCACACAGGGCGCCGAGCGCAATGCCGCCAATGACCAGGGCCACGTGTCGTCGGTGGGATACTCCCCGATGCTCGGGCAATGGATCGGGCTCGGCCTGCTGAAAAATGGTCCGGAGCGGTACGGCGAGAAACTGCTGGCGGTCGACCCGTTGCGCGGTGCAGAGGCCCTGGTCGAAGTCGGGTCGCCGATCTTTGTCGACCCCGCAGGAGCGCGCCTCCGTGGCTGACGCTACCGCGATGCCCTTCCGGCCGGGTCGCCTCGGTCGCAGCACCGGCGACGCCGGCCTGCTGGTGCGCGAATACACGGATTTCGCGCTCGCCAGCGTCGTGGCGCGCAGGGGCCAGCAGACGGCCGCCGCGACGGCCGCCGCGCAAGCCTTCGGCATCGCCCTGCCGGACCGGCCGCGAGCAGTCCAGGGCCGCGACGTGACCTTCATCGGGTCCGGACCGGGCCAGTGGACTGCACTGGCCGAGGCTACGAACACCGGTATCGAGAATCTCGTCGGTGCACCGCTCGAGGGGCTTGCCTCGGTGTTCGACCAGAGCGACAGTCGGGTCCTGCTGGAACTGTCCGGCGACAAGGTGCGCGAAGTGCTGGCCAAGGGCGTTGCGATCGACCTGCACCCGCGCGCGTTCAAGTCCGGCGACGCCGCGTTGACCACCGCTTCGCACCTTGCGATGCAGTTGTGGCGGACCGGCGACGCGTCGACATTCCGGTCGTTGGTGCTGCGCGCATACTTCGAGAGCTTCTGGCACTGGCTGGCCGCCTCGGGGGCCGAATACGGCGTCCAGGTGCTGGAGCCGCGGCGCTACGCCGCACGCGACTGATCGCATCGGCCCGATCACCAGCGAGGCGATTTCAACTTGCCCAACAGCGACGACATTCCCGTTCCGGCCCAGCGCAGCGTGCGGATCGCGCGCATCGACGCGACGCATGGCCGGCGTGACGACACGGACACCGTAGCCGTCGAAGAGCCGCTCGAGATCCGCATCGGCGTGCCGGAAGTCGCGAGCCTGCGCCACCAGGCTGTTTCGATCACGATGCGTACGCCGGGCGACGATTTCGAACTGGCGGCCGGCTTCCTGTTCACCGAGGGCATCCTCACTTCCCTGCATCAGGTTGCCGGCATTCATCATTGCGGGCGCGGCGCCGGCCTGACGAACACGATCCGAGTGGACCTCGCGGACGGCGTGCAGGTCGACCTGAAACGGCTCGAGCGAAATTTCTATACGACCTCGAGCTGCGGCGTCTGCGGCAAGACGTCGCTCGAGGCGCTGGCGACCGGCGCGAGACGGGTCGCAAGCGCTGGCGATTTCCGCATCGACGCGCGGCTGATCGACACGTTGCCGCGCAAGCTGCGCGAGAAGCAGGCGACGTTCGAACGCACGGGCGGCTTGCACGCCGCCGCCCTATTCTCGCGGCACGGCGGACTCGAAGGCCTGCGCGAAGACGTGGGCCGTCACAACGCGGTCGACAAGTTGATCGGCGCCCGCTTTCTCGCGGGTACCCTGCCGGCCGGAGAATCGATCCTGCTGCTCAGTGGCCGCGCCAGCTTCGAACTGCTGCAGAAGGCCGTGATGGCCGGCATTCCGGTCGTCTGCGCGGTTGGGGCGCCGTCGAGTCTCGCAATCGAGGCGGCGCAGGAATTCGACGTGACACTGATCGGGTTCGTCCGCGACGATCGCTACAACGTCTATTGCGGCGAGGAACGATTGGAGTCGCAGTAGCTCGCAGGCCAACGAGCGGCACGCTTTGCGTCGCGCCATGCTGGAGAACCGATCGTCGGGCAGCGCATCGGGTCGCACCCGTATTCGTGGCTGATGATTGTGCTGCACATCGCTGAAATGGCACGAGTTCCTTGCCGGGCGCATCCGCACGCATGGCCAGGGCCTGCGGCAATTACGCAGAAAACCGTCCCCAAATGGCGACACATTCTCGCTTGATATCCTGGCTCGATTGACCATACTCCCGCCCACGCCGTTCAGGCCTGTGACGACCCCGGGAAGGGGGGAACCACACGGATCCTGCCAACGGTGTCGGTCGACCAGGATTCGGTGGACCGCGGCCAATCGGCCGAACGCTGACAAAGGCAAACCCGCCGTGAGGCGGGGTCGCAAAACCTCCGGTCCTCGGGAATTTTCTGAGGATAGCGGGGCTGCCGGCAGTCGATCGCTCCCCAGGGTCAATCCGACCTCAGAGCATCAACCCGCGCATCCCGCATTGGTCCTGCCGCCCAACGGCCGGCTCGTTTTGCGTCGTCCCGCGTCACCCATGCCGCGCCTTGAAGGCGTCCGTAAGGAAAAGAAATTGGGGGCTGACGATTGCGCGTGATCGCGACGAGCGATCGCGCTGGAGTGCCCGAGCTGATGAAGTTTTCTGTTTTTTCTGGAGGCAAGTCTCCAGTCGCCGCCGTTGCGTATCTTCTCCTGACGTTGAGCCAACCCGCCTTTGCGGCGCCGACTACTTGTGAACCGGGCGCCAGTCATCGTCGGCACACCGCCCACGTCGGTGAAGGTAGGCCAGATCTATGGCTTCACACCGACGGCCTCCGATCCGGATGGTCAGACGCTGACGTTCAGCATCACGAACAAGCCGGCCTGGGCTACGTTCAGTACCGCCACCGGCAGGCTGAGCGGCATCCCGACGGCCACCGGCACCCATTCCGCCATCACGATCGCCGCGTTCGATGGCATGACGAAGGTGTCCCTCGCGGCCTTCTCCATTGCGGTGGTACCGGCCGCAAACCGGGCTCCGGTGATCAGCGGCACGCCGCCGGCAACGGCGAGCGTCGGCCAGACGTACGGCTTCACGCCGACGGCATCGGACCCGGATGGGCAGACGCTGACGTTCAGCATCACGAACAAGCCGGCCTGGGCTACGTTCAGCACCGCCACCGGCAAGCTGAGCGGCGTCCCGACGGCCACCGGCACCCATTCCGCCATCACGATCGCCGCGTCCGACGGCACGGCGAAGGTCTCCCTCGCGGCGTTCTCCATTGCGGTGACGCCGGCCGCAAACCGCGCTCCGGTCATCGGCGGCACTCCGCCGTCATCGGTGAAAGTTGGCCAGGCGTATAGTTTCACGCCGACGGCCTCCGATCCGGATGGTCAGACGTTGACGTTCAGCATCACGAACAAACCGGCCTGGGCCAGCTTCAGCTACGCGACCGGCAAGTTGAGTGGCACCCCGACGTCAACCGGAACCTATCCCGCCATTACGATCTCCGCATTCGATGGCGTGGCAATGACGTCGCTCGCGGCCTTCACCATTGCGGTGGTACCGGCCGTGAACCGGGCCCCGGTCATCAGCGGCACGCCGCCGGCAACGGCGAGCGTCGGCCAGACGTATAGTTTCACGCCGACGGCATCCGACCCGGATGGGCAGGCGCTGACGTTCAGCATCACGAACAAGCCGGCCTGGGCCACCTTCAGCACGGCCACCGGCAGGCTGAGCGGCATCCCGACGTCCGCCGGAACCTTCTCGGCCATTACGATCGCGGTGTCCGACGGCACGGCGAAGGTCTCCCTCGCGACCTTCTCCATTGTCGTGGCGCCGGCCGTGAACCGGGCTCCGGTCATCAGCGGCACGCCCGTGAAAACCGCGACCGTCGGACAGCCGTACTCGTTCAGGCCCGCGGCCCAGGACGCGGATGGCGATCCGATGACGTTCGCCATCCAGAACAAGCCCGCATGGGCGACGTTCGACGCGTCCAACGGCACGCTGTACGGCACGCCCGCCAGCCCGGGCACCTTCGCCAACATCGTCATCAGCGTCAGTGACGGCAAGGCCTCGGCAGCGCTGCCGGCGTTCACCATCACCGTTTCGGCTGCATCGACGACCTCCGTCACCGTTTCGTGGGGCCGGCCGGCGAAGAATACGGACGGCACGCCCTTGAACCTGCTGTCGGGTTACCGCGTGTATTACGGAACCGCATCACACCAGTACACGCAGAGCCTGTCGATCGCAGGTCCGACCATCACGTCTGCCGTCGTGCAGGGCCTGGGTTCAGGCAACACCTGGTATTTCGCGGTCAAGTCCGTGACGAGCGATGGCCAGGAAAGCGCCTATTCAGCGGAAGCCAGCAAGGCCTTACCGTAGTCGGGCCGTCGAGCGGGTATCCGTGTGAAGCCCTGGCTGTCGCACATCGCCGGATGTGCGGCCGAGCCGGACGACACGTGGATACCCGCGCGTTCCCGGCGCGGCGGCTGTCTGGATCACGAGCGATGGCTTGTTCGGCACGATCTGAACGATGCTCAACGGCCCTTGCGCGCAAAGACCATGACCGCGCGCCGCTGATATCGTCGTGGCAGCAATGACCCTGCGACCGGATCGACTCGGGCGCCAATCTCATCGACCCACCGAGGTCGCCCAGCGCTATCCGGGCCTCGTCGCCAGGGGCGACTGACCCGATCCCACAACGCTGCCGTGAGGCCGTAGCGCGTTCCGTTGAAAAACGCGAGCGACATGCCACGCTTTTGAAACGCACCCTGCCATTCGTCCGTGGGCCGGGCAAACTCGATTTCGTTGTCGGGGTCAGGCTCGCCGATCGCCTCGAACAGAATGACGTACCCCGTCGGTCGCAGGACGCGGACGATCTCGTCCAGCATTCGCTCCTGCTGATGGTAGGTGTTGTGGTGAATGACACCCACGCTCAACAGCAAGTCGAATGTGGCATCTCCATGTGGGATCCGGCCGTTCGCAAGGCACAGGAAGTCGCCGCCGGGCCGAAGATCCCGCGCCTTGACGATCATCTCGTCGGCAATGTCCACGCCACTGTAGCGACACCCCATGCCCTCCAGGAGTGTCGCAAACCGGCCTACCCCACAGCCGTAGTCCAGCACGCGCTTGCCAGCCAATGGCATCTCACGACCGACGCGCGCAAGCGCCCGGCCCAGCAAGCGCCGCTGCACGCGGTCGATGTTCCGGCTGGCGACGGGGTCGGTCCGGCAGACAGCCGCCAAGGGGTTGCTGGCCTGACGGGCCTTTTCGTTCCAGAAGGATTTCGGATCGTACGGCACGATGTTCCCTGGGCCTCGCTTCACCGACGCCTGGCGTGCTGGCAATTTCACCGACACGCAACACGGGCGAGATATGGCTGCACGGGCCGAGCCTGCGGCCCGGTCAGCGGGTCCTTCTCGGCGCGATCACGCCGATGATGCCTGGTCATCGCTGCGCGCCAGTGCCGCGACACGCGCCAGTGCCGTGTCGTATTCGCGGGCCAGGCGCTCAATCACTGCTGCGACCGGTTCGATCGCACGGACCGCCCCGACCCCCTGCCCGGCCGCCCACACATCTTTCCAGCGCTTGGGTCCCGGCTGGCTGCTGTCGTAATTGCGCTCCGGCTTGTCGGGCATGTGTTCCGGGTCCATCCCGACGCGGCGCAGGCTCGGCTTGAGCCAGGACGCGGGCGTGCCCGTGATCGACGCGCTCACCAGCAGGTCGTCGACATTCGCATCGACGACCATGCGCTTGTAGTCATCGCTCGCGAGGCTCTCTGTCGTCGCGATGAAGCGCGTCCCCATGTAGACGAGGTCGGCTCCGGCGGCGACCGCTCCGGCGACACCCTGGCCGTCTGCGATGCCGCCGCCGACGATGACCAGTCCGTCCGTGAGCTCGCGCACCGCTGAAATGAATGCGAACGGCGAGATGAACCCGGTGTGTCCGCCAGCCCCGGCGGACACGCAGGCCAGGCCATCGGCGCCGGCGGCGACGGCCTTGCGCGCGAGCGTCATGTTGACGACGTCCGCAATGACGAGGCCACCGTACGAGTGCACGATCTCGATTGCAGGCTTCGGGCTGCCGAGCGCCGTGATCACCACCGGCGGCCGGTGCCGCGCAACGAGTGCCAGGTCCTGGTGCAGGCGCTGGTTGGTCGAGTGCGTGATCAGGTTTGCCGCCCACGGCACGCCGGCCGGGTCCGTTGCGGCCGCAATGCGTGTCATCCATGCGTCCAGCTCGTCCACCGTGCGCGCATTGTTGGTCGGGAACGCGCCGATGATCCCGCCGCGGCATGCCTCGATCACGAGTTCGGGGCCCGAGATCAGGAACATGGGCGCCGCGACGACGGGCACTCGGAGGCGCCGCACCAGGTGGCTGGCGGATGTCGAACGCGTGCTGGTATTCAAGAGTTGAGTCACTTGCTAAACTGTACTGACTGTACCGGGCCGGTGCCGGGGCAGTCAATCGACGTCGGCAGACCACAGCCCGATGCATCCCCGCGTTTCGCACCGTCCATGCATCGCGCAGCGAGGACCAGGACACATGACCCACACTGCCCGTCCGACGGTGGCTCTTGACTTCGACGGATTGCGTCCACCGTCCCCGTTTCTCAACGATGCGCACCTGCAATGGCGGGATCGAGTGCGCGACTTCGTCGTGCGCGAAATCGAACCCAACCTCGATCGCTGGGAAGCCGACGGCACGTTCCCCGACTCGCTGTACGAGTCGGCGGCCCGCCGGGGTCTGGTCGGCATTGGATTCCCGGAGCGTTTCGGCGGCAATACGGAGGACGCCGACTCGTACTATCGGGTCATCTTCGCCGAGGAACTGCACCGGCCGGGCTCCGGCGTCGTTTTCGCGGACCTCGCCACGCATTGGATCGCATTGCCGCCCGTCGTGCAGTTCGGCTCCGACGAACTGCAGGAGACGGTGGTGCGTCCGGTCCTGGCCGGGCAGCGGCGCATCGCCTTCGCGGTCACGGAACCCGGCGGCGGATCCGACGCCGGTGCGCTGCTCACCCGCGCCGAGCGACGCGGCGACCACTGGCTCGTGAATGGCTCGAAAACGCTGATTTCAGGCGCCCTCAGGGCGGATTTCATTCTGAGCGCCGTGCGCACGGGCGGCGCCGGCGCCGGCGGCATCTCGCTGCTGCTCATCGACGCGGCGAGCCCGGGTATCGAGCGGCGTGCCGTGCCGGGCCTGCGCTGGTACAACGGCAACAACGGCACGATCGAATTTCATGACGTCCGCGTGCCGATCGACCGGCTGATCGGCGAGGAGAACCGCGGCTTTGCCGGGCTCGCGCGGCAGTTCAACATCGAACGGCTGAGCGGCGTCGCGGCGACGCTCGCCATGTCACGCACGGCCGTTGCGGAGGCGATTGCCTGGGCACAGCAGCGCGTGGCATTCGGCAAGCGACTGGTCGAGCACCAGACGCTGCGCCACAAGCTGGTCGATGCCGTGCGCTCGATCCGCGTGTCCTATGCCTACCTCGACCAGTGCATCTGGCGCCTGCAGCGCGGCGATGCGTCGGCGGCCGACATCGCGCTGCTCAAGGTGCAGGCGACCCGCACGCTCGAGCGCTGCGCGCGCGACGCCATGCACGTGCTCGGCGGCCATGCCTATTCGGGTGCGACGCGAGTCGAGCGCATCTATCGCGAAGCGCGCATCTTCGCGCTCGGCGGGGGCACCGAGGAAATCCTGGACGACCTTGCGGCACGCCAACTCGGCATTCTCTGACACCATCTTTCGAGGAGATCAAGCGATGTCCCTGATGCAAGACGCGCTGCGTTCGATCATGGCGGCCACGCAGGCCCAGGACAACGAACGCTTCCTGAGTCACCTTACGGACGACGTCGAATACCTGTTCCACGTCGGCAGCCCAGGCGTCAACGGCAAGGACGGCGTGAGGCGTTTCCTGGCGAAGTACCGCACCATCGCTGAGGACGTGCTCTGGCGTGTCGACCGCATCGCGGAAAGCGGCGACTGCCTCTTCATCGAGGGTTACGAGGAGTACACGGACAAGCGGACCGGAAAGCGCATCGCGCACCCGTACATGGGCATCATGGAATTCCGCGACGGCAAGATCGCAAAGTGGCGCGACTACTTCGAGATGAATCAGACGGTGGCGGCGAAATAACGCCGCGTCGACGTCGCGCGTCACTCGAGCCGCGTGCGGCGGACCTCGATGCCCTGAGCCACGCGATCCCAGCAGTCGGCCGTGATGCCCTGCTGGCGGATCTCGACCTTGCGGATCTTGTTGGTCGGCGTCTTGGGCAGCGACGCCATCACCCGCACGTAGCGCGGCACCATGAAGTGGGGCATGCGCGGAATGAGGAAGCGTACCAGCGCCTCGGGATCGATCAGGGCGTTTCCGGCGGACGGCGCCACTGCGACGAGCACTTCCTCCTCTCCCTCCTCGCTCGGCACGCCCACGGCGGCCGCCTCGCCCACTCCCGGGAACGCATAGACCTCGGTTTCCACCTCCATCGACGAAATGTTCTCGCCGCGGCGCCGTATGGCGTCCTTGAGCCGGTCGACGAAGAAGAAGATACCGTCGTCGTTGCGATACAGCAGGTCGCCGGTGTGGAACCAGCCGTTGCGCCAGGCGCGTGCATTGGCCTCGGGCTGGTTGACGTAACCCAGCGACGTCGTCCACGGCAAATCGTTGCGCACGATGAGTTCGCCCGGCACCCCGGGCGGGCACTCGATATCGTTCTCGTCGACGATGCGGCATTCGCAGCCGGAACGCGGCCGGCCGCAACTCGCAGGCACGGTGGTATCGACTTCCGCAAAGAGCGGCGCCGACAGCTCCGTCATGTTGAAGCCCGAGCTATAGTGGAAACCGTGCCGGTGCGCGAGTTC
Organism: uncultured Gammaproteobacteria bacterium; assembly: GCA_963843985.1. GTDB lineage: Bacteria > Pseudomonadota > Gammaproteobacteria > Steroidobacterales > Steroidobacteraceae > RPQJ01. The sequence continues at coordinate 43,694 of CAWJMS010000011.1, read as the reverse complement.
GATGGACTGACGAGTCAGCGGTACGACTACGAATCGAAGCGTATGGTCGGTGTCGTCATCGCGCGGCGGCCGCTTGGACAGGAATGCCGGCATGGACCCGATCAGCCCGCTGGTCGTCGTGATGCCGAACCGACGCACGCGGTCCCAGAAACCCTCGGTGCTGAAACTGTCGAACAGGATGGCCGTGCAGCCTTTCACCAATGCACCCAGGATCGACCCCGCGCCGCCGACGTGAAACATCGGCAGGTCGACCATGATGCGGTCATCCTGGTTCATGTAGCCGTACTGCACCCGAGCCACGGTCTGCATCTGCAGGTAGGTGCACAGGACGCCCTTCGACGGACCGGTCGTGCCGGACGTGAAGATGAGCATCTGCGCATCCCAGCGTTCCACGGCGGGCGCAGCGATGCCGTCGTCGCCTGCTTTCAATATTTCGGCGCCCACCACGCGTCCGGCGGACCAGGAGAATTCCGCTGGGCGCGGTCCGACCACGACGAGCGTCTCGAGTTGTGTTTTCGGAATCTCCCCAAGGCGGTCGAGCAAGCCGGCATGCACGACCATCACTCTCGCGCCCGACTGCTCGATCGCGTGCGTCAGCAGGCGTCCCCGGTACGCGAGATTCAGCGGCGCGAAGCACGCCCCGGCGAAATTGGCGCCGAACCAGGCGCACAGGGCGTCGGGGCCGTTGGGCAACCAGACCAGCACCCTGTCGTCTCGACTAATGCCGAGCGAACGCAGGCCGCTCGCGGCGCGACGCGCGATCGTCAGCGCCTCGCCGTACGTCCAGCGACTCCCGTCCTCGAATAGCACGAAGTCACGGTGCGGAGCCTCCGTTGCCTGCGTCTCGAGCAGGCAAGGCAGCACGCAATGCTCCCGGCTGGGCATCGAAGGATCGAACCATGGGGGCTGCGGCGCAGCGGCTTGTGTCATTCGTCGGCACCCTTACTCAGGTCGAGGTGCGCCCGGATACCGGGCGGCGGCGTCGCATGGGTCGACGCGGCTCCACATCGGCGGGCTGCAACTCCTGGCGACAATGATCGCAGACGACCGCTCCTTCGACCACGCTGCCACACGGGCGGTGCCAGAGGCGGATGGGCGCGACACGCCCCCGCAGCAGCCAGCGATTGGCCCACCGGTGCAGCGTGAATGCCGGCAGGTAGAGCGCGCGACCCTTCTCCGTCAAATGGTAAGCGTAACGCGGCGGATGTTCCTGATAAGGCATGCGCCGGAACACTCCGGCCTGGACGAGCAGTCGCAATCGGTCGGACAGCGTATTGGTCGGCACCTCAAGTGCCGTCTGGATGTCGGCAAATCGATGCAATCCGAAGTACGCCGCGGCCTGGACCAGCGACGTCCAGCGGTCGCCGATGACGTCGATGACGTGGACGCTACGGCTGCCCGCGTCGCGCCAGGAGTCGGGGCCGGTATGCAGGTAATGCTTCGGCAGGCTCACCTGGCGTTCATCCGGCTCGGCAATGATCTCGACACGGATGCCCGCGATTTCGAGCGGCTCGCCGCAAGTGCGGCATACGAGCAACGGAGCCATCGAATGGCCGCAGGACTTGTGCAGGAGTTCCTTTGGCAACCCGGGGCCGCCACCATAGCGTCGTTCCCACAGCCAGTACATCAGCGCGGTCGGGTAGAGGTCGGCCCCTATGCGCGTGAGGCGATACTCGAAACGTGTCGGACGGACCTGGTACGGATGACGGTGCAGGATGCCCTGCTCGACCAGCGACCTCAGGCGCAGTGCGAGCGTCGCGCGGCTCGCGCCCGTCGCCGCCACGAAATCCTCGAAGCGGCTGGCGCCCAGGAAGATCTCGCGCAACAGCAGCGCCGACCAGCGATCCCCGAGCGCTTCGAAAGCCATCGCAACCTGGCTGCTGCGCAGGATCGCGCCGGCGCGCTCCGGGCCGACACGCGCGGCTATGCCCGCTGTCCGCGCCGCCGCGGCACCCCGCGGCACGGCTCGTGCGTCCGCCGCTCGGGATCGATCTGGTCTTGCCTCCTTCTTCTTCAAGACGGTCATCGGTGGCGAACGCTCCCGCGCCCAGGCCCACTATAGTCACGTCGCTTGCGAAACGGAACTCGCAGGGAGGCGCCTGGGCGTCGTTGCTGACTTCCACCCAGCGTGCTCTATACTCGCCCGATAGAACTCAATGGACAGCCGACATGCCGGTCGACCCACAGCGACTGCTGGCGCTGCAACTGCCGGATCACGAATGCTCCTGGACGCAGCGCGACTGCCAGCTTTACGGGCTCGCCACCGGCTTTGGCCAGGATCCGGTCGACGAACGCGAATTGCGCTACGTCCTCGAGGGCCCGGGATTCATGGTGAGCCCGAGTGCAGCGGTGACGCTGTACTACGACGATCGTTGGATGCGCGAAAGTGGCGTTGATCTCGCCATGTCGCTGCACGGTGAGCAGCGCCAGGTCTTTCACCGTGCGATCCCGCCGGAGGGCCATGGCCGGGTCACGTCGCGCATCACCGGCATCCACGACAAAGGGCCGGGGCGCGGCCTGCTCGTCGTCTGCGAGCAGGTGCTGCGCGACGCGAAGTCCGGCGAACCGATCGCGACCAACCTCATCACGAATTTTGCGCGCGCGGACGGCGGCATCGGTTACAGCACGGGGGCTGCGCCTCAGCCGCACACGTTGCCGTCGCGCGAACCCGATGTCGTCGTCGACGGCGCCACGCGACCGGAGCAAGCCCTGCTCTACAGGCTTTGCGGTGACCGCAACCCGTTGCACGCGGATCCGACGACCGCCCGCGCGGCCGGCTTCCCGCGTCCGATTCTGCACGGCATGTGCACCTACGGATTTGCAGCGCGCGCAATCCTTCGGGCCGCCTGCGACTACGACGCCCGGCGGCTCAAGGGGCTCGGCGCACGCATCAGCGCTCCCGTCTTCCCAGGCGACGTGCTGCGTACCGAGATCTGGCTCGACGGAGCAACGGTGTCATTCCGGACGACCGTGCCCGCACGCGCAAACGTCACGGTCCTGAACAACGGCCGAGCGGATGTAGCCGGCTAGAGATCGTCCATGACGACGACGAGCTTGCCGAGCGCGCGACGCGCGGCAACCTCGGCAATCGCACGACCGCCTTGCGCGAGTGCGAACCGGGCGGAAATGTGCGGCCGGATGGCTCCTCGTTCATACAAGGCAAAGAGTTCCGCGGTTTCTTCCTGCACCTCGGCCGGGTTCCGCTGGGCGTGCGCGCCGAACAGCACCCCGCGAATGTCGCAACCCTTGAGCAGCGGCAGGTTCAGCGGAATCCGCGGGATCGCACCGGCCGCAAACCCGATCACGAGATAGCGGCCGCCCCAGGCGATGCTGCGCAGCGCGGGCTCGGAGTAGACGTCGCCGACCGGGTCACAGACGACGTCGACGCCGTCGGGGCCGCAATGCTGCTTGAAGAGTTGTGCGAGTGCCTTCGGGTCGCTCGCCAACTCGCCGACCGGATAGACGAAGCCGCTCGTCGCGCCGCGCGACAAGGCGAGGTCCAGCTTCTCGGGCGTCGAGACAGCTGCAATCACGCGCGCACCCGACGCGCGGCCGAGTTCGACCGCGGCCAGCCCGATGCCGCCGGCCGCACCGAGGACGAGCAGCGATTCGCCGGCCCGCAGTTGCGCGCGGCGGCTGAGCGCGTAGTGCACGGTGCCGTACGTGCCCATCAGCGTTGCGGCGTGCTCGAAACTCATTGCGTCCGGCAGCTTGCTGCAGGCCGTAGCCGGCACCTTGACGGCCTGCGCCAGGCCGCCCCAGCCGGGCATGGCCAGCACACGATCACCCGGTCGGACATGCTCGACACCGGCGCCGGCGCTGGCGACGATGCCTGCAACCTCGCCGCCGGGAGCGAACGGCCGCGGCGGCTTGATCTGATACTTGTCCGCAATGATCAGCGCGTCCGGAAAATTGATGCCGCAGACGCGTACCGTCGACGACGACTTCGCCGGGTCCGGCGACCGGCCGCGATACGTCCTCGAGCACGAGGCTATCGGGCCCGCCCGGGCGTACGCTGAGCAGTGCCTTCATGCGCTGGTCACCCGCGAGCGACTTCGCCAGGCCCATGTCGCATCGCGTAACGGCTGGCGATGGTCCGATTGACGCGCCGCTCCAGCGGCCTCAGCACGCGCTCGACGCCGATTCGCAGCCGCCAGCTGGGAAGCCAGCGCAGAACCCCACCACGCATCATCAGGCCACGCCGCCGCCACCCGACGTTTCGGTACTGAAAAGCAAAGTAATCGTCGTTTTCAAGTTGCCACTTGTCGCGAAAGTGGTCGAAACTCGCCAGGTCCCAGGCATCGCTCCAGCGCAGCGCAAAGTAAGGAACGTCGCCAAACCTCATCTGCGTCGGGGGCAGATAGGTGATCTTCGAGCGCGGCGCGACGTAGATCGATCCGCCGGCTTCGACGATCGTCATGCAGAAGTCCAGGTTTTCCCTCGTACTCAGCATCCGCTCGTCGAGGCCGCGCACTCGGCGAAAATCCTCCGTTCTCACCAGCAGGCAATGGAATTCGGCACATCCCGTACGTTGCGGCTCCGGCGGAACCGCGTGAGTGATCTCGTCGACGATATGACGCTCAGTCCGACCGTTGACCGTCGTTTCAGCGATCCGGGCCTCGCCGCCGGCGAAGTGCACGATGGAGTGCAGCGGGCGCTGCTCGAAGGTCAGGGGCCCTACGATGCTTGCGCCAGTGGCTTCTGCGCATTCCAGCAGTGGCGACAGCCAGTTCGCAGCCACGACCACGTCGTTGTCGATGAAAATCAGGTATCGAGTTCGCGCGTCCCGCGCGCCCAGGTTGCGGGCACGGTTCGGCGACAGGTAGTGCTCGGTCCGGATCAGGCGAAAGCCGCGGAGTTCCGATTGGCTGCGCAGGTAGCGGGCAAGCGACCTGGGCGACCCTCCATCCACATAGATCAATTCGAATGGAGCATCCGAGTGTTCGTAGATGCTCTCGAGCGATTCCCGGGTGTCGCTGAAATGGTCGCGTGGCACGACCACGATGGTTACGTCTGGATTGTTCATGCTCTCCCCGGGTCGTTATGGCGGAAAAATGCGATTCCCCCGCGCGTGTGTCAAGGGATCGGGCCGCCGGCAGCCTGCCTGGCTCGGCAATTCACGTCACCCCGGACTGTCATAATGCCCTTCGACGAGCCCGCCGAATCGATGGCGGGACGTGTCGGTTTTCCCTGCGTGCACCATGCGTGCGGTAGCGATCAATGAAATCCGGAGGCCTGCAGATGAGTGCGCCGACGCTGGACGTGACACGCATCGCCCAGACGAACGTCGCTCTTTTCCGGCAGATGCACCGCCTGGAGTATCCGCAGGATGCTCTCATCGTGGTGCGGGATGCTTATGAACTCGCAACGGCATTGTTCACTGGTCGCTATCGCGCCAGCGGCAAGCCCTTTCTCTGCCATCTGGTCGGCACTGCGAGCGTTCTCGCCTCGCTCCGCGCCGACGCCGAGGTCGTGGCTGCCGGCGTCCTGCACGCGGCGTACGACACGAACCCACACACCGGCATGGCTGCTTCCAACCGAAAGCGCGTTCGTGATGTTGTCGGCGCGGCCACGGAACAGCACGTGTTCGCTTACAGTCAGTTCACATGGAGCGTCTCGAGCATCCGCGCGTTGGCCGCGAGGGGACTTTCTCCCGAGGATACTGATAAGCCGATCGTGTTGATGCGTCTTGCCAACGAGGTGGACGACCACCTGGATGATGCAATGGCTTACTGCGCCCCGAGCCGACGCAAGATCGACGCTGGCTTCGAGAACTGGATCGAGATGGCCGGGCAATTGGGCTATGCCCCGCTTGCCGAGGCGCTGCGCATCTTGCGGGCTGAACAAGCGAACAGCACCTGGGCGCAGCCCTTGGCGCTGGGCCGTCCAGGCTCATACGCGATCGCTTCGCCCAGGGCTGGGTGGGCTCGCAGGATTCTGGCGTACGTCCGGTAGGTCGACGATTACAAGGCCTTTGGGAAGGCTGGAGGCTAGGGTCGGAATCGAACCGGCGTACACGGCTTTGCAGGCCGCTGCATGACCACTCTGCCACCTAGCCTCGGAGTGCGGTGACTATAAACGAATAACCCCGGTTTACCCGGGGTTGGTTCGCAAAAACTGGAGCGGGTAACGAGGCTCGAACTCGTGACCTCGACCTTGGCAAGGTCGCGCTCTACCAACTGAGCTACACCCGCTCGGACTCACGAAGCGAACTTCGTCAGCCGCGAATTTTGGCGTCCCGATCCCCGCCTGTCAAGGGACGTTGCTGCGGCGCAACTCAGGCCAGGCCGCCTGCAGGTAAGCCACCATGGACCACAGGGTCAGCGCGGCAGCCACTACCAGCAGTACCACGCCGATCTGGTACATCGGCAGGCCCAGGACGTCCTCGCGAAACATCATCAGGCTGAGGCCCGTCATCTGCATGATGGTCTTGACCTTGCCGAGCGAAGACACCGCCACCTTTGCGCGCGATCCGATGTGCGCCATCCACTCGCGCAGCGCCGACACGGTGATCTCGCGCCCGATGATCACCGCCGCGGTAATCACGATGAACGGCCGCGTGTCGTGGCCGACGAGCAGCACCAGCGCCACCGCGACGATCAGCTTGTCCGCGACCGGATCGAGGAACTCGCCCAGCGGCGAGGTGATGCCCATCCTGCGCGCCAGGTAGCCGTCGAGCGAGTCGGTGATGGCCGCCGCGATGAAGACGCTCGCGGCCAGCACGTGCGCCCACGGGTGAACCCAGTAGAACGCCACGATGAGCAGCGGCACCGCCACGATCCGCCCGATCGTCAGCACATTGGGGAGCGTCGCGAGGTTCACGGTGAATCACGTCCCCGTGTTGACGCGTTCGAAGATCTGCTCGGCGAGTTGCCGACTGACACCGTGCACTTTCGCGAGGTCCTCGATCGACGCCTGCCGCACGCCCTGCAGTCCCCCGAAAGCCTTCAGCAATTCGCGGCGCCGCTTGGGCCCGAGACCGGGGATTTCCTCGAGCAGCGATTCGCGCCGCAGTCCGGTCCCTCGACTGCCGGTGGCCGGTGATCGCGAAGCGGTGTGCTTCGTCGCGAATTCGCTGGATCAACCGCAACGCGGGCGAGTCGGCGGGGAGTATAAGCGGCACCTCCCGGCCGGGAAAGAAAATGCGCTCCTGCCCCACCCTGCGGTCCGATCCCTTGGCGACGCCGACCACGTTCACGTCCGTCACCCCGAGCGTTGCGAGCGCTTCCATCGCGGCCGCGAGCTGCCCCGGGCCGCCGTCGATCAGCAGCAAGTCGGGAATCGGCGCCTCGCCGCGCAGGATGCGCGCAAAGCGCCGCTCGACCGCCTGCTTGATGCCGGCGTAATCGTCGCCGGGAGTGAGTCCGCGCAGGTTGAAGCGCCGATAGTCGCTCTTGATCGGGCCGTCGGGCCCGAGCACCACGCACGAGGCGATCGGCGATTCACCCATCGAGTGGCTGACGTCGAAGCACTCCAGACGTTGCGGCGTGCGCGCCAGTTCCAGATCGCGACCCACCGCCTCGAGCTGGTCCGCGATCGTGGCGCGACTCGCGGCGCGCATCTGCAGCCCGAGCGCCGCATTGTTGCGCGCCATCTCGACCCAGCGCGCGCGCGTTCCGCGGACGTTGCTGCGCACGCGCACGGCGTGACCGGCCTTTTCCTGCAGCGCGGACTCGAGCAGGTCGGCCTCCTCGACGGACCGGCTCAGCAGAATCTCGGCCGGCGCCTCCCGCGCAAGGTAGTACTGCGCCAGGAAGCCCGACAGCACCTCGGCTTCGCCGCCGAGACCGCCCTTCGGGAAGAAATTGGTGCTGCCGAGGTTGCGGCCGCCGCGCACGAACACGACCGAGACGCAGTGCTGGCCGCCCAGTGCCGCGATGGCGACGGCGTCGACGTCCTGCCCGCCGATGCGGCTGATCGACTGGCTCGCCTGGATCTGCTTCAGCATGGCGATCTGGTCGCGCAGTCGTGCCGCCTCCTCGAACGCCAGCCGCGACGACGCAGCCTCCATGCGCCCCGCGAGGTCGTCGATCACCTCCGTGTTGCGGCCTTCGAGCACCTTGCACGCATCCGCCACGTCCCGCCCATAGTCGGCCGCGGTGATGAAACCCACGCAAGGCGCCGTGCAGCGCTGGATCTGGTGCTGCAGGCAGGGTCGCGAGCGGTTGCTGAAAAACGTGTCCTCGCAGGGACGCAGCCGGAACAGCTTCTGCAGCAGCAGCAGCGTCTCGCGCGTCGCGACGCTGTTCGGGTACGGCCCGAAGAACCGGCCCGGCACCTTCTTCGAGCCGCGGTAGTACGCGATGCGCGGGAACTCGTGGCCGGAGACGTGGATGTACGGAAAGCTCTTGTCGTCCTTCAGCAGCACGTTGTAGTGCGGCTTGTGGCGCTTGATCAGGTTGTACTCGAGCAGCAGCGCCTCGGTCTCGGACGACGTGACCGTCACCTCGATCGCGCGCGACCTGCGCGAGCAGCGCCTGCGTCCGGTCGGCGTGCGCGCGGCCGCGGAAATAGCTCGAGACGCGATTCTTCAGGTGCCGCGCCTTGCCGACGTAGAGGATCTCGCCGTCCGCCCCGAGCATGCGGTAGACGCCCGGCTTGGCGGGCAGCGACGCGAGGAAGGTGCGCAGGTCGAACGCGCGTCGGGCATGAGGTGCAGGTGTAGTCGGAAAGTGCTCGTGATCAGCGCCGTGGCGTACTGCATGCGGCGAGCGCCGACCGACGCTGTCCTGCACCTGCCGCTACCGCTATCGCCTATGGCCTCTCGCCCCTCGCCGGCCGTCGCCCTGCCCACGACCTCCCGGAACATCTCCGTCGTCAGCCGCCGGGTCTGGGTGTTGTAGCGGCTGCAGTGGTAGGAATCGACCAGGCGCAGGCCGCCCGGCAGCTCGTGCTCGGCGCCATGGCCGAATTTCGCGCGCGGACGCCTTGAGGCCGCAGCCGCGCAGGATCGCCGCCATGCGCGATCGACCCCAGCGCGAGCAGCACCGTGCCCGGCTTCAGCGCCCGCCAGCTCCGCCGCGAGAAAGCGTTGCAGGTCTGCGATCTCGCGCGGGCGTCGGCTTGTTCTGCGGCGGCACGCACTTCACCGCATTCGTGATGCGGCAACCGACGAGCCGCAGCCCGTCGTCGCTCGAAACGGACCGGGGCGCCGTGCTCCAGCCGAACGTGATGCAGCGTTTCGTAGAGCAGGACGCCGGCGTGGTCGCCGGTGAACGGGCGCCCGGTGGCGTTGGCGCCGTGGAAGCCCGGCGCGAGGCCGACGACCAGCAGGCGCGCGTCGCGATCGCCGAACGGCGGCACCGGCGCGCAGTGATACGCGGGATGCTCCGCCCTGCCCTCGTCGAGGAATTGCGCGAGCCGCGGACAGGCCGTGCAGGCCTCGTCGAACTCAGGTGAGCATGTCGCGCGACCTCCAAAAGAACGGCCCGGGCAGGTTGCCCTGCCCGGGCCTCGTCGATCAAGCGTCCCGAGCGGCCCGGATCAGCCGTGGCCCGTCGAGAACTGCTCTTCCTCGGTCGAGCCGTGCATCGCCGTCGTCGAGGAATGGCCTTCCTGGATCACGTTGGTCACGTCGTCGAAGTAGCCGGTGCCCACTTCCTGCTGGTGCGAGACGAAGGTGTAGCCGCGGTCGCGCGCGGCGAACTCCGGCTCCTGCACCTTCTCGACGTAGGCGGTCATGCCGCTCTTCACGTACTCCTGCGCGAGGTCGAACATGTTGAACCACATGTTGTGGATGCCGGCCAGCGTGATGAACTGGTACTTGTAGCCCATCGCGCCCAGCTCGCGCTGGAACTTCGCGATGGTCGCGTCGTCGAGGTTCTTCTTCCAGTTGAACGACGGCGAGCAGTTGTAGGCGAGCAGCTTGCCCGGGTACTGCTTGCGGATCGCCTCGGCGAACTTCTTCGCGAACGCGAGGTCCGGCTTGCCGGTCTCGCACCACACCATGTCGGCGTACGGCGCGTAGGCGAGGCCGCGGGAGATCGACTGCTCGACGCCCGGCTTCGTGCGATAGAAGCCTTCCGGCGTGCGCTCGCCCGTGCAGAACGGCTTGTCGTTCGGGTCCACGTCGCTGGTCAGCAGGTCGGCGGCTTCGGCGTCGGTGCGCGCGAGGATGATCGTCGGCACGCCCATCACGTCGGCCGCCAGACGCGCCGCGATCAGCTTCTGCACCGCTTCCTGCGTCGGCACCAGCACCTTGCCGCCCATGTGGCCGCACTTCTTCACCGAAGCGAGCTGGTCCTCGAAGTGCACGCCGGCGGCGCCGGCGCGGATCATCGCCTTCATCAGCTCGAAGGCATTCAGCACGCCGCCGAAGCCGGCTTCCGCGTCCGCGACGATCGGCGCGAAGAAGTCGACGTAGTCCTTGTGGCCCGGCCGTGATGCCCGTCGAGTGCTGGATCTCGTCGGCGCGCTTGAACGTCGAGTTGATGCGCTCGACGACCTTCGGCACCGAGTCGACCGGGTACAGCGACTGGTCCGGGTACATCGACATGTACGATGTTGTTGTCGGCCGCGACCTGCCAGCCCGACAGGTAGATGGCCTTGATGCCGGCCTTCACCTGCTGCATCGCCTGGCCGCCGGTGAGCGCGCCGAGGCAGTTGACGTACGGCTCGGTGTTGACGAGCTTCCAGAGCTTCTCGGCGCCGAGGCGCGCGAGCGTGTGCTCGATCTGGACGCTGCCGCGCAGGCGCACGACGTCCTCCGCCTTGTAGGTGCGCTTGATGCCCTTCCAGCGCGGATCCGTCTCCCAGTCCTTGCGCAGTTGCGTCCGCAGCCTGGTTCGTCATGTCGTCGATCCTCGTGTCTCTGAAACCTGTGCTCGAAATCAGTCGATCGCCCGGTAGGCCGGAAGCGTCAGGAAGGTCTCGAACGTCGTCGGCCGTCGTGATGCCGTCGATCAGCTCCGCGGCGCGCTCGAAGTTGCCGGCGGCGAAGGCGGCCTCGCCGAGCTGCGCGCGCAGCTTCGCGAGTTCCTCGCGCGGTCATCTGCCGGAACAGTTCCACCGTGACCTTGCGACCGTCGTCGAGCACGCCGCTCGGGTGACGGATCCACTGCCAGACCTGCGAGCGCGAGATCTCGGCCGTCGCCGCGTCCTCCATCAGGTTGTGGATCGGCACGCAGCCGTTGCCGCCGAGCCAGGCCGCCATGTACTGGATGGACACGTCGACGTTGTTGCGCAAGCCCGCCTCGGTGATCGTGCCGGCCGGGACCTGCGAGCAGGTCGGCCGCGCCGTACCGTGCACGTCCTCGAGCTTGCGGTGCAGCTGGTTCGGCGGTCGGCATCAGGCGGTCGAAGACCTCCATCGCGATCGGCACGAGGCCCGGGTGCGCGACCCAGGTGCCGTCGTGGCCGTCGCCGGCCTCGCGTTCCTTGTCGGCGCGCACCTTGGCGATCGCCGCGTCGTTCGCCGCCGGATCGCCCTTGATCGGGATCTGCGCGGCCATGCCGCCCATCGCGAACGCGCCGCGGCGATGCGTCGTCTTGATCAGCAGCTTCGAGTACGAGCGCAGGAAGTGCGTCGTCATCGTCACCTGCCCGCGGTCCGGCAGCACCTTGTCCGGGTAGCGGCTGAACTTCTTGATGAAGCTGAAGATGTAGTCCCAGCGCCCGCAGTTGAGGCCGACGATGTAGTCGCGCAGCTCCCAGAGGATCTCGTCCATCTCGAAGGCGGCGAGGATCACCTCGATCAGCAGCGTCGCCTTGATCGTCTGCGGCGCGAGGCCGAGGCGCGTCTCGGCGTGCCTGAACACCTCGGCCCAGAGCCGTGCCTCGAGATGGCTCTCGGTCTTCGGCAGGTAGAAGTACGGGCCGGTGCCGTGCGCGCTTCAGCTCGGCGTGGTTGTGGAACAGGTACAGGCCGAAGTCGACGAATGCGCCCGGGACCTGCTGTCCGTCGACGAGGATGTGCTTCTCGTAGAGGTGCCAGCCGCGCGGCCGGACGATCAGCGTGGCGATCGACGGGTTCAGCCGGTAGCTCTTGCCCTCCGGGCTCGTGAACTCGATGCGTCGCGCCACTGCGTCGCGCAGGTTGATCTGGCCCTGGACGACGTTGTCCCAGGTGGGCGTCATCGAGTCTTCGCAGTCCGCCATGAACACCTTCGCGCCCGAGTTGAGCGCGTTGATGATCATCTTGCGTTCGGTCGGCCCCGTGATCTCGACGCGGCGATCCTGCAGGTCGGCCGGGATCGACGTGACCCGCCACTCGCTCTCGCGGATGGACCGGGTCTCGGCCAGGAAATCGGGAAGCTTGCCGGCATCGATCTCCTTCTGGCGGACTTCACGACGCGCCAGCAGCTCGCTCGACCCGCGGCCCGAACTTGCGGGCCAGTTCGACGACGAACTCCAGCGCCTCGCGCGTGAGGATCGTTTCGAACCCCGGACGCGAAGCCGCAACGACCGTCGCAGCCCGCCGGAAGATCGAGCTTCTGCTGTGTGCTCAAGGCGTACTCCAGTGACGAGGGACCGCGCCGGAAGAGCCGGCGCGGACGTACCGACGGCGTGTTGCACCGCACAAAGAGAATAGACTTGGCACCCGCTCTCGATCAAGTGCCAATTTCCCGCACGCAAGCCGGCATTCCGTGCAACTGGTCCTGTTCAACAAGCCCTTCCAGGTGCTGCCGCAGTTCACGAGTCCGGACGGGCGTCGCTGCCTGCGCGACTTCGTTGCCGCTGCAGGGCGTGTATCCGGCCGGCCGCCTCGACTACGACAGCGAAGGCCTGATGCTGCTGACCGACTTCGGCCCCTGGCAGGCCCGCATCAGCCAGCCCGGCTCGCCGCTGGCCCAAGCGCTACCGGGTCCAGGTCGAGGGCGATCCCGGACGAGGCGGCACTCGAGCCGCCTGCGACGTGGCCTCGTGCTGAACGACGGGCCGACCCTGCCCGCCCCGGCCCGGGTCATCGCCGAGCCGGAGTGGCTGTGGCCGCGCGACCCGCCGATTCGCAGTGCGCAAGGCCATCCCGACGGCGTGGATCGAGCTCGAACTGAGCGAGGGCCGCAACCGGCAGGTGCGGCGCATGACCGCGGCGGTCGGCTTCCCGACGCTGCGACTGATTCGCTGGTCGGTCGGGCCGTGGAGCGTCGAGGGCCTCGCGCCGGGCGCAGTGGCGCGATCGTGCCGCGCGACGAGGCGGAACGTGTCGCTGCGCGGCCGGGCGGCCGGTCAGGCCGAGCGAGCGTTCGCCGCGATCCGCATCGCGAGTTCGAGGGCCTGCTCGTAGTTGAGCCGCGGATCGACCTGGCGTGCGGTAGGCCCGCGCGAGATCGCCGTCGGCGAGGCCGCGGGCGCCGCCGGTGCACTCGGTGACGTCCTCGCCGGTCAGCTCGAAGTGCACGCCGCCGAGGTAGCTGCCCATCGCGCGGTGCATCCTGAACGGCGGCCTCGAGTTCCGTCGACGATGTTCTCGAAGCGGCGCGTCTTGACGCCCGAACTGCGTCGTCTCGGTGTTGCCGTGCATCGGGTCGCAGACCCACAGCACCGGCACGCCGGTCGCGCGCACCGCCTCGATCAGCGCGCGGCAGCTTCGCCTCGACGTTCTTCGCGCCCATGCGGTGGATCAGCACGAGCCGCCCGGCTTCGTTGCCGCGGATTCAGCACGTCGGCACAGGCCCTGCACCCACGCCGCGTCCATCGACGGCCCGACCTTGACGCCGATCGGGTTGCGGATGCCGCGGCAGTACTCGACGTGCGCGCCGCTCGAGGTCGGCCGTGCGCATGCCGATCCACGGCAGGTGCGTCGACAGGTTGTACCAGCGGCTCCTGGCGCGGGATGAAGCGCGTCTGCGCCTGCTCGTAGAGCAGGTGCAGCGCCTCGTGGCTCGCGTAGAACGGCGCGCGGCTCGCCTCGTGCACGCGGCTGCCGCTGATCGCCTCGAAGAAATCGAGCGAGTCCGCGATCGACGTCGACGATCTGCCGGTACTGGTCGCGCCAGCGGCGAGTGGTGCACGAACTCCGAGGTCCCAGTACTCCGGGTGGTGCAGGTCGGCGAAGCCGCCGTCGATCAGCGCGCGGACGAAATTCAGCGTGAGCGCGGCGCGCTCGTAGCCGCGCAGCAGCAGCTCGGGATCGGGCTCGCGGTCCGCGGCCGTGAAGCCCGGGCGGTTGACGAGGTCGCCGCGGTAGCACGGCAGCGTCACGCCGTCGCGCGTCTCGGTGTCGGCGGAGCGCGGCTTCGCGTACTGGCCGGCGAAGCGGCCGACGCGGATCACCGGCTTCTTCAGGCCGTGCAGCAGCACGAGGCTCATCTGCAGCAGGATCTTGAGCTTGCGGGCGATCTGGCCCGGACTCGCAGTCGTCGAAGGTCTCGGCGCAGTCGCCGCCCTGCAGCAGGAACCGCTCGCCGCGCTGCGCCTCGGCGATCTGCCGCTTCAGCGCCTCGACCTCCCAGGAAACGACGATCGGCGGCAGCCTGCTCAGCGCCTCGACGGCCCGGCGCCAGCGCCGCCGGATCGCGGTAGACGGGCTGCTGGCGCGGCCGGCCGGGACGTCCAGCTCGTCGGTGACCAGTCGCGCGGTCTGCGGGGTGGGCGGTCATGCCGATATCCTACCCGAATCATTGCAGCGCAAAAGAACGCGGGTGTCGGCGGACGCCCGGGCTTTCGTCAGAATCGCGCCCCTTCAAACGACTGCCCGACCGGGCCGGCGGCCGGCCACGGCCGGACCGGGCAGCGACTACCAGGAGTTCGTCGATGCAGAAGGTCCTCATCCTCGGGGCCGGCAAGATCGGCGCGCTGATCTCCGGCTTGCTCGCCGAATGCGGCGACTACGAGGTCCACGTCGCCGACGTCAACGCCGCAGCGTCGCGCGGTCGGTCGTCGACGCGCACGGCCTGCCGAACCTGCACGCCCACGCGTTCGATGCCGCGAGACCCGGCGGCGCTCGAGGCGCACCTGCGCGCAGCACCCGGCCGACGCGATCATTTCCAGCCTGCCCTTCTACTGCAACGTGATGGTGGCCGAGGTCGCGCGCAAGGTCGGCGCGCACTACTTCGACCTGACCGAGGACGTCGCGGTGACGCGCGCCGTGCGCAAGCTCGCCGAGGGCTCGACAGCAGGCGTTCGTGCCGCAGTGCGGGCTCGCGCCCGGCTTCATCAGCATCGCGGCCAACGCGCTGATCCAGCACTTCGACGAGATCCGCAGCGTCAAGCTGCGCGTCGGCGCCCTGCCGCAGCATCCGAACAACGTGCTCAAGTACTCGCTCACCTGGTCGACCGACGGCCTGATCAACGAGTACGGCAATCCCTGCGAGGCGCTCGTCGACGGCCGCGACGTCGAAGTGGCGCCGCTCGAAGGCCTCGAGGAGATCGAGATCGACGGCACGCTCTACGAGGCCTTCAACACCTCGGGCGGCCTCGGCTCGCTCGCCGACACCTACGGCAGCAAGGTGCAGACGATGGACTACAAGACCATCCGCTACCCGGGCCACTGCGCGCAGATGCGCCTGCTGATGAACGACCTGAAGCTCAACCAGGACCGCGCCACGCTGAAGCGCGTGCTCGAGAACGCCGTGCCGCAGACCCTGCAGGACGTCGTGATCGTCTACGTCGCGGTCGCGGGCCGGCAGGACGGCGAACTGCGCGAAGAGAACTACGTCAGCAAGATCTATCCGCAGATGATCGCGGGCCGGCTGTGGTCGGCGATCCAGGTGACGACGGCGGCCGGCATCACGGCCGTCGTCGACCTCGTGCTGCGACGAACCGGGCCGCTACCACGGCTTCGTGCGCCAGGAAGACTTCAGCCTCGTCGACGTGCTCGACAACCGCTTCGGCCGGCACTACGCCGACGGCGGCTCGAAGGAAATCTCGGCGCGCATGGTCGTGGCCGGCACAGACAGGACAGCAGCGCCTGGCGCGCGGAGGTGCACGATGAACGACGATACTCGAAGGACCTCGGACTCGAGGCGGTCAATGCGGGCACCTGGTCGGCCGATGGCGGCTGGCTGTCGGATCCGGCGGCGCAGCGCATCGATTCGATCAACCCGGCGACCGGCGAGGTCATCGCCAGCGTGCGCGGCGACGACGCCCGCGCAGTACGAGCAGGTGATGGCCTCGGCCGCGAGGCCGTCGCACGCGCTGGCGCGCGGTACCCGCGCCGAAGCGCGGCGAAGCCGTGCGCCTGATCGGCGACGAGCTGCGCGACACAAGTCGACACTCGGCAGCCTCGTCTCGCTCGAGATGGGCAAGATCAAGGCCGAGGGCGACGGCGAAGTGCAGGAGATGATCGACATCGCCGACTTCGCGGTCGGCCAGTCGCGCATGCTCTACGGCCTGCAGATGCACTCCGAGCGCCCGAACCACCGCATGTTCGAGCAGTGGCACCCGCTCGGCGTCGTCGGCGTGATCAGCGCGTTCAACTTCCCGGTCGCGGTGTGGTCGTGGAACGCCTTCCTCGCGGCGATCTGCGGCAACGTGACCGTGTGGAAGCCGTCGCCGAAGACCGCGCTGTGCGCCGTCGCCGTGCAGCACATCTGCAACCGCGTGCTCGAGCGGCACGGCCTGCCCGGCATCTTCCAGCTGTTCATCGACGACGGCCACGAACTCGCCGAGCGCTTCGTGGACGACCGGCGCGTCGGACCTGGTGTCGTTCACCGGCTCGACGGACGTCGGCCGTGACGTCGGCATGCGCGTCGCGAAGCGCCTCGGCAAGAGCCTGCTCGAACTCGGCGGCAACAACGCGATCATCGTCGACGAGTTCGCGAACCTCGACCTCGTCGTGCCGGCCATCGTGTTCGGCGCCGTCGGCACCGCGGGACAGCGCTGCACGACGACGCGGCGCGTGTTCGTGCACGAGTCGCGGATGGCCGAACTCGAGCGGCGGCTCGTCCGGCGTACAAGCAGGTGCGCATCGGCGATCCGCTCGCGCAGGGCACGCTGATGGGTCCGCTGATCGACGGCGCAGCGGTCGAGCGCTTCGAGTCCGCGGTGGCCAAGGCAGTCGCCAGCGGGCGGCCGGCTGCTCTGCGGCGGCAAGCGCCTCGACCGGCCCGGGCTTCTTCGTCGAGCCGGCCATCGTCGTCGCGCGCGGCGAGTGGGACATCGTCAGGACCGAGACCTTCGGCCCGGTGCTCTACCTGATTCCGTTCAAGACGCTCGACGAAGCGATCGAGGCGCAGAACGACGTCGCGCACGGCCTGTCGTCGGCGATCTTCACCGACCGACTGCAGCACGCCGAGCGCTTCCTCGCGGCCGGCGGCTCGGACTGCGGCATCGCGAACGTCAACATCGGCACGTCGGGCGCCGAGATCGGCGGCGCATTCGGCGGCGAGAAGGACACGGGTGGCGGCCGCGAATCCGGTTCGGACTCGTGGAAGGCCTACATGCGGCGCCAGACCTGCACGGTCAACTGGGGCACCGAGCTGCCGCTCGCGCAGGGCATCAACTTCGACCTCTCGGCCTGAGCGCGGGCTGGACAGGTCGCGATACACGGTGCGGATGAATCTCTCGGGGCTCATCGCACCTTTCGCATAGCGCTCGTCGAACGGCGCGGTCGGGTGCGAGTCGATCACTTCGTCGACGCTCGCGCCGGCCTCGACGGCTTCGCGCACGTGGCGGCCCACCGCCACGAGCATGTCGCGATAGGCGGCAAGTTCCGCGCGCGTGGCGACCGCGCCGTGGCCCGGGATCACGACCGTCTGCGCGTCGATGCGCGCCAGCACGCCTTCGAGAGCCGCGACGATACCGGCGAGCGAGCCGCCGCTCGCGAGGTCGATGAACGGATAGCTGCCGTTCCAGAACACGTCGCCCATGTGGACGACGTTGGCTTCCTGCCAGCGCACGACGACGTCCGAGTCCGTGTGCGCGTCGGCGACGTGCACGACGTCGATCCGTTCGCCGTCGAGTTCGATGGCCATCGTGTTCGAGAACGTCACGACGGGCAGCGCGGCCGGGGCCGCCGCGGGGACCTTCGTCGAGTAGTCCTCGAAGACCTGCTGCGGCTGCAACATCCGTTCGCGCACGGACTCGTGGGCGACGATGATCGCGCCGGCCCGGGCGAGCGCCTCGTTGCCGCCGGTGTGGTCCGGATGCCAGTGCGTGTTGACGACGAAGCGGATCGGCTGGCCGGATAAGCGACCGACCGCATCGAGCAACTGGGGGGCGAGATTCGCCGACCCGTCGTCGACGAGCACCACACCGCTGGGCCCGGTCCACACGGCGACGTTGCCGGCGACGCTCGTCAGCACGCTGAGGTCTGGCCGCACTTGCTGCACCCGGAAATCGGGTTTCGGCGCGGCGGCGGTCGCCGCTTGCGACGGGACCTCGGCGGGCGCCGGCAGGCTCGTCGCCAACGCGACGCAGGCCAGGATGCGGATTGCGACGGACATGCGCGTGCGGAACCTGTTCGAACGCCCGGATACCACGCGAAGTATAGGCGACCGCCGGCCCGGGAGAGCGGCTGGTATGATGGCTGCCATGGTCGCCTCGATTCGCGGTCGCCTGCTCGCGCTGCTGGCGCTGGGTTCGGCATTGGGGCTGGCCGGGGGCGCGATCCCCGCTGCGCCCTCGCCGTCCGGAGGCACCGGCGTGCTGATTCCCATCGCCGGGCCGATCGGGCCCGCCACCAGCGACTTCTTCGTCCGTCAGTTGCACGCGGCTCAAGACGACGGCGCGGTGCTGGTCGTCATGACGCTCGACACACCCGGCGGTCTCGAGACGTCGATGCGGGACATGGTGCAGGCGATCCTGGCCTCCGACGTCCCGGTGGTGACGTTCGTCGCGCCGAGCGGCGCACGCGCCGCGAGCGCGGGCACGTACCTGCTCTATGCGAGCCACGTGGCGGCCATGGCGCCGGCGACCAACCTCGGAGCCGCGACGCCGGTGCAGATCGGGGGACCGTCCGCGCCGGCCAAGGAGCCCGAGACGGCGCTCGAGCGCAAGTCCGTCAACGATGCCACGGCGTACATCGTAGGCCTCGCCCACCTGCGCGGCCGCAATGCCGAATGGGCCGCGAAGGCCGTACGCGAGGGCGCCAGCCTGCCTTCGGACGAGGCGCTTGCGGCCGGCGTCATCGACGTCGTCGCGACAGACCTCCCGCAGTTGCTGAAGGCCATCGACGGCCGCGTGGTCAAGCTCCAGACCCGGGAGACCACGCTCGCGACAGGCGGCCTCGTGCTGCGCGACGTGCAACCCGACTGGCGCACCGACCTGCTCTCGCTCATCACCAACCCCAACGTCGCCTACCTGCTGATGCTGATCGGCATCTACGGCCTGTTGCTCGAGGGCTATCACCCGGGGACGGTGCTGCCGGGCGTGGTCGGCGCGATCAGCCTGCTGCTGGCGCTGTTCGCATTCCAGGTGCTGTCGGTCAATTTCGCCGGGCTCGCGTTGATCGCGCTCGGCGTGCTGCTGATCGTCGCCGAGTCGTTCGTGCCGTCGTTCGGCGCGCTCGGGCTCGGCGGCATCGTGGCCTTCGTGATCGGCTCGATCATGCTGCTCGATTCCGGCGTGCCCGGCTTCAGCATCGCGTGGCAGCTGATCGGCGCGATGGGCCTCGCCGGCGCGTTGCTGCTGCTTGCGATCGTGTCGTTCGCGGTGCGCGCGCGTCGCCGGCCCGTCGTGAGCGGCGTCGAAGGGCTGCTGCGCGAGCAGGCCCAGGCCGTCGAATCGTTCGAGCGCGAAGGCCGGGTGCGGGCGCACGGCGAGATCTGGACCGCCGTGAGCCGCGAACCGATACGCGAGGGACAGCGCCTGCGCATCCTCGCGGTCAAGGGGTTGCGGCTCGAAGTCGAGCCCGTCAAGGACTGATCGAGGAGTATCGTTCGATGTTCAACTTTGCTTCGCTGGCTTTCGTCGTCGTCGCGCTGGTCGTGATCGCGACGCAGATCTTCAAGGTGCTGAACGAGTACGAGCGCGGCGTCGTGCTCACGTTCGGCCGGTTCACCGGGGTCAAGGGCCCGGGCCTGATCATCCTGATCCCGCTGGTCCAGCGCATGATCAAGGTGGACCTGCGCGTGATCGTGCTCGACGTGCCGACGCAGGACGTCATCTCGCGCGACAACGTCTCGGTGAAGGTGAACGCGGTCGTCTACTTCCGGATCGTCGACCCGGAGAAGGCGATCATCCAGGTGGCGAACCCGTTCGAAGCCACCAGCCAGCTGGCGCAGACGACGCTGCGCTCGGTGCTGGGCCAGCACGAGCTCGACGAGATGCTGTCGCAGCGCGACAAGCTGAACGTGGCCATCCAGCACATCCTCGACCAGTCGACGGACGCGTGGGGCATCAAGGTGTCGAACGTCGAGATCAAGCAGATGGACCTCGACGAAAGCATGATCCGCGCGATGGCCAAGCAGGCCGAGGCCGAGCGCACCCGGCGCTCGAAGATCATCCACGCGGAAGGCGAAAAGCAGGCCGCCGCGCAACTCGTCGAGGCGGCGGCGACCCTCGGCGCGCAGCCGAGCGCGATCCAGTTGCGCTACCTGCAGACGCTGGCGGACCTCGCGAACGAAAAGACGACCACCATCGTGTTCCCGCTGCCGATCGACATCATCCAGTCCTTCCTCGGCGGCCAGAGAAAGGGCTGACAGACCCTCACCCGACCTGCGGTCGACCTCTCCCGCAAGCGGGAGAGGTGTCGGCCCCTCTCCCGCTTGCGGGAGAGGGCACGAGCGTTGATGCGCAAGCATCGACGCGAGGGGTGAGGTTTCGGACCCTCACCCGACCTGCGGTCGACCTCTCCCGCAAGCGGGAGAGGTGATCCGCAAGACAAGGGCCTACCTCCGCCCCGCCTCTTTCCTGGCCAGCGCGAGCTGCTCGTCGAGCCGCCTGGCGGAAATCGGCATCCGCGTCCGCAGCTCCTGCGCGAAGAGCGACAGCCGGAACTCCTCGATCATCCAGCGAAACCGCTCGAGTTCCGGGGCCGGGCGATCGGCATCCGCGGTGACCAGCAACTGCATCCCGGCCGCCAGGTACGGCTCGAGCTGCTGTTGCAGCCTCCGGTCACGCGCCACGTCGCCGCGGGCACGCTCGAGCCTGAGAACCAGCGCGCGCAGGTACTTCGGCAACTGGCCGAACCAGTCGTCCGGCGTGTCGCGAACCCATCCGGGACCGAGCATGTCGTCGAGCTGATTGCGAGCCGCATGCCGGACCCCTTCGTACACCGGACCCGCCAGCTCGCCGAGCATGCCGCGGACATTCTTGACGCCTTCCAGCACCGCGCGCACCACGCGCGCGATTTCATCGCCCCGATCCACGACCACCGCCCGGCCCTGGTCTAGCGCGTCCTCGAAGTCTGGTTGCGTCGTGGGCACCCGCGCGACCGGTCCGAGCACCGCGCTGTCCACCGCGCGATCCGCGACTTCGTCGATCAGGTCCTTGCCGAACCCGCTGGCGGCCGCGAGCAGACTGAAGTGGCGATCGTCGGCAAGGCTGCGGCGCACGAGTTCGCGTTGCTGCGGCAGCGCCAGCGCGGCAAGCCGCACGATGCCGTGGCGCGTCCGAGACCGCGCGGCATTGGCACTGCTGTACAGTTTCAGGCGCACGGACGAGCCGTCGTCCTCGATGCCAGGATACAGTCGCAGCGTGACGCCTCCGGTGCGCACGCTCACCGATTCCGGCACGTCGCCGAAATCCCAGCGTCGCACTCCTGCACGCAGCCAGGGGTGATCGAGGCTCTCGTCTCCGCGCGCTGCGCCGCGGCGGCGCAGGTCCTCGCGAACCTGCAGCAGGTCACGACCCTGGCGCAACGGGCGACCACCCGGATCGAGAATCCGGAGATTGACGTGCAGCCACGGCGCCAGCTTCACGGCCGCCAGTTGTGACGGCTCGACCGCGGCGCCCGCCTGCCGAGTCGCAAAGGCCGCGAGCCGGTCGTACAACGACCCCTGTCCGAAGCTCGCCGTCTCGCTCACCGTCGCCAGGAATCGATCCGCCGCATCCGGGATCGGCACGAGCTCGCGCCGCAGCTCCTTCGGCAACCCGCGCAGCAGCGCGATCACCTTCTCGCGCAACCAGCCCGGCACCAGCCATTCGAGTCGCTCGGCGGGAACCGCCCTCAGCAGCGGCAACGGCACGTCCAGGGTGACGCCGTCCGCGGCGTCGGTCGAGTCGAACGCGTACGTCATGTGCAACTCGTTGTCGTCGACCTCCAGATGTTCGGGAAAGTCCTCGCGACGGATCGGCGGCAGCGGCTCGCGCCAGCAGGACGTCTTCCGGCGCATCGAGCAGGTGAGGGCTGCGCGGCTCCTCGGCGCGCCACCATCGATCGAAATGCCGCGTGGACGTGATCGAGGCCGGAATCCGCTCGAGGTAGAAGGACGCGAGCACATCGTCGGCCGCCAGCAGGTCGCGACGACGCAGGCAGCACTCGGCATGCTCCAGCCGCGTGGCGCATCTGCTCGTTGCGCGCCAGGAATGCGTACGGCAGTGACGGACGGCCGCCGCACCAGCGCCTCCTCGACGAACATGCGACGGGCGGCGACCGGATCGACCGTCGAGAAATCGACGAGCCGGCCGCTGCTCAGCACGCGGCCGTACAGCGAGACGGTCTCGCGGGCCCGCGCCGCACCGCGGCCCGGGTCCCATTCCGCCTCGCCGTAGGTGCGCCGCACGAGGTGGGCGCCGGCCGATTCGATCCACGACGGCTGCACCTGCGCGACCATGCGCGCATAGAGCCGCTGCGTCTCGACGAGGCTCGCCGCGACGATCCAGTGCGGCGGACGCTTCTGCAGCGGCGTGCCCGGCGCGATGACGAAACGCACGTCCCGCGCGCCGAGATACACCTTGCCTTCGTCGAGCACGCCGATGCCGCCGAGAAAGCCCGTCAGGATCGCCTGATGCAGCACTGCAGCGCCGGCCGGCGCCTCCCGCGTCGTGAGCTGCAGCGCCGCCGCCATGTCCGTGAGCTGGTCGTGCAGGTCGACCCACTCGCGCATCCGCAGGAACGACAGGAAGTGCACCTTGCACCAGTGTCGCAGCGCCTTCGTGCCCGCCGGCGAACTGTTCGCGCGACGCACGCCAGAGATTCAGCACTCCGACGAAATCCGAACGCTCGTCGGCAAACAGCGCGTGCCGCTCGTCGGCCGCCGCCAGTGTCGTCGGCCGGCCGCTCGCGCGGATCCTGGATGCTGAGAAACGACGCGATCACCAGCGCCTCGCGCAGGCAACCCGTGCGGGCCGCCTCGACCAGGATCCGCGCGAGCCGCGGGTCGACCGGCAGCGCCGCCATCTGGCGCCCGAGGCGCGTGATCCGCCGGTCGCCGTCGACGGCGCCCAGTTCCTGCAGCAATCGGTAGCCGTCGTTGAGCAGGCGCGCGTCGGGCGCGTCGAGGAACGGGAAGTCCTCGGGCGTGCCGAGCCCGAGCGCAGCCATCTGCAGGATCAGGCTGGCGAGGTTGGTGCGCAGGATCTCCGGGTCGGTGTACCGCGGTCGCGCCGACGTAGTCCGTCCTCCGCATACAAGCCGGATGCAGATGCCCTCGCCTTCGCGCCCGCAGCGCCCCTTGCGCTGGTCGGCGCTCGCCTGCGAGACCGGCTCGATCGGCAGGCGCTGGAACTTCGCCCGTGCGCTGTAGCGGCTGACGCGCGCGAGTCCCGCATCCACGACGAACCGCACGCCGGGAATCGTCAGCGACGTTTCGGCCACGTTGGTCGCGAGCACCACGCGTCGCCGGTCGTGCGCCGCGAAGATCCTCTCCTGCTCGCGGCCCGGTCAGGCGCGCGAATAGAGCGGCAGCACGTCCCAGTCCGCGCCTGGCTGCGGACCAGCAGGTCACGGGCCTCGTTGATCTGCTTTTCGCCGGGCAGGAACACCAGCGCATCGCCGTCGCATGCCGTGCGCATCCGTCTCCAGCTCGTCGAGCGCGCCGCGCACCGCCTCCGGCAGCGACGGCGCCTCCTCGTCCTCCTCCTGCAGCGGCCGGTAGCGCACCTCGACCGGGTAGCTGCGGCCCTCGACGTCGACGACCGGCGCGCCGTCGAAGTACTCCGCGAATCGCGCTGCGTCTCGATCGTCGCCGACGTCACGATCGACGCGCAGGTCGGTGCGTCGCGTCGACGAGCCGGCGGCAGACGCCGAGCAGGAAGTCGACGTTGAGGTTGCGCTCGTGCGCCTCGTCGAGGATCAGCGTGTCGTAGCGCAGCAGCAGCGGGTCGCTTTCGAGTTCGCGCAGCAGCAGGCCGTCGGTCATCAGCTTCACGAGCGTGCGCGGGCTGGTGCGATCGACGAAGCGCACCTGGTAGCCGACGAGGTCGCCCGGGCGTGGTGCCGAGTTCCGCGCTGATGCGGTTCGACAGCGCCTGCGCCGCGATGCGCCGCGGCTGCGTGTGGCCGATCATGCCGGCCACGCCGCGCCCGAGCTCGAGGCAGATCTTCGGCAGCTGCGTGCTCTTGCCGCTGCCGGTCGCGCCGCTGACGATCGTGACCGGAGAACGGGCGATGGTCGCGGCGATCTCGGCGCGACGCGCGTGCACCGGCAGCGTCTCGTCGTAGCGGATCGACGGGCACCGACGCGCGACGCGCGTCGAGCTCTCGCCGCCGATGCCCTGCACCTGCGATTCGAGTCTGCTCGATTTCGCGCGGATCGGCCGCCGCCGGCACGCGCGCGAGGCGATCGAGCGTGCCGGCGAAGTCGGCGGCCGGTCCCGCAGCAGGCAGCCGTCGAGCGCGGTCCGCAATGTCGCAAGGCGAGCCGCCGATTCGCGCGCCAGGACCGACATGGCCGGATCAGCCGACGCTACGCTTGGCGAGCGCCCACAGCGCCTCGAGCGCGTCCGGATCCGAGTCGCGCACCGTGCGGCCGTCGGCGGCCAGCCGGGCTTCCATGTCGCGGAACCGGCGTTCGAACTTGGCATTGGCCTCGCGCAGCGCGGCCTCGGGATCGACGCCGAGGTGACGCGCGGCCTGCACGACGCTGAACAGCAGGTCGCCCAGTTCCTCGGCCACCTTGTCCGGGGACTGGCCCTGCGACGGCGTGCCGCACCTCGGCGACCTCTTCGTCGCACCTTCGTCGAGCACGCCCGCCGCGTCCGGCCAGTCGAATCCGACGCGCGCCGCACGCCTGCCGAGCTTGGCGGCACGCGTCAGCGCGGGCAGGCCCAGCGTGACGCCGTCGAGCGCGCCGTCGCCCTGCCCCTTCTCGCGACGCTCGGCCGCCTTGTGCGCTTCCCAGGCCTCCGTCTGCTCGCGGTCACGTCGCCGATGGTCGCGACGCCGAACACGTGCGGATGACGACGCTCGAGCTTGTCGCCGATCGCGTCCGCGCCACGTGCGTCGAAATCGAACAGTCCCCGTTCCTCGGCGATGCGCGACTGGAACACGACCTGGAACAGCAGGTCGCCGAGTTCGTCCCGCACCGCGACGGATCGCCGCGCGCACGGCATCGGCCAGTTCGTAGGCTTCCTCGATCGTGTGCGGCGCGATCGATCGCCCAGGTCTGCTCGCGGTCCCACGGGCAGCCGCGCTGCGGATCGCGCAAGCGCGCCATGATGGCGAGCAGTCGGTCGATCGCTCACGATTTCAACCCTCCCGCAGCATGCGGGCCAGCGAGACCAGCATGGTGGCCGTCGCGCCCCAGATCTGGCGCCCCTGGTACGGAATGTCGTAGGTCACGATCGTGGCGCCCTGGAAATGCCGGTCGCGCGGCACGTGGTTTGCCGGGTCGAGCACGAACTCGAGCGGCACCTCGAACACGTCCTCGACCTCGGTCCGGTCGAGGCGCAAGCTCGAAGCCCGGGCGGACGAAGCCGACCGCCGGTGTCACGCGAAAGCCCGAGATCACCAACTGGTCGCTCAGGTATCCGGCGTGCGTCACGAATTCCCGCGACAGGCCGATCTCCTCCTCCGTCTCGCGCAACGCGGCCTCCCACGGACCGGCGTCGTGCGGCTCGATCCGGCCGCCGGGAAAACTGATCTGGCCGGCATGGTGCTTGAGGTGCGACGCGCGCAGCGTGAGCAGCACGGTCAGCCCGTCGGCGCGCTCGACGATCGGCACCAGCACCGCCGCGCCCGCCAGGTCCGCGGGGATCGCACTGGCGCAGCTCGTCGTGCCGCTCCACGGGCAATCCGCGCAGGAATGCAGCCAGCGGATCGCCGCCGGGTCGCGTCCCCTTGAGACGCGACTCGATCAGCGCGCGCAGCGGTTGCACGTCCCCGGTCCCCACGTCAGCAAATCACTCGCCTCCGCCCTGCCGCACGCCGCCGCGCGTCAGTGCCGACGGATCGAGCAGTTTCGCCAGGCGCTCCTCGCCCGAGGTCCGTCATCTCGAGCGCGACCTCGCGGATCGGCCGACCTTCGGCATAGGCGCGCTTGGCGATCGCGGCCGCCTTGTCGTAGCCGATCACCGGATTGAGCGCGGTCACCAGCATCGGGTTGCGCTCGAGCGCCGACGCGATCTGCGCGCCCGTTCACCGCGAATCCCGCGATGGCGCTGCGCGCGAGCGCGCGCGACGCGGCGGCCAGCAGCTCGATGCTCTGCAGCAGGTTGTACGCGATCACCGGCAGCATCACGTTCAGCTGGAAATTGCCCGACTGCCCAGCGATCGTGATCGTCGCGTCGTTGCCGATCACCTGGGCCGCAACCATCGCGACCGCCTCGGGGACGACCGGGTTGACCTTGCCCGGCATGATGCTGCTGCCCGGCTGCAGCGCGGGCAGCGCGATTTCGCGCGAGCCCGGCGAGCGGACCGCTGTTCATCCAGCGCAGGTCGTTCGCGATCTTCATCAGGCTGACGGCCAGCGTGCGCAGCTGGCCGGAGAGTTCGACCGCCGTGTCCTGCGACGACAGCGCCGCGAAGAAGTCGCGGGCTGGGACGCAGGTCGAGCGCCGGTCTGCCGCGACAGCTGCGCCGCGACGCTCGCGCCGAACTCCGGATGGGCATTGATGCCCGTGCCGACGGCCGTGCCGCCCTGCGCGAGGCCGTGCAGCCGAGGCCGGCACGCCTTGCAGTCGCGCGACGCCGTCCTCGATCTGCGCGCGCCAGCCGCCGAGCTCCTGGCCCAGCGTGAGCGGCATCGCGTCCATCAGGTGCGTGCGGCCGGTCTTGACCGTCTCGCCGACGTCGCCGGCCTTGCGCGCCGATGCGTCTCGATCAGCTCCTTGAGCGCCGGCAGCAGCTGCTCGGCCAGCGCCAGCGCCGCGCTCAGGTGGATCGCCGTCGGGATCACGTCGTTGCTGCTCTGGCCGCGGTTGACGTGATCGTTCGGGTGCACCGGCGCGCCGCCCGACATACTGCGAGGCGAGCCGGGCGATCACCTCGTTCGCGTTCATGTTGCTGCTGGTGCCGGAGCCGGTCTGGAACACGTCGATCGGGAACTGCGCGTCGTGCCTGCCCGTCGGCCACCTCGAGCGCGGCCCGCTGGATCGCGAAGCCACGCGACCTTGTCGAGGTCGCCGAGCTCGAGGTTGGCGCCGGCGGCGGCCCACTTGATCAGTCCGAGGGCGCGGATGAACCCGCGCGGCATCGGCAGGCCGCTGATCGGGAAATTCTGGACCGCGCGCTGGGTCTGCGCGCCCCACAGGGCGCCGCGCCGGCACGCGAATCTCGCCCATGCTGTCGCGTTCGACGCGATAATCGTTTGCGGACATCGTGGTGCTCCGGGGACTATCCGCAGGCGCCGCGGACGGGCCCTGCGGTATCATCCGAGATCGTAACACCTCCCGGATTGCCGCATGAGCC
Source organism: uncultured Gammaproteobacteria bacterium (assembly GCA_963843985.1). GTDB lineage: Bacteria > Pseudomonadota > Gammaproteobacteria > Steroidobacterales > Steroidobacteraceae > RPQJ01. The sequence continues at coordinate 16,081 of CAWJMS010000011.1, read as the reverse complement.
TCACCCCCCTGACGGCCCTCTCCCCGGTCGACGGCCGCTACGCTTCGCGGCTGCGCCGAACTGCGCGAGATCTTCAGCGAGGCCGGCCTGATCCGGGCGCGAGTCCGGGTCGAGATGGCCTGGCTGCAGGTGCTCGCCGCAGAGCCGCGCGATCCCGGAACTGCAGGGCCTGACCGCCGACGGACCTGCGCGCCGTCGCCGCCGTCGCCGACGGATTCACCGACGCCGACGCCGCAGGCCGTGAAGGCGATCGAGCGCGAGACCAACCACGACGTCAAGGCAGTCGAGTACCTGCTCAAGCGCAAGCTCGGCGACCATCCGGCCTGGCAGTCGCGGCTCGAGTTCGTGCACTTCGCCTGCACGTCGGAGGACATCAACAACCTCGCGTACGCGCGTCATGTGCCGCGACGCGCGCGCCAAGGTGCTGCTGCCGCATCTCGACGCCCTGGTGACGACGCCTGCGCGCAATGGCGCACGCGCACGCGGACGACGCGATGATGGCCCGCACGCACGGCCAGGCCGCGACGCCGACGACGCTCGGCAAGGAAGTGGCCGTGTTCGTGCATCGGCTGCGCGGCGCCGAGGAGCAGTTCGCGAGCGTCGCGATCCTCGGCAAGGTGAACGGCGCGGTCGGCAACTTCAATGCGCACGTGGCCGCGTATCCCGACGTCGACTGGGCGCAGATCGGCCGGCAGCTCGTCGAGTCGCTCGGCATCGAGCTGGAACGCGTACACCACGCAGATCGAGCCGCACGACTGGATCGGCGCAGTACTGCGACGCCCTCGCGCGGTGCAACACGATCCTCACCGACCTGTGCCGCGACTTCTGGGGCTACGTGTCGCTCGGCTACTTCCGGCAGAAGGTGGTCGCCGGCGAAGTCGGCTCGTCGACGATGCCGCACAAGGTGAACCCGATCGACTTCGAGAATGCCGAAGGCAATTTCGGCGTCGCCAACGCGCTGCTGCGGTTCATGTCGCGAGAAGCTGCCGATCTCGCGCTGGCAGCGCGACCTCACCGACTCCACGGTCCAGCGCAACCTCGGCGTCGCGCTCGCGCACTCGGACGTCGCGATCCAGTCCGTCTCGCGCGGCCTTGCGCGCGTCGAAGTCGATCGCGACGCGCCTCGCCGACGATCTCGCGGCGAACTGGGAACTGCTGGCGGAGCCGATCCAGACGGTGATGCGCCGCTATGCCGTGCCGGACGCCTACGAGCAACTGAAGGCGCTGACGCGCGGGCGTCGCATCGACGCCAAGTCGATCGCCGCTTTCGTGGACGGCCTGCCGCATCCCGCCGGCTGAAAAGCTGCGCCTGAAGGCGATGACGCCGGCCACTTACATCGGGCTGGCCGCGCGCCTTGCGCGCGAAATCTGACGACCGCTTGACATAAGCTGGAAATGACGACCGCGCCGCCGTCTGCCTGGGACGCTCGAGACCGTCCGCTGGGCGGACGACCGGCCGCGGATCGAACTGGTGCGACGCGCGGTTTTCATCGAAGAACAAGCGCATTCCGGAAGCGGACGAATGGGACGACTCCGACCCCGCTCTGCTGGCACGTGCTCGCCCTCGCCGCAAACCGTGACGTAGTCGGCACTGGACGCCTGGACCCCGCCGGTAAGATTGGTCGCGTCGCAGTACTGCCGCAGTACCGTGGCACAGGGGTTGGCGCCGCGATCGTGAGCCACCTCGTGGGCCTTGCCGCCGAGCAGGGACTCACGGAGGTGTACCTCAACGCTCAGACCAGCGCCCTGCGATTCTACGAGCGGCTGGGCTTCCAGGCCGAAGGGCCGGAATTCGACGAGGTCGGAATACCGCACCGGCGCATGCGCCAGCGGATCGGGAAATCGAATGAACAACAGGCTGGACGTGACGGGCACACGGAGCATCCTGTCGAACCTTGACGAGTATCGGGCGGCCGTCGCGGAGATCGCGAAGCGCGCCAATCGCACCCTTTCGATCTACACGACCGACGCTCGAGCCGCAGATCTACGACCACGACAGCTTCCTCGAGCCCGTCAAGCGACTCGTGCTCGCGCGCAGCCACGCGCGCCTGCGCGTGCTGATCTCCGATCCGGGCCGCGCCGTCCGCGACGGCAACCGCTTCTTCATGATGGCCCGGCGACTGACGAGCTACATCGACCTGCGCAACGTCGCGGCCGAATACCGCAACAATCCCTGCGCTTTCATCATCGCCGACGACAAGACGATCGCATTCCGTCAGCAGGCGTCCAAGTGGGAAGGCATCGTCGAGTTCGACGACACCAACATCGTCAAGCGTTACCTCGCGCTACTTCGACGAAGTGTGGGCCGGCAGCCTGATCCAGCCGGAACTGCGGGCGACGGCCGTCGACTTCTAGAAACTGCGACGCATGCCCGGGCCGCTATAATGACGGACATGGTCTGGAAACCTGACGTCACGGTGGCCGCCGTCGCGGAGCGCGACGGGCAATTCCTGCTCGTCGAAGAGCGGGCCAGCGGGCGCATCGTCCTGAACCAGCCCGCGGGCCACCTCGAAAGCGGCGAAACCTTTCTCGACGCCGTCGTGCGCGAGACGCTCGAGGAGACGGGCTGGATCTTCCGCCCCGAAGCGATCGTCGGCGTCTACGTCTGGCAGCCTGAGCAGCTCGCGCGGACGTTCCTGCGCGTCGCGTTCTCGGGCGTCCTCGAAATCCACGATCCGGACCGGCCGCTCGATCACGGCATCCTGCGCACGCGCTGGTGCGGTCGCGACCAGCTGGTCGCCCTGCAGACGCAAGCTGCGCAGCCCGCTGGTGCTGCAGCTGCATCGACGACTATCTCGCGGGTGTTCGTTACCCGCTCGAGCTGATCAGCCACCTGATGCGCTCGACGCCTGCCGCACGCGCCGCGTCCGGCTGAGTTCTTCACCTCTCCCCGCCAGCGGGAGAGGTCGACGCAGTCCGGGTGAGGGCTCTTCGCCTCTCCCGCTTGCGGGAGAGGTCGACCGACAGGTCGGGTGAGGGCTCTGCGCGCACGCGGCGTCTGGCCACCCATTCCGATGACCCTGGCGGAAACGCCGTGAACCCGTCCCTGGGGGCTCCGGCCGCGACATCCTGTCGCGGACGGTTCCGCCAAGGTCATCGGAATGGATGTCCGCTGCCGCTGGTGCGCGCCCGACCCTCACCCGCGCTGTGCGCGACCTCTCCCGCAAGCGGGAGAGGTGAAGCACCCTCACCCGCGCTGTGCGCGACCTCTCCCGCAAGCGGGAGAGGTGAAGAACCCTATAATTCGCGGATGCCCAGCTCCCGCGTCGTGCTCGCGATCTCCGGCGGCGTCGATTCCGCCGTGTCGGCCGCGCTCCTGAAGGACGCGGGCCACGACGTGCACGGCCTGTTCATGCGCAACTGGGAAGGCGACGACGACGACTACTGCACGGCCGCGGCGGACCTGCAGGACGCGCGCAAGGTCTGCGACGAGCTGGAGATCCCGCTGCACACCGTGAACTTCTCGTCGGACTACCGCGACCGCGTCTTCCGCCATTTCCTCGACGAACTCGCGGCGGGCCGCACGCCCAACCCCGACGTCGCGTGCAACCGCGAGATCAAGTTCGGCGTCTGTTTCGAGCACGCGCAGCGGCTGGGCGCCGACTGGTTCGCGACGGGTCATTACGCGCGCACCGGATTCGACGCGAACGGCGCGCGCCTGCTGCGCGGCGTCGATCGCGACAAGGACCAGACCTACTTCCTGCACACCGTGCCGGGCGCGATGCTCGCAAAGACCCTGTTCCCGATCGGCCACCTGCCGAAGAGCGAGGTCCGACACATCGCGCACGAACGCGCGCTGCCCGTGCACGACAAGCGCGACAGCACGGGCATCTGCTTCATCGGCGAGCGGCCGTTCGCCGAGTTCCTCGCGCAGTACCTGCCCGCCCAGCGCGGCCGCATCGAGACGCCCGAAGGTCGCGTGATCGGCGCGCACCGCGGCCTGATGTACTACACGCTGGGCCAGCGGCAGGGCCTCGAGGTCGGCGGCGTGCGCGGCGCCGGCGAGAAGCCCTGGTATGTCGCGGCCAAGGATCTCGCGCGTAACGTGCTCGTCGTCGTCCAGGATCACGACCATCCGCTGCTGCTGTCGAACGAGATCCGCACCGAACCGGCGCACTGGATTGCGGGTCGGCCGCCTGCAGCGGATTTCGCCTGCACCGTGAAGACGCGCTACCGGCAGGCAGATCAGGCGTGCCACGTGCACGCGGCGAGCGGACGGCCGCTGCGTGATCCGGACGCGCGAGGCGCAGCGAGCCGTCACGCCCGGTCAGTCCGCGGTTTTCTACGACGGGGAGACCTGCCTCGGGGGTGCAATAATCGCCTCCGCAAGCCGCTTGCCGTTATAATTCCGCGGCTAAGCGCGCCCGTTTGCCCCGCCCGGAGGACCGATGAAAGACAGCTTCAAGACCCGCAAGACCCTTGCGGTGGGATCCCAGTCCTACGAAATCTTCAGCCTCCCGGCGATCCAGGGCCACGATCTCGGCCGCCTGCCCTTCTCGCTGAAGATCCTCCTCGAGAACCTGCTGCGCTTCGAGGACGGCGTGAACGTCACGCGCAAGGACATCGAAGCGCTGCTGGTGTGGGACGCCAAGGCCGCGCCGAGTTACGAAATTGCGTTCACGCCGGCGCGCGTGATCATGCAGGACTTCACCGGCGTGCCCGCCATCGTCGACCTCGCCGCGATGCGCGAAGCGATGATCCGCCTCGGCGGCAACCCGCAGGAGATCAACCCGCTCGCGCCGGCCGAACTCGTGATCGATCACTCCGTGCAGGTCGACAGCTACGGTGCGGCGGATTCGCTCAGCAAGAACAACGCGACCGAGTTCGGCCGCAACGTCGAACGCTATTCGTTCCTGCGCTGGGGCCAGACGGCGTTCAGCAACTTCAAAGTCGTGCCGCCGAACACCGGCATCGTGCACCAGGTCAACGTCGAGCACCTCGCGCGCGTCGTGTTCGCCGAAGACAAGGACGGCGTGAAGCGCGCCTTCCCCGACACGCTGGTCGGCACGGACTCGCACACGACGATGGTCAACGGCCTCGGCGTGCTCGGCTGGGGCGTCGGCGGCATCGAGGCCGAGGCCGCGATGCTCGGCCAGCCCGTCACGATGCTGATCCCGCAGGTCATCGGCTTCCGCCTGAAGGGCGCCCTGCCCGCCGGCGCGACGGCCACCGACCTGGTGCTCACGATCACCGAAATGCTGCGCAAGAAGGGCGTGGTCGACAAGTTCGTCGAGTTCTTCGGCGACGGCCTCGCCGCGTTGCCGCTGGCCGATCGCGCGACGATCGCCAACATGTCGCCGGAGTTCGGCAGCACCTGCGCCATCTTCCCGATCGACGAGGAGACGATCCGCTACCTCGACCTGACCGGCCGCTCGGCCGAGCAGAAGGCGCTGGTCGAAGCGTACGCCAAGGCCCAGGGCATGTGGCGCACGAACGGCATGCGCGAAGCGGATTACACCGACGTGATCGAACTCGATCTCGCGACGATCGAGCCCAGTCTCGCGGGCCCGAAGCGCCCGCAGGATCGTGTCCCGTTGCGCACGTCGAAGGCGATCTATCGTGGCGCGCTCGCGAAGATGGTCGAGGAGCGCAAGCAGAAGAATCCGGCCGCGACCGGCAAGGCCCCGGTCACATCCGGCGGCAAGACCTTCGAGCTGGTCGACGGCGCGGTGATGATCGCTGCAATCACGAGCTGCACCAATACGTCGAACCCGGCGGTGCTGATCGGCGCGGGCCTGCTCGCGCGCAAGGCGCGCGAGCGCGGGCTGGTTTCGAAGCCCTGGGTCAAGACGAGTCTCGCGCCCGGTTCGCGCGTCGTCACGGATTACCTGACCAAGGCCGGCCTGCTGACCGATCTCGAAAGCGTCGGCTTCTACGTGGTGGGTTACGGCTGCACCACCTGCATCGGCAACTCCGGCCCGTTGAAGCCCGAAATCTCGGACGGCATCAAGGCCGGCGACGTCGTGACGGTCTCGGTGCTGTCCGGCAACCGCAATTTCGAGGGCCGCGTGCATCCGGAAGTGAAGATGAACTTCCTCGCCTCGCCGCCGCTCGTCGTCGCTTACGCGCTCGCAGGCACGATGGACATCGACATGAACGCCGATCCGATCGGCACCGGCGCGGACGGCAAGCCGGTCTTCCTGAAGGACATCTGGCCGACCGCGCAGGAGATCCAGGCGTCGATGGCGGCGAACATCAACTCGGCGATGTTCAAGAAAGGCTATGCCAGCGCCTTCGCGGGGGACGAGAACTGGAACGCGATCAAGGTGCCCGAAGGCCAGATCTACAAGTGGGAGCCGACATCGACGTACGTGCGCAACCCGCCGTACTTCGAAGGGATGACCATGACCCCTGGCGCGGTCTCCGACATCCGCGGCGCCCGCGCGCTCGCGGTGCTCGGCGACTCGGTCACGACCGATCACATCTCGCCCGCCGGCAACATCGCGAAGGCCAGCCCCGCGGCGAAGTACCTGATGTCGCAGGGCGTGCAGCCCGTCGACTTCAACCAGTACGGCGCGCGGCGCGGCAATCACGAAGTGATGATGCGCGGCACGTTCGCCAACATCCGCCTGCGCAACCTGCTGGTGCCCGGCACCGAAGGCGGCGTGACGATCCACGTCCCGACCGGCGAGCAGATGTCGATCTTCGACGCGGCCTTGAAATACAAGTCCGAAGGCACACCGCTCGTGGTGCTCGCCGGCAAGGAGTACGGCACCGGATCGTCGCGAGACTGGGCTGCCAAGGGCACGATGCTGCTCGGCGTGAAGGCGGTGATCGCCGAGAGCTTCGAGCGCATCCACCGCTCCAACCTGATCGGAATGGGCGTGCTGCCGCTGCAGTTCAAGGACGGCGAGACCGCCCAGTCGCTCGGCCTGAGCGGCACCGAGAGCTTCGAGATCATCGGCCTGAACGGCGGCGCCGCGAAGAAGGTCACCGTGGTCGCCACGCCGGCCTCGGGCGCGCCGGTCAAGTTCGAGGTGCGCGTGCGCATCGACACGCCTAAGGAGCGCGAGTACTACCAGCACGGCGGCATCCTGCAGTACGTGATCCGGCAGCTGGCGGGCGCGACGAAGGCTGCGTGAGGAAGGGCAATAGGCGATAGGCGATAGGCGATAGGCGAAAGCGACAGGCCTATTGGTTCGGACCTATAGCCTGTCGCCTATAGCCTATAGCCCATGTCCACGGAGCTTCTGTCTGCCGCTCGGCTGATACGCTCGGCGCGTCACGTGTGCGTGCTGACCGGAGCCGGCATCTCGGCAGAAAGCGGCATTCCCACGTTTCGCGATGCGCTCACCGGGTTGTGGGCGCGATTCCGGCCCGAGGAACTCGCGACGCCCGAGGCGTTCGACCGCAATCCCAGGCTGGTCTGGGAGTGGTACGAGGCCCGGCGCGAATTCGTTCGCAAGGCCGAGCCGAACGCCGGACATCGCGCGCTGGCGGCCCTGGCGGGTCGCGTGCCGCAGCTCACGCTCGTTACGCAGAACGTGGACGGACTGCACCAGAAGGCCGGCAGCACCGGCGTGCTCGAGTACCACGGCAACATCCTGCGCGATCGCTGCATGGCCGAGCAGGTCGTCGCCGACGCGCGCACCGGGCCCAGCACCGAACTGCCGCGTTGCGCCGCCTGCGGAGGACTGCTGCGACCCGACGTCGTGTGGTTCGGCGAGGCCATCCCGCCGGACGCGATGCGCCTGGCGGACGACGCAGCCCGCGACTGCGACGTCTTCCTCTCGATCGGTACCTCTTCGCTGGTCTATCCGGCCGCCGGGCTGGCGGAGACGGCCCTGCGGCACCGGGCAACCGTCATCGAGGTCAATCCGCTGCCGACCGACCTGTCGCAGTCCGCGGCCGTGGTGCTGCGGGGCGCGGCCGGTGTCATGCTGCCGGAATTGCTGGGCGCGCTGTAACGTCGCACCCGTTCGCTCGGTCTACTGCATGGAACCGCCACCGTTCCGGGAGCGAATACCTCGCCATGCGCCAAACGTCCGTCCTCGCAGCCGTCTGCCCTCCGAGATCACCCCGCGCGATCGTTATCTCAATCGCCGCGAAATCATCGCCGGTCTGGCCGGCGCCGGCCTCGCGCTGGCCGCTCCGGCGGCCCTCGTCCGGGGCGCGGCTGACATATCGGAAGAATGCCCGGTACAGCACGACCGAGGCGGCTAATTCCCTAGAAGATATAACGACTTACAACAACTATTACGAATTTGGAACAGATAAGTCCGACCCGGCCGAACGCTCCGGCAAGTTCAAGCCCGCGCCCTGGAGCGTGACCATCGCGGGCGAAGCCGAGGTCAAAGGCACGTTCACGCTCGAGGACATCCTGAAGCCGCACGGCCTCGAGGAGCGGATCTATCGGCTGCGTTGCGTCGAGGCCTGGTCGATGGTGATCCCGTGGGTCGGCTTCCCGCTGGGCGACCTGATCCGCCGCTTCAAGCCCACGTCGAAGGCCAAGTACGTCGCCTTCAAGACGGTCTATCGTCCGGCCGAAATGCCGGGACAGCGTTTCCCGGTGCTCGACTGGCCCTATGTCGAGGGCCTGCGGATGGACGAGGCCATGCACCCGTTGACGATCCTGGCCGTCGGGCTCTACGGCGAAGTGCTGCCGAACCAGAACGGCGCGCCGCTGCGACTGGTCGTGCCGTGGAAATACGGCTTCAAGGGCATCAAGTCGATCGTCGAGATCCGCTTCACGGAACGCATGCCGCCGACGACCTGGAATCTCTCCGCCCCCGGCGAGTACGGCTTCTACGCCAACGTGAATCCCAAGGTGGACCACCCGCGCTGGAGCCAGGCCGAGGAGCGACGCATCGGCGGGAGCCTCTTCACGCCGAAACAGCCGACGCAGATGTTCAACGGCTACGCCGACGAGGTGGCGCCGCTGTACGCCGGCCTCGACCTGCGGAAGAACTATTGAAAACGTCCAAGCCCCTGCTGTTCGTCGCGTGCTCGCTGCCCCTCGCATGGCTGGCGATGCGCGCGTTCGGCCTCGCCGGCCACGGCCTCGGCGCCAACCCGATCAGCGAGCTGATCCATCAGCTCGGGCTGTGGGGGCTGCGGCTGCTGCTGCTGACGCTGTGCGTCACGCCGCTCACCGTCACGTTGCGCAAGCCGAAGCTGCTGCAGTACCGGCGCATGCTGGGGTTGTTCTCCTTCACCTACCTCGCGCTGCATTTCCTGACCTGGCTGGTGCTCGACCAGTCGCTGCGTCCGGCGGCGATCGTCGCGGACATCGTGAAACGGCCGTACATCACCGTCGGTTTCGCCGCGTTGTCGATGCTGGTTGCCGCTCGCCGTCACCTCGACGAAGAAATGGATGCGCCGGCTCGGCCCTCGCTGGCATCGCCTGCACCGGCTGATCTATCCGGCCGCGATCCTCGGATGCGTGCATTTCTGGTGGCAGGTCAAGGCGGATTGGCGCGAGCCGCTCGTCTACGCGGTCGCGCTGTCCGGATTGCTGGCCTGGCGCTGGCGGCGCGCGAGCACGCAGCGGCAGCGCGTCGCGATCAGGGTGCCGCAGCTCGAAGCTTGAACGCCGTGTGCGCGAAGACCGAGCCCAGGATGATCGCGACGCCGAGATAGAACCTCGCGTCCAGCTCGCGCTGCTCGTTCAGCAGCACGATCGCCAGCACGATCGCGTAGACGGGTTCGAGGCTGACCGCCAGCTGTGCACTGAAAGCGCTCAACTGCCGCAACGCCACGAGCGCCAGCGAAAAGGGCAGCAGCGTGCATCCGATCGACAGCGCGACGAGGTACGCCGCGTCGCGGGCGCCCGGGATGGCCGGCAGTGCCGCCGGTCAACCGTGGCCAGGCCACGGCGGCGAGGGTCAGGAACATCGTGCCGGCCGCCAGCTCGAGGCCCGTCACCGCCAGCGGCTCGGCGAGCCGCACGTAGCGCTTGTTGAGCGCGCCGAACACCGCCACCAGCAGCGCCGAGACGATGCCGACGGCGATGCCGGATCGCATTCCCGCAGGCGTGCCACCCACGACCAGCGCGACGCCGGGGATCGCAACGACGCCGACCATCAGGTCGCGCGGGTCGAAACGGCTGCGCAGGATCAACGGCTCGAGCAGTGCGATGAAGGCCGGGGCCACGCCCATGCAACTGGCCGCCACCGACGCGTTCGCCAGCTTGATCGATCCGTAGAAGGTCAGCCAGTGCAACGCGACGATGACGCCGATGCCGGCGAAGATTGCGACGGCGCGGCCGTCCAATGCCCGTAGCGCTTTCCAGAATGGCGGCAGGACGGCGACCGCGGCCACCACGATGAGCATCCGCCACCAGACGAGATCGAACGCGGGCAGGCTGATCAACCGCCCGAAAATCGCGGTGAAGCCCCACAGCACGACGCAGAAGTGAATCTGCAGCAGGGCCCGTCGATAGGCGGGACCGTCCGTCAGAGCTCGACGCCCTTGCCGCGCGAGTACATCTTGATCAGCTCGACGGCCGTCATGTCGCACGGCGCCAGCTCCACGTCGCTGGTGCCCTTCGGCGTCACGCGGTCGCCCCAGCGCACGAGGTGCGCGCACCACGTCAGTCCCGCGCCGAATGCCGGCATCAGCAGCATGTTGCCCGGCTGCACGCGCCCTTCTTCGAGCGCCTCGACCAGCGCGACCGGCACCGTCGCGGCCGACATGTTGCCGTAGCGCTGCACGTTCACGAACACGCGTTCGGCGGCGACGCCGGCGCGTCTCGCCACCGCGTCGATGATGCGCAGGTTGGCCTGGTGCGGGATGACGAGGTCGATGTCTTCGGGTTTGAGGTGGCGCTTTTCGAGAACGTCGGCGCACGCGCCGGACATGCCCACGACCGCGCGCTTGAAGATCTCGGGCCCCTCGAAGATCCAGTTGGTGGCGCCGAGGATGCGGCCCTGGTTCGCATAGCGGCAACCCATGCCCTCGACCACCAGCGTCCTGCGGGCATCGCTGTCGCAACCGAGCTTCTCCGCCAGCAAGCCTTCTTCCCGGTCCGTGGCCTGCAGCACGACGGACGCGCAGCCGTCGCCGAACAGCACCGCGACGCCCCGATTCGTCCAGTCCATGTAGGCCGTGATGATCTCGCCGCCCACGACGACGGCGTTCTTGACGACGCCGGTCCGGATCAGTGCGTTCGCCGTGCTGAGCGCATACAGGAAGCTCGTGCAGGCGGTGTTCACGTCCATCGACGCGGCCTGCTTGGCGCCGAGTTGCGCCTGCAGGCCCGAAGCCTGGTTCGGCACCTGGTCGTCGTAGCTGCAGCAGCCGAAGACGATCAGTTCGACGTCGGCCGGGTCGAGCCCGGCGCAGGCGAGCGCGCGCATCGTGCTGACGTAGGCCAGGTCGCTGAGCGGCACGTGCGAGATGCGCCGCTCCTTGATGCCGGTGCGGCTGACGATCCACTCGTCGTTCGTGTCGATGAACGTGGCGAGATCGGCGTTCGTCAGGACGGCCGGCGGCATGCATTTGCCCCAGCCCGTGATGGCGGCGTAGGTCACCGGCAGATCCCCGGGATAGATTGCGAGGCGGCTACTTTACCAGCGCGGCGGCCGCTCCGCCGCCACATTCCGGGCAGTGGGTTGGCCAGCGTCGTGCGACTCTGGCTATCATCCGGCACCCCACATCAGGGTCAGACGCTCTCATGCCCATCGCCCGCATCAACGATCACGACATGTATTACGAAGTCCTCGGCCAGGGAGAGCCCGTGCTCTGCATGGGAGGCTGGGGCACGTTCGCCCACGACAACCACGGGCAGCTCGCCCGCGGCCTGACGGATCGCTACCAGGTCATCTTGTTCGACTACCGCGGCATCTGCGATTCGGGCGACGATCTCGCCGTACCGTCGACGATGGAACTGCACGCCAACGACGCGATCGGCCTGCTCGATCACCTGGCGCTCGAAGAACGTCCACCTGATGGGGCTCGTCGGCATGGGCGCCTGCGTCTGCCAGGAGATCGCGATCCGGCGCCCCGATCTCGCACGCAGCATGCTCAACATGGGTGCCTGGTGCGAAGTGGACGATTTCCTGCGCGACCAGCTGGAGATGTTCCGCTGGATCCACCGCGACCTCGGCTTCTACGAGTTCCAGAAAGCGGTCACGCTGCTCTCGTTCGACGCCGAGTTCTACAACGAGAACAAGGCGAGGTTGCTCGGCCCGGAAGGCGGCTGGAAGGAACTCAACGGCCGCTACCAGGCGCACTCGCGGCTGATCGACGCCTGCGTCGGCTTCGAGTCGACGTCGCGCTTGAAGCACATCCGCTGCCCGTCACTGATCATCCACGCGGGCAAGGACGTAGTGACCGCGCCGCGCAACACAATGCCGATCGAGCAAGGCATTGCCGGCGCGAAAGGCATCCTGTGGGAGGACGTCGCGCACGTCGTCGCCGGCAAGGAGCAGAAGATCCGCTTCGCAAGTACGTTGTTCGAGTGGCTCGGGGCGAATTGATCCTGACGGCCTCTCGCGTCATGCGACTCGGACTATTGCCGATGACGCATCGTAGTCGATGAGTTCGGCGACCGTGGCGAACGGTACAGGCATGGCAGAGGGCCTACCGACAACTAATGCCCCGCTGCTGCCTGCCGCACCTCGTCACTGGTGAATGCCCAGAACAGGAACGGCTGTGACCTGAGGAACCTGGCGAGGTCGGGCAACGTCAGGCCAAGTTTCGACAGGCGGTCCTCATCGATAAACATCTGGAGATTTTCCGCCTCGAAGGCGGTCACGAGCTGTTTTCCTTCGGGATCGAACTTATTGTTCAGGAGATCGATGAGGGATGGCGCCAAATGCCGACGGTCAGCGGATGACGGTTCGGACGGCATGCCGTGATCCGCAGTCACAGCAAGCAGATAGTCCTTGCCGATCTTTTTCTCCAGCGCTCCGAGAATCCGTGCCAGGTGTCGATCCATCTCGCCGAGGGTAACGCGTAGCTCCTCAGAATCCGGTCCGTACTTGTGGCCCACGAAATCGGCACCCTTGCAGTTGAGCAGGATGAGATCTGCAATGCCGTCTTCGCCGATGGGCTCGTGTTCAATCATGGCGACCATCGCGTCGGCTTCGAACGCGGGAAAGAGCGCTGAGAAGCGCACCGCGGCAGGGCTGTCGATCTTGTGATGCATCCACTCGGCATCGGCTGCCCACAGTGCGCTCGCATTGACCTCCTTGAGGTACGCGGGCAGACGGTAGCAGCGGGGATTCGTGCTCCAGTTGCCCGTCCGCGGGTCGTAGCTGGCAAGCGCGACCGGAACTCCGTTCAATTGACACGCTCCATGCCCTGCAAGTGGCGTGGCGGCGCGGTCGATGCTGCCCTGTGCCAGTATGATCGCGCGACCCAATGTCGCAAATTGCCAGACATCGGCCAACGTCAACGCCATCAAGTCTCCGGGCTCGGCTCCGGCGAAGATCTCGCGACGCACGCGGCCGATGCGATCGTACACGTTGGTACCGGTTATCCCGTGTATGGCGGGATCGGTTCCGCTGGCAATGGTCGAGTGCCCCACCGCGGTATTCGACGGAAGAATATTGAGCTGCGCCTGAGTGAACCAGGCCCCACGCTGCCGCAGTGTCGTAAGCGTTGGCATGAGCGCGGCGTACCGATCGAAGTAGTCGCGACGCATGCCGTCGAGAACGATCAGCACGACCACCCGCGGTCGAGCGATATCCGTCTTCAGGACGGGCAGTACGTGGCCAGTCGACGTTGGCGGCATCTGCGCGCCAAGCACAGCCGCGAGTGTTGGCGCCACGTCCTGCTGCGCGGCCGGCATGGAATACGTTCCAACCTTGACCGCGGGGCCCACAAACAGCAGCGGAATCTCGACGTCATACGCCCAGGGCGAGCCGTGCATGTAAGGGAAATCCGGGTCCGGTCGCGTGATGAAATCGCCTTCACGCGGCACGATCAGGAGCTGGCCGGTGCGTCCCGGAAAATAGGATCGGGCCCACATGTTGAGGAAGCGCAGTTGTGTTGCCTCGGGCGTGGCTCGGCGTCGCTTCGTGCGCGTGAGACGCCTCGGCTGCGGGTGCTTGTCCAGCGTGCTGGCCGGTAGTCGTACAAGCAATCACCAGCAAAGCCGCGCCACGGGCAAACCACTTTGCAGAGACGACAAGCATCTTGTCGAGTCGGCACGCAGTCCGTACCAATGTTGGGCCGCTTCATTGCGTCTTTACATCGTGAATTGCGAGCCATCACCGCCGCCTGACCACAAGTAGACAACCGAAATGACGCTTTAGAAAGCGACATTTTGCGCGGACAACACTGTTTGAAACTGGTAACTGCTTGAATGCACTACAGAACTAGGGGTTTTGTAGGTATATCGTGCCACCTGTGTTGGGCGACGGCCCCCGGCCGGAGTCTACGTCGCACGCCCCCCCGGGCACTCATTGCGCGCGAGATGAATTCCTGGTGTGTGCGACGCCTTGCTCACGGAACGCAAAGTATGCACCTCGGCAAGATGCCGACGTCCGCATTGAAGCGGTCTAATTGGTTCTCCGAGTGTTTGCCAATGGACGCACTCGGCGGTTGCGGTCCGTCCGCTTTCCCTCGGCGCCGGGAACGACCACCCATCCGCGCTTGTAAGGACATCGCACGGGCAAGAACTCGAGACCACCTTTCGATCGCGTCCGCTCCAGAGCGACTCAATTACTGATCTTCAGTGTAGCCCGCTTCGCGCTGATGCCTGACCGCCAGAATCAGCACGGCGTCCTCGGCCGGCAACCAGCGATACTTCGCGATGTAACCGTACTTGCCGCGAGACAACACGAGTTCCCGCCGACCATCTTCGGCCACCCGGCCCAGCAGCGGGTGATCTGCCAGAACCTCAAATGCCGCTCGCACGCTCGACAGCTGCGCCAGCGCCCGCTTGAGATCGACTTCGGCGACGAAATCGAACAGGCGCTCCAGGTCGCGGAGCGCACGGGCGGTTACTTCGACGCGCGCCACGAACGAGCCCGTGGACGCCGCGGGCTCTTACCGCCGATTCTCGCGGCCAGGTAGTCGAACGTCGCGTCCAGGGAATGGGCCTTGCCGCTCTCGAGCGCTTCATGCTCCGACTCCCCTGCCTCGGCAGCGAATCGCTGGCGCAGTTCCGACCGCTGCGCCTCGCGCGCCAGCGCATCGACCATGAACGCGTGGGGCGTCTGCCCGTTGCTGGCGGCGAGCTTGGCAATGCGGCGCTTGAGATCGTCGGGAAGCTTCAGGCTGGTTGCGGACATTGGCACTGCTCCGAGGGGTAGTCAAAATGTACTACCGGATCGCCGCGAGATCAATCCCGGGTCCAGACTCCGACGAATCGACACATCAGCTTCCGCTTACGGGAAGTCTGGTTGGACGACAGGGTGGTCGGCCGTGGCCAACCCTACGCATTCGCGAGGGTCTGCTGTTGCGGGCCCGATGCGCCGGATCCGACAGATACCGGATAGGCACAGTTCATGATTGCTCAATTCTACTTGGAAGTTCCAGCTGGAACGTCTTCCTTCATCCTGCGCGCAACCCAGGGCGCGCCGCCGAAACGGATGAGAACAATTCCACCGCGAAAATTGCGCAAGCTCGATGCCGGGCGGATGATGGGGCGGCTCGGCACGGCATGAGGCAATCGCCCGGAGGCCGTAACTCGAGGAGTAAACCATGAGCATCCGCCGAAGGGTATTGGCCGCAACGCTGGTCTGCGCCTTCACGGTCGCTGTGCCGGCGATAGCCATCGCCGCCGTCGATCCCTACCCGAACGGCTGCGTCAGCTGCCACGTCGTCGACAAGGCCAAGGGCGTCGACCACCGACTGAGCGTCGCGCTGGCGAAGTGGACCTCGGGCAAGGTCGACGCCGGGCTGCTGGCCAAAGCCAAGGCGAGCGCGCCTGCCGGGCTCAACGTCAAGGGCAAGCATCCTTCTGCGGAAGACTCGCTCGAGGATATGCCGTCGGGCTGCCTCGACTGCCACGGCGTCGACTCAAAAAGGCACCACCCTTCTCGCGACTGATTCACCTGGTGCATTTGACCGGTGGCGCGAGCAACGCCTACGTGACGACGTACAAGAGCGATTGCATGAACTGTCACAAGCTCGGCACGCAGACCGGGGAATGGTCGATGCCGAGCGGCCCTAGAAATAGCGAGGCGGG
>CAWJMS010000010.1:0-25313 GCA_963843985.1 uncultured Gammaproteobacteria bacterium | reverse complement strand
TGCCCGTCCGCCCACAAGGCTGCACCGGCCGCGCCCCGCGTGATGCAAACGGCGCGCAGACCGTAGTGGGCCGCAAGCCCTTCTGCGAGCGCAGGCAGTGAGTCGCGCCAGCCGAGCGCTCCGGCCAGCTGCCCAGCCTCGTCTTCATTCAGTTTCACGATGGTCGCAAGCGGCAGCGTCTCGACGACGTGCTCGAGCGCGGTGTACGGCGGTCGGAGGTTCACGTCGTACACGCACACCGGCGTGCCGACGGCGAGTTGTCGGACGGTCCGTCTCGACCTTGCGTCGCGCTGTGCCAGCGAGCCGAACACCAGTACCTCGGGTGTGAACTCCGGCAGCGCGATCGCGTCCCAGGCCGCGGGCGTCTCGAAGTGGTAGCCGGCCTGCCCGGACGACATCCAGACTGACGAATGCGGCACCGGTCGGCAATGCGTCGTCCCATTGCAGATCGCCGGTTGGCAGGCTTTTCGACTGCAACTCGTGCTCCGCGGCCAGGCCGGATTCGTCGCGCCCGACACGCGTGACCAGCCGCACGGGCACGCCGAGTCGCGTCAGGTGGTATGCCACGTTCGCCGGCGCGCCGCCGAGTTTCCGCCCGCTCGGCAGCAGGTCCCAGAGCAGCTCGCCGATGCAGGTCACCGTCGGTGGATTCGCGCTCATGGGCCGGATCCTGCGAGGGAATGCTGGCTGGAGCCGGCTCGCTCAGCCGGCGGATGCAGCGCGCGACGCAGCGCCGCCACGCTGTCGCGACGCGCATCGAGCGCCACCGGCGACTGCGTGAAGAAATCGAAGCCGTGATAGGCGCCTGGATACACGTGCAGTTCGACGGGGACGCCGGCGCGCATCAGCCGCCGCGCGTACTCCAGATCTTCCTCGACGAACAGGTCCAGCGCGGCGGTTGAGACGTACGTCGGCGGCAACCGCGCAAGATCCGTCGCTCTCGCGGCCGCGGCGTACGGCGAAACCCCCTCCGATCCCGGCGGCACCCCGAGCAGCGATTCCCAGCCGAACGCATTGTTCTGTCGCGTCCAGACGAACTCGCCCGCATAGGGGTGCGGATCGGCCCGGCTGCAGGTGCGATCATCGATCATCGGGTAGATCAGGTGTTGAAAAGCCAGGCGCATCTCCCCGCGATCGCGCACGAGCAGCGCCAGCGCGGCAGCCAGGCCTCCGCCGGCGCTTTCGCCGGTCACGCCGACACACGCAGGGTCGATTTCGAGTTCGCGGGCATTCGCAAACACCCAGCGCAACGCCGCGTAGCAGTCCTCGATCGCACCAGGAAAGCGTGTCTCGGGAGCCAACCGGTATTCGACCGAAACGATCACACAGTCCAGCGTTTCCGCCAGCGGCCTGTAGATCGGCTCGGCCGATTTCGCCGAGCCCGCAACGTAGCCGCCGCCGTGTATGTGGAACAGGCACGGCAGGTCTCCGTTCGCGCCCTTGGGACGATAGACGATCAGCGCGACGTCGGGCGCGCCGGCGGGTCCCGGGACGGTGCGCTCGGTCATGTCGACTTTCCGGGCGATGTCGGGGTCGCACGGCAGCGGGATTTCCGACGCGCGCACCAGCGGCAGCAACTCACGAGTCAACTCGACGGGCGGCAGGGCCTCGAGCAGAGGCAGCAACGCAGGGTCGACGAGATACCGGCTGCCAGTGCTGCTCACGGCACGATGCTCGCGGCAGCCATGTCCGGATCGGCGATCCACTCGCCGCGCGACAGCTGGTACACCGCGCGCTGACCGGATTCGTAGGCGGGCCATGGCAGCTCGCCGCTGCGCGCGAACGACACCCACAGTCCGTGCACGCGATCTGCGAGTGTCTGCGGCGGTGACGAGCCCGCCAGGCCCCTCGCTCCGGTGACGGTCGCCAGCGTGTCGAACACGAAGGGCAGCTCCATGGCGTGGCACGCGCCGAGCTGGCCATCGCAGGCGGGCGAGCGCCAGTCGAATTCATAGAGATGCGCGCGCCCCTTGAAGGCCGACGCGAATCGCCGCGCAGGCAGGCGGAACACGAGATCGTGCAGGGCCTCGGTGAAGGCGTCGCCGGTGCGACGGCCCGCGCCCATGCCGTATGCGCGCAAGACCTCGCGCGCGTTGGGCTCGGCCTTGCGCACGAGCCATCCGGCGAGCGGCCGGAACATCCAGCGCCGGATTTTCGTCGGCACGAAGTACAGGTTCATCTCCTCGCGGTTGGTGCCGATCAGCAGTTCCACCTCGGCACCGGCTCCCTGCGCCAGCGCCTCGAGCGGATGCTGCGGCAGCACGTCGTCGCCGAACACCGGCAGGAAGCGGCTCAGCCCGAACGTCGGCTCGCGGCCCTGCGCGTCGCGCAGGTCGAGGCGCGTCGTGGGCTGCTGCACCTTCTCGACCGCCTTGACGCATTGCTCGAAGCTGCACGAACGGAATCCCTGCACGTCGGGCGTCACCTTCAGCAACTGCGCGAGCTTGCGCGTCAGCCGCTGCGCCACCGCGACGGGCCGGACCATGCTGCCGTGCCCGCTCTGGATGATCGCGCGACGGAACAAACCCCTGGCGAGCGGCGAGCCGATGAGATTGGCAATGGACATCGCGCCGGCGGATTCGCCGAATACGGTGACGTTCGACGGGTCGCCGCCGAACGCGGCGGCGTTCTGCTGCACCCACTGCAGCGCGAACAGCTGGTCGCGCAGGCCGAGATTGGTCGGCGCCCCCTCGATCGGCACGAAGCCGTCGATGCCCATGCGGTAATTGATGCCGACACAGACCACGCCGGAACGTGCGAATCCGCTGCCGTCGTTCACGGCAGCGTCCTTGCTCCCGAGCACCCACGCGCCACCGTGGATGAACACCATCACAGGCCGGTCACGCTCCAGTCCGTCCGGACACCAGACGTTCAGCGTGAGGTAGTCGTCGCCCGGCATCCAGCCGGTGCCGATCAGCGGCAGCACGTCGATCGCCGGAAAATCGCGATGCATCTGCGGCGCGTTCGGTCCGGGCTGCGACGCGTCGCGAATGCCTTCCCAGGCCGCCGGAGGCTGGGGCGCGCGAAACCGCAGCTCGCCCACCGGCGGCGCGGCGTACGGCACACCGAGAAAGCGTCGAACGCCTCCTGCGCGCTGCCCGCGCAATCGGCCTTGTCCGATCGCAACGACGGGGTCCGGGGGTTGGGCGGTCACTGCGGCGGGTTCAGTCATTGATGTGCCGCACGTTGGTCGGAAGTCGCCGTGCAGCCTGCACGAAGGCTAGCAGCGAGGCCGTGCTGATGACCACACCCGTCCCCGCAAGCGCCGGCGCGAGGTGCGCCTCGCCGCCGAGGGCAGCGCTCACCAGGCTGACCACCGTCGGCGCGACCCCCATCCCGATCACCGAACTGACGACGATGAACGCGCCGAGGCAGATGCCGCGGAGTTCGTTGGGAATGATCGTTGCGATCACCGTCGAGGTGATCAGGCCCATGACGACGCCACAGAGGAGAAACGCGGCGAGAACGAGCGCGAATGCTTCGAGACTCGACGCCAGCGGAAAGAGTGCTGCCGGGATCGATATTGCGGACGCGATGACCGCGCCATACAGGACTCCGCCCTGCCGGTCGCTGCGCAGCCCGAGGTCTGCCGCGATGCCGCCGATGATCGACCCGGCGATGCCCGGCACCAGGACCGCGAGACCCATCCACGCGCCGAACTGTTCCGGCCTCAGGCCATGGTCACGCGTGAGCACGGGCGCGGCCCAGATGCCGGCCGCGACGTCCGCCATGACGACACCGACCTGCCCGATGAACAGCGGCGCAAGATAAGCGCGTCGGCTCCAGAGTTCGCTGATCACTGCGGCGCAATGGAGGGTGGATCACGTTGCCCAATTCATGGCGCTCGGGCTCATTGAGCGCCAGCAGCGGCAACACGAGCAGCAGCGCACCTGCACCGAACACCACGTGCACGGCGCGCCATGGCGTCACGCCGAACCAGCCGCCCGGATTCGCTCCCGCGACACCGACCAGCCAGCCGCCGAGCGCAAACCCCAGCGCCACGCCGATGGCCTGTCCGAGCGACAGCAGCAGCAAGGCGCGCCCGCGCCGCTCGACCGAGCTGAGATCGGCGGCAATCGAGATCGCGACCGGAATCGCGCAGACGGCGCCGAGGCCCGCGAGCATTCGCGCCACGAACAACCACTCGAAGTTGCGTGCGGCCGCGGTCAGCAGCGTGCCGAGGCCACTGACGGCTGCCAGCGCGATCAGCAAGCGCACCCGATTCGAACGATCGACGAGCCGGCCAATGGGAATGGCGAGGATCGCGATCGGGATCGAAGCGGCGAGTCCCTGCGCCAGGCTGAGTTGCAGGTCGCTCAGCGCCAGTTCGTGCTTCGCCAGTTCCTGCAGCGGGCTGAACACGATCCGCAGCGCGGCACCGCTCGTGATGGTGAGCGCCAGCAGCAACAGGCCGACGAAATTCCTGTCAGACAGGCCACTCGACGGACTGTCCTGCACTGGCGACGCATTCACCAGGGGCTTGATTGTGATATCGCTCACCAGCACCATACTCCTGTGCATTGTGCGCGGCCGATGCCCGTACGTCGGGCCCGGTCCGCTTTGTCCGATGAACGCATAGCTGTAGGATAGCTTTGGTCCCGGGAACACCGATGTCGATCACCACCACCCATCACGCCCTCAGTCACGACACCGTGCCGGCGCAGGTTGCGCGGCAACTGCTCGAGCGAATCAGCGAACGCGGCCTGCGCCCGGGCGACACCGTCGACAGCGAGGTGCAGATCTGCAAGGAACTGAAGGTCAGCCGGGGCAGCGTGCGCGAGGCGTATCGCCTGCTCGCCGCGCTCGGCGTGCTCGAGATCGGCAGCGGCCGGCGGCCGCGGGTGCTCGCCGTCAACTCGACGGCGCTCGCGCAGATCTTCGGCCACGCGCTGCAGACGGCGCATGCCACGCCGCTGCACGTGCTCGAACTGCGTCGCGGCATCGAGATGCAGACGGCGCAGCTGGCGGCGCGCTTTGCCAGCGACGAGCAACGCGCCCGGTTGCGCGAACTCGGCCGTGAGATGCGCGCGGCCCTGCACGACGACACGCGCCGCATGGCGTCCGATCTGGCCATCCACGAAACCCTGGCCGAAGCCAGCGGCAATCCGCTCAACGGGCTCGTGCTGACCGCGCTGCATTCGCGCCATCACTCAGTCGCTGCGCGCGGATTACGCCGCGCAAGGCACCGAGGCGGGACTGTTGCGCATCATCGAAGCGCACGAAGCGGTCATCGAGCGCGTGTGCGCGCGCGATCCCGTCGGCGCCGCGGCGGCGATGTCGTGTCATTTCGACCTGTCCGTGAATTCGCTGGCGCGCGAGCAGCATCGGCACAACCTCACCTGACGCTCCCGGCGCGGGCCGGGCGCGCGTCGCGCCAGTCGCGCCACAGCCAGCGCAGCGTGTCCGCGAACAGCGCTCCGCCGTGCGCGAGCGAGTGCCCGCCCTCGCCCAACACGAATCGATGATCGTAGCCTCGATAGTCGAGCGCCGAGGCCAGCTCGCGATTGGCGAGCGGCCAGCAGCCGTACAGGATGTCGAGGTCGTGCTGGCCCGTCTGCAGGAACACGCGCAGCGGCTTCGCTTCGGCGCTCCGCACCCGCGCCGCGAGCGCGTGTCCGCCGCGAATGTCGACGAAACTGCCGCAGTGGCTGATCACCTTGCCGAAATAGTCCGGCCGTTCCCACGCCGCGTTGAACGCGCAGATGCCGCCCGAACTGAGGCCGCAGATCGCGCGGCCCGTCCGGGCTGACTCCACATGTCGAACCCTTCGTCAGCTCCGGGTACCAGCTCGTCGATGAGGAACTGCGCGTAAGCCGGCGCCGAGCGAGTCGTATTCGACGCTGCGATTTCCGGCGCCACCGAAGATCGGGCAGTCCCGGGCCCGTCTCGCCGGGTTCGACGAACAGCCCGAGGCAAGGCGGCATTTCGCCCGCGGCGATCAGGTTGTCGAAGACCGTGGCTGCGGCCACTTCGGGCCCGAGATACATCGCGCCGTCCTGGAACACCATCAGCGCAAGCGGCCCTTGCTGCTCGTGATGATCCGGCACGTACACGCGGACGTCGCGGCCGACGCCGGGATACGTCGTGGTGCCGATATGCCGGTGAACGTCACCGTGCCCCGCGGCACCCCGTCGCGAGCGATCGACTCGGGGCAAGGCGCATACGGTCCGGGCTGCGTGATCGCCGCGATGAATCGCGGGATGTCGCGATCCGGGATGCCCGGCATCGCGCTGCGGAGCTGTTCGGTCATCTGCGCCAGCGGGTCCGGTCCCGGTTCGGTGCTCATCGCGATGCCCTCGCCTCGACGAATCGGTCCAGTGTGACGCGGCAGCCGTACGCGCGGAAGCTGCCGAGGATGCTCGGTCACCCGCTCGCGAACACGCGGAGACCGCGCCAGTGACGTCGTCGATCAGGTCTCCCAGGTCGAACGAGCGCACTCGGGGCCTCGCCGGCCGCGCGCGCCGCTGCCTGCAGCCGCTCCCGCATGGCGTCGACGACGGTCAGCGGCCGCCCGCGATCGTCGCGTCCGGCAAGGAAATGGAACCAGGCCGCCACCGTGAAGCACAGGCAGTCGATCGGCCCGCCCGCGCTCGAGTTGTTCGACGATCGACGGCAGCACGAACTTCGGCATGCGCGCGGAACCGTCCGTGCCGATGCGCGCCAGCGTGTCGCCGATGGTCGGGTTGCCGAAGCGCTCGATCAGCGTGCGCTTGTAATCGGCGAGGTCGATGCCGGGTGGCGACGACAGCAGCGGCGTGACCTCGTCGTCCATCATCGTCTGCACGAGGGCGCGTATCGACTGGATCGGCGATCGCGTCGTGCGCGAACTCGTGCCCGAGCAGCATGCCGATGTAGCACATCGCCTGGTGGCTTCCGTTCAGCAGCCGCATCTTCACCTTTTCGTAGGGCGACACGTCCGACGTCATCACGGCGCCGACGAGCTCCCACGCCGGCCGGCCGCCCGGGAATCGATCCTCGATCACCCACTGGCGAAACGGCTCCGTGCCGACGGGCCACGCATCCGCGATACCGAACTGTCTCCGGCGACTACGTTGCGATGCTCCTGCGTCGTGGCGGGCACGATGCGATCGACCATGCTGTTGGGGAATGCGGTGTGTTCTGCGATCCAGCGGGCCAGAGCAGGATCGCGTCGTTCGCGCGAACGCCAGGAGCATGCGACGCGCGGTGTCTCCGTTGTGCTGCACGTTGTCGCAGGACAGCACGGTGAACGGCGCGCAACCCGCGCGGCGCCGACGATCGAGCGCCTCGACCAGGTAACCGAACGAGCAACGCGGCGCGTGGGGATGCGCGAGGTCGTGCACGATGTCGGGGTGAGCCTCGTTGAACTCGCCTGTCGCCTCGTTCCGGTAATACCCGCCCTCGGTGATCGTGAGCGACACGATTCGACAGCTCGCCGCGGCAAGGCGCGACAGCACGAGCTCGCGGTCTTCCTGCGCATGGAGATACTCGACGAGCGAGCCGACCACGCGCGCCGAGTCGCCGGCCGGGCCGCGTTCCAGCACCGTGTACAGGCAATCCTGCGAACGCAGGGCGTCGCGCATCGCAGCGTCCTGCTCGAGCAGGCCGATCCCGCCGTAGCCCCACTCGCAGCTTCCGGTCAGTTGCAGCAGGTCGTCGAGATAGACAGCCTGGTGCGCACGGAAGAAGCCGCCGACCCCGACGTGCAGCAGGCTGGGGACGACCGCACGGCGGTCGTAGTCCGGCACCGCCACCCGCCCACGTAAGCGAGTCAGCGCCGATGCGTTCAGCTGGATGGGCACGCCCATTGGCGGCGGCGTGGCCCCGGTCGTCCGTATGCCGACCGGGACCGCGCGACCCATCAGAACTTGGCGGAGACGCGTACGCCGTAGCGGCGGCCGTCGCTCGTGATGCCGAGATTGTGCACAAATGGGGGCGGGAAACCACCTTCACTGAGCAGCGACGAGTCCAGGTACGACTCGAAGTAGATCTCGTCGGTCAGGTTGGTGCCCCACAACGCGACGGACCACGGTCCCGTGCGACCACGTGATGTTGGCATTGAGCTGGTGGTAGGACTCGAGCTTGGGCGCGTAGGTCTCGCTGAGCGTGGAGCCCATGCGGTCGCCCTTGCCGAGCACTGTCGCGTCGAAGCGCAGGTTGCTCGCCTCGCCGACCGGCAGGTTGTAGCTCGCCGTGGTCGAGTACGTCCAGTCCGGCACGAACAGGATGCGATCCGACGGCAGCACGCGACCTGTCGTTTCCTCGTACTCCGACGAGTCCGTGATGCGGGCGTGGTTCAACGAAACGTTGCCCGTCAACGAGAACCGCTCGGTCGCCTGCCACACGCCTTCCGCCTCGACGCCGTAGCTCTTGACGGTGCCGGTGTTCAGGTTGATTGCGATGAAGGCGCCGCCCACTCGGTACAGCGCGTTCTGGCCGATATAGTCCTTGTAGTCGTTGTAGTAGGCCGCCAGGTTCAGTGTGAGGGCGCGGTCGAGCAATGCCATCTTGCTGCCGATCTCGTACGTCCAGACCGAGTCGCCCTCGTAAGACCGGATTCGGGGCGCCCGGCACGTTGGTGCCGCCGCCGCGGAACCCCTTGGCGACGGAACCGTACATCATCACGTCATCGGAGAAGTGCTTGGTGATCGTGAAGCGCGGCTGCCACTCGTCGGCGCTGTACCTGGCCTTGATGCCGCTGATCTTGTCGATCGAATCGACCTGTCTGGTCGTCGTAGCGCAGGCCGGCAGAGAGCTCGAGCGAGTCGGTCAGGTTCCAGAACACGTTGGCGAACACCGCGAACGAGTCGGAGTTGCTGGCGAGGCTGGACGGCAAACCCGTGACACCTAACAACGGAATGTCGGTGAGGAACTTGTTCGTCATGTCCGAGCTGCTGGCGAACACGCCGATCAGCGTATTGACGCTCTTCGTCCACTCGGTGTCGAGGCGCACCTCGCCGGTCGTCGTCTTCAGCGTGTTCTCGCCATCGCGCACGCGCAGGAAGTCGACCGGGCCGAAGTCGCCGTCGCCCTTGGCCGTGCCGTCCTTGTCGTCGTAGGCCGCGATCACGGTGATCTTGCTGTTGATCCCCGCGACGTCGAACACGCCCTTCACGTTGGCGCCGTAGTAGTCGTAGCGGGAGATGCTATTGAG
Organism: uncultured Gammaproteobacteria bacterium; assembly: GCA_963843985.1. Classification (GTDB taxonomy): domain Bacteria; phylum Pseudomonadota; class Gammaproteobacteria; order Steroidobacterales; family Steroidobacteraceae; genus RPQJ01. The sequence goes on along the minus strand of CAWJMS010000010.1, from coordinate 16,180 downwards.
GTTCAGCGTCACGTCCTGGCTCGTAGTCCTTCGGACCGGACGGGTTGCCGTAGGCGGTGAGCGCGGAACGCAGGCTGCTCGAGTACGCGTTCAGCGTGATGTTGGCGGACTCGGCCGGGTCCCACACCAGCGTGCCGTTGACCGCATGTGACTCTGGACCGGGCGGGCGTTGCCGCCGGCGAGCAGGTTCTCGGAGAAGCCGTCGTTCTCGTGGTACGAGGCGGCGATGCGGCCGCGCAGCGTGCCCTCGACGATCGGGCCGCTCAGGCTGCCCGAGTACGTCTGCATAATTGTCGGTGCCGCCCACGTCGGCCGAGAAGCGGCCCGAGAACTCGTCCGTGGGCGCGCGCGTGACGACGTTGATGGCGCCGCCGAGCGTGTTGTTGCCGAACAGCGTGCCCTGCGGGCCGCGCAGCACTTCGACGCGCTCGACGTCGAGCATCGGGTTGTTCAGGTACGAGGTGTTGGCCTGGTAGATGCCGTCGACGAAGATGCCGACGCCGGGCTGCACGGAGTCGATCAGCGTCGTGCCGACGCCGCGGATCGAGACGAAGGCGCGGCCGCCGCCGTCGGAGTTGATCACGAGGCCCGGCGTGTACGCGGCGATTTCGCGGACGACGTTGATCTGCTCGCGCTCGAGCACGTCGGCCGTGACGGCCGAGACGGCGATCGGCACGTCCTGCAGGCGCTCCTCGCGCTTACGCGCCGTGACGACGACTTCTTCCAGTCCCTGGTCCTGCGCGGTGGGTTCCGCAGCGATGGCAGCGGCCGGCACGCCTGCGCCAATGCCGGCGAGAGCGCAGACGACGGCGATGCTGAGCGTGTTCGATGCGGTCATGACTTCGACTCCTGGTGAAGTTCCATAGGTGCGGGGTCAGCGAGGTGGCGTGTCGGTCAGAAAAATCTTGCCGGGATTGAGGATGCCGCGCGGATCCCACGCGAGCTTGACGGCATGCATCAGATCGACGGCGCTCGGCGCCGGCTTCGCGCAGCAGCTTCTGGCGCTTGCCGTAGCCGATGCCGTGCTCGCCGGTGCAGGTGCCGCCGGCGCGCAGCGCGCGCTCGATCAGGTCGTCGTAGACGGCGTCGGCCCGGGCGCGCTCGTCCGTCGACGCGGGATCGAGCAGGAAGATCACGTGGAAGTTGCCGTCGCCGACGTGCCCGAGGATGGGCGCCTGCAACCCGGCGGCGTCGACGGCTGCGCGCGTCTCGATGACGCAATCCGCGAGCGCGCTGATCGGCACGCACACGTCGGCGATCATGGCCTGGCAACCTGGCCGCAGCGACAGCGCGGCGAAGTAGGCCGCATGGCGCGCCTTCCACTGCCGTTCGCGCTCTGCGTCGGTGCGTCGCGCCGCCGATCACGGTGCCGCCGTTGGCCTCGGCAATCTCCCGGGCGCGCGCGATCTGCTCGTCGATCGCGGAGCCGATGCCGTGGAACTCCATGAACAGCATCGGCGATTCCGGCAACTCGAGCTTCGAGTAGGCGTTGCAGGCGCGCACCTGCACCTCGTCGAGGAACTCGATGCGCGCAACGCCGATGCCGAGCAGGCTGATCGCGGTGACCGTTTCCACCGCCTCCCGCATCGTCGGAAACGCGGCGGTCAGGCCGCCGACGGACTCGGGACGACCGTGCAGGCGCAGCGTGATCTCGGTGACGATGCCGAGCGTGCCCTCCGAGCCGATGAACATGCGCACCAGGTCGTAGCCCGCGGACGACTTTCGCGCGCGCGTGCCGCAACGCACGACGCGTCCGTCGGCGAGGACGACCTCGAGCGCCAGCACCTGCTGGGGCATGCCGCCGTAGCGGACCGTCGTCGTCCCGGACGCGCGCGTCGAGACCATGCCGCCGATGCTCGCGTCGGCGCCCGGGTCGACCGGAAAGAAGAGCCCGGTGTCGCGCAGGTAGCTGTTCAGGTTGCCGCGGGTGACGCCGGGCTGCACCACGCAGTCCCCGTCTTCCGGGTGGACGGCCAGCACGGCGTTCATGCGCGAGAGGTCGATGCAGATGCCGCCGTACGGTGCGCTGACGTGACCCTCGACGGACGTGCCGGCCCCGAACGGAATCACCGGGATGTCGTTGGCGGCGCACAGCGCCACGATGCGGCTGACTTCGGCCGTGGACTCCGGCCACACGACGGCGTCGGGCGGGGCGCCGGCGTCGAGCGCCTCCCCGCGACCGTGCTGCTCGCGGACGGCCGTGAGCGACGCTGACGCGGGAGCCGAAGCGCCGACTGCAAGGTCGCGATGACCTCGCGGACCCGGGCCCGGGCTGCGTCGCCCAGGAATCGATCGGCAAGGGACAGCATCACGACCTGCCCGCTCGACCGGCGAACCCCGGTCGGGGCATCGATGCTGCAGGCCTTGTGTGGGTCCGGTGACCCATCTGGAGACTCCCCCGTCGGCTCTATTGGCGACGGAGGCTATACGGAGAAATACCAACCTGTCAAACAGGTTGTGCGCTGCACCGCATCAATAGTGCCGTTATCGGCGTCTTTATCGGCTTTCCTGTACTACAGGTTTGCGATGACTTGCGGAGATTACCTACAGGCTTGAGATGGGACAGCGGTTGCCGGCCGCCGACCCGACATCAGCTGCGACGCGCTGTTGACGAGGACGGGATACGCGCTGCCGAAGGCTTGGGCGTTTCAGGACATCCTGAGTGGCAACGTTAATTTCCCCGCACGGCTGCGGGTACGGAAGTGATGGAGTGCACCGGTCGTGCGACTCGGGCCGGCGGCGCGCACACCTAGAGTTTCTGGTTCGGCTTGAGATCGGTCGGAACCGGTGAATGCCCCTTCAACTCGTCCATACCCTTGATGGAGAGTCTCGCCCACTGGCTGAAAAGGCGGCTGATGTCGGCTTGATTCGTCACGCTCGACGTCCGCTGTTGGCGAATCGGATCGCCCGCACGCACACCGGCAAGCACACGCAAAGGCTTCGCAATCACAGGCGCGACGGTAACCGCCCCTTGGCCCTATGCCTGGGTCCGGGCCCGCGAAACCCCGGTCTCTAGGTGATGGGCGGACGTGAGCGCGACCAGCACCGCGACGGTGCGAACCGTCATCTTCGCCATCACGCGGCCGCCGTGCTGATTGCAATCGTCGCCATGTCGGGAGTGCACGACCGGGCGCGCGATGAGTCACTGACCGGGCTTTCTCCGCGGCCGCCGAACACGCACCGGCTTGTGCGCAGCGCCGCTCTTGGGCCGTCGCCTCGAATCCTTGGCAGGGGTGGATGAATGGCGCAGCAGCGCGGTGCCTTCTTCCCGGATCGCGGCGAGCACCTCTTTGCGCTTTCCTTCATCGACCATCGCACGCGCGATCATCACGGCCCCGACAGTCTGCGCAATGAGCGCCCAGGCCTTGGCGCTGGAGCCGGTCAGCCGCTCGACCTCCGCGTGGATCTCCTGGACCCCCGCCTGGAAGGCCTCCCTCACCGGCTCGTCCGCCCGGGCGACCTCCGCCGTCAGCGAAGGCAACGGACAACCCTGCTCCGGGTGATCCACGTGACGAAGGCTCAAATAGGTGTCGAGCGCCCGCAGGCTCGCAGCCCGGTCGTCCGGCGCGATGGCGGCGAAACGTTGCGCCGTGCGTTGCAATTCGACCTCGATGACGGAGGCGAAAAGCTCCGCCTTGCCGCTGAAGTGCTTGTACAGCGCACCGGAGGTCAGACTTGCCGCCGCAGCAATGGCATCCATGCCGGAGGCCGCGAAACCGTTCCGCTTCGCATGACCCCCGCCCGCGTCGATCAGGCGGCGGCGTGTTCGCTCGCTATGCTCGCTGGAATAACGCATCGTGTGTTCCGCCGACGGAGCGTTCTTGACGAACCGTGCGCCCATCAATAAGGTAACGATCGCTATCCTATCGACCTGCCCCCTGCCGCGCAACGCCCACGGAGGCCGCGGATGAACGCAACCGAACCGAGCCCATGGCAGAAGACCGCCTGCATCATCTGCGCGCTGAACTGCGGACTCGAGGTCCAGACCGAAGGGCGGCGAATCGTCCGCATCCGCGGCGACAAGGCGCATCCGGTGTCGCAGGGCTACGTCTGCGAGAAGTCGCAACGCATGGACTACTACCAGAACGGCGCGGACCGCCTCGACAGCCCGATGCGCCGCAAGCCGGACGGCACGTACGAAGCCATCGACTGGGACACGGCGATCCGCGAGATCGCCGCGAAGTTCTCGGCCATCAAGGCCCGGCACGGCGGCGAGAGCATCCTGTACTACGGCGGCGGCAGCCAGGGCAACCACCTCGGCGGCGTGTACGGCGACAGCACGATCAAGGCGCTGGGCGTCCAGTACCGCTCGAATGCGCTGGCGCAGGAGAAGACCGGCGAAGCGTGGGTGCAGGGCAAGATGACGGGCTCCGGCATCCACGGCGATTTCGAGCACTGCGAGGTCGCCGTGTTCGTCGGCAAGAATCCCTGGCAGTCGCACGGCTTTGCGCGCACGCGGGTGATCCTGCGCGACATCCAGAAGGATCCGGCGCGCACGCTGATCGTCATCGATCCGCGGCGCAGCGAGACCGCGGCGATGGCGGACATCCACCTCGCCGTTCGACCCGGGCACCGACGCGTGGTGCCTCGCCGCGCTCGCCGCGATCCTCGTGCAGGACGGCCTCGTCGCGCAGTCCTGGATCGACGAGCACACCACCGGCTACGCGCCGGTGGCCGAGGCGCTGCGGCAAATCTCCGTGTCACAGTACGCCGAGATCTGCGGCGTCGACGAGGCGCTGTTGCGCCGGACGGCCGAGCGCATCGCGCGCGCCACGAGCGTCTCGATGATCGAGGACCTCGGCGTGCAGATGAACCTGCACTCGACGCTCGTCAGTTACCTGAACCGGCTGGTGTGGCTGCTCACGGGTCACTACGCGCGCCAGGGCACCAACAACGCGTTCGTGCCGCTGCTCGGACTGTCGCGATCGAGGCGAGAGAGACCGGCGAAGGCCGCCGCCGTTGCAACTGCCGGCGGCACTGCATCGCCGAAACCGTGGAGTCGCGCAGTCCCGTGACGGGCAGCCGCGTCATCATGGGCCTGATACCGTGCAACGTGATTCCCGGAGGAGATCCTCACCGATCACCCGAAGCGATTCCGCGCGATGCTGGTCGAGAGCGCGAACCCGGTGCACTCGCTCGCCGACAGCGAGCGGATGCGCGCAGCGTTCCGGGCGCTCGAACTGAGCGTCGTCATCGACGTCGCGATGACCGAGACGGCCGCGCAGGCCGACTACGTGCTGCCGGCCTCGAGCCAGTTCGAGAAGGCCGAAGCCACGTTCTTCAACCTGGAGTTCCCGCGCAACGGCTTCCACCTGCGACAGCCGCTGTTCGAACCGCAACCCGGCACGCTGCCCGAGGCAGAGATCCACGCGCGGCTTCGTCGAAGCGCTGGGTGAACTCGACGAGCGCCACTACCGGCTGCTGCGGCGTGCCGCAGGCTGGGGAAGGACTGCCTTCGGCCTCGCCTTCGCGTGGCGGTCGCGGCGCGACGGGCACGATGGCGCGTTACGCGCCGGTCGTGCTGTACCGGACGCTGGGGCAGCGACTGCCACAGGCGATGCGCCCCGCGGCAGCACTTTGGGGCATCTGCCAGATGTACGTGCGTGGCAATCCCGGAGGCTGCGCGCCGCGCCGGCTTCGGCGGTTCCGCGCTGAAGGCCGGCAACGCGCTGTTCGACGCGATCATCGGCTCGCCATCGGGCGTCGTCTTCGCCGTGAGCGAGTACGCGGACAGCTGGCAGGCCGTCCGCCACCCGGGCCATCGAATCAATCTGCACATTCCGGAACTGCTGCCGGAGCTGGCAGGACTCGGCGTGGGCGGCCCACCGGTCGATGCAGAGTATCCATTCGTGCTCTCCGCCGGCGAGCGTCGCAGCGACACCAGCAACACGTCGATCCGCGATCCCGGCTGGCATCGCAAGGGACCCTTCGGCACGCTGCGCATCAGTCCGCAGGATGCGGCCCGCCTGGGTTGTGCGGGTGGCGACTGGGTTCGCATCACGACGCGGCGCGGCAGCGCGCAGGCGCCCGTCGAAATCACGAGTGAGCTGCAGCCGGGTCATGTCTCGCTGCCGAACGGACACGGCATCGACTATCGCCAGGCCGACGGCGCCGTCGTCCACCGCGGCGTGGCGCTGAACGAGCTGACCGGCCTCGCCGATCGCGACCCCATCGCGGGCACGCCCTGGCACAAGCACGTGGCCGCGCGGATCGAGCGAGCGGACGCTGCGCCGGAAGTCGCCGCCTGAGAATGAGGTTTCGAACGCGCCGCGTGAGACCTAACGACGGACCTGTGCGAGTTCACCCGAGTCGAGCCATATACCGCCGCACTCGGGACATTCGTCGATGTCGATTGGGACAGAGGCGGAGAATTTGCGACGCAGCATCACGGTCTCCGGATGGCGCGGGCAACGCAGCCTGAGCGAGTGGTCGACTAGCGTCGGGGCAAACTGGCTGAGATGAGCCACGAGCGCCTCGCCGAACAGGCTCCCCGCCCGTTCGAGCCGGGCGAGCTCGAGCCGATCGAGCCACAGCCCACCACAGTCTTCACACACGTCGGTGTCGACGCCGCCGATCCGCAGGTGGTTCAGCGGCATCGACGAGCGTGGGCATCGCAAGGGATCGGTGGTCATGTGCTCGCCGGGCCGGGAGTGACGCGCAGGCGACGGACTTCAACACGGGGGGCAGGTCCTGTCGAGTCTGGCGGCCCGTTCTCGCAGGAGGTTGACCCGTTCGATGGCACGGTTGCCCGGGACTCATCCTAAGCTTCGGCTCAAGCATCACCCCAGGGCAGGACCCAACCGCCATGCCAACCGGCGCGTCAATGCCGCGGCGCCTCCTCGCGCACCAGGCGGCACTCGGGCATCTGCGCCGGCGTTGTTCCTTTGCGCGTACGCGCTGACGGGGGTCGTGGTGCACTTCGGCTACGCTATGCCCCGGTCCAAGCTGGCACTGGAGGCAACTTGAACACCTCAGCCGGAAGATTCGCGCCGCCATTCTCCTGCGGACCTCTCGCGGCTGCTGAGCGAGTTCCCGCTGGCGTGGGTCGTCGCCGTTGCGACCGACGATTTCTCGGCTGCGCCGCTGCCGCTGCGGCCGCGATTCGACGACTCCGGGCAGGTCGTGGAACTGCTCGGTCACATGTCCCGCGCGAACCCGCTGGTCGCGGCGCTGCAGGCCCGGCCCCGCGCGCTCGTGCTGTTCATGGGGCCGCACGGGTACGTCTCCCCGTCCTGGATGGCCGACCGTACCCAGGCGCCGACCTGGAACTATGCATCCGCGCAGTTCGTCGTCGACGTCACGTTCGTCGGCACGGACGCCGAGCTCGATCCCTTGATGACGGACCTGGTCGAAACCATGGAGTCGCACCGGCCGCTCGCGTGGAGCGCCGGCGAAATGGGCCCGCGGTACCGCAAGCTCGCCGACCGGGTGATCGGCTTCCATGCGGCCGTCCGCGCCGCACGGGTCAAGTTCAAGCTCGGCCAGGACGAGCGCGACGACGTGTACGGCGACATCGTGCGGGGACTGGCAGCCGAGGGCCGCGACGAGTTGCTGGCGTGGATGCGGCGCTGCAATCCCGGACGCCACCCGGGCTGAGCGTACTGCCCGCAACTCGGAGCGGACTGCTTCACATTGAGCGAGCGAACTGGCAACGTGCCGTGCATGGTCCCCCGTAGCAAAGCCTGGCTCGGCATCGTTCGCGACCTCGGTCGTGCCGCGGTGGTGGTTGCACTCGCCACCGGCCTCGTTTCGACGGCCTTGGTCCGCTGCGACGGCCGCACCCGCGGCCGCGAATAAAGCCGCTGCCGCCAGGAAGCCCGCGACCACTCGCGTGCCGCTGCCCTTCACGCTCGATCCATACCCGAGCACCTACAAGCCGCTGCCGCGCGTCGATACGTTGATCACCGGCGCCACGATCCTCGATGGCGCGGGACACCGGCTGGAAGATGCCAGCGTGCTGTTGCGCGACGGCAAGGTGACGGCGATCGGGCCGAACCTCGCGGCGCCGCAGGGCACGACGGTGATCGATGCGCACGGCCGCTGGGTCACGCCGGGCATCGTCGACATCCACACGCACCTCGGCGATTTCCCGTTCCCGTTCCCGTCCACGGATTTCAACCACTCGGACGTCAGCGAGACGACCGACCCCAACACCGCCAACGTCTGGGCGGAGCATTCGATCACCGTGCAGGATCCGGCGTTCGCGCGAGCCATCGCCGCGGGTGTCACGACCATCCAGGTGTTGCCAGGCTCGGGCAACCTGTTCGGCGGCCGCGGCGTGGTGCTGCGCAACGTGCCGGCGACGACGGTGCAGGCGAAGAAGTTTCCCGGCGCCCCGTACTCGCTGAAGATGGCCTGCGGCGAAAACCCGAAATACAACTACGGCGACAACGGGCGCTTTCCCTCGAGCCGCATGGGCAACGTCGCGGGGTACCGCGAGGCCTTCATTCACGCACGCGAATACCTGGACGACTGGGAGAAGTACGAGCGAGGCGACGAGGACGAGCCGCCGAAGCGCGATCTCAAGCTCGACACGCTGGCGGGCGTGCTGCACGGGGACATCAAGGTGCACGTGCACTGCTACCGCGCCGACGACATGGCCACGGTGCTGGACGTCGCCCGGGAGTTCAATTTCAAGATCACCGCGTTTCACCACGCGGCCGAGGCCTACAAGATCGCCGACCTGCTGAAGAAGGAAGGCACCTGCGCCGCGGTGTGGTCCGACTGGTGGGGCTACAAGCAGGAGACGTTCGACGCGATCCGCGAGAATGCCGCTTACGTCGACGCGGCGGGCGCCTGCGTCATGATGCACTCCGACTCGTCGATCCTTGGCCAGCGGCTGGTGCTCGAGGCCGCCAAGGCGATGGCGGCCGGCCAGCGCGCGGGCCTGCCCATCTCGCGCGAACACGCGATCACGTGGGTGACGAGCGCGCCCGCCGCGGCGATGGGCCTCGGCGATCGGATCGGGTCGCTGGAGCCCGGTAAATCTGCCGATGTCGTGATCTGGTCAGGCGACCCGTTCAGCGTCTACACGCTGGCGGACGAGGTGTTCGTCGACGGCGCGCTCGTGTTCGATCGCAAGGACCCGCGGCGGCAACCCCACTCGGATTTCGAGGCCGGGCTGCCGGCACTGCGGTCGCCGCCATGAGGTTGATCGTGCGCTCCACGTGCGTCATCGCTCTGGCATCGTTCGCAACGCTGCTGGTGTCAACGGGCGCCGTTCGTGCCGAGTCGCTCGCGATCGTCAACGCGCGCGCCTACACCGGCGAGCAGGCGGAGCCGATCGAGCAGTGCGACTATCGTGATCGACGACGGTCGCATCGTCTCGGTGACGGCTGACGGCGCGACACCCGCGGCGGCTCGCGTCGTCGACGCAAAAGGCGGCATCGTCACGGCGGGCATCATGGGCGCCGGCACGCGAACTCGGGCTCGTCGAATTGCTGTCCTTGAAGGAGACCACCGACCCGGCCGTCTCCAAGGGACCGCTCGGCGCGTCGTTCGACGTCGAGTACGCAGTGAATGCGAATTCGACGCTGATCGCACAGGCGCGGGCCGACGGCCTCACGCGCGCCGTGACCTATCCGGTCGGCTCGGCCGACCTGCCGTTCTCCGGCCTCGGCGCGCTGCTGCGGCTCGACGATTCGGCGCAGCTGATCGAGCGTCCGAGAGCGGGCCTGTTCATCGTCGTCGGCGGCGTCGCGGCGCTGCAGGGCAGCGGCTCGCGCAGCGCGCAGTGGCAGCTGATCCGCAACGCGTTCGACGAGGCGAAGAAGTACCGGCCTTCGGACAAGGTCGGCGGGCCGCGCGACCAGGTGCTCAATCACCTCGACATCGAGGCGCTGCAACCGGTCGTCGCGGGGCGCGTGCCGCTCGCGATCGCGGCCGCCCGCGAATCCGACATCCGCCAGGCCGTGCAGCTCGGCAAGGACTATGGCATTCGCGTCATCATCTACGGCGGCGCGGAAGCGTGGCGAGTGGCGGACCTGCTGGCGGCGAACGGCGTCGGCGTGGTGCTCGACCCGTTCGCCAACCTGCCCGCCACATACGACGAGCTCGGCGCGCGCGCCGACAATGCGGCGCTGCTGCAGCGCGCCGGCGTCGTGATCGCGTTCTACGCGCCGGGCGTGCACCTCAGCCACAACGTCGGTTCCGTGCTGCGCGAAGCCGCCGGTGTCGCGGTGGCCCACGGCCTGCCGTGGAACGAGGCGCTCCGCGCCATCACCGTCAATCCGGCCAGGCTCTGGGGCATCGACGATCACTATGGCCGGCTGGTGCGCGGCCAGGACGCCGACGTCGTACTGTGGAGCGGGGATCCGCTCGAACCGTCCAGCGTGCCGGTCGCCGTCTACGTGCGTGGCCAGGCCGTCTCGCTCGACACCCGGCAGAAAGTGCTGCGCGAGCGCTACTCGCCGTTGCATCGCCAGGATCCATGGCCGCCCGCCTATCGCTGATCGCAGTCGCGATCGCAGTTCTTGCGGCCGGCGAGGTCTTCGCGGCCGGCACGAACGATGGACTGCCGTTGAAGCCGGGGCGCCACGTCGAGTTCGACACGAGCGAAGGCACCTGGATGTCGCTCGACCTGTCGCCGGACGGTCGCACGATCGTCTTCGACCTGCTCGGTGACCTGTACTCGCTGCCCGTCGACGGAGGAAAGGCCAGGCAGTTGACGTCCGGGCTCGCGTTCGATTCGCAGCCGGTGTACTCGCCCGACGGCGCATCGATCGCATTCCTCAGCGATCGCTCCGGCGCCGAAAACGTGTGGGTCGCGCATGCCGACGGCTCGCAACCTCGGCAGGTCTCGCTGCGCGACGACTACGATACGTTCGTGTCGCCGGAATGGTCGGCGGACGGCAGGACGATCTACGTCTCTCATCACCGCGCCGACCAGAACGCATTCGAACTCTGGAGCTATGACCCGGCGAGTCCCGGTCCAGAGAAGATCGTGCTGCCAGTGCGTTCGCGGGCGGACGAGCCGCGCGACTCGTGGCGCAGCGTGCTCGGCGCGGGCGCGTCCGCAGACGGACGCTACCTCTACTATGCCGCGCACGTCGGCGAACTCGACTACGACAAGGTGCCCGAGTGGACCATCCGGCGACTCGACCTCGCGAGCCACGCCGAGGAGACGCTGGTCTCGGCGCCGCGCAGCCCGCGCCCCGACCTGAGTCTCGGCACCGCGTTCCGGCCGCGCGTGTCGCCGGACGGTCGCAAGGTGGTGTATGCAACGCGCTTCGACGGACGCACCGGCCTGCGCGTGCTCGACCTCGAGACGCAGGACGACCGCTGGCTCGCCTATCCGGTGCAGCAGGACCAGCTGATGTCGTTCTCGTCGCAGGATCTGCTGCCGCGCTACACGTTCACGCGGGATGGCCAGGCGCTGATCCTGAGCACCGGCGGCAACTTCGAACGTCTCGACCTCGCCAACGGACGCGCAACACCGGTCCCGTTCCAGGCTCACGTGTCGCTCGACATCGGACCGTCACTGCGCGTTCCGATCCCGCAGGAAACGGGCGAGGTCCGCGCGCGCCTGATCCAGGAGCCGGTGCAGTCGCCCGATGGACGCCACGTGGCGTTTTCCGCGCTCGGCCACGTCTACGTCATGGAGCTGAAGCGCGGCGCGCGGGCGCGCCGGTTGACGACGAGCGAGACCCCCGAGTTCCAGCCGTCGTGGTCGCCGGACGGCAAGTCGCTGCTCTACGTCACGTGGACGGCGATCGAGGCCGGGCACATCTGGTCCGCGCGGCTCGACGGCGGCGACGCGCCGCGCCGGCTCACCGACACCCCGGCGTTCTATACGCAGCCGACGTACACGCCGGACGGCAGCGCCGTCGTCGCCGAGCGCTCGAGTAATGCGGTCCGCCTGCACGGCTACATGGAATACGGCAGCCTGCGGCAGTCGGACCTCATCAAGCTGCCCGCGGGCGGCGGGCCCGCCGTGGTCATCACAAAGGGTGTGCTGGGCGGCAAGCCGCAATTCACGCAGTCGACCGGACGCGTGTACGTGAATTTCGGTGGCGGCCTCACAGCCGTGGCGCTCGACGGCTCGGGCCGCGAGCTGGTGGTGCAGGCCAAGGGGCCCGGCTGGTATTTCGCCGAAGGCCCTGCATCGGTCGACGACCTGAAGATCAGCCCCGACGGCCATTGGGCACTTGCACAGATTGCGCAGCAGTTGCACGTGATCGCGATCCCGACCGGCAAGGACAAGGTCGTCGACGTCTCGCACCCGTCCGTTGCACATCGGCGCATCACCGACGTCGGGGCCGACTTCTTCGGATGGGCCGACGGCGGTCGCACGATCACCTGGGCCGTGGGCTCGACGTTCTATCGCCGCCCGTTGGCGACCGTGAGCCTGAATACGCCGGGCGCAACCGGCGGCACGGCCGACGCACCGGTGCCGGGGCGCGCCGGTGTCGAGGCCTTTGCTGTCGTAGTATCCGTGCCGCGAGACGTGCCGCGTGGTGTGCTCGTGCTGCGCGGGGCCACGGTCGTCACGATGCGCGGCGAGGAGGTCATCGCTGACGCCGACGTGGTCATTCGCGACGACCACATTGCCGCCGTCGGCCCGCGCGGCAAGGTCGATGTGCCTTCGGGCGCTACGGTGCGCGACGTGAGCGGCCGCTACATCGTGCCGGGCTTCATCGATGCGCACGATCACATCGCGGACATCCGCCGCGGCATCCTCGACCTGCAGCCGTGGGGGCCGCTGGCCAATCTGGCATACGGCGTGACAACCGGCTTCGACCCCTCGTCGCTCAGCATCGACATGCTGGCCTACGAGGATCTCGTCGATGCCGGGCTCGTGATCGGGTCGCGTATTCACACCACCGGCCCGGCGCTGTTCTCGTTCAACGAGTTCCAGTCGCCGCAGGAAGTCGCGGCCGTCCTGTCGCGCAACGCCGGTGCACTACCGCACGCGGAACCTCAAGGAATACCGCACCGGCAATCGGCGCGTCCGCGAGTGGGTCGCCATGGCGGCGCGCGAGCAAGGCATCCTGCCGACGACCGAGGGTGCGCTGTCGCTGAAGCTGGACCTGACGCAGATCATGGACGGCTACGCAGGCAACGAACACTCGCTGCCCACGGTGCCGCTGTACGACGACGTCGTGCAATTGCTGGCGCGGACTCGCGTGAGCTACACGCTGACGTTGATGATCACGCACGGCGGCCCCGAGGGCCAGGACTACTACATCGGCCGCACGGCGCCGCACGACGATCCGAAGTTCAACCGGTTCGCGCCGCACTACGTAGTCGACATCAAGTCGTTGCAGCGCACCTGGCGGGACTCTCGCGAATACCTGTTTCCGCGTGTTGCAGAGAGCGCGGCGAGAGTCCTGCGCGCTGGGCGGGCTGCTTGGTGTCGGCAGTCACGGCGAAGTGCCGGGCCTGGGCTTTCACTGGGAAATGCAGGCATACGCGCAGGCGTGGCATGACCCCGATGGAAGTGCTGCGCTCGGCAACGCTCGGCTCCGCCGAGACAATCGGACGCGCGACGGAATTCGGCAGCATCGAGGCAGGGAAGTACGCGGACCTGGTGGTGCTCGACAGCAACCCGCTGAGCCGACATCGCGAACACTCTCGCGATCCGCGAGGTGATGAAGAACGGCCGGCTCTACGAGGGCGCGACGCTCACGAAGTGCTGGCCACGAAAGCGGCCGCTGCCACGCCGTGGTTCTGGTCCGATCATCCTCCGAAATAGGGGACATTCACCGATTCAGCCGCGAAGAATCGGGGACATCCACCCGTGTCGTGCCGTGTGCGCGAAACAGATGAATGTCCCCAATTTTCTGACCGGGGGGAGGTCACGAAGTCGATCGAGGCCGACACCACGAACGTCATCGGGCACCGAGCACCATGTAGCCCTGGAACGGGTAACCGCCTGCGGAGATCCAGTCGTTCTCGTTCGTCACGTTGTCGATGCGGGCGCGGACCGAGAACGGACGACCCGCGATTTCGGTGGCGTACCGCGCACCGATGTCGAAGCGCGTCCACGCGTCAATCTCCAGCGTATTGGCGGTGTCGGCGAACTGTTTCGAGGTGTATATCGCACGACCCTCGAGTGTCAGGCCCTTGAGCGGCAGGTCCCACTCGACATTGACATTGGCCTGCGTGTCCGGCGTACCGATCGGGTTCTTACCCTTCGGCAGGCCGATGCCGCCCTTGGTGTATTCCGCGTCGAGCCAGGTGATGCCGCCAATGATGCGCAACACGTCGAGTGGCTGACCGAACACACTGGCTTCGACGCCGCGGTTGCGTTGCTCGCCGGTGAGCTTGTAAAACAGCTCCGTCGCCTCCGTCTCCGGATCGTCGAATTCGTCAGACAGTGTGCCGACCTTCTTGGTGACGTTGAACGCGCTCAGAGTGGCACCGAGCGTCTCCGATTCCCACTTCACGCCCAGTTCAACCTGTTCCGCCGCGTACGGCTTCTGAATCTCTCCGGCGTTCAAGACGGGCGCGAATGCCGGTGGCGGCCCGCTGAATGGCGCCGTGTCGCCTGCAACCAGGCCCTCGATATAGTTCGCGAAAAGCGAGACCGACTCGATCGGGCGGAACACGAGACCGCCGACCGGCGTCGTCTTGCTGTCGTCGAAGCCCGAAATCTTGTTGCCCGAGTTGTAGTCGAAGTTGTCGCTGTTGATCTTCTGGTCGCGCGCACCCAGCGTCAGAATGAATTTGCCGTCGGCGAACTTCATCATGTCCGCAAGGGCGTAACTCGAGGTCTCGGTGCTGAACGTCTTGTGCGGGTTATTGAGGGAGCCGCCGACGAAAAAGTCCGCTGGCGGTTTCTCCGCGTCGACGGGGTGATAGAGGTCACTCGCGAACGGCGCGAAGAAGTTGGAGAACGCATAGGCGTTCTTCGAATCGATGTTGAACAACGAGCCGGAGACGATGATGCGGTGCTCGATCGGGCCGGTGGCAAAGTCCCAGCGGAGGCCGATCTCGCCTGAATAGACGTCGTCCTCGCGCGCGTTGTCGAAGCGATAAGCCGTCAGCGAGCCGTCTGACAGTGCATTCGGGTTCGCAAGAACGTTTGCCTCCTCGCCATGGCGCATGCCAAAGGCACCCCAGGCTGACACGGCACTCGTGATGTCGTATTCCGCGCGCACCACGCCGAACAGCTGCTGCTCGTCCGTGTAGGTCCACTTCTGGGCGAAATTGCCGTCCGCATCGGGCGGTCTCGCGACCCCGCCGATCGGAGTCACGCTCGGCCGCGGCGCGTCAATGTGGTGGTCCTGGTAACCGAGGTCCGCGGATAGCCGCAGCTTTTCGCCCTGGTGGTCGACGCCGAAGGACAGCACCGTCAGCTGACGATCCTGGTCCTCTACCGAGGTTTCTCCGTCACGGTAGGCTGCGTTGGCGCGGATGCCGGTCGGACCCGTCTTCTCCGAAGCGGCGGCCGACGTCCGCTGCGAGGTAACCTGCGGCAGTGCTCTCGTAGCCGGCCGTCAGGCGAGTGAGGCCATCATGCGGTGCTCGCTTCGGCACCAGGTTGATCGCACCGCCGAGGTTGCTGCCGCCCGGCGCCGCGCCATTCAGGAAGGCGCTCGCGCCGCGAAACACCTCGACGCGCTCGAGGAACTCGGACGCGACGAACTGGCGTGGCAGGATGCCGTAGATGCCGTTGTACGTCATGTCGTCCGAGTAGGCCGGGAAGCCGCGGATCATGAACAGTTCCTGGAAGTTGCCGAACCCACGCGCGACGCGCACGTTCGGGTCGTTCAGCAGCACGTCGGCGACGCTCTTGGCCTGCTGGTTCACGATCAAGTCGGCCGTGTAATTGGTCGTGGAGAACGGTGTCTCCATCGTATCCAGATTGCCGAGGATGCCGGCGCGACCACCGGTCGCGACCTGGCCGCCGGCGTACGCCGGCGGCAGCGTGATCTGCGACCCGTAGACGATGATTTCCTCGAGCTCCGACGAGCCGGAGGTGCTCGAAGCCTGCTGTGCCGACACGGCGGATCGAGCCGAGCGCGATGGCGCAGGCTGTGGCCAGGACGACATTGCGCTTAGTGGACATGGAAACTCCCCCTCATGTTGGAACGCCGCGGGAACTGCCCCGACCCCCGGGGTCGCCACACGAACCTTGCATGGACTCCGATGTAGCTTGATCGTGCGCGGGCCGACCCGCATTCGATTCAGGGACGAAATGCATCGTGTTGGGGCCAGCATGCGCGAGAGATTGTTG
>CAWJMS010000009.1:0-17874 GCA_963843985.1 uncultured Gammaproteobacteria bacterium | reverse complement strand
CCGTCCCGAGGAGCTGCGCGACGCTGCGTGCCGCGGCCGCTTCTGACTTGGCCGGATCGTCGAGGCCGAGCGTGAACGTGCTGACCTTGCCCGCGTAGTACGTGATCGTGACGAAGTCCATGCCACCGCTCAGAAGACGCCGATCGGGACGTCGAACGAGCTGCAACGGAACGATTCGCGCAGCAGGCCGTCGAGCCGTCGACGGCGACCGTCATGTCGTCGATCATCGGGTCGACCACCGCGCTCCAGTCG
The DNA here is from genome assembly GCA_963843985.1 of uncultured Gammaproteobacteria bacterium. GTDB lineage: Bacteria > Pseudomonadota > Gammaproteobacteria > Steroidobacterales > Steroidobacteraceae > RPQJ01. The sequence goes on along the minus strand of CAWJMS010000009.1, from coordinate 17,622 downwards.
CGCTGCACCTGCAGTTTCCCGTTTTCGGGGCCAGCGTGTGCGCGGGCGGCGATTTGCTGATGTCGCCGTCTATCGTCTTCGGCGACGGGATGTACCCGTCGGTCATGTCGTCGACGATGGACGTGCGATCGATCGCCCCGCCGCAGCCGCCTTAGCGGGCCGACCTCCAAGGCGATGCAGCGTGCCGTCTTTCATGCAGTAGTGAAACGGCTTGATGCCCAGGTGGTCGCGCGCGGCGAACGCCGTGGCGAGCGCTGTCCCAGATCGCGAACGCGACCTGCCCTGCAGGTGTTCGATGCAGCGGTCGCCGTGCTCCCGGTACAGGTGCAGCAGAACCTCGGTATCGGAATTGGACAGGAACGGCCCGGCAACCTGGCGCGCAGTTCGCGGAAGTTGTAGATCTCGCCGTTGTAGACGATCGTCAGCGGCCCGAGATGCATCGGTTGATGGCCGGCGGCGGACAGGTCGAGGATCGAGAGCCGCGTGTGCGCCAGGGCCGCTCCCTCCTCGCACCAGACGCCGATGTCGTCCGGGCCGCGATGCCTCTGCTGGTCCGCGATGCGCTGGACGGTGGCGGCGTCCGCCTTGCTGCCGATCAAGCCCGCTATGCCGCACATGGCTTTCTCCCGTGCTCCCGGTTCAGCCCAGGCCCCAACTCACCAGGCCGGCCTGCGCGAGATCGGCGCACCGGTGTAGCGTTGCGAGTAGGGTCCCGTGAACGCAGCATTCGCCGCGATCATCCGTGTCAGCAGGTCGGCATACAACTCGTACTTGACGCTCTTGCCAGCGTAGGACCGGAGCCGGATGGCCTCTTCGGTCTTGCGTGCCAGATTGTGGTTGAACTTGAAGTGCGCGAACGCCAGCAGGATGTCGTCGCTCGGCCGGACGTTGCTGCGATGCGTGTCCGAGATCCACACGCCTGGGCGCCAGCGCACGATCGGCGTCTTCATCGTCGCCGATTTGCCCGGCGGCCGCGGCAACGTGTCGTTGAGCCATTGCGGCGCGAACCGCGCCGCCGGGCGCGGGAGCCTGATGCCGTAGCGGGCGAAGAGGCGCCTGGAAGCGCTGCCGTTGATCCGCTTGGGCGGCAGGCCGGGCCGGAATTTCACGAGCGGTACGGCGTCGAAATACGGGTACAGGCGGGCCAGGTCCTCGAAGGTGCGCGGCTCCGGCGATCCCTCGAGTTCGCCGACCGACGCGGGATAGAACTCCACCAGCGAGGCGACGACTGCGTCGATCGAGCGCTCGCGCATCCTGCGATAGAGCGTCGCCAGGTCGGCGACTTCGGGCGGCAGGACCAGGAACTCGTCCGCATCGGCGTAGATGGAGTAGTCGTCCGTGCAGTACGTCTCGCCGATGACCCGCTTGTAGAGGACGCCGGCGCGATCCGTCTTGACCCGGCCGTTCGGCATGCGCACGACGATTTCGGAACCGTACTTCAACGGCGACGACAGCAGCACGCAATCGGGCTGGGCCTTGAAGAACTCGACCGATCCGTCCTCGGATCCGTCGTCCAGGATCAGGAACTGTCCGACGCCGAGCGCGCGGTAGTGACTGAAGAATGCGTCGAGGAAAAACCGCTCGTTCCGCATGATCGAGTAGACGGTCACCCGGCCCGGCCTGACCTCGCCGTGCTCGATCCGGATCTGGTCGCGCAGGCGGCCGAAAGGAATCGTCTGGTCCATCGAGCGTCCCTGGAAGCGGGCGGCGCGATCGCATGCTGCCGTGCGGGCGCCAGTGGGATTGAAATTATCGCAAATATCGCCGCCATGACCGATCATTCGCGCATCCTGCGCCGGAGGGGACGGATTCGTGATCATCAACCATACGCACCGGTTCATTTTTCTGAAAACGAAGAAGACGGCCGGTACGAGCATCGAGATCGCCCTGTCCCAGTACTGCGGCCCGGGCGACATCCTGACTCCGTTCGGCTGGCGCGACGAACCGACGCGGACCAAACTCGGTTATCAGGGCCCGGCGAACTACCTGATTCCGCGGGAACGCTACACGCGCCGCGATTTGTTCGACCACTACGTCCGGCGGCGTGAAGTCGGCTTCTACAACCACATACCCGCGCAGGAAATCGTCGCGCGCATCGAGCCGGAGATCTGGAACTCGTATTTCAAATTCTGCGTCGAGCGCAACCCCTGGGACCGCGCGATTTCGGCCTACTACTGGCAGAACCGCAGCAAGCGGCGGATGCCGACGTTGCGCCGGTTCCTGAAGAAGATGCAGCGCCGAGAGCTCATTTCGAACTTCGACACCTACGCAATCGACGGCAAGATCGTGGTGGACCGCGTGCTGCGGTACGAGAACCTGGCCGCCGAACTCGACGAGGCGACGCAACACCTCCGCCTGCCTGGCAAGCTCAGCCTGCCGAATGCCAAGGGCGGTCCGCAAGGACCGCCGCCCCTACCAGGAAGTGTATTCGGCCTGGGAAAGGGACTACATCGCGACCGCCTGCGCGCGCGAAATCAAGGAATTCGGCTACACGTTCTGACCCGGGTCCGGTCCTCGCCCGTGCGGGCGAGCCCGGATGCCGGGTCGGCCATCGCCGCGGTCGGCATGCGGCGCTAGTCGACTTCTTCCTGCGGCTTGAACGCCGCGGCCAGTTCCTGCTGCTTGCGCGGCGGCACCGGGTCGTAGTGGCTCAGGTCCATCGTGTACGTGCCTTCGCCGCCGGTGAGCGCCTTCAGTCGCGACAGGTAGTCCTGCAGCTCGGCGAGCGGCACCAGCGCGGCGATCTCCGAGCGCCCGCCCGGACAGCGTGTCCTGTCCGCTGATGCGCGCACGCCGCGTCGAGAGGTCGCTGGTGATGTCGCCGATCGCGCCGGCCGGCGTGCTGATCGTCGACGCGCACGATCGGCTCGAGCACGATCGGGCCGCGCTTCCTGGATCGCGTCGACGAACGCCTTCTTGCCGGCCGCGACGAACGCGACTTCCTTGGAGTCGACGGCGTGGTGCTTGCCGTCGTACACGCTGACGCGCGACGTCCTGCAGCGCGAAGCCGGCGATCGCGCCCTCGGCGAGCACCTGGCGCACGCCTTTCTCGACGGCCGGGATGAACTGGCCGGGAATCGCGCCGCCGACGACGTCGTCGACGAACTCGAAGCCGGTGCCGCGCGGCAGCGGCTCGACGCGCAGGTACACCTCGCCGAACTGGCCCGCGCCGCCCGTCTGCTTCTTGTGGCGGTGATGGCCTTCGGCCGGCCGCGTGATCGTCTCGCGATACGGCACGCTCGGCGGGCTGGTCTTGACCGCCACGCCGTAGCGCTCGCGTCATACGCTGCAGCATCACGCGCAGGTGCAGGTCGCCGAGCCCGTACAGCACGGTCTCGTTCTGGCTGTGTGTGCGCTCGACGCGCACGCAGGGGTCTTCGGCGACGAGCCGGTGCAGCGACTCGGAGAGCTTCTGCTCCTCGCCGCGCTTCTCGGCGCGGATCGCCACGCCGAGCATCGGCGGCGGGAAGCTGACCGACTTCAGGTGGTAGTGGTCCTCGTCGTGCGAATCGTGCAGCACGGCGTCGAAGTGAGATCTCGTCGATCTTCGGTACCGCGCAGATATCGCCCGGCACGGCCTGCGTGATCTCGACGTGGTCCTTGCCCTGCAGCTGGTAGAGGTGCGCGAGCTTGATCGGCTTGCGGCCGTCGCCCACGAGCAGCTGCGCGCCCGGCTTCAGCGTGCCCTGGTGCACGCGGAAGATGCCGAGCTTGCCGACGAACGGGTCGATCGTGACCTTGAACACGTGCGCGAGGACGTGCTTCGCGGGATCGGGCGAGATGACGGCGCGCTCGGCCGCCTCGCCTTCGCCCTTGAGAAACGGCGGGGGATTGCCTTCCGTCGGGTTCGGCATCAGCTTCAACAGCACGTTGACCAGCTCGGGGATGCCGGCGCCGGTCTCGGCCGAGCAGAAGCAGATCGGCACCAGATGATCCTCGCGCAGCGCCTTCTCGAACGGGTCGTGCAGCTGCTCGGGCGAGATCTCCTCGCCCTGCTCGAGGTAGATGGCCATCAGTTCCTCGTCGACCTCGACCACCTGGTCGATGATCTGCGTGTGCGCGTCCTCGACGGTCGAAAAGTCGGCGGGCTTGCCGTGCGGCTGGAAGAAGCAGTCGACGACCGACTTGCTGCCCTCGGCCGGCAGGTTGAGCGGCAGGCAGGACCGGCCGAATGCCTCGCGAATTTCCTCGAGCACTTCCTCCGTGCGCGCCTCGCGGCTGTCGATCCTGTTCACGACGATCAGGCGGCAGAGCCCGCGGTTTTTCGCGAATTCCATCATGCGTTGCGTCATCGAGTCGACGCCGTTGACCGCGCTGACGACGATCACCGCCGTCTCGACGGCCTCGAGCGCGCTCAACGAGCGGCCGAGGAAATCGGGATACCCCGGGGTGTCGATGATGTTGACGCGCTTGCCTTGCGTCTCGAAGCCGCAGATCGCCGCGTCGAGCGAGTGCTGCAGCGCCTTCTCCTGGGGATCGAAATCGCACACGGTCGTCCCGCGCGCCAGCGACCCCTTGGCCCGGATGGCTCCCGTCTGCGCGAGCAAGGCTTCGGCCAGCAGCGTCTTGCCCGCGCCTGCTTGACCCACCAGGGCGATGTTGCGGATGTCCGCCGTTGAATAGGGCATTTCCTGCCTCCGTTTTAGCTATGGAATCCTCAATCTGAGCATACCCCCGGCGATTGCCGGGGCCAGAGGCGTTTGCCGGGATTGGCTTCAAGCCCGGTTCAAGGTAGAAAGCCGGTACTCGCGGCGCCATTTCGGGTGTCCGCCAAAGGAAGCTGGGCATGGCGACGGGCAAGCGAGCCCTGATCGTGGACGATTCACGGTCGGCGAGGGTGATCCTGAGCCGCATGCTCGAACAGCATGGCATGACGGTCGATACGGCCGAATCTGCCGAACAGGCGCTCGAATACCTGCAGCAGTCCCGCCCGGACGTCATCTTCATGGACCACCTGATGCCCGGCATGGACGGGTTCCAGGCCGTCCAGGCCATCAAGGGCGAACCGCAGACGGCGATGATCCCGCTGATGATGTACACCTCTCAAGAGGGTGAGCTGTACGTCAGCCAGGCCCGGGCTCTCGGCGCCATCGGGGTGTTGCCGAAGACGGTCCGTCCGGTCGACGTGTCGCGCGTCCTGTATCAGCTGCGGCTGTTGCCGGAACGCCGCACCCAGCGGTCGGCGCTGTTCGACGGCAGTATGACGATTCCGCACCTGGCGGTGGCGGATGCCGTCGAAGCGACCGTGTCTGCTTCGGCGTCGGCCGTAGCTGCGTCCACGGCCGTCCCCGCCGCGGCCGCGGCGCCGTTCGCCACCGCGGCCGGCGTGACGATCCAGCCGACGCACCTCGCGGAAATGCAGGCCGCCCTGCGCCAGTCTACCCAGCAGCTGGTCAAGGACCAGCTCGCCGAGCAGCGCCGTTTCGTGCTTGCGACTTTCGAGGCGTTCGCCCGCCGTCTCGGCACCGAGATCAAGGAAGGCGTCGCCAGGATGCCGATGACGCCCACGATCGAGCCGTCGATTCCGCCGGCCCCGGCCCGACAGTGGTGGCCGGTGGCCTTGACCACGTTGGTCGGCCTGCTGCCGGCGCTGATCCTCGGCTGGCTGTTCTGGCAGACATTCCAGGCCAACCAGCAACTGTCGAGCGAACTCGCCAAGGCGCAGGCCGAGACTGCGGCTGCGCGGGCGACCGCGGCGGCGGCGGCCGTCTCCGCCATGCCGGCCGCCGGACTGCCAGGGGTCGCTGCCGTCGACGGGCGCGGCGGGCCGCCGTCGGGCCCGCTCGCGACCGAGTACGTGCCATATGGAGAAACCCCGCTCTCCAACGGGCGGCTCGATCGCCTGCGGGGGCTGGCCGCGACGCTCGAGGCGCAGAAATTCAAGGGACGCATTCGCATCGAGGCGTTCGTCGGCGACTTCTGCCTGACCGGCAATGCGGGCGAGGGTTTCTCGGTCGCCGACACGGACCTGCCGGCGCAGAAGTGCGACCTCGTCGGCAACCCGTTCGAGGACGCGTTGTCGCCGGCGCAGCACCAGTCGGTCGATTTCGCGAACTTCGCTGCGACGTTGCGCCAGCGCACCGGCGGCGCCATCGTCGTCGACGCGGTCGCAGCGGGGCGACGCAGCCAGCTGGCCTACCCCGAGCAGGGCGAGAAGGCGACCGCCGGCGAGTGGAACACCATCGCCGCACAGAACAACCGCGTCGAGTTCCGGGTGATCCCCGCCGCATGACCGGCCCGACGTCCGTCCTGTATGGCGCCAACGGTTACACGGGCGAGCTGATCGCGCGCGAAGCCGTGCGCCGCGGACTGCGGCCCGTGCTCGCCGGACGCAATCGCGACGCGATCACGAAGCTCGCCGCGGAACTCGGCTGCGGTTCGATCGTCATCGGGCTCGGCGACGTCACGGCCTTGACTCAGGTCCTGCGCGGTGTCCGCGCGGTGCTGCATTGCGCGGGCCCGTTCTCCGCCACCGCGGCGCCGATGATGCGGGCGTGTCTCGCCGCGGGCACGGACTACCTCGACATCACCGGCGAGATCCCGGTCTTCGAGGCGGCGCATGCCCTCGATGCGGCGGCGCGGGAGTCGGGGTCCGTGCTTTGCCCGGGTGTGGGTTTCGACGTGGTGCCGACCGACTGCGTGGCCGCCGAGCTCAAGGCGCAGTTGCCCGACGCGACGTATCTCGCGCTCGGCTTCGATTCCCGCATCAGCACGAGTCACGGGACCGCGAAGACGACGATCGAAGGCCTTGCGGCCGGCGGCTGCATCCGCAGCTCCGGCCAGCTCACGAAAGTCGCCCACGCATTCCGCGAACGCGACATTGATTTCGGCAATGGCGTGAAAAGCGCGGTCACGATCCCGTGGGGCGACGTGAGCACGGCGTACTTCACGACGGGCATTCAGAACATCGAGGTCTATCTTGCGATGCCTCGCAACCAGGTCGCCGCCTTGCGCCGTCTCAACTGGCTCGGCGCGCTGCTGAGACTCGGATTCGTGCAGTCGCTGGCGAAGCGCCAGGCGGCAAAGGGCGCGCGCGGACCGGACGCGGCCGAGCGCGAACGCAGCCCGGCTTTCGTGTGGGGCGAGGCGCAGGCGCCCAGCGGCGAAGCCGTGACCGTGCGTATCCGCGTCGCGAATCCGTACGAGCTGACGGTGCACGCGGCGGTCGGAGCACTGCAGCATGTCCTCGGTTATTCGGGGCCTGGCGGCTACCGGACGCCGTCGCAGTTGCTGGGCCGTCGCTTCGTCGAGTCTCTGCCCGGCTCGGGCCAGCTGCAGGTGACCCGCAGCCGCGCATGGGAACCCAGGCCCGCCGCATGACCGGGGCACTCGACGACTTCGCGCCGCCCTCGCGGCTGCGCAATCCTCACGTGCAGTCGATCTACCCGAGCCTGCCGTTTCGCCGACCCGGCGTGGAGCGGCGCAGCGGCCGCCTGATCGATGCGTCCGAGGACGTGGTGCTCGACTGCGGCGAGGGCGTGCGCCTGCTCGCGCACCACGCGACGCAGCAGCGCATCGGCCGGCCCGCCGCGAGCCGCCTCGCGGTGCTGCTGCACGGCTGGGAGGGCAGCGCGCAGTCGCTGTACATCCTCTCGCTCGGCCAGTTCCTGCTCGACCGGGGATTCGACGTCGTGCGGCTCAACCTGCGCGACCACGGCGAAAGCCATCACCTGAACCCGGAGCTGTTTCACTCGTGCCGGATCGGCGAAGTGGTCGGCGCCGTGCGGCGTATCCAGCAGCTCAATCCGGATCGCGCGCTGTGCCTGACCGGCTTTTCGCTCGGCGGCAACTTCTCGCTGCGCGTCGGCGCGCGGGCGCGCGGCGCGGGCATCGAGCTGGAGCGGATCGTTGCCGTGTGCCCGGTGATCGATCCGGAGCACACGTTGCTGCGGCTCGAATCCGGCTGGGCGCTCTACCGGCAGTACTTCGTGTGGAAGTGGCGGCGCTCGCTGCGCAAGAAGCAGGCGGCGTGGCCGGCGGCCTACGACCTGAGCGACGTCATCCGGCTCGACAACCTGACGGACATGACGGACGTGCTGGCGCGGCATTACGGGGGCTTTCCGTCGCTTGAGCAATACCTGCGCGGTTACGCGATCGTCGGCGAGGCCCTCGCTCCGCTCGACGCGCGTACGCGCATCATCGCGGCCGCGGACGATCCGATCATCCCGGCTGCGGATCTCGAGCGGGTGGCCCGTCCGCCTGCGCTCGAGGTGACACTCACGCGTTTCGGCGGGCATTGCGGCTACTACGCCGGCGGCGACGGACCGACGTGGATCGAGCGCGAGATCCTGGCGACGCTGAATGCTCGCGGTAGCGCGAGTTCGTTGCGCTGAAAAGTCGATCGCGCAACGAGGGTGCAGGCGGTCGGTTTGACGGTCCAGGTCGACCGCGCAGCGAGAACGCAGTCTCGAGAGCGTCTCCACTTCTCGCCGTTGCGCCTGCGCCAATCTCGCCTCGAGACCGCTCGCGCAATGGCAGCGCCGAGAGACTCGGCCGTTCCTCGGCGCGATTCTCGCAGCGCGCGTCCGACATGGAGCGGCAAACCGACCCCTGCACCCCCGTCGCGCGGTCTCGTCACCGCACGTTCGCGCCGCGCCGGTCCATCTCGCGTCGCCAGCTCGCGTAACGACGCTGCAGCGGCTCGTTGGCGGCCGGCGTGAAGACGCGATCCACCGCCAGCTGCTGCCAGTCGTCGGGCTCGCCGGCTGCGAGATAGGCGACGCCGCGGGCCGTGGCCTCGCGCAATGCGTAGCGCTCGACGACGAGCCCGCTCAGGTCGGCGAGTGCGCGGCAAAGGTAGTCGCAGTTCGAGAAGCCGCCCGATATCGAGATGCGGATCAGCGGGGCCGACCGTTGCATGGCCGACAGGTTCACGGCCAGCAGGAACGCGACGCTCTCGACGACCGCCGTCAGCTGCATCGCTTCACTGCCGCCACCGACGAACTCGATCGGAAAGTCGTGCTTCCAGAACGGGGCGCCGAGACCGCCGACGCCGTTGACGAACAGGGGCGGTTCGCCGGCCGGGCCATCGGCCGGCAGGTTCACGAGCGCGCGGTCGACGTCGAGCGCGACATGCTCGCGGAGCCAGGCGACGGCGCTGCCAGCGCCATTCACGGTGCCTTCGTGGCTGTAAAGCGTGTCGGCGTCGCGCGAGCGCAGCACACTGCGCAGCAGTCCGGGCGGCAGCGGCGTGTCGACGGCGGCCACGCGTTGCACGAATGCGCCGGTGCCCACATTCACTAGCGCGACCGACTCGACCGGCCGGCCGAACGCATAGGCCGCGGCCGACTGGTCCCCCGTGCAGGCACGCAGCGGAATGCGGCGGCCGCCGACGACCAGGGTGCCGTAGTCGTGAATCGTGCCCACGCAGTCCGGCAGGATCGCGCGCGCAATGCCGAATGCATCGAGCAATTCTGGCGACCAGTCGAGGGCGTCCGGATCGAACAACGACGTGCGCGAGGCATTGGCTGGGTCGGCCACCACCGGGTGCTCGGCCAGCAGGCGATAGGCCAGGAAGCTCGAGATCGGGCCCGCGGCGAGCGTCCCGCTGGTTGCGGCGGCCCGCACGTCCGGAAGGTGATCGAGGCACCAGCGCAACTTGCTGGCGCCGTAATGCGGTGACAGCACCAGCCCCGTCTTGCGGCGCACCCATTGCGCGCGCGAACCCAGGGTCTGCGTCAGCCACGCAGCGCCGCGCCGATCCTGCCAGGAAATCGCCGGGCTGACGGGGAGGCCGCTGCGCCGGTCCCAGCACGCGATCGTCGAGCGCTGCGTCGCGAGGCCGGCCGCCGCGATCGGGCGACCGCGCGCCAGCTCCGTCTCGCACACGTCGTGCGCTGCAACGGCGAGCGCCCGCGCGAGCTCGTCCGCGTCGTGCTCGACGCTGCCGTCGCTCGTGTGGCGCGTGCCGATCGGGCAATGCGCCGCGGCGAGTTGCCGGCCGACGGCGTCGAACAGCAACGCGCGGCCCGCGCTGCCGCCGAGGTCGAGCGCGAGATACAGTGTCGACGATTCCCCGGACGGCAACAGCTGTCGTCGAATCGAACTGAGCTCGCCCGCGAGCCAGGCGAGGCCGGACGAAGGCTCGTTCATCTCACAGGATGGGTCGGGCGTGCCGGCCGGCGGCGAGCGCCCTCACCATTGGTGGCGGCTCTCCGCGTACGCGGCCAGCAACCCCTTCACGGTCATCGATTCGACGAAGGCCGCCCCCATGTCCTGGCAGAGTTGCGCGGTCCGGATGTCGCGCACCTCGTACATCGCCCATCGCCACGGACCCGACCACAGTTGCGCGGTCGCCTCGGGCACGCGCTCGAGATTGCAGAACAGGAACTCGGGTTCGAGCGCCTGCGCGTCCCGCTGCGACGCGTCGGTGTAGGACTGCAGCACCCAGCCGACGCGCGCTCCGGTCATCATCCGCAGGATCTTGAGGCAAGGCAGGTCGAACGAGATGAACACCACGCGATCGAGGATGGGACGCACGACCTCGGCGACCCGGCGCAATACCATTTCGCGGCCGACCTTGCGCATGCTCGCGCGCTTGATCTCGACGAAGGCCGTGACGTCCCTCCAGCCGGACAGCGCGTCGACGGTCTGCGCCAGCGACGGCGGATACGTGTAGGCGAAGCGTGCGACCGAAACGCTGGACCTCGCCGACCGGGATCTCCGCGAGTTGCGCCCAGCTCAGTTCGTGCACGCTGTCGGACCGGTCGCCGACGCGTTCGAGCGTGGAGTCGTGCAACACGACCGGCACGTGGTCCGCCGTCAACTGGACGTCGAATTCCAGGTGCTTCAGGCCGAGATCCACGGCGGACTCGAGAGCCTGCAGCGTGTTCTCCGGGAACTCGGCGGCGTTGCCGCGATGCGCGATGATGTCGGGAAGGGCTGGTGCTGGCATGGCGGAGTCGTCCTGACGCCGGCACAGGATATTACTTAACGCGCGGCCCGTCGCAATTCAATGCGCGCCGGCACGCGGCGCCGGCACGTGACCCACATCACGCCCCGACGCCCGCGGTCGGTCGGCTGACGCAAATCGTCACCCTGTGACACCGGGCCCGCCCGAAATTCGCCGGAAATCGCCGCGGCCGCGGCTGGCACACAACTTGCTTCGATCCGGGCGCCACGGAATATCCCGATGCAAGTATTCAGGTCCATGCAATCCGAAATCATTGCCCTGCTGTTTCCCGAGCCCGCCCAGGCCGCCGAAGGACCGGCGACCCACGTCACCGCGCTGGTGCGCGACGCCGAAGGCGGGATCGAGGTGCGCAGTGTGAAGCCGGACGGAAACATGATGAAGCGCGCGCTGCTCACCGGCCGCTTCAACAGCGGCAAGCCGATCGTCGATCCGCAGACGCGCGAAGTCATCGGCTACGAGATCGAACCGCTCGTCGCCGGCTTCTGACGGAACCCGCGGCGCGCGCCTGCGCCGCGCGGCCGCTGCGCTATAGTTCCCCCAAGACCCGGGCGGCCTCAGCGCCGTCCGGATCCGATCGCCGCGTCGCCGTACAAACGGCAGGGGGAACCACCGCCTTGGCGAATCGACCGGACGAGGTACATGGCTTCGGCAAGGTGCGGCGCGCGCTGCGCCGCATCCGGTTGCAGCGCGGCGGATCGACGACGCCCATCCTGATCCGCAAGTCATCCACGCCACCCGAGTTGACGCTCGCCGTGCGCGCTTTGGTGGTATTGCTGCTCGTGCTCTCGGTGTTCGCCGTCTTCCTGCTCGATCGCAGCGGGTTGCGGGACAACACCGACGGCCACGTATCGCTGCTCGACGTCGTCTACTTCACGATGATCACCATCTCGACCGTGGGTTACGGCGACATCGTGCCCGTGTCCGACGAGGCGCGAATGATCGACGCGTTCTTCGTCACGCCGGTGCGGATCTTCGTGTGGTTCACCTTTGTGGGCACGGCCTACCAGTTCATCATCCAGCGATTCATCGAGGAGTGGCGCATGACGCGATTGCAGCAGCATTTGCGCGATCACATGATCCTCTGCGGTTTCGGGCACAGTGGCTCCATCGCCGCGACCGAGCTGCTGCTGCGCGGCTGGAAGCCGGAGCAGCTCGTGGTCATCGACCGGGACGCCGACGAAGTCGCACGCGCCGCCGAGCGCGGATTCACGTGCCTGCATGGCGACGCTTCCAGCGAGGAGTTGCTGCACATCGCGGGCGTCGAACGCGCGCGTTCGGTGATCGTCAGCGTCGGCCGCGACGACACGACGGTGCTGGTCGTGCTCACCGTCCGCGCGCTCGCAAAGGACGTGCGGCTCATCGCCAACGTCGGCGAGCCGGAGAACATCAAGCTGGTGAGGTCCGGCGGCGCCGACGTCGTGGTCTCGCCGCCGCACTTCGGCGGCGTGCTGATGGCGGACGCGGTCGAGAGCCAGTCGACCGTCGATTTCGTCTCCGAGCTGATTTCGTACCACGGCAGTTACCAGCTGCGTCGAGCGCGAACCGCGTGCGAGCGAGGTCGGCCGCGAAGCCCACGACATTGCGGGCGTGCTGGTCGTCGAGATCCGCCGCGGTGGGCGGCGCATCGGACTGTGGAACGAGAAGAACCTGCGCATCGAAGCCGGCGACCGCCTGCTTGCGATCGATTCGGACGCGGTGCTGAAGGCGAACCGCGTCTAGAGCGGACAGTCCGCGGCAATCACGACCGCCGTCGAAACGGGCGTCCCGGCAAAAAAAACCCCGCTTGCGCGGGGTTGTCGTCCTTTTCCGGGGCGAACTCTGTTCTTCTTTTCGGTGTTTCTACTTCTTGTCGCCCGTATCTGGGGTTCCGGCCCTCACCGCTCCCTGCGCCTGTTGTTATTCCTGTCATCCCCTGCCGAATCTTTTCCCTTCCGGGGCCTGGCTCACTCGTCGCACCACCATCGAACCGGGACAATCGAAGACGAGCAAGTGCCGTGCCAACGGATATCGACATCAGTGAAATCAATGAGTTACGAAGCAATTTCGATGCAGGGGCGCAACCGGCGCGAGCAGGGAGCCAGGTTTCGTAAAGAAAGCCGACAGCACGTCCATCGTGCGCTCGGTGTCCGAACGCGCGTCAGAATGCGTTGATGCCGGTCAGCTCGCGCCCGATGGTGAGCTGGTGGATCGTCTCGGTGCCCTCGTACGTGATGACGCTCTCGAGGTTGAGCGCGTGCCGGATCGCGTTGTATTCGGCACTGATGCCCGCGCCGCCGAGTATGTCCCGGGCGTCGCGCGCCACGTCGATGGCCATGCGGCAGTTGTTCCACTTGGCGAGCGACACGTGCGACGGCGTCATCTCGCCCTGGTCCTTCAGCCGGCCGAGCTGCAGCGACAACAACTGCGCCGTCGTGATGCCGCGCGCCATCTGCGCGAGCCGGATCTGGATGGCCTGGGTCGCGGCCAGCGGGCGGTTGAACAGGATGCGCGTCTTCGAGTACTCGAGCGCTTCGGTGAGGCAGGCCTGCGCGGCGCCGATCACGCCCCAGGTGATGCCGTAGCGCGCCTGCGTGAGGCACGACAGCGGCGCCTTCAGCCCGACCACGCTGCCCGGCAGCATGTTCTCCTGCGGTACGACGACGTCCTCGAAGAAGATCGCGCCCGTGTGCGACGCGCGCAGCGAGAACTTCTTCTCGATCTCCGGCGCGGCGAGGCCCTTCGCGCCCTTTTCGATCAGGAAGCCGCGGATGCCTTCCTCGGTCTTCGCCCACACGACGAAGACGTCGGCGATCGGCGAGTTGGTGATCCACATCTTCGCGCCGTTCAACACCCAGTCCGTGCCGCGGCGCTTCGCGTGCGTCTTCATGTTCACGGGGTCGGAGCCGCCGTGCGGTTCGGTGAGGCCGAAACAGCCGATCAGCTCGCCCGCCGCCATGCGCGGCAGGTACTTCTGTTTGTGCTGCTCGCTGCCATACGCGTGGATCGGGTACATGCACAGGCTCGACTGCACCGAGACGAAGCTGCGCAGGCCCGAATCGCCGCGCTCGAGTTCCTGGCAGATCAGTCCGTAGGCGACGGCGTTCATGCCGGCGCAGCCGTAACCTTCGAGCGAACTGCCGAGCAGGCCGAGCGCTGCGAGTTCGCCGACCAGCTCGCGCGGAAAGGTGTGGTCCTCGAAGTGGTGGCGGATGATCGGCAGGACCTTCTCGTCGACCATGCGCGCCACGGCGTCCTGCACCATCCGCTCCTCGTCGCTCAGCAGGTTGCGCACGCCGTACAGGTCGATCGGATTGAGGTTCGGGGCGGGCACGGTGGAACTCCAGGACAGGGCGCGAGCGCGCAAGCCGCCATTTTCCGTGATTGACTGCGCTGCGGCAAAAAAAACGGGCCGCCCGGAGGCGGCCCGTCGGTGCGTCAGACGGACGAGCAGGTCAGCCGGTCGTCATGCCGAGGCTGGCCATCGCCGCGTCCAGCTTTTCCTTGACCTGGCGCGCGGCCGTCACGGCCTGCTCGATGTTTCCGGAAGCCTGTGCGGCCGTCGCCTGGTCCCAGAGGACCTTGGCTTCGGCCGCGCCGGAATTCGCCGCTTCGACGGTCGCGGCATCGAGTCCGGCCGGCAGCTTCTTCGACTTGGCCAGGATGCCGGCCCGGCTGGTGACGGCCGCCAGTTGCGCCGGAAGGTCCGCCGACAGCGTGGCCCACTCGGCCGTGAGCGCCTGCTGGGCCGCGGCCTGCGCCGCCTGCTTCGCATTCGCAGCAGCGCCGGCGAGTCCCTGCGCCTGCGCGAGCAGCGCGGGGGCCGCGGCGATCACGCCCTTGTAGTCCTTCTGGTCGAACTTCATTTTCAGGTCGTTGATCTGGGTCGTCACGGCCTGCAACTGGTCCGGGATGTACTGGGCGGCATCGGGCCCGGCAGCGGTCACCGCGGCTTCGATGTCGGCGATGGCCTTCTTGGCCGGCTCCATCTGGTTGGCGCAGCCGGCGAGCAGCACGGCAGCCATCGCGAGCGAGACGAATCCTGCGAACGCGGACTTGAGATTCATCGGGAAAACTCCTTTCGAAAATTCCTGGGGTGGGGCGTGATCAGGGAATTCGCAGCTTCTGGCCGACCTTGATCTTGTCGGGGTCGCTGAGCTGGTCCTGGTTGGCCTTGAAGATTTCGGGGTAGAGGCTGCCGTCGCCATAGACTTCCTTGGCGATCTTCCAGAGCGTGTCGCCCTTTTTCACCTCGTACCACTGCGTGTAAGCGCTGTCCGCCGGGGCGGCTGCGGGCTGTTCCTCGGGCGGACCCCCGGGGGGAGGGGTGTTCTGTTGCATCGCGATCTCCTTGTGGTGCGCGACTTCAGGGAATGCGTTCGACTGACATAATCTTACGCGGTTCGAGCCCGCCGTTGTCCAGCCGTCGGAAGGCCCCGCGTGCGCATCAGCTTTCATGCCGACTACTACCTGGCGCTGCCGGCCGGCCACCCGTTTCCGATGGCGAAATATCCGCTGTTGCATCGCATCCTGAGCGACGAGGGCCTGCTCGACCCGAGCGCGATCATCGAGCCGGCGCAAGCCGCGCTCGACGACCTGCGTCTCGTGCACTCGGACGGTTACCTCGACAAGCTCGCGAACGACCGGCTCGACGCGTCGGAAGTGCGAAAACTCGGCGTGCCCTGGTCGAGCGCGCTCTGGCGGCGGTCGCGTCTCGCGGCGCAGGGCACCCTCGAAGCTGCGCGCGCGGCGCTCGTGGACGGCCTCGCCGGCAACCTCGCGGGCGGCACGCACCACGCGTTCCCGGATCACGGCGAAGGCTTCTGCGTGCTGAACGACGTCGCGATCGCGATCCGCGTGCTGCAGCGCGAGCGGCGTATCCGGACGGCGCTGGTGATCGATCTCGACGTGCACCAGGGCAACGGCACGGCCGCGATCTTTGCGGACGACCGGTCCGTGTTCACGTTCTCGATGCACGGCGAGCGCAACTATCCGTTGCAGAAAATGCAGTCGACGCTCGACGTCGGCCTGGCGGACGGCCTCGGCGACCACGAATACCTGGCCGTGCTGGATCTCCACCTGCCGGGCATCCTGACCTCGTTCACGCCCGACATTGCGTTCTATCTCGCGGGCGTCGATCCGGTGCAGGGCGACCGCTACGGCCGTCTGCGACTCACCGAAGACGGCATCGCGCGACGCGATCGATACGTGCTCGAGGCCTGCCGCAACGGATCGATACCGGCGGTGGTCACGATCGCGGGAGGGTATGCTCCGACGGCCGAGCGCACGGCGCAGCTGCACGCCATCGCGTTTCGCGAAGCGTTCCACCTCTCCCGCCAAAGCGGGAGAGGTCGCCCGCAGGGCGGGTGAGGGTTCCGTCTCTTCGTTCCGAGAGTCCGCATGAAAATCCCCGAAATATTGCTGGTCGAGACGGTGCACAAGCCGGGCTCGCTCGCGAGCGTGTTGCAGGTGATCGCCGACGAGCAGCTGGTCATCGAGCACCTGCAGTCGCTGCGTCGCGAACAGGGCCGCACGCTCTGGGAAATCACCGTCGAGGTCGACGAACTGGCCAATCCGCATTTTTATGATCACATCGACGCGCTGCCGAACGCGCGGTTCGTCGGCAAGTCCGACCGCGTCTTCGTGCGCCACAAGGGCGGAAAGATCCACATGGAGGCGTCGCTGCAGATCAACACCAAGCAGATCCTGCGCGACATCTACAC
Organism: uncultured Gammaproteobacteria bacterium; assembly: GCA_963843985.1. GTDB lineage: Bacteria > Pseudomonadota > Gammaproteobacteria > Steroidobacterales > Steroidobacteraceae > RPQJ01. The sequence goes on along the minus strand of CAWJMS010000009.1, from coordinate 1,011 downwards.
GCCCGGCGTGGCGCGCGTGTGCCTCGCGATCCGTGACGACCCGTCGAAGGTCTCGCTCTATACGAATCGCCCCAACACCGTGGCGGTGGTGACCAACGGCACGGCGATCCTCGGTCTCGGCGACATCGGCCCGGTCGCGGGGCTGCCGGTCATGGAAGGCAAGGCGGCGCTGTTCGCCGCGCTCGTCGGCATCACGGCCGTGCCCATCCTCATCGATTCGCACGATCCCCAGCGCGTGATCGACACCGTGATCGCGATCGCGCCGTCGTTCGGTGCGATCCAGCTCGAGGACATTGCGGCGCCCGAATGCTTCGCGATCGAGGCCGAGCTGGTGCGCAGGTTGAACATCCCGGTGCTGCACGACGACCAGCATGGCACCGCCGTGGTGGCGCTTGCGGCGCTGCTCAACGCGCTGCGCCGCGTCGAGCGCGAGCTTTCCTCGAGCACCGTCGGCCAGGTCGGCCTCGGCGCGGCCGGGCTCGGCATCGCGCGACTGCTGCAAGCGCAGGGCGTGAAGCGGCTGGTCGGTGCGGACCTGCGCGAAGATGCGCGCCAGCGCCTGCGCGAGCTCGGCGGCGAACCGGCCACGCTGGAGCAGGTGATGGCGCAGGCCGACGTCGTGCTGGCCACGACCGGCGTGAAAGGATTGATCAAGCCCGAATGGGTACGGCCGGGGCAGATCATCTTCGCGCTGTCGAATCCGGACGCGGAAATCGACCCGCTCGTTGCGCTCGAGCGCGGCGCGGTGTTCGCCGCGGACGGCAAGGGGATCAATAACGTGTCCGGTTTCCCGGGGCTCTTCAAGGGCGCGCTCGAAGCCGGCGCGACGCGCTTCACCGACGGCATGCTGGTGGCCGCGGCCACTGCGCTGTCGAAGCTGGCGGCCGCCGGCGAGTTGCTGCCGGACCCGCTCGACCTCGAAACGCACAAGGCCGTCACTGCAGCGGTGCGGGCGGCCGCATCGGAGCCGGTCTCGACGGCGCTTTGACCGCAACGGCACCTCTCCCGCCT
>CAWJMS010000008.1:0-15509 GCA_963843985.1 uncultured Gammaproteobacteria bacterium | reverse complement strand
CGTGATTCTCGCGCTGACCCTGCCGATCCTGCTCATCTCTCGCGACGACTTCGCGGAGACGCGCTACTACGTGTTGCTGCTGTCGTCCCTGTACGGCGCGTGTCTGGTGATTTCCTCGAGCAGCTTCCTCACGTTGTTCCTCGGCATCGAGCTGATGTCGCTGCCGGTCTACGTGCTCGTGCTGCTCGCGTTCCTGCGACCGGAAAGCACGGAAGCCGCGCTCAAGTACCTGGTGCTGGGCGGCGCGGCCACGGCGACTCTGTTGATGGGCGTCTCGCTGCTCTACGGCGCCAGCGGCTCGCTCGAACTCGCGACGTTCGGCAATTCGATGCTCACTGGCCAGCCGCTCGCGGCCGCAGGCGCCGTGCTGGTACTGGCCGCGTTGATGCTGAAAGCGGCGATCGTGCCCTTCCACGCCTGGGCGCCCGATGCCTACGAGGGCGCGAGCGTGCCGGTGACCGCCTACATGGCCACGGTGATCAAGGCGGGCGCGCTGCTCGCCGCGTTGCGGCTGTTCGGCACCGTTCCCGTGACGCAGCCGATGGTGGGGGTGCTCGTGATCCTGCCGCTGGTCTCGATGGCCTGGGGCAACCTGACCGCCATGCGCCAGACGAGCTTCCGGCGGATGATCGCGTACTCGTCGATCGCACACGCCGGCTACCTGTTCTACGCATTCCTGGGCGCCGGACCGGGCCGCTACGAGGCGATCGTCTTCTACCTGGCCGTCTATGGCGTGATGAACGTGCTCGCGTTCGTGGCCCTGCCGCGCGGCGTGGACGACGCCCGGCAGGACCGGCTCGATTCGCTGAAGGGGCTGTTCCACCGCCAGCCGGTGGCGGCGATCGTGATCGCGGCCGCGATGCTCTCGCTGGCCGGCCTGCCGCCGCTGCCCGGGTTCGCCGCGAAGTTCCTGATCTTCCGCAACGTGCTCGCAGCCGGGCTACACGACCTACGCGGTGCTCGGCCTCGTGGCGAGCTATCTCGGCATCTACTTCTACCTGCGCGTGATCCAGTACATGTTCATGAGCGCGGACGAACCCGCCGCATCGGGCGGCAAGCCGCGCCGGCTGGCGCTGCTCGCGACCGTGGTCTGCACGGTGCCCGCGGTCCTGCTGAGCATCTTCCCGGGCTGGCTGCTCGACCGGCTCTGAAAATAGGGGACACTCCTTTTTCGGCACGCGCGAAAACAGGAGAATGTCCCCTATTTTCAAGCGCCGGCGCGCCTGCGCGACCGGCGAGTACATGTCGAGGACCTGCATGCGTGCGGCCTGCAGGCGCTCCGAGACGACGCCCAGCAACCGATGCATGATCTTGTAGCCGAACGCGTTGTCGGAACGGCATTTCTCGAGCAGTGCATAACCGTCGAAAGACAACGCCTCGACCGGCTCGAGCGCGCGCGCCTGGAAGCGCTTGCCGCCGCCCATGATGACCGCGGACCAGCCGAGTTCGTCGCCGCCCTCGAGGTGATGCACGCGCAAGGTCTTGCCCTGCACCTGCATCTCGAGCGCCACGCGGCCGTTCAGCAGCAGGAAGAACTCGTGCTTGGGGTCGCCCTCGGCGAAGATGATCTCGTCCTTGGCGAATTTCACGGGGCGCGCGAGCCCGGCCAGGGTTGCGCAATGCTCGGGCGTGAGCCCCTGCACGAACGGGTGGTGCTGCACCGCGTGTAATAGGTCGTCGGTCATGGTCGGGCTCCCGGTAAGCGCTGCAGATCTCCCTGCGGCCGATTCTACGCCTTGCGCGGCACGCTCCAGCAAGCGGGGGGGCCGTCCGCGGCGACCCTTGCGGCCTGCCCGGGCCGACTCTAGGCTTGGCGTCCGATCTCCCGCCGGACCCTGCAAGGAGCCCCCGGTCATGAAGCGCCTCGTCCCCGTCGCGTGAAACCCGCCGAGTTGCAGGACTACCTGCGCACGCGCATTCCGCTCGCGAACGCGATGGGTGTGGAGGTGCGCAGCCTCGACGACGCGGGCATCGAACTGTTCGCGCCGCTCGCGCCCAACACCAATCATCGCGACACGGTGTTCGGCGGCAGCGCGTCCGCCGTGGCCATCCTGGCCGCGTGGTCGGCCTTGCACGTGCGGATGCGCGCGGCGGGCCTCGACGGCCGCATCGTGATCCACAGCAACACCATGCATTACGAGCGCCCGATCGTCGCCGGGTTCACCGCACGGGCGTCGTCGCCGTCTCCGGCCGACTGGGACAAGCTCGCTGCGACGCTGACGCGCGGCCGCATGGGGCGAGCGCGCGTCGCCGCCACCCTGCATTGCGGGGGCGAGCAGGTCGGACGGCTCGAGGCCCAGTTCGCCGTCGTCCCGTCGGGCGCGGCCTGAACGCTGCGCCAGGGCGGCGGTGCGGCGCGACGAACTGCCGGCAACAGGCCGCCCGGGCGGTATGATTTTCTCCGCGGATGCCGCTTGCGGGAGTCGACCTTGAAAGCACTGATCCTGTTCGTCGCGTGGTGCCTGCTGCTGGCGCTGAGCTGGCCGATCGCGCTGGTTGCGCTGGTGCTGGCGCCCTTCGTCTGGCTGGTCGCACTGCCGTTCCGGCTGGCGGGGCTGGTGGTCCACGCCGCCTTCGCGTTCGTCGCCGCGCTGCTCTTCCTGCCGGCCCGACTGCTCGGGTATCGTCCCAGCCACTGAGGGCCTGACGGGAGCGGCACGATGGGACGGACGATGCGCGGCGGCGCCGCGCTGCTGGCGGCTGCGCTATGCCTGTCGGGATGCGTCACGCCGCCGGAGGTGTTCCGCATCGAGCCGTTGCGCCCGGTCGCCGAATTGCGACGCGACGCGCTCGCGGCCACGCCGCCCGCCCAGTCCGGCGACTTTCGCCCGAGCGCGCTGGTCGAACTGGTCACGCTCGACCCGACGATCCATCTCGACATCCGGTACGCGACCCGGCACAACTTCCTCGGCGAGCCGCTCTACAGCCAGCCGCGCGCCTTCCTGCAGCGGCCGGCCGCGGAGGCGCTGGTCCGCGCGCATCGTGCGCTCGCCGCGCAGGGTTATGGCCTGCTGGTGCACGACGGCTACCGGCCGTGGTACGTCACGAAGATGTTCTGGGACGCGACGCCGGCCGACAAACACGAATTCGTCGCCGATCCCGCGCAGGGCTCGCGGCACAATCGCGGCTGCGCCGTCGACCTCACGCTGTACGACCTGAAGACGGGCAAGGCGGTCGAGATGCCGAGCCTGTACGACGAGATGTCCACGCGCGCTTACGCCGACTACCCGGGCGGCACGGACGAGCAGCGGCGCTTGCGCGCGCTGCTGCGCGCGGCGATGGAAGCACAGGGCTACACCGTTTATCCGCAGGAATGGTGGCATTTCGACTACCAGGACTGGCCGTCGTACGCCGTGCAGAACGTGAGATTCGAGGACCTCGGCCCGACCGCGGTGCAGCCGTGAGCGCCGGGGGCATGCACAAGGCGCGCCTCGAGGCCTTCAGCGACGGCGTGATCGCGATCATCATCACGATCATGGTGCTCGAGCTGAAGGTTCCGCACGAGCCGACGCTCGAGGCGCTGCGCCCGCTGCTGCCGGTGTTCCTCAGCTACGTGCTGAGCTTCATCTACGTCGGCATCTACTGGAACAACCACCATCACATGCTGCAGGCCGCGCAGCACGTGAACGGCGGCATCCTCTGGGCCAACCTGCACCTGCTGTTCTGGCTCTCGCTGATCCCGTTCGGCACGGCCTGGATGGGCGAGAACCACTTCGAGCCCGCTGCCCGTCGCGCTCTACGGGTTCCTGCTGCTGATGTGCGCGGTCGCCTATACGATCCTGAGCCGCGCGCTGATCGCGCGGCACGGGCCCGAGTCGGCGCTGGCGCGAGCGGTCGGCAGGGACGCCAAGGGCCTCGCTTCGCTCGCGATCTACGCCTGCGCCCTGCCGCTCGCCTTCGTCAGCCCGCGGCTGTCGTCCGCGCTGTACGTCGTAGTCGCCACCCTCTGGCTGGTGCCGGACCGGCGCATCGAAAGAAATCTGTAAGAGGTGCCGGGTTTGACTTATTTGACTTATCGCATCGCGATAAGTCAAATAAGTCAAACCCGGCACCTCTTCAGACGACGCCGGCCTGAGCCAGGGCCGCGACCTCGGTCGATGAGTAGCCGAGCGACTCCAGCACCGCGCCGGTGTCGGCGCCGATGGCCGACCGGCGTTCGCCCGATCTCCGCCGGCGTGGCGCTGAAGCGTGGCGCAGGGGCCGGCTGTTGCACACCCTCGATCTCCGGATACGTCCCGCGGGCGACGTTGTGCGGATGCCGCATCGCCTCGCCGAAATCCAGCACCGGCGCGAAGCAGACGTCCGTCCCTTCGAGCAGCTCGCACCATTCGGCGCGCGTGCGGGTCCGGAAGATCGCCGCGAACTTCTCCGACAGTTCCGGCCAGCGCCGCACGTCGAAGTGCGCAGCTCTCGAGTCCCTGGCCCGGCGAGCCCGAGCTTCTCGAGCAGCAGCCGGTAGAACTGCGGCTCGAGCGCGCCCACCGTCACGTACAGGCCGTCCGCGCAGGCATAGCGTGTCGTACCAGTGCGCGGCGCCGTCGAGGAAGTTCGACTCGCGACGGTCGCTCCAGCGACCCTGCAGTCGCACGGAATGCAGCAGCGTCGCCATGATCGCGCAGCCGTCGACGATCGCGGCATCGACGACCTGGCCCCGGCCCGTCGCGCGCGCGTTGAGGATGCCGCTGACGAGCCCGAGCGCCATGAACAGCGCGCCGCCGCCGACGTCGCCGACGATGGTCGCGGGAATCGTGGGCGGCGAGCTGCGCTGGCCCGTGTGGTGCAGGATGCCGGTCAGCGCGACGTAGTTCAGGTCGTGGCCCGCCGCGGGCGCGAGCGGACCCGTCTGCCCCCATCCGGTCAGCCGGCCGAAGACCAGGCGCGGATTGCGGGCGAGGCACACCTCGGGCCCGAGACCGAGACGCTCCATCACGCCCGGGCGAAACCCCTCGATCAGCCCGTCCGCCTGCTCGATGAGGCGCAGCACCACCTCGGCGGCACCGGGCGACTTGAGGTCGAGCGCGATGGTGCGCTTGCCGCGGCGCGTGAGGTCGAACTTCGGCTCCGTGTCGCCGAGCGGCAGCACCGAGCCCTTGCGATCGACGACGGTCACTTCCGCGCCGAGATCCGCCAGCATCATGCCGCAGACCGGGCCGGGGCCGATGCCCGCCATCTCGACGATGCGCACGCCGGCGAGCGGCCCCATCACAGCGTCCTCGCGATGATTTCGCGCATGACCTCGCTGGCGCCGCCATAGATGCGCTGCACCCGCGAATCGACGTAGAGCTGCGAGATCGGGTACTCGCGCATGTAGCCGTAGCCGCCGAAGAACTGCAGGCACTCGTCCATCACCTCGTCCTGCGTTTCGGTGATGAACAGCTTGGCCATCGAAGCCGTCGCCGTATCGAGCCTGCCGTCCTTCAGCTTCTGGATGCAGTCGTCGATGAAGACGCGCGCGACCTGCACCTTCGTCTTGACGTCCGCGAGGCGGAAGCGCGTGTTCTGCATCTCGAGCAGCGCCTGGCCGAAGAGCCTTGCGGCCGCGCGTGTACTCGATGGTGAGCTGCAGCGCGTATTCCATCGCGCCGACGCCGCCGAGCGCGAGCAGCGTCCGCTCGTAGGGCAGATCGCGCATCAGCTGCACGAACCCCTGCCCTTCCGCGGGTCCGAGCAGGTTGGCGACGGGCACGCGGCAGTCGTCGAGGAAGAACTCGGCCGTGTCCCAGCCGTTCTGCCCGATCTTGTCGAGCACGCGGCCGACCCGGTAGCCCGGCAGGTCCTTCGGCTCGACCATGATGATCGAGATGCCCTTCGAGCCCCTGGCCGGATCGGTCTTCGCCACCACGCCGACGAGGCCCGCGTGCAGGCCGTTCGAGATGAAGGTCTTCGAGCCGCTCAGCACGTAGTGCTCGCCGTCGCGCACGGCGCGCGTCTTGACGGCCTGCAGGTCCGAGCCCGCGCCGGGCTCGGTCATGGCGATCGCGCCGACGAGTTCGCCGCTCGCCATGCGCGGCAGCCAATCGAGCTTCTGCGCCTCGGTGCCGTAGTTCAGCACGTAGTGCGCGAGGATGCTGTGCACCGTGTGGCCGAAGCTGGTGATGCCGTGCCGGCCCATCTCCTCGGCGATCACGGCCTCGTGGCGCGCGTCGCCGCCGACGCCGCCGTATTCGGCCGGGATATCGGTGCACAGCAGCCCGACCTCCCCGGCCTTGTTCCAGATCTCACGGTCGACGTGGTGCTGTTCGCGCCAGCGGGCGTCGTTCGGGACGATCTCGTGCTCGATGAAGCGGCGGGCCGCCTCCCGGAACATGTCCAGTTCGTCGTCCATCCAGGGGGAACGGTAATCCATCGTGCTTCCTGCCGCATGCCTCGTATCGGCCGTGCATGGAATCGTGAAATGGGGGCCCTTGTCCAGAGTCCGCCGCTGCCAAGCGGCCTCGACGGAGGCGGTGGTCGCTCACACCCACATGACTTGACGGTGCCGCCGTTTCAGAAGCGCCACATCACCGAACCTATGAACTGGATCCGATCCGTGAGGCCGCCAACCTCGGCGGTGAGAGACCAGCGCTTGTCGGGTTGCCAGTTTCCGCCGAGCAAATAATTCCACTTGTCCCGAGGCGACACGCGAGCAGAGACATTGAGCGAGTCGCTGCCGACGAGCTCGACCAGCACCGGATGCTGGCGCAGGTCGATTACGTCGTGGATTTCCGACGTGGCGACAATATACATGGCGCCGATCCACAGCGCGCCCACCCCGCCCTTATCCGAGTTGAAGAGCAGGCCGGTACGCGGTGTGGCGGTGATTGATTGGATGGGCTCATCGCTGATCTGTCCGCCGTCTGCGGAGAAAAGGGGGCCGGTCGTCCAGTTCGCATCGACGGTCGCAAACCAGGCCTTGTATCCGGCGGCGAGCGTGGCACCCGCTCCGTAGCTGAACCGGTCGTAGCTCACCTTGGATTTCAGAACTTCTCCGTTGGGAAAGACCACCGCTGGCCGCGTGACGCCAGACGTCTGCCCGACCAGCCCATAGATATTGAGGAACGGAAACAACCATGCGTCGGCGCGAAAGACTCCCGTGTCTGTGACGGTCTCCGCGTCGCGGAGGGTTACGCCCAGCGGCCTGCCCTCAATCGTCACGTCGGACACCACCATGTTCTGCTTCATGTAGGTGTAGGTCAGGCCAACACCAAACGGCAACGGCAGGTCGAAGCCCTTCTCGCGGGCTTCCCGGCCCCAAATGGGCAGCCAGTCCACCAACGGCTGGACTTCCTTGGTGTCGGGCGGGGTGCCCACCGGCGTGAAGTCTTTGATGGCTGACGGTGGCGCGACGGAAGAAACCGCGACGCTTTGCGCACGAACGGAGGGCGCGCTCCAGGCGAGTGCCAACGCCAGAACTGCGCTCGTTGTGATGGCATTGACTCTGCGAATCATGGAAGTTCCCTCTGATTCCGGACTACTGGTAGCTTCTTGAATCTGGAGCTGTGCGACCTCTGAACGCATGCTTACCAGCAGAACATGGAAAAGTACGCGAGCGTGAAACTGAGACGACAAGAAATTTGCTGCAAAGCGCTGTTGCTGCCTTTTGTAGCAGCTTTCACCATGTTTTTGGCGAGTTGCGCCATGCAGATTCATGCGCCAACGGTGAGTCACGACCCCGCCATGCAGGATGAACCCTGGCTGGTTCGCTGTGAGACCGCTCGGATGCATGAGGATGACCCCGGGGATGTCGCCGGGGCAGGCAATCTCGACTGGGTGTTCGCCGAGGATGAGCAGGGACATAGAATCGAAATCGACGGCAAATTGGTGGACGGTTTCCTCGAAGTTACAGCCATGCATTCAACTTCCGGGCAACCCATAGAGGCCTCGCGTATGAAAACCCGTGAGGCATGCCTGGATACGATCAGCAGGATTGAAGGGAGCGAACAGCTGATGCTGGGGTGGGTCATGGCAGCCCGGGCTCGAGAGGAAGTCAACGTCCCTCCTGTGTATCCGGAGGAGATGACAAGCGGAGACAAGGTAACGCGGATGGTCATCTTCGGCGACAGCCTGACGGACACGGGACGGCTGAAACAACGCCTGAAGATTTTTCCATTGAAACCCTACTGGATTGGCCGTTTCAGCAATGGGCCTGTGTGGCCGGAGTATCTGGCGATGGTGACCGGCCTGGGTGTACAGAATCACGCCTACGGAGGTGCTTCCGCCGCCGACCCCGACGCATTGCCGGGTGAGACGCTTCTATGGACGCGCTCGTCACGTCGGCCAGTTTTTCGTCAGCGGCACGATCGAGTTACAGATCAGTGATTACCTCGAGCGAACACTCAAGGACGGAAAGATAGAGAGGGCGGATACGACCGCCTTCCTTATCTGGGCGGGGGCGAACGACTATATCTCCAAAGAACCCATCAGCGGGTTGATCACGACCTTTCTCAATTCGCCGGAGGGTGAGGCCGGCTACAAGGCAGTGGTTGAGCGTGCGGTCACGCAACTGGGACAGCATGTGCGCAGTCTTTACGCAGCGGGCGCAAGGCGTTTTGTGATGGTGAATCTGCCGGACCTGGGTCGAACACCTATCGTCCTGCAAAATACAACCTATGCCCCCGAACATCTTGAGAATAACGATGCTGCGCGCAGAATGGAGCTGGCCCGCAGGCTGACGGAACTTACCCGATATCACAACCAGCTCCTGGCGACGGCTGTCGAGCAATTGCGGATGGAGCTGCCGGGATCAGAGATCATCCTGGTCGACGCATTCGAACATTTCAAGCGGCTCTACGGTGGTGACGACAACGCGCCACTGCAACCCGAGGATTACGGCTATGACCCAACCGCGCTGGCGGAAACCCTGAGTTATGAGGGGCAGCAACTCACTCTGCAACGGAGGTGTTACAACGGCTCCTACAACCATGTCACAGCTGGACCCGGACAGCATATGCCCAAACCCCGATCAGGCGCTGTTCTGGGATTCAGTCCATCCCACGACTCTCACGCACTGCTGGCAGGCCTGGAACGTGGGCAATGACCTGGCCGAGGCAGGCTGGATCCGGCCGTTGCCTGATCAGCGCACCTACCTGGGCTGGTGTCAGACCATCGTAAATCGGGTGACCCTGGGATCGGCGGAAAATATTGTCCCCGTGCCAGCAGCACCGCATTGAGCTTGAGGCGCGAGCCGCGATGCACGTGCGGCCTCAGGTCAGGCGAGCAACGAAAGATCGTCACTCGCCGGCCCCGTCGATGGTCGGATCAGTACTCGTAGAACATCTTCTGGATCTGCAGCGGGTCGTTCGTCTTCGTCAGCGCCAGTTGCAGCAGAACGCGTGACTTCGCCGGGTTGAATTCACCCGAGGCGACGAAACCCATCTCGTCGTCGTTCACCTCGTTGTTGCGCAGCGTGATGCCCTCGGCGAGCCGGGTGCTGCGCACCACGACGACGCCGGCCTTCGCGACTTTCTTCAGCGCCTCGAGCGCCGGGGTCGTCATGTTGCCGTCGCCGACGCCAGCCACGACGATGCCCTTCGCGCCATTGTGCACCGCCGCGTCGATCAGGTCTGCACTCATGTTGGCGTGGGCGTAGATGACGTCCACCCGCGGCAGCTTGTCGAGGCCGTCCACCGAGAACGCCGTGGCCTTGCCCACCTTCTTGTTCATCGGCTCGAACCACTCGATCGTGCCGGTGTGCACGAGGCCGGCCGGACCGCGATTCAGGCTCTGGAACGTCTGCACGCTGGTCGTGTCCGTCTTCACGACGTTGCGCGCGTAGTGGAACTCGTCGTTCAGCACGACGAGCGTGCCCTTGCCCTTCGCCCGCGGGTCCGCGGCGACCGCCACGCCGTTGTAGATGTTGCCGGGGCCGTCCGCGCTGATCGCGGTCGCGGGCCGCATCGAACCGACCATCACGACCGGCTTGTCGCTCTTGACCACCAGCGTGAGGAAGTAGCTCGTCTCCTCGAGCGTGTCCGTGCCGTGCGTGATCAGCACGCCGTCCACGTCCGCGGACGCCAGCACCTCGTTGACGCGCTTCGCGAGCTTCAGCCAGATCTCGTCGTTCATGTCCTGGCTGCCGATGTTCGCCACCTGCTCGCCGGTGATCACCGCGAGCTTGCCGAGGTTCGGCACCGCGTTGATCAGCGAGTTCACGTCGTAGGCGCCGGACTTGTAGCCGTAGTCCGTCGCGCTGGCCTGGGCGCCGGCGATCGTTCCACCGGTGGCCAGGACGCGGATCCTCGGCAGGTCGGCTGCCTGCACCGGAGCCACGCGACTGCTTCGCCGCCGCGAGCGATCGTGGCCAGCGCAATGTGTGCAATCGGTATTTCATCGTCGATTCTCCGTTGATGGGCCGGCGTGTGCCGGCCCGGATTCGATCACTTCGCCGGCCGCTGCCGTTTCCGACTTTGGCCTTCGCCTTCGGAGCGCCCGGCTTCGGCTTTACCGGCCTTCGCGGCGCGGCCTTCCTTCCTTTCGAAGCCTCGTAGGCCTGCCGGTAGCTCCGCGCGACGGCGCGCACGGCCCGGCCGATGTCGTCGTAGACATGGTCGTTCAGGTTCGCGAACGACACGCGCACCGACCAGTCGGGTGCCTCAAAGCCGCTGCCGTTCAGCAGCACGATGCCGTGGTCCTCGGCGAGCCGGAACACGATGTCGAGCGGATGCACGTTCTCCTTCATCCACTTGACGACGTCTTCGCCGAGGTACTTGCGAGCCCAGAACTCGAAGTCGATCAGGCCGTAGTAGCAGTCGAACAGCTCGTTCGGGGCACGCTCGATGCCGAGTCCCTCGAGCGTCGCCTCGACCCGCGCTTGACGATGCCGATGCAGGCCTTCTGGTACGACTTCTTCTCGTCCATCAGCTCGTACGAGCGAAAAGAGCGCCATCATCACCTGTTGCGGCAGCGACAGTCCGGCCGTGTGGTTCAGGGCCACGTCGCGGCTGTCGGCCACGATGCGATCGATGAAGCGGATCTTGCGCGGCTCGAGCGTGAGCGTGCCGATAGCGCTTGTCGAGCTTCTTCAGTACCGGTTCCGGGTGCTTCGCGATCAGCTTGTCGAACAGGTTGTCCTCGTGGACCGCAATCACGCCGAGGCGCCAGCCGGTGCAGCCGAAGTACTTGCTGTAGGAGTACACGCCGATCGTGTTGTGCGGGAATCGCGCCAAGCAGCGAGCGGAAGCCGCGGCACGAACGTGCCGTACACGTCGTCGGTCAGCAGGATCAGGTCGGGCCGCTTCTTGCAGGATCGCGCCGATCTTCGCGATGGTCTGTTCGCTCAGCGCCACCGCGCTCGGGTTGCCGGGATTGACCAGGAAGAACGCCTTGATCGTCGGATCGAGCAGCTTCTTCAGCTCCGCGTCGTCGAACTGGAAGCGATTCTCCTGCTTGGCCTGCACGTTGACGATCTTGAGGTCGTAGTCCTCGAGGTGCGGCATCTCGAGGTACGGCGTGAAGATCGGCGTGCCGAGCGCGATGGTGTCGCCGGCGTTCAGCAGCCGGTTGGTCTTCATCGACTTGAAGATGTAGCACATCGCCGCCGTGCCGCCCTCGACGGCGTAGAGCTTGAATGTGCCCTTCGGCCGCGGCTCGCCGCACATGGCCCACTGCAGGTACTCGTGCACGATCTGCTCGTTGTGCACCAGCATGCGGTCGGGGACCGGGTAGTTGTCGCCGATGATGGAATCGACCAGTTCGTGGACGAACTTGTCCGGCATCGAAGCCGAACTTCTCGACTGCCCAGGGCACCAGCGCTCCCAGGAACTCGGCGCCCGGCATGTCGGCGTGCTTCGTCAGCCACTGCGCCATCCGGTCCGCGATGCCGCGCGCCTGCGGCATTCCGCCGACGCCGGCGGCAGGTCCTAGACGCGCTTGCTCTCGGTGATCGCGAACTGGCCGAGCAGGAAGAACGCCTCCCGCGGCTCCGTGGCGATCCAGTTCGGGTTGCCGCGTCCTGCGTTCAGGTAGGCGACGTCCGAGGCGCTCGCCGTCTTGCTCGCGGCCTTGGCGAGAAAGTCCTTGATCTCGAACGGGCTCAACGTCTCGTATTCACGAAGTTTCACGATATCCATCGTCTCCGTAGCGATTGACGCGGCCTCAAGTCATGACCGCCGGACATCATCAGCACGATCACCATGCCGAAGATCGTCAGCAACGTATTGCCGATCGCGTACGGCATGCCGTAGCCGAGCGCCGGCACCTTGCTCTTCGCGGCGTCCTGGATCATGCCGAGCGCGGCCGTGGTCGTGCGCACGCCGGCGCACACGCCGAACAGGATCGCGGGGTGGAACTTGAAGACGTAGTGCCCGAGCAGCATGGCGGCGATCAGCGGGACGGTCGTCGCGACCATGCCCCACAGGAAGATGCTGAAACCGACCTCTGCAGGCCGGAGACGAAGCCCGGGCCCGGCGCTGATGCCGACGATCGCGATGAAGACGTTGAGTCCCAGCGTATTCATCAGCCACAGCGACGGCGCCGGAATGTTGCCGAAGGTCGGGTGGATGGTGCGCAGGTAGCCGAGCAGCAGGCCGGCCAGCAGCGCGCCGCCGGAGGTCGACAGGCTGATCGGCACGCCGCCCACGACGTAGCTCAGCGCGCCGACCAGACCACCGACGACGATGCCGACGGACACGACGGCCAGATCGGTGCTCTCGACGGGCCGATCGGCGTGGCCGATGGCGGCAACGGCGGCGTCCACGTGGCGCGTACTGCCGCCGATCGTAAGGACGTCGCCGCGCAGGATCTCGGTCTCGGGCAGGATCGGAATCTCGACCATGTTGCGCGTGATCTTGCGGAGATAGATGCCGCGAGTGTCGGATCGTCAGCGAGTTCGCGCATGGTCTTTCCATTCAAGCTCCTTGCTGCGCACGAACACATCTACCAACTCGCCGGAACGTTGAGCAGTTCTTTGTCGTCCACTTCCGCGACAAGGGCCTTCACCTTTTCGACCAGGCGGCGCGGCCCAGAGATCGCGGCGACATCGCCGGGCTGCAGCACCGTGTTGGCGTCGGCCTCGATGATACTGGTCGCCGCGTCGGACGCGCTCGACGAAGATTCGCAGGCCCGGGAACAGGTCCCTCACCGGCGGGCCGATGAGGCCGCTGGCCGCTTGATCCGATAGGCGCGCATGACGATCTCGATAAGCCGACAAGACGCCGGGGTCGCGCCTGGTCGCCGCCGAGCTGTTTCTCGTACTCGGCGCAGGCGGCGGCGAGGTCGACGCCAATCATTTTCGGGCCGATCTGGCGAGCACGATGGCGGACCCGATGGTGCCGAAGATGTAGGTAACGGCGTAACCGACCGGAATGGCGTCAGTGTAGGACTTGGCCTGCTCCGGGGCCAGTCCGAGTCGGTTGATCTGGTCGGTCGCGACGCCGATGGACGCGGAAATAGTCTGGGATCCGGCGTACAGGCCGACCGCATACCCGACGTCAAGGCCCGCCATGCGTGCGCACACGTACGGCGCCAGCAGACAGAGCGCGAGCACGATCAGCGAAAAGGCGATCTGCTTCGGTCCGTCCTTGCTCAAGCCACGGAAGAATTGCGGACCGACGCCGTAGCCCACGGCAAACAGGAACAGCATGGAGGGACGCGTTACTGATCGGGCCTGGTATTTCGATGCCGATCTGCCCAATCACGACCCCGGCGAGCAAGGTCGCAGTCACGCTGCCCAGGCTGAAGCCCGCTAGCTTTTTTGCGCCCAGCCAGAACCCGAGCGCAAGTGCCAGAAAAATCGCCAGCTCCTGGTACGAGCGTAGCGTCGCAACGATCCAGTCCCAGAGCGCGACGATCACGTGCCCGAGATCGCGAGTAGCACGTCGCCGACCGCGTAAGCGACGCCGTAGCCGAGCGAAGGAACGGCGCTTTTCGCCGTCTCTTGCACGGCGGCCAACGCCGGCGTCGCGGTGCATGCGCCGGCACACACGCCGAGCAGAACGCCCGCGTGCATCTTGAAAAGAAACCGGCCCGCGAAGATGCCGATCAGCAGCGTGATCGTGACGGTCGAACACCCCGGCCGCTACGAGGCTCGCGCCGGTGGTCTGCAGCCCGCGCACGAAATCAGGGCAACCGCATTCAGCCCGACGACTGCGACGAACCCCGTGAGCCCGATCGATTCGAACACCCAGAGCGTCGGGCTGGGTAAGGCGGCCGAACCAGCTCGGTCGCACGGAGCGCAGCCACCCGCAGACTAGTCCGCCGAGTAGGCACGCCACCGGCAGGCTGAGCCCGAGCTCGATGTGGCGGAGGTGCAGCGCGGGCAGGCCGATCAGCGCGCCGGCCACGATACTCGTCGCGACGACGAACATGTCCGTGGCATCGGTCGCGCGATCCGCCACGCCGATGAACTCGACGGCGCGAGCTATGTTGGCCGTGGAGCCGACGAGCGTAACGACGTCGCCGCGGAACACCTTTGGCCAGGCAAGATGCCGAGCGGCTCGCCGCTGCGCCGGATGCGCTTGAGGAACACGCCGCGGGTCGTCGCTGCGCGGCCAGGCTCTCGCGAGCGTCCGGCCGTCGATCGCGGCGTTCGTGACGACCACGTCGACCAGGTCGGCAGTCACGTCGAGAGATCCTTGTCGTCGACTTCGCGGAGTCCCGCGGTCACGTGCTTCAGTCGCTCGACCAACGTCGTGCGGCGCGTGGTCAAGGCGATGACGTCGCCCGCTTGCACGATCCGAGCTGCGTCGCAGTCGAGAATCCGGCCGCCGCTGCGGATCCGCTCCACGAAAATTCGTTCGCCGCTCACGGCTGATTCCAGCGCCGCGATTTGCCGCCCGACCCATTGCGAGCCCGCGTCGACGGCATAGGCGCGCATCTCGAACTCGCGGCGCGCGCCCTGCGGCGCTGCGTCGCCATCTTGCATCTTCGCCTCGAGCTTGCGGCACTCTTCTGCCAAGTCGACGCGCAGCAACTTCGGTCCGAGCTGCGACAAGTATCCAGGCAGCGGCCGTCACTCCGATAAGGTAGGTCACCGAAAAACGACCGGAATGTTGTCGGTCATGGCCGTTCGCTCGGCCTCGGTGACATCGAACTTCGCGATCGTGTCCATCGCGGTGCCGATGGTCGCCGACTCCGTGAGCGCGCCCGCGACGAGTCCGGCCGCCGTGCCCGCGTCGTAACCGAACAGGTGCGACACGGCGTACGCAACGAGCAGCCCGGCGACAGCGACGATCGACGCGAGCGCCGCGTGGGCGAACCCGTCGCTGCGCAGCCCGCGAAAGATTGGCGGCCGGTCGCGGAAGCGATTCGCGAACAAGAACAGCAGAAAGAACACTCGCTTGACGTCGTTCGAGACGGTGATCCCGAGCTGGCCGACGAGCACGCCCGCGAGCAACGTCCCGGTCACAGCGCCGAGCTTGAAGCCGCCGAGGGAGACCTTTCCGAGCAGGTAACCGATGCCGAGAACGAGGAAGAACGCGATCTCGGGATGAGCATGCAGCAAATCCCGTGCAAACGCCGCTGCGGTCATCGTCCGTGCGTGCCACGGCGGGTGTCGGGGTGTCGAACCCGCCGCCGAGCGCGAGATAGAGGTT
>CAWJMS010000007.1:0-76303 GCA_963843985.1 uncultured Gammaproteobacteria bacterium | reverse complement strand
CGATACCCAGTTCATGCAACGTGCGATCGAACTCGCCCGCGAGGCCGAGGCTGCCGGCGAGGTGCCGGTCGGCGCGTGATCGTGCGCGACGGGCAGGTCGTCGGCGAGGGCTGGAACCGCCCGATCGTCACGCGCGACCCGACCGCGCACGCCGAAATGGTCGCCTTGCGCATGGCGGCCGCCGCGAGCGACAGCTACCGGCTGACCGGCACGACGCTCTACGTGACGCTCGAGCCATGCGCGATGTGCGCGGGCGCGATGGTTCACGCGCGCGTGCAGCGCCTCGTATACGCCGCGGCGGACCCGCGCGCCGGCGCGGCCGGCAGCGTGTTCAACATCGTGCAGCACGCGGCGCTCAATCACCGCATCGATTGCGAGGGCGGCGTGCTTGCCGACGAGTGTTCGACGATGCTGAGGGAGTTCTTCGCCGCCCGACGCTGATCGCCGGCGCGCGAGGTCACGTGCGCTTCGCGGCAGCCTTCTTCTTCGGTGGTTTCTTCGCGTCGGGCTTCGCTTTCGATGCCGGCTTCTCGTCCGCATCGGGAGCCCGGTCGCTCGTGCCTGCGACCTCGAGGATGTTCATGTAGGCCTGCACGTTCTCGACATAGCGCACGGGTTCCCAGCCACGCGCGTACCCTCGCTTGGTGCGCGTGTAATAGCGCTCCTGGCTGAGCAACGGCAGCACCTCGCGCACGTCCTCCCAGCGGTCGGGATTGCGGCCCTGCGCCTGCGCCAGGATGCGCGCGTCCTCGAGATGGCCGTAGCCCACGTTGTACGAAGCCACGGCGAACCACGTGCGGTCGGGCTGCGCGATGCGCCGCGGCACGGTGTCCATCATCCTCGCGAGATACTTGGCGCCGCCGAAGATGCTCGAGCGCGGGTCGCGTCGGTCGCCCGAACGCATCATCTGCGCAGTGTCCTCGGTGAGCTGCATCAGCCCCTGCACGCCGGTGAAGGAGACCGCGGCCGGGTCCCACTTCGACTCCTGGTAGCCCATCGCTGCGAGCAGCCGCCAGTCGAGTTCGTATTTCTCGGCCGCCTCCCGGAACCAGCCGGCGTAAGCGGGCAGTCGGCTGCCGAGGTGCTCCATGAAGTTGCGCGACAGCAGGTAGTCGAAGCGGTCGTCCTCGCCGTAGTACCGGTCCAGCACGGCGGTGATCAGGCCGTCGGACCGCGCCATCACGAAGAATGCGTTCACCCGATCGAGCAGGCTGGCGTCGTAGCCCCGGGTACCGACCACCCAGGAGATCGCCCGCTCTGGCGACAGGTCGATCGCGATCGCGAGTTCCGGGTGGACGGAGCGATTCAGCGCGAACTCGGTCGAGCTCGCGAGCGTGTACTGCACACGGCCCTGCGAGACGTCCGCGAGGATCTCCTCCGTGTCCGTATTGTCACGCTCGATCCAGGTCAGGTCGGGGTGCTGCAGCCGCAGATCTTCGAGCGTGCGCGAGTGCGGGCTGCCGGCGGCGACTTCGATCTGGCCACGGGCGGCTACCAGAACGGTGGTCGGCCGGTCGCTGCGACGGCGGTAGATCAGGTGCTCGCGGACCAGCTGGTAGCCGGGGCCGAATTGCGTGCCGGGCGGCAGCTCGATGCCGGTCGACAGGCCCGCAGCCGCGAGGTGTGCGCGCCCAGCCGCGACCTCGGCGATGGCGGCTTCGCGGGTTCGAACCGTGTACAGGCGCAGCGGGACGCCCAGGCTCTCTGCAAAGCGGCTCGCCAGCTCGTAGGCGGGGCCTTCGGGGCCGTGGCTGCCGAGGTAGTAGGCATCCGGGCTGTTGCGCGTGACGACCCTCAACTCGCCGTCCGCCAGGATGCGCTCGAGCAGGGCCGGCGGTTGCGCACAGGTCGCAAGGAGCAGGCTGGCAAGTATGGCGAGGAGGGCCTTCATGGGCTTCGAGTCTGGCGGGGCATTGTGCCAATGACAGCCCGATTGCGCTTACGTAGTGACTCGCCAGCCGGTTGCTATAGAATACGCGGCCCTCGGAGAGGTACCGAAGCGGTCATAACGGCGCCGACTCGAAATCGGATGGGGGCATAACCGCCCCACGTGGGTTCGAATCCCACCCTCTCCGCCAGAAATGTGGAACGCCCCGGCAGGGGCGTTTTGCATTTCTGGCCCTGAGGGTGGGCTGAGAACCCACGGGACGTGGGTTCGACCCATCCGCAATGCGGATGGGCACGCCCTCGACGCGAGCGCGATCGAGGGCGCCCCGACGGGGCGAGGCCCGCTGCGGCGGGCCGAGTGCATCCCACCCTCTCCGCCAGAATGCCCTCACCCGGCCTGTCGGCCGACCTCTCCCGCAAGCGGGAGAGGTGAGAGCGCTGACCCGCGCTCTCCCGCAAGCGCGAGGTGAGCACGTTCACCCGCGCTGCAACAGCCGCAACCGGCTCTCAACCCACTCCCGATCCAGATAACAGCCCTGCAGCAGGCGGCCGCCCGTCGAGGGATCGAAGACCTCGCGGCCATGCAGCACGCGGCGATTATCGAAGACGATGGCCTGGCCCGCCGCCAGGCGCAGCCGCAGCTGGAAGCGAGGCTCCCGCAACAGCTGCCAGAAGTGATTCAGCGCGGCGTAGTAGCCTTCCATGCGATCCGACGGCAGGTCCAGCGTCGAGCGGATCCAGTTGTTGAAACGGACTTCCGCGACGTGGCCGGACTCGTCGACCGTGAGGACGGGTGCACGGTGACGCAGGTCGGCCTCGGCATCGTGGAAGCGAAACTCGATCTTCTGGTTGGCGAGCATCCGGAAATCGGTTTCGCTCTCGCTGCGCAGTTCTTCCGCGACGCGCAAGCCGTCCACCAGGATCGATCCGCCGCCCTGTGCGTCGTTGACGATGCAATGCAGGAACTGGATCGATGGGGGACAGGGCACGTTCGGAATGTCGGTGTGCAGCTCGAGGCCGAGCGCGGTGTACGCCGAATTGTTCGGGTCGGGTCTGGATTCCACTTCGAAGGTCGTGCCGAAGCTCGTCGGCCGCAGCGGGCCGACTCGCTCGGCCAGTTGCTGCACCGTCCCGAGCGCCTGCGGCATCCGCTCGACGAGGACCACGCCCGTGTCGAGCAACGCGCGCAGCCAGGCCTCGAGCGTCGCGTCGTCGTGCATCACGTCGTCGTGGAGGAATGTCGGCAGCGACGTAAGGTCGTCGGCCGCCCACGGTCGCGGGTTCGTCGCGCGCTCATGCCGCGCATCCGACGAATAGCAGTGGTGGCGCAGCCAGCCCGCGTCGAAACGGCTGACATGCGCAGCTCCGGCGCCAGCTGCCGCGAACGTGACTTGCAGCGATCCGTCCGGCACCGCTTCGACCGTCGCGATTCGCACCGGGCCGGGGTGATCGATCAACAGGAACGTCCGCTCCAGCGTCGTCGGGTGGCGGCACGACGCGCAGGCGCAGTTGTCGCGCAGCCAGACCGCGTGAAACAGGCTCACGCGCCCGTCGTCCCAACGCACGGTGACGTGTCCCGCGTCCTGACGCGCGTCCACGATCCTGCGGTCCGTGCGGTACGACGCGAGGTCCTTCATGTCGACCTGCGCGTGCGCGGGCTTCGCCGGCGTTGCCGTCGTCGTCATCGATGAACTCCTGGGCGAACGGACATCATGGACGACTCCGGCAGGCTCGGGTCCGGGTCGATCGTGAGCCAGCACGCCGCCGCGACCAGCGCAAATCCCGTCCCGATCACGAACGTCGCATTCCAGTGCCCGGACCCGGACAGCGCGCCGACGATGGGCGCCGAGACCATCCCCGCGAGGTTGCCGCCGGTGTTCATCACGCCGGCTCGCCGCAGCCGCGTCGGCGCGACCGACGCGCATCGCCGCCGCCCAGTACGCACCTTCGTTCAACTCGATCGCAAAGAAGGTCGCCATCAGCGCCAGCACGGCCACGTAGGCGCTCGCGGCGCTGATCGTCGCCAGCAACAGCAGGCCGGCGGCCGGCAGCGCGCACAGCGGCACGAGACGGTAACCCCACCGAAACCCGATCCGCGCCGACATTCCGTCCGAGAGATAGCCGCCGACCCCGGCGCCGATGCCCGCGCCGATCCACGGCAACGTTCCGGCGAAGCCGCTCTCGAGGCCGGTGAAGCTGCGCTGCTGCACGAGGTACAGGAACGACCACGAGCCCAGCAGATAGAAGACGTAGTTCATGCAGAAGTACGAAAACGTCAACAGCCGCACGTCTCGATCGCCGATGATCTTCAGGATCCGGGCGCGCGTCATGCGCGTGGGCTCGGCCGTTTCGTCGGTGTCGAGCTCCGCCAGTTCGGCGGCCGTCACGCGCGGGTGCGCACGCGGGGTGTTCCGGCCGTACCACGCCCAGGTCGCGGTCAGTACCGCGGCGGGCAATGCAATCCAGAGCAGGGCGCCCTGCCAGCCGAAATGCCCGGTGAGCACGACGATGAGCAGCGGCGTCATCGCGCCGCCGATGTTCATGCACAGCGTGTTCAGGCCCTGCGTGATGGCCCACTGGCGCTGCGGAAACCAGGTCTCGAAGACTGCCGCCACCATCGGGAAGACCGGGCCCTGCGACGCACCAAGCAAGCCCTGGGCCGCGAGCAGCGCCAGGAACAGCGCCGTGCCCGACAGCACGACCGGCGCGAGCGGCGTGGCGAGGGTTGCGACGAGCCCGACGAGTCCGACGATCGTGAACGTCAGCCTGGCGCCGTAGCGCTGGCCGAGTACGCCGCCCGGCAGTTGCGCGAACGCGTAGCACGTCGCGAACGCGGCATTCAGCCAGCCGATCTGCATCTGCGAGAGCTGCAGCTCCGGCATGATGTTCTCGGCCGCGACACCGAGGCTGGTGCGCTGGACGTACGAGAGCATCGCGAAGGCGCTGAGGAAACCGAAGATCTGCCAGCGGACTCTCAACGGTCACCTACGCGCATGATGGGCTCAGCCTCGCAGGCGCGATCCGGACGGATCATAGGGCGGCTCGCCGAGGATCCGCGCCGCCCGTGGCACGCCAATGATGGTTACGAAGAGCGGATCCTGCATGCGACTGCAGGCCGTGTCCACGTACGCGAGCGCGAGACTGCGGCGCACGTGGTGGCCGTAGGCGCCCGAGGTGACGTAACCGATGCGCCGGCCGTCGTGGTGGATGGGTTCGTAGCCTGTCGCGTCGGCATCCGGCGAATCGATCTCGAGCAGCACCAGGCGCTGGGACGGTACGCCGGACCGCGCGGCGCGGGCCGCCTCGCGCCCGATGAACGGCCCCTTGTCGAGCGCCACGAACCGATCGAGACCGGCCATGACCGGCGTGACCGAAGTCGAGAACTCCAGCGACCATACGCCGTAGCCCTTTTCGAGCCGCAGGCTGTCCTGGGCCCGCATGCCGATCGGCCGCATGCCGAGCGGCGATCCGGCCTCGATGAGCGCATGCCACAGCGCCCGCTGCTGCAGCGCCGGCACGTTGATTTCGTAACCCGAGCTCGCCGGTCAGCGAAAGGCGCGCGACCACGGCCGTCGTAGTCCCGACGTTCATCCGCGCGCAGGCCATGAACGGCAGTCCGCGATCGGAGACGTCCGCATTCGTCAGGGCTGCCAGGATTTCGCGCGAGCGCGGGCCCGACAGCGAAAAGCCGAGCCAGCTCTCCGAGAGGTTTTCGATCTCGACGCCGCTCGCCGGCAGGTGGTCGCGGAACCAGCGCAGGTGCCACTCCTGCAGGTAGTAGGAGCCGACCAGCCAGTAGCGGCCCTCGTCGAGCTTCGTGACGGTGAGGTCGCCCATCAACCGGCCGGCCGGATTGAGCATCGGCGCAAGTCGCATGCGCCCGGTGGCCGGCAGGCGCGAGGCGAGCAGCTGGTCGAGCCAGGCCTCCGCGCCGGCGCCGCGAACCTCGTAGCGGCCGTAGACGCCGGTGTCGAGCAGGCCCGCGGCCGTGCGTGTCGCGGCGACTTCCGCTGCGACGAAGCGATCGGCGGCCGGGCGCCGCAGCGTGGGCGGCTCGACGAATTCGGGCATCCCGGTGGCGTAGTACTGCGGCGACTCCATGCCCCAGACCACGCCGAAGCGCGCACCGAGATCGCGCTGGGCGTCGTAGGCGGGCGTCGTCTTGAGCGGCCGGCCCGCCGGCAGTTCTTCGTTCGGGTAGGCGATCACGAAGCGGCGCGCGTAGAACTGCGCCGTCGTGTCGCGCAGGTAGCGGTCATTGCTCGCGAAAGCCCCGTAGCGCGCGACGTCCATGCCGAAGATGTCGGTGCCGGGATCGCCCTCGACGATCCAGTTGGCCAGCACCTTGCCCGATCGCGCCGCCTTGCGAAAACCCGCCCATGCAGCCGCACGCGGCCCAGAAATTGCGCCGCCCGGGCACGGGTCCCACCAGCGGATTGCCGTCGGGCGTGAACGTGAACGCGCCGTTCACCCATTTGCGGATGCCGGCTTTTTCGAGCGTCGGGAAGCGCGAGAATCCGATCAGCAGTTCCGGGCTGATGCGCTCGATGTCCTCGGGCAGCAGTTCCATGCCGTAGTCCCAGTCGGCGCCCTCGGTTTTCCAGTGGCGCGGATTGCGCTCGTAGACGCCGAGGATCACGCCCTTGCGCTCCTGCTGCAGGTACGTGAATCCCTCGAGGTCCGTGACGCAGGGCATCTCGTCCTTGCGCGCCAGCAGCTCGGGCAGGTCTTCGGTGATCAGGTAATGATGCTGCATCGGGGTCAACGGCAGGTCGACACCGACCATGTGTCCGACACGTCGCGCCCAGAGGCCGCCGGCGTTGACGACGTGCTCCGCGATCACCGTGCCTTTCTCGGTCTCGACGCTCCAGTGGCCGTCGGCGCGCGGCGCAAGGCCGAGCACGCGATTGCGCAGGATCACCTCGGCGCCCCGCTTGCGCGCGGCGATCGCGAATGCGTGCGTCGTGCCGTGCGGGTCGACGGCGCCCTCGTGCGGATCGAAGAGTCCTCCGAGCAGGCCGGCGGGATCGACGATCGGGCACTCGGCGACGATTTCATCCGGCGTGGCGAGCCTCGCGTCGATGCCGAGCGTCTGGTAGACGGCGAATTCCGACTGCAGCCATTCCCAGCGCGCCGGCGTGGTCGCGATGCTGTAGCCGCCCGGCATGTGCATGCCGACGCTCTGGCCGCTCTCGGCCTCGATCTGCCGGTAGAGCCCGATCGTGTAGGCCTGCAGCGCCGCGATGTGCGGATCGTCATTGATCGCGTGAAAGCCGGCGGCGGCGTGCCAGGTGGAGCCGGCCGTCAGTTCCGCGCGCTCGATCAGCGCGATTTCCGTCCAGCCCTTGCGCGCGAGGTGATACAGCACGCTGGCGCCGACGATGCCGCCGCCGATCACGACGACGCGGTAATGACTCTTCATGCCGGGCTATTCCTCGTCGACGCTGTCCGTCAGCTCCGAGCGGCGCTGCGCCATGAAGGCCAGCAGCGCCTCGTCGAGGCCGGGCTCGAGCCCGGGGTCCTGGTAATCCGCGAGCATCTTCTTCCACGCCACGTTGGCGCGCTGTTCCGCCGTGAGCCGGCCTTCGCCGGACCACTGCTCGTACGACGAGTAGTCCGCGATGTTCGACTGGTGAAACGCCGTCTCGAAGTTCTCCTGCGTATGCGCGCAACCGAGAAAGTGACCACCGGGGCCGACCTCGCGGATGGCGTCGAGCGCCTGGCCGCGCGGGCTCAGGTCCATGCCGCCGGCGAGCGCCTGCATCATCGCGAGCTGGTCCACGTCCATCACGAATTTCTCGTAGCCGGCGACGAGGCCGCCTTCGAGCCAGCCGGCGGAATGCGTCACGAGGTTCACGCCCGCGAGCAGCGTGGGCAGGATCGTCTGCGCGCTTTCGTACGCCGCCTGCGCATCCGCCGTCTTGGACGAGCAGAGCGAGCCGCCGCTGCGGCACGGCACCTTCAGGCGACGCGCGAGCTGCGCGGTGGCGAAGATCATCTGCGTCGCCTCCGCCGTGCCGAAGGTCGGCGCGCCGGTCCGCATGGAGATGGCGCCGACGAACGAACCCATGATGACGGGTGAGCCGGGACGCACCAGCTGCGTAAGCGCCATGCCCGCCAGGGTTTCGGCGAGCAGCTCCGCCATGCATCCCGCCGGCGTCACCGGTCCCATGGCGCCTGCCAGCACCGCCGGCACGACGATGGTGCCCTGGTTGTGCCGCGCGAACACGCGCAGCGCGCCGAGCATGCGGCCGTCGAAGGTCAGCGGCGAGTTCGAGTTGATGTTGCCGAGCAGCACGGCCTGGCGGTCGATCGTATCTGCGCCGAAGAGGATCTGTGCCATGCGCACGGCGTCGGCGGCGTGTCCTGGCGTTTCCGGCGTGCCTTCGCAGCCCTGGTCGCTGTAGCGGAAGAACGCATACTGCACGTCGAGGTGGCGCTTGCCCTCCGGGACGTCCATCGGCTCGACCATGCAGCCGCCGGAGAAGTGGATGGCCGGCGCGGCGTGCGCGAGCTTGATGAAGTTGTGCAGGTCCTGCGAGCGTGCCGTAGCGGCGGCCGCGATCGAGGTCGGTGACGAACGGCGGGCCGCCCACCGGCGAGAACACCGTTGCGTCGCCGCCGAAGCGGACGCTGCGCTCGGGGTTGCGCGCGTGCAGAACGAATTCCTGCGGCGCCGTGCGGAGCAGCGAGCGGGCCAGGCCGCGGGGAATGCGCACGCGCTCGCCGCGCACGTCGGCGCCGGCGTCACGCCACAGGCGCAGCGATTCGGCGTCGCGGCGGAATTCGATGCCGATTTCCTCGAGGATCGTCTCGGCGTTCGCCTCGATGATCTCGACCGCTTCGCTGCTCAGCAGTTCGACGTTCGGGATGCGGCGGCGGATGTACGGCAGCTTGCCGAGGCCGCGCTGGCTGCGCGCCGCGCGGCGCGCTTCCCGGTGGCTGCCGCGGCCGGCACGATGAATGGCGTTCTGGTCGCTCAACCGGGTCTCCGTGCGGGTCGCCATGGCCCCGGGAACCGGGGCGCGTTGATATATAACACTTGTTATGTTTAAAGTGGAAGCCCGGGCGCAGGGTCGCCCGCCCCGCGGGGAAGGCGATGCCGAAGCAGGTGGACCACGACCGACGACGCGCCGACATCGCGGCGCTGGTCGTCGAGGTGATCCAGCGCGAAGGCGCGGAGGCGCGCGACGGTGCGCCGCGTCTCGCAAGGCCGGCGGCTTCAGCGTCGGCGTGATCACGCACTACTTCCGCGACAAGGGCGAGCTGATCGGCTCGGCATTCGACTGGCTCGCGGCGGATTCGTTCGCCGCGCTCGACGCGACGCTGGCGGCCGCGCGACCGGGCCTGGCGCCGGCTCGAAGCCGCGCTCGAGTTCATGGTGCCGCTCACCGGCGCGCGCAGCTTCCCAGCCGTCTGGCTGACGCTGTGGAGCGGGGCCATGCACGATCCGGCGCTGGCGCAGGTGCATCGGCGTTACTACCGGCGCTGGCGCGCGATCCTGGCGAAGTGCCTCGGCGCAAGCCGTGCGGTCGGGGCGAGGTGGCGGCGCCGCGCGACACCCGCGACGTGGTGGACCTGCTCGCCGCCGGTGTCGACGGGTTGTGGCTCGCCGTCACCTTCGAGGGCGCGATTCAGCGGTCGACGCCGCAAGCGTCTCGTGACCAACCTGCTGGTCTCCGTGCTCGGCCCGCACCGGAGGCGCCACTGATGGCGATTCCAGGTACGCCGCAGCCGCGCTATTCGGCCTGGTCGCTGCTGCGCGCGCGGCTTGCGGGCGCCGGCTACTGGCGCCCGTTGTGGGCGGGGCGACGCTTGCAGGAAGCGTACGACGTGGTCGTCGTCGGCGCCGGCGGGCACGGACTCGCGACGGCCTTTCACCTTGCGCGCGACCACGGCGTGCGGCGGGTCGCGGTGCTCGAGAAGCGGCTCGTCGGCTACGGCAACGTCGGGCCGCAACACGACCATCGTCCGGTCGAACTATCTGCTATCCCGAGAACCACTACTTCTACGAGGACTCGCTGCGCCGCTGGGAAACCCTGTCGCGCGATCTGAACTACAACGTGATGTACAGCCCGCGCGGCGTCGTCGACCTCGCGATCTCCGAGGACGAAATGCCGGTGCTGGCGCGTCGTGGCAATGCGATGCGGCTGGCGGGCATCGATGCGGAACTGCTCGACCTCGCGGCGCTCGAGCGCTACTGCCCGGAACTCGACGCTGCGCCGATCCCGGCGCTTCCCGATCGTCGGCGCGCTCGTGCAGCGGCGCGGCGGCACGGTGCGCCACGACGCGGTCGCCTGGGGCTACGCTCGCGCCGCGAGCGCGCTCGGCGTCGACATCATCGAGGATTGCGAGGTCACCGGCGTGCGCTCCGCCGGCAGGAGCGGCCGAGGGCGTCGAGACGACGCGCGGCTTCGTGCAGGGCCGACCGCATCGTCTTCGCCACGGCGGGTCACACGGGCATGATCGGCGCGATGCTCGGCGTGCCGTTGCCGATCGAGACGCACCTGCTGCAGGCGATGGTCACCGAGCCCATCAAGCCGTTGCTGCACACGGTGCTGATCTCGATGTTTCCCGGTCACGGCGAGACCTACATCCTGCAGTCGGATCGCGGCGGCATCGTCATGGGCGGGCACCTCGACGGCTTCCCGTCGTATACGCGCGAGGGCCGCTGGGAGCGGATCGAGGACGTCGTCGCAGGCGACGGTCGACCTGCTGCCGCAGGTCGGCCGGCCTGCGCATGCTGCGGCAATGGGCCGGCACCAACGACCAGACGATGGACGGCTGCCCGATCATCGATCGCCTGCGCTACGACAACGTGTTCCTGAACGCGCGGCTGGTGCTACGGCGGATTCAAGGCGATCCCGGCGTCCGGGCGCGGCGTGCGCGTCGTTCGTCGCAACCGGCACCGCGCCGGACCTGATCGCGCCGTTCCGGCTGTCGCGCTTCGCGACCGGCCACGTGCTCGACGAGCGCGGCGCGGGACCATTCCCGGTGCGGCAGTGACGCGCATCGTCTGTCCGTTCTGCGGCCCGCGCGAACTGCGTCGAGTTCGAGTTCCACAAGACGTTGCCGCAATGCGGGCGACGGCGCGTTTGCGCGCACGTACCTGCGCGTCGACAGCCTCGACCGAGAGCCGCGAGCACTGGCAGCACGTGCGCGGCTGCCGGGCGTGGCTCGAAGTGCGAGCGCAATCCGTCGACGGGCGCGGTGCTGGCGACACGGTTGGCCGGGCGGCAGCGGATCATGAGCGTCGCCACATCGCCGGCGCGGCACGCGACTCGGCACACAGGTCGCTGCGATTCCGTTTCGACGGCCGCGCAATTCGAGGGCGTCGAAGGCGACACCGCGGCGTCGGCGCTGCTGGCCAGCGGTGTGACCGCGTTCGGCCGCAGCGTGAAGTACCGGCGCCTGCGCGGCGTGCTCGCCGCGGGTCCCGAAGAGCCGAATGCGCTGCTGACGATCGGCGCGCGCCCCGTCGGTGATTCCGAACGTGCCGGCCGCGTGCGTGCCGCTGCGCGACGGGCTGGTGCTGCGCAGCCAGAATCGCTGGCCGAGCCTGCGCTGGGACCTGGCGTCGCTGCTGCAGGCCGGCGGCGGCTTCTTCGGCGCCGGCTTCTACTACAAGACTTTCATGTGGCCGTCGTGGCGCACCTACGAGCCGCTGATCCGCCGGCTGGCCGGCCTCGGCGAGGCGCCGGGCGCGAGCGCACTGCCGCCCGCGCGTGTCGAGCATTCCAGCTGCGACGTGCTCGTCGCAGGCGCCGGGCCGGCGGGGCTGGCGGCCGCGCTGGCCGCGGCGCGATGCGGTGCGCGCGTGATCGTGCTGGAGCGCGAACCCGTCGTCGGCGGCGAACTCGAATACGAGACGGCGACCGTCGATGCCCGCCCGGCGCTTGAATGGGTCGCGGCCGCGCGGCAGGAACTCGAAGCCCACGGCGCGTCGCTGCTGACGGCGACGACTCTGGTCGGCGGGACCGACGGCCTGTACCAGGCGCACACGGTGTCGCCCGGCTGCCGCGAGACCGTCCGCAAGATCCGGCCGCGCGCATTCGTCCTGGCGATGGGCGCGGTCGAGCGTCCGATCGTGTTCGTCGACAACGACCGGCCGGGCGTCATGCTGCTCGGCGCGGCGGAGCGCTACAGCGCGCTGCCACGGCGCGCTCGAGGGACGCACGGCGGTCTTGTTCGCGAATCACGATCGCGTGTACGCCGCGGCGCTGCGCCTGCGGCGATGCGGGCGTGCGGATTCGGGCGATCGTCGACAGCCGCGCATCGGGTGCACGGCTCGCCGGTCGCAAAGGCGCAGCGCGCGCGTCTGCTGCGACGTCGGGCATCGAGTGTCTGGCGGGCCACGTCGTGCGTCGCGGCCGCGGGCCGACGCGAAGTGCGCGGCGCCTCGATCGCGCCAGTGCCGGGCGGACGATCGCGCCGGCGTCGACTGCGAGTTCATCCTCACGAGCGGAGGATGGTCCCCGGCGATGCATCCCGGTGTGCAGGAAGGCGGCGAGCACCAGTACGTCGCGGAGCAGGCGGCATTTCGCGCGGCGGCACAACCCGATGGGCGCTACGTGGCCGGCGCGGCCCGCGCCACGTTCGAGCTGCAGGCCGTGTTGCGCGAAGGCGCCGAGACGGGCGCGGCCGCCGCGCGCTTCGCCGGATTTCAAGCCGAGTCCATTCGCGTGCCGCAAGGTCGTCGGAGACGGCGCTCCGGAGCTCGAACCGTGCTGGCGAGCGCCATGCGGCGCCGGCGACAGGAAAAGCGGCAGTTCGTCGACCTGCAGAACGACGTCACGGTGGCGGACCTGCGCGCCGCGCTGGCCGAAGGCTTCACCGACATCGAGCACGTCAAGCGTTACACGACCCTCGGAGTCGGCACGGACCAGGGCCGCACCAGCGGCACGCTCGGCGCGGCGATCG
This sequence comes from uncultured Gammaproteobacteria bacterium, assembly GCA_963843985.1. GTDB lineage: Bacteria > Pseudomonadota > Gammaproteobacteria > Steroidobacterales > Steroidobacteraceae > RPQJ01. Next base: position 63,496 of record CAWJMS010000007.1, on the reverse strand, counting down.
TTGCGGAACTGAAAGGGCAGCCGCTCGCCGAATCCGGCTTGAGCCGTCCGCGACCGCCGTATCACCCGGTGACGCTGCAGTCGCTGGCGGGGTGGCGCGTCGGCGAGGCACTGCGCGTCACGCGCCGGACGCCGATGCACGACTGGCACGCCGCCCACGGCGGCGTGCTCGACCCGATGGGGCTCTGGATGCGGCCTCGATACTACCGTGCCAACGGCGCGGACGCGTTCACGGCGGCGGTGGCCGAGGCGCGCCGCGTGCGCGCGAGCGGCGGCATCCTCGACGGCTCGACGCTCGGCAAGATCGAGATTGCCGGCCCGGACGCGGCCGCCTTTCTCGATTCGCTGTATCTCTCGCGCGCCAGCACGATCAAGCCGGGTCGCGCCAGGTACATGGTCAACCTGCGCGAGGACGGCATCGTGCTCGACGACGGCATGGTGCTGCGGGTCGGGCCGGAGCGCTTCGTCGCGACCACGAGTTCGGGCCACGGCGAACACATGCTGTCGCACTTCGAACATTACCGCGACGTCGACTGGGCCCGGAGGCGAGTGACGGTTTCGGACGTAACCGACGCCTGGGCCGTGATCGCGGTCGCGGGTCCTCGCAGTCGCGACGCGCTGCGGATGGTGCTCGGCGACGCGTGGCGACCGATCGTGGACACAGCTGACGCACATGGACTTCGCGAGCGGAACGTACGGCGATCGCGAACTGACGTTGCTGCGGGCCGGTTTTTCCGGCGAGCTCGCCTACGAGTTGCACGTGCGACCCGTGCACGCGCTTGCGCTCTGGGAGGCGCTGGTGGCGAACGGATTGCCGCCGTACGGACTCGACGCACTCGACATCCTGCGCGTCGAAAAGGGCTACCTCAGCAGCAGCGAACTCAACGGCGAGACGGCTCCGGCCGACCTCAACCTGGAGGCGCTGGTTCGTCTCGGCAATCCTTGCGTCGGTCGCGACCTGCTCGATCGCGCCGCGTTCCAGCAGAGCATCCCGGCCACGCCTGGTCGGCCTGCGCGCGGCGGATTCGAAGGGTCGTATCCAGGCCGGCGCGCAACTCACCGTCGACGGGGCGACGGCGCGGCCATGCGGTTACGTGACGTCCGCCGCGTACAGCCCCGCGCTCGAGCAATGGATCGCGCTCGCGCTCGTGGCGCGGGTGCATTCGGCCGACGGGATGCTGCTCTGCGCCCGCGACCCGTTGCGTGACGGGGATTCGGCAGTGCGCGTCTGCTCGCCGGTGCACTTCGACCCGGCCGGCGGGCGGATGAAGTCATGAGTACTCCGCGTACGCGTCTCGACAGCAGGCTCGAGCGCGTGGCAGACGATCGCGTGCTCGAATTCGTCGCGTTCGACCGTCGGCTCGATCCTCTGCGGGCGTCGGCGTGGCCCGTAGTCGCCGGCGACGTACGCGTGTCCGCCGCCGGCGTGCCGCTGCTGCTGCATTTCGCACCGGGTCGCTGGCTGGTCCCGAACCCTGGACGTGGAGGCCGGACAGATGGTCGCGGCCGCGGCAGCCCTGGGGCCTCGGGACGCGCATCGACGTGACAGGCAAGTGGGCCCCGATGCGGCTCGCGGGCGCGGACACCGTGCGCGTACTCTGCAGCACGATCGACATTCGCGCGGTGCTCGGCGGGCGAGGGTGCGCCGCCGTGCAACTGTTCGATTGTCCGGCCATCGTGACGGCAGTCGGCGGTGGATACCTGTTGTGGATCGCAGCGAGCTGCGCGGCGGCGTTCGCGACGGCGATCGAGCGGCAGATCGCCTGCGCCTAGGCCACCGGCGGGAAACGCGGAAGGACTCAGGCCTTTTCTTTCTTGGCGCGCAGTTCGGCGCGCATGCGCGCGTATTCGCGATTGAACTCTTCCGTGAACGGATGCGGCCAGCCGTTGCCGGCCACCTGCTGCGTGATCATCCGGTAGAACTCGGCGTAATGCTCCCAGTACTTGGGGCGCGGGTCCTGCCCCGGTGCGAGCGTGCGTGAGCGGCCCTGCTCGAACTGGTCGGCGACGTTCGCGGGCGACAACTGGTCCAGCATCGCCTGCAGTCCCGCCTTCACGCCGGCGTTGACCGAGATTTCGTGATCCTTCATTTCCTGCAGCACATCGCGCAGCGCCTCGACGGGTCCGCCGTAGAGGCGCCCGTGCGATTCGAACAGCCGCTGCATGGCCTGGTCGACGCTCGACGACGTGCGCAGCGGGTTGCTGCCGCCGGCTTGTCCCGCTGCGGTAGCCGTGCCGGTCGCCTTCGCCCGGGCCTGCGCCACGTCGCTGAGCCCGACGACCGCCTCGCGCAGCATCTGCCCGGCCACCAGCGGCAGCATCGACTGCGCTTCGGGCGTGAGCGACGCCGGTTCGATGCCGGCCCCGCGGCAGAACGCCTGCACGGCCGATCGCAGGTCGGTCCACGTCGTCGCCTGCTGGTGGAACGGCACGCTGCGCTCGCGCTGATCCGTGCGTGTCTGGCGCCGGGCAAGGGCCGCAGCGAGTTCTTCGCGAGTGATCGGTCGCGTCTTCAGGTTCCAGTCGGGGTCGGTCGGCGCCGAGGCGTGATCCTCGGCGGCATCGGAATCCGGTCGCGGGATGCCGACAGGTCCACGCACCGGCGGAGGCGGCGGCTCGCCGCCGGCCGCGGCGCTCTCGGAATTGCCTTGGGGACCTTCAAGCCGAAGGCGTTTCGCAGTGAAATGGAACCCGAATCCTCGGCGTTGCGCGGTGTCAACAAGCTGTCGAGGTCGAGCGCGTGGCCGATGTCCTGGCCGAGGTGCTTCGCGGCCGAGTGTTCTTCGGCGGCGGCCGGCAGGAAGTCGATGCGATTGTCGACGCTGACTGACGATGTCGTAGTCGCCGACGCGCAGCCGGTCTCCGTCACGCAGCTCGACGCTGCCCTGGTTCGCGGCCGGCTCGTCGGAGTCGTTCACGTACACGCCGTTGGTGCTGGTGTCCTTCAGCCAGTAGGCGCCGCTGCGATACTCGATCTCGAAGTGGTGGCCGGACACGATGCGCTTCGAGTCGGGCAACACCCAGTCGTTGTCCGGCGCGCGACCGACCGAACCGCCGTTCACGCCGAAGACGCGGGATCGGTGTTCGCCGAGGTCCCGGTAGTGATCGCTGATGACTCTGAGCTTGATGGCCATGTCTGAGGGTCCCAATCCTGCGTCCCCGGCAGGTCTCGTGTGGCGTAATCGGGCTGACGCCCTGCCGTGACCCTTGTAATATGCGCCGACCCTATCACGCAAGATCCATGGCCCGATGGCCGCCAGTCACATTTTCAAGGTTATCTTCCACAGCCAGGGCAAGGTCTTCGAGATCTATGCCCGCAAAGTGGGGCACGGCCAGATGTTCGGCTTCATCGAAGTCGAGGAACTCATCTTCGGGGAGAAGTCGTCGGTGGTGGTCGACCCGTCCGAAGAGAAGATCCAGGCGGAGTTCGCGGGCGTCAAGCGCACGTACCTGCCGCTGCATTCCGTGATCCGCATCGACGAGGTGCGCAAGTCCGGCGTGAGCAAGATTTCAGCGACCGACGGGACCAACGTCACCCAGTTCCCGTTCCCGGTCTACACGCCGCCGGGCGGGCCCGGATCGCGAGAAAAATAGCCGCGGGAGCGTGTGTCGCGCTGGTCCGGAGTGGGCCGCTCCGGTATCATTCCGCGCCCCTGTCCGACGGGTGGCTCCCTCGCCCATGCTCATACTCAGCGGCGCCCCGGCGCTCTCGGATTTCCGGCTCGAAAAGCTCGATTCCGCCCTTCGCGCACGCATCGGCCCGGTCCAGGCCCTCGATACCCGGTTCCTGCACTTCGTCGACGTCGAACGCGAACTGACCCGCGACGAATCCCACGTCCTCGAGTCGCTGCTGCGCTACGGCCCGGCTTCCCAGCGCGGACAGCCCGCGGGGCGAGTCGCTGCTGGTGGTGCCGCGGTTCGGCACGGTGTCCCCGTGGTCGAGCAAGGCTACGGACATCGCGCACGTGTGCGGCCTGACCGTCGTGCGGCGCATCGAGCGCGGTATCGCGTATTACATCCGCACCGAGAAGACGCTCGTCGCGGCGCAATTGGACGCGTTCGCGGCGCTGGTGCACGACCGCATGACCGAGAGCGTGCTGCGCAGCCCGGCTGAGGCGGTGGCGCTCTTCAAGCACGCGGCGGCGAAGCCCTTTGCGACGGTGCCCGTGCTCGCCGCCGGCCGCGAGGCGCTCGAGGACGCCAATGCCTCGCTCGGCCTCGCGCTGTCGGACGACGAGATCGACTATCTGGTCGACGCATTCCGCAAGCTCCGCCGCGACCCGACCGACGTCGAGCTGATGATGTTCGCGCAGGCGAATTCCGAACATTGCCGGCACAAGATCTTCAACGCCGACTGGATCGTCGACGGCGTGACGTCGCCGAAGTCGCTGTTCGGCATGATCCGCAACACGTATCACGCGCATCCGGCGGGCATCCTCTCGGCGTATCGCGACAACGCGTCGGTGATCGAAGGCTGGAACGGTCGCCGCTGGTTCGCACGCCCGGGCGGTGGCGTCTACGAAGCCTCCGACGAGCCGATCGACATCCTGATGAAGGTCGAGACGCACAATCACCCGACGGCTATCTCGCCGTTTCCGGGCGCCGCGACCGGCTCCGGCGGCGAGATCCGCGACGAGGGCGCCACGGGCCGCGGCTCGAAACCGAAGGCGGGACTGGTCGGCTTCTCGGTGTCGAACCTGCGCATTCCCGGGTTCGTGCAGCCCTGGGAGCAGGACTTCGGCAAGCCGGAGCGGATCGTCGACGCGCTGCAGATCATGCTCGAGGGGCCGGTCGGCGCGGCCGCTTTCAACAACGAATTCGGCCGGCCGAACATCTACGGTTACTTCCGCACGTTCGAGCAGCGGGTCGAGAGCGAAGGCCGCTCGCCGCAGCGCGGCTACCACAAACCGATCATGATCGCGGGTGGCCTCGGCAACATCCGCCGGCCGCTGGTCGAAAAGGCGCCGGTGGTGCCGGGCGCCAAGATCGTGGTGCTGGGCGGACCGGCGATGCTGATCGGCCTCGGAGGCGGCGCGGCCTCGTCGATGGGCTCGGGCGCAAGTTCGGCGGATCTGGACTTTGCCTCCGTGCAACGTGGCAATCCGGAGATCCAGCGTCGCGCGCAGGAAGTCATCGACGCGTGCTCGTCGCTCGGGCACGAGAGCCCGATCCTGCTGATCCACGACGTGGGAGCCGGCGGCCTCTCGAACGCGATTCCCGAGTCCGTGGCGCACGGTTCGACAGGCGGGCGCATCGACCTGCGCAAGGTGCCGAGCGACGAGCCCGGCATGACGCCGCTCGAGATCTGGTGCAACGAGGCGCAGGAACGTTACGTGCTGATCGTCGCGGCGGATCGGCTCGCGGCATTCGGCGCGCTGTGCGATCGGGAGCGTTGCCCGTTCGCGGTGGTCGGCGACGTGACCGACGACGGCCTGCTGCACGTCGACGATCCCCAGTTCGGCAATTCTCCGGTCAGCCTGCCGCTCGAGACGATCCTCGGCAAGCCGCCGAAAATGACGCGAGACGTGCGGCGGCTGCCGCATGCATCGGACGATTTCGATGGCCGCAACCTGGACGTCCACGAGGCGGCCCTGCGCGTGCTGCGGCTGCCGGCGGTCGCCGACAAGACCTTCCTCGTGACGATCGGCGATCGCTCGGTCGGCGGCATGATCAGTCGCGACCCGATGGTCGGCCCGTGGCAGGTGCCGGTCAGCGACGTCGCGGTCACCGTCAGCGACTACTTCTCGAACCACGGCGAGGCCATGGCGATGGGCGAGCGCACGCCGCTCGCGCTGCTCGACGCCGCGGCGTCGGGTCGCATGGCGGTGGCCGAGGCCATCACCAACATCGCCGCGGCGGACATCCGGCGCATCGAAGACGTGCGCCTGTCGGCCAACTGGATGGCGGCCTGCGGCGAACCGGGCGAGGACGCGGACCTGTACGACACCGTGCACGCGGTCGGTGAGGAATTCTGCCCGGCGCTCGGCGTGGCCATTCCGGTCGGCAAGGACTCGCTGTCGATGAAGACCGCATGGCGCGACGGCGCCGTACAGAACAAAGTCGTGGCTCCCGTGTCGCTGATCGTCTCGGCATTCGCGCCGGTGGAGGACGTGCGGCGCACGCTGACGCCGCGCCTGCGCACCGACGTGCGCGGCGAGACGAGCCTGGTGCTGGTCGATCTCGCGGGCGGCCGCAACCGCCTCGGTGGCTCGTGCCTCGCCCAGGTGTACGGCCGCATCGGGCGCGAGGCGCCGGACTGCGAGGACCCCGCGCGACTGCGCGCGTTCTTCAAGGCGATCGGTCGTCTGCGCCGCGGCGGACAGGTGCTTGCATACCACGACCGCTCCGACGGCGGCCTGTTCGTCACGCTGTGCGAAATGGCCTTCGCGGGTCACTGTGGCGTCGAGGTCGATCTGGTCGGCCCGATGTCGGACTCCGCCGCGCTGGCGTCCCTGTTCGCCGAGGAACTCGGCGCCGTGCTGCAGGTCGCGTCGGGCAACGTGCCGCAGGTGCTGGCGGTGCTGCAGGAATCGGGCCTCGAGGAATGCGCGCGGGTGATCGGGCGCGTGACCGAGGCCGACCACGTGTCGGTCACGCGCGGCGGCAAGCCCTATTTCTCGGCGACGCGGACCGAGCTGCGCAAAGCGTGGTCCGAGACGACGTTCCACATGCAGTCGTTGCGCGACAATCCGGCGTGCGCCCGCGAAGAATATGCGCGCACCTCCGATCCGGGCGACCCGGGGCTGTTCGCGCGCCTGTCGTTCGACCCGGCGGAGGACGTCGCGGCGCCCTGCGTGCTGAAAGGCGCTCGCCCCGAGATCGCGATCCTCCGCGAGCAGGGCGTGAACAGCCAGCTCGAGATGGCGGCAGCGTTCCATCGGGCCGGTTTCAGGCCGTCCGACGTGCACATGACGGACGTCATCGCCGGCCGCGTGCGGCTCGAGAAGTTCAAGGGTCTGGTGGCATGCGGCGGATTCTCCTACGGCGACGTGCTCGGCGCGGGCGAAGGCTGGGCCAAGTCGATCCTGTTCAACGGGCGCGTGCGCGAAGAGTTCGCGGCGTTCTTCGCCCGCAACGACAGTTTCGCGCTCGGTGTCTGCAACGGCTGCCAGATGATGTCCGCGCTGAAGCCGCTGATTCCGGGCGCCGACCACTGGCCGCGGTTCGTGCGCAACCGCTCGGAGCAGTTCGAGGGGCGATTGTCGCTGGTCGAGGTGCTGCCGACGCCGTCGCTGTTCTTCGCGGGCATGGCGGGCTCGGTGCTGCCGATCGCCGTGGCGCACGGCGAAGGGCGCGCGGAATTCGCGAGCGCCGCCGAGGAAACGGGCCTGTGACTCGCTCGGCATCGTCAGCCTGCGCTTCGTCGACAACCGCGGGCAGCCCGCCACGAGTTATCCGGCAAATCCCAACGGATCGCCGGCGGGATTGACCGGTCTCACCACGACCGACGGCCGCGTGACGATCGTGATGCCGCATCCGGAGCGCGTCTACCGCTCGGTGCAGAATTCCTGGCATCCGGACGAGTGGGGCGAAGACGGCGGCTGGATGCGGATCTTCCGCAACGCCCGCGTCTGGGTGGGTTGAGAGGTGCCGGGTTTGACTTGTTGACTTATTGGCCCGCGATTGTCGGCCAATAAGTCAACAAGTCAAACCCGGCACCTCTTAGTTCGCGGCTCTGCCGATCGGAGTGATCTTGTCGAGTGTCTCTTCGGCGAAGAAGCGGCGCACCATCATCGCCTGCTGCAACTTGCCCTTGCGCACGTAGGCTTCGTACAGCATGTCCTTCAGCACTTCGAGCAGCACGCCGGCCTCGGCGGAACTCAGCTCGGGCAGCGAAGGCGCGCTATCGGTGTCCGAGCCGAAGATCACCTTGCGGACGGCGGCGAACGTATCCGCGTCGATCTCCGCCATTTCCCGGGCTTCATTGACCTGCGCGAAGATCTTCAGCCGGCCATTCTCGCCGAGGTCCTGGAAGACGGATTGCGAGGTCCGGCGGCACATCGACGCGAAGGCGTTGAAGAACCCGCCCGAATAACAGCCGAGCGCCTCGCGGAACAGCTTCTCCGCTTCCTCGGGCAGGTAGGTGAAGCTGAACTTCTCCTTGGCCCGCTCCAGTTCGATGAAGTTGTTCGCCAGCTCGACGCGGTTCGGGGCGTACATCTTCACGGAGAACTTCACGAAGATCGGCGCGCTGCAGGAGTCGCAACGATAGACCACGCCCACGTGCGTCGGCCGCGACGCGATCAGCTCGGCGTAATGAGGCACCGACACCGCCGTGATGTGCGTAAACACCTGGCAGACCGGGCAGTTGAGCGCGAGGCTGCGTTCCTGGTCGTGGTGCAGGCGACTGTTCGCGTCGACGTAAACGGACATGGGCCGGCATCCCTGTCGCTGCGGTTGTCCTGAGTCTAGCCCAACCCCGGCCGGCTGGCACGGGATCCCGCGGCTCAGGCCGCCGGTCGCAGGGCCTTGGCTGCTGCTTCGTTGCCGGGCCGGGCCTGCAGGCCCTTCTCGTCCAGGATTACCTCGTAACGCGCGCCGTTGGCCAGCGGCAACCAGGGTCCGTAGGCGTGATCGGCCACCGCGTAGCGGGACCAGATCGTGTGGGTCCGGGCCTGCGCCCAGATGTCGTCACCGTGCTCCTCGCTGAGCGCGTAGCTCGACGGAAATGCCGACTCGGGTTCATCCGTCTTGAGAAACCGGGTGCTGAGCCGATCGAGCCGGAAACCGGGGCGCAACCCGAGATCGACGGCCGGTCCCCGCCAGGCAAGCGTACGGGCGTCGACCCGCCATTCGTCGCCGGTCACCTCGAACACCTGCATGTGCCCGCCCGGCAGGCGCGTGAGCGTGATCCGGTGGGTGCGCGACGCGGTGCGCTCGCAGTAGACCTGGGCGACCGGACCAGCCCGGTGCCGCACCTGGTAGGTCGCGAGGTTCGCGCCCACCGGATACAGCACCGCCGCGGCGACGAGCGCGGCGGCGGCGAGCGCGACGTGCCCAAGCGCCGCCCAGCGGTGGCCGGCCAGCCAGCGGCTGAGCGCCACCAGCAGGATGAGACCCCCGAAACAGGCCAGGACCAGGGCGACGGTCTGCATGGCCCCGTTCAGTCGTGGCCCGCGAGGAAGGTGGACAGCCGTCCCGACTGCACGAGCCGCGCCAGCGTCTCGATGTCGCGATCGAGACGATGGTCGTGCCCGCGGAACGGCAACCTGTTCGCGGATCGCGGCGTGCACGCGCTGGAGTTCGGGCGTGGTCGTGAGCGGCTTCATGTTGTCGACCGCATGCGCCGCCGACAGCAGCTCGATGCCGAGCACGCGCGTGGTGTTGGCGCAGATCTCGAGCAGCTTGCGTCCGGCCCACGGCGCCATGCTCACGTGGTCCTCCTGGCCCGCGGAGGTCGGCAGGCTGTCGACGGAGGCCGGGTGGGCATACGTCTTGTTCTCGGAAACCAGCGCCGCGGCCGTCACGTGCGCCATCATGAAACCCGACTCGAGGCCGGGTTCCGTCGCGAGGAACATGTTGAGCGCCGGGTTGATGCGGCGGTCCAGCAGGTCGATGCGCCGCTCCGAGGTGCTCGCGAGTTCCGCGACCGCGATCGACAGGAAATCGCTGATGAAGCCGATCGGCTCGGCGTGGAAGTTGCCGCCCGAGAGGATGTCGCTGCCGAAGATCAGCGGGTTGTCGGAGACGCCGTTCAGCGCGGCGGCCAGGATCTCGCGCGCGTGGTCGAGCGTGTGCTGGACCGCGCCGAACACCTGCGGCATGCAGCGGACCGCATACGGGTCCTGCACGCGTTCGCAGTTCTCGTGGCTGCGCCGGATCTCGCTGTCCGTGAGCAGGCGGCGGAACTTGCGCGCCACTTCAATCTGTCCCGGCAAGCGACTCGCCTGCTGGATGCGGTCGTCGAACGGAACGTGACTGCCGGCGAGCCCCTCGACGGTCAGCGAGCACGCGATGATCGATGCGTCGAGCAGCCGTTCCGCCTGCAACAGGCCCTCGAGCGCAAGCGCGAGGCTGAGTTGCGTGCCGTTGAGCAGCGCGAGGCCTTCCTTCGCTTCAGGCTGCAGCGGTTCGAGTCCGACCGTCGTCATGACGGCGGGGCCAGACAAGGCCTCGGCGCCGCGGGTCGCCTCGCCTTCGCCGATCAGCGCCAGCGTGAGGTGGGCGAGCGGCGCGAGATCGCCCGACGCGCCGACCGAGCCCTGGGCCGGCACGACCGGCAGCACGTCGGCGTTGAGCAGCGCGAGCAGCATGTCGACGATCTCGGGACGCGCGCCCGAGAATCCGCCGGCGAGATTGTTGGCCTTCAGCAGCAGCATCCGCCGCACGATGTGCGGCGGGCAGTGGCGCGCCCGTCCCGCAAGCATGGCTGCGGATCAGGTTCAGCTGCAGCTTGCGGGTCTTGTCGGCCGGAATGACCTTGTTGGCGAACGCGCCGAAACCGGTGTTGATGCCGTAGTTGACCGTGCCGCTCGCGATCGCAGCGCGCACTGCGTCGACGCGAAGCCTGCATGCGGCGTCGCGCGTCGCCGGTGAGGCGAACCGTCGGGCGGCGGCGCTCGAACGCGCGGATCTGCGCGAGCGTCAGCCGTGTACCGTCGATCTCGAGCGTCCCGGTGCCGGCAGATCCACGTGGCATAACGACTCCCGGCCGTGTGCTCGGCCCGATGCGATCAAGCGTGCAGTTTGCGGTAGCGTACGCGGTGTGGCTGCTCCGCGTCTTCGCCGCGACGTTTCTTCAGGTCGTCGACGTATTCGGAATAGTTGCCCTCGAACCAGACGACCTCGCTGTTGCCCTCGAACGCGAGAATGTGTGTCGCGATGCGATCGAGGAACCAGCGATCGTGCGAAATCACCACGGCGCAGCCCGGGAAGCTGAGCAGCCCTTCCTCGAGCGCGCGCAGCGTCTCGATGTCGAGGTCGTTGGTCGGCTCGTCGAGCAGGATGACGTTGCCGCCTTCCTTCAGCACCTTGGCGAGGTGCACCCGGTTGCGTTCGCCGCCCGAGAGTTCGCCGATGGCCTGCTGCTGCTGCGAGCCGCGGAAATTGAAGCGCCCGACGTAAGCGCGCGAGGGTGTCTCGTAGTTGCCGACCTTGATCATGTCGAGGCCGTTCGAGATCTCCGCGAAGACGGTCTTCTTGTCGTTCAGTGTCTGGCGCGACTGGTCGACGTAGGCGAGTTGCACCGACGGGCCGATGCGGATTTCGCCGCGAGTCGGCCGTCTCCTGCCCGGTGATGATGCGGAACAGCGTCGTCTTGCCGGCCCCGTTCGGGCCGATGATGCCGACGATGCCGCCCTGCGGCAGGTTGAAATTGAGGTTTTCGAACAGCAGCTTGTCGCCATAGGCCTTTGAGAGCCCCTTGGACTCGACGACGAGCTCGCCGAGGCGCGGGCCGGGCGGGATGTAGATCTCGTTCGTCTCGTTGCGCTCCTGGAACTCGCGCGACTGCAGTTCCTCGAAACGCTGCATGCGCGCCTTGCTCTTCGCCTGGCGCGCCTTCGGATTCTGGCGCACCCACTCGAGCTCGCGGGCCAGCATCTTCTTGAGCGCCTCCTGCTGCTGCTCTTCGACCTGCAGCCGCTTCTCCTTCTGCTCGAGCCACGACGAGTAATTGCCCTGCCACGGGATGCCGTGGCCGCGGTCGAGCTCGAGGATCCAGCCGGCGACGTTGTCGAGGAAGTAGCGGTCGTGGGTGACCGCGATGACGGTGCCGGGGTATTCCTCGAGGAAGTGCTCGAGCCAGCGCACCGACTCCGCGTCGAGGTGGTTGGTCGGCTCGTCGAGCAGCAGCATGTCGGGTTTCGACAGCAGCAGGCGGCATAGCGCCACGCGGCGCCGCTCGCCACCCGAGATCCTGGTGACGTCCGCTTCCCACGGTGGCAGGCGCAGCGCGTCCGCAGCGACTTCGAGCTGGCGATCGAGGTTGTGGCCATCCGCCGCCTGGATGATCGCTTCGAGCCTGGCCTGCTCGGCGGCGATCTTGTCGAAATCAGCGTCCGGCTCGGCATAGGCCGCGTAGACCGCATCCAGGCGCGCCAGCGCGTCCTTCACGTCCTGCACGGCTTCTTCGACGTTGCCGCGCACGTCCTTCGTGGGGTCGAGCTTCGGTTCCTGCTCGAGAAAGCCGATCTTGATGCCGGGCTGCGGGCGCGCCTCGCCTTCGATTTCCTGGTCGAGGCCGGCCATGATCCTGAGCAGCGTCGACTTGCCGGAGCCGTTGAGGCCGAGCACGCCGATCTTGGCGCCCGGAAAGAAGCTGAGGGAGATGTCGCGGAGGATGACGCGCTTCGGGGGAACGACCTTCCCGACGCGGTTCATCGTGTAAATGAACTGGGCCATGGTTTTCGACGGGGATTCCGGTGAGGGGCGCTGGAAAAAGGGCGGCGATTATCGGTCATGGAGGTCCGGCGCGCCACTTCGCGCCACCCTGCTGCGTGCGCTGCGCTGGTTGCTCATTCGCAATCGCTCTTGCTGTCGCGTTGAGGCGGGCAGCGAGGCGGCCTCCGGGGTGTGTCCGCGAGAACGCCGTAAACCCGTCCATGGGGGCTCCGGCCGCGCCGTCCTGGCGCGGACGGTCTCGCGGACACACCCCGAAAGCCGCTTGGTCGCCGCCCTTGTTCGGTTTCACTGTTGGCGTTGCCGTTGGGCTGACGCCTGAGCGCGGCGCAGCCGCGGGAAGCGCGCGTTGCGTCGCCGGAGGAGGCGTCGCCGGCGCCGCCGATTGCGGCGGAGACTTCGACTGCGCGCCTATGCGTCGTCCGACTCTTTGCGGAACATCCGCAGCCACCGAGGTCGAGGCGACCAAGACGGCCGGGGGAGAGGGTTCGCGGGGCCGTCCGCGGCATGGACGCAGCGGCCGGAGCCTCCAGGGATGGATTCACGGCGTCCCCGCGAACCCTCTCCCCCGGGCGTCCCAGTCGCCGGCACCCGAGCATGACGTCGCATTCCGCGGAGAACCGGGCGGCGCTAGCGAGCCAGAGTGTGTCGCGGCAGCAATGGCCGGCCGTCGGCGCGGTTCGGCTACAATTGCGCGTCCCCGACCGTGGAGAGTCCATGTTTCCCGCCAGCCTGAAGATCGCCGGGTTCGACCCCGAACTCGCGTCCGCGCTCGACCACGAGCGAGTCCGCCAGGAAGACCACATCGAGCTGATCGCCTCCGAGAACTACGCCAGCCCGCGCGTCCTCGAGGCCCAGGGCTCCGTGCTCACCAACAAGTACGCCGAAGGCTACCCGGGCAAACGCTACTACGGCGGTTGCGAGTACGTCGACATCGCCGAGCAACTGGCGATCGATCGCGCCAGGAAGCTGTTCGGCGCCGCCTATGCCAACGTCCAGCCGCACTCCGGCTCGCAGGCCAATGCAGCGGCGTACCTCGCCATCATCAAGCCGGGCGACACGCTGCTCGGCATGAGCCTCGACCACGGCGGTCACCTCACGCACGGCGCCAAGGTCAATTTCTCGGGCAAGCTCTTCAATGCGGTGCAGTACGGACTCGACCCGGCGACGGGCGCGATCGACTACGCCCAGGTCGAGCGGCTCGCGCACGAGCACAAGCCGAAGTTGATCATCGCCGGCTTCTCCGCATATTCACGCGTCCTCGACTTCCCGCGTTTCCGCCAGATCGCGGACGCCGTCGGCGCGTACTTCCTGGTCGACATGGCGCACGTCGCCGGACTCGTCGCGGCCGGCGTCTACCCGAACCCGGTGCCGTATGCCGACGTCGTCACGACCACCACACACAAGACGTTGCGCGGTCCGCGCGGCGGCATGATCCTGGCGCGTGAGAACGAAGAGATCGCGAAGAAGCTCAATTCGATGATCTTCCCCGGCACGCAGGGCGGCCCCTTGATGCACGTGATCGCCGCCAAGGCCGTTGCGTTCCTCGAGGCGATGCAGCCCGAGTTCGTGCAGTACCAGAAGCAGGTCGTGGCCAATGCGCGGGAGATGTGCAAGACGTTCCAGCAGCGCGGCATCAGGATCGTCTCGGGCGGCACGGACAATCACCTGTTCCTGGTCGATCTCGTCGACAAGAACGTCACGGGCAAGGAAGCGGACGCTGCGCTCGGCCGCGCCCACATCACGGTCAACAAGAACTCGGTGCCGAACGATCCGCGTCCGCCGATGGTTTCGAGCGGCATACGGATCGGCACGCCGGCCGTCACGACCCGCGGCTTCAAGGAAGTCGAGGTCGGCCAGCTTGCTCACTGGATTTCCGACGTGCTCGACGATGTCAACGACGAGGCCGTGATTGCACGCACCCAGCAGGCCGTGCGCGAAATCTGCCGGCGCTTCCCGGTCTACGGCTGAGCGGAACCAGGGCCGCAACGTAGGGCGCGACGATGTACTGCCCGTTCTGCTCGCACGAGGAGACGAAGGTCATCGATTCACGCCTCGCGGCCGAAGGCCAGCAGGTGCGGCGTCGGCGCGAGTGCCTGCAATGCGGCGAGCGGTTCACGACCTTCGAATCCGCCGAGCTCGTCATGCCGCGCGTCGTCAAGAGCGACGCGACGCGTGAGCCGTTCGACGAGGCCAAGCTGCGATCGGGCATGTTGAAGGCGCTCGAGAAGCGGCCGGTCGCCATCGAAGCCGTCGATGCAGCGGTCAATCACGTCTGCCACAAGCTGCGCACGCTCGGCGAGCGCGAGGTGCCGGCGCGCCTCGTCGGCGAGCTGGTGATGGACGAACTGCACCAGCTCGACGAAGTGGCGTATGTCCGGTTCGCCTCTGTCTATCGCAGCTTCCAGGACGTCGACGCGTTCCGCGAGGAGATCGAGCGGCTGCGGCAACGGCGCCCGCGCTCCGTCGAGGATGTGCAGCTCGGGTTGTGGTCGCAGGCCGAAGCCGAGCCGGTCACCGGACGCAAGAAGTGAGCGCGCCGGTTGCGACGACATTCTCGGCCGAGGACCATCGGCACATGGCGCGCGCGTTGCAGCTGGCGCGGCTCGGAGTGTATTCCACGCCGCCGAACCCGGCCGTCGGCTGCGTAATCGTGTCGGCCGACGGGCGTGTGGCCGGCGAGGGGCATCACCAGAAGGCGGGTGAGCCGCACGCAGAAATCTTCGCACTGGGCGAGGCCGGGTCGTCGGCGCGCGGCGGGACCGCCTACGTCACGCTGGAACCGTGCGCGCACTTCGGCCGCACGCCGCCGTGCGCCGACGCATTGCTCGACGCCGGAGTCGCACGCGTCGTTGCGGCCCTGCGTGATCCGAATCCGCGCGTGAACGGCGGTGGGCTCGAGAAGCTCGCACGGGCCGGCGTATCGACCGCCGTCGGGCTGCTCGAAAGCGAGGCTCGCGAGCTCAATCGCGGATTCGTCTCGCGCATGGAGCGCGGACGCCCGTGGGTCACCGTCAAGCTGGCCACCAGCCTCGACGGCCGCACGGGCCTCGCGAACGGTGCAAGCAAGTGGATCACCGGTGCGGCGGCACGAGCCGACGCGCAGCGCCTGCGCGCGCGCGCGTCCGCCATTCTCACCGGCAGCGGCACGGTGCTGGCGGACGACCCGTCGCTCACCGTGCGCGATCCTTCGCTGGTGATGCGCGGCCGGCAGCCGAGGAGGGTGATCCTCGACACGTCGTTGCGCGTACCGGCTCGTGCGAAGATCCTCGATGCAGCCGCGCCGACGACGGTCTTCACCTCGACGGACGCACCGTCCGCGCGCGCCGATGCGCTGCGTTCGGCCGGGGTCGACGTGCAGACGGCACCGGGGCAGGCGTCGGGTCTCGACCTCGAGGTAGTGCTCGCCCGGCTGGCGGCGGCCGAGTGCAACGAGGTGCTGGTGGAGGCGGGTTCGACGCTGGCCGGCCGGTTCGTCGCCGCGGGCCTGGTCGACGAGATCGTCTGCTACCTGGCGGCGGCGGTGCTCGGCGATGCGGCGCAGCCGCTGCTGCGACTGCCGCTGCTGGAGCGTATGGACGAACGACGCGAATTCCGCTGGGTGGACGCGCGCACGGTCGGCGCAGACCTGCGGCTGACCCTGCGACCGAAATAGGGAAGGGCATGTTCACCGGAATCATCCAGGGCGTGGGCACCGTCCGTCGTGTCGAACCGCGGGGCGGAGACGTCACCATCGAATTCGACAGCGGCGGCGTGGCTCTCGACGAGATCGAGACGGGCGGCAGCATTGCGGTGAACGGCGTGTGCCTGACGGCGACGCGCCACGACTCGCGGAGTTTTGCCGCAGACGTCTCCCGTGAAACGCTGTCGCTCACGACACTCGGCGACTGGGCAGCCGGCACGCGCGGTGAACATCGAAAAGGCACTGACGGCGGGCCAGGCGCTCGGTGGGCACTACGTCACCGGCCATGTCGATGGCGTCGGTCAGGTGGTCGCGCGCCATGGCGATGCGCGTTCGGTGCGGGTCGAGTTCGAAGTGCCGCCCGACCTCGCGCGCTACATTGCACGCAAAGGCTCGGTCTGCGTCGACGGCGTCAGCCTCACGGTCAACGGCGTCTCGGCCAACGGCTTCGACGTGAACCTCGTGCCGCACACGCTGTCGGTGACGGTGCTCGACGGCTATCGGCCGGGGACTCGCGTCAATCTCGAGGTCGACATCATCGCGCGCTACCTCGAGCGCATGCTGGAGGCGTCCGGCCGCTGAGGGCGGTGGCGGCTAGGGGCCGTCCGGCCTGCTACACTATCGCGCCAAGCCGGTGATCCGCATCGGCCTTAAGTTAATTAAAATCATTGAGTTTGGCGCTGACCTTCATGGACTCTCTGAATACGACCGAAGACATACTCGACGACATTCGCAAGGGGCGGATGGTCGTTCTGATGGACGACGAGGACCGCGAGAACGAGGGCGACCTGATCATGGCCGCCTCGAAAGTCCGGCCGGAAGACGTGAACTTCATGGCGCGCTACGGCCGTGGCCTGATCTGCCTGACGCTCACCCGCGATCGCTGCCGCCAGCTGCGGCTGCCGCTGATGGTCAGCGACACGGACCTCGACCACACGACCAATTTCACCGTCTCGATCGAAGCCGCGGAAGGGGTGACCACGGGCATCTCCGCCTACGACCGCGCCCACACGATCCGCACGGCCGTCGCGCCGGATGCGCGTTCCGAGGACCTGCGCCAGCCCGGGCACATCTTTCCGTTGATGGCGCAGCCGGGCGGCGTGCTGACGCGCGCCGGCCACACCGAGGCGGGTTGCGATCTCGTGCGGATCGCCGGCCTCGAGCCTGCCGCGGTCATCGTCGAGATCCTGAACGAAGACGGCACGATGGCTCGGCGACCGGAGCTCGAAGTGTTTGCGCGCGAGCACGGGATCAAGATCGGCACCATTGCCGACCTGATCCGCTATCGCCTCGAGAAGGAGCGGTCGGTCGAGCGCATCGCCGAGCGCGATGTCGCGACGGATTTCGGCACGTTCCGGCTTTACTGCTACGAGGATCACGTCAACGGCACGGTGCACCTGGCGCTGGTACGGGGCGACATGACGTCGACCGCGACGCCGTTGGTGCGCGTCCACCTCAAGGATACGGTGCGCGACCTGGTCGGGGCCCGCGACGACAAGCACAGCTGGACGTTGCGCGGCGCCATGGAGCGCATCGCGCGCGAGGGTGCGGGCGTGGTGGTGCTGTTGCGCCCGGCCGAGAGCCCGCTCGACATCGCCGAAGCCGTGCGGTCGTCGGACCGCAGCGCCGCGGCGGGCCGGGTCCAGGGCGCGCAGGTGCTGCGCACCTACGGCATCGGCGCGCAGATCCTGCGCGATCTCGGCGTGTCGAGCATGCGCGTGCTGAGCGCGCCGAAGCAGATGCACGGCCTGTCGGCCTTCGGCCTGGCCGTCGCCGAGTACGTGGACTAGACGGGCGCCCGAGGACATTCGCATGGACAACATCCGCACCCTGCAAGGCGACCTGATCGCGCGCGACCTGCGCATTGCGATCGTTGCCGCGCGTTTCAACGACGCGATCGTCGAGCACCTGATCCGGGGCGCAGTCGACACGCTGCTGCGTCACGGCGCGAGCGAGAAGCAGATCGAGATCATCCGGGTGCCGGGAGCCTTCGACCTGCCGCTGATCGTGAAGAAGGTCGCGTCGAGCAAGCGCTGCGACGCGGTGGTCGCGCTCGGCGCCGTGATCCGCGGCGCGACGCCGCACTTCGACCTCGTAGCCGGACAGTGTGCGGCCGGGCTCGCGCGCGCGCAGGAAGAGACCGGCGTGCCCGTCGCGTTCGGCGTGCTCACCACCGACACGATCGAACAGGCCGTCGAGCGTGCCGGCACCAAGGCGGGCAACAAGGGTGCCGACGCCGCGCTGTGCGCGCTCGAACTCGCCAACCTGCTGCGGCGCCTGGCCGTCTGACGATGGCGAAGAAGCGCGAACGCTCGAGTCGCGCGCGCAGCCTGTCGCGCCGGCTTGCGCTGCAGGCCCTGTACCAGTGGCAGCTCACCGGGCACAGCAGCGCGGAACTGCTCAACCAGTTCACCACCGACGAGGGCTATCCCGACGTCGACGCGGACTACTTCGCGGTGCTGATGCGCGGCGTGACCGGCGAAGGCGAGGCGCTCGACGAGGCGCTCGGCCAGATGATCGACCGGCCGGTAAGCCAGCTCGACCCGATCGAGCACGCCGTGCTGTTGATCGGCCTGTACGAGTTCGGCCACCAGCTCGAGATGCCCTATCGCGTGGTGATCAACGAGGGCGTCGAACTCGCGAAGAAATTCGGGGCCACCGACGGCCACAAGTTCGTCAATGCCGTGCTCGATCGCGCCGGGCGCAACCTGCGCGCGGCGGAGTACGCGGCCACCGCCAAGACGGCGCGCGGCTGATCGTCGCGGGAGACGCGCGATGCCGCTCGGCGAGTTCGACCTGATCGCTCGCTACTTCTCCCGACCCGCCCGCCGGTCCGACGTGTTGCTGGGGGTCGGCGACGACGCGGCGCTGCTTCGTGTGCCGCCGGGAGTCGCGCTGGTCGCGGCCACCGACACGCTGGTCGAAGAACGGCATTTTCCCCGCGGCGCGCCGCCCGATTCGATCGGCCACCAGGCGCTCGCGGTCAACCTCAGCGACCTCGCCGCGATGGGTGCCGACCCGGCCTGGGCTCTGCTGGCGCTGTCGGTGCCGGAAGTGAGCGAGCGCTGGCTCGAGGGATTCGCCGCGGGCCTGTACGCGCTCGCCGATCGCACGGGCATCGAACTCGTCGGCGGCGACACCGTCCGAGGCCCGCTCGTCGTGACGGTCGAGGTGCTGGGTTTCGTCGATCCCGGGCTCGCGCTGCGACGCAGCGGCGCGCGGCCGGGTGATCTGTTGTTCGTGTCCGGCACGCCGGGCGTTGCGGCGGCGGGGCTGGACGTGTTGCGCGCTGCGTCGGGCCAGGACGCGCCATCCACCGACGATCCGCTCGTGCGCCGTTATCGGTACGCGGAACCGCGGCTCGCGCTCGGCCGGACTTTACGCGGACGCGCCACGGCGGCGATGGACGTGTCGGACGGCCTGCTCGGCGATCTCGCCAAGCTCTGTGCCGCGAGCGGCGTTGCGGCACGGCTCGACCTCGACCGGCTGCCGGTCGCCCCGGAGCTCTCCGGGCGGTACGACCGCGCCGCGTGCGAACGCTACATGCTGCTGGGCGGCGACGATTATGAGTTGTTGTTCACATTGCCGGCCCATCGGGAGGCGTCCTTGCGGGCGGACCTGCATGCTGCGGATGCCGTGACCTGCATCGGGGAAATCGCGTCCGGATCGGGCGTTACCTGCGTGCGCAACGGGGCGATCGTCGCCGTTCCGGCCAGGGGATACGACCACTTCGCCTGACGCGAGGCGATCCGCGAGGTGGGTCACGGAATGCGGCGGATGGACCGCATTATGCTCATTCCCGTTGAGAGTCCACCGTGTGACCGTCGTATGTCCGCAGCCCCCGAGAGTGTCGAAGTGCCCCCGAACCCCGTTCCCGCTGGCGTCGCCACCGAACCGATGGTGCTGGAACTGCCACAGCAGGTTCCGGAGCGCATCGGCAAGTACTACGTCGTGCACGAGGTCGGTCGCGGCAGCACGGGCACCGTGTACCTGTCGCACGACCCGTTCTACGGCCGCGACGTCGCGATCAAGCTCTATCACGCCTCGAGCGGCGACGACGCCGAGAGCCGCAACGCCAGGCGCATGTTCCTCGGCGAAGCGAAGATGGTCGGCAAGCTGCAGCACCCGAACATCGTGCCGATCTTCGACGCCGGCGAGGAGGACGGGCGGCGATACGTCGTCAGCGAGCACGTCCACGGCGCCCGCACGCTGAGCGCGTACTGCCGCCCGGGCAGCCTGCTGCCGATCGACCAGGTGGTCAGCATCATCTACAAGTGCGCGAAGGCGCTGCATTACGCGCATTCGCGCGGCGTCGTCCATCGCGACATCAAGCCGTCGAACCTCCTGCTCACGCAGGAAGGCGACGTGCGCATCGTCGACTTCGGTATCGCCCTCGTCTCGGACTCCGACGTCTCGCGACTCGAAGGCGTGGCCGGCAGCCCCGCCTACATGTCACCCGAGCAGGTGCAGGGCCTCGAGCTCGACGCGCGCTCCGACCTCTATTCGCTCGGCGCCGTCATGTACGAAATGTTGTGCGGGCAGCGGCCCTTCCGCGCCGGAGCGCTCGGCAAGCTGCTGCGCCAGGTCGTGCAGACGCCGCCGGAGCTGCTGCGCGAAGTTCGACCGGATATTCCAGAGGACCTCGAGGCGCTCGTCGACCGCGTGCTGCAGAAGGACCCGGGCAATCGTTTTCGCACCGGTGCCGAGCTGGCCGCCGACCTCACGCGCGTGCACCAGAAACTGCGCTCCGCGCATGCGGAGATCGACGACGAAGAGCGCTTCGCGGTGCTGCGCAAGCTGCGCTTCTTCCACGACTTCTCGCACGGCGAGATCCGCGAAGTGATGCGGGCCGCGCATTGGATCGACTGCCAGCCGGGCGAGCAGGTGCTGCGTCCGGGCGACATCGACGACCGCTTCTACGTCGTGGTGTCCGGCAAGGTGCGCGTCAGCCGCGGCGGCGACCCGGCCGGGCGCATCGAGACGGGCGGCTGCTTCGGCGAAGCGGCGTTCGGTGAAGGCTCACGACGGGATTCGATCATCGAGGCGGACGGCCAGGTGACACTGCTGAAGGTCACCGCGACGCTGCTCGAACAGTCGTCGATCTCCTGCCAGCTGCGCTTCCACAAGGTGTTCCTGCGCGAACTGATCGGCCGGCTGCAGCGCGGCAGCAAGAAGAGTTCCTGACGGATCGGGGATGACAGGAACGGGAGGATGAGGCCGGCATTGCCGGCCTTTTCGTTATTGGTGCGGCCACGAGTTGCGGTGGAGAGATTTCGTGGGTGAGTGATTGCCGGGGCGATTCCGATCGCGGACGTTGGACGGTGAAAAACGACCCAAAGCGGTCCTAAATCCAAGAAATCCGCCGCCACGCGGCAAGATTAAGTATGACCACAGTTGCTGCGGCTCCATACCAAATGTGATTTGCATAGTCAGGCCAGAAATGACCTGCTAGCGACGCAATCAGAAGAATCAGCCAGCTAAGGCGACAGATACGAATCAGAAACGTGCGGGACTTGGGATTGAGATCCGATTCATTCCAATCTAAGAGCCATCCGCAAGTTATGAGCCCGAACGCGAAGAAGGCGGATGCCCAAATCATGGAAAAGAACCGTATCGCGGCGCGCTAGGCATAGACAATAGTGATCGTGAGATGTCCGCTTGTAGCCGTTTTTTCGCCTATGCGAACGTTCGCTTTTCTAATCGCGGCCTCGCAAATCGTGACGAGCCATGATTTCTGTCCTGATCGTTGCCAGCATTCCGGGTCGATCGTCCCCTGCTAAATACAGCGCGATCCGGACTCCCATTTCTGATTAAATTCACAGGTCATTCTCTGCATTAAGCGATTGACTTTCATAGATATTTCGATACTATAGCTGTATATCCGAAAGGGCTATCCATTTAGCTCCACTGACCACCATAGGCTGTGGTCAGGCGTTGCGGGCCACGATGCGCCGATAGGTCACCGGCGGTGTCGCTACGGCCTGCTCCAGGAGTCGATAGAACAGTAGGCCCCTTGAGCGTGAGGTCCGGCGGTTGAAGCGGAAGGTAAATTCATCGAGGTAGTAGTCGAGCTGGGCGGCGCGCACCGCGCCCTGATGGGTCCCGAGCAGCCAGCGTTGCAACAGAGAAGCGACCCGATGCACGCCGGGCATCGACACGTGCGCCGGGTCTTCGGCCCCGAGGTGCACGTGGCGGCAGTGTTCGTAGCCGTGCTCGGTCAGCGACAAGTAGGCCAGGGACCCGTCCGTATCGATCCGAGCGCCTGGCTCGACCACTTCGCACACAAAGGGCACGACGTACGTCTCGGCGCCGCTCGGGATGCGTCGCAGACGGATCCGGCCGAACCCCTTGCTCGCCTGGATCTCGATCGCCACCGCCACCAAGGTCTTCAGAGTCGGCCGACTTTTCCCCGCCTTCTTGCGCCGTACGCGCCGCTTGCGCGCATTTCGGACCCCGACATAGGTCTCATCCACTTCCACCGGGCCGTGCAGTCGCTCCCGGCCCGGCAGCACCATGGCGCGGCGCAACCGATGCAACATCGCCCAACTCGTCTGGTAACTCCCGAGACCGAGCACTCGCTGCAATCCCAAGGCGCTGACCCCGAACTTCTGGCTGGTGAGATACCAGACCGCGGCAAACCAGGTCCGCAGGGGTGTCCGCGTCTTGTCGAAGATCGTTCCGGCGGTCACCGTGCATTGATGTCGACATCCCCGGCACACCAACCGGCCGCGACTCGAACGGTACGGCTCCCCCGACTGGCCGCACGCGGGACAGGCGAAGCCCCCCGGCCACCGTAGCCGCTCGAGGTAGCGCAGACACGCCTGCTCATCGGCGAACCAGTCGCTGAACTGACCCCAGTCGCGCGGATAGTCCTGCCCCGAGACCAGGACACTGGCGGGCTTGTTCACCCCCATATATTGGGGCGAGTGGAGCTAAGTGGATAGCCCTTATATCCGAACAGTCCCCGGAGCGCGCCATGGACAGCCCCTCGCCGCACCCGTTCCAAGGCCTTTCCAACCGCGATCTCGCCGCCTCCATCACCGAGTTGATGGGGCACCTCAACGCCGCCAACCGCCGCTGGCTGGCGATGATCGCGGAGTTCGATCGCCGCAAGGGCTGGTCCGATTCGATGACGCAGTCCTGTGCGCACTGGCTCAACTGGCAGTGCGGTGTCGATCTCGGCGCCGCGCGCGAGAAGGTACGCGTGGCGCATGCACTCGAACACTTGCCGTTGATCGGTGCCGCCATGGGTCGCGGCGAGTTGAGCTACGCCAAGGTGCGCGAACTGACCCGCATCGCGACTGCGGCGACGGAAGAGTTCCTGCTCATGATCGCGCTGCACGGCACGGCGAGTCACGTCGAGAAGCTGGTGCGCCAGTACCGGCGCGTGCTCGAGGTCGAGGAACTGTCGCGCGAGGCGCGCCAGCAGGCAGGGCGCTCGGTCACGCTACTCGTTCGACGACGATGGGTCGCTGGTGCTGAAGGCGCGGCTGCCGGCGGAGGCGGGGATGCTGGTGCTGAAGGCGTTGGAGGCCGCAACCTGCCCCCCCGGACCTGTCCGCTGCCCGGGTCGAAGGAGTTGTGTAGATCCCATTGACGTTCCGCGGGAACGTTGACGCCCGGTCGCAAGCTCGAGCCACGAGTCCCGAAAGCCGCCCGACGAGCCGATGCGCTGGCGTTGATCGCCGAGAGCTTCATGGCACACGGCGCTGAATCCATGAGGGCGGCGATCGGCTGCAGATCGTCGTGCACGTGGATCACGAGACGCTCAAGGACAGTGCTCGCCGGTCGCAGCGAGTTCGACGACGGCCCGCAGCGTTTCCGCCGGAAACGTCCCGGCGCTTGTCCTGCGACTGCAGCTACGTGAAGATCACCGAAGACGAAAACGGCGAGCCGCTCAACGTCGGCCGCAAGACGCGCTCGATTCCGCCTGCGTTGCGCAGGGCCTTGAATTCACGCGACAAAGGCTGCGTGTTCCCGGGCTGCACGCACCAGAAGTACGTCGACGGGCACCACGTGCATCACTGGGCCAATGGTGGTGAGACCAAGCTCGACAACCTCGTGTCGCTCTGCCGGTTCCATCATCGACTCGTGCACGAAGGCGGCGTGCGCATCGAGCGGCTCGACGACGGAGCGTGGCGATTCGTGCGACCGGACGGTGAGGCGTTCGTCTCGACTTCGCCGGGACACACGCGGCCGATGCAGGGTGATTGGGAAACCGTCGTCAACGAGCACGCCGAGCGCGGCATCCACCTCGACCCCAAGCACGACCGGCGCTTCACGGGTTTCGACGACAAGATCGTGCCATGTACGCGCGCGGCATGACCGTGCGCGAGGTGCAGGGCTTCTTGGCTCGAGAGCTACGGCGTGGAGGTCTCGCCCGGAGTTCATCAGCTCGCGTCACCGACGCCGTGATGGCGGAGGTCACCGCCTGGCAGAGCCCGGCCGCTGGAGCCGATGTACCCGGTGGTGTTCTTCGACGCGCTGCGGGTGAAGATCCGCGAGGACGCGGTGGTGCGCAACAAGGCGATCTACCTGGCGCTGGGCGTGCTGCCCGACGGCACGCGCGACATCCTCGGCCTGTGGATCGAGAACACCGAGGGCGCCAAGTTCTGGATGAAGGTGTTCAACGACCTGAAGACCCGCGGCGTCGCACGACATCCTGATCGCCGTCACCGACGGCCTCAAGGGCATGCCCGAGGCGCTCGGCGCGGTGTTCCCGGCCACCACGCTGCAGACCTGCATCGTGCACCTGATCCGCAACAGCCTGGACTACGCCAGCTGGAAGGACCGCAAGGCGCTGGCCGCGGCCCTGCGGCCGATCTACGCGGCGCCCGAGCGCCGAGGCGGCCGAGGCCGCGCTGGACGCGCTTCGAGCACGGACCCTGGGGCCAGAAGTTCCCGACCGTCGTCGCCGCCTGGCGCCGCGCCTGGGACGCAGTGATCCCGTTCTTCGCCTTCCCGCCGGCGGTGCGCCGGGTGATCTACACGACCAACGCCATCGAGAGCATCAATGCGCGGTTGCGCAAGATCATCAAGACCCGCGGCCACTTCCCCAGCGACGAGCGGCCACCAAGCTGATCTGGCTGGCGCTGCGAACTAGACGATGGACTACGGCATCGCGATCGACGTGCTGCTCGCCAAGGAGAGAAGGGCAGCAAGTAGCGACCAATCCCTGCACGCCTCGTTTCAGGCCGGGCCGCGCTAACGCGCATGGTACGCGGCGACTTGTTCAGGCGGGCTCGGCGGCCTGCTTGTCCTTCTCGATCTGCGCGTAGGCGCTGTGGTTGTGGATGGACTCGAAGTTCTCGGCTTCGACCACGTACGCCAGCACGCGATCTTCGTTGTTGAGGCGCACCGCCACGTCGCGGACGATGTCCTCGACGAACTTCGGGTTGTCGTAGGCGCGCTCGGTCACCCACTTCTCGTCCGGCCGCTTCAGGATGCCGAAGACCTCGCACGAGGCTTCCTGCTCGGCGATGTCGATCAGTTCCTCGATCCACATGTGCTCGCGGACACGGGCCCTGATCGTGATGTGCGAGCGCTGGTTGTGCGCGCCGTAATCCGAAATGCGCTTGGAGCAGGGGCACAGGCTGGTGGCGGCCACCACCACCTGGATCCACATCTCCTCGCGGCCGCCGTGTATCTCGCCGACCAGGCTCGCGTCGTACTTCACGACGCTCTCGACGCCGGTGACCGGCGCCTGCTTCATCACGAAGTAGGGGAACGACATTTCGATGTGGCCGGAGGTCGCGTCGAGGCGCTCGGTCATCTCCGTCAGGATGGCGCGGAACGAGTCGACGGAGATCTCGCGCTCGTTGCGGTGCAGGACCTCGACGAACCGCGACATGTGCGTGCCCTTGAAGTTGTGGGGCAGCGCGACGTACATGTTGAAGTTCGCGACCGTGTGCTGGTCGCCGCCGGAGCGGTCGCGGACCCGCACCGGATGGAAGATGTCCTTGATGCCGACCTTGTTGATCGGGATCTGGCGCGAGTCGGCGCGGCCCTGGACATCCTCGATCGGCGTGACGGTGGCGCTGCCGCGCACTGCGGGTGCTGTCGTGCTCATGGACGCGGAAGGTTGTTTGGTGCTCTTGGCCATTCGGTGGGGGCGGCGGCGCGGATTCCACGCCCGTCTGACGGGCCCCGCAGTATACGGGACCGGGTCCAAATCACCGAGCGCCGACCGCCCCGACCGGGCGGGCGGGACGCTGCGCGGCCCAGATCTCGGCGATGGCGCGCTCGACGCCCGGGGTGTCGAGGCCGGCCATCCGCAGGCAGTCCTCGCGGGTCCCGTGCTCGATGAATCGGTCGGGGATCCCGATGTGGTGCAACGAACGCTCGATGCCATGGGCCGCGAGGCACTCGCCGACTGCGCTGCCTGCCCCGCCAGCGATCACGTTTTCCTCCAGCGTCACGATGCAAGAGTGGCTGGTGGCGAGCCGGCGCACGGTGTCCGCGTCCAGCGGCTTGACGAAGCGCATGTTGACCAGCGTCGCGTCGAGCCGTTCGGCGATCGCGAAGCAGGGCACTACCATCGTGCCGAAAGCAAGCAGCAGCAGGCCGGAGCGGCCCTCGCGGCGGATCTCCGCGCGACCGATCGGCAGCGCCTGCATGTCGGGCTCGACGCGCGCGCCGGGGCCCTGGCCGCGCGGGTAACGCACCGCCGCCGGGCCGTCGTGCGTCACGGCCGTGTAGAGCATCTGCCGGCATTCGTTTTCGTCGGCCGGCGCCATCACCACCATGCCCGGCACGCAGCGCAGGTAGGTGAGGTCGAACGCGCCCTGGTGCGTCGCTCCGTCGCCGCCCACGAGACCCGCGCGGTCGACCGCAAAGGTCACGGGCAGTCCTTGCAGCGCCACGTCGTGGATCAACTGGTCATAGGCCCGTTGCAGAAACGTCGAGTAGATCGCGACCACGGGTTTCGCGCCCTCGCAGGCGAATCCCGCGCCGAGCGTCACGGCGTGCTGCTCGGCGATGGCGACGTCGTAATAACGGTCCCGGAAGCGGCGCGAGAATTCGACCAGGCCCGAGCCTTCGCGCATCGCCGGCGTGATGCCCACGATTCTCGGATCCCGCTCCGCCATGTCGCAGAGCCACTGGCCGAACACCTGCGTGTACGTCGGGCCCGTGCTCTTGTCCTTGAAGATCGTGCCGGCCTCCGCATCGAACGGGCCCGGGCCGTGCCACTTGATCGGATCGGCTTCGGCAGGGGCGTAACCTTTTCCCTTGCGCGTCACGATGTGCAGCAGCTGCGGACCTTCGAGGTCGCGCAGATTGCGCAGTGTCTTCACCAGCGCGTCCATGTCGTGGCCGTCGATCGGCCCGAAATAGTTGAACCCCATTTCCTCGAACAACGTGCCGGGCAACACCATGCCCTTCATGTGTTCCTCGGAACGGCGGGCCAGTTCCCAGACGGTAGGCATGCGCCGCAGGATCTTCTTGCCGCCTTCGCGCAGCGCGGCGTAGGTCTTGCCGGAGAGCACGCGCGCGAAGTAATTCGACAGCGCGCCCACGTTCTCGGAGATCGACATGTCGTTGTCGTTCAGGACGACCAGCATGTTCACGTCGAGCGCGCCTGCGTGGTTGAGCGCCTCGAAGGCCTGGCCCGCGCTCATCGCGCCGTCGCCGATGACGGCCACGACCCGTCGCTTGACGCCGGAGCGGGCTGCGCCAAGCGCCATGCCGATCGCGGCGCTGATCGAGGTGCTGGAGTGGCCGACGCCGAACGTGTCGTATTCGCTTTCGTGCCGGCTCGGGAACGGCGCGAGGCCGTCCTTGAGCTTGATGGTCTGCAGGCGCTTGCGCCGGCCCGTCAACACCTTGTGCGGGTAGGCCTGGTGGCCGACGTCCCAGACCAGCCGGTCGTGGGGCGTATCGAAGACGTAATGCAGGGCGACGGTGAGTTCCACCGTGCCGAGGCCGGCGGCGAAGTGGCCGCCCATCTGGCTGACCGTCTGGATCAGGAACGCGCGCAGTTCCTTCGCGAGCGGCTCGAGTTGTCCCGGTTGGAGGCGACGCAGGTCCGTCGGCGAGTCGATCGCGGTGAGCAGCGGGTACGGGTCGGGCGCAGACATCAGGGCGATTTTACACGGTCCGAAGGCGCACCCCGGCCGATTACCGCGTGCGGGTCAGCAGCCAGTTGGCCAGTTCGGCCAGCGGGCCCGCGCTCCAGCCGTGTGCCGCGAGCAGCGCCTTGGCCTGCGCGTGCAGCTCCCGGACACGGGCTCGCGCCGCGTCCATGCCCGCCATTGCGACATAAGTCGGCATGCCGCGCGCTTCGTCGCTGCCCGGCGGCTTGCCGATCACCGCCACGTCGCCTTCGACGTCGAGGATGTCGTCCTGGACCTGGAACGCCAGTCCGACCAGCGCGCCGAAGTCGCCGAGCGCCCGCATCGGCGCCGCGGCGAGGTCGGGCCGGCAGTGCGCAGCCATCAGGACGCTCGCGCGAATCAATGCGCCCGTCTTGAGCCCGTGTACCTGTTCGACTTCGGCGAGCGAGAGCACCCGGCCTTCTGCCGCCAGGTCGAGCGCCTGGCCGCCGGCCATGCCAGCCGTGCCGCTCGCGTCGGCCAGCGCCTCGATGATGCGCACCCGGATCGCGGGGTCCGGCGGCAGGCCGGGGTGGCTCGCGAGCAGCTTGAACGCCAGTACCTGCAGCGAGTCGCCGGCGAGGATCGCCGTGGCCTCGTCGAAAGCCTTGTGACAGGTCGGGCGTCCGCGACGCAGGTCGTCGTCGTCCATCGCCGGCAGGTCGTCGTGGACCAACGAATAGCAGTGGATCAGCTCCACGGCGCACGCGGCGGCGTCGACGTGGCCCAGCGGAACCTCGAGCGATTCCGCCGTGGCATAGACGAGGGCGGGGCGTATACGTTTGCCGGCGCCGAGCACGCTGTAGCGCTGCGCCGCGTGCAGGCGTTCGGGGACGACAGTCTCGGGCGGCAGCCACTGGTCGAGTTCGCGTTCGACCCGCAGGCGCCACGCATCGAGTTGGTGGGCGAGCAGTGCCGCCGGCGTGGGCAGCGACGGGTGCCGACCTCATTCTTCTTCCGGCTCGAAGGGCTCCGGTGCCGCGTCGGGCGTCTTCTGCAGCAGGATTTCCACCTTCTGTTCGGCCTGCTTGAGGGCCAGCTGACAGTTGCGCGCGAGGCCGATGCCGCGCTCGAACTGCTTGAGCGCGTCCTCGAGCGGCAGGTCGCCACGCTCCAGTTTCTCGACGGTCTCTTCGAGATCCGCGAGGGCCTGTTCGAAATCCGGGGTCTTGCCTTTCTTGGTCGTCACGTCGCGCTCCGCAGGCGCGCAAGCCTTACACAGGGGGGTAGGTGGGTCAACGCGCAGCCCGAATGCAATAGCGATGTACGCCAATCGCGCGGCTTCGGTCGCAGTGGTAGCGTTGACTTGCCGGCCCGGCGGGCTTAAATTCGTCGAGCATTAGACTTAGTCTAAACAACGCCGTCGGCGACGCCGGACGGCGCGACCCACTCGTGGAGGCAGCAATGAAGAGCTTGAAGGGCACGAAGACCGAAAAGAACCTGAAGGACGCGTTTGCCGGCGAATCGCAGGCCAACCGCCGCTATCTCTATTTCGCCCAGAAGGCGGACGTCGAGGGCTTCAACGACGTTGCAGCCGTCTTCCGCTCCACGGCGGAAGGCGAGACCGGTCATGCCCACGGACACCTCGAATACCTCGAGCAGGTGGGCGACCCCGCGACCGGCCTGCCGATCGGCCCGACCTCGAGCAACCTCAAGGCCTCCATCGCAGGCGAGACGCACGAGTACACCGACATGTACCCGGGCATGGCGAAGTCTGCCCGCGACGAAGGTTTCGACGAAGTCGCAGACTGGTTCGAGACGCTGGCGAAGGCCGAGCGCTCCCACGCCAACCGCTTCCAGAAGGCGCTCGACGCCCTCTGATGACGGACGGTTGACGATGGCCGATGCGAAGGAGGGCGGGCCCGTCGGGTCCGCCCTTCTTTCTTTCGCCCCGCGCGACGACGCGCCGGGGCGAGTGACGACAGGACGAAACCCCCATGGCCGAAGACAGCAAGACGACCGCCGGCGGGCGCGAAGGCAGCCTGGCCGCCCCCACGCGCCACGCGATCGCCGTGGCGTGATCCCGATTTCTTCAACGAGGAATCCCTGTTCAAGGAACTCGAGCGTGTCTTCGACCTGTGCCACGGTTGCCGGCGCTGCTTCAGTCTCTGCAATTCGTTCCCGCTGCTGTTCGACGCGATCGACGCGTCGTCGACGAACGAACTCGACGGCGTGGACAAGCAGGTCTACTGGCAGGTCGTCGACCACTGCTACCTGTGCGACATGTGCTACATGACCAAGTGTCCGTACGTGCCGCCGCACCCGTGGAACATCGATTTCCCGCACCTGATGCTGCGCGCCAAAGCGGTGAATTTCCGCAAGGGCGGGACGCCCGCTGCGCGACAGGATCCTGTCGTCGACCGACACCGTCGGCTCGATCGCCGGCATCCCGGTCGTGTCGCAGCTCGTGAACGCGCTGAACAAGAGCAGCTTCGGCCGCACGATGCTCGACAAGACCCTGGGCGTGCACCCCGAGGCGCCGATTCCCGAGTATCACAGCGACACGGGCCGCAAGCGCGTGGCGCGCGGCGACCAGCCCGGTCTCGAGGTGAAGGCGACGCCCGAAACGACCGGCAAGGTGGCGCTGTTCGCCACGTGCTACTGCAATCGCAACGAGCCCGACATCGATGCGGACCTGGCGGCCGTGTTCCGGCACAACGGCATTCCGGTGTCCGATCGTGCCGCAGGAACGCTGCTGCGGCATGCCGAAGCTCGAACTCGGCGACCTCGATTCGATCGAGGCAGCGAAGAACGTCAACGTCCCCGCGCTGGCGGCGATGGTGGACCAGGGTTACGACCTCGTCGCGCCGATCCCGTCCTGCGCGCTGATGTTCAAGCAGGAACTGCCGTTGCTGTATCCGGACGACCCGCTGGTGCAGAAGGTGCGGTCGGCGATGTTCGACCCGTTCGAGTACCTGATGCTCCGCCACAAGGCGGGCCTGCTGAAGACGGACTTCAAGGCCTCGCTCGGCAAGGTGAGCTACCACGTGCCGTGCCACCAGCGCGTGCAGAACATCGGTCTCAAGACTCGCGACGTGCTGATGCTGGTGCCCGGGCACCGAGGTGGAATCGATCGAGCGCTGCTCGGGCCACAACGGGACCTACGGCGTGAAGAAGGAGTTCCGCGACACCTCGATGAAGATCGGGCGTCCGGTCTTCAATCGCGTGAAGTCGTCGGGCTGCGACCACTACGGCAGCGACTGCCCGATGGCGGGGCACCAGATCGAGTCCGGGCTCGATGCCGGCTCGAAAGGGCCACAGCATCCGCTCACCCTGCTGCGCATCGCCTACGGGCTGTGAGTTCTTTCCCTCTCCACCTGCGAATACTGGACCTTGATCCCATGACGATCGTCTCGAACGACGCCACGATTTCCCGGGCCAAGCTGCGCCCGGAGGACCTCTTCAGCCTCGAGCAGTACGCGAAGCAACGCGCGCAGTTCCGCCCGGGCGTGCTGGCGCACAAGAAGCAGCGGAACATCGCGGTGGGCCCGAATGCGACGTTCTGCTTCGAGGATCGCCTGACCGTGCAGTACCAGGTGCAGGAGATGCTGCGCATCGAGCGCATCTTCGAATCGGAAGGCATCGCCGACGAACTCGCCGCGTACAACCCGCTGATCCCGGACGGCGTCGAACTGGAAGGCGACGATGCTGATCGAGTTTCCGGATGCGGATGTCGCGCAAGATCGCGCTGGCGGGCGCTCAAGGGTGTCGAGGATCGCTGCTGGGTTCGGGTGGCGGGGCACGACCCGGTCTTCGCGATCGCAGACGAGGACCTCGAGCGCGAGAACGACGAAAAGACCTCGGCGGTCCACTTTGTCCGCTTCGAACTGACGCCGGCGATGGTCGCGGCGGCGAAGCAGCGGCGCGGCGATCTCGATCGGCATCGATCATCCGAACTACGCGCACGCGGTCGATCCGCTGCCGCAGGCGTCGCGCGATTCGCTCGCCGGCGATCTCGCGTAAGGCGATTCGCTGTCGCGTCAGCTGACGCGTGGCCGCTGCGCGTCGATGCGGAGCGGGTTTGCTGCTCCGCCGAGCCGGCCACGCCGGGAGTCTTCGGAGGGACGCCGTAAACCCGTCCATGGGGGCTCCGGCCGCGGCGTCCATGCCGCGGACGGCCCTCCGAAGACTCCCGGCATGCCCGACTCGACGGAGCCGCCGACGCCGCACGCACCTCGCTTCGCAGTGTCGCATCGCGGCTGACGCGCACGCGATTCGCGCAGCCGCGCCATCGTGGTCGCGAGTGCGCGACATGCGCGAGCGCAAGCTCTCGGCGGCGCAACCGCGCCGCGCGCGGGTCGACATCCTTCCGACCTGCTTGCGAAACCGTCCGCGACAGGGACCGCGGCCGGAGCCCCCATGGATGGGTTTACGGCGTTTTCGCAAGCAGGTCGGAAGGTGGCGGCCCGCTCCGGGTCTGAATGCGCCGGCCGACAACGAAATTCGCGCAAATAAGCAAACTCGCGACAGCGGAGAGGCGCTGCTAGAATCCGCGCGCTTCAACGCCACGCGAGCCTGCGGAACGACCACCGAATGAGCCAGTCCTACACCGCCGAGGACATCGAAGTCCTGAGCGGACTCGAGCCCGTCCGGCGCCGGCCGGGCATGTACACCGACACCAGTCGGCCGAATCACCTCGCGCACGAGGTGATCGACAACAGCGTCGACGAAGCCCTCGCCGGCCATTGCAGCCGCATCGACCGTCACCGTCTACAAGGACGGATCGCTCGAAGTCGTCGACGACGGCCGCGGCATGCCGGTCGACATCCACCCGAAGGAAAAGGTCAGCGGCGTCGAGCTGATCCTCACGCGGCTGCATGCGGGCGGCAAGTTCTCGGCCGACTCCGGTTACAAGTTCGCGGGCGGCCTGCACGGCGTCGGCGTCTCGGTCGTCAACGCGTTGTCGAAGCACCTCGAGTGCTGGGTGCGCCGCGGCGGCAAGGAATACAACATCTCGTTCAAGAACGGGAAGGTGCACTCCAAGCTCGAGGTCGTCGGCGAAGTCGGCAAGGCCAACACCGGGACGACGGTGCGCTTCTGGCCGGATACGTCGTACTTCGACAGCCCGGACTTCGCGTTGCCGAAGTTGAAGCACGTGCTGAAGGCCAAGGCCGTGCTGTGCCCGGGCCTCAAGATGCGCTATCACAACGAGAAGACCGGCGAGAAGGAAGAGTGGCTCTACACCGAAGGGCTCGCGCAGTACCTGCGCGAGTCGCTCGAGGGCGGCCGAGTTTCTGCCGGACGAGCCGTTCATCGGCCAGGTCGAAGGCGAGCAGGAAGGTGTCGACTGGGCGGTGGTGTGGCGCGTCGACGGCGCGGCGCGCTTCGAGGAGAGCTACGTCAACCTGATTCCGACCGCGCAGGGCGGCACGCACGTCAACGGCTTCCGGCTCGGCCTCACCGAGGCCGTTCGCGAATTCTGCGAGTTTCGCAACCTGCTGCCGCGCGGCCTGAAGATCGCGCCCGAGGACGTCTGGGACGACACCAGCTACGTGCTCTCGATGAAGATGCGCGACCCGCAGTTCGCCGGCCAGACCAAGGAACGCCTGTCGTCGCGCGAGCCCGCGGCGTTCGTCTCGGGCATCGTCAAGGACCAGTTCGGGCTCTGGCTCAGCCAGCACCCGGAAGCGGGCGAAAGGATCGCGCAGCTCGCGATCTCGAATGCGCAGACCCGGTTGCGGGCGAGCCAGAAGGTTGCGCGCAAGCGAGTCGTCTCGGGCCCGGCGCTGCCCGGCAAGCTCGCCGACTGCAGCAGCCAGGATCCGAAGCGTGCCGAACTGTTCCTCGTCGAAGGCGACTCGGCCGGCGGCTCCGCCAAGCAGGCGCGTGATCGCGAGTTCCAGGCGGTGATGCCGCTGCGCGGCAAGATCCTCAACACCTGGGAAGTCGAGGCGGCCGAGGTGCTGGCGTCGCAGGAAGTGCACGACATCACGGTCGCCATCGGCGTCGAGCCGGCGTCCGACGACATCAGCAACCTGCGCTACGGCAAGGTCTGCATCCTCGCGGACGCCGACTCGGACGGCATGCACATCGCCACCTTGTTGTGCGCTCTGTTCCTGCGGCACTTCCGCCCGCTGGTGCTGGCCGGCCACGTCTACGTCGCGATGCCGCCTCTGTACCGCATCGACTACGGCAAGCAGGTCGAGTACGCGCTCGACGACGCGGAACGCAACGGCATCCTCGAGCGCATCCGCACGGAGAATCCGCGCGCCAAGCCGTCCGTGACCCGCTTCAAGGGGCTCGGTGAAATGAATCCGTTGCAGCTGCGCGAAACGACCATGGCCCGCGAGACGCGACGCCTCGTGCAGCTGACGATCGACGCGGCGGACCAGGCCGACCAGATCATGGACATGATGCTCGCGAAGAAGCGCGCGTCCGACCGCCGCGACTGGCTCGAAACCAAAGGCAATCTTGCCAGCGCCGTCGCCCCCATTGAGGCAGCGCCCGGAGCGGATGCCGCTGCCGATTCCGAGTGAAGATGAGCAAGAGCAAAGACACCGACCAGAACACGCTCGACTTCGAAGGGGTCGAGCGCGAGCCGCTGCGCACGTTCACCGAGCGCGCGTACCTCGAGTATTCGATGTACGTCATCCTCGATCGCGCGTTGCCGCACGTGGGCGACGGCCTGAAACCCGTGCAGCGTCGCATCATATACGCGATGAGCGAGCTCGGGCTGGCGGCGGGCGCCAAGCACAAGAAGTCCGCGCGCACGGTCGGCGACGTCATCGGCAAGTTCCATCCGCACGGCGACTCGGCGTGCTACGAGGCGATGGTGCTGATGGCGCAGCCGTTCTCGTACCGCTATCCGATCGTGGACGGGCAGGGCAACTTCGGGTCGCCGGACGACCCGAAGTCGTTCGCGGCGATGCGCTACACGGAGTCGAAGCTGACGCGCTACGCGGACGTGCTGCTGTCCGAGCTCGGCCAGGGTACCGTGGACTGGCAGCCCAACTTCGACGGCTCGCTCGACGAGCCGGTGCTGTTGCCGGCGCGCCTGCCGAACCTGCTGTTGAACGGCGCGACCGGCATCGCGGTCGGCATGGCCACCGACATTCCGCCGCACAACCTGAAGGAAGTCGCCGCAGCGTGCGTGCGCATGCTCGACGAGCCCAAGGCGACCACGGCGCAGCTGTGCGAACACGTGCGCGGTCCGGACTTCCCGACCGGCGCCGAGATCATCACGCCGCGCGACGAGCTGCGGCGCATCTACGAGAGCGGCAACGGCACGTTCCGCGCGCGGGCCCGCTTCGAGCTCGAGGACGGCGAGATCATCGTCACCGAGCTGCCGTACCAGGTGTCCGGCTCGAAGGTGCTCGAGCAGATCGCCGCGCAGATGCGCGCGAAGAAGCTGCCGATGATCGAGGACCTGCGCGACGAATCCGACCACGAGCA
The DNA here is from genome assembly GCA_963843985.1 of uncultured Gammaproteobacteria bacterium. Classification (GTDB taxonomy): domain Bacteria; phylum Pseudomonadota; class Gammaproteobacteria; order Steroidobacterales; family Steroidobacteraceae; genus RPQJ01. The sequence continues at coordinate 27,992 of CAWJMS010000007.1, read as the reverse complement.
CCCGACGCGGCTCGTCATCACGCCGCGCTCGAACCGCGTCGACACCGAACAGGTGATGGCGCACCTGTTCGCGACGACGGACCTGGAGCGCACGCTATCGCGTGAACCTGAACGTGATCGCCCGCGACGGGCGGCCGCGCGTGATGGGGCTCAGGGCGCTGCTCGAGGAGTGGCTGTCGTTCCGCACGGACACCGTGAGCCGGCGGCTGCAGTTCCGGCTGGAAAAGGTCAACGCCCGGCTGCACATACTCGACGGCCTGTTGATCGCGTACCTGAATCTCGACGAAGTCATCCGCATCGTCCGGACCGAGAACGACCCGAAGGCCGCGTTGATCGCGCGCTTCCAGCTGTCCGAGGCGCAGGCCGAGGCGATCCTCGAAACCAAGCTGCGCCACCTGGCGCGTCTCGAGGAGATGAAGATCCGCGGCGAGCAGGCGGAGCTTGCGAAGGAACGCGACCAGCTCGAGAAGTTGCTCGGCAGCAAGGCGAAGCTCAAGAAGCTGGTGCGCGACGAAATCCTCGCGGATGCCGAAAAGTACGGCGATGCGCGGCGCAGCAAGCTCGTCGAACGCGCGGCGGCGCAGGCCATCGACGAGACCGAGCTGGTGGCCAGCGAGCCGATGACGGTCGTGGTGTCGAAGAGCGGCTGGGTCCGCGCGGCGAAAGGCCACGACATCGACCCGCGGTCGCTCTCCTACAAGACGGGCGACGAATACCGCGCCTGCGCACGCGGCCGCAGCACCCAGCTCGCGGTGTTCCTCGACAGTACGGGGCGCGCCTACAGCCTGCTGGCGCACACGCTGCCGTCGGCGCGCGGACAGGGCGAGCCCCTGTCGGGCCGGCTCGATCCCCCGGACGGCGCGACCTTTCCCGGCGTGCTGATCGGCGAACCCGACGATCGCTGGGTGCTGGCCAGCAGCGCCGGCTACGGCTTCATCGTGAAACTCGCCGACCTCCACAGCCGCAATCGCGCCGGCAAAGCCGCACTGAACGTGCCGGACGAAGCCGTGGCGATCGCGCCGGCGCCGCTCGCGGCGGGCGACGAGGTGCTGCTCGCCGCGCTCAACTCCGAAGGGCGGCTGCTGACCTTTCCGGCGGCGGACCTGCCGGAGCTGCCGCGGGGCAAGGGCAACAAGATCTTCGGCATTTCGACCAGGAAGTCGCTGGTCGATGCGGAATCGCTGCTCGCGATCGCGACCGTCGCGCCGGGGCAGTCGCTGCGGCTGCTGATGGGCGAGCGGCACATGGGACTGACGTATCGCGAACTCGCCGAGTACCGCGGAGAAAGGGGCCAGCGCGGCGCGGTGCTGCCGCGTGGCTGGCGCAAGGTGGACGGGCTGGAAGTCGAGGGCTGAGACTGCGCCTCAGCCCAGCGTGACCTGCTCCGGGTCGTTGACGAAGTAACCCTGGATGTACTCGACGCCGAGCTGCCACAGCACGGCCATCGTGTTGGCGTCCTCGACGCGCTCGGCGATCGTCGTGACGTTGTGTTCCTTCGCGATATCGACGAGCACCTTGACCTTGTCCTGCAGCGGGCGGTCGTTCGCGAGGCCCTGCATCAGCGCGCCGTCGATCTTCACGTAGTTGATCGGCAGCCGGCCGAGCAGCGCCGCGGCGTCGCCGCCGCCCGAGCCGAAGTGCTCGATTGCGAGTCCGATGCCGAGCACCTTCAGCAGCTTCTGCAGCTGCCGGGCCTCCTTGATGTGCCTGGTCGCGAGTTCCTCGTTCAGCTCGATCACGACCTTGCCGGGCTCGATACCCGACGCCTTCAGCTGCTGGTGCAGCCACGCGCCGAGCGTCTGGTCCTGGATCGAGTCGCGCGAGAGGCGGACGAAGACCCGATACGGCTTGCGCGAGGCGCAGAACGACATCGCGGCGCCGACGACCCACCGGTCGATGTTCTTCATCAAGTCGATGCGCTGGGCGGCCGCGAGGAATTCCGACGGCAGCACTTCCTGGCCCGCCTCGTCCAGCATGCGCACCACCAGATCGAACATCGAGTGTTCTTCGCCGACGAGGCTGGCGATCGGCTGCTGCACCAGCCGGAAGCGATTGGCCATCAGCGCCGACTTGATCTGCGCGGCCCAGGTGCGATCCACTCCGGCGACCTCCGGCTTCGGCGAGGCTGTGCCCGTTTCGCGTCGCGCGACACGATTGCCGCCGGCCTTGGCGGCCTCGCGCTGGGCGTCCACGGCGGTGCGCAGCGGCCCGGCGAGAGGCTCGCCGTTCGCGAGCGTCGTCACGGCGCCCACGCTGCACGTGGACTGCAGAGTGACGCCGCCCGACTTGATCGCGTGGGCTGCGATGCGCTGCAGCAGGAGGCCGAGCCAGGCCTCGAGGTCGCGCGAGTTGCCGCGTTCGAACAGCACTGCGATGCCGTGGGCCGAAATTCGGCCGGCGAGGTCGCCAGGCTGCAGCTGCGCGCGCACGGTCGCGCCGACGCCCTCGATCAATTCTTCCGCGACCAGCGGGCCGTGCTCCGCCTCGATCGCCGCAAGCCTGTCGGGCTCGAGGTACGCGATGCAGCGCAGGCCGCCTTTCAGCGGCTGGGCCGCGCGGGCCGTGGCCGCTTCGACGAATATCGTGCGCTTCAGCAGCCCGGTCGCCGAATCGTGGCGCATGGCGTCGTCGAGCTGGCGCGTGATGGACGTGAGGTCGCGCTTCTGCGTGGCAACTTTCAGGCGCACCGCGGGTTCGCCGTCGAAGTCGAATTTTTCCAGGTCGAGGTCGAGCGACAGCCGGCTGCCGTTCGCCTGCACGGCAATCGTATTGATCGAGTGGTCCGACCAGCGCCCCTGGGCCGCAGCCACCAGCGCGCCCTTCAGCGCCGCGTGCGTGCCAGCCTCGAAGAAATCCATCAGCGGCTGGCCCAGCAGCGCGTTGGCGTCCTTGTGTCCGAACAACTCGACCCAGGCAGGGTTCACGTCGACGACGATGCCTTCCTGCACGTGCGCGATGGCGTCGGTCGAGCCCGTCATGAACGCCTTCATCTGGTCGCGGTATTGCCGCGCCGATGCCAGCGTGCCCGACAGGGTTTGATCGAGCCGCGACGATTGCAGTTCACGCGTGGCCACGGCCTGCAGGCGGCCGCGAGCCGTCAGTGTGACGACGTCCTGGGCGCCGAGTTCGACGGCGCGGATCAGGTCCTGTTCCGTGACCGATTCGCGGACGAGGATGGCCGGCACCCGCGTCGCGAGGCGGCGGCGCAATTCGAGCGCGGCCGTCGTCTCGTCCGGGTCGGACAGGACGAGGAAGACCAGCTGCGGCGACTGCTGCGACAGCGCGTCCCCGAGGTCCGACAGGTCGCGGATCCAGGCGCAATGCACCGGGTGGCCGGCGTTGCGCAGCGTGCTGTTGATGACTTCCACCGGATCCTGCTGCCGCGACAGGACGATGAGTGGAATCGGGCTCGTATCGGCCAAATCGCTTCCCCGGTTGGGTCCGCCGGGACGATCCGGCGTCGCTTCAAGGCGCGGCGATCATAGCATCGGCCTCCGAGCGGCTTGCGTGACGCACGTGGCAGCCTCGTCCTTGCGGATGCGGCCTGCCCCGGGTCGTCGGGCCCCGCCACAGCTGCGGGGGCTGACTGGGAGGGGTTTGGGCGGGTATCATGCCGGGCTGCGCTGCCGGTCCCCCCGCCAGCCAGGCCCCCCTGCCCACCGGCTCCACAGGCGATCCGCATCATGTCCAGCTACAGCACCAACGAATTCAAGTCGGGCCTCAAGATCATCCTCGACGGCGACCCGTACACGATCGTCGAGAACGAGTTCGTGAAGCCGGGCAAGGGCCAGGCGTTCAATCGTGTCCGAATCCGCAACCTGAAGTCGGGCCGCACGCTGGAGCGCAACTTCAAGTCGGGCGACACCGTCGAGGCCGCGGACGTCGTCGAGGTCGACATGCAGTACCTCTACAACGACGGCGACTTCTACCACTTCATGGTGCCGGACACCTTCGAGCAGCACACGGCGGGCAAGGAGTCGCTCGGCGGCATGGAGATCTGGATGAAGGACGGCGTGAGCTGCAAGGTCATGCTGTGGAACGGCGTGCCGCTCGCGATCGAGCCGCCGGCACACGTCGAACTGAAGATCGTCGAGACCGATCCGGGCGTGCGCGGCGACACTGCGACCGGCGGCCAGAAGCCCGCCAAGCTCGAGACCGGCGCCGTCGTCCGCGTGCCGCTCTTCATCAACGAAGGCGAGATCATCCGCGTCGACACTCGCACCGCCGAGTACCTCTCGCGCGCCAAGAGCTGATCCAGAGGTGCCGGGTTTGACTTGTTGACTTATCGGCGCGTTGCCGAATAAGTCAACAAGTCAAACCCGGCACCTCTGGAGATACACCTGCACGAGTGCTTCGAGGCCGCGGGCGTCCTGAACGTCGAAACGATCCTTGCGCGGGCTGTCGAGGTCGAGCACGCCGACCAGGCGGTCGCCGGCGACGATCGGCACCACGATTTCCGAATTCGAGTCCGCGTCGCAGGCGATGTGACCGGGAAACTCGTGCACGTCCTGCACGACGACCGTCTCGCGTCGCGCGGCCGCCGTTCCGCACACGCCCTTGCCGACCGGGATGCGTACGCAGGCCGGTTTGCCCTGGAATGGCCCGACCAGCAGGTCGCCTGATTCGGCATCGACGAGGTAGAACCCCACCCAGTTCAGATCCGGCAGGCTCCAGTAGAGCAGGGCCGCCATGTTCGCCGCACCCGCGATCGGGTCGGGTTCCCCGGCCAGCAACGCGTCGAGTCCCTGCTGCAGTTCGGCGTATGCGGTTGCCTTGTCGGTCGGCATCGCCTTGACTTCGTGCACGCTCGTTACCCTTTCGCTGCGCGCTCAGGCGCGTTCGTACGGAAACGCCATCACTTCGTCGATGCTGCCCGCGCCCGCAGCAATCATCACCACGCGATCGAAGCCCAGCGCGACGCCGGCGCAGGGCGGCAACCCGCTCGCGAGCGCGGCCAGGAATCGCTGGTCCGCTGGGCGCGCCGGTCGGCCCCGCAGCCGTCGTTCGGCCAGGTCCGCCTCGAAGCGCCGGCGCTGTTCGCCCGAGTCGCCGAGTTCGTGGAATCCGTTGGCCAGTTCGAGCGGGCCCCAGAATGCTTCGAAGCGCGACGCAACCGGCCCGCGGATCCGCGCGAGCGCGGCCTGGCTCGCCGGGAAGTCGTGCAGGAACGTGATGCGATCGCCCGCAAACGACTGCGCCACGAGCGTGCCCATCGCGAGGTCGAGCAGGTCGTCGCGGGCCGCGCCGGTCATCGACGCCGGCACCGATCCGCCGTGCGCCGTGATGGCCGAACACAGCGCATCGACGTCGCACGACAACGGGTCGATGCCGAGCGCGGCATCGAACGCCTCCGCATACGTCACCTTGCGGGTCGCAGCGACAGGCCGATGCGGCTCGAGCAGCGCCCGCAGCAGTTGCTCCACGTCCGCCATCAGCGCGTGGTGATCGATGCCGAGCCTGTACCACTCGACCATGGTGAATTCCGGATTGTGCCGCCGGCCGCGTTCGCCCTCGCGGAACACGTGGCCGACCTGGTAGATGTCCGGCGACCCCGCGCACAGCAACCGCTTCATCGCGTACTCGGGCGACGTGTGCAGGTAGCCCACGACCGGGCCGTCGGTCTGCTGCACGGCCAGCGACTCGAGGTGCACGTCGGAAACGGCGGCGCGCACGAGGATAGGCGTCTCCACTTCCAGCGCGTCCGTCGCTCGCGAAGTGTGCGCGGACGCGCGCCAGCAATGCCGCCCGCAATCGCAGGGCGTCGAACGTGGCGGTCGGTTGCCAGTCGGCTTCGCCCACGGGGTCAGCCGATCCGTGGCAAGGCCTGCCCAAGGCGCACCGTCGCGCCCGGGCCGAGTTGCGGCGAGAACGCCGCCTCGCGGCCGACCAGCGCGACGACAGTCGAACCCATGTTGAAACGCCCGATTTCCTCGCCGCGGGCGAATTCCCTGCCGATTCCGTCGGCGATGGATCGGACGGCGCCGCCGCGGACCGGCGGCGGATTGATCTCGCCGGCGAACACGGTCTCGATGCTGCCGACGAACAACGCGCCGACGAACACCATCGCGAGCGGGCCGAGCGACGTCTCGAACTCGCAGACGACGCGCTCGTTGCGGGCGAACAGGTTCGGGATCGTCCGGGCCGTCGCGGCGTTGACGCTGAAGAGGTCGCCGGGCACGTAGCGCGCCGCCGTGAGCCGGCCCGCGAGCGGCATGTGGATGCGGTGATAGTTGTACGGCGCGAGATACAGGCAGACGAAACTGCCACCCGCATAACGAGCGGCCGCTGCCTCGTCGGCCAGCAGCGCGGCGGTCGTGTAACGCATGCCCTTGGCCTGCACCAGCGAGCCCGCTTCGATGCGTCCAAGCTGACTGACCGTGCCGTCGACAGGTGAGGCGACTTCCTCGGGCACAGGCGTCACGGCGCGCGCCTCGGGACGCAACGCGCGCGTGAAGAACGCGTTGAACGACTCGTAGGCGTACGGGTCGCCTTGCACCGCTTCCGTCATGTCGATCTGCGGGTAGGCGCCGAGCACCGTGCGCAACAGCAGGTTGCGCACCAGCGGATGGCGGCTGCGCGCGAGCCGATGCATCGTCCGCGACAGCCATTGCTGCGGAAGGACCTGCTGTACGAACGCGAAGCCCTGGTCCGCCGCACCAGCGGTGTCGCCGTCCGTGCTCATCGGGTGCGCTCCACGTAAGTCACGACCGTACGATAGTCCCGCGCGAGCGACGCCGGATCCTTCGCGCCGGTCGCGAGCGCCTCGAGCCCGCCGGACGGCCCGACGACGAAGATCGCCGAGCCGTGGTCCATCGTGTACCCGCCGTCGGGCGTCGATACCTTCGCGTAGGGCTCCGAGAATGCGGCCGCCGCAGCGGCAACCTGCGTCGCGGAGCCCGTGGCGCCGACGAATGCGGGATCGAAGAACGTCACATACGCCGAGAGCTGCCTGGCGTCGTCGCGCTCCGGATCGACGCTGACGAACAGCACCTGCGGCCGCTGCAGCCTGGGCAGGTCGGAGAGTGCGCGCGTCGTCTGCGCGAGCAGCGCGAGCGTCGTGGGGCAGACGTCCGGGCAGTGGGTGTAGCCGAAGAACACCAGCGTCCAGTGGCCACGGAAGAACTCCGGCCCGAGCGGCCGGCCGTCGTGACGCGCGAGCGTGAAGGGCGGCAGAGCACGCGGCGTCGGGAACACCGTCGCCAGCTCGGTGACGGGCGGCTGCGAGCGGCCGGGCAACACCATGCGCGCAAGGACCAGCCCGAGCGCAAAGGCTACAATCGCGATGACGCCGATCCGAACGAGGCGTGCGGTCATGCCGGGGAAACGGTGCAAATGCCGTGATCGGCGGAGCCGTCATTATCCCACATCGATTGGATCGCCATGACTGCTGCACCGCCGTTCCACCGTCCCGCGCCCGCCGAACCCACGGTCGCCGAGCTGATCCGCTACGGCGCGGACGAGTTCGAGCGGGCCGGCCTCGCATTCGGGCACGGCATGGGCGACGCGGTGGACGAGTCCGCCGCGCTGGTGTTCGACAGCCTCGGCCTCTCCCACGACGAGGCCGTGGCGGTCTATGACACCCGGCCGTCCGACGACGGCGTGGCGCGGACGCTGTCCGCTCTGGCCGCGCGCATCGAGCGCCGCGTGCCGGCGGCCTACCTGATGGGGCGGATGTGGTTTGCCGGACTCGAGTTCGAGGTGGACGAGCGCGTCATCGTGCCGCGTTCGCCGTTCGCGGAGCTGATTGCCGCCGGCTTCGAGCCGTGGATCGATCCGTTGCGTGTCGAACGCATCCTCGACGTCGGCACCGGCTCGGGGTGCATCGCCATCGCCTGCGCGGCGAGATTCGCAACGGCGCGCGTCGATGCGGTCGATCTGTCGCCGGCGGCGCTCGAAGTGGCGGCACGCAATGTCGCGCGCCACCGGGTGAACGACCGGTTGCGCCTGTTGCAGGGCGACACCTTCGAGCCGGTGCGCGGCGAGCGCTACGACCTCATCGTGTCAAACCCGCCCTACGTCAGCGACGACGAGATGGAAGCGTTGCCGGCGGAGTACCGGCACGAGCCGGATCTCGCCCTGCGAGCCGGGCCCGACGGTCTCGACGTGGTGCGCCGCATCCTCGCCGGGGCCGGCGGACTGCTGCAGCCGCACGGAGCGCTGTTCGTCGAGGTCGGCGACAGCGACGAGCGGCTCCAGGCCGCGTTTCCGACCGTGCCGTTCCTGTGGCTCGAGTTCGAGCAGGGTGGGGGCGGCGTGTTCATGTTGACGAAGCACGACCTCGAAAGGCACCGTGCGGCTCTTTGCAGAGCAGGTTGAGGCATGGCGGGCAATACCTTCGGACAGCTGTTCACGGTGACGACCTTCGGCGAGAGCCACGGGCCCGCGCTCGGCTGCGTCGTGGACGGGTGCCCGCCCGGGCTCGCGCTCGTGGATGAGGACATCCAGCGCGACGTGGACCGCCGTCGCTCCGGCACCTCGCGCTATACGAGCCAGCGCAAGGAACCCGATACGGTGCGGATCCTGTCGGGTGTCTTCGAAGGGCGCACCACCGGGACGCCAATCGGCCTGCTGGTCGAAAACACCGATCAACGCTCATACGACTACGACAAGATCAAGGATCGATTTCGACCCGGCCACGCGGACTACACCTACCAGCAGAAATACGGCTTTCGCGACTACCGCGGCGGCGGACGGTCCTCGGCCCGCGAGACGGTCATGCGCGTAGCGGCCGGCGCCATCGCACGCAAGTACCTGGCGGAGCAATTCGGGGTGCGGATCCACGGATACCTCGCCCAGCTTGGCGCCATTCGCCTCGACTGCAAGGACGCGGCGGCCATCGACGGCAATCCGTTCTTCTGCGCGGATCCGGAACGGGTGCCGCAACTCGAGGCCGCCATCGACCAGCTGCGCAGGGACGGCGATTCGGTCGGGGCTCGCGTGACCGTGGTGGCCGCGGGCGTGCCGCTTGGCCTCGGCGAGCCGGTGTTCGACCGGCTGGACGCGGACCTCGCGCATGCGATGATGAGCATCAACGCGGTCAAGGCGGTCGAGGTCGGAGACGGTTTCGCCGTGGTCGAACAGCGCGGCTCGGAGCACCGCGACGAACTGACGCCTGCCGGCTTCCTGTCGAATCACGCGGGAGGCACGCTGGGCGGCATCGCGTCGGGTCAGGACGTGATCGTCAGCATGGCGATCAAGCCGACGTCCAGCATCGTCAAGCCGGGGCGCACCATCGACCTGGAGGGGCGGCCGGTCGAAGTGAGCACCACCGGTCGCCACGACCCCTGCGTCGGAATCCGGGCCGTGCCGATCGCGGAGGCCATGATGGCACTCGTACTGATGGACCACGCGCTGCGCCATCGGGGGCAGAATGCGGGGGTCGTTTCGGCCACTCCGGATATTTCCCGTCGGCGCTGATGCCCGCCGGTCGCCGGAAGCGTGATGCGCGTCCGGCCGCCGGGGACCCCAAAGGTCTAAAAAGGGCCGAGCAGCCACGGTAAGGATGGGCGTGGATGCGGCCGTGGGCTATAGTTATGTTCAATATGTCGAAACTACGTGAGCATGCGCCGGACGGAGGCCCGACCGGCGACGCATGGACTCGCGTTGCGTGGGAGACCCGATGAAGACAGCTGTCCGCCGCATTCTGCTGTTGAGCGCCCTGATGTCACCAGGTGCGCTTTACGCGCTGGGCCTGGGTGAAATTCGCCTGAATTCCGCGCTCAATCAGCCCTTCGACGCCGACATCGAACTCGTCTCGGCCACCCAGGAAGACCTGGGTGCGCTGCGCGCGGCGTTGGCTTCGAACGAATCGTTCACGAAGTACGGCCTCGACCGTCCGGCCTACCTCTCCGATTTCACGTTCCGCGTCGGCAAGGGGTTGAACGGTCAGGACGTGCTGAAGGTGACGTCGCCGCGCCCGGTGACCGAGCCGTTCGTCACGCTGCTCGTCGAGGCAAGCTGGCCGCGCGGCCGCCTGCTGCGCGAGTACACCGTCCTGCTCGATCCGCCGGTCTTTGCGCCGACACCCGCGGCCGCCGATTCGCAGGTCGCGGCCCCGCGCGCCGCCTCGGCGCCGGCGCCGTCTGCGCGCGTCGAGCCATTCGCGGCCGAGGGCCCGGCTCCGGCGCCGCAGTCGTCTGGAGAAGGCCGCGCGCCGCGCTCGGTCGTGGCGTCGAACCCGAGCATCGAGCCAGGGTCGTCGTACCGGGTGCAACCCAACGACACGTTGTGGCAGATTGCCAGCGCAGCCAATCCGGGCTCGCGCTCGGACGTCAATCGCGCCATGGTCGCGATCTATCAGAACAACACGAGCGCGTTCGACGGCAACATCAACGTGTTGCGGTCGGGCAGCCTGCTGAAGATTCCGGCGTCCGGAGAGCTGTCCGCGATGTCCGCTTCGGCGGCATCGGCCGAAGTCGCCCGTCAATACCAGATGTGGAAGGAAGGTCGCGCTTCCGCGGCGGCCGCTGGCGGTGCCGAGAACGCGGGTCGCCTGCGTCTCGTGACCCCGGAGCAGGGCAGCGAGGCCCCATCGACCAGCACGTCGGTGCCGGCCACGGCGGCCGGATCCGGCGCGGACCAGGGTGATCTCAAAGCCCGCGTAACCCAGCTCGAAGGCGAACTCGCCGAGGCGCGCCGGCTGCTCGAGGTCAAGAACGCCGAGCTTGCGACGTTGCAGGGCCAGCTTGCACCCGTCACTGCGCCTGCGCCCGGTTCCGCAACGCAACCCGCTGGTACCCCAGCTCCGGGCACCGAAGCTCCGGTGGCGCCCGCCACGACGCCTGCGACCCCGGTCGCCGAGCCGGCGGCCGTGCCTGCCAAGACGGAACCCGCGAAACCCGCAAAGCCGCCGGCGAAGAAGCCGCCGAAGCCCGCAAAGTCGGAGGGCCCGTCGCTGCTGCAGCGCATCGGCGAATATTGGTGGGCGCTGCTCGGGTTGCTGGCCGTCATCGGCGGCGTGCTGCTGTTCCAGCGACTGCGCCGCGAAAAGGGCTCGGCCGAATCCGATCTCGAGGAAGCGCTGAGCCGCGATCTGCGGGCCGCCACCCGCACGACGACACTGCAGACGCGACCGTCGCGCGAATCCGACATCGTGGTCGAGGAGAAGCGGCCCGTCGAGACGGCCGCGCCGGTGATTCCCGTGCCGCGCGCGCCCGAGCCGACGCGCCGGCCGGTGACGATCGAGGACACGATTTCCGGCGATGGCGCGGCCAGCATCGAGGCGGGCGATCCGCTCGCCGAAGCCGACTTCCACATGGCCTACGGCCTGTACGACCAGGCAGCGGATCTCGTCCAGCTCGCGATCAAGCGTGAACCCGGCCGTCGCGACCTGAAACTGAAGCTGCTCGAAATCTTCTTCGTCTGGGGTAACCGCGACCGGTTCCTCGAGCTCGCGCGCGAAATGAATTCGAGCCGCGCGGACGCGCCGGCGGGCGAGTGGGACAAAGTCCTCATCATGGGCAAGCAGATCGCGTCCGAGGATCCGTTGTTCAGCGGCACGCCGCGCACCGCGGCGGCCGACCTCGACATGGAGCTGCACGTCGGCACGGGCTCGTTCGACATGAACCTTGACTCGGGCCTGTCCGGCGCGCCCGACCTCGACCTGGGCGGCAGCGGGCCGAAGATGGCCAATGAGGTGGGTCTCGATTTCGTGCTCGACGAGCCGCAGCGCGGCGCCACGGATCCGTCGTCGCTGACGCCGACCGTCGAGATGCCACAGCTGGCAAAGCGCAAAGGTCCGGATGACACCGAAGAGGTGCCGATCGAGAGCCTCGGGCTCGGCGGCGACTCGCGGCAGGCGCTGGACGACCTCGATACGGTGGAAGAGCCCATGTTCCCGCCACAGGCTCCCGCGGACGTGGTCGAGGACACGATCGAGAATCCGACCCTACGCACTCAGGCCGGAGCGGACGACACGGTCGAGGAAGACCTGCTCAGCTCGACGAACCTGATGAAGATCAGCGAGCAGCTCGGCCAGGGCTTGCAGGATCCGACGTCCGAGACCGCGATACTCGACATTTCGGACGCGACCGGCGAGCTGCCGGCGCTCGCGGCGGCAAAGCTCGCGGACGTCGACTACTCGCTCGGCGAGGAAGCCGCGACGATGAGCGAGGTGGGCACGAAGCTCGACCTCGCGCGAGCCTACATCGACATGGGCGACCCGGAGGGTGCGCGCTCGATCCTCGACGAGGTGCTGCACGAAGGCAACGCGTCGCAGAAGCAGGAAGCGCAGCGCCTGATGGCCAGCCTGCCCTGACGGGGTAGATGGCGCGCATTGCCCTCGGCATCGAGTACGACGGATCGTCGTACTCGGGCTGGCAAAGCCAGGCCCATGCCCGCAGCGTCCAGGCGGAGCTCGAGGCGGCTCTGGCGACGGTCGCGGACCATCCCGTCGCGATCACTGCGGCAGGCCGCACCGATGCCGGCGTGCACGCGCTGGCCCAGGTCGCGCACTTCGACAGCTCGGCCTCGCGGCCGCTGCAGGCCTGGGTGCTCGGCTGCACGGCGCTGACACCGCCCGACATCAGCGTACTGTGGGCGCAGCCCGTGCCCGACGAATTCCACGCGCGCTTCAGCGCACTCTCGCGTACCTACGTGTATCGCATCCTGAACCGTCCCATGCGACCGGCACTCGAACGGCTGCGTGTCTGCTGGCGCAGACGCCCGCTCGATGCGGAGCGTATGCACGAGGCGGCGCAGCTGCTGCTCGGGGAGCAAGACTTTTCGTCCTTCCGCTCGTCCGAATGTCAGTCGCGCACGCCGGTACGCAACCTGACCGGCATCGAAGTGGCTCGCACCGGCGAGACGGTCGAGATCCTGGTGCGGGCCAACGCGTTCCTGCATCACATGGTCCGCAACATCGCCGGCTCGTTGCTGGCCGTCGGTTGCGGTGACCGCCCCGTCGCATGGATCGCCGAAGTACTGGCCGCGAGGGATCGCACGCTGGCCGGCGTGACGGCGCCTGCCGCGGGGCTGTATTTCGCCGGGGTCGAGTACCCGTCCGGTTTCGGCCTGCCATCGGTTAGACTTCGCGGCCTGCGCCAAGGAGTCGCACCGTGACCTGGTTCGAAAAGATCATGCCGTCGCGCGTCAAGACGGAGCGCCGCACGCGCTCCGTCCCCGAGGGGCTGTGGATCAAGTGCCCGGCCTGCGACGCAGTGCTCTATCGCGCCGAACTCGAGCGCAACCTGCAGGTCTGTCCGAAGTGCGCGCATCACATGCGCATTGGCGCGCGCGACCGGTTGCAGCGCTTTCTCGACCCGGGCACGCCCCGCGAACTGGCCGCCGACGTCGAGCCCGAAGATCCGCTGAGGTTTCGCGACAGCAAGAAGTACCGCGATCGCCTGACGGCCGCGCAGAAGGCGGTCGGCGAAAGCGATGCGCTGGTCGTGATGGCCGGCACGATGAAGGGCATCGAACTGGTGGCGTGCGCATTCGAATTCCGGTTTCTCGGCGGCTCGATGGGCTCGGTCGTCGGCGAGCGCTTCGTGCGCGGCGCCGAGCATTGCCTCGAGCATCGCCTGCCGCTGGTGTGTTTCTCCTCGAGCGGCGGGGCGCGGATGCAGGAAGGCCTGCTGTCCCTGCTGCAGATGAGCAAGACGAGCGCGGTGCTGGCGCGCATGGCCCAGGCGCGGTTGCCGTTCATCTCGGTGCTCACCGACCCGACCACCGGCGGCGTGTCGGCCAGCCTTGCGATGCTCGGCGACCTCAACATCGGCGAGCCGCGCGCGCTGATCGGCTTCGCCGGCCCGCGCGTGATCGAGCAGACGGTGCGCGAGACGTTGCCGGAGGGCTTCCAGCGCAGCGAGTTCCTGCTCGAGCACGGCGCCATCGACATGATCGTGGACCGGCGTGACATGCGCGACCGCGTGGCCGCGGTGCTTGCGCTGCTGCTGCGTCGTCCGCCCGCGGAGGCGCCGGCCGAGCCCGCCTGAGCCATGCCGACCGGGTTGCGTTTCCCGAGCCTCGCCGCGTGGCTCGACTGGCAGCAGTCGCTGCACCCGCAGGCCATCGATCTCGGCCTGTCGCGCGTGGCACGCGTCCTCGGTCGCACCGGCTGGCGCCGCCCCGAACAAACCGTCGTCACCGTCGCCGGCACGAACGGCAAGGGTTCGTGCGTGGCGATGCTCGACGCGATCCTGCGCGCGGCGGGCCATCGCGTCGCAACCTTCACCTCGCCGCACCTGATCGACTATCGGGAGCGGATCCGGCTCGATGGACGCTGGGTCTCGGAAGCGTCGCTGGTCGCGGTGTTCGAGCGCATCGCCGACGCGCTCGGTGACGATACGTTGACGTTCTTCGAATTCAACACGGTCGCTGCACTGCTCGTATTCGAGAGCGGGCGGCCGGACGCGATCGTGCTCGAGGTCGGCATGGGAGGGCGTCTCGATTCGGTCAATGTCGTCGATGCGGATGTCGCGATCGTGACCTCGATCAGCCTCGATCACGTCGAGTGGCTCGGGCCGGACGTCGAGTCCATCGGGCGCGAAAAAGCCGGCATATTCCGTGCCGGCAGGCCGGCCATCTGCGGGATGGCCACGCCGCCGCGGTCGATCATCGATACGGCGCGGCGCGTCGGCGCCGATCTGCGACTGCGCGGGCGCGATTTCGACGCTACGCGACGCGGGGCTGCCAGCTGGGACTTCGTAGGCGCACGTACCGCCTGGCCGGCGCTTCCGCTGCCCGCACTGCCGGGCGCCACGCAGGTCGCCAACGCTGCAACCGTGCTCGCGGCGCTCGAATCGATTGCCGATCGCGTTCCCTGCGACCGCGCATCGATCGAGACCGGCCTCGCCAGCGTGTCGCTCGAAGGCCGCTTTCAGCGCTGGCCAGACGCGGCCGGCTTCGAGTGGGTCCTCGACGTCGCGCACAATCCCGATTCCGCGCGAGTGCTTGCGTCGAATCTCCGGGAATTTCCTGTGCCGCGGCCGCACGTTCGCAGTCTGCGGCATGCTCTCGGACAAGGACGTTGCGGCGGTGGTCGGCGAGTTGCGCGACTCGGTCGACGTCTGGTTTGCCGCGACGACCGACGGACCGCGCGGCCTGGACGATGCACGACTCGTCGCACGCGCACGGGCCGCCGGCATCGCGATGCAGCGCGGCGGCACAATCGAGCAAGCCATGCGGCTCGCAAGCGTCGCGGCGTCCGCAGCCGACCGCATCGTCGTGTTCGGTTCCTTCCACACCGTCGGTCCGGCCCTGTCCCGGCTGCGAAATCCCCTATAATTTGGCGGCTATGGACGAACAACTCAAAGCCAGGTTGATCGGCGCGGTCATTCTCGTCGCCCTGGCCGTGTTCCTGATTCCCGAATTGCTGTCGGGCCGCAAGGCGGAAACGCCGGATACGGCCGCACCGGGCGAGGGGCGCGGCACCCGCACCGTTACGATCGACCTGTCCGGCACCGTGCAGCCGACCGGCGCTGCTCAGGCAAAGCCAGAAAGCGCGATCACCAGGCCGCCCGCGCTGCCGACACCGCTGGCACGGACCATCCGCCGCGGTCCTCGCCGATGCGGCCGCATCCAAAGCCGGCCCGGTGGACGCCGCTCCAGCGGGCGAACAGCAGCCTGCGGCCACGACGGAGGTCGCATCGCCAGCGGCCAATCGGGCCTCGCCGGCCTTGAAACCCGCGCCTGTCGCGTCCACGCCCGTGGCGACGGCTCCACCGCCCCCGTCGCCGGCCAACCCGTCGAAGCCGGCCGCTGCGGCCGCCAAGGGCGGCTGGTCGGTCCAGGTGGGCGCATTCGGCTCGTCGGCGACGGCCAGCAAACTCGTCGCCGACCTCAAGGGCGACGGCTACAAGGCCTACCTGTCGCCGATTTCCAAGGGCGGCAAGACGTTGCACCGCGTCCGGGTCGGCCCCGAGGCGGCCCGGCCGGATGCCGACCGTCTCGCGGCCAAACTCAAGGGCAGGGGCCTGCCGGCCACGGTCGTCGCAAACGACTGACGACCCTCTGCTAGAATTCGCGCCCCCGTTTGCCCCCGGAGCCCGCCGAGACCGAAGCATGACGCCCGTGGACTACATCCTGTTCGGTATCGTGTTCGTGTCGGTGCTGTTCGGCGCCATCCGCGGGTTCCTTCGCGAATCCATCGCGCTGCTGGGCTGGCTGGTCGGCCTGTGGATGGCCTGGCGGTATGCGGCGGTGGTCCAGCCCTATCTCGGCGGATTGCTCCGCGACACGCCGCTGCAGATCTGGGTGGCGCGCATCGCCGTGCTGGCCGGCGTGGTCATCTGCGCCTGGCTGCTCGCCAGTCTGCTGGGCTATATCGTGCAGCGGTCGGGCCTGACCCTCGGCGTGGACCGCATCCTCGGCGGCGTCTTCGGCCTGGTCCGCGGGGCCGTCATCATCGGCTTCGTGGTGATGCTGGCCGAGGCGGCGGACCTGCCGAGCGAGCCGTGGTGGAAAGCTTCCA
Source organism: uncultured Gammaproteobacteria bacterium (assembly GCA_963843985.1). Classification (GTDB taxonomy): domain Bacteria; phylum Pseudomonadota; class Gammaproteobacteria; order Steroidobacterales; family Steroidobacteraceae; genus RPQJ01. Next base: position 11,581 of record CAWJMS010000007.1, on the reverse strand, counting down.
GGCTGCTGCCCCTGGGCCGTGAAATGGCGAGCGTGTTGCGCGGTTACGTCGATACCGGCCGCGACCTCATGCAAGAGCAACTCCAGGACACCTGAGGCAAAGCCATGTGCGGAATCGTCGGCATCGTCGGCTTCAGCCCCGCCAACCAGCAGATCTATGATGCGCTGACGGTGCTGCAACACCGCGGCCAGGACGCCGCCGGCATCATGACTGCGCACGAAGGCGCGCTCTACATGCGCAAGGACAACGGCCTGGTCCGCGACGTGTTCCAGCAGCGCCACATGCTCCAGCTGAAGGGCAACGTCGGCATCGGCCACGTGCGCTATCCGACGGCCGGTTGCGACACCTCGGCCGAAGCGCAGCCCTTCTACGTCAACGCGCCGTACGGCATCTGCCTCGCGCACAACGGCAACCTGACCAACGCGTTGCCGCTGGCGGACGTACTGGTGCGCGAAGACCGCCGGCACCTCAACACCACTTCGGATTCCGAGGTGCTGCTCAACGTGCTGGCGAGCGAGCTGCAGCGCTGCAACACGCCGCGCGCCTCCGCGTCGGACATCTTCGCCGCCGTGAGTGCCACGTATCGCCGCATCCGCGGCGGCTATGCCGTCATCGCGCTGATCCTGGGGCACGGGGTGCTCGGTTTCCGCGATCCGCACGGCATCCGGCCGCTGGTGATCGGCACGCGCGAAAGTCCGCGCGGCCGCGAGTACATGATCGCCTCCGAGAGCGTGGCGCTCGACCAGAGCGGTTTCGAGCTGCTGCGCGACGTCGGGCCCGGCGAGGCGGTCTACATCGACGAACAGGGCCGCATGCACGCCCAGCAGTGCGGCGAGCCCTCGCGACTGACACCCTGCATCTTCGAGTACGTCTACTTCGCGCGACCCGACTCGATCATCGACAACATCTCGGTCTACAAGGCGCGGATGCGCATGGGCGAGCTGCTGGCGGAGAAGATCCGTCGCGAGCGCCCGGACCACGACATCGACGTGGTCATCCCGATCCCGGACACCAGCCGCACCAGCGCGATGCAGGTGGCGCAGCTGCTCGGCGTGAAGTATCGCGAGGGCTTCATCAAGAATCGCTACATCGGCCGCACGTTCATCATGCCGGGGCAGGAGCAGCGCCAGAAATCGGTCCGCAGCAAGTTGAACGCGATCGACCTCGAGTTCCGCGGCAAGAACGTGATGCTGGTGGACGACTCGATCGTGCGCGGCACGACGTCGGCCCAGATCATCGAAGTGGCGCGCGAAGCGGGCGCCAACAAGGTGTATTTCGCCTCGGCCGCGCCGCCGGTGCGCTATCCGAACGTCTACGGCATCGACATGCCTGCGGCGTCGGAACTGGTCGCGGCGGGTCGCACCGAGGACGAGGTTGCGCGCCTGATCGGCGCCGACTGGCTGGTCTACCAGGATCTCCCCGACCTGATCCGCGCCGTGCAGCACCACGACGCCAGCGTCACGGAATTCGACACGTCGTGCTTCTCCGGCGAATACGTCACCGGCGACGTGACGCCCGAATACCTCGCGCGCCTCGAGTCCGAGCGTTCCGATTCGGCGAAGACCGAGCGTCGCACGACCGGCGGCAGCGTGTTGAAGGCGGTCAGCTAGTCCGTTGCCGGGCCCGACGCCGCGCGAAATCCTGCTGGAGTGTTACCGCGCGGCGGTCGCGGCCGTGGACGCGTGTCGCTGCGTGCAGCGTGCGCTCGAACGATGGCGCCCGCCGGGCGCGTGGCATGCGGTCGCCGTCGGCAAGGCGGCCGGCGCGATGATGCTCGGCGCAGCGCGGCATTTCGAAGGACGATTGGTCGACGGTCTTCTGGTCACCAAGGCCGGTCACGTGCCCGCCGACCTGTCGCAGTTTCCGCGCTTGCGGGTCGTCGAAGCGTCGCATCCGACGCCCGACGCAAGCAGTCTCGCGAGCCGGCGAATTCGTCGCCGAATACGTGGCTGCGCTGCCGCGCGCCGCGAACCTGCTTTTCCTGGTGTCGGGCGGCGCCTCGAGTCTCGTCGAGCGGCTTGCGCCCGGTGTCACGCTCGAAGACCTGCGTCGCGTCAACGCGTGGGCGCTGGCCTCGGGCCGCGCGATCGACGACGTCAATGCCGTGCGTCGTGCGATCTCGACGATCAAGGGCGGCGGCCTCGCGCGACTCGCCGGACCCCGCCGTTCGGTCGCATTGTTCGTCTCGGACGTGCCACGCGACGACCCGACCGTCATCGCTTCGGGCCTCCTGCACGCCGCCGGCGTGTCGCGGTCGCTGCCGTCGATGCCGGCGGAGATCGCCGCGATCGTGAGTCGTGCGCAACGGGCCGGCGCCGAGACGGCCGCACTGCCGCGCATCCGGCACCGGGTCGTTGCATCGCTGCACGATGCGACCCGGGCCGCATCCGATCGTGGCAAGGGGTTCGGCCTCGAGGTGCTCCGGTCCCGGGTCCGGTTCGCGGGCGATGCGGCCGCGGCCGGTCGCCGGTTCGCGCGGACGGTGCGGACGAGCACGTCGCGGACATTGCATGTCTGGGGCGGGGAATCCACGATAATCCTGCCGGCCCATCCGGGGTACGGTGGCCGGAACCAGCATCTGGCGCTCGCGGCGGCGCAGGGGCTGGCCGGGGTGGAGGGTGTGGCCGTGCTGTCGGCCGGCACCGACGGGATCGACGGCGTCACCGGCGATGCCGGAGCCATCGTCGATGGCGGCACGGTCGCGCGTGGCGCGGACGCTGGATTCGATGCGGTCCGGGCCCTGGAGCGCGCCGACTCCGGGCGTTTTCTCGAGGCTTCCGGCGATCTGCTGCATACTGGGCCGACTCTGACGAACGTGGGGGATCTGGTGCTGGGTCTGAAATGGAGCCGCGGGGCATGACGCTGCGGGCACTGATCGTGAGCGATCGCGCGGACTACCGTCAGTTGCTCGCGCACCACGTGACGCTCGAATGGCGCGACGCATTGCCCGCCGAGTACGAGCCGTCGACGCGCGGCCGCCTGCCCCCGGGCTTCACCGGCGCCGCATACGACGTCGTGCTGCTCGATCACGAAGTCCAGGAAGGCCGCGGCCTCGAATGGCTCGAGGACCTCGCGGAGCGGCAGTACTTCCCGCCGATCGTGTATTTCGTGCCGGGCGCCGACGCGGCGCTGTCGACCCGCGCGCTCGGCTGTGGCGCGGCGCACGTGCTCGGACGCGGCGAGTTCGAGCACGCGCAACTCGCGGGCGCCTTGCGTTGCGCGATGAACAGCCGCCACAACGTGCTCGCCGACACCTCGCGCGCCGCGCTCGAGCCGCTGCCGCCCGACCGTTTCGGTTCGGTGCGCATCCGCGGCTATCGCTGCGTGCGCCGCCTCGCGGTGGGCGGCTCGTCGAGCGTGTTCCTCGCCGAAAATCCGAAGACCAACGAACGCCGCGTGCTGAAGATCTTCCGTCAGGTGCCCGACGTCGTCGAAGGCAGCACGACGTTCGACCGGTTCCTGCGGGAATACGAACTGGTCGCGCACCTGGACCACCCGAACATCGTGCGCATCCACGACATCGGCGTGGCGGACGACCACCTCTTCCTCGCGATGGAATACTTTCCCGGCGGCGACCTGCGCGGTCGCATGAGGAAGCCGCTGCCCTGGCCGGAGTCGCTTGGCTACCTGCGGCAGATGGCCGCGGCCCTCGGTGCGTTGCATGCAGTCGGCGTGCTGCACCGCGACGTCAAGCCGGGCAACCTGCTGTTGCGCGACGACGGCAGCGTCGCATTCATCGACTTCGGGCTGGCTCGGCAACTCGGCCTCGAAAGCGACATCACCGGGACCGGCACGATCTTCGGCACGCCGCACTACATGAGTCCCGAGCAGGGACACGGTGCGCCGCTCGACGAGCGCAGCGACCTCTACAGCCTCGGCGTCGTGCTCTACGAAATGCTGACCGGCGAGAAGCCGTACACGGCCGAAGCCCCGCTCGCGGTCATCTACAAGCACGCCAACGCGCCCATTCCGCGCCTGGCCGCCCCGCTTGCGCACCTGCAGGGACTGCTCGACGCGCTGCTGGCCAAGCGGCCGGCCGACAGGCCGCCCACGGCCGCCACCATCGTGGCGCGGATCGACGAGTTGCTCGACCTCGCGGCGGCTTGATGAGCGAGCCGGCCGCCGTGCTGCGGGTCGCGACGGACCCGCGCTGGTTCGATGCGGCGGTCGAGCGCTGGCAGGTCCTGCTGCTCGATCATGCCAACTGCGAGAAGAAGGCGGCGTCGACGGCGCTGTCGCTGTTGTTCGCCTATCCGGAAGACACCGACCTTGCGCAGCGGCTTTCGCGGCTCGCGCGCGAGGAACTGCGGCACTTCGAGCAGGTGCAGCAGAAACTCGCGGAACTCGGCGTATCGCACCGCCGCCTGAGCCCGTCCCGCTACGCCGAGGGTCTGCGCAAGGCGACGCGGCGCGAAGAACCGGGGCGGAGGCTCGACCTGATGCTGACCGGCGCGCTGATCGAGGCGCGCTCGCACGAGCGATTCATGGGCCTGATCCCGCGGCTGCGTGCGCCACTCGGCGAGTTCTACCGCTCGCTGGCGACCGCCGAGGCCCGCCACGTCGGTCTCTACCTGCGACTCGCCGCGCGAACCGGACTGGCGTCGCCTCCGTCCTTGCAGGCGCGCCTCGGCGAACTGGCGACGATCGAGGCAGAACTCGCGACGGCGCCGGATCCCGAATTCCGGTTTCACTCCGGCACACCTGATTTCTGAGCCCTCACCCCTTGCGGTCATGCTGTCGCATGACCGCTCGCGCCCTCTCCCGCAAGCGGGCGAGGGGTCTTCTCACCTCTCCCGCTGGCGGGAGAGGTCGCCGGCACGGCGGGTGAGGGTTCCTAGCGCGCCAGTTCGCGTAACTCGACGCCGCTTTCGCTCCACTCCAGCACGCTGCCTCGTGCGTGCCAGTCGCCGAGCACGATGCGCCGCGCCGGCGCCGAATCCACGGTGAGCGCATGGATGGCCGGCCGGTGCGTGTGCCCGTGCACCAGCGTCCTCACGCCGGCCCGTCGCATCGTCTCGACCACCGCGCCCGCGTTCACGTCCATGATTTCGGGCGCCGTTTCGCCGACGTGCATGCGGCTGCCGGCGCGCAGGCGTTGCGCGAGGCGGCGTCGTTGCGCGAGGCTCATGTGCCGGAGCGCCCACGACACGACGGGATGGCGCAGGATGCGCCGCAGTCGCTGGTAGCTGTGGTCGTCGGTGCAGAGCAGATCGCCGTGCATCAGCAGCACCCGTTCGCCGAACACGTCGACGAGCGTGCCGTCGGGCAGCAACCGGCAACCCGTTTCCCGGGCAAAGCGCTCGCCGACCAGGAAGTCGCGATTGCCGTGCATGAAGCAGCAGGACACGCCGGACGCGGTCAGGTCGTGCAGCGCGTCGACGATCTCACGCACGGCGGAATCGGGATCGTCGTCGCCGAGCCAGACCTCGAACAGGTCGCCGAGGATGTAGAGGATGGTCGCGGCACGGGCCTCGTCGCGGAGGAACCGCAGGAACTGCCGCGCGATCGCCGGCTGCTCCGGGTCGAGGTGCAGGTCGGAGATGAAAAGCGCCTTGCGCATCAGGGCGCGGGCACCACGGTCGCCCGCGTGATGACCACCGGGTCGAGCGGCACGTCGTCGCCGAAAGGGGCCTTGTTGCCGGTCGCGACATTGGCGATCCTGTCGATCACGTCCATGCCTTCGACGACGCGCCCGATCACCGCATAGCCCCAGTGGTTCGGCGCCGGGTCGAGGCTCAGGTTGTCGACGATGTTCACGTAGAACTGCGCGGCCGCGCTGTGCGGGTCGTCGTGACGCGCGAGCGCGAGCGTGCCGCGCCGATTCGAGAGGCCGTTGCCGGATTCGTTGGCGACCGCTGGGCGCGCCGGCTTCTCGGTGCCGTCCGCGGTATATCCGCCGCCCTGCACCACGAAGTTGCCGATCACGCGGTGAAAGATCGTGCCGTCGTAGTGGCCGTCGCGGACGTATTGCAGGAAATTGGCGGAGCTGAGCGGCGCACGCGCGTTGTCGAGCGCCGCCACGAACGTGCCCGCCGTCGTCTCGAATTTCACGCGGTTCGATGCGCTGTCCTGGGCCGGATCGCCCCGCGCCGGCGTGGCCAGGAGGAGCAGGGCGGCGACGGCGAGTATCCTGGGCATGGGGGTCACGTGCGACGACGGGGACCCGATGGTAAGTCGCCGCGCGGGTTCGGGCCAGCGTCGGACGCGCATCCGGTAAGATGCGCGCCCATGTCCCGCCCGCGCCATGACACGCGATTTGCGCCCAGCCCCACGGGTTCGCTGCACCTCGGCAACGCGCGCACGGCGCTGTTCAATTTCCTGGCGGCGCGCGCGAGCGGCGGCCGGTTCATCCTGCGCATCGAGGATACCGACGCCGAGCGCAGCGCCGATCACCTGCTCGATCGGCAACTGGCGGATCTCCATTGGCTCGGCATGACCTGGGACGAAGGCCCCGATCGTGGCGGGCCGCACGCCCCCTATCGGCAGAGCGAGCGCGGTGCGCACTATGCTGCCGCCGTAGCGACGCTCGATCGCCAACGCCTCGTTTACCCATGCTTCTGCTCGCCGGAGGAGCTGCAATTGTCGCGTCGCGCGCAGCTGTCGGCGGGACGGCCGCCTCGGTACGCGCGTACCTGCGCAGGCTTGTCGCCGCAGGAGGTCGAGCGCCGATTCGCGGCCGGGCACAAAGCGGCATTGCGCTTCCGGGTCCCCGATCAGCGCGTCATCGAGTTCGACGACCTGATCCACGGCGCCCAGCGCTTCGCGACCGACGACCTCGGCGATTTCGTGATCCGCCGCGCGGACGGCAGTGCCGCGTTCTTCCTGAGCAATGCGGTCGACGACGCCGCGATGGGCGTCACCCTGGTGCTGCGTGGCGACGACCATCTGGCGAACACGCCGCGCCAGATCCTGTTGCTGCAAGCGCTCGGCGCGACGGTGCCGCGTTACGGGCACTTGCCACTGCTGCTGGCGCCTTCGGGCTCGCCGCTGTCCAAGCGCGAGGGCGCGGCCAGTCTCCACGACCTGCGCGACGCGGGGTATTTCCCGGGCGCGGTCTGCAACTACCTCGTGCGCCTCGGCCATGCCTGCGGACACGATGCGTGGCTCGAGCTCGGCGAGATGCCGCGACACTTCGATCTCGCGCGCACCAGCCATTCCGCAGCGCGCTTCGACGCCGCGCAACTGAAGCACTGGCAGCGCGAAGCGCTGGTGCGCGCATCGCCCGAGGCGGTCCGGACCTGGCTGGGACCGCGGCTCGAGCGCCTGGGCGACGGGGCTCGCCAGCTGGCGTTCGTCGCGGCCGTGCGCGGCAACGTGCTGTTGCCGGCCGATGCCGACGCCTGGATACACGCGGCGACGGACGACGAGGTGACGCCCGACCCCGAGGCGATCGAGCAGATCCAGCGCGCCGGCGTGGAGTTCTTCGCAGCAGCCGAGGCGACCTGGTCGTCGTCGGGCGCGGACTTCAAGGCGTGGACGCGAGCGGTCACCGACGCGACGCGCGCCAAAGGGGCTGCGCTCTACATGCCGCTGCGCGCGGCGCTCACCGGCGCGACGCACGGGCCCGAACTCGCGCCGTTCACCGCCGTCATGGGTGCCGCCCTCGTCGCCCGGCGGCTCGTCGCCGCGCAGCGCCGGGCGGCCGCCTGATCCATCTTTCGTTCCCCTCCCGATTCGACACACCATGCTCCAGATTCACAACTCGCTGACCGGTCGCAAGCAGGCGTTCGAGCCCCTCGTGCCGGGCAAGGTCCGCATGTACGTGTGCGGCATCACGGTGTACGACTATTGCCACCTGGGTCACGCGCGCATGCTGATCGTCTTCGACCTGGTGCGCCGTCACCTCAAGGCATCGGGCTACGACGTCACGTTCGTCCGCAACATCACGGACATCGACGACAAGATCATCCGGCGCGCGCAGGAAAACGGCGAGCCGATGACGGCGCTGACCGAGCGCTTCATCCGCGCGTACCGCGAGGACTGCGCTGCGCTCGGCGTGCAACTCGGCGACCACGAGCCGCGGGCCACGGAGTTCGTGCCGCAGATCATTGCGATGGTCGAGACGCTGATCGAGAAGGGGTACGCGTACGTCGGCCCGAATCGCGACGTCTACTACGCCGTGGCTCGCTTCGAGCCGTACGGGCAATTGTCCGGCAAGCGGCTCGCCGACCTGCGGGCCGGCGCACGGATCGAGGTGGACGAGGCCAAGCGCGACCCGCTCGATTTCGTGCTGTGGAAGGCGGCGAAGCCGGGCGAACCGGCGTGGGAGTCGCCGTGGGGCCCGGGCCGGCCCGGTTGGCACATCGAGTGCTCGGCGATGTCGGTCGAACTGCTCGGGTCGCATTTCGACATCCACGGCGGCGGCATGGACCTGAAGTTCCCGCACCACGAGAACGAGATCGCGCAGACCTGCGCGGCCTGCGACTCGAAATTCGTCAACGTGTGGATGCACAACGGCTTCGTGCGCGTCGACGACGAGAAGATGTCGAAGTCGCTCGGCAACTTCTTCACGGTGCGCGAGGTGCTGGAGTGGGTGCGCGATCCGGAGGTCGTGCGTTACTTCATGATCAACAGCCACTATCGCGGGCCGATCAACTACACGCCGGAGAGCCTCGCGCAGGCCGATGCCGCGCTCGAGCGGCTGTACCTCGCGCTGCGCGGCGTGCCTCCACCTCTCCCGCACGCGGGAGAGGTCGCACGCAGTGCGGGTGAGGGAATGTCGGCGACCGCTCGCTTCCAGGCCGCGATGGACGACGATTTCAATACGCCGATGGCGGTCGCCGAACTGCAGCAGCTGGCGCGCGAGGTCAACACGGCAAAGGCGGCCGGCGACCTCGCGACGGCGACTCGGGTGGCGTCCGAATTGCGCGGGCTCGCCGGTCGACTCGGCCTGCTCGGCCAGGATCCGGACGCCTTCCTGCGCAAGCGGCCGCTGAAGCAGGCCAAGGCGGCGGGCGAGGGCGAGGCGTCGACCGGTGCGGCGGGTTCGTCGTTGACCGACGCGGCGATCGACCAGCTGATCGTCGATCGCGCGGAGGCCCGCAAGGCGAAGAACTTCAAGGAATCGGATCGCATCCGCGACGTGCTCGCCGCAAGCGGCGTGGCCCTGGAGGACCAGCCGGGCGGCAAGACGCTCTGGCGCAGGGGCTGAGGCGTCAGGCCCGCAGCCGCTGCTGCGCCGACTCGAGCGTGTTCTTCATCAGGATCGCGACGGTCATCGGGCCGACGCCGCCCGGCACCGGCGTGATCCACGATGCGCGCTGCTTCGCGACTTCGAAGTCGACGTCGCCGACGAGCTTGCCGCTCGGCAGCCGCGTGATGCCGACGTCGATCACGACCGCGCCGGGCTTGATCCACTCGCCCGGCACGATGCCGGGCTTGCCGACGGCGACGACGAGGATGTCGGCCATGCCGACGTGCGTCTGCAGGTCGCGTGGTGAAGCGATGGCACACCGTTACCGTCGCGCCGGACAACAGCAGTTCGAGCGCCATCGGCCGTCCGACGAGGTTCGACGCGCCGACCACGACGCAATGCTTGCCCTTCGCCGGAATCCCGGTCGCGCTCGAGCAGTCGGATGACGCCGTAGGGCGTGCAGGGCCGCATCAGCGGATTGCGCAGCGCGAGCCGGCCGACGTTGTAAGGATGGAAGCCGTCGACGTCCTTGGCCGGATCGATTGCGTCGATCACCAGCCGTTCGTCGATGTGATCGGGCAGCGGGACCTGCACCAGGATGCCGTCGATGCGCTCGTCCTCGTTCAGCCGCTCGATCAGCGCGAGCAGTTCCGTCTGCGTCGAGGAGTGCGGCAGGTCGTGGCTCACCGAGACGAAGCCGCATTCCTCGCAGGCCAGGCGCTTGTTGCGCACGTAGACCTGCGAGGCCGGATCGTCGCCGACCAGCACCACGGCGAGCCCGGGCCGGCGCTTGCCGTGCGCCACGAGCCGGTCGCTGCCTTCGCGCACCTCGCGCCGCACGTCCGCGGCCGCGGCCTTGCCGTCGATGATCTGGGCTGTCATCCCGGCATTTTCGCATGCCGGCCGCGCGACGCAGGCTCGCCCCGTGAAACCTAAATTGACGCTACCGGGGTCGGTCCGTATGATTCGCGCTCCCGTGAGGACCCGGGCCGGCAACGGACCGGGCCTGGCGACGACGGCAGGTGTCGGTGCAGGGCGGGGCATGGCGCAGTCTGGTAGCGCATCTGCTTTGGGAGCAGAGGGTCGGGGGTTCGAATCCCTCTGCCCCGACCATCCGGATGGATACTCGAGTGCGTGCGCCCGTAGCTCAGCCGGATAGAGCATCGGCCTTCTAAGCCGAGGGTCGCAGGTTCGAGTCCTGCCGGGCGCGCCAGGTTGATGCGGGATGCCGATTCCGCCGGACGATGGTGGACGTAGCTCAGCTGGTAGAGCCCCGGATTGTGATTCCGGAGGTCGTGGGTTCGAATCCCATCGTCCACCCCACCTCTTCGGTCGGGCCGTTAGCTCAGTTGGTAGAGCTGCTGACTCTTAATCAGTAGGTCGTAGGTTCGAGTCCTACACGGCCCACCACCCTTCCCAACCACTCCGTCAGTGCAAAGCATCCAACGCCGAACCGGCGTACTCATCATTGCTGTACTCGTTGCCGCGGTGCTGCTGCTTTCGGTACCGGGCAAGGCGCTGTGGCGGGAGGTCCTGCAGGACGCGGCGCACGGGCCGGCTTTCGCCACGATAGCAGTCGTGCTCGCGTTGATGCGTGAGCTGCGACCCGGTGCGCGGGCCAGGCCTGCCGCGATCCTGTTGCAGTCGTTCGCCGCCGCCGTCGCGATCGGCGTGCTGACTGAATTGATTCAGCATTTCGAGCCGGGACGCACGGTCTCTGCGCTCGACGTGTTGCACGACGCGGCCGGTGCGGCGTTCGGGTTGGCGCTGCTTGCAATGATTGAACTCAGGAAGCCCTCACCCGGCCTGCGGTCGACCTCTTCCGCAGACGGGAGAGGTGAAAAGCGGAGAGCGCCAGCCGCGATCGCCATCGCCCTGGTGGCACTCACGGTGCTGGCGTGGCCGCCGCTTGAATGCGCCATGGCCTACGCGCGTCGCAGCGCCGTGTTTCCGGTGCTGAACGTCGGGTTGCAACGTGCCGACCTGTATTTCATCCGTGGTTATCACGCCAGCATCGATCGTCAGACGCTGCCCGAGCCGTTTCGCCGGTCCGATGGCGAAACGGCATTGCGCGTGCGCTATGCGACAGGCGATCAACTCCGCTACGAGTTGTTCGAGCCCGTGCCGGACTGGCGCGACTACGGGGTCCTGGCGCTGGACCTGACCAATCCGGCGACGACGCCACTCGAATTGACGCTGCGACTCCTCGACGCCGAGCACAACTGGGCGAGCAACGATCGCCTCAACCTGCCGTTGGTGGTTCCGGCGCACACGCGATTGACCGTTCGCATCGCGCTGGCCGTCGTGGAAACCGCGCCCGTCGGGCGGCGGATTGACCTGTCCAGGATCGCCAACCTGATGCTGTATGCGAACAGCCCCGCGGCCGGCACCGAGTTCTACGTCTCTCGCATCTGGCTCGAATAGCCTCCCGGGTGCCCCGGCCGCACG
>CAWJMS010000006.1:0-49225 GCA_963843985.1 uncultured Gammaproteobacteria bacterium | reverse complement strand
CTCGGGCATGTTCGACAACACCCTCGAGCTGCTGTACCTCTCCGGGCGGTCGCTGCCGCACGCAATGATGATGATGATCCCCGAGCCGTGGTCGAACGACACGGGCATGGACGACCAGAAGCGGGCCTTCTACCAGTACCACTCCAGCCTGATGGAGCCGTGGGACGGCCCCGCGTCGATCTCGTTCACCGACGGCACGGCAGATCGGCGCGGTGCTCGATCGCAACGGCCTGCGCCCCGGCCGCTACTACGTGACGCACGACGGCCTCGTGATCCTCGCGTCCGAAGCGGGCGTGCTCGAGGTGCCTGCCGAGAGCATCGCGCGCAAGGGCCGGCTGCAGCCCGGCAAGATGTTCCTGGTCGACACCGAGCAGGGCCGCATCATCGAGGACGAGGAGATCAAGCGCACGATCGCGGCGCAGCGTCCGTACCGCGAGTGGCTGGACGAGTACCAGATCCACGTCGACGACCTGCCGCAGCCGCCCGAGATGCCGCAACCGGATCCGGACAGCCTGCTGCAGCGCCAGGTGGCGTTCGGCTACACCTTCGAGGACCAGCGGATCCTGATCGCGCCGATGGCGCGCGACGGCGTCGAGGCCGTGGGCTCGATGGGCAACGACACGCCGCTCGCGGTGCTCTCGAACAAGCCGCGCCCGCTCTACGACTACTTCAAGCAGCTGTTCGCGCAGGTGACCAACCCGCCGATCGACTGCATCCGCGAGGAGATCATCACGTCGGTCGAGACGCGCCTCGGCTCGGAAGGCAACCTGCTGAACCCGCAGCCCTCCGATTGCCGCCGCCTCGAGCTCAAGTGGCCGATCGTCACCAACGAGGAATTCGCGCGGATCCGCCGCATGGACCTGCCGGGCCTGCGCGTCGGCGTGCTGCCGATCCTGTTCCGCGTCAGCCGCGGCGAGAAGGGCCTCGTGAAGTCGATGGAGGAACTGCGCCTGATGGCCCGCCGCCTCATCGAGGAGGAAGAGGTCAACGTCATCATCCTGAGCGACCGCGGCGTCAACAAGGATTTCGCGCCGATCCCGGCGCTGATGGCCGTCGCCGGGCTGCACCACTACCTGATCCGTGAGGGCCTGCGCACCCGCGCGAGCCTGGTGCTCGAGACGGGCGAGGCGCGCGAGGTGCACCACTTCTCGCTGCTGATCGGTTACGGCGTGAGCGCGGTGAACCCGTACCTCGCGTTCGAGACGATCGACCACATGATGCACGAAGGCCTGCTCTCCGGCGTGGATTACAAGACCGCCTGCAAGAACTACGTGAAGGCCGCGTCGAAGGGCGTGATCAAGGTCGCCTCGAAGATGGGCATCTCGTCGCTGCAGAGCTATCGCGGCGCGCAGGTGTTCGAGGCGATCGGCCTGCGCCAGGACGTCATCGACGAATACTTCAGCTGGACGTCGTCCCGCATCGGCGGCATCGGCACCGACGTGATCGCGCAGGAGGTGCTGCTGCGCCACCAGGCCGCGTTCTCGGAACGGTCGGCCGAGCGCCACTCGCTGCCGGTCGGCGGCGAGTACCAGTGGCGCGCCGAGGGCGAGTACCACCTCTTCAACCCGGAGAGCATCCACCGACTGCAGAAGTCCGTGCGTACCGGCAGCTACGAGACCTACAAGTCGTACGCCGCGCTGGTGAACGACCAGGCGACGCAGCTTGCGACGCTGCGCGGCCTGCTCGAGTTCAAGTGCGGCGACGCGATCCCGCTCGAGGAAGTCGAGCCGGTCGAGAGCATCGTCAAGCGTTTCAAGACCGGCGCGATGTCGTACGGCTCGATCAGCAAGGAAGCGCACGAGACGCTCGCCATCGCGATGAACCGCATCGGCGGCAGGAGCAACACCGGCGAGGGCGGCGAGGATCCGGAGCGCTACGTGCCGCTGCCGAACGGCGACTCGAAGAACTCCGCGATCAAGCAGGTGGCCTCGGGCCGGTTCGGCGTCACCAGCGAATACCTCGTCAACGCGCAGGAACTGCAGATCAAGATGGCGCAGGGCGCCAAGCCCGGCGAGGGCGGCCAGCTGCCGGGCACCAAGGTGTACCCGTGGATCGCGAAGACGCGCCACACGACCGCCGGCGTCGGCCTGATCTCGCCGCCGCCGCATCACGACATCTATTCGATCGAGGACCTCGCGGAGCTGATCCACGACCTGAAGAACGCGAACCGCCACGCGCGGGTCAGCGTGAAGCTGGTCGCCGAAGTCGGCGTCGGCACGGTCGCCGCCGGCGTCGCGAAGGCGCATGCCGACGTGGTGCTCATCAGCGGCCACGACGGCGGCACCGGCGCGTCGCCGCAGACCGCGATCCATCACGCAGGCCTGCCCTGGGAGCTCGGCCTCGCCGAGACCCACCAGACGCTGGTGCTCAACAACCTGCGCGGCCGCATCGCGGTCGAGACCGACGGTCAGTTGAAGACCGGGCGCGACGTCGCCGTCGCGGCGCTGCTCGGCGCCGAGGAATTCGGCTTCGCGACCGCGCCGCTGGTGGCGACCGGCTGCATCATGATGCGCGTCTGCCACCTGAACACCTGTCCCGTCGGCGTCGCGACGCAGGATCCGCGGCTGCGCGAGAAGTTCAAGGGCAAGCCCGAGCACGTCGTGAACTTCATGCACTTCATCGCGCGAGGAACTGCGCGAGATCATGGCGCAGCTCGGCTTCCGCACCATCGAGGAGATGGTCGGCCGCGTGGACAAGCTCGAGCCGCGCAAGGCGATCGAGCACTGGAAGGCGAAGGGCCTCGACTTCTCGAGCCTGCTCTACTCGCCCGAAGTGGACCCGGACTGGGGCCGCTACTGCCAGGAGGCGCAGGACCACGGCATCGAGAAGTCGCTGGACGTCACGACCCTGCTCGAACTGTGCGCGCCGGCGATCGAGCGCGGCGAGGACGTGGTCGCCGAACTGCCGATCCGCAACGTCAATCGCGTGGTCGGCACCATCACCGGCAGCGAGATCACGCGACGCCACGGCGCCGAAGGGCCTGCCGGAGGACACGATCCGGCTGCACTTCCGCGGCTCGGCCGGCCAGAGCTTCGGCGCGTTCATTCCCCGCGGCATGACGCTCGTCGCTCGAGGGCGACGCGAACGACTACGTCGGCAAGGGCCTGTCCGGCGGCAAGATCGCCGTATTCCCGCCGCGCGAGGCGCACGTTCGTCGCCGAGGAGAACATCATCGTCGGCAACGTCGCGCTGTACGGCGCGACGAGCGGCGAGGCGTACATTCGCGGCATGGCGGGCGAGCGCTTCTGCGTGCGCAACAGCGGCGTGAACGCCGTGGTCGAAGCCGTGGGCGACCACGGCTGCGAGTACATGACCGGCGGGCGCGTGGTCGTGCTCGGGCCGACCGGGCGCAATTTCGCGCGCGGGCATGTCGGGCGGCGTCGCCTACGTGCTCGACGAGACGGGCGACTTCCCGGCCAACGTGAACCTGCAGATGGTGGATCTCGAGAAGATCGAGGGCGAGGCCGAGGTCGCCGACGTGCGCCGCCTGGTCGAGCGTCACCTCGAGCACACTTCGAGCGACCGCGCGCGGCAGGTGCTCGACGGCTGGGACGCGATGCTGCCGAAGTTCGTCAAGGTCATCCCGAAGGACTACAGCGCATGCTCGCGTGCATCTCGCGCGCCGAGGAGCAGGGCCTCGTGCGGCGACGAGGCGATCATGGTCGCGTTCGAAGAGAACGCCCGCGACCTGTCGCGCGTCGGCGGCAACTGACCGGGAACGAGACGATGGGAAAGCCAACGGGATTCATCGAGTACCTCCGGGAACTGCCGGTCGACCGCACCCCGCTCGAGCGCATCGTGGACTGGAAGGAATTCCACCCGCACCTCGAGGAGAAGCGCCTGCGCCAGCAGGGCGCGCGCTGCATGGACTGCGGCGTGCCGTTCTGCCACACGGGCAAGCTGATCAGCGGCATGGCCTCGGGCTGCCCGATCAACAACCTGATCCCGGAGTGGAACGACCTGGTCTACCGCGGGCTGTGGCGCGAAGCGCTCGACCGCCTGCACATGACGAACAACTTCCCGGAGTTCACCGGCCGCGTCTGCCCGGCGCCGTGCGAAGGCTCGTGCGTGCTCGGCATCAACGACCCGCCGGTGACGATCAAGAACATCGAAAACGAGATCATCGACCGCGGCTGGGACGAAGGCTGGGTGGTCGCCGAGCCGCCGGCGGTGCGCACCGGCAAGAAAGTGGCGGTGATCGGCTCCGGCCCCGCGGGCCTGCGCCGCCGCGCAGCAGCTCAATCGCGCGGGCCACGCCGTCACCGTGTTCGAGCGCGAGGATCGTCCGGGCGGCCTGCTGATGTACGGCATCCCGAACATGAAGCTCGACAAGCGCGAGGTCGTGCGACCGCCGCATCCAGCAGCTCGAGCAGGAAGGGCATCAAGTTCCTCTGCAACGCCAACGTCGGCGAGAACGTCGAGCCGCAGTTGCTGCTGCGCGACTTCGACGCGACGGTCATCTGCACCGGCGCGACGCAACCGCGCGACCTGGCCGTCGACGGACGCGACCTCAAGGGCGTGCACTTCGCGATGGAGTTCCTGACGGCGAGCACGAAGGCGCTGCTCGACGGCGGGCCCGATGCGCAGCCCGATCCACGCCCGCGGCAAGGACGTCGTCGTGATCGGCGGCGGCGACACCGGCACGGACTGCGTCGGCACTTCGCTGCGGCAGGGCTGCCGTAGCCTGGCGCAGATCGAGATCATGCCGCGCTCGCCGCTGGAGCGCGCGGCCGACAACCCGTGGCCGGAGTGGCCGAAGGTCCACAGGCTGGACTACGGGCAGGAGGAAGCCGCGGCGAAGTTCGGATCCGACCCGCGCGTGTACCTGACGACCGTCAAGAGGTTCGTGGGCGACGCCCAGGGCCGGCTGAAGGAGCTCGTGACGGTCCAGGTGAAGTGGGAGCCGCAACGACAAGGGCCAGATGGTCCCGGTCGAGGTGCCCGGCACGGAGCAGGTCCGCGCCGGCCCAGCTCGCGCTGCTGGCCATGGGGTTCCTCGGCCCGGAGGCGCCGCTGCTGCAGGATCTCGGCGTCGCCTGCGACCCCCGCGGCAACGTCCAGGCCGACCACGGCGCGTTATGTCACCAGCCTGAAGGGGGTGTTTGCGGCGGGCGATTGCCGGCGCGGCCAGAGCCTGGTGGTCTGGGCCATCAACGAAGGTCGCGGTGCGGCGGCTGCATGCGATAAATTCCTCCGCGGCGCCCGGCCCTAGGGTTTGCAGGTTTTCAGACACAGGTCGCAGTCGTCGGGCGCTCGAACGTTTAAACGGGTAATCTGAACGGGGGCCCCGTGCTTGGCTAAGTCGACGAAGATTCCAGCGCCGAAGACGAAGCGACCGCGCGCGATGGGCCTGCCCATCAGCGCGTGGCTGGTGTTCGGCTTTGCGCTGGTGATCGGCGCCTTCGCCACGACCAGCGTCGTGGCGGTGCGCAGCACCCGCCATGCGACGGCGGACCTCGCCGTCATGCAGCGCCAGTTCGAACCGCTCGCCCGCAGCGTGCGCGACCTCGGCGACGGCATGGCCGCCTTCGATCGCGCCGTCCTCGCGTTCCTGCGCGCCGATTCCGACGACAACCGCTCCGCGGCCGCGAACGCCGCCGCGCGACTGTCGCAGGCGGTGAACCAGGCCGGGCTGGTCGGCACCACGGCGCAGGCCGACAAGGTCCGCCCGGTCCTGCGGCGCATCGCCGAACGCCAGGCCGAAGGATTCCGCCTGGTCGACCTGCAGGACGAGCGGCGGCGCAA
The DNA here is from genome assembly GCA_963843985.1 of uncultured Gammaproteobacteria bacterium. GTDB lineage: Bacteria > Pseudomonadota > Gammaproteobacteria > Steroidobacterales > Steroidobacteraceae > RPQJ01. The sequence continues at coordinate 43,480 of CAWJMS010000006.1, read as the reverse complement.
TGTCGCGGCACTCGACCAGGCCTATGCCGACCTGCTGCGTCGCGCACTGGGCGGCGGCGGAGCCGGCGTCGTCGTCGGTGACAACGTGCTCGCCCGTCCTTCGCTCACCGACCTCACGCGTGCAATCGAAAGCGCGCGCGCCGGCGCGTCGGCGGCCGTGAGCCGTCATGGCGAGGCCTCGCCCGCGCTGATCGCTGGCGAACGCGCCCTGCGCCGCATGTTCGAAACGCACCGCGACGAGTGGATTGCCGCGCCCGGCCAGGTCTGGGTGGACCTGATGGACGAGGACCTCACGCGCGGCGTGGCCCTGCGCCGCCGCGCACAGCAGGTCGACGCCGAAATCGAGGCGCGGCGCAACGCCTTCGTCGCGAGCGGCGATGCGCTCGCCGTGGAGGTGCGCAGCGACCTCGAGACGCCGGCCTGGCGCAACTTCATCGCCGCGGCGGCCGAGGCGCGCTCGGCCGTCGAGACTTCGGCCCGGCGCATCGAGACCGCCACCGCCAAGGCGATCCTGCTGGCGCTGCTGGCACTCGCGCTCATGGCCTGGGCGATCACCTGGCCGGTGCGCCGGCTCACCGCCGGCGCGCGCCGCCTCGCAGCGGGCGACCTGACCGCGCGCGTTCCGCGCGGCGGCGCCATCGAGGTGGACGAACTCTCGCTCGCCTTCAACCACATGGCGTCCGAGCTCGACGTCGCGGAGCGCGCCGTGCGCAGCTACCAGGCGCAGCTCGAGCAACGCGTCGAGGAGCGCACGCTGCAGCTGCGCCACCTCGCCGAGCACGACCCGCTCACCAACCTGCCGAACCGTCGCCAGCTGTTCCAGTATCTGAACGACCTGATCGAGAAGTCCGCGCCGACCGGCGCGCCGCTCGCGGTGATGTTCATCGACCTCGATAACTTCAAGACGGTCAACGACAGCCTCGGCCACGAATTCGGCGACCGCGTGCTGACGCAGATCGGAGAGCGGCTGCGGGAGATCACCGGCGAGACGAGCTTCATCGCCCGCCTCGGCGGCGACGAGTTCACGCTCGTCTTCCCGTATTCGGGCCAGCCGGACGAAATCGAGCTGCGCGCGAGACGCATCGTCGACGGGTTCCAGCGACCGCTCGCCGTCGACCGGCGTGAGGTCTCCGTCGGCGTCAGCTGCGGCGTCGCGATGTTCCCCCAGCACGGCCGGGACGCAACCTCGCTGCTGCGCGCCGCCGACGCGGCGCTGTTCCGCGCGAAGGACCTCGGCCGCAACCGCCTGTGCATCCACGACCCGGTGATGCTGGTCGACGCGTCGAACCGCTTCCGCATCGAGCAGGCGCTGCGCAAGGCGATCGAGGGCGGCGACTTCGTGCTGCACTACCAGCCGCAGGTGTCGCTCGGCAGCCACCGGACCGTCACGATGGAGGCGCTGCTGCGCTGGCGCCGCAGCGACACGTTGATCGTGCCCGCCGGCGACTTCATCCGCGTCGCCGAGCAGTCGGGCCTGATGCTGGACCTGAACGACTGGGTGCTCGAGACGGCGGCGAGCGCCGTGCGCGAATGGCGCGAACAGGGCTGGCCCGAGGCGCGCGTGGCGATCAACGTCTCGGCACAGCAGTTCGTCGCGGGCGACTTCCTCGGCAGCATCGAGCGGCTGCTCGCGCGACACGCATTGCCGGCGGACGCGATCGAGCTCGAGCTCACCGAAATCATGCTGCAGACCGGCGCGGTGACGGTGGAAACGCTGCACGGCCTGGGCCGGATCGGCGTGGCCACGTCGCTCGACGACTTCGGCACCGGCTACTCGTCGCTCACCTCGCTGGAGCGGTTGCCGCTCACGTGCGTGAAGCTGGACCGCAGCGTGATCGCGGCGGTCGACCACAATCCGCGCGCGGCGGCCATCGCCCGCTCGATCATCAGCCTGTGCCGGAGCCTCGGCCTCACCGTCACGGCCGAAGGCGTCGAGCGCCACGAGCACCTCGACTTCCTTTCGCAATGCGGCGACGTGCTGGTGCAGGGCTACCTGATCGGCCGGCCGATGGAATGCTCCGCCGTCATGGACTTCGTCCGCGACTCGGAAATCCGGATCGCGACCCTGCTGCAGGTCGCCGAGCGGAGTCGGCCGCCGCAGGAGGCCGACACGACCGGCCCGGTGCGCCTGCTGCGGCGCTGGCGCCGCTGAGGCCCGCGACCGGTCAGACCGGCGGGGCGGTCGACGCTCCGCTCGCCCTTTTCGTAGACGACGTTCGCCCGGCCCACCAGCAGCGGGTCGATCGGCCCGATCGATTCGAGGCTCTTGTTCGAGTACGCCGCGCGGTGCAGCACGTAACGCATTGCGTTCAGCCGCGCCCGCTTCTTGCAGTCCGACTTGATCACCGTCCAGGGCGAATCGGCGGTGTCGGTGTGGAAGAACATCGCTTCCTTCGCGCGCGTGTACTCGTCCCACTTGTCGAGCGACGCCAGGTCGACCGGGCTCAGCTTCCACTGCTTGAGCGGGTGCGATCTGCGCTCCTTGAAGCGCCGCCGCTGTTCCTGCCGGCTGACCGAGAACCAGAACTTGATCAGCACGAGGCCGCTGCGCACCAGGTTGCGCTCGAACTCCGGCGCCTGGCGCATGAACTCCTGGTATTCGTCGTCGGTGCAGAACCCCATCACCCGCTCGACGCCGGCGCGGTTGTACCAGGATCGGTCGAACAGGACGATCTCGCCGCGCGTCGGCAGGTGCTCGACGTAGCGCTGGAAATACCACTGGCCGCGCTCGACCTCGCTCGGCTTCTCGAGGGCGACGACCCGCGCGCCGCGCGGATTGAGGTGATCCATGAAGCGCTTGATCGTGCCGCCCTTGCCCGCCGCGTCGCGCCCCTCGAACAGGATCACCACGCGCTGGCCCGTCTCCTTGACCCAGGCCTGCAGCTTCAGCAATTCCACCTGCAGCTTGTACTTCTCGCGCTCGTAGTTCTTGCGCGACATCAGGTGCCGGTACGGATAGCGGCCCTCGCGCCAGCCATCGGCGAGTTCCGTGTCGTCCCGGTCGCGCTTCGCGGATGCCGCCTTGCGGCCGTGGCGCAGCAGCAGGTTCCTGATCGCCAGCACGTCGTCGGGAGACGCGCCCGCGAGGATTGCGTCGAACGTCTCCGCCACGTCCGCCGCATCCTCATTCGCCATCCGCGCCGCGATGTCCTGCACGGCATAGGCCTTCGACTCGTTGGCCGCGCTGACCGCCTCGGACACGGTGAAGCGCGCGATGGCCTGCGCGCCGAGCCGCGGCGACACGTCGCCGCGCGTGGCCGGCCTTGCGGTTTCGGTGACGGACCGACGAGGACCGCCCGGCCGATTGCGGCGCGGCCGCTTCGGCGCCGCAGGCGCCGTCGCGGACGGGACGACGGGTGGGCCGCGGACGGGAAGTGTCGTCGCTGGTCACGGGGAGCCCCTCGAGCGGATCAGCCGGGGAGCCATCCAGCCTACCGGCCCGCCCGAGTCCGCGCCTCCGCAGAATCCGCAGCCGCCATCCCGGCCTGGCCGCGCGGCGCTCAAGGCGTGACGATCGGGAAGCGTCCGTCGGGCTTGTCCAGCAGCGAGAGGAACGACAGCAACTTGAGCCGGCTTCCCTCGACGTGCAGCTCGTCGGACATCACGAGGTCTTTCAGACCCGCCTGGCCGGTGCCGAGCTTGACCAGCAGGTCGCGCGTCAATTGCACGGTGGCGTCGGCGTCCGCAACGGGCTCGCCACGGCGGTGATGCAGCACGGCGTTCTCCAGTTCGACGACGTGGGTCTCGCCGACGTCGGTGAACACGAAGTTGAACTTCATGTGCTTGCCGTCCGCGTCGGGGCCGTTGAGGCGCACGGCCATCGAAGTCGAGGAACCGCTCGACCGGCGTGTTGCCGAGCAGGGCGGCGGCGCGGCGCGGGTCGATGGCCGTGCCCTGCACGCCGTTGCGCAGTTCGTAGGCGCCCGTCAGGTAGACGTCGCGCCACGGGCCGGACTCCGCCTGGTACCCGAGCTGGTCGTAGGCCGAGGCCAGCAGCGCCTTCGCCTCGGCGTTGGACGGGCTCGGCGAACACCAGGTTGTTGAGCAACGTCGCGGCCCAGCGGTACTCGCCCGCGGCCACGGCCTTGCGCCCCTGCTCGAGCACGGCGACGGCCCCGCCCATCGCGGCGACGTACTTCTTGCCGAGTCCCTCGGGCGGCAGCGGATCGAGGTTCGCCGGATTGCCGTCGTACCAGCCGAAATAGGCCTGGTACACCGCCTTGGCGTTGTGGCGGACGGTGCCGTAGTAGCCGCGATTGGCAAATCGCGTGCGCAGCGTCGACGGCAGTTCGAGCTGCTCCGCGATCTCCTGCGAGGTGTAACCCTCGTTCGCCAGCCGCAAGGTCTGGTCGTGGATGTAGCGGTAGGTGTCGCGCTGCGCCGCCAGATAGTCGCGGATGCGCGCGTTGCCCCACATCGGCCAGTGGTGGCTCGCGAACACGATGTCCATGTCGCCGAAGCGCTGCAGCGCGTCGTCGATGTAGCCGCTCCACTTGAGCGCGTCGCGCACCTTGGCGCCGCGCAGCGTGTAGAGGTTGTGCATGCGTGTGCGTCACGATCTCGGCGCCGCACCACGCGTGCGCATCGGGCAGGTAGAACGTCAGTTCCGCCGGCGCCTCCGACTCCGGCGTGTACTGGAACACGAACCGCACGCCGTCGACTTCCATGTCCTGCGGCGTGTGGTCGACGAGCAGAGTCGGCGGTCGGATGCTGATCGTGCCGGCCGGCGCCGCCTTGCCGAGCCCGGTGTCCACGTGGCCCGTCGCGATCGCGCGGCAGCGCGCCGCCGTACATGTAGAGCGCGCGACGGCCCATCGCGACGCCGGCCAGCACGTTCTCGCTGGTCGCCTCTTCCATGAAGCCCTTCGGCGCGACGATCGGAATCGCCGCGGCCGCGGCCGGGTCCGCCGGCAGCACGGCCTGCGACGCCGCCGAAGTGGTCGACGTGGCTGTGCGTGAAGATCACCGCCGACGACCGGCTTGTCGCCGAGGTGCTTGCGCGACCAGCGCCATCGCGGCCGCGGCCGTCTCGGTGGTCGTCAGCGGGTCGACGATGATCCAGCCCGTGCTGGCCGTCGATGATCGTCATGTTCGACAGGTCGTAGCCGCGCACCTGGTGGATGCCGTCGGCCACCTTGAACAGGCCGTGAGGGCCGTCCAGCTTGGCCTGCCGCCACAGGCTCGGGTTCACGGTCGGCGGTGCATCGCCGTCGACGAAGGCGTACGCGCTCATGTCCCACGCGTTGCGGCCCTCCGGGCCCTTGATCACCAGCGGGTCGTCGGTGGCGACGAAGCCGCGCCTGGCGTCCTCGAAGTCCTGCGGGTCGGCGAGCGGCAGCGACTCGGCGACCTTGCGGTTGGCGGCGATCGTCGCGTCGGATGCGGCGGAATCGGACCGCTTCGACGGCCCCGGGGCTTGCGGCGCGCGCGCGCCGCAGCCGGCCAGCAGCGCCAGGGCACTCGTCAACAACAGCGCGAGGAGGGAGGCGCTCCTCGCGCCCATTGCCACGGTTGCGGCCCGCGTTCGTCTCGCCGCTGGATCCGGCATCGCGTCATTCCTCGGCGTTCGGCTTCCCCGTCCCAAGGGTACGCCCGGCGATCCAGAAGAAGAACAACGGAATGAAGAACGTCGCGACGAACGTCGCGAACAGCATGCCGCCGATCACGCCGATGCCGATGGAGTGTCGGCTGCCCGCGCTAGAGGCACCAGCCCGCGAATGCGAGCGCGCCGAGCAGGCTGTCGAATCGATCGAGAAAGCCGCCCTGCCCCGGCAGCGCGCCGGAGTAATCCTTGATGCCGGCGCGACGCTTCACCCAGCTCGCGGCGAGATCGCCGACGAGTCCGGCCACACCCGTCATCAGCCCGAGCAACGCCGCACGTGCGGGCGTCAAGCCCACCAGCGCGCTTGCGAACGCGGCCACGGAACCGGCGGCGCACAGGCCACCCAGGAATCCCTCGACGGTCTTCGCCGGGCTCACACGCGGCGCGAGCTTGCGCCGTCCAAGCCACTGGCCGACGACCTGTGCGAAGCCGTCGCCGGCGGCGGCCGCGAGGAACAGAAACGCAAACGCCTCAGGCGTCAGCCGCGTCGCGTTCCAGAGCGCGGCTGCGGCCGCGGCGAGAAACAGCGGCCAGACGGCGGCGGGCCGCGGCGGCGCAATGCGCTGCCAGGCCTGACCGAGTTCGGCCGTTGCGGCGAGCAGGACCACGCACAGCAGGACAACCACCCAGGGACGCCCGAGCGCCGCCGCGACGAGCACGACGTGGACGATGACAAAGTAGACCGCGAGCTTGTACCAGCGCGCGCGCGCGGCCTGGGCCGGTATGTCACGGTTCCCGACCGCCATCACCACCGCGCCGAGTGAAAATCCCGCGAGCGTCACGGTGAGGATGGCCTCGATCACGGCGACCTCGCGAGTCGCCGTTGCGGCGCGGACACATGCACGAGGTCGGCCGCGAGTTTCATGAACGCGAGCCGCACGCGCCTGTCCCTTTGCGGCGCTCCGCCAGCACCCACCACACGCCGCGCACGTCGGCGCGCCACTGCGCCAACAACGCCAGCAGCGCGAACTCCTCGAGGCTGCCCGCGATGCTGAAGCCCGAGGCGAGGTAGAGCAGCCAGGGATACGGTCCGAAGACGAACAGCACGCCGACGTACAGGCCGAGCAGGTACCCGGCCACTTTCGACAGGTAGGTATGGAAGCTGGACAGGCGCCGGTAGCGCAGCAGCGCGACGACGTCCTCGAGCACCCAGCAGGCGATGACCACCGCGCAGAGGACGGCGTTCTCCGTCACCACTTCGCGGTGAAACACCCAGAGGCCATACAAGGACACAAACCACAGCATCGTGTCCGCGACGGAATCCAGCAAGGCGCCGCGCTTCGACTCGAGGTGGAAGGCGCGGGCCAGCCAGCCGTCCAGGATGTCGCTCAGCAGCGCCGGCACCAGCACCCAGGTGAACGCGCTCTGCTGCCCGGCCAGCGCAAGCGCGAGCAACAGCGGGGCCGCGGCGATGCGCGCCGCGCTGATGGCGTTCGGCAGGTGCCGCAGCCGTTTGCGCGAAGCCGTGCTGGCGCTCATTTGCCGGGAGCATCGCCTGTCTTTGTTATTCAGTCATCGCGATCTACCGCAAAGGTGACGCACCGGACGGCGGCTTGCAAGAGGCATCCGGCACGCAGGTCCGGGCGGCGCGCCCGAACCGGCGCGTCGGGCGCCTCTCAGGTGGCCCAGGGCAGTGCGATCGGTGTGCCGTCCGGCAGGTCGGTCTGCACGGGCGTCGCGGAAAACGCGGCGATCGTCTCCATGGGCCCATCCGGGTCGCAGAAGATCTGGTGATCGACGCCCGTCGGGATCACGAGCGTCGAATCGGGTCCGAAGGCGTGGGCAACGCCATCGACCACCAGCCGGCCACGGCCGTGGAGCACGACCACCACTTCCTCACAGTCGTGACGATGCGGCGGCGTCGCGCTGCCGGGCGCGAGCACCTGGCGCCACAGCGACAGGTGCTCCAGCCCCTGGTTGCCGCAGGCGAGCGTACGGTGCTCGATGCCGGGAATGCCGGACTTCTCGAGGCCGGCGTGTTGCAGGACGTGCATGTTGCGATCCTCCTTCGTTTCGATTTGCGGGCGGGGCGAGTTCCATCGCGACCGGGAGCAGTGTCACCCGGGAACCTCCGCCGATAGAACAACCGCGGTTGTCGTAACATTGCCGAATAATTGTCTTCAATCGGGAGGCGTCATGGCTGGCCTGCAATCCCTGGTGGCTTTCGCCGAGAGCGCAAAGCGCGGCAGTTTCGCGGGCGCGGCGCGCGAACTCGGCTTGTCCCCGTCCGCCGTCGCGAAAAGCGTCGCGCGGCTCGAGGACGACCTCGGCGTCCGCCTGTTCCATCGCACGACGCGCAAGGTCGCGTTGACCAGCGAAGGCCACGAACTGCACCGGCGCTGCCGCGTCATCGTCGACGAATTCGAAGCGCTGCGCGACGTGGCGGCCGGCGCGCGCGGCGCGCCGAGCGGGACGCTGCGCATCAACGTGCCCATCACGTACGGCAAGCGCATCGTGCTGCCGAAACTGGCCGCGCTGCGGCGGCGGCATCCCGGCATCACGCTCGACGTCAGCTTCTCGGACCGCTATGCCGACATCGTGAGCGAAGGCCTCGATGCGGCGATCCGCGTCGGACACCTGGCGGACTCGTCGCTGGTCGCGCGGCGCATCGGCGAGCAGAGGCTCGCCGTGGTCGCGTCGCCGCGTTACCTGCGCAAGCACGACGAGCCGTCGCATCCGTCGCAGCTGGCGTCGCATGCGTGCATGGTCTTTCGCATGCCCACCACGGGGCGCCCGCGCGCGTGGCAGTTCGTGGACGGGCGGCGCAGGCTCGAGTGGCTGCCCGATGCGCCGGTGATCATGAACGACGGCGAAGGGCTGGTGGCCGCCGCCGTCGAGGGGATCGGTCTCACGCAGGTGCCGGACTACCTGGCGACCGAGGAGGTTCGCGCCGGCCGTCTCAAGACCGTGCTCGAAGACTTCCAACCGCCACCGCTGCCGATCTCCGTGGTCTATCCGTCGGCCCGGCGCGTGACTCCGCGTTTGCGTGCGCTGCTCGATTCGCTGGCCACCGCAGCCTGACCGCTTCTAGCGGATGCGCGGAGCGAGCACCGCGGAGAGGTAGTCCGGCCGACCGTCGACGCGCGCCAGGTGTGGATAGCGGGGCCCGTCGAAGTACGGCACCGGCGATCGAGCGATAGAACTCGCCGTTCTGCAGCAGCAGTTCGATCGGCCGCCGGGACTTCTGCGCGTTGGCGATCGCGGCGTCGAGGGTCGCCTCGGAATACTTGCGCCCGTCGACTGCGACCAGCTTCATCCCCGGCGCAACGCCGGCCACGCCGGCCGCGCGATCCGCGATCACGTCGTCCACGGCGCCTTCTTCGTCGAGCAACAGGCCGATCGACCAGCGGCGATCGACGCTCTTGTGACGCTTTTGCGCGAACTCCACCCAGTCGTTCTTCTTCGCCGTGTACTCGAGCTTCCAGCCCGCCCGCTCCAGCGCGCCGAGCAGCGCGACGGAATCCGTCGCGTCGAGGTGCCGGCGCACGAACGCGCGCCAGTCGGCCGGCGCGACCTGCGCGAGCGTGTCATAGACGTCCTGCTCGACATAGGGCTTCAGCGCCGGCGCACCGCTCGAGCCGGCGTAGAAACGGCGCGCAAAGTCGTCGAGCGAGAGCTTGCCGCGCGATTGCGCGCGCAACTGCACGTCGACGTCGAGCCACAGGAAGACGGCCGCGTCGTAGTAATCCGCGCCGCGACGGCTCGACTCCCACGCGGCCGGCGCGTCGAACGTGATTTGCGATGCGACGGCCGTGTCGGCCATCGGGCGCCAGCGCGAGCCCGGCTGGATCGAGAACGTGCCCGCATAGCTCGCGATCGTCTCCCGGTACAGCTCGGCCGACAGCATGCCGGCGCGCGCCGTGAGCACGTCGCCCCAGTATTCGGTGAGGCCTTCGTAGACCCACAGCAGCGAGCCGTCCATCGGCTCCTGGTAGTCGGGGCTCAGCAGCCCCGTCGGGCGGCGGTACTTCGCGTTCCAGCTGTGCACGTATTCGTGCCCGAGCAGCGCGGCCGCGTCGCTGCGCCGATCGTCCTCGAGCAGCGCGAACTCCTCGCGCCGGCTGTCCGTCGACTCGTGGTGCTCGAGCCCGTAGATCGCGACGTGGTCCGACAGCGTGAGCAGCCAGGTGTAGTGCCGGTACATCCGCGAGCCGAAGAGCGCGCCCGCCTCGGCCACCATTCGGCCCAGGCCAGCCGCAAGATCGCCAGGCACTGCGAGCGCCGCCTCGCTGTCCGCGGCGAGCGCGAGGCGATGACGGATGTCGGGGCGCGGCACCGAACCGGGCACGTCGATGAGCTTCACGTGGCGACCCATCTGCACCGGCGAGTCGATCAGCCGCGCGAGCGGCAGGTCCTCGAACTTCACGGTGCCGTCGGGCCCCACCGTCGATTCCGCACCCGACGCGAAGCCCCAGGCCGCCGGAATGCGCATTGACGCCGAGGCGGTGTAGGTCTCGGCGTCAATGCCCTTTGGAAACAGCAGCCTTTCGTTCCACATGATCACCGCGAGCTGCTCGGTGCTGCTCGCGCCTTCGCTGTAGCCCGCCTCGGTCTGCAACGCCGAGTCGAGCGATACCTCGATGTGATCCGCGCCGGCCGGCACATCGACGTGGAGCGCGTGCATGTCGAGCGGGTCGCGCGTCCACGCCAGCCGCTGGCCGTTGGCCCGGATCTCGAGGCCGATCATCAGGTCGAGCGGCCCGCTCGGCGAGTGTTCGCCCGGCATCCACTTCGCCACGACCAGCGTCAGCGGACCGGGCTTCGCGGCGATCGTCATGTCCGAGTGCGTTCTGCCCCGCGCCGGGTCGCTCGCGTCGAGTCGCACGGTCAGGTCTGCCGCAGCGAGTGCTCCGGCCGCGAGCAGCAACGCACCGGCGACGCCCAGGCGTGCGGTCAACGTGTTCCAGGATCGCATCGACGTCACCCCAACGGATACACGTGCGGACCGGGACGGTCCGCGCTGGCGGGCGAGTCTAGCAAGGCCGCTCGGCGGCCGGGATCGGTGGTGCTGCTAGCATAGGCGCGCCGCCCGGGAGTTTCGCGCCATGACCACTGCCCTCGTCTTCGCCGCCGACACGCTCGTCCGCTTTCGAAATGGGCGCATCCTCGTGCACACGACCTCCGGGCGATTGCCGGCGTTCGAGACCGATCAACCGATGCTGATCGGCTGGATCTGCCAATTCGCGGAACCCACCTATCCGACGCCGCGCTCGGTACGCTGCCGCCGACGATCGCCCGGGCGCGGCGCAGATCGTGGACTACCTCTCGCGCAGCGGGGTACTGGTGCCGGCGAGCTGCGCCCGAATCGCGGCGAGCGCGCGCCGAACGCGGTCGCGGACCTCACGCGCAATCACCTGAGGCTGCTCGCGCGCAGCGTGTACGACCTCGCCTGCGACGTCATCGGCCTCGGCCCGGAGCAGGCGGAACGGGCGCTGGCGGCCAACACCGGTCTCGGTCTCGAGCGGCGCCTGCTGGCCGCGCTCGCGTCGCTGGATGGCCTGCGTGGCGAGCTGCTGCAGCTGCGGCGTGCGCGACTGCAGGAGCAGCTCGCGCGGCTCGGCGTCGACGCCGCCTCCCGGGACCTGCAACTGCACATCGGGTGCGGTCGCGGACACCTGCCGGGCTGGATCAACATCGACGTCGACCCGGCGCCGCTCGCGATGAACGTGCTGTGGGGCCTGCCGTTCGCGGAGCGCAGCGTGCGGCGCGTCTTCGTGTCGCACCTGCTCGAGCACCTGTTCTACCCGCGCGACGTGCGGTTCTTCCTCGCCGAACTGCGGCGCGTCATGGCGCCGGGCGCCGTGGTGCGCATCGTCGTGCCCGACATCGAGAAGTGCATCGCGGCGTACGCCGCGAACGACCGGACGTTTTTCGCCAGCCGGCGCGAAACCTGGGACTGGTGGCCCGAGAACGCCACGCGACTCGAGGACTTTCTTGCCTACGCCGGCGTCGGCACAACCCGCGCACCTGTTCGAGGCGCACAAGTACGGCTACGACGTCGAGACGTTGACCAAGGTGCTGGCGGAGGCCGGGTTCACCGGCATCGGCGCGTCGGCCGTACATGGCAAGCGAGGATCCGGCGCTGCGCGTCGACGACGTCAGCGCCGTGGCGAAGGCGCGCTACGGCGACGAATACTATTCGCTGTTCGTCGAGGCACGCGCACCCGGCGCGTGACCGGCCCGGCTCAGGTGCCCTGGCGGCGGCGGGATCGCCCGCTGCATCTGATCCAGATTGCGCTTCGACGCTTCGCGAGCCGCTTCGAGTTCTTCCTTGGTCAGGCAGATCGTCTCCTGACGGACGTGCGACCCGGTCTTCATCTGGTCGCGGCAATACAGCGTCTTGCCTTTCTCGTTGACGATCTTGTACCCGGCCATCCTGGCTTCCTGCACCGTCTTGGGTGCACCGGCCGTGGCCGGGACCGCATTCGGGGCCGCCGTAGCGGCAGCGACCGGCGCGGCCGCGGGGGCCGCAGGGACCGCAGGGGCAGCGGCGACGGGGGTGGCTGCCGGAACCGCCTTTTCGGACTGGGAAGCGCAACCGGCCACCAGCAGCAAAGTCAAGGCAATCAAAGGAATACGCATCTGCAGTCCTCCGAAAAACGAACGCGAATGATGCGCGGATCGGGCTCCTGATATCAAGTTCCGTGGCGCAAACCGGGGCGGGCACGTAACATGCGCCGCCCCGATCGAACTCACCCCTCGTCACCCCGCCGGGAGTCCCTGGATGAAGTCTCCGCTGACCGTCGTGGCCGCCGCCGCGATTCCCCTTGTGCTGCTTGCCTTTTCACCCGCCTACGCCGCCACCGCGCCGGCCGCCGCCCCGGCCGCCATGGACGACGCCGCGAAAATGAATTACGCGCTCGGCTACCAGCTCGGCCGCGACCTGGTCGGAACCGAGGTGCGCTCCGACGCGCTGCTGAAGGGCATCGAGGACGGTCGCGCCGGCACCCAGCCAAAGCTGAGCCAGGCCGACATGGAGGCCTCATTGACGGCGCTGCAGAAGCGCATCAACGAGCAGCGCGGCAAGGAACAGGCCGCCGCGGCCCAGAAGGCCGCCGCCGCCGGCACCGCCTACCTCGCGGACAACGCGAAAAAGCCGGGCGTGGTCACGACCAAGAGCGGCCTGCAGTACAAGGTGGTGACCCCCGGCACCGGTCGCACCCCGACGGCGGGCGACACCGTCACCGTGCACTACCGCGGCACGCTGGTCGACGGCACCGAATTCGACAGCTCGTACAAGCGCGGACAGCCCGCCACGTTCCCGGTCAGCGGCGTCATTGCCGGCTGGACGGAGGCGCTGCAGCTGATGAAAGTTGGCGCGAAGTACCAGATCGTGATCCCGCCGGCGCTTGCGTACGCGGACAAGGGCCCGCTCGCGAACCAGGTGCTGCTGTTCGACGTGGAGCTGATCAAGGCCGAAGCGGGCGCGCCGCCGGCTGCCAAGTAACCGCACCCGCCCGCGCCAACGATGCCGGCTTTCCCATCGAACGGAATCGAGCTCGAGTACCAGGTGCGGGGCGCGCCGGACGGAACTCCGCTGCTGCTGATCATGGGGCTCGGCATGCCGGCCGCGATGTGGCCGGATCCGTTCGTCGACGCACTCGTCGCCGAAGGCTTCCGCGTCGTCACGTTCGACAATCGCGACAGCGGCGGCTCGACACGCTTGTCGGGCACCCGCATCCCGAGCGTGCCGGCCGCCATCGCGCGCGCGTTATTGCGCCGGAAGGTGCACTCGCCTTACACGCTCGACGACATGGCCGCGGACACCGCGGGCCTGCTCGACGGCCTCGGGATCGAGCGAGCGCACGTCGTCGGCGCCTCGATGGGTGGAATGATCGCGCAGGTGCTGGCGGCTCGTTACCCGCAGCGGGTGGCGAGCCTCACCTCGATCATGTCGTCTACCGGTAATCCGCAGCGCAAGGTGGCCTTCGGCACGCGCCGCGCGCTCGGTGCGATCCTGCGGACGCCGCCGCCGGCCGACGACATCCCAGCGACCGTCGACCATCTCGAACGCCTGTTCACGGTGATCGGCAGCCCGGGCTTCCCGCAGGATCCTGCCGCGCGGCGTGAGCACCTCGAGCGGGTCGCGCGGCGCGGGCTGTATCGCGAGGGCACGGCTCGCCAGATGCTGGCGATCCTGGGCTCGGGCGACCGCCGCGAACTGCTGCGCACGATCGCAGCCTCCACCTACGTGATCCACGGCGGTGACGATCCGCTCGTGCCGCTGGCCGCCGGGCTCGACACGGCGCGCTGCATTCCCGGCGCGCGGCTCGAGGTCATCATGGGCATGGGCCACGATTTTCCGCCCGTACTGCTCGGCGCGGTCGCGAAGAAGATCGCGCGCCATTGCCGCGACGCCGCCGCGCGAGCTGCGCCCTAGCGATTCACGCCTTGCGCGGCGGCGCCACGCCCGCGACGTCGAGGATGATCTTGCCGACGTGCGTGCTGCCTTCCATCAGCCGGTGGGCCGCGGCGGCTTCCGCCAGCGGGAACACGGCGTGGATCACCGGACCCGCGCGGCCGGCATCGAGGGCCGGCCAGACCTTCGCGCGCAGCGCTGCGGCGATCGCGCCTTTCTCCTCGGTCGAGCGCGGCCGCATCGTCGAGCCGGTGATCGTCAGGCGCTTGCGCATCACCAGGAACAAGTCGAGGTTCTCGGCCTTGGCGCCCTGCTGTGTCGCCACTTCGACGAGCCGGCCGTCCATCGCGAGGCTCTTCAGGTTGCGCTCGAAATACGGCGCGCCGACGATGTCGATGATCACGTCGACGCCGCGCCCGCCGGTCAAGGTCGCGACGCGCTCGGCGAAATCCTCGTTGCGGTAATTGATGGCGGCTTCGGCGCCGAGTTTGACGCAGGCCGCGCACTTCTCGTCGCTGCCCGCGGTGGCGTACGCGCGCGCGCCGAACTCTCGCGCCAGCTGGATCGCGGTCACGCCGATGCCGCTCGAGCCGCCGTGCACCAGCACCGACTCGCCGCGCGCGAGGCGCCCGTGCAGGAAGAGATTGGCCCAGACGGTGAAGTAGGTCTCGGGCAGCCCCGCCGCGCGGATCGCGTCGTAGCCCTGCGGCCATGGCAGGCACTGGGTCTGCGGCGCGACGCAGTACTCGGCGTATCCGCCGCCGTTCGTCAGCGCGCAGGCACGGTCGCCGACGCGCCAGTTGCGCACCGCCGGTCCCAGCGCAACGACCTCACCGGCCACTTCGAGGCCGATGATCGGGCTCGCACCCGGCGGCGGCGGATACAGCCCGCGCCGCTGCGCGATGTCCGGGCGGTTGACGCCCGCCGCATGCACCCGGATCAGCACCTCGTCGTCCTGCGGTTGCGGGACGGACGTAGTCTCCAACTTCAGCACGTCCGCGTCGCCGGCGGCCGTCGCGGCCACGTACTGCATCGTTTCAGGAATCACGCCTTCTCCTCAGCCGGTC
Organism: uncultured Gammaproteobacteria bacterium; assembly: GCA_963843985.1. Lineage (GTDB taxonomy): Bacteria > Pseudomonadota > Gammaproteobacteria > Steroidobacterales > Steroidobacteraceae > RPQJ01. The sequence continues at coordinate 28,452 of CAWJMS010000006.1, read as the reverse complement.
GGCGATGCGGTGCCCGTCACGCCGAAGCGCGCGGGAATGAGCGCGTAGAACGCGTTGACCCGCTCGCGGCGCAGCAGCGCCAGCAACGCGTCGGCTTCCTTGTCGGTGACGATGAACTCCACCTCCACCGCGAGCGAACCGGCCAGCTCGAAGAACCGCTCTTCGTGCAGCACGTGATGGCTGCCGAAGCCGGCCATCGCCTTGAACGCCGAGCCGCCGCGGATGCCGAGCCGGTTCGCCTGCTCGAGCAGCCACTCCCAGAGCAACTGCCCCTGGTACCGGTCGTTCTCGCGGAGATAGAAGCGGCAGAACTGGCCCTGCATGTGTGCCTCCTCGCGGATCGCTCAACCCTTCAGCCACTGGACCGTGCCGATGCCCGCCAGCGTCATCAGCACCGAACCGAACAGGTGCATCGCGGCGGCGCCGAGCGCCCAGAGACTGCGTCCCTGCTGCAGCAACGTGACGATTTCTGCGGAGAACGTCGAGAACGTGGTGAGCCCGCCGCAGAAGCCGGTGATGATCAACAGCCGCCATTCGGGCGCGATGGCCGAATACATCGCGAAGAACGCGATGGCCAGCCCGACCACGTACCCGCCGACCAGGTTCGCAGCGAGCGTTCCCGGCGGCACGGCCGGGAACAGGCTGTTCAACTGCGCGCCGAGCCACCAGCGCAGCAACGCGCCGAGGCTCGCTCCCACGCAGACGGCCGCGATCGATCTCCACATTCTCCGGTCCTCGACGCCGGCCGGGGAGGGTCGCGCCGGCGGCCCCGTCTCCCGGACGAGCTGTTGCGGCCATGATACTGCGTTCACCGCGGCCTTTTTCGGGCGAAAGCCGCGCGTCTGCGGCCACGCTCGGCTAGAATCGCGCCCCCTTCCGGCGCGGCCCCGGCCGCCCTCCCCATGCTCTCCACCACCAATCTCGCCGATCCAGTTCGAAGCGAAGCCGCTGTTCGAGCACGTCTCGCGTCAAGTTCGCCGACGGCAACCGCTACGGGCTGATCGGCGCGAACGGCTGCGGCAAGTCGACGCTGATGAAGATCCTGGGCGGCGAGCTGGAGCCGAGCGCCGGCGACGTGGTGCTGCAGGCCGGCATGCGCCTCGGCAAGCTGAACCAGAACCAGTTCGCGTACGAGGACGAGCGCGTGCTCGACGTCGTGATGCAGGGCCACGCCGAGATGTGGCACGCGATGCAGGAGCGCGACCGCATCTACGCCGAACCCGGAGGCCTCCGACGAGGACTACATGCGGGCGGCCGAGCTCGAAGGCAAGGTCGCGGAGTACGACGGCTACACGGCCGAGGCGCGCGCCGGCGCGATCCTGATCGACGCGGGCATCGACGAGTCGAAGCACAACCTGCCGATGCGCGAGATCCCGCCGGGCCTGAAGCTGCGCGTGCTGCTCGCGCAGGCGCTGTTCTCGCGGCCCGACGTGCTGCTGCTCGACGAGCCGACCAACAACCTCGACATCCACTCGATCGGCTGGCTCGAGCGCGCGCTCAACGACTACGACGCGACGATGATCATCATCAGCCACGACCGGCACTTCCTGAACCAGGTGTGCACGCACATCGCCGACCTCGACTACCAGCAGCTGAAGATCTACCCGGGCAACTACGACGACTTCATGCTCGCCTCGGTGCAGGCGCGGCAGCGCGTCGAAGCCGCCGAACGCCAAGGCGAAGGCGCAGATCTCGGACCTGCAGGAATTCGTGCGGCGCTTCTCGGCCAACGCGTCGAAGGCGCGGCAGGCCACCTCGCGCAAGCGCCAGATCGAGAAGATCAAGATCGAGGAGATCCGGCCCTCGTCGCGGCAGAACCCGTACATCCGCTTCGAGCAGGCGAAGAAGCTCTACCGCTCGGCGGTCACCGTCGAAGGGCCTGTCGTTCCGCTATCCCGGCACCGGACGCGGACGTGTTCACGAACCTGAACTTCACGATCGAGGCCGAGCAGCGCGTCGCGATCATCGGCCCGAACGGCATCGGCAAGACGACGCTGATGCGCTGCCTCGCCGGCGACCTGAAGCCGACGGCCGGCCGGATCACCTGGGTCGAGAACGCGCAGCCCGGCTACATGCCGCAGGACCCGCAGGCGGAATTCGAGCCGAAGATCGACCTGCTTCAGCTGGATGTCCACGTGGACCGGCAAGGCCGACGACGACCAGATCGTGCGCGCCACGCTCGGCCGGCTGCTGTTCTCGGGCGACGAGACCAAGAAGTCCGTCAAGGTGCTCTCCGGCGGCGAGAAGGGCCGCATGATCTACGGCAAGCTGATGCTGACGAGGCCGAACGTGATGCTGATGGACGAGCCGACGAACCACATGGACATGGAGACGATCGAGTCGCTGCAGATCGGCCTCGAGAAGTACCCGGGCACGCTGGTCTTCGTCTCGCACGACCGCGAATTCGTCGGCGGGCTCGCGACGCGCATGATCGAGCTGAAGCCCGACGGCAGCTTCAGCCGACTTCACCGGCAGCTACGACGAGTACCTCGACGCGCAGGGACTCGAGTCGTAACGAGGCTTCACTCGCCGCGGACGGCCGATACCGCCAGCGCCCCGGCCGCCGTCCTCAACTCGAGCCGTTCGCCTTCGACCCGCGCCGTCGCCACCGTGACCAGCGCATTCAGGAACTGCTGCTCCTGATCCATGACCCCCGCGGGCTGCAGGCACATCTTGCGAGTTGCCGCCGCTTGCGCGAATGCGAGCGTCGAACCTTCGGCGCGATACGCACCCGTGTAGTCGTTGCAGCCGGCGGAGCCGCTGGCCCGGCCGTCGGCCGAAAACGAAAGCGTGACGGTCGTGTCTGGGAGCACGCTCACCACGCCACCCTTGCCGTTGTTGATGCCCGTGATTCGCCAGGCCGTCCCGGCCAGCGACCGCGATTGCACGGCGAAGGTCGCCAGCACCTGGCCGTCGGCGGCGAGCAGCTCGAGACGACCATCGGCAATGCGATGCGAGTCGGCGCTCCGCAGCACCGACAGGTACGCGCGGGCCTGCGTTGCGACGTCCGGGGGACAGGCCATCTGCGTCGCCGCGAGCGAGGGTCCGATCCGCAGTGCCGCGCCGGTGACCGTATAGGGCCCCGAGTATCGATTGCAGCCGTCCGAACCGCTGACGAGACCGCCCGCGAACTGCAACGTCGGGATCGCGGGCGCAACCGGGACGCGGCCCGACAACCCGGACAGCACCCAGGCCGTGCCGTCGAGCCCGGTCGCATCAACCGGCTCGGCCATGGTCCCGCAGCCCGACAGCGACCCCGCCAGGAACACCGCGCCGGCCCGCCGGGTCCAACTCAGTCTCATGGGCTCTTCCTCGCATGGGAATGGGTTTGATTGCGTCAATCCAGGGTGCCACATGGTCTCATTTCCAGCGCCTGTCGGCGTCGGACCACGACCAGACCGGGCAGCACGGCGGGGGCCGATGCGCTACCATTCGCGGACGCGCGACTCCTCGATCCGGGCCGGCCGGTCATGCCGCGGAGCGTGCCTTATTCGGCCCAAGAATGACCAGCCACACCAGGAATACGGCCGTGATCAGGAGCAGTGACCTGACCACGTTGCCGAACATCGTCTCCCTCGCAAGGATCGTCGGCGTCATCGTGTCGGTTTCCCTCTACCTCACCGGGCACCGGCTTGCGTCCGTGCTCATCGGCCTGGTCGCCTGCCTGACGGACCACCTCGACGGCTACCTCGCCCGCCGGCTGTCGCAGGAGACCGCGCTCGGCGCCATGCTCGACCAGGCGGCCGACAGTTTCACCACGGCGCTGGCGCTCGCCATGCTGGTGGTCGCGGCCGGCCTGCCCTTCGCGTTCCTGGCCGTCTTCCTGATGCGCGAATTCTGGGTCGGCACGATCCGGCGCTACGCCGCGGCCTCGGGCATCGAAATCCCGTCGATGCTGGCGGGCAAAGTCGCCACGGCGACGATTTACTGGGGGGCCTTCGTGCTGGCCGCTGCGATGGTGCCGCAGATGCCGGCGCCGTACGTCGAGCCGCTGCGGGCGATTGCGTTGCTCGGGCTGGCGGTCGGCCTGGGGCTGAGTTGCTTTGCGGGCTGGCGCTACACGCTGGTGCTTGCGGGCCGGCCGACATGACGACGAGTCTCGTCGCGCGCCGTGGCAACGAGGTGCTGCTGTGCCCGGGTCCGGTGACGCTTTCGCCGGCCGTCCGCGCCGCGCTCGGCGACGGCGAGATCGGTCATCGCGACGCGCGCTTCTCGCAGCTGATGCAGCACCTGCGGGCCAACTGCCGGCAGGTCTTCCGCTCGGGCGACGAGCACAGCATCCTGTTCATCGGCGGCCCGGCAACGTCGTCCATCGAAGCGGTGTGCTCGTCGCTGCTGCCGCGCGACGCGCACGTGCTGGTGCCCGTGAACGGCACCTTCGGCGAGCGCATCGCCGCCATCCTCGACGTGCACGGCATCGCGCACACCGTGATCGACTTCGGCTTCGCCCAGTCGTTCGACCTCGAGCGCATCGAGGCCGCGATCGCGGATTGCGGCCCGCGTCCCGTGACCGCCCTCGCGATGACGCACCACGAGACGTCGGCCGGCGTGCTGAACCCGGTGCGCGCCGTCGGTGCGCTGTCGCGACGGCACGGCCTGACGTTCATCGTCGATGCCACGTCGAGCGCCGGCGTCGAGGACCTCGACGTCACGCGCGACGGCATCGACGCCTGCATCACCACCTCCGGCAAGTGCCTGCACGCGCCGCCCGGCGTCGGTCTCGTGTGCGTGCGGCGCGAGTTGCTCGAGGCCCGCGCGCTCGATGCGCCGCGCACGTACTCGCTGGACCTGCGACGATTTCACGCGCAGATGGAGTGCAACGGCCAGACGCCGTTCACGCCGCCCGTGCCGTTGATCGCCGCGCTCGATCGCGCGATCGACGAGCTGATCGCCGCGGGCGGAGCGGCCGAGCGCCGCCGGATCTACGCGCGGCGACGCGCGCTGCTCGCCGCCGGCCTGCGCCGGCTCGGCCTGCCGCTGCTGGCGCTGCCGCCAGGCAGCGAAGCGCAATGCATCCTCACCGCCCGGGTGCCCGCAGGCATCGCCTTCGACGTGCTGTATGCGCAGATGAAGCAGCGCGGCTATCTCATCTACGGCTGCAAGGCGCCGCTCGCACCGAATCATTTCCAGGTGGCGGTGATGGGCGAGTTGCGGGACGCCGACCTCGCCGGCTTCCTCGATGCGCTCGGCTCCGTGCTCGCAGCGGAACCCGGCCACTACCAGGCCGCCTCGGGCTGATGTTCGACCGCGAAATCAACCCGCTGGTGCTGCGCGACTGGCGGCACTGGCTCGCGTTCGGGCTCGGCAGCGGGCTGGCGCGCTACGCACCCGGCACGTTCGGTACGTTGGTCGCCATTCCCCTGTACCTCGTGCTCGCGCAACTGCCGCCGTGGCTCTACGCCGTCACGGTGATCGCGGCCTTTGCGCTCGGCGTGTGGCTATGCGACACCGTCTCGAGCGACCTCGGCGTACACGATCACGGCGGCATCGTCTGGGACGAATTCGTCGGCTACTGGATCACGATGTTCATGATGCCGCTCCACTGGGTGTGGATCGTGGCGGGCTTCGCGCTGTTCCGGCTGTTCGACATCTGGAAGCCGTGGCCGATCCGCTGGCTCGACGACAACGTGCAGGGCGGCTTCGGCATCATGGTCGACGACGTGGTCGCCGCCATTGCGGCGGGTGCCGTGCTGCAGGCGATCCGGATCGGGACGGGTTACTGACCCGTGTCGGTCGCGACGCGCTCAGCCGCGGCGTCGCGCGGCACATCCCGGTGGGCACGACGGCCCGCGTCGAACGCATTGTCGAGGTAGGCGACGACCAGCTCGAGCAATCGATCGGCCTTGCGGGCGGGAGCGGCACCGGTAGCCTCGGAGACTGTCTCCCGTGTGGTCGCGACGGCCGCAGGATTCGCGGCCGCCTCGTCCGGCCGGTCCGCCTTGGCAGGCGCCGCGGCGAGCATCAGGGCCGCAATCGCGACGCAGCCGAACCCTCCGGCTCGACCCACGGCATGCGAATTCCGATTCCCCTTTGCGAGTGCTTCGTGCACTTCTGATTCCGTCCGTCCGGCGCGCTCGGGCGCTTGTTCGGAGTCAGTATATCCACTGCAGGCGCGAAAGCACTGTCTTCGTATTACCCTGGGCGCCGAACGGGTCGAAGTCGACGTGGCTGTAGCGTCGGATCAGTTCCGCCGCGCCGCGACGGCCCGCTGCCGCAGTCGATCAGGCGGAGTGCCTGGAGCTGACTTTCAGCGCTTCGAGGTAGTAGCCGAGCTTGCGGTCCCCACGCATGCACGCCCGCACGGCCTCGGCCCCGGCGGACTCGAACAGTTCGATCAGGTCCTGCGCCGCGACGACGGGGCTGGCCTCGGCCTGGACGCCATTGCCGAAGATCATGCCGACCACGTGCCGGAACACCTGGTTGCGCTCGAACTCGGCTCGCCGGTGGGCGAACCGGCAGATCTCGTCGGTGGCCCCGATGGCGAACCACAGCAGCCAGACCTGGCCCGGGTCGCATCTCACCACGAGCGCAGGTTCCTCGGCTCTGGCAAGCGAGCGCTCCGATTCGAGCAGCTGCGTCAGTGCTTCGATGGCCGGATCACCGTAGCCGTCGTGATCCGCGAACTCACCGGCTCTCGAACGTCTCGATTTGGGCTTGTCCATGATGGCGGGCACTGTATCGATGGCCGCGCCCGGGCTCTGGTTGCCGGGCTTCAACCCGTGGTCGCCGGGCGTCAACCGAACCGGCGGCTTGCCGGATCGACGTCCCGGCATAAGATGCGGTCACCGACCACCTCCGCGGGCCCCGCATGCGCGACGCTCCGACCGTCCTTGCCGTCAGCCTGGTGCCGATCGAGGAAGCCCTCGACGAGTACGGCATCGACTTTCGTGCGCTGGCCCGTCGCGCGGGCATCGATCCGGACCTGGCCGCGCGGCCGAACGCCCGCCACGCGTCGACGCGAATGCAGAAACTGTGGGCGCTGGCGGCGAAGGAATCCGGCGACCCGCTGTTCGGCCTGCGCGTCGGCAGTCATGCGCCGGCCGGCGATGTTCCACGCGCTCGGGCTCGGGATCATGAGCAGTTCGAGCATCGTCGAGGCGCTCCGGCGCATCGAGCGCTACAGCGGCGTCGTCAGCACCAACGGCCGGCTCGTCGTCGTCGAACGAGGCGATCTCGTCTGCCTCGAGACGCGGCCGGCTCCCGGATCGTTCGCGCCGACGCCGGAGACGTTCGACGCGCTGGTCGTTGCGCTATGCCGATTGCTGGCCATGTTCGCCGGTCCGGCGGCGGTGCCGTCGAAGATCCGTTTGCCGCGCCCGGCGCCTGCGGGCGCCGACGAGGCGTATCGCGAGGCGCTCGGCTGCCCGGTCGAGTTCGACGCCGATCACTTGTCGATGGCATTCGATGCGGATCATGCGGCTGCGCCCGTGCCGGGCGGCAATCCGACGCTCGCCGCCGAAGCGGATCGCCTGGCCGAGCGGTACCTGGCGCAGGTCGAGCCGGATTCCGCCGCCGCGCGCGTCCGGGCGTTGTTGATGAAGGCGATGCCTTCCGGAAGGATCGACCAGGACGGCATCGCGCGCGCCCTGAACCAGAGCACCAGCACGCTGCAGCGGCGGCTGCGCGACGAAGGCACCACCTACCTGCACCTGCTGGACGCGACACGCAAGGAGCTGGCGCTCGAGTACCTGCGCGAGGGCCGTCACAGCCTCGCCGACATCACGTTCCTGCTCGGTTTCGCCGATCAGAGCAATTTCACGCGCGCGTTCCGGCGCTGGACGGGCAAGACACCTCGCCAGTTCCTGTCCTGACCTGTCTCAGTGGGGAGCACTCTGAACGACTACGCAGCCCGCGACTTCGCCGGCACCCGGCTCATCGCGTACTCGGCTCATCGCGGTGATCGTGAGCGACGGGTTCACGCCGGGGTTGGCCGGCACCGTCGATCCGTCGCAGACCAGGAAATTCCGGTAGCCGAACAGCCGGCTCTGCGCGATCGACGACGCCGGTCGACGGATCGCGCCCGATCACCGCGCCGCCGAGGATGTGCGCGGTGGTCGGGATGTTGGCCAGCGCCTCGAGCAACATGCTCTGCGCCATGCCGCCGGTCGTGCTCGGCCAGCCACTCGGCCGCGCGGTTGCCGACCTCGATGAACGTCGGGTTCGGCTTCTCGGGATCCTGCTCGGTCGTGAGCGAGACGCCGCCGAACAGCCCTTTCTTCGCGCGGAATGCGATCGCGTTGTCGAGGCTCTGCATCACGAGGAAGCATCACCGTGCGCGCGCGACCAGCCGACCGGCCACAGGGTCTTCAGGAAACGCAGCGGGATGCCGCAACACCTGGCCGAGCCAGAGCAGCGGCCGCGTGATGCGGCCGCCGTCGCCCGTCAGCAGCGTGTAGAGCAGCGACATGAAGTCGCCGTAGCGCCCGTAGGTGACGAACTCGATGTGCGTGTCGGGCTTCGGGTAGATGCTGGCGCTGATCGCCACGTCGTTCCACGGCCGCGCCGTGCCTTCGGGCAATGTTCACCGCGAGAATCGACTCGCTGTTGGTGCGCACCAGTTGCCCGAGCCGGTCGCTGATGCGCGGCAGCGAGCCGCGTGCTTGCACTTCGCCAGCAGGCGATTGGTGCCCAGCGCGCCCGCGCGACATCACGATGCCGCGCGCGGTGAAGCTGCGCCGTTGCTTGACGAACCACGCGCCGGGTCGCTCCGTCGTGACGCGATAGCCGTCCGCGCCGTCCGCGCGCCGATCGGACGGATGTCGACGACCTCGCGTTCGGCGTGGATCTCGACGCCGCGCTTCTCGGCGAACCAGAGGTAGTTCTTGACCAGCGTGTTCTTGGCGCCCTCGCGGCAGCCGACCATGCAGGCGCCGCAGTAGGTGCAACCCGTGCGCGCCGGGCCGTCGCCGCCGAAGTACGGATCCGGCACGGTCTCGCCGGGCTTGCCGAAGAACACGCCGACGGGCGTGCGACGGAACGTGTCCGTCGACGCCGAAATGCTCGCCGACCTCGCTGCAGCAGTTTCTGGCCGTCGCTCTCGCGCGGCACCGTCTGCACGCCGAGCATCTTCTCGGCGGTGTCGTAGTGCGGCGCGCAGCGCCGGCGCCCAGTCGCCGAGCGCGGCCCACTGCGGATTGGCGAAGAACGCGGGACTCGCGCGGTACAGCGTGTTGGCGTAGACGACGCTGCCGCCGCCGACGGCCGCAGCCGCTGGCGATGAAGACGTCCTTGAACGGCGTGAGCCGGAAGATGCCGCGCAGGCCGAGCGCCGGCGCCCAGAGGAAACGCTTCAGGTCCCAGGTCGTCTCGGCGTAGTCCTCGTCGCGGTAGCGGCGACCGGCCTCGAGCACGCCGACCTTGTAGCCCTTCTCCGCGAGTCGCAGCGCCGAGACGCTGCCGCCGAAGCCGGAGCCGACGACCAGCCAGTCGTAGTCGAATGCCTTGTCTTGCGTGCCCATATCGACCCGGCCGATGCTAGCGCTGTCCGGGGGGCGCCGCCCATGCGTAGTTGACGGCGACACGCGATCCGCGGCGCGCCGTGACGGAACCTGACTGCGGGGGGTGGGGTGCAGTCGGGCCCGTCACGGGCGCCGTGGGGTTCAATGGCGCTTTTCGCGAAAACTCACTTGGACGGGGTTCCGGCCGTTACCGCTTCCATCACGCGATCGAGGTTGAAGCTGCCTGGCTTCTGGCGCGGCGGAAATTCCTTGAAGCTCTGCAGCCACTGGCCGACGTAAGCGCCGGCCGGCGCGATCATGAACATGCGCTCCATGTACCAGCGCTGGTAACCCATCGCGTTCTCTTCCTCGGCGCGCTCGAACGGATCCATGCGCAGGTTGGTGAGCTTCGGCGCCCGCAGCGCGACGAACGGCTCCTGCCAGACCTTCAGGCCCTCGGCCTGCTGCTCGAGGAACGTGATCTTCCAGTTGTCGTAACGCAGCGCCGCGACGTTGCCGTCGTCGGTCCAGTAGATGAACTCCTGGCGCGGCCACGGCGCCTGGCCGCGCAGCGCGGGGCCCAGGTCGTAGCCGTCGAGGTGGACCTTGTACGTCGTCTTGCCGATCGTGCGGCCCTTGAGCAGGTCCGCGTTCGCCGTACGTGTCGCCCGCCGCAGCCAGCAGCGTGGTCAGCATGTCCTCGTGCGCGCCGATGTCGTTGATCACCGTGCCCGGCTTGATGACGCCCGGCCACTTGATCATGCGTCGGGACGCGATAGCCGCCTTCCCACTGCGTGTTCTTCTCGCCGCGGAACATCGTCGTGCCGCCGTCCGGCCAGGTGAACGTCTCGGCGCCGTTGTCGGTCGAGTACATCACGATCGTGTTGTCCTCGATGCCGAGTTCCTTCAGCTTCGCGAGCAGCTGTCCGACCATCGCGTCGTGCTCGACCATGCCGTCGGCATAGATGCCGAGGCCCGTCTTGCCCTCGGACTCCGGCCGCAGGTGCGTGAAGACGTGCATCCGGGTGGAGTTCCACCAGATGAAGAACGGCTTGCCGTCCTTCTTCGCGCGATCCATGAAGTCGAGCGTCGCGACGGTCACTTCCTCGTCGACGGTCTCCATGCGCTTCCTGCGTCAGCGGGCCGGTGTCGGTGATCCGGCCATCGGCGTAGCTGTGGATGACGCCGCGCGGGCCGAACTTCTTCTTCAGCTCCGGGTTCTTGAAGTAGTCCGGGTTCTCCGGCTCTTCCTCGGCGTTGAGGTGGTAGAGGTTGCCGAAGAACTCGTCGAAGCCGTGCGCCGTCGGCAGCATCTCGTCGCGGTCGCCGAGGTGGTTCTTGCCGAACTGGCCCGTGACGTAGCCCTGCGCCTTCAGCAGCGTGGCGATGGTCGGGTCTTCGGCCTTCATGCCCTCGGGCGCGCCCGGCAGGCCGACCTTGGTGAGGCCGGTGCGGATCGGCGACTGGCCGGTGATGAACGCGGCGCGACCGGCGGTGCAGCTCTGCTGGCCGTACCAGTCGGTGAACAGCGCGCCCTGCTCGGCGATGCTGTCGATGTTCGGCGTGCGGTATCCCATCACGCCGCGGTTGTAGGCGCTGATGTTGAAGCCGCCGATGTCGTCGCCCCAGATGACGAGAATGTTGGGCTTGCCGGTCTGCGCCTGCGCGGCGCCCGTCGTCAGCAAGGCGACCGCGAGTAGCGCGGCCCCCAGCGATCGAAGCAATCCTGATTTCATCAAACCACCCTCCCGGAATTGAAATCGTCGGCCCCGAGCAGCGCAGCCGACAGCCCCGCTGCGCGGCCCATCAGGCTGCCGGGCCTCGCGCCATGTGTCCAATGCATAATGTGGATACCCCGTATATCCTACGAACATGGCCTTCGAGCTCCAGCAATTGCGCCAGGTGATCGCGCTGGCGGAACACGGCAGTTTCGTGCGCGCCGCGGCCGCGCTGCACATCAGCCAGCCCGCGCTGTCGCGCAGCATCCAGAACCTCGAGCGGCACTTCGGCAGCGAATTGTTCCAGCGCTCGAGCGTGGGCGTCGTGCCGACCGACGTCGGCCGCCTTTACATCGAGCGCGCCCGCGACGTGCTGCGCCTGGCGGAGGACCTCGAGCGCGACGCCGGGACTCAACGGACGTTGCGAGGCGGGAGCGTAGCCGTCGGCGCCGGCCCGTTTCCGTTCGAGTCGTTCCTGGGCCCAGCTGCGGCGCGACTCACGGACCAATTTCCCGGAGTCAGCGTGCAGCTTCGGTCCCGCGACTGGGACGACCTCGTGCGTGAGCTGCGCAGCCGGCAGCTCGATTTCTTCATCGCCGAGACCAGCACGCTGCAGCGGGAGCCGGACCTCGAGATCGCGCCGCTGCCGTCGAAGCATGCGATCTATCTCGTGGCACGGGCCGGACATCCGCTCACCGCGTCGCGACAACCTCGGCGTGGCGGACACGTTCGACTGGCCGTTCGCCGCGCCCGGTCGCATACCGCCACGTATCCTGGACCCGATGCTGTCCGCCCATCGCACAGCGGCGAAGCGAGGGAGCCGTGCCACGACCCTTCCCGTCGATCCAGTGCAATGGCCTCGCGCCGGTCAAGCGCATCATCGCGACATCCGATGCCGTCAGCGCGTCGATCCTTTCCTGCATTGCAAGGGAGATCGAGTCCGGCGAGTTCGTGCTGCTCGCGACCGAGCCGTGGCTGCACCTGAGCTACGGCATCGTCAGCCTGCAGAGGCAGGCCGTGGACCCAGGCCGCGGAGACGTTCCGCGAGTTCGTCCTCGAGGCCGAGCAAGCCGCCGCGGCGGAGGAACGGCGATTGGTCGCACGATTCGGCACGCGCCTGGCGAGCCAGTCGGCGCGGCCGGTGCGCAAGCCGAAGCGATGACGCGTCCTGCTCCGGCGGGGCGCGGGGCTCGCATCAGTAGATGGTGCGCCAGTCGTCCTTCATGCTGACGATGGCCCAGCCACGCTTCGGCGCCTCGTCGAGGCCGCGCTCCAGCGCGCCGATCGGCGACTTGCGGTCGTAGGCATACTCGCGCGCCGCGTCGTCGTGATGCACGATCAGCCCGAGCCGCGGACCGGGGCCGCTCGTCACGTATTCGAGCATCTCGAAGTCGCCGTCGGAATTGCCGAACGCGAGGATCGGGCGGCGGCCGATGAACCGCTCGATGCCGATCGGCTTGCCGGCCTTGTCGTCGACGAACTCGATCTCAGGCTGGCGCACGATCGCCGGCTTGCCGTCGCGCGTGTCGTACGTCATCTTCGAGTAACTGCCGACGACCTGCTCGGGCGGCACGCCGTAGACGCGTTCGCTGAAGACGCGCATGAATTCGATGCCGCCCCCGGAAACGATGAAGACCTTGAAGCCGCGGGCCCGCAGGTACGCCATCAGTTCCTTCATCGGCGCGAACGTCAGCTCGGTGTACGGCCGCTTGAAGCGCGGATGACGCGCGGTCGCAAGCCAATCGGAGACGATCTTCGAGAACTCCTCGGGTGTCGTGCCGCCGTGCGTCGCCCCGACCATGGCGAGCAGGCCGTGGTCGCCGGCGGCCGCGACGCCCGCCATGTCGCCGGCCAGCACCGATCTGAACGGCTCCGTCGTCTTCCATTCGGGATGCTGGGGCGCCATGGCCTTCACCCGATCGAAGACGAATGCGAGCTGGAAATACATCGGCTGCTCGGTCCAGAGCGTGCCGTCGTTGTCGAAGACGGCGATGCGTTCCGCGGGCGCCACGAACACGCGGCTCGCGGGATCGGTCACGTCCTCGACGAAACGGACGATGCGCGCCTTGTTCGCGCCTTCGTTCCAGCTCGGCAGTGAATCGGCGGCGCGCGCCGGCGACGGCAAGGCTACCCACGCGAGCGCGGCCAACAGCAGCGCGCGGCGGGTAAAGGCCGGCAAGCGAGAGCCGGCGACGAGTCGCTTCATGAGTCATCCTCCCTGCCATCGAGGCGAACGCCGGAAACACTAACACGCGGGTGGGACGGGTTTCGAACGGACCCCGATCGACGGGCCGCCGGCCGCGGCGAACCTTCAGCGCACCGTCACGAGTTTCAGTTGCGCGGCCTCATCGGGCGACAGCACGCGGATTGCGTCGTAAGGCACCTGCGCCAGGATCCCGACCAGCCGCTCGTCGATCCCCATTTCGGCGAAGTAGAACCTCGTGTCGTTCGTGACGCGCTGCCGGAAGTCCGCTGCGTCCGGGACCGGAACGCGATTCTCGGCGCGATGGACACCGAGCACCGAGCCGGCCTCGAGCGCGCGCGGCACCCCGCCCGCGAATGCGAATGGGCAGGCGCTGTAACACACGCCCGCGACGATGCTGCCGTCGCGCGCGCTGCGCGCGGCCACCACCGTGGCGAAACCATTGCGCCGAAACAGGCGTCCGAGCGCCATCGCGCCGACCAGGCTGCCGCCCGGAGAATTGAGGTACACGGCGGCGTTCGTGACGTCGCGTTTTGCGAGCCAGCCGGCCAGCCGGTCCGCGGCGCCTTCGTCGATCGTGCCGTCGAGGAAGATCGACCAGCGCGCGCCCGCGAGCGACTCGGCCGCCTGTGCCGTGGGGGAGATCGCGACGATCTGCAGGAATCCGGCCGTCGCGTCCGTCGGCTGCGCCGCCGCACCGGTGACCAGCGCCGCTCCCAGCGCCAGGATGCCGAGCGGCTTGCGGATTGAATGCACGAAGCTCAAGGCGCGCCCTCCGATTCGCATGCGACCCTCGGTCGTCAGCCGGCCCGCAATGGCAGGTTTCGGGTGGGCCAACCTACCCGCGGCCCGGCATTCTGTCGACCACCCTCGATACCCGGAGCAATCGCAATGACCTTTCGAATCCTCGGGCTGGACCCCGCCCCGTTCGCCCCGCTCCACGGCCTGTCCGACGCGGCGCTGGTCGCGCACGGCGCGCGGCGTTGCACGGTGACTGCGAAACCCGGATTCCCGGACCGCGTCGAACTGCGCGACCTCGAAATCGGCGAGACGGCCTTGCTGCTGAACTACCTGCACCAGGACGCTCCTACGCCCTACCGGGCGAGCCACGCCATCTTCATCGGCGAACGTTCGACACGACGCTACGAGGCAGTCGATGCCATTCCCGACGTGCTGCGCCTGCGACCGTTGTCGCTGCGCGCGTTCGACGCCGGGCACATGCTGCACGACGCGCGCCTCGCGGAGGGCCCGGAAATCGAAGCAGCGATCGCAGGGCTGCTGGGCGACGAGCGCACCGCCTACATCCAGGTACATTTCGCGCGACCGGGATGCTATGCCGCCCGTGTGGAGCGGGCGTAGCGCGGGCCGGCAGAGTCGCCACGATCTGCGACAGACCGTCGGCGACAACCGGCGGAGTCAACGTCGCAAGTAAGCGTCCGAGCCGTCGAGCCAGTCCTCGCGCCGGGGCGTGAATACGTCCATCTCCTCCACGGCGCCGATGCAGTGCACCTCGTGCGGAAGATTCGACGGGATCACCAGCACCTCACCGGGGCCGACGTCGACCACCTGCTCGCGGTCGGCTCCGAGAAGAAATCGCAGCGTGCCCGACGTCACCAGCGACACCTGCTCGTGCACGTGGTGATGCTGCGGGACGACGTAGCCGTCCTTGAAGGTCAGCCGCGCCACCAGCGTGCGGTCGCCAGCGATCATCCGGCGGAGCATCGACGGGTTCACCTGTTCGCGCGGCAACGCGTCCCATGCGAACTTGCGCGCGAGCCGCGGCGCCGAAGCCAGCTCGTCGGCAAGTCGCTGCGTCTCGCGGGCGCAGTCCGCATCGAGCACCGTCAGGCCGCCGGCGTCGTGGGTCGTGAACAGCACCTCGCAGTAGCCGTACCCCAGCTTGAGGTCCGGGTGGTGGTCCTTGCGCTCGGCGAGCGCGGCCAGCCGGTTCACGAAGTCCATCGTCGCCTCGAAGTCGCGGAATTTGTAGCGACGGACGATCGCCTTGCCGTCGGGGCTCAACGCCCAGCCGGGAAGCGATTGCTCGAGCGCCCGGGCGGCGGCGGCGTCGAGCGGCGCGCGGGAAGCTTGGGGACTCATGGGGCGGCTCTCCTGGCGGGAGGAAGGGAGGCAGTCTGCCTCAAACGCCGGCGGCAGCCTATAATTCGACGGTTCGCGGCCGGCGCCCTGCCGGCCGCGCTTGCGTTGACTGGCCACGGTGCCCGCCCCGATGCGACGTCTCGATTCGATCGTGCTAAGCCTCTGGGCCTGCGTCCTGGCGTCGCTGCTCGCGCCGGCACACGCCTCGGCTGCCCCGCCGGTGAAGGTCACCATCCTCTGCTACCACGAGATCGACGACCGCTCCGACGCGTTGATTCCGGGCTACGCGGTGAAACCCGACCAGTTCGCGCAGCAACTGGCCTGGCTCGAGGAGCAGGGTTACCACTTCGTCAGTGTCGGCGACGTGCTGGCCGACGCGGCCGGCCGGCGCCCGCTGCCCGACAAGGCGCTGCTGCTCTCGTTCGACGACGGCTACCGCTCGTTCTATCGCAACGCACTGCCGATCCTGACGCGGCACCACGCACCCGCGGTGGTGGCCCTGGTCGGCAGCTGGCTCGGCACCCAGCCGGACATCGACTTCGACGGGCGCAAGGTCCCGAGATCGGACCTGATGTCCTGGGCGGAACTGCGCGAACTGCAGCGCAGCGGCAGCGTCGAGATCGCGAGCCACAGTTACGCGATGCACGAGGGCATCGTCGCCAACCCGCAGGGCAACCGCGAACCGGCGGCGATCGCCCGGCCATGGCTGGCGGACCTCGCAACGGCTATGAATCGGAGTCCGCCTATGCCGCCCGCGTCCGGGCGGACCTGAAGCGCAACAGCGACCTGATCCGCAAGGAGCTGGGTCAGGCGCCGCGGGTCATCGTGTGGCCCTACGGCCGATACAACCAGACGACCCGCGCGCTCGCCGAAAAGCTCGGCATGAAGGTCGGCTTCACGCTCGACGACGGTCCCAACACGGACCGGACGCCGCTCTGGGGCCTGCGGCGCGTGCTGGTGCAGCCGGGCATGAGCCTCGCGGCGTTGCATCGCGAGATCGAGCTGCGCAATCACGACGTGACGGACAACGGGCTGCCCGCGAAGGTCATGCACGTCGACCTCGACTATCTCTACGACCCCGACCCGGCGACGACCGAGGACAATCTCGGCCGGCTGCTCGACCGCATCAACGCGATGGGCGTCAACACCGTCTACCTGCAGGCCTACGCCGACCCCGACGGCAACGGCGCGGCCGATGCGACGTACTTTCCAAACCGGCACTTGCCGATGCGCGCCGACCTGTTCAATCGCGTGGCCTGGCAGATCGTGACGCGCACCGCGGCGAGTCACGTCTACGCCTGGATGCCGATGCTCGCCTGGCAGCTGCCCGACTCCGATCCCGCGGCGCACGACACCGTCGTGACGCTGCCGAGCAGCTCGAACCACCTGAACATGGGTTACCCGCGGCTGTCGCCGTTCTCGCCGTTGGCGCGCAAGGCCATCCGCGAGATCTACCAGGACCTCGGCCGATCCGCGACCATCATCGAAGGTGTGCTGTTTCACGACGACGTGACGCTCTCCGATTACGAGGACGCGAGCCGCTGGGCGCTGGCCACCTACTCGAAGTGGGGATTCAAGCAACCCATCGCCGAGCTGCGGGCCGACGACGTGAAGTTGCGCAGCTGGGCCCGGCACAAGACGCGCTTCCTCGACGAATTCGCGATGGAGCTCGCGGCGCTGGTCGACGCCGAGCAGCCGGACCTCAAGACCGCACGCAACCTGTACGCGAACGTCGCGCTGAACCCGTATTCCGAGACCTGGTATTCGCAGTCGCTCGAAAGCTCACTGGCGCACTACGACTACACCTCGATCATGGCGATGCCTTACATGGAACAGGCGCCGGATCCCGAGGCGTTCCTGCACAAGCTGGTCGAGAAGGTGGCCGAGCATCCCGGCGCGATGCGCAAGGTCGTCTTCGAGCTGCAGACGGTCGACTGGCGCAAGGACGGCGAGGCGCTGCCCGGCACCGAGCTTGCGGACACGATCCGCAAGCTGTACGGATGGGGCGTGAAGAACATCGCCTACTACCCGGACAACCTGTTCAAGAACAACCCGGACCCGAAGCAGCTGCGGCCGGTGTTCGCGACGATGTCGAACGAACGCCCGCTCGCGGAACTGATCCCGTAGGCGCGCGCGATGTCCCTGAAGTGGCTGCACATCGCCTGGGTCACCGCGCAGAGCTACGTCTACCACTACCCGCTGTTCATGTCGTACCTGTGGATGATGGGCGCGGCGGTGTTCTACCTGCGCTTCGAGCGGGACGACCCGCCGTTCAACGAGCCGCGCAAGCTGGCGGACCCGCCGCCGGTCAGCGTGCTGATCCCGTGCTTCAACGAAGGCCCGCACGTCGAGGAGACGGTGCGCTACGCGCTCGCGCTCGACTACCCGGACTTCGAGGTCATCGCGGTCGACGACGGCAGCCGCGACGACACCGGCGCGATCCTCGACGCGCTGGTGACGAAGCACCCGCGGCTGCGCGTGGTGCACCTGGCGCGCAACCAGGGCAAGGCGCTGGCGCTGCGGGCCGGAGCGTTGCTGGCGCGCCACGAGATCCTGATCTGCATCGACGGCGACGCGCTGCTCGACCCGCACAGCGCACACTGGCTGGTGCGGCATTTCGTCGAGAATGCCGACATCGCCGCGGTCACCGGCAACCCGCGCATCCGCAACCGCTCGACGCTGCTCGGCCGGGTGCAGGTCGGCGAATTCTCGTCGATCGTCGGGATGATCAAGCGGGCGCAGCGGACGTTCGGTGCGTTGTTCACCGTCGTCGGGCGTCATCACCGCCTTCCGCAAGTCGGCCGTGCACCAGGTGGGGTACTGGAGCCCGGACATGCTGACCGAGGACATCGACATCACCTGGATGCTGCAGCGCTCCGGATGGGACGTGCGGTTCGAGCCGCGGGCGCTGGTCTGGATCCTGATGCCCGAGACCTTGCGCGGGCTGTGGAAGCAGCGGCTGCGCTGGGCGACCGGCGGCGCGCAGGTGCTGCGCAAGAACGTCGGCGTGATCCTGAGCCCGACGCAGAACCACCTCTGGCCGCTGCTGCTCGAGGCGCTGCTGAGCTTCGTGTGGTCCTACCTGATGCTGGCGGTGGTCGTCTGGTGGCTGCTCGGGCTCGTGCTGCCGGCGCACACGCTGCCGGTCACCCACTCGCCGCTGATCCCGAACTGGGGCAGCGCGCTGCTCGGCGGCACCTGCATGCTGCAGTTCGCCTTCAGCAAGTGGCTCGACAGCCATTACGACCGCGGGCTCGGCCGCAACTACTTCTGGATGATCTGGTATCCGCTGGTGTTCTGGCTGATCACCACCGCGGCCACCGTCGTCGGCTATCCGAAGGCGTACCGGCTCGGCACCGGGCAGCGGGCCCGCTGGACGAGCCCGGATCGCGGCGCGCACCTGAAGGCCGACCGGCGCAAGCCGAAGAAGAAGGCCAAGGCCGAAGAGACGGGCCATGGCTGAGAAACTGATCATCAACGCGCGCCGCAGGCTCGGCTGGCGTCGCCGCATCCTGTCGGACGTGGCGACGGTCGCGCTGTGGATCACCTGGCTGTACCTGTGGATGCCGGTGCTGCGCAAGCTCCACCAGGTGATCCGACTGAAGCTGGGTTTCGAGCCCGCGGCGGTCGAGGTGCTCGAGACGGTCGATCCCATCTCGCTGAAGTATTCGCTGATCTCGCTGATCGGCACCTGCGCGCTGTTGATGCTCTGGACGCTGATGCCCAAGCGCCAGGTCACCCACGCCCACGCGATCACGACGCTCGACGATTACGCCGCCGCATTCGACCTGCCGGCCGGGGACATCTCGGACGGCCGCAATAGCCGGATCACGACGGTGCACTGCGACGAAGAGGGCCGGATCGTCCAGCTCGACCGGCAGCCCTGAGCCGCGCCCCGCACGGCCAGCGACCGTCATCGATGTGTCATGATCGCGATCGATGATGGAAGGTTAAGGCGACTTCTCCTGACCGGACACGGGCGGCTGCAACGGGGAGCGGAGCGGACAGCATGGACTCGAAATTGCGCGGGCGGATGCTCCAGGAGGCGTGGTTCGACCGCGACCTGAGCTGGATGGAGTTCAACCGCCGCGTGCTGTCGCAGGCGCTCGACGAACGCACGCCGCTGCTCGAGCGGCTGAAGTTCCTCGCAATCTTCAACACCAACCTCGACGAGTTCTTCATGAAGCGGGTCGGCGCCATGCGCACCCGCGCCTACGCCAGCGCGATCCCCTCGACGGTCGAGGAATTCAACGCGCACATGCTGGCGATCCGGCACGCGCTGCACCCGATGCTGCTGCAGCAGGCGGAATGCTTCGCCGACCTGCGGCAGCGCCTGGTGCGTCACCGCATCCGCCTCGCCGACTGGGACGAGTTGTCCGCCGCGCAACGGGCCGAGGCGACCGACTACTTCGAGCGCCACGTGTCGCCGGCGTTGACGCCGCTCAGCCTCAACCCCTCGCATCCGTTCCCGTTCATGTCGAACCTGTCGACGTCCTGGGGCTTCGTGATTCGCGACCCGGAGACGTCCGATCGCGTGCTGGTGCGCGTCAAGGTGCCCACCACGCTGCCACAGTGGCTGCCGCTCAGGGCCGGCGTCGAACCCGGCGAGCGGTGGTTCGTCTCGCTGCAGGAACTGCTGCGGCAGAATGCCGCTCGGCTGTTCCCGGGAGTCGAAATCGAAGGCGCCACGCTGTTCCGTGTCTCCCGCAACGCCGACATCGCGATCGAGGAGGACAGCGACAACAGCATCCGCGAGCTGATCGAGGAGCAGGTGCGCCAGCGCCGTTTCCAGCCCGTGGTGCGGCTCGAGTTCGGCGAGGCGCCGAGCGCCGAGATCCGCGACAGCCTCGTCGACGCGCTTCGAGTTGCGTGAAGGCGACGTGTACGAGCTGCCCGGCATCCTGGACTACACGAGCCTGCACGAAATCGCGTCGCTGCCGGTGCCCGAACTGCGCGACCCGCCGTGGACCCCGCTGCCGCCGATCGGCATGGACGCGGACGAGGACATCTTCGCTTCCATCCGCGCCGGCGACGTGCTCGTGCACCATCCGTACGAGAGCTTCGACGCCTCCGTCGAGCGCTTCATTCGCGACGCGGCCGGCGACGCGAGCACGACCACCATCAAGATGACGGTCTACCGGCTCGGCGACGACACGCCGTTCGTCCGCTCGCTGATCAAGGCGGCCGAGAACGGCAAGCAGGTGGCCTGCTGCGTCGAGCTGAAGGCCCGCTTCGACGAGGAACGCAACCTGCACTGGGCCGAGGAGCTGCAGAAGGCCGGCGACCACGTGATCTACGGCGTGCGCGGGCTCAAGACGCACACCAAGCTCGCGCTGGTCGTGCGCCGCGAGGGCGACGGCCTGCGCAGCTACGCGCACATCGGCACCGGCAACTATCACGTGAAGACGGCGCGGCTCTACACGGACTTCGGGCTGTTCACCTGCGACCCGGTGCTGACCCGCGACGTGGTCAACCTGTTCCACCACCTCACCGGCTATTCGCGCCGCCCGAAGTTCGAAAAGCTGCTGGTCGCCCCGCTCAACATGCGCGAGCGTTTCGTCGCGCTGATCCGGCGCGAGGCCGATCATGCTCGCGACGGCCGTGCTGCGCGAATCGTGGTGAAGCTGAACCAGCTCGAGGATGCCCCGATCTGCGAAGCGCTCTGCGAGGCATCCAATGCCGGCGTGACGATCGACGTGATCGCGCGCGGATTCTGCTGCCTGCGGCCGGGAATCGCCGGGCTCACCGAGAACCTCCGCGTGCGCTCCGTCATCGGCCGCTTCCTGGAGCACGGGCGCGTGTTCTATTTCGCGAACGGGCGGGAAGACCCGATCGACGGCGACTATTACCTCGGCTCGGCAGACTGGATGGATCGCAACCTGTCGCGCCGCGTCGAGGCCGTCGCGCCCGTCGAGAACCGTCACCTGCGCGAGCGGCTCTGGGAGGTGCTGCAGGTGCAGCTCGCCGACGAACGCAACGCATGGCAGATGCAGGCCGACGGCACTTATACGCAGCTGCGCCCGGCCAGCCGCGCACCGAAGCTGGCGCGCGAAGGCACGCACGTCACGCTGATGAAGCGCGCACGCGCGCGCGCACGCGTCCGGCGATAGCAACCATGCCCCGCCCCCGCTTCAATGTTTCGAGCGCCATCCGGATCGAGACCGGCTCCGGCGCGCTCGCGAACCCGCGCTGGATGGCTCTGCTTGCGAGCCTGCGCAGTTCGCGCTCGATCACCGCGGCGGCCAGGGCCGCCGGCCTCAGCTACAAGGCGGCGTGGGATGCCATCGACGCGATGAACAATCTCGCGGGGCGGCCCGTCGTCGAGACCTCGGTCGGCGGCAAGGACGGAGGCGGCGCGAAGCTCTCGGCCCACGGGCGCAGCCTGCTCGAGACTTACGAGGCCGTGGCTGCCGAAAACGAACGGTTTCTCGCGGATCTCAATTCGAAGCTGCGGCGCGCCGACCGCGACCTGCGCACGCTCGGGAGGTTTTCGATGCGCACCAGCGCCCGCAACCAATGGTCGGGAAAAGTCGCGAAGATCCGTCGCGGCGCGATCAATGACGAAATCGTGGTCAAGCTGGCCGGGCGCGACCGCGTCGTGGCGGTGATCACCCACGAGAGCGCCGAAACCCTCGGCCTCGAGGTCGGCGGCGACGTGATCGCGCTGGTGAAGGCGTCGTCCGTCATCGTCGGGACGGGTCGCGGCGCGCGGCTGGCGCTGTCTGCGCGCAACCAGCTGGCGGGCGAAATCACGCGCATCGTGCCGGGCGCCGTCAACAGCGAGGTCGTGATCGCCTTGCGCGGCGGCCAGACCGTCGCCGCGATCATCACGAACGTCGCCGCGAAGGACCTGAAGCTGAAGACGGGACAGCAGGCGCGGGCGATCTTCAAAGCGTCGTCGGTGATCCTCGGCGTGACCTGATCACGCCGCGAGCTGGCCACCCTCCATCGCGAGCGTGCGGTCCGCCAGGTAGTCCACTTCGGACCGGTTGTGCGACACGTACAGCATCGGGATCGCGGTCTCGTCCTTTACACGCTTCAGGAACGGCAGGATCTGCTGCTTGAGCCGGTCGTCGAGCGAAGCGAGCGGCTCGTCGAGCAGCAGCAATCGCGGCGAATACAGCAGCGCGCGGCCGAGCGCCACGCGCTGGCGCTCCCCGCCGGACAGTTGCGCCGGGCGACGTTGCAGCAACGCGCCGATTTCCAGCAGATCAGCGACCTGCGGCAGCTCGAATCGTCGCGATTGCGGCGCGCGACGCCGATGACCGTACAGCAGGTTGTCCGCCACCGTAAGGTGCGGAAACAGCTGGCCGTCCTGGAACACCAGCGCGATGCGCCTGCGCCAGGCCGGCACGAACGATCGGGTCGCGGTGTCCGCCAGGGTCTCGCCGTCGAACACGCAGCGAGCCGCGGCTCGCGCGCAGCAACCCGGCAATCAACGCCAGCAACGTGCTCTTGCCGCTGCCGGAAGGGCCGCAGATGCCGGTCGCGCCGTTGCCGATGTCCGCGGCCGCGCGCAGCGCAAACGCGCCTCGACGGTATTCCAGGTCGAAGCTAAGCACGGGGCGCCGCGTGATCGAGATAGCCGAGTCGTTGCTCGGCGCGGCGCGTGATCCAGTGGCTGGCGCCGAGCGCGGCGAACGCGAGCGCGACGGAAAGCGAGGCGAGCCGCAGCGCGGCGCCCTCGCCGTCCGGCACGTGCATGAAACTGTAGATGGCGAGCGGCAAGGTGCGCGTCTCGCCGGGAATGTTGCCGACGAACGCCATCGTCGCGCCGAATTCCCCGAGGCTGCGCGAAAAGCACAGGATCGCGCCCGCCAGCACGCCGGGCAGCGCGAGCGGCAGCGCGACGGTCAGGAAGGCGTTCCAGGGCGTCGCGCCGAGCGTGGTCGCCGCCTGTTCGAGCCTTGCGTCGATCAGGCGAAATGCGACCCGCACGGGTTGCACCAGCAGCGGAAACGCCATCACGGCCGATGCCACCACCGCGCCCTTCCAGTCGAACGCCAGCGCGATGCCGAACGTCTGCTCCAGCCAGTGGCCGACCGGCCCGCGAGTGCCGAGCAGCATCAGCAGCGCATACCCCGGCACCACGGGCGGCAGCACCATCGGCAGTTGCACGAAAACCTCGAGCAGGAACCTGCCGCGGAACTCGCGGCGCGCCAGCAGCCATCCGGCGAACGTGCCGAGCGGCAGGCAGACGAGCGTCGCCCAGAACGCGACCTTCGCGGACAACTGCAATGCCTGCCATTCTTCGGGAGTCAGCATCGGGATCCTCCGCGACGCTATATAGTACGATACATAGCGTCGGGGGATCGACACGCCACGGCCCGCGCGGCCGCGTACTCAGGCAGTCGCGGGCGACTCGTGCAGTTCGACGGTCACGTGCACGAGTTCCTCGTGGACCGACAGCGCCTGCCGGACCGCTTCCGGCGTCAACGCAGCGCCGGCCTCGAGGCTGACGATGCAGGCGTACTTGCCCTTGCCGACGCGCCAGACGTGCAGGTCGCGCAGTCTTGGCGGCCCGGGCAGGCCGCGCACGACCTCGCGCACTTCCTCGACCACCGGGCCGTCCATCTCCGCGTCGAGCAGGACCTTCCCGGAATCGCGCAACAGGCCGAGCGCCCAGCGCCCGACGAGCACCGCACCGACCAGTCCCATCACCGGGTCGAGCCACGTGGCGCCGAAATACTTGCCGCCGACGAGCGCGGCGATCGCCAGCACCGAAGTGACGGCATCCGCGACCACGTGCAGGTACGCCGAGCGCAGGTTCAGGTCGTGATGATGGTCGTGGCCGTGCACATGCGCCGGCCCGTGCTCGTGGTCGTGGCGTGTCGTGATGCCCGGTCGACAGCAGCCACGCCGACACGACGTTGACGACCAGCCCCGCGACGGCGATCGGGATGGCTTCGTCGAAATGGATCGTCGCCGGCGCCACGAGCCGGACGATCGATTCGAACCCCATGTAGCCGGCCACGCCGACGAGGAACACGGCGCTCGTATAGCCGCCCAGCACTTCGATCTTCCAGGTGCCGAAGGCGAATCGAGGGTCATGTGCCAGGCGTCGTGCGAACGCATACGCGCCGGCGGAGACGCCGAGCGCGAGCGCGTGGGAACTCATGTGCCAGCCGTCCGCCAGCAGCGCCATCGAGCCGAAGATCGTACCGGCCGCGATCTCGACGACCATCATCGCGGCGGTGAGCCACATCACCTGGCGGGTGCGTCGCTCCGCAACCGGGTTGTGCAGGTCGAAGACGTGGCTGTGGGCGGATTCGGCGGCGCGCTGCATGGCGGTCCAGGAGAGGTCGCGATGCAGTATAGCCGAGCTCGACGCGGCGGACGGGCGGCGTAGCCGGACGCCAGCGGCCTGGAAAAAAGAGCGGCGAGGCACGCGATCCAGGGGATCGATCGCGCACCCCGCCGCAACGGGAAGGTCAGTTGTTCGGCGCGCCGCTGTCGATCCAGGACTTGACCTTGTCGATGGTCGCCTGGTCGAGGTACGGCCCGCCGAACGGCATCCGCGCGCCGCCAATGCCGGCGGCGCCTTCGAGTTTCTGCACCACGTAGCTGTTGGCCGAGTCGCCCGCCTTCACGCGTTGCACCGCAGGCATCTCGAGACTCGCGACGCCGACCAGGCTTGCGTAGACGTGGCCCGCCCGCAGGTCCTGCGAGCCGGGCAGCGCGCCACCGGGTGCGTTGCTGCCGTCATGGCAGCTCGAGCACTTCGGCGTGAAGACCAGGGTCTGCAGTTCCGTCAGCGTCGTCGCCGCCACCGCGTTCGACACCGTGACCGACACCGCCGGCGAGGTGCCGACGTTGCCGTCAACGTCGGTCGCCTTCGCCGTGAGGTTCACGGTCCCGTCCGCGACCGTCGTCGAGTCCCACGGCAACGAGTACGGCGAAGTCGTGACCGACCCGAGCGAGGTCGTGTCGTTCAGGAAGAACTCGACCTTGGCGATGTTCACGCTCGCCGTCGCGGTCGCCGTAAGGCTCGTCGTGCCGTGGACGGTGCCCGCCGGCGCCGTGACCGCGACGACGGGCGGCGTATTGAGCGCGGGGGCCGCGCCGAGATCGATGCGGCCAAGCTCGCCGTTCGCTTCGTCGTTGGTGCCGGCCGCATAGAACAGTGTGTTGGCCGGCTGGTTGTTCGAACCGTTGCCGAACGCGATACCCCACAGGCCCGGCTCCGCGAACGGCTGACCCGTGGAATCGACCACCGTGCCGATGTAGGCACCGCTGGCCGGATCGTAGCCGTTGATCTTGCCGTCGCCGAAATTACCAACCAGCAATGCGTTGCTGAGCGTGCCGAGTCCGGCCGGCGCCAGCGCCATGCCCCAGGGCGCATTCAACTTGCCGCCCTCGACGACGAGGTGTTTCACCAGCGCGCCGTTCGCATCGAAGATGTTGACGAGCCCGAGGCCCGGACCGCCGACTTCGTCGACGTTGTCGGGCGGCTCCTGCTTCGCATACGCAACGTAAATCTGCGTCGCACCGCCGGCGCCGTTCGCGATCGCCTGGATGCCGAACGGCGCATAGTCCGCCGGCAGCGTCGGATCCGTGAACGCGAAGCTGGTCGCGGTCGGAACCTGCTTCTGGAACGACGCGTCGAACACGTCGATCTTGTTGTTGTGGAAGTCCGCGGCGTACAGGAAGGTCGCCGTGCCGTTGTTGCCGATTGCGAGACCCGTGTAGACGGCGCCGCCGGCGTCGGTATACATGACGACCGCGTTGCCGAGATCGACCGCGGACGACCACCCGGCGACCATGCCGCCCTCGCCGTCGAAGATGAATCGCGCCGGGCCGGAATGACCGCCACCCGACACGACGAAATCGTTCGTGCCGTTGAAGACGATCCCGGTGGGCTCGAAGTCAGCGCCGCCCGCACTGTGCGGAAGATGCACGACCAGCGGCGATGCATGCGGTTGCGCCTTGCCATTGCCGTCATAGACCGTCGACGTGCCCGTGTGATTGTTCGCCACCCACACCGGCGACGTCGTTCCGAATGCGATGCCCCAGGCATTGACGAGGTTCGGGTCGGTCGTGATCGCGCCGGTGCCGACCGCATCGGTCACGAGCGAGGTCTCGGAGAAGCCGCTCGGCCGCGTTGACCGTCACCGACGTCGACGCCGTGCCGCTGCCGCTGTACATGCCGCCGGTGCACGCGAGTGTGTACGTCGCGGTGCCGAGGCGGTCGGCGTGACGCTCTCGCTGCCGGAGACGGCCTTCGCGCCGGTCCAGCCGCCGCTCGCCGTGCACGTCGTGCCGACGCTCGAGGTCCACGTCAGCGTCGTCGACTGGCCAAGCGTGATCGTCGTCGGCGCCGCCTCAGCGTCACAGTCGGCTTGGTGATTCTTGCCTCCGCCGCCGTATCCGCCGCCGCACGCGGTGAGCGCGAGCAACCCGAATAGTATGAATGCGCGAGTCGGCACTCCGCGCGCCGTCGAAATCCGATCGATCCCCGTCATGATGAGCTCCTCGTGTCCGCTGGTTCGCGACGCCGCGAATGTGGTGTGGGCTGAAGTGAGTGCCGCACCGCGGGCTAGCGGTTCATTCGCGTGCCGAAATCGCGCCGATGAACCGAAGCACAGGCCTGCGGCACCTACCGCGAGAGACCACCTGCCGCGGACACGCCCCATGCCGACACGATCGATGCTTCATATGTCGGCGATCGCCGCGTCGATCGCGCTCGCGTCTTGCGCAGGCAACGGCGACGGGCTCGACGCGGGCGGACGGCCGATCGGCGATGGGCCCGGCGGCGGACCGTTGACCGCCGATTTCGCATCGATCCAGGAGCACGTCTTCACGCCGATCTGCACCGCCTGCCACGCCGGGGCAAACGCGCCCCAGGGCCTGCGGCTCGACTCGGCCAACAGCTACGACCTGCTGGTGGGCATCCGAGCAACGAAGCCTCGTCGATCCAGCGGGTGAAGCCCGGCGATCCAGATCACAGCTACCTCGTGCAGAAACTCGAGGGTCGCGCTTCGGTCGGCGCGCGCATGCCGTTCGGCGGGCCGTACCTGGACCAGGCCACGATCGACGTGATCGTGCAGTGGATCACCGACGGCGCGCAGCGTTCGTCGACTGCTGCTGCCAAGCCCAGCGTCGCGGTCGCCTCGACGAGTCCCGCCACGAACGACGTGCTCATCGAGTCGCCGGCGCGGCTCGTCGTCGGCTTCAACCGCAGGAACTCGACCACAGCCGGCTCGACGCGGGCTCCATCGAAGTCCACCACGGTGCAGGCCGACGCGGCCGAAGCCCCGTACCGCGATCGATGTGACGGTCGGATCCATCGACGCGAATCCAAACGTGCTGGTCGTGACGCCCCACGCGCGACTGGCGCCCGGCCGCTACGCGCTGCGAGTCCGCAATGACGCGATTGCGGACCTGTCCGGCAATGCACTTCCCGGCGGCGGCACGAGCGAATCGACGTTGATGACCTTCACGATCGGAACGACACCATGACCTTCTCGACGACTCGTCTCGCGATCGTGGCGGCGGTCCTTCTTGTCGCGGCCGTGCCCGAGCCGCGCGGTCGGAGCCGTATCTCGCGGTCCAGCAGGGCTACAAGTGCTCGTCATGCCACGTAAACCCGACGGGCGGCGGGTTGCGCAACGAATTCGGCATCGTGTTCGCGAAAAACGTGATGCCCGCCACCCTGCCGCCGCCCGGCGCGCCGGTGTGGACGGGAAAGCTCGGCGAGTTCGTGCGCCTCGGCGGCGACGTGCGCGCGGAGTGGAGCAGCACCGACATCCCGCACCAGGACAAGCAGCAGGGCTGGGAGCTCGAGCAGGCGCGCGTCTATGGCGGCATCGACGTGATCCCGGAGCGGCTGGCGCTGGTGATCGACGAGCTGGTGGCGCCCGACAATGCCGAGACCCGCGAAGCGTACGTGCGCTATTCGGATCCGGCTCACGGCTGGTACGTGAAAGCGGGCCGCTTCTACCTGCCGTTCGGCTGGCGGCTGCAGGACAACAATGCTTTCGTGCGGCAGGTCAGC
>CAWJMS010000005.1:0-30261 GCA_963843985.1 uncultured Gammaproteobacteria bacterium | reverse complement strand
AGGCACGCGATCCAGGGGGATCAATCGCGCACCCCGCCGCAACGGAGGGGACTCAGTTGTTCGGCGCCCCGCTGGCGATCCAGGACTTGACCTTGTCGATGGTCGCCTGGTCGAGGAACGGTCCGCCGAGCGGCATGCGCTCGCCGGTGATGCCCGCGGCACCCTCGAGCTTCTGGACCAGGTAGCTGTTGGCCGGATCACCCGGCTTCACGCGCAGCACCGCCGGCTGCTCGTGGCTCGCGACGCTGACGAGGCTGGCGTAGACGTGGTCCGCCCGCAGGTCCTGCGAGCCGGGCAGCGCGCCGCCGGAGCTGCCCGTTATGGCAACTCGAGCACTTCGGCGTGAAGACCAACGCCTGCAGTTCCGTCAACGTCGTCGCGCCGCCACCGCGTTCGACACCGTCACGGACACCGCCGGCGAGGTACCGACGTTGCCGTCGACGTCGGTCGCGGTCGCCGTGAGGTTCACGGTGCCGTCCGCCACCGTCGTCGTGTCCCATGGACCGAGTACGGCGAAGTCGTGACCGACCCGAGCGAGTCGTGCCGTTCACGAAGAACTCGACCTTGGCGATGGTGACGCTCGCCGTGGCGGTCGCCGTCACGGTCGCGTGCCGGAGACGGTGCCGACCGGAGCCGTGACCGCGACGACCGGCGGCGGATTGAGGACGGGGGCCGCGCCGAGATCGATGCGGCCGAGGTCGCCGTTCGCTTCGTCGTTGGTGCCCGCCGCATAGAACAGCGTGTTGCGCGGCTGGTTGTTCGCACCGTTGCCGAACGCGATGCCCCACAGGCCGGGCACCGCGAACGGCTGCGCCGTGGAGTCGACCACCGTGCCGACGAAGGCGCCGCTCGTCGGATCGTAGCCGTTGATCCTGCCGTCGCCGAAATTGCCGACCAGCAGCGCGTTGCTGAGCGTGCCGAGTCCGCCGGCGCCAGCGCCATGCCCCAGGGTGCGTTCAGCTTGCCGCCCTCGACGACCAGGTGCTTCACCAGCGCGCCGTTCGCGTCGAAGACGTTGACGAGCCCGAGGCCCGGACCGTCGACATCGTCGAAGTTGTCGGGCGGCTCCTGCTTCGCATACGCGACGTAGATCTGCGTCGCGCCGCCGGTGCCGGTCGCGATCGCCTGGATGCCGAACGGCGCATAGCCCGCCGGCAGCGTCGGATCCGTGAACGCGAAGCTGGTCGCGGTCGGGGTCTGCTTGTGGAACGTCGCGTCGAACACGTCGACCTTGTTGTTGTGGAAGTCGGCGGCGTACAGGAAGTTCGCCGTGCCGTTGTTGCCGATCGCGAGACCCTTGTAGACGGCGCCGCCGGCGTCCGTATACATGACGACCGCGTTGCCGAGATCGACCGCGGACGACCAGCCGGCGATCATGCCGCCTTCGCCGTCGAAGATGAATCGCGCCGGGCCGGAATGGTCGCCGCCCGACGACCACGAAGTCGTTCGTGCCGTTGAAGACGATCCCGGTGGGATCGAAGTCGGCGCCGCCCGCACTGTGCGGAAGATGCACGACCAGCGGCGACGCATGCGGTTGCGCCTTGCCGTTGCCGTCATAGACCGTCGACGTGCCCGTGTGATTGTTCGCCACCCACACCGGCGACGTCGTGCCGAACGCGATGCCCCAGGCATTGACGAGGTTCGGGTCGGTCGTGATCGCGCCGGTGCCGACCGCGTCGGTCACGAGCGTGGTCTCGGAGAAGCCGCTCGGCCGGGTTCACCGTCACCGACGTCGACGCCGAACCGCTGCCGCTGTACATGCCGCCGGTGCACGCGAGCGTGTAGGTCGCGGTGCCGGACGGCGGTCGGCGTGACGCTCTCGCTACCGGAGACGGCCTTCGCGCCGGTCCAGCCGCCGCTTGCCGTGCAGGTCGTGCCGACGCTCGAGGTCCACGTGAGCGTCGTCGACTGGCCGAGCGTGATCGTCGTCGGCGCCGCACTCAGCGTCACCGTCGGCTGGTGATTCTTGCCTCCGCCGCCGTAGCCGCCGCCGCACGCGGTGAGCGCGAGCATCCCGAACACGACGAATGCGCGCGCCAGCACGCCGCGCATCGTCGAAAACCGATCGATCCCCTTCATGATGATCTCCTCGCGTCCGCTGTCGCGAACGCCGCGAATGTGGTCTGGGCTGGAGTGAGTGCCGCGCCACGGGCTCGGGTTCATTCGCGCGCATGAAATCTCGCCGGTGAACCGATGCGTGCGCGCACGGCACCTACCGCGAGAGAGCCACATGCCGCGGACACGCCCCATGCCGTCACGATCGATGCTTCAGATGTCGGCGATCGCCGCGTCGATCGCGCTCGCCGGCTGCGCGGGCAACGGCGACGGGCTCGACGCGGGCGGACGGCCGATCGGCGACGGGTCCGGCGGCGGCCCGCTGACGGCCGACTTCGCGTCGATCCAGGAGCACGTCTTCACGCCGATCTGCACCGCCTGTCACGCAGGCGCAAACGCGCCGCAGGGCCTGCGGCTCGATTCGGCCAACAGCTACGACCTGCTGGTGGGCATCTCGAGCAACGAAGTCTCGTCGATCCAGCGGGTGAAGCCCGGCGATCCGGACCACAGCTACCTCATCCAGAAGCTCGAGGGTCGCGCTTCGGTCGGTGCGCGCATGCCATTCGGCGGGCCGTACCTCGACCAGGCCACGATCGACGTGATCCGGCAGTGGATCACCGACGGCGCGCAGCGTTCGTCGACTGCCGTTGCCAAGCCCAGCCTCGCCGTCGCCTCGATGAGTCCCGCCACGAACGACGTGCTCATCGAGTCGCCGGCACGGCTCGTCGTCGGCTTCACGCAGGAACTCGACCGCAGCCGGCTCGACGCGGGCTCCATCCAGCTCACGAGGGTGCAGGCCGACCCGGCCGGCGAGCCCCGTACCGCGATCGACGTAACGGTCGGATCCATCGACGCGAATCCGAACGTGCTGGTCGTGACGCCCCACGCGCAACTGGCGCCCGGCCGCTACGCGCTGCGAGTCCGCAATGACGCGATTGCGGACCTGTCCGGCAATGCACTTCCCGGCGGCGGCACGAGCGAATCGACGTTGATGACCTTCACGATCGGAACGAAACCATGACCTTCTCGACGACTCGTCTCGCGATCGTGGCGGCGGCCTTCCTTGTCGCGGCCGTGCCTCGAGCCGCGCGGTCGGAGCCGTATCTCGCGGTCCAGCAGGGCTACAAGTGCTCGTCGTGCCACGTGAACCCGACGGGCGGCGGGTTGCGCAACGAATTCGGCATCGTGTTCGCGGAAAACGTCATGCCCGCCACCCTGCTGCCGTCCAGCGCGCCGGTGTGGACGGGAAAGCTCGGCGAGTTCGTGCGTCTCGGCGGCGACGTGCGCGTGCAGTGGAGCAGCACCGACATCCCGCACCAGGACAAGCAGCAGGGCTGGGAGCTCGAGCAGGCGCGCGTCTATGGCGGCATCGACGTGATCCCGGAGCGGCTGTCGCTGGTAATCGACGAGCTGGTGGCGCCCGACAATGCCGAGACCCGCGAAGCGTACGTGCGCTATTCGGATCCGGCTCACGGCTGGTACGTGAAAGCGGGCCGCTTCTACCTGCCGTTCGGCTGGCGGCTGCAGGACAACAATGCTTTCGTGCGGCAGGTCAGCGGCATCAACATGGTCACGCCCGACGAAGGACTGGAGGTCGGCCTCGAGACGCCCGCCTGGTCGGCGCAACTCGACTACACGAGCGGCGTGGCGAATACCGGTCTCGGGTCGGGAAAGCAGTTCACCGGGCAAGTCGCCTGGGTGCAGCCACGCGGACGACTGGGACTGGCCGGTTCGTTCACGCAGTCGGATGCCGGCGACCGCAGCATGGCCGGTGTGTTCGGCGGTCTCAAGACCGGGCCCGTCGCGTGGCTGGGTGAGGTGGACTACATACGCGACGCCGGCTATCCCGAAGGCACGCGCACGCTGCTCGCCGCGCTAGCCGAAGCGGACTGGGCGTTGCGCAAGGGACACAACCTGAAGCTGACCGCCGAGTACTTCGATCCCGACGAGCACGTCAACGAGGACGAGAAGACGCGCTGGAGCCTCGTCTACGAGTACACACCGCTGCCCTTCCTGCAGTTGCGCGCCGGGTGGCGCCGGTACGACGGCATTCCACAGAACGACTTCGACAACCGCCGGCAACTGTTCGCGGAACTGCACGGCTTCTTCTAGCCGGGCGGTCACGCTTCAGTTCGCGGAGCGCGCCGCCTCCTGGCCGCGGTCGGTAGCGAGCGGCGCGTCGGACGATTCCTCCGCCAGGCAGGACCCCTGTCGCTGCAACTCCACCAGCGCGGCGCAGGCATTGACCAGCGAGTAGTCGCCAGCCGCGGTGACGCTCCCCCGCGACGTGCGCGACAGCAGACGTTGCACGTCCGCGCCGTGCAGCTTGCGGTC
Source organism: uncultured Gammaproteobacteria bacterium (assembly GCA_963843985.1). Lineage (GTDB taxonomy): Bacteria > Pseudomonadota > Gammaproteobacteria > Steroidobacterales > Steroidobacteraceae > RPQJ01. Next base: position 25,872 of record CAWJMS010000005.1, on the reverse strand, counting down.
GCGCGCAATCAGCAGCGCCGCCACGGCCGACACCTGCGCCGCTGCGAACGAACTGCCGGACGCGAAGTCGTAGTGCGCGCCCGGCACCAGCGTCAGCACGTCGTTGCCGGGCGCCGTCAGCGCGGCGGCCGTCCCGCTGCGCCGGCCCGGCGCGTCGACCGTGACGACGCCGCGGACGTCGCCCGGGAACCCGGAGTCCGCGCCCGCCGGTGGCGCCGCGCCGACGAATACGATTCCGCGCTGCAGGCCGCGCTCGACGATGCGTTCGAGCAACGCGTCGGCGGGTCCGGCGAGGCTGAGGTTCACGATGTCGGCGTGCGCGTCGATGGCGGCGGCAAGCGCCTGCGCCAGGGTGAACGTGTTGCAGACGGCCGAGTGGTTGCCGGCCGCGTCCTTCCAGCACGCCTTGTAGGCCAGCAACTTCACGCCCGGCGCGATGCCGGCGATGCCGATGTGATTGTTCGCGACGGCCGCGATCACGCCGGCGACGGCGGTGCCGTGCAGGTCGGCGCGGAACCCCGTCGAGTCATCGTCGACGAAGTTGCGTTCCTCGGCGATCCGCCCGCGCAGGTCCGGATGGCGCGAGTCGACGCCCGTGTCGATGACGGCCAGCCGGACGGCGTCGCCGCGCGACCATTGCTGCGCCTGCGCCACGCTCATCTGGCCGAGGCTCTGCTGCAGCGCCGCGTACGGATCGTTGTACGCCGCAGCCTGCGTCGCGAACGTCGCGAGCGGCTGCACGGATTCGACGCGACGGTCGCGCGCCATGCGTTGCAGCAGCGCGGCCGGGTCGTCGTCGGCCGGCATTTCGTAAACGATGCAATGCACGCCGAGCAGCGCGATCGGCCAGCTCGCCGCCTGCTGCAACCCGTAGTCGGCCGCGATGCCCTGTGCCACGGCGCGCGCCGAACTCGTGACCGCATACGGCGTGACGCTGTCGTACCCGCGCGCGGTGCCCGCCGCCCGCTGTCCGCCGCTGGTGGCGTCGTTGCGCACGGTGACGACGAGGTATCGTCCGGGCGCCTGCCTCGCCGCATCGGGCAGGACCGTGCCCGCGGGCGGTCGCGCAGTCGTGGCGCAGGCCGTGAGCCACAGTGCGATCCAGAGCGAGGACAGCACCGCGCGCTTCATCTGGGCGGCCCGGCTCCGGTCGCCGGCTCCGCGAACACGACGTGAGGATCCGTTCGCAATCGAGCGAGGCTGGCGTCGACGGACGCCGGTGCTTCAGCCGCTGAGCGCAGCGCCAGCGTGTATGCCCCCGCCTCCGTCGGCCCTGCGACGATGTCGGCGCGAACGGCCTCGAGCAGCGCGGCGATGCCGGCTACGGTAGTGTCGGGCGTGAAGACGACTCGCACGCGCGGAGCGTTCCCCGCCGGACGCTCGACCGAGCTCAGCGTCACGTACTCGGCGTCCGCGCCGCGGTTGCCGGCATGCTGCCACAGCATCGAGCCCAGCAGGCCGAGGCCGAGTGTCTGCAGCACGACGGCCGCCACCAGCCAGCGCGGCAGGCCGGCACGCGCGCCGGCGCCGGCCGGCTCGACCTCGACTGCCTGTGTGGACGAGGCTGCGGCCGGTGCCATTTCGCGATCGAGTTCTTCGATGCGCGACATCAGCTTCTGCAGCGACGGCTGCGGCGAGTACTCGACTTTTTCGTCGGACCGCAACAGGTCGCGCCACTGGCGCTGCGCGGCGAGGTCCGCGCGACACGTCGCGCAGCTGGCGAGGTGAGCCTGCACGCGAGCGGCATCGTCGGCATCGATGCGGCCGGTGGCAAACCACGGCAACAGACGCGCGGCCTCGCTGTCGCAGTCGTCGGTGTCGGGGGTCGAAGCCATCCGTCTAGTCCTCCGGGACGCCGGACAGTTCCGGCAGCAGCACGCGCAGCTTGCGGCGTGCGTGAAACATGCGCGTCTTCACGGTGTTGACCGGGCAATCCATGATCTCGGCGATGTCGGCGCAGCTGTGACCGAGGTAGTAGGTGAATTCGACGACCAGCCGCTGCTCGACCGGCAGCTGCGCCAGCGCGCGCATCACGAGTTCGCGACGGTCGGCCTCGTCCACGGCGGCCGATGCATCGCCGATCTCCTCGGGCGGATCCACGTCGGCCGACTGGATCTGCAGGCTGGCGCGACGCAAAGTCTTCAGCGCGCGCCGGTACGCGATCCCCATGATCCAGGTGGACACCTGCGAGGCGCCGCGGAAGTCCGCGGCCTTCTCCCAGACGACCCACATGGTATCGTTGATGATCTCTTCGGCCACCTCGTAATGGCGCGTCATCCGGGTCAGGAACCGCGCGAGCCGGCGGTGGTAGAGCCGATACAGCTCCTGGAACGCCTCACGGTCGCGCGCGGTCGTGCGGCGCAGCAATTCGAGCTCGTGCTCGTTGCTCTGCGACCTCGCAACGGCGCTTTCGGCGCGTCGATCCGGGCGTTCCAAGGCCTGGCCTCCGATGGTCAGGGCAACGGGCGTATTCCGTCGATGGTATGTACCCCTCCGGGCGCCGAAGGTTCAATGGCCCGGCGCGAATTCCTTGCTAGAAACGCCAGATCGCCGTCAGCGCCCAGCGGTCGCCCGCGGTTTCCCGGCCGAACAGGTCGCGGGCGGTGGCGTCGGTGCCGAACCGGGCCAGGTCCAGCTCGAGGCTGCCGAACGACGCCGTCAGCGTGGCGTTCCACGAGCTGTAACGGTCATCGATCACGTCCGAGTAGTCGTAATACCCGACGCCCGCCGCCACGCCGAACCAGCGCCAGACCGGCTGGCGCGCCGAGAGTTCGTAGGAAAACGCGTTGCCTCGCCGGCCGAGGCCATATCGCGTCCCGCGAATCACGTCCGGCGCCCATCCGACCGATGCGAACACCCGGTCCTGGTAGGCCACGGTGCCGGTCAACTCGCCGTAATCGTAATCGACATGCACGCTGGCGTCCGGATATGCGTAGCGCACGTAGCTGATGCGCGTGCTCCAGTCCGGCGCCAGCGTCCAACCCCATCCGACGTATGCGTTGAGTTCCAGTTCGCCGAGGTAGCCGGCGTTGGAATTGAGGCTGGACACCCAGGCCCCGGCGAACCAGCCCGCCTCGCCACGGTAGTGCACGTCGCCTTGCAGTGCCGCCTCGCCGCCCGTCTGCGACAGCCCGCGGAATACGTAATCCGTCGTCGCCACCACGGAGCCGCCCCAGCCCGAATCCGCCGCCGCGGCGCGCGAGCCGCCGCCGAGCAGGACGCAGCAGGCTCCGGCCACGATCGTCGCGTGATGCAGCGAACCCGGCATCGCAGGCGTCCCGGCTCCGGTTGGCGAGTGGCTCGCGGTATGCGCAGCGTACCGAAGAACGCGGCGCGACGCCGCCTGTCGCCGGCTTCAACCCCAGAGCGCGCGATCGGGCGGCTGCATGCGACCCGCTTCGAACCGGATCGGGTGGCGGCGATCGAGCTTCTGCAGCAGCGGCCCGTCGAGATCGACGTAGCGGCACGATTGCGCGACCAGGAAGGCCGGCGCCATCGCGAGCGACGTGCCGCACATGTTGCCGATCATCAGCTCGAGCCCGAGCCGTCGTGCGTCGCCGCGCATGGCCAGCGCTTCGGTCAGGCCGCCGCACTTGTCCAGCTTGACGTTGACGTATCGGTAGCGGCCGCTGAGGCGCGACAGCGAAGCGCGATCGGTGCAGGACTCATCCGCGGCCAGCGGCAGCAGGGGCGTCAGCCCGTCGAGTGCCGCGTCGTCGCCGCGCGGCAGCGGCTGCTCCACCAGCTCGACACCGAGATCCCTGAGGCCCGGCAACAGGTCGTCCAGCAGCTCGCGGGTCCAGGCCTGGTTGGCATCGACGATCAGTCGCGCCGCCGGGTGCTCCTCCCGCACGCTGCGCACGATCTCGAGCGGCCGCTCGGCATCGACCTTCAGTTTCAGCAGCGGATAGTGCCGCGCCTCGCGCGCCTTGCGGCGGGTCGTGGCGTCGTCGCCAAGCCCGAGGGTGAAGGCCGTCGTCACCGGCCGCGGCGCCGCGAGACCGGCCCGTATCCACACCGGTACGCCCGACTCCTTGGCGCGCAGGTCCCAGAGCGCGCAGTCGAGCGCATTGCGCGCGCCGCCCGCGGGCAGCAGTCGCAGCAGGTCTTCGGGAGCGATGTCATCCCGCAGTTCGTCGCGCACGGATTCGATCTGCGCCGCCATGGATTCCGGCGTCTCGCCGTCGTAGTCGACGCCCGCCGCTTCCGCCCAGCCGCGCCGTCCGTCGCGGCCGGTCAGCGTGACGACGAGCACGGGCACGTGGGTGACGCAATCGCGCGCCGTGGCGAACGGCTCGATCAACTCCCAGCGCTCGATCGCGGCAGCGAGATCGATCATGCGGCCAGCAGCGCCGCGACGAGCGATTCGACGCCGCCGCGCATCGGATCGCAGACCGGCAGGCCGAGTTCACGCTCGAGGATCGACCGGTAAGCGCGCCACTCCGCGTCGCTGAGACTCGGCCGAGTTGATGCTGAGCCCCGCGCAGCGGATGGCGCGATTCGTCAATCGTCCGGCGCGCAGGTATTCGTCGATGACTTCGCGCAGCGGCGGAATGGGATAATCCGGGTACTCCTCGATCGTCAGGCGCTCGGGCGCATGGCACAGCACGAACGCGTCGGGCTGCGAGCCGTGCATCAGTCCGAGCGTCACGGCGGCGTAGGCCGGGTGGAACAACGAGCCCTGCCCCTCGATCACGTCCCAGTGCTCAGCGTGATTGTCCGGCGACAGCGCCTCCGCGGCACCCGCCAGGAAATCGGCGACCAGTGCATCCATCGCGATGCCGCAGCCGGCGATCATGATGCCGGTCTGGCCGGTCGCGCGGAACGTCGCGTCGGCGCCATGTGCCTGCAACTCGCGAGTCAGCGCGAGCGCGGTGTACTTCTTGCCGAGCGCGCAGTCGGTGCCGACCGTCAGCACCCGATTGCCGCTGCGCTTGCGGCCGGTGGCCACCGGAAACGACGGATTCAGGTGCCGCACGTCCACCAGCCGCGTGCCGCGCCGCGCCGCGGCACGAACGAGCCGCGGAAACGCCGTGAGCCGGGTATGCATGCCGCTTACCACGTCGAGTCCGGCTTCGATCGCCGACTCGAGGTCGTCCTGCCAGTGGTCCGGCAACAGGCCGCCGGTCGACGCGACGCCGACGACCATCGACCCGGCACCGAGGGCCGCCGCCGCGGCCGGAGACAACCGCGGAATGTCGACGCTGACAGTGGCGGCCGGGTGCGTCCACTCGCCGAGCACATCGCCTCGGCACCAGTCGCGCAGGCCGAAGGCCGTCTTGCAGTCGGACTTGAGGGCCGCGTCGCCAAGGTAGAGCAGATAGGGTTTGCGCAACTCGAGCATCATTCAGTTCCCGATCAGCAGCGATTCCCGGTCAAGGACGATATGCCGCGCTCTTCAGGACGCGGCCCGGGCGACGACCGGTGACCTTGCCGTCCTGCACGACCCACGCGCCCGACACCATCACATCCGGGATGCCGAGTGGCGGCAACTCCGGCTGCTCGACAGTCGAGCGGTCGATCACCGTCGCGGGATCAAAGACGACGAGGTCGGCAACGTAGCCGGGCGCGATGCGTCCGCGATCGGCCAGTCCGAGATTCGCCGCGGGGAGCCCGGTCATCTTGTGGATGGCGGTCTCGAGCGGCAGCAGCTTTTCCTCGCGGACGTAGTGGCCGAGCACGCGAGGAAACGCTCCGGCGCCGCGCGGGTGGCTGCCGTGCAGCTCGCCGTCGCTGCAGAACGCGATGCCGGGCTGCACGATGAACCAGCGCAGGTCGTCCTCGCTGATCGAGGTGCCCATCACGTCCTCGAGCGACTCGCCGCCGTCGACCTCCGCCTCGGTCGCCTTGATCATCCGCATGTACGCCTCGACCGGCGTGACCTTCCAGGCGGCGGCGACCTCCTCGAGCGTGCGGCCCGCGAGCGCAGGCTCCGGTCGGTAGTGTCCGAGCCGCAACGCGCCCGGGCCGCCGTTGTCCGCGATCGCGCGCGCCACCTTCTCCGGGTTGAAGAAGTCGCGATCCGTCACGATCACGCGCAGCGTCGAATGCCAGTAGGTGTAGGGATACACGTCGGCACGCAGGTCGATGTGCTCGCGGCGCGCCTGCTCGAAGTACGCCGGCATCCGCTCAGCCGCGAGGTGCCAAACCGGCGTCGAGCCGAGCTTGATGTGTGTGATCTCGACGGGCAGGCGCGCCTCCCGGCCGATGCGCAGCAGTTCGTCGTACGCGTCGAACACCTGATTGGCTTCGTCGCGGACGTGGCTGATGTAGAAACCGCCGGTCGCGGCCGCCACCTTCGACAGCTCGATCAATTCTTCGGTCGACGAAAAGTGCGCGGCTTCGTACTCCAGGCCGGTCGACAGGCCGAATGCCCCGGCCGCGAGTTCCCGCTCGAGCAGCGACTTCATCCGCGCCAGTTCCGGCGGCGTCGACGGGCGATAGAGGTCCTTGCCCAAGACCCGCTCGCGCAGCGTGGCCTGGCCAACCATGCTGGCCAGGTTGATCGCGGCAGGTGTCGCCTGCAGCTTTGCGAAGAAATCGCGCAGCGGGAAATCCGACTCTCCGTCCTGTCCGACCAGGATCGTCGTCACGCCCTGTCGCGAGACGGTTGCCGCGTCGAGGTCATCGAGCAGACCGTCGTTGCCATGGCTGTGCACGTCGATGAAGCCGGGCGCCAGGCTCAGGCCGTGTTCGTCCCGCACCGCCTCGCCCGGCGATGGGTCCAGGTGCGGGGCCACCGCGGCGATACGGTCGCCGCGAATGCGGACGTCCGCGGCGTACGGGGCCCGGCCCGTGCCGTCGTAGACGTGCACGTGCTGCAGCAGCAGTTCATCGGCCCAAGCCGGACCGCCGGACGCGGCGAGACAGGCGGTCAGCCACAGTTCGAGATGTCGCACGGAATCGGCCGCCTTCCCACTTCAGGGGGATGTGATCGCGGGATGATACCTCGTGCTGATAATCTGGCTTCCATCGCAGGAGACCCGACATGACCCGACTGCGCGTCTGCAGTTTCTCCATCTCGCTCGATGGCTACGGCGCCGGACCGGACCAGGCGCTCGAACATCCGCTCGGACGGGGCGGTCACGCGCTGCACGAATGGGCGTTCGCCACGCGCACGTTTCGCGCGATGTTCGGTCAGGACGGCGGCTCGACCGGGACCGACGAGGAATTCGCCGCCCGCGGGTTCCACAATCTGGGCGCGTGGATCCTCGGCCGCAACATGTTCGGACCGATCCGCGGACCCTGGCCGGACGATGCGTGGCGCGGCTGGTGGGGCGACGAACCGCCTTACCACGTGCCGGTCTTCGTGCTGACGCATCACCCGCGCGAGTCGATCACGATGCAGGGCGGGACGACGTTTCATTTCGTGACGGACGGCATACACGCCGCGCTCAAGGCGGCGCAGCAGGCGGCGGGCGGACGGGACGTGCGCCTCGGGGGCGGGGTCGCCACGATCCGGCAATACCTGCGAGCCGGCCTGGTCGACGAACTGCATCTCGCCATCGCACCGGTGCTGCTGGGCGCCGGCGAGGCATTGTTCGCCGGCCTCGACCTGCCGCAACTCGGCTATCGCTGCACCGAGCACGTGCCGACCGCCAGCGCGATGCACGTCGTGCTGAGCCGACAGCCGGTCTAGCTCGCGGCCGCAAACCTCGCCCGCACCGCTTCGACGAACGCAGGCCGGGCGGCGTCGCGCGCGCGGGCGATCGCCTGCACGTGAGGGTTCTCGCCGAGCCGCTGCAGCAATGCGACGGCCGCGGGATGCTCCGCGAGCAGGTCGAGCCCGAACACTGCCCGTGCAACGTTGTTCGCGAGATCGACGCTGTAAAGGAACACGATGTCGGCGAGCGTGAACGTGTCGCCGGCGACATACGGCGCGAACCGGCCGTGGCGCTTCAAGGCGGCGAAGCCGGCGACCAGGTTTTCGCGCGCCAGGGCCTTGACGGCGTCCGGCACCGACGCGCCGAAAAACGCCTCGGGGAAGCAGGTTCTTGCCGGCAGCTCGATGTACAGCTCGATCTCCTTGATCAGCGAGCGCGCCAGCGCCCGTGAATAGGGATCGGCGGGCAGCAGCCGCTTGCCTTGTCCCAGGTCCTCGAGGTACTCGAGAATCACGCTGGCTTCGTTCAGGAAGCCCTGCGGCGTCTCGAGGAACGGCACCTTGCCGCGCGGCGTCCGCGCGAGCGTGGCCGGCGCCTGGTCGGGAAACGTCAGCACGTACTCGAAGGGAATACCCTTCTCAAGCAGCGCGAGCTGCACCATGTTCACGTAATTGCTGACCGGAAATCCGTAAAGCTTCATGGCCCGTCACCCTCGTGTCCTGTGCCTGCGAGCCCGATCGGCCCGCCGTGCGCGGCCACAGTGTACCCGCCGGTCCCCGCGGGCACGACCAGCGGCGGCGGCGGGCCGGCCGGCGCGCCAGGCCGGCTTGATTCGATGCGAAGTCTCGACGATTCTGGCGGCGCGGCGGCCGATGCGCCGCCGCCAACCCGAATACGAGGGCGTGTCATGACGTCAGTTCACGTGCGCCGCGCCACCACGATCGACCAGGACCGCATCGTCTCGATGCTGGACGCGGCTTCGCTGCCCACCGACGACCTCGTCGCAAACGCGAGCGTGCCGTTCTGGGTGGCCGAGATCGAGGGTCGGACGGTGGGAGCCGTCGGGCTCGAGCACTTCGGCCCGGACGGCCTGCTGCGATCGCTGGTCGTCGCACCGGAGGCGCGCCGTCACGGTGTCGGCGCGGCGCTGGTCGCATCGCTGGAGCGCGACGCCCGTGCCGCCGGCGTGTCGCGCCTGCTGCTGCTCACGCAGACCGCCGAAGCGTTCTTTGCGCGTCTCGGCTACGAGGCAGTTGCGCGCGACGTGGCTCCGCCGTCGATGCGGGCGCATCCGCAATTCCTTGGGCTGTGTCCGGCGTCCGCCGCGTGCATGGCGAAGCCGATCGGCGCGTCGCCCGATGGCCCGGAGGTTGCCGCTCCCGAGCCCTGGGTACTGCAGTCGCGCGACGGCAGCGTGGTGCGGATCACGTTGAACCGGGGCGACCGTTACAACCCGCTGTCGTTCGAGATGATTGCGGCGCTCGATCGCGCGCTCGAGGGCGTCGGCGCGGACCCGACCGCGCGAGTGGTCGTCCTCGCTGCCGCGGGCAAGGGATTTTGCGCGGGACACGACCTGAAGGAGCTGCGCGCGCACCGCTCCGATCCGGCCTGGACCGACGCGCTGTTCGACGCCTGCGGGCGGCTGATGATCCGCATCACGCGGCTGCCGCAACCCGTGATCGCGCGCGTGCACGGCATCGCGACGGCTGCCGGCTGCCAGCTCGTTTCGATGTGCGACCTGGCCGTCGCCGCCGACACCGCGACGTTCGCACTGCCCGGCGTCAACATCGGCGTGTTCTGCTCCACACCGGCCGTCGGCGTCAGCCGCAACATCGGGCGCAAGCGTGCGATGGAAATGCTGCTGACCGGTGATCCGGTCGACGCTCGGCAGGCCGTCGAATGGGGCCTCGTCAATCGCGCGGTACCGATGGACCGGCTCGACGCGACGGTGCAGCACTACGCCGACCGCATCGCGGCCCGCAGCGGCAAGGTCGTCGGCCTCGGCAAGCGCGTGTTCTACGAACAGGTCGAGAAGAGTCTTCGCGACGCATACGTCGTCGCAGGCGCGGCGATGACGTGCAACCTCGGTTTCGACGACGCCGCGGAAGGCGTCGACGCATTCGTCGGCAAACGCCCACCTGCGTGGCGTCATTCATGAGGAGCCCCATGGCTGGGCGTGGTCGCAACTGAAGCCCGGGCCCGGCCGATAGCGTATCCTGCGCGACGACTCGAGATACACCCTGCCCGGAGCTTTCCTTTGCGCAACGTCAACGCCCGCCCGTTCCGTCTTCCGTGCGCGACCGCCGCATGGCTGGTCCTGATCGTCGGGGCGACCGGCCTCGTCGCGTGCTCCACGCAACCGAAGTCGACCAGCGCCTGGCAACCGAACGCTCCGCGCAACCAGTCGTACTCGGCCATCCTCGTGGTCGGCGTCAGCCCCAACCTCGACACGCGCTGCGCCTTCGAGCGCGTGCTCGCGAGGCGGTTGCGCAGCGAGCACACGCTGGCGGCCTCGAGCTGCGACGCCATGAAGCAGAAAGAGCCACTGACCCGCGAAGGCATCGAAGCCGCGGTCGCGGATCTCGGGGTCGACGCCGTGATCGCGACGATCCTGGTGGCCAAGACCACCGACACCAAGAGCGGCGGCGGTCGCGACACGCGCGGCGGCGGTGTTTACAAGGCGACCGATGCGGGCTGGGCCTCCGGGTACGACGCCTACTACGGCGCGTACGGGGTGCCGGTGATCTACGCCGACTTCACGACCTGGCCGTCGATCACGACGATCAAGACGAACGTCGAGGTCCAGACCCGCGTCTACGAGACGAAGGGCGCGACGGTCGTCTACAAGATCGACACCAAGGCGAAGGCCATCGAGTCGCGCGACGAGGCCCTGACGAGCATCACCGCGCCGATCGCGGAGCGCCTGAAGGACGACGGATTGATCAAGTAGGCATTCGGCCGGCGGGCCGGTCCCTCGCGCCTGGACCTCGCCGACCTGGCACACGCACGCGGATTGAAGAATCCTGACGAGGAGCAGCAAGCATGAAATTTCGGGGACGCTTCGTTATAGCCTCAGCCACCGTGATCGCGCTGTTTGTGCCGGCCTTGCTGCTGGCGCAAAGCACGGCGAGCAGCGCGCCGGTCCCGGTGACCGTAAAGAATTTTCAGCGCGCCGAATCCGACATGTACTTCGGCAGCGTCGTCAAGCAGGTCGGCGTGGGCCGGTTCGTCCACAACCGTGCGCCGACGCCGATCGAGAAGCAGGAAGTCGTGCGCATGAACCGCGACACGCTGTATTCGTCGGCCGTGTTCGATCTCGACGCCGGTCCCGCCACGATCACGCTGCCCGACCCCGGCAAGCGCTTCATGTCGTTGCAGACGGTCACCGAGGACCATTACTCGCCGCCAACGGTGTACGGGCCGACGAGCGTCACTCTGACGCGCGCGGCAATCGGCACACGCTACGTGATGATCATCGTGCGCACGCTCGCCGATCCGCAGAGCGCCGCCGACCTCAAGGCTGCCAACGCGTTGCAGGACGCCATCCGGGTCGAGCAGGCGGGCGGTCCCGGCAGGTTCGAGGTGCCGAACTGGGACAAGGCTTCGCAGGACGAAGTCCGCAAGCTGCTCGCCGGCCTCGATGCCCGGAGCGGCATCACCGACGAAGTGCGCATGGGGACGAAGGACGAGGTCGATCCGATCTTCCACCTGCTGGTCACGGCCACCGGCTGGGGCCTGAATCCGAAGAAGGACGCAGTGTACGTCGGCGCGTTCCCGCAACCGAACGACGGCAAGACGGTCATGCGGCTCACGGTCAAGGACGTGCCGGTGGACGGCTTCTGGTCGCTCAGCGTCTATGACGCCAAGGGATTCTTCGAGAAGAATGACCTCGATTCCTACTCGGTCAACAACATCACCGCGAAGCCGAACAAGGACGGTTCGTACACGATCCAGTTTGGCGGCTGCACGACCAGCACGGTCAATTGCCTGGTGACGCCGCCGGGCTGGAACTACGTGGCGCGGCTGTACCGCCCGCGCGCGGAAATCCTCGCGGGCAACTGGAAGTTTCCCGAGCCGCAGCCGGTCCATTGATGCCGCGTCGCGACGCAGCCTTCATGTGGGCGTTGGCCCTCGCCTGCTGCGCGGGAACGGCGGCCGCCGATGAAGGCGACTTGCCGGACGGTCTGCGCGCCTGCGCGGTGACGAAGTCCGATGCCGAACGCCTCGCCTGCTACGACCGCGAGGTCACGCGGCTGCTGTCGGCGCCAGTCTCAGCGGCCGGGATTGCGTCACCCGCGGCCGCGTCCAGCGCCGCGCGGCCCGGCCCGACGCCGGAACAGCGTTTCGGCCTGCCGACCGAGAAGCTGAATGAAAAATACCCGCAGCCCGCGGAATCGGCACCGCTGCGCGACGTGACCGCGCAGGTCGTGCGCTCGACGAAGCTGCCGTCCGGCAACTTCCTGATCGAACTCGACAATGAGCAGGTGTGGTGGCAGATCGACACCGACGTGAACCTGCACCTGCGCAGCGGCGCGACGGTGACCATCGAACACGGCGCCATCGGGTCGTACTGGTTGAAGTCCGATGGCCGCGGCGCGCACGTGAAGCGCATCCGCTGAGCGGGCAACCCGCCGCGCTCGCTCCACAAACGAAAATGCCCGCGACTTGCGTCGCGGGCATCCACTTCGAATCGAAGTTGGGTCGCTTACCAGGCGCGACGCGGGCGGTCGCCCTTCGGCTGCGCCTCGTTGACCTTCAGCGCGCGACCGTCCATCTGGTGACCGTTGAGGTTCTGGATGGCGCGGGCGGCGTCGGAATTCGGCATTTCCACGAAGCCGAAGCCGCGCGGTTGACCGGTGTCACGGTCGGTGATGATGGCCACGGATTCGACCGTGCCATGCGTCGCGAACAGCGTGCGGACGGCGGCTTCATCGGCCGAGAAAGGAAGGTTGCCAACGTAAATCTTGCTCATTGAAAAATACTCACTGACGAAGGTCCGTCTGACCGCCACCCAACAGGGCGACGACCTCGGGACCGGGGAAACAAGGCATGCGGGGCTGCGCGACCGATGTCCGCGGCCAAGGCTGAGGACGATTTACCGGCGCGTGGCAACGGTGCCACGTGGATCGGAAACTCTTCAGGCTTAGCGCAGGGGCCGCAGATGCACCAGAACGGTGCGACGGCCCAGGACAGAAAGTCGAAGGGTGACTACCCGCGGCGCACTATACGCACTTCCAGCCGGAGACGCCTGTTTATTTTCCGCGCAGCAGGCGTGAGAGGCGCGAATCCTGTATCGTGCGCGCGCCGCCTGACGTCGTCGTCAGCCGAAGCGCACCCGGCCGCGCCCTGCCTCTCGCACCGCCCGCCCGCCCCCTCGCGCTTCAGTTCATCTCAAGGTCAACGGCGTCACATTGCCGTTCATGAGGTGAAATAACTTGGCCAAGGAAGAACTGATCGACATGCAGGGCACCGTGAGCACGGTGTTGCCCGACACGCGCTTCGTAGTCACGCTGGAGAACGGCGTCGACGTCACCGCCTACCTCTCGGGCAAGATGCGCAAGCACCGGATCCGCATCCTCGCGGGCGACAAGGTGACGCTCGAAATGTCGCCGTACGACCTGACCAAGGGGCGCATCAACTTCCGGCACAAGGACGAGCGGCCGCAGGCTGCCTCGTCGCGTCCCAACTTTTTCCGCCGGCGCTGACGCCGGTCGTGTGCGGCAATCGCGAATGATTCGCGGTTGCGGCACGCAAACGGGCCCGTTGCCCGCGGGCGTCGATTGTTGCGTATTCTCCGTTGCAACTCGCCACGGAGACTCCCCAATGCACGATTCTCACCGCAGTCGCCTGGCGACCTTGCTGCGCGTACTGCTGCTCGCGCTTTGCGTGATCGCGCCCGCGCACGCCGCGAACAAGCCGAACATCCTCGTCATCTGGGGCGACGACATCGGCACCTGGAACATCAGCGTCAACAACCGCGGCATGCTGGGATACCGCACGCCGAACATCGATCGCATCGCGACCGAGGGCGTGTCGTTTACCGATTACTACGGCCAGCAGAGCTGCACCGCGGGGCGCGCCGCGTTCCTCAACGGCAGCGTGCCGGTGCGCACCGGCATGACCAAGGTCGGCGTGCCGGGTTCGCCGGTCGGCTGGCAGCAGTCGGACGTCACGATCGCCACCGTGCTCCGCAACCAGGGTTATGCGACGGGCCAGTTCGGCAAGAACCACCAGGGCGACCGCGACGGACAGTTGCCGACCGCGAACGGCTTCGACGAATTCTTCGGCAACCTCTATCACCTCAACGCCGAGGAAGAGCCGGAGAACATGGACTACCCGAGGAACGACCCGTGGGCAAAGAATCACGGGCCGCGCGGCGTGATCCACAGCTGGGCGGACGGCCAGGGCGGCCAGAAGATCGAGAACACCGGCCCGCTGACGAAGCAGCGGATGGAGACGATCGACGACGAGACGATCGCAGCGACCAAGGATTTCATCCAGCGTCAGCAGAAGGCCGGCAAGCCGTTCTTCGTCTGGTGGAATGCCACCCGGATGCATTTCCGCACGCACGTGAAGGCCGAGCACCGTGGCGTCTCCGGGCAGGACGAGTACGCCGACGGCATGGTCGAGCACGACGCGCAGGTGGGCGAACTGCTGAAGCTGCTGGACGATCTGGGCATTGCAAAGGACACGATCGTCTTCTACTCCACCGACAACGGCCCGCACTTCAACGCCTGGCCGGATGCCGGCATCACGATCTTCCGCGGCGAAAAGAACTCGAACTGGGAAGGCGCGTACCGCGTGCCGGCGTTCATTCGCTGGCCGGGGCATTTCCCGGCCGGCACCACGCTGAACGGCATCGTGTCGCACGAAGACTGGCTGCCGACGTTCGCCGCCGTTGCCGGCGATGCCGATATCAAGGCCAGGCTTGCGAACGGCGTGAAGATCGGCGACCGCACCTACCGCAACTTCGTCGACGGCGCGAACCAGCTCGACTACCTGTCGGGCAAGGCGAAGGACTCGGCCCGCGACAGCTTCATCTACGTCAACGACGACGGCAACATCGTCGCAATCCGCTACCGGGACTGGAAGGCCGTCTACATGGAGAATCGCGCGCAACAGTTCGCCGTGTGGCAGGAACCGTTCGTCGAGTTGCGCGTGCCGCTGCTGTTCAACCTGCGCCGCGATCCCTTCGAGCTGTCGCAGCACAACTCGAACACGTACAACGACTGGCTGCTCGACCACGTCTACTGGTTCCAGGTGATCGGCGACAAGGTCGCGCTGCCGTTCCTGCAGTCGCTGGCCGCCTACCCGCCCAGCCAGAAGCCGGGGTCGTTCAACCTGAACGCGACGAAGCAGATGATCGAGCAGGCCGCGGCCAGGAAGTGAATCCGGAGGTGCGCGTGCTGCGACGCCACATGCAGTCGCGGCGCGGCTGATTTAATCTTCGCGCATCCCGGCCGATCGCCGGGCCCAACACGGGGAAGGAATCATGGCCGATCCAGTCTACAAAGCCGGCTGCGCCTGCGGAGCCGTCCAGCTCGAGATCACCGGCGACCCTGCCGTGCAGGCGTATTGCCACTGCACCTCGTGCCGCAGCTGGCTCAGCGCGCCGATCCACGCGGCCGCACTGTGGCCGTCGCCGAGCGTCAAGGTGGTCAAGGGCGCCGACAACCTCGGCATGTACAAGCGCACGGAGAACAGCCTCCGCCAGTTCTGCAAGAGCTGCGGCGCCGCCGTGCTGGTCGGCCATCCGGGCATGGGCATGACGGACGTGCCGGCCGGTTCGGTGAAGGGCCTGAAGTACACGCCGACCGTGCACGTGCACTACGGCGAGAAGGTGATGACCACTCGCGATGGCCTGCCGAAGTTCAAGGACTTCCCGAAGGAATTCGGCGGCTCGGGCGAGATGCTGCCGGAGTAGCCCCGCGGCCGGCACAGCCAGCCACGCGTTGCGAGCATCGGATCGCAGGCGTTTCAACCCGCCGGCGACGTCGGCGCGCGATCACGGGGCGGCGTAGATCGTCTTCCCTTCCTTGATCGTCGTCGACGACCGCGATGTCCTTGATGGACATCGGGTCGACCTTCAGCGGGTTCCTGTCGAGGATCACGAGATCGGCCAGCTTGCCCGGCTCGAGCGAGCCCTTGCTGGCCTCCTCCCCGTACTCGTACGCGGCATTGATCGTGATGGCCTGCAACGCCTGCAGCGGTGTCGCGCGCTCGTCCGGGCCGATGACTTCGCCATTGCGCGAGACTCTGTTGACAGCCGTCCACACCGTCAGCAGCTGGGAAATCGGCGCGACTGCGTAGTCCGTGTGGTTCGTCGGCCGCAGGCCCGCCGCGTAGGCGCTGCGCATCGGGCTGATGAAATAGGCCTGTTCCTTGCCGCGATTTTTCACGTGCGTGTCGGCGAAGAAGAACGTGTGGTCGGTGAAGAACGACGGAATGATCCGGTACTGCGCGAATTTCGCGAGCTGGTCCCTGCGGATGAACTGCGCGTGGATCGCGGTGGTGCGGCGATCCTTGTCGAGGCTGCCGGCCGCGGCGAATTCATGCGCCGCGAGCAACGAATCGATCGCCGCGTCGCCGTTGGCATGGAACAGCAGCTGCAGTCCCGCGTCGTAGCACTTCTTGACCGACGCATTGACGAAGTCCTGCGGAAAGGTCGGCTTGCCGACCCAGTTCTTCTCGCCGGCCGGGCCGCCCGTCAGGTACGGGGTCGTGAAGAACGCCGTTCGGCCCTGCGGCGAACCGTCGCCGGTGATCTTGCAGCCGCCGAGCTTCAGGTGACGATCGTATCGGCCGAAGGTCGCGGGCGGATTCTTCGCGAGCACTTCGTCGAGGCCCAGGATGAATGGATAGGCGACCACGTCGATGAATAGCGCGCCCTGCGCCGCCAGCCTCTGCAACTGCGCGAGCTGCGGCGGATGCGTCGCACCTTCCTGCGCCGTGGTGATACCCGCCGAGGCGTAGATCATCTGGCCCGCCCTGGCTGCAGCCGCTTCCGTTTCCGGTGTGGGCGACGGCAGATTCTCGGCGACGTGCAGGTAGCCGGTCTCCATGACCAGTCCCTCGAGTTTCGTCGTGCCTGGCTTGCGCAGGATGACGCCACCTTCGGGCGTGGGCATGCCATCCCGGTATCCGTACCTGGCGAAGGCCGGCGAGTTCAGCACGGCGCCGTGCATCGAGACGTGGATCACGACGACCGGGTTGTCCGGGAAGGCGCGATCGAGCACATCGCGCGTCAGCAGCCTGCCGCCCGGCATCAGGTTCTCGTCGTAGCCGTAGCCGATCAGCAGTTCACCCGGCTTGAGACCCTTCGCCCCGGCGAATTTCCGCAATTCCGCAACGATCTCGTCCACGTTGTTCGCCGGTCCGGCCGGCGGCGCCGAGATGTTGGCTCGGTCCGCCATCGACAACGCGTCGATGAAGTGGCTGTGCGGGTCGATGAACCCGGGCAGCAGGGTCTTGCCTGCCAGATCGACCACGGTGGTGCTCGCGCCCTTGTACTGGCCGTCGAGCTCGGCGCGCGCCCCGACCGCGAGAATCCTGCCGTCCTTGACCGCGAGCGCTTCCACAGTCGGCTGCGCCTCGTTCACGGTGACGATGTCGCCGCCGGTATAGATCGTGTCGGCGACGACCGCGGGCGCGATTGGCTCGGCCGGATGCCTGCTGCAACCGGCGACGAGCGCCAGGACGATCGCAACAGCGTGCGCACGGGTCATCCACAGGCGCATGTTCGTCATCTCCGGTCTTGTTGTTGAATTCGCCGCGTCGGGCTCGGTGACGCGCAGGCAATGGAATCGCAAAAGGACTTCGTTGTCCAACGGATGTCGTTCACGGCCGTCGACACCGGAACTCCAGGTGTCACAGAATGTCCGAGCCCTGCAGCGACCTTCCGACGCCAGGATCGTGACCTGCCCGACATGGCCCGACTCCAGCAGTTCGCGTTCGTCCGCGATGTCGCGACCCGCTGGGACGTGCTGGCGCTGGTGCTGGTCATCGGCCTCGTGGCGTTCCTCGGCGAGGGCAGCCGCGGGCTGCTCGAGCCGCTGGCCGGACTCGAGCGCGACCCCCCTGTCGCTCGACCCGTCGCATCTGCCCGAGTACGCCGCCCGGACGACGCTGCGGATGCTGGCCGCGCTCGGCGCTGTCGCTGCTGTTCACGTTCACCTACGCGACCTGGGCCGCGAAGAGCGAGCGCGCCGGCAAGCTGCTGGTGCCGATCCTCGACATCCTGCAGTCGGTGCCGATCCTCGGCTTCATCTCGATCACGGTCGTGTTCTTCCTGTCGCTGGCGCCGGGCCGAGTGCTCGGCGCGGAGTTCGCGGCCGTCTTCGCGATCTTCACCAGCCAGGCCTGGAACATGGCGTTCAGCTTCTACCAGTCGCTGCGCACGGTGCCGACCGAACTCGCCGAAGCCGCCGATTCCTTCCTGCTGTCGCCCTGGATGCGGTTCTGGCAGCTCGAGGTGCCGTTCGCGATGCCGGCGCTCATCTGGAACATGATGATGTCGATGTCCGGCGGCTGGTTCTTCGTGGTCGCCTCGGAGTCGATCAGCGTCGGGCACACCACCGTCGCGCTGCCCGGCATCGGCTCGTACATCGCGCTCGCCATCGAGCAGCGCGATCTCGCCGCGATCGGCTGGGCCATCGCGCACGATGCTGATCGTGATCCTGCTCTACGACCAGCTGCTGTTCCGGCCGCTGGTCGCCTGGGCCGATCGGTTTCGCGTCGAGCAGGAACCCGGCGCGCGCGCGCCGCGGTCCTGGGTGCTGACGATGCTGCGGCGCGCCCGGCCGATCGGCGCTGGCTGGTCGACCTGTTCTACGCCGGCATTCGCTGTCTCAGCCGCCTGGGCCGGCCGCGCCGCGCCTGCCGCCGCGCGCGTGCACGTCGCGCAATCGCGGCCGCGAGTCGGTTGATGCTCTCGCTCGCGCTGTTGGCGATCGTCGTCGGCGTTCGGCTCTGGCACATCGCGCGCGATGCTGGTCGCGAACACGTCGCTCGCACGAGGCGCTCGCCGTCGTCGGCCTCGCGCTGCTCACGATGATGCGCGTGTTCGTGCTGATCGCGCTCGCGAGCCTCGTCTGGGTGCCGATCGGCGTCTGGGTCGGCCTGCGGCCGCGCGCGGCGCGCGATCGTGCAGCCGATGGCGCAGTTCCTGGCCGCGTTCCCGGCCAACCTGCTGTTTCCGGTCGCGGTCTACGGCATCGTCACGTGGCACGCTCAATCCGGACGTCTGGCTGAGCCCGCTGATGATCCTCGGCACGCAGTGGTACATCCTCTTCAACGTGATCGCCGGCGCATCGGCGATGCCGAGCGAGCTGCGCTACGCCGCGCAGCAACTTCGGCGTCCGCGGCTGGCTCTGGTGGCGCAAGGTCGCGCTGCCCGGCGTGCTCCCGTACTACGTGACCGGCGCGATCACCGCGTCGGGCGGTTCGTGGAACGCGGCCATCGTCGCCGAGCTGGCGAACTGGGGCGGACTGCAGGTGCAGGCGCACGGTCTTGGCGCGTACATCGCCGAGGCCACGGCGGCCGGCGACTTCCATCGCATCGTGCTCGGCATCGCGACGATGAGCCTGTTCGTCGTGGTCATCAACCGCGTTCTTCTGGCGGCCGCTGTACTACTACGCCGAACGCAAGTTCCGGCTGACCTGACGGGACATCGCCATGAACACCGCATCCTTGCTGCAGGTCACGCGACGTCCGCAAGGCCTTCCCGAAGCCGGACGGCGGGCGAGCTGCTCGTGCTCGACGGCGTCAACCTCGCAGCTGGCGCGAAGGCGAGATCGTCGGCCTGCTCGGCCGCTCGGGCTCGGGCAAGTCGACGTTGCTGCGCCTGATCGCCGGGCTCGCCGGCCGAGCGCCGGCGAGCTCAACTATCTCGGCGAGCCGGTACGCGGTCCGGCCGCCGGGCGTCGCCATGGTGTTCCAGAGCTTCGCGCTGTTTCCGTGGCTGACGGTCTTCGAGAACGTCGCGCTCGGGCTCGAGGCGCAGCGGCTGCCGAAGGACGAGATCCGCGAGCGCTCGCTGGCCGCGATCGACCTGATCGGCCTCGACGGCTTCGAATCCGCCTATCCGCGCGAGCTCTCCGGCGGCATGCGCCAGCGCGTCGGCTTCGCGCGCGCGCTGGTCGTGCATCCGAACATCCTGCTGATGGACGAGCCGTTCTCGGCGCTCGACGTGCTGACCGCCGAGACGCTGCGCACCGACTTCCTCGACCTGTGGTCCGAGGGGCGGATGCCGATCAAGGGCGTGATCCTCGTCACGCACAACATCGAGGAGGCGGTGCTGATGTGCGACCGCATCCTGGTGTTCGGCAGCAATCCGGGGCGCATCGTGTCCGAGATCAAGGTGACTCTGCCGCAGCCGCGCAACCGGCTCGACCCGAGCTTTCGCGAACTCGTCGAGCGCATCTACGTCGAGATGACGGCGCGCCCGCTGGCCGCTGCCGGCGGCCGGCCGTACCGAGTGGTTCCCGGGCCATGGGCATCGGCAGCGTCCTGCCGCGCGTGTCGTCGAACCTGCTGTCGGGCCTGATGGAGACGGTCGCGGCGCGCGCCGTTCAACGGCAAGGCCGACCTGCCCGAGATCGCCTCCGATCTGCAGATGGAAATCGACGAACTGTTCCCGGTCGCCGAGACGCTGCAGATGCTGCGCTTCGCCGAACTCGAGGGCGGCGACCTGAAGCTCACCGACGCAGGGCGTGGCGTTCGCCAACGCCGAGCTCGACGAGCGCAAGACGGATCTTCTCGCAGCACCTGCTGCGCTACGTGCCGCTCGCGGCGCACATGCAGCCGCGTGCTCGACGAGCGGGCCAGTCGCACCGCGCCGCAAGAGCCGCTTCATCGACGAACTCGAGGACTTCATGGGCGAGGAGGCAGCCGAGCAGACGCTGCGCGCGATCATCAGCTGGGGCCGCTACGCAGAGGTGTTCGCGTACGACGACGAGAACAAGCTGTTCAGCCTCGAGAATCCAAGCTAGCGGGTCTCCGCTACTCGCACCACCGCGTGGTCGCGTCAGTTGCGGGCGGCGCGGCGTTCGACGATGCTCGCAGTCGTCGGCACCAGGAGTCGCAACATGAGCACCGTTCCAGCCGGTTCGCCGTCAGAGGCGGCCGGCGCCCTTCCGTCACAGGATACAGCGGACTTTTCGCTGGTCCTCGGCGGCCCCCTCTTCCAGCTGTTGCGTCGCACGCACCTGTCCGGCGATGCGTTGACACTGCAGCGCCGCCGCATCGTCGTCATCGCGTTGCTCGCCTGGCTGCCGCTGCTGGTGCTGTCCGCCATCGGCGGGCAGCTGCTCGGCGGCACCACCGCGGTGCCGTTCCTGATGGACGTCGAGGTGCATGTCAAGTTCCTGGTGGTCGTGCCGTTGCTGGTCGCCGCGGAACTCGTCGTGCACCGGCGCATGCGCATGGTGGCCCGGACCTTTCGCGACCGCGAGCTGATCCCCGAAAGCGCGAAGGCTCGTCTCGATGCGGCGATTGCGTCCGCGTATCGACTGCGCAACTCCGTCGCTGGCGAAGCGCTGCTGATCGTTCTCGTCTACTTCGTGGGTGTCACGATCGTCTGGCGCCATTACATGGCGCTCGACACGTCCACGTGGTATGCCACGCCGGGCGCGGACGGTTCGCACTTGACGCTCGCCGGGGCCTGGTATGGCTACGTGAGCCTGCCGGTCTTCCAGTTCCTGTTGTTTCGCTGGTACTTCCGGCTGTTCATCTGGACGCGCCTGCTGTGGCAGGTGTCGCGTATCAAGTTGAACCTGGTCCCGACCCATCCCGACCGCGTCGGAGGGCTCGGGTTCCTGTCGAATACGGTGTACGCGTTCGTCCCGCTGCTGCTGGCGCACGGCGCGCTGCTGGCCGGCCAGCTCGCGAATCGCATTTTCTACATGGGTGAACGCCTGCCGGAATTCCGGCTCGAGATCCTGCTGCTGGTAATCTTCGTCGTCTGCCTGGTCGTCGGTCCGCTGTTGGTATTCTCGAGCCAGCTGGCCGAGGCGAAGCGCACGGGCCTGCGCGAATACGGCACGCTGGCCCAGCGTTACGTCCGCGCGTTCGACGCGAAGTGGCTGCGCGGGACGGCTCCGGACGACGAGCCTTTGCTCGGCACCGGCGACATCCAGTCGCTCGCCGACCTCGGCAACAGCTTCGAAGTCGTAAAGACCATGCGCGTCGTTCCCGTGACGAAGGAAGCGATGTTCCAGCTTGCGGCGGCCACCATGGCCCCGCTCGTGCCGCTGGTGCTGACGATGATGCCGCTCGACGAACTGATCAAGAAGCTGATCGGGATCGTTTTCTAGGCGGGCTGGCCCGATTTCGCCGTTCGGCGGTTGGTCGATGCCCGCGTGGCCGCGGCTGAACTACGTGGAAATGGCGAGCGCGCGAGCCCGAAGGCGCGTAAAAGGAAGGGATGATCCTCATCCAGGTCCCAGAGACACTCGCTACGGCGATGCGGTCCTACCTCCAGTCCTTCGGGCACCCCGTGCCCGATGAAGTCGTCGAGATGTTCGCCGCCCGCCCGGGCCCGCTGCTGATGGAGATCCGGCAGGCGATCGCGCTGCAACGCCCGGTCAAGGCGTGGCAGACCCGGTCCACGTCGGGTCCGATGACGGCAGGCGGCTCGGCGCGCTACTAGACCGGACCCGGCCGCACGCTGCGGGTGAACCGCGGCGCACCGTGACTGACCTGCCTACAGGGGGGTGGGGTTGCGGGTCGATCGGTCACGGGCGCCGGGTTTTCGTTGCGCCGTTCGCGCTGAAGCTGCTACGGCGTATACCAGATCGGCGAGGTCCAGGCGCGCTCCTGCTGCGTCATCGCGACGTCGGGCGTCATCTTGATCTGGAAGCGCACCGCGTCATAGTCGGTCCAGCGCGGTGTCGGAATTTCGATCACGCGTGCGTAATAGAACGCCCGCACGCCCGGGTCGAAATCCGGGTCCTTCCACACCGCCGAGAGTTCCGGATCGCCGATCGTGTTGGTCCACGTTGCCGTGGCGACATCGACCGTGTTGCCGACGGGTGGCAGCCTGCCGTTCTTTCCCGGATTGCGCCGGTCTGCATCGCCCCAGACGACGTCGTAGACGCGCTCCTGCGCCTTCCCGTCCTTGCCGAGCCAGCCCTTGATGACCTGGATCCGGTCGAGATTGCCGAACATCGGATCCTTGGCCGCAGCGATCAGGAACGTCGGCACCTTGCCCGCGGGCGCCTTGGCAAGATCTCCGCCCATGGGCACGCCCTTCGCATAACCCACGTCCGCGACATTCCGGTTGTTCAGCATCGGCCGGCTTATAGTCCCAGCCGCCGAAGAAGCGCACCGTGATGCGCGAGCCGGAGGTGCCATAGACCTCCTTGCGCTTCATCGCGTCCCAGAGCGCTGTGCGAGTGTTTTCGGTCGCCCAGACTGCGGCGTAGCCCGCGGCCATGTACTGCCAGCCGTACCGCGTCTTGCCGAAGCCTTCTTTCGAGACGTGGTCCCAGCGATGCGGGCTCGGCTCCTGGTAGACGTGCTTGCCGAAGTAGTTGTCTTCCTCGATGGCCGTCAGCGAATTGTGCACATCCGTGCCACCGACGAACCCGAACTTGAACGGGTTCACGCCGAGCTTCGCTTCCTGCTCGAGGCCGCGCATCAGGCCGGCGCGCAGGTACATCGTCGGCCGCATCTCCGGCGTCTCCGGGCTGCCTTCCAGCGTGAGGTTGCCGTACTCCCAGCCCTCGATGCCGAGGTCGCCCGCGAACTCGTCGTTCGGCGAGAGCGTCGGGTGCGTCTCGCTGTTGCCCTTGGTCTGGATGATTTCCTGCAGCACTTCCCAGCGCGCGCGCCGCTCGGCGTAGTCGCGGGTAAGCGGCTGACCGGAGAAATCCGTCAGTTCGAACATGCGCCCGTTCGAGAGATTGCCATTGTGGGGGATGGCGAGCAGGTGGCCGCCGGTCTTCTTCTCGTACTCATCCATCCACGCCCAGAGTTTCTCGGGGTCCTCGCTCTGCCAGGCCGAGAACGGGAAGACCTGGTCGGCCTTGTCCTTGCCGTCGCGGAACAGCACGTTGCGATGCAGGTTGTTGCCACCTGGCACCGACGTCCATTCGTAACCGATCATTGCGGTAAAGCGGCCCGGCTCGTTGTATTTCTCCGCAGTCGCCGTGTACTGCTGCCAGACCGATTTCATGACGGGCCCGACAATCTTCGGGTCCTTGATGACCGCGGGCAACGTGCCCTGCGCCTGCGCCGAGACCAGCTCGTTCGCTGCGGCCGCCGCTTCTTTGCCACCTGCCTTCAGGGCCTGGCCCCAGCGTGCCAACGTCGGATCCGAGCTGAATGCGGGATTGCCTTTCAGCACCTCGTACATGACGCCGAGGCCTTCGGCGTGGTCCGAGACGACGAGGAAATCGAGCGGCCGCGACAGTTTCGCGGGAACGCCCGTCGAGGACACGACCTCCTCGCCGCGAGCGAAGCGATACGAGTCCTCGGGTCCCAGGCGGTTGCCCGCCATGAACGCATCACCCGAGTTCGAGGTGTGATGGTGCGTGTCGCCCCAGTAGACGTGCGTCGGGTACTTGCGCTGGGCGTAAGGCGAGTAGGAATGAACGGCCGCCTGCGACTCGGCCTTGGCCGGCACTGCATGCGCGGTTTCGCCTACGTCGTCGACGACCTTCGTCTGTTCCGCCAGGCCGATGCTCGCCACGAGGGCCAGGCCGATCGCCAACACCAAGATGCGGATCTTCATCGTGCGCTCCCGGGTTTGCTTCTCGTTGCTGCTGTATCGGCGCGTGGCTCGATCGTTCCGTCAGCCTTTCTGCGGCTTGGCTGGCGTGGTCTTCGGCTTCGTCGGCGTCGTCTTCGGCTTGCTCGGCTTGGCCGTCGCGGGCGGCTTGGTGCCTTGCGGAGCTTTCGGCGGCGTTGCAGCCGGACGCGCCGCCGGCTTGCTCACCTGCGGCGCAGCGGGTTTGGCGTTGCGCTCCGGAGCCGCCGGTCGCTGAGCGTTTGCGTCCGGTTTGGGCCGGCTGGGCCGCTCGAACATTGGTCGCCGCCGCCGGCTTCGCGCTGGCGGGTGCACTGGGTTTCGCACCGGCGTAAGTGCCCTGAGGCTTCTGCAGGTCACGGGAACCGACTCGCGGTTTGCGCATTCGGCATGGACGACTTCGCGCCCGATGCGCGCACCCGCATACGAACTCTGACCCTTGTACGACTGCGACGGCGGCGGGGCCTGACGTTTCGGCCGCTGGTTCGCCTGCGCGTTCAACGTATTCAGCTCCGGCCGATTCGGCTTGGCGGCCGTGATCGGGCTCTGCACGGAGCGCGAGTTGTAGCCGCTCGTCGACGGAGCGTTGTGGCGCCCCCAGTAGTTGTTGTTGGTGTTGTTGTTGACGATGATCGTGTTGTTGTTGAACGAATGCTGGTAGTTCGGCGGACGGCTGTAGCCGTAGCTCGGGTGGTAGCTGTTCCCGTAGTTCGGGCGATACGGATACGGCGGGTAGTACGGCATCGGCGGCCCGTAGTAGCGCGGGTTGTAGTAGCCGTTCTTGTAATAGTCGTCGTCGTCGTCGTCGAAGATGTTCGCGACGAGGATGCCGGCGCCGAAGGAGAGCAAGCCCGTGGCGACCAGCGCGCCGGTGCTGTGGCCCGTGCTCTCGGTCGTGGTCGTCGTGGTGGTGGCCGGAGCGGCGGCGGCGCGTAGGCGGCGACCGGGTCGTACTGCGGCACGTACACCACTTGCGGACTCGGCGGCGAGACGGTGATGACCTGCTGGCCGTCCTGGGTCTCGGTCGCGACGGTCATCTTGTCGGAGCTCTGCAGGTTGCCCACATCCTTCGCCTGCGCACGCAGTCGCTGCACCGCGTCGAGCGCGCCCTGCTGGTCGTTGACGAAGGCCTGGCCGAGTTCGGTCGTCCAGCCCATCTCCGAACACATCATGTCGACGACTTCCGGCGACTGCAGCAGTCCGCGGATCGGCGGCGTGAAGCCCACCTTCTTGGCCGCTTCGTCGAGGTCGTTGCCCTGCAGGTTCTGGTTCTGCAGCAGCCAGTTGCCCGCGTCGAGCACTTCCTGCGGATTGGTCGCGGCCACCAGCACCTGGCCGAGCACGACGTCCGGGTAGAGCGCGACCGGCGCGAGCAGGTCCTCCATCGCCTCGGGCGTCCAGGTCGTCGCGTTGGCCGTGAGGATCTGTGAAACGGGCGCCGCCGGCTGAGCAGCAGCAGGAGCCACGGCAGGCGCCTGTGCACCTGCATCGATTTGCGCGGCCGGTGCCGCGGGCTCTTT
>CAWJMS010000004.1:0-65087 GCA_963843985.1 uncultured Gammaproteobacteria bacterium | reverse complement strand
AACGCCACGAACAGCCGACTGCACTCGTCATTTCGTCGTCGGTCAACGAATCCTTTGTTGCAGTGGTCCGAGTTACTGACCGCGCACGACGTCGCGCGGCTAACATCGCGCCGACCCACGTGGTCGGGTTCGAAGCATGTCGCTCATCGGCAAGTTTCCGAAGCGCCGACAGTTCCGGGTGTACTCGGTGGGCTCGTTTCGAGCGGACGTGCTCGACTCGTTGTCGCGCGATGTGCTCGTGAACTCGTGCGATCTCCAGCCGACGCAGGACGCGAACCATGGCAGCGTCCAACAGCCATCACAGCGACCGCTACCTTTCTCCTGCCACGCACATCGCGAAAGCAGGGGCCGGTGCGAGACGCACAGGAAGACTCGAGGCTTGAGATGTCGCGCGGCCGATGCGACGCCTGCAACGCGCAGCGGTACTCGACTGAGGCAACGTCCGCAGGGGGTCGCTCGATCAGCCATCAGGTCTTCGAGTCCAACGAGCCACTCAAGATCCTCCGGCTGCCTCAGGTCTGTGAAGTCACCGGACTCGGTCGCTCCATGATTTACCAGATGGAGGCCGAGCAGCGATCTCCGGCGCGCGCGAAAATCGGCACCCGCGCCGTGGGCTGGCTCGAACGCGAAGTCAACGCCTGGTTGACGCGCCGCGTCGAAGCGCGTCGACCTACAGAAACGGTCTCTGACTGAGCCGTCGCCGCCTGAATCGGTGACACTCAAGGGACCGCCACCCTTTCTCGCGGCGCACCGCGGGCCGCGTCCGACACCGGCCGAGCGCCTAAAACAGGCCCCGAGGTGCGACCGAACGCCGCCGAAGGCGTGTCTGAGAGCAGTTCCCGAGCCCACGTCTCCAGCGCGCGGCGCATCTCGCGCACGTACCCGTAGCGGTTGTAGATCGCCGTGACACTGCCATCCGAATGTCCCAGCACACGCTTGATCAGCTTGTCACCCTCGTCGCCCAGTGCTTCGGCGAGGCGCGTCGCCACCGTGCGGCGCAGCACGTGCGACGTCAGGTGCTTCGCGAGTGGCTCACCCAAGTTCGCGATGAGCTGGTTTCGGAGGCGGGTGTTGTAGAACTTCGAGATGCCGCGGATCGGCGTACGGCCGCCGGTGGTCGATAGGAGATACGGACCCGCGGTGGGCTTGGGGAGCGCCGCAAGAATCTGGACCGCCGGTGCGACGAGCGGTATCACGTGCACGTGGTCCGATTTGTAGCGGTCGGCCGGAATCACGGCCACCTGGTCCTCGAGGTTGACCCACGAGGCAACGGCGGACGCCCACTCGTCCGACCGGCAGCCGGTCAGCAGCATCAGATGCACGTGGGTGCCGAAAGGGTATCCGCAGTCCTGCGCGGCCTGCCAGACCGCGCGAGCTTCGCTCAGCGACAAGACCGTCTCGCCCTGCTTCTTCTTGGGCAGGTTCTTTTGGATCTTGCTGGCGGGGTTGTCCGTGCGCTTGATCACCGCTTCCTCGATGGCCCACGAGTACATCTGCCGCAGGACGGACATGGTCGAGCGCGCGGCCTCAACGCCCCCCAGGTCGCCTCCTCGAACGCCCTTGGCACGCGGTCGCTTCAGGCGAGCCGCATTCATGACCTCGCGGGCGTCGTCGCGCGTGAGGAGCTCCGCGAGTTTGTCGCCCGCGACCGGGTTGATGTGCGTGTTGAACGCGTTCTCGTAGTTCTTGGCCGAGTCGAGTTCCTTGGACCGCACGTAGTCCTTCAGGTACTTCCTCGAAAGCTCGCGCACGGTCAGCGTGTACGCGGTTGCGCTCTGTGCGAGCGCGACTTTTGGATTGACGCCAAGCTTGGCTTGGTCGATCAAGTGATTCGCTTGTGCGCGGGCCGCCTGCAGAGTCATCTGCGGATAGTTGCCCAAGCTCACGCGGATCTTCCGACCGAGCAGGCGCTTGCCGTGAGCATTGACGCCGCCCTCGCCGACGACACGCAGCACGAGCGTCCAATTGGCAGCGCCGCCGGGGAAAACGACGCGAAGACCCGGCACCGAGCCGTCGGGCACGGCCTCTTCCGCAGTGCGGGCCCGCGCGAGGAGCGATTTCAACGTTGGATCGGTAAGTCTCTTTCGCGGTTCCAGTTTCAATTTTACGGTTCCAGAAACGGCGCCACTTTCGGGTGAATTTAGCCGGAAGTGAGCCTACGCCTCTGGACAACCCGCGTCGATAACTAGTTAATCTTTTTGGAGTTTCCGGAAGTCCCGGGAAGTCCGTCGGACGTCGATAGGGAAAATGCCGGACAGCACATTCCGGCGCTCGCTCGCGGCACTGGCGGAATTCGCGGTGGCGCGGACCTACTGAAGCGCGGCGATCCGGCCATTGTGCCTCGAGCGCGGCCGCCGTCATTGAATCCTTCGGGGGCCTTCAGTATGCTACGCGGCTCGCAATGCGGGCACGGGCCCGTTCGACGAGGCCCTGAACCGCGCTCCCGGCCGGTGTACGAACAGGTCCTCCGCTGCCGCGACCGGCTTCGGGATGTAGCTCAGCCTGGTAGAGCACTACGTTCGGGACGTAGGAGTCGAAGGTTCAAATCCTTTCATCCCGACCACTCTCGTCAAGGACTTACGTAGGCACGGCGAATACTACCCCCGCCGCGTCGGCGTAAACCCACGCTGCCCACGCGGTGATCGCGCCGCGGTCGCCCCGAGTCGCACGGGCAGCTTCCACGGCCGCCACGCAGGCCCACAGATCACATGTCGCCCGCCCGTCTCGGGCGGCCAACAAGAGCCGGTTCGGGTCCAGCCGACACCCGCGTTGCCAACGCGGGTGCGGCAGCCGGCGCGTCCGTCAGGTCCGGTCTCGGCCAGGACAGCTCAGTCGTAACCCCACACCTTGAGGGTCGGTGCACCAGAGAGGATCTTGTACTGGACCGTGGCCCCTTTGAGGCGCCCCTTCATTCCCGGAGCGTCCTTCGCGGCAGTCTGTCCACCTGCCTTCAGGGTTCCGGTATCCGCGATCGTATCGTCGGGGCGATTGTCCCAGTGGAGGACGGCCTTCGTGATCTGCACGTCACCGCCCTCGACGGAGAACCTGACTTTCTTGACGTCCTTGTCCCATCGACCACCCTCGCTCTTGATCTCCACGCTCGGGTCGGCGGCCTTGAGCGCCTTCTCACCGAGCACGAACCACTCGTCGGCAGCTCTGGCGATGTTCACGGCCCCCATCAGGACAACGGACGCGACTCCGAGAGAGGCCAACAGGCGAGAAATCTTGCTCATGAAATTCTCCTCACAGCATTTACAGATCTTCGCGCGGTGCAGTGTAGAACGAACGATCGTCCCGTGCGAGCGGTCTCAAGGACCACCACCTTGCCCAGCGAGCCGGCGCTTCGGGACGTAGGAGTCGAAACTCCAGTTCCTTTCATCCCGACCAATTCCTGAAGCTCCTTACTGATTGCTGGCGCGCCCCAGCCATGGCCGCACGCGATCGAGGAGATACGACTCCGCACCCACCGGTCTGCCCGAACCGCGAGCCACAACGCCAGCGTGCTCAGTCCGTAGACCAGCGACACCAGCGCCGACCTCGGCAATAAGCCGAGGCCACCGTCCGGCGTCGACGAGTGCGGCGGAGACCTGCATGACGACAACAGTCATCAACGCCGCCGAGAGCACCGGCCGCCAGGTCTGCGACCAGAAGCGCGTGCCGCCAAAGCCCGGAAGCGCCTTCCAGGCGATGGCCTGCAGGGCGACGAGGCCAGCGACAGAGGTCACCAGCCCGGCCATCGCGATACGCTCGGCGTCCGGGCCCCGGTACACCAGCGCCAGCAGCAGCACCAGCAGCATCGTCCTTGCCCACGAGTACCAGCACAGCACCCGCATCCGGCCGGTTGCGGTCAACATCCATGACGGGCTGTGCGCGAGCGCGGACGTTGCACCCGTCAGCGCCACGATCTGCGCGATGGGCACCGCAGCCGTCCACTGCGGGCCGAGCAGCAGCGGAATCGCGTCGTGCGCCACGAGTACGACTCCGATGCTGAATGGAATCGCCAGCAGCGCCTGGATCGCCTGCGCCAGCGTGACCAGACGCAGCAGTTCGGCGGGCGAGTCCTTGGCCGCCGCAAACGCGGGGAACATCACTCGACCCAGCGGCGCCAACAGTTCGGTCGTCGGCAGCAGCGCGATCTCCTCGCCCATCGTGTACGTCCCGAGCGCGGCTGCATTCGCCCGCCCGCCCAACGCGAGGCGCGGGATCGCTCCGTTCAGGTAGCGTGCGATGCCCGTGAACAGACTCCATTGCGAGAAATTCCAGATCTCGGAGAGCCGGCTCAGCGTCAGATGCGGCCTGAACCGGCTCATCCGGTAACTGGCCGCGACCCCCACGAGCCGGTACGTCATGCTGCCGAGTATCAGCGCCCAATAGGATCGCAGAGCGAGTGCGAGCGCGATGGTGCAGGCGACACCGACCAGCCGCTTGAACACCACGAACTCGAATTCCCGGCCAAATTCCATGTTCCGCTGGAAGCTGACCGTACCGATGTTCTCGAATCCGCCGATGAGCACCGTGCCGGCTGCGACCCTGAGGACAGCGGTCACCCGCGGGTCGCCGTAATAGTCCGCGACGAACGGCGCCACGACCAGGAGCACCAGAGCGGTCACCACGCACTGTGCAAGGCGAAGCGTCCATGCAGTACTGAACTCCTCGCGGTCTGCGAGGCGGTGCTGGATCAGCGCTGCACTCACACCGAGGTCGAGCAGCACGTCGAAAAACCCGACGACCACCATCGCCATGGCGACGAGGCCGAAATCCTCCGGAACCAGCAGGCGGGCAAGAATCGTCGTGCTGAGCAGGCCCAGCAGCCGGTCCGCCCAGCGCATTCCTACGGTGAAGAACGCGCCGCGAAACGCCGTCGTGGGTCGGTTCGGCTTGAGACTTTCGTCCATTCAGTGCGCAGCCGGGGACACGCTCAGTACGGACGAAACAAAGCGTAGTACACCCTTCTGGCCGCCAGGCGCACCGGAGCCCTGCGCTTCAGCAGCGGGTAGCCGAACGTCGCAAGCGCGTCTCCCGCGACCGCCTCGAAGATGAGTTGATCCGAGAGCGACAACTCGGTCCGCCAGGCCGTCACCTTGCTCGCGTCGGGCGCCGACACGGATGCCCGGTGCCACTGGAGGCTGTCCGCCGGCATCTCCGCCTCGGCAGTCCGGTAGTACTCGAGCATGCTCTCGTGGAACTCTTCGCCGATGAATTCGCAAATCCGGCGCAACTGCGCCTCGGGTGCGGTCACGAGATCTTCGTAGCACAACTCGTGATAGTCGACGCCGATCGACGCTCCACGACGTCGGGCCGCCATTACGTCCGACCGCCAGGTCGCCGCGACATGCGGCACATTGCGTGAGCCCCAGGAGAGCTTGCGATACGACGCGGCGAACCCGCGGCCGTCGCGCACGATATGGATGATCCTCGCGCGGGGAAAGAGCCGCCGTATCTCGTCGATGCGGGACGCGTAGTAGGACATCTTGATGCCGAAGCGCTGCTTGCCGTGTTCGGCCGCGTCGACCTCGCCGATTGCGCGCACCAGGCCGGCGCAATCGCGAATCTCGCGCGCAAGGACCTTCTCCTTGTGCGTGATCAGCCCGCCCCTGCGCACGAACGAATCCTCTGCGAAGCTGTCCAGCAGCTGGCGCAAGTGCGCTGCATCGGACAGGTTGGAATAGCGGGAAGCCGCCTGCACCAGGTCGAGGAACGGCCACTCGAACGGCACCCTGAGACGCGGATGCGAATTGAGCATGAGGCGCAACATCGTCGTTCCGGACCGGGGCACCCCGACGATGATGAACGGATCGCGCGCGGGCCGGCCCGATGGCGAGTTCGACGGCGTTGAACCTTCGGGCATCTGACGCGCCTGCGCTCAGGGCCGTCCCGAGTCGGCCGCCCCCGTTGCTGGCGCCGGTTCGAGCAACCGGCCGACGACGGTCGCGAGTTCCGACACGTTGTGCAGCAAGACATCGGCGGTACCGTCCCCGTGGACGAGGTGAACGCGCTCGCGAGCCCCGAGGAATTCGACGAGGCGCCGCATCCGGCGCGGGATGCCGTCGTCGCCGTCCGTCGTGCTCAAGATGACGTGCACGGGCCTGGTCGGCTTCACCGGCTGATGCCGCAGCGACGCATCGGTCAGCTCACGATGCGCGCGGTCACCGAGCAGCTCGTCACCGAGGTCCTGGTTCGAACCTTGACCCCGAAGACGATGGTCCATCGTGCGCGCCTTCTCCGCCAGCCAGGCGCGCCGTTCGGCGCGACTCTTGCCGCTGAGCTCCTCGGCATAGACCTGCAGCCTGCGGGGCACGAATGCGATGAACGGCAGTACGCGCTGGCGAAACCACGCCATCGAGCGATCGAGGCCACTGAGATACAGCGGTGGATCGAAGACCGCGACCACCCGCGGCGAGAGGCCGTACTCCGGCGCGAGGCGGACCATTTCGAGCACCACCAGGCTGCCCCAGCATTGCCCGACCAGGTCGAACGACCCGGCCTTCGCAATCCGCGTGATCTGCGTCAGATGGTGGCGTGCAAGCTCCGGAATGCTCGCGAGCGGCGGATGCACGACCGCATAGACGGGCCGATCCGGCGCGATACGGTCGACCAGCGCGCGGTAGCGAATCGTGCGCCCGGCCCTGGCCGGAACCAGGCACACCGGTTCGAGGTTGCCGGTCGTGCGCAGCGCAATCAGCGTGTCGCTTCGATCGCCCGTCGCGCCCGAGGCCTGCTGCTGCGCCTCTACAATGGTGCGGCTCAGCGCCGCCACCGTCGGCGCCCGGATCAGTACGTGTGTCGGCAACTCCAGGCCCAGTTCGCGACTGATGGCACCGCAGATCTCCACGGCCGCCATGGAGTCCCCGCCGAGGTCGAAGAAATCGTCGTCGACTCCAACCCTGTCGATGGACAGCGCCGCCGCCCAGATTCTCGCGAGCTCGCGCTCCACATCACCGTCCGGCGGGGCGAACGATTCGCCGCTCAGGACGGAATCACGCACGTGTCGTGCCGGTGAAGCTGTCACTTGCGCTGCCTTCTAGCCTGTTGCCGAACCGAAGCAATGCCATCCTTCGGCGATGGCGCAAGGCCTTGGATTTCCTTCTCTTGCGCGACGAACTTAGCTCATATCCGCGGAGGAATGAAGCGAGCCGTTCCCTCCGCAGCAGTTCCCTGACGGTAATGCTCCGCCGCGTGTGACGGATCCGGGTATGCACGAGCACGCCGGCGCAACGCCCTTCGCCGGCTTATGACAAACCGTGCGCACCTTTTCGTCACCTATCCGGCGTCGGTCGTCGCTACGGCCTCAAAGTCCCGGACTTGAATGACGGCCGCCGCTCGACGCGATGCAAGCGACGCCCGCGTCGGTCAGATCTTGCCCCAGCGGCACCGTGCGGCGCACCTGTAGACGCAATGGTTGCTCACTGGTGCCGTCGTGCCTGACTGCAGCTGCGACGACGTGGTCGGGCGCGGCCCGCCAAAGAGCAAACTGCCATGCCGCCATGTCGTCTCCGCCCTGGCATGCGATGCGGATCGACCCCCCTTCGATCTCGAAAGCGAATCCGGCGAGCGGGAGCGCCAGGCCGGCGCCCGTGGCTTTGGCGAGCGCCTCCTTCAGCGTCCACAGGGAATAGAAGTGGTCGCGCAACGACTCCCCCGTCATTCGGCCAAGGGCGCCCGCCTCCGACGCCGCAAAATATCGTGTCGCGATCTCCAGCAGGTGAGATCGGTTTCCCAGCCCCTCGACGTCGACGCCGGTTTCGGCGTGGCGCGCGACGAGGCATGCCGCCAGACCATGCGTATGCGACAAGCTGAAGCGAAGCCGCAACGGATTCTGGGCCGGCGCGAGGCAAGGCTTGCCGTTCGAGCCCGTCTCGAAACGCAGGCGCTCCGGCCTGATGGCAACGTATCGCGAAATCGTGGTGCGGACCAACGCGTGCGCAGCGGCGTACAGGTTCCGGTCACAGTCGAAGCGGAAGCGCGCGAACCTGACCCGCTCGCTCGTGTCGAGCAAATCCAGCCAGGCTGGCAGCAGGCCGGCCTCGACGCCCTGCCCAGGTTCGGCGAGCCAGAGGTGCGCGTTGCTCTCGAGGGCGGCGGCGAGTTCGGTGCTGTCGGCAAGGGGCATTTGGAGTAGCGTGTCCGAGATCCTGGCAGCGGCCAACTTATGTCGAATGCGCGAACGGGCGCAACCGTGGCGGATCTGTGCGTCGCATCGGCCGCCGAGCCTGGCCGACCGCGAAAGCCGCCGTCGATCGCGCGGCGGACACCGCAGGCGCATCCGGGATCGCTCTGTTAGTCTACCGACGGGACATCGAGGAAAGAACCAGATGGGCAGCGCGAAGGAGCCCACGGCCGGCATCGTCCATGACACGCCGGTGCCGACACAGCCAGCCGCCGAGTTCTGGGGCAGCGACCAGATCGCCGGCGCGCTGAGCGGGCTCGACATCCCATACATTGCACTCGTGCCGGGCTCGAGCTGCGGCGGCCTGCACGACAGCATCGTCAACCATCTCGCCAACCGCGCGCCGCAGATCGTGCTCACGCTGCACGAGGAGAATACGGTCGCCATTGCGCACGGGTATGCCAAGGCGAGTGGACGGATGATGGCGGTTGCGCTGCACGCGAACGTCGGCCTGATGCGCGCGGTGATGGCCGTGTACAACGCCTGGTGCGACCGCGCGCCGATCATGATGCTCGGCGCGACGGGCCCATGGGATGCCGCGCGCCGGACGTGGATCGACTGGATACACACCAGCGCGGACCAGGGCGCGCTCGTGCGGAACTTCACCAAGTGGGACGACCAGCCGGGTTCCGTCGGCGCCGCCGTGGAGGCGATCGCGCGCGCGGCCCAGCTCGCGCAAACGGCGCCGCGCGGACCCGTGTACGTGAACCTGGACGTCGCGATACAGGAACACAAGATCGGGCCCATGCCGCAGTTGCCGGACGCCGCGCGCTACACCGCCCCGCCCACCGTCCACCCGGCGCCGGACACCGTGTCCGCGGCCGCGCGGCTGCTCTCCGGCGCGCGGAACCCGGTCATGCTGGCAGGACGCTGCTCGCGCAGCGTCGAGGGCTGGAACGCGCGCGTTGCGCTGGCCGAGAGACTCGACATGCCGGTGCTGACCCACGTCAAGCTGCCCGCGGCCTTCCCGACCGATCATCGGCTGCACGCGGCGCCGCCGTCGGCGAGCCTGTCGATCGAATCGGCCAGCATGCTCGGTGACGCCGACGTCATCCTTGCGCTCGACTGGCTGGACCTCGCCGGCACGCTCAAGCAGGCCTACGGCTCGAAGCCGGTCGCCGCGAAGGTGATCAACGTCTCGTGCGACGCGCTCAGCCACCGCGGCTGGTCCAAGGACCACCAGGGCCTGCCACCGGCAGACGTGTAC
The DNA here is from genome assembly GCA_963843985.1 of uncultured Gammaproteobacteria bacterium. GTDB lineage: Bacteria > Pseudomonadota > Gammaproteobacteria > Steroidobacterales > Steroidobacteraceae > RPQJ01. The sequence continues at coordinate 55,713 of CAWJMS010000004.1, read as the reverse complement.
CTGATGTGCGAGACCGATGCGGCGGTGCCGCTGCTGCTGGAATCGGTGAGCCCGCGCACCGGCAGCCCGCGCGCCGGCCCCGCAGAGGAGCCGCCGGCCATTGCCGAGGCGCGGTCTCGATGCGCGGCATTGCGCGCGCGCTCGAGGCAGCAAGCCGCGCGACGCGAGGTCTGCTACACGCGCCTTCCGCTCGGCTGGAACGGCGCGTACCTGCGCATGCGCCATCCGCTCGACTACATCGGGCACGACGGCGGAGGCGGTGTGGGATCCGGGCCCGGCATGACGGTTGGCGCGGCCCTGGCACTCAAAGGGACGGGGCGGATGCCGATCGCCATCATGGGCGATGGCGACTTCCTGATGGGTAACACGGCGATCTGGACCGCGGCGCATTACGCAATCCCCTGCCTCATGATCGTCTGCAACAACCGCTCGTTCTACCACGACGAACTACACCAGGAACGCGTTGCGCGACGGCGCGGCCGACCGGTCGAGAACCGCTGGATCGGCCAGCGCATCAGCGAGCCCGACATCGACATCGCCGGCCTGGCCCGCTCGATGGGCGCCGTCGGCATCGGGCCGGTTGCCGAGGAAGCCCAGTTGCCGACCGCCATCGAGGACGCGATGACGGCGGTGCGGGACGGCAAGGTCTGTGTCGTCGACGTGCTGGTTTTGCCCGGTCATGACCATCGCCGTTGAGGATGGCCGCACGGAGCAGTCGCGAATGACCGACATCTTCCGCCTCGTTCGCCAGCACGCCGAGACCCGCCCGTCCGCCGTGGCGATCGTCGCACCCGGGCGCGCGCCGCTGACGTACGCAGGATTGCGCCGCCAGGTCGAGGATGTCGTCGCAAGCCTGCACGCGCTCGGCGTCGGCAGGAACGACCGGGTCGTGATCGTGCTTCCCGACGGCCCGGAGCTGGCGGTGGCGATCCTCGCAATCGGCGCCGGCGCGACGTGCGCACCCTTGAATCCGACCTGTCGGGATCGCGAATTCGACTCGGCGCTGGTCGATCTCGGGGCGACTGCACTGGTCGTGCTGGCCGGGAGCGACTCTCCCGCCGTCGCCGTCGCAGCGCGGCGCGGCATACCGCTGCTCGAGTTGTCCGTGGCGTCGGGTGCGGCAGCGGGTGTGTTCGAACTCGCCGGTCCGACACGACGTCCGGCTGCCCGATGCGAGGCCGCGGGGCCGGACGACACGTTGTTGCTGCTGCACACATCGGGCACCGCCTCGCGCCCGAAGCGGGTACCGCTGACCCATCGCAATATCTTCGCGTCGGCCCGCGCCATCTGCGCAACCCTGGAGCTCACGAGTGGCGACCGTTGCCTCAGCGTGATGCCGCTCTTTCACATTCACGGGCTCAGCGCGATCTTCGCGTCGTTGACCGCCGGGGCCAGTGTCGTCTGTCCGCCGGGTTTCGCTGCGCCGCAGTTCCACGCCTGGCTGCAGGAGTTCCGGCCGACCTGGTACACGGCCGCTCCCGCCGTCCACCGAATGATCCTCACCGAGGCGCGGCAGCGTCCGGGCCTTGCGACACACTCGACGTTGCGCTTCATACGCTCCGCCTCGTCCGCAATGCCGCCGCAACTCATCGCGGACATGGAGCGCACTTTCGGAGTCCCGTTCATCGAAGCGTACGGCATGACCGAGGCCGCACCGCAGGTCGCGAGCAACCGGCTCCCGCCCCACACGCGGAAGCGCGGCTCGGTCGGCAAGGCTGCCGGGCCGGATGTGGCGATCATGGACGAATCCGGCAACCTGCTGCCGCCCGGCGCAAGCGGCGAAGTCGTGATTCGTGGCGCCAACGTCATGAGCCGCTACGAAACCGACGATGGCGGAGACGCCGTGCATTCACGAACGGCTGGTTCCGGACCGGCGATCTGGGTCGCATGGATCGGGACGGCGATCTGTTCATCACCGGCCGGCTGCAGGAGATCATCAATCGCGGCGGGGAAAAGATTTCGCCGCAGGAGGTGGACGACGTCCTCCGGGAACACCCGGCCGTGGCCGAGGCCGTCAGCTTCGCGGTGCCCCATCCCACGCTCGGCGAGTGCGTCGCCGCGGCGGTCGTCCTGCGCAACGGCGTGCGGGCGACGGTCCTGGATATCCAGCAATTCGCGGCAAGCCGACTCGCTCCGTTCAAATTGCCGCAGCCGATCGTGCTGACGGACGCGATCCCGACAGGACACACCGGCAAACCACGGCGTCGCGATCTCGCGGCACGCCTCGGCCTGGAAGTGCCTGACCACGGCATCCGCAGCCGCAGCGCGCTCGATCCGCCCCGCACCCCCACCGAGGCAAAAATCGGCGAGATCCTGGCCCAGGTGCTGGGCCTGGACGGGCTCGGCATCCACGACAACTTCTTCCAGATGGGCGGTCACTCGCTGTCGGCGGCGATGGCGGCCGCCCGGATTGCCGATGCGTTTCAGGTCGATCTCCCGTCGCAAGCGCTCTTCGAGCGGCCGACGGTCAGCGCACTTGCCGAAGACCTTGCGACGCGCCAGTCCGCGCAGCGACCCCGTACGATTCCGAGGCGACGCACCGACGAGCCCTGCCCGTTGTCATTCGCGCAGCAGCGGCTCTGGTTCCTCGACCAGCTGGAGTCCGGCAACCCCGCCTACAACATGCACTCGCGCTGCAATTCGACCGGCGCGCTGGAGTTCCGGCTCTCGAGGACGCCTGAGCGAGATCCGACGGCGTCACGAGGCATTGCGCACGATCTTCACGTCGGTGAACGGGGCGCCGCTGCAGGTGGTCGTGCCGGCGGCCCCGATGCGGCTGGCGGTCATCGACCTGTCCCGGCTTCCAGCGACAGAGCGTTTCGGGAGGCGCGACGGCGTTGCCGCCGAGCAAGCGCGCGAGGCCTTCAATCTCGCAAGGGGACCGCTCTTCCGCGCCGTGCTCGTCCGCGCTCGGCGACGACCGAGCACGTGCTCGCTGCTGACGATGCACCACATCGTCTCCGACGGCTGGTCCAAGTCCGTGCTCGCGTTCGAGCTGGGCGCCCTCTACACGGCTTTCGCGACGCGCCGCGCGTCGCCGCTGGAGGCGCTGCCCATCCAGTACGCGGACTTCGCCGCGTGGCAGCGCGAGTGGCTGGCGCAAGCACAGGACGCGAAACAGCAGCTCGACTGGTGGAAGGAGCAGCTGCGTGACGTGCCGCAAGACCTGCAGTTGAGCTTCGATCGGCCTCGGCCCGCGGTCCAGACCTATCGGGGCGCGACGCACGAATGCCTGATTCCCCGCCCTCTCGTCGAGGCCCTGCGATCCGTCGCGGCCGAGTCCGGCGCCACCCTCTTCATGGCCTCGCTCGCGGCCTTCCAGGCGCTGCTCTGGCGCTACTCCGGGCAAGAGGACTTTTCGGTCGGGACGCCGATCGCGAGCCGGACACAGGCTGCGACCGAGAAGTTGATCGGCTTTTTCGCCAACACGCTCGTCATGCGGGCGGATCTGTCCGGCGACCCCTCGTTCCGTACGCTGCTCGACCGCGTCCGCGCCGGGCCCTCGGCGCCTACGCAAACCAGGACGTCCCGTTCGACAAACTCGTCGACGAACTGCAACCGACGCGACGTCCCGATCGCACGCCCCTGTTCCAGGTGATGTTCGCCTTCCAGAACTACGGCGAGGCGCGCGCCGAATTCCCGCCAGGCCTCGTCGTCGAGCCCCTGAAGGTCGAGGGCGAGACCGCGAAGTTCGACCTCACCTTGTACCTGTCGCCGACGCGAGCGCGGCCTCGAGGCGGTATGGCAGTACAACCGCGACCTGTTCGAACCGGACACGATCCGACGATTGGCGGAGCACTTCCACGCGCTCATCGAGGGCCTGGTCGCCATGCCGGACGAGCGCGTCTCACGGCTGCCGCTCGTCACCGGCGCCGAGCGGCGCCAGTTGCTCGCCGCCGGCTGCGGGGCCTCCGCTCCGGCCGTCGACGCGCGCTCGTACGCGCAACTGTTCGAATCCCAAGTGGATCGGACACCCGCGGCGGTCGCGGTGCAATCAGGCGACGATCCTGTTTCGTATCGTGAACTGGACGAGCGAGCCAACCGACTGGCGCATCGGCTGAAGGGACTCGGCGTCACGGCCGATGCGGTGGTCGCGGTGTGCCTGCCGCGCTCCGTGCACATGCCGGTCGCGCTGCTCGGCGTGTTGAAGGCGGGCGGCGCCTGTCTGCCGCTGGATCCAGAACACCCGGCCGATCGCCTCGCGTTCATGCTCGACGATGCACGCGCGATGGCCATCGTCACGGATGAGCCATCGCGGTCCCGGCTGCCCGCTCACGGCGTGCCAGTCGTCTGCGTGGAAGCGTTGCGTTCTTCCGTTGCGCAAGAGTCGGATCGCGTTCCCGTGAGTCCCGCGAGCCCGGCGAGCCTGGCGTACGTGATCTACACGTCCGGGTCGACTGGCACGCCCAAGGGCGTGATGATCACGCACGCGAACGTGTGCCACTACGTGCGAGCGATGCAGGCGGCGCTGGGCGTCACCGAAAGCGACCGCTACCTCCATACGGCGTCGTTCACGTTCTCGTCGTCCATGCGGCAGTTCCTGCTGCCGCTGGCGTGCGGCGCAACCGTCGTGATGGCCTCGAGCGACGAGATTCGCGACCCGCTGTCGCTGTTCCAGCTCATCCGGCGGCACGACGTCTCGATCATCGACATCGTGCCCTCGTACTGGCGGATCGCGACGAGCATGCTGGCTCATCTGGACGCCGACGGCCGGGCGGCGCTGCTCGACAATCGGCTGCGCCTGATTCTGTCGGCCAGCGAAGCGCTGCACTCCGACCTGCCTGCGCACTGGGCTTACGGTTTCCGGCACGGCGCGCGACTGGTGAACATGTTCGGCCAGACCGAGACGACCGGCATCGTCACGGTCCATCCGATTTCGCCGCTCGAGGATCGGCCCGCGACGATCGTGCCGATCGGCCGTCCAATCCCAGGCACGCGTATATATGTGCTGGACGCTGCCGGCGAACTGGTCCCCGCCGGAGTGCCGGGCGAGTTGTGCGTCGGTGGGCCGGGCGTCGGTCGCGGCTACCTGAATCCGGACGCCACGGACGAGCGGTTCGTACCCGACCCGTTCGACGACACTGCCGGTGCGCGGCTCTATCGAACGGGCGATCGGGCGCGGATGCGGACGGACGGCAATCTCGAGTTCCTGGGGCGCGCCGACGATCAAGTGAAGGTGCGCGGGTATCGCATCGAGCCCGGAGAGATCGAGGCCGCGCTGAACTCGCATCCCGACGTGCTCCAGAGCGTCGTGGTGGCCCAGCAAGGCGGCCTCGGCGAAATGCGGCTCGTCGCCTACGTGGCGATGCGCAACGCGGGCCCGTCAGGAACGGACCCGGCCCGTGACGCGTCATTGGCGAAGGCGCTGCGAGAGTCGCTGAAAGGCAAGCTGCCCGCTTACACGATGCCGGCCTCCGTCGTGGTGCTGCCGGCCATGCCGAGGACGCCGAGCGGAAAAGTCGACCGGAAGGCGCTGCCACCGTCGACACAACTGCCTCCCGAACCGGCAGACGCACTCGTCGCGCCGGGCCTGCCGGCCGCGGAAATTCTCGCGCGGATCTGGGCCGAGGTGCTGCGCCGGGACAGTGTGGGTGTCCACGACAACTTCTTCGATCTCGGCGGCGACTCGCTGCTCGGCCTGCAGATATCGACCGTGCGAATCGAGCAGGCCTCCGGGTCACGCCGCTGCAACTCTTCCAGTATCAGACCGTCGCGGACCTGGCCGCGCGTGGCGGTGTCTCACGAATCCGCGGCCGGATCGCGCGAGACCGTTCGAGTCGAGCAACACGCGCCACCCCACGCGGCGTACGCCGGCGGCGACCACGACGGATCCGATTCGCCCGTCATGCGCGTCACGCTCGACAGCGTGCGCGCCTTCGGACAGGAAGCGCTCGAGAAGGCCGGGCTGTCGGCGGCCGACGCCGCGGCGATGACGGACGTGCAGGTCGAGGCCAGCCTGCGTGGCCAGCCGACGCATAATGTCGGTGCGATTCCCCGCTATGCCCGGCGCCTGGCGGCGGGCGCCACGAACCCGCGGCCGCGATTCCGAGTCGAGCGCGAAACATCGACCAGCGCGCTGATCGACGCGGACAACGGCCCGGGCCAGCTGGCAGCCGTCATGGCGACGGAGATGGCGATACGCAAGGCGCAGGCGAGCGGCATCGGTGTCGTCGGCGTGCGCAACTCCAATCACTTCGGCGCCGCCGGCCACTACGTCTGGATGGCCGCGCGCCGTAACCTCATCGGCCTCTGCACGACCAACAGCGCGCTGTGGCTGTCGCCGACGGGTGCCGTGACGCCGCTGTTCGGCACTAATCCGATCGCCGCAGGGATTCCCGCGGCGCGTCACGCTCCGATCGTCCTCGACGTGTCCATGAGCGTCACAGCGAAAGGCAAGGTCGCCCTCCACCTCGCCGAGGGCAAGCCACTGCCGCCCGGCTGGATCATGGATCGCTTCGGCCACCTGTCGACGGATGCCGCGGACCTCGCCGCCGGACTCGGCGTGCCGATCGGGGGACACAAGGGCTACGGCCTCGCGCTCGTGATGGAGGTGCTGGCCGGCGTCCTGACCGGCGCGGGCTTCGGCGAGGACCATCGTCGCGACCGGATGCGGCAGCCCGGCGAGAAGGCGGACTTCGGCCACTTCTTCCTGGCGATCAATCCCGAGGTCTTCATGCCGCTGGTGGACTTCACCGCGCGCGTGGACCGGCTGATCGACCAGGTGAAAGCGGCGACGCCCGCGGCGAACGCGACGGAGATCCTGGTGCCGGGCGAGGCGGAAATGCGGGCCCGCGAGCGCAATCTGCGTGAAGGTGTCCAGCTGCTGCCGGCGGACTATCGCGCGCTGCAGGACCACAAACTGGCCGCGCAGTTGAATACCGACCTCGCGGTGATCCCTGCGAGCCTGCCCTTCACCCGCGCCGACATCGAGCAGACCATCCCCGCGCGTTTCGAGCAGGTTGCTGGACGGTTCGCCGAGAAGCTGGCCCTCACGGGCGGCAACCGGCGCTGGACCTATCGGGAACTGAATCGCGGCGCCAATCGTATCGCTCACGCCATCCGGGAACGCGCATCACGCGGGGCCGGCGCGGTCGCGTATCTGATCGAGCAGTCGCCCGAAATGGTGATCGTCACGCTCGCGATCCTCAAGGCCGGCAAGACCTACCTCGCAGTCCACCCGCGCATGCCAATCACGGCACAGGCCGAGGTCATGAAGGATATCGGGCCCGACCTGCTGCTGACGACCGCCGACTTGCGCGCACGCGCACTGGAACTGGCCGCCGGCGCCTGCGACGTCATGGTCATCGACGAGATCGACGAGCGTTACCCCGAGACCAACCCGCCGGCAACCGGCCAGCCGCACGACGCATCGACGATCTTCTACACCTCCGGGACGACGGGCCAGTCGAAAGGCGTCGTCAAAAGCCATCGGGCCGTGCTGCATCGCGTGTGGCTCTCGACGCAGTACGACGCCATCGTTCCAGCCGATCGCCAGTCGCTGCTGACCCACTGCAGCTTCTCTGCGTCCGAATCCGACGTGTTCTGCGCCCTGCTCCTCGGCGCCAGCGTGCACCTCTTCGACATATCCGCCTGGGGCTTCGAAGTCTTTCGCAAGTGGCTAGCCGAAGAACGCGTGACGCTGTTGCATCCACCGGTGCTGTACTTCCGCCGGTTCCTGTCGAAGCTCGAGAGCGAAGCCGTGTTTCCTGCGGTCCGGCTCGTCGCGCTCGCGGGAGACACCGTGCTCCCTGCGGACTTGCAGATGTGGCGACAGCATTTCCCGCCGTCCTCGGTCCTGCTGCACCGCTTCGCCATCAGCGAGACCGCCTTGCTGACCGTGGCCCGCATCGACCAGCAGACCGTGCTCGACCAGGATGTCGTCGACGCCGGCTTCCCGGTGCCGGACAAGGAGCTCGTGCTCGTGAACGAGTCCGGCGAGCCGGTGGCCCGTGGCGACGTGGGCGAACTCGTCGTCAAGAGCGCGTATCTCGCCGATGGCTACTGGCGCCGGCCTGTCGAGACGGCTGGCGCGTTCAAGACGCTCGACGAGGCGACCGGCCAGCGCGCGTACCACACGGGCGATCTCGGGCGGTTGCGAGACGACGGCCGCTTCGTGTTCCTCGGGCGACGGGATCACCAGGTGAAGATTCGCGGCTACCGCGTGGACGCGCGCGAGGTGGAAGCCGTGCTGCTGCAGCTCGACGGCGTCGCGGAGGCCGCCGTGGTCGCCCGACGGGAACAAGGCGAGACGCAACTCGTCGCCTACGTGGTGCTGAAGCCGCAGGCGCGCTGGGATCCGGTGGCGATGCGCGCACGGCTCCGCGCACTGCTGCCCGAGTGGAAGATTCCGGCCCACCTCGAGCGCATCGCATCGCTGCCCACCACGGCGACCGGCAAGGTCGACAGGCAGTGGCTGGCGGGCCAGTCCCTGTCCTGAGGCCCGGCCGGTCCCGATGGCCCCCTGGGCCGCCGGACAACGTTCGAGCGTCGTGTTGTTACCTGTCCCTGAGCCGCCCACGGCCGCGGTTTCCGATACGGCAAGTGCCCTCTTTTGTGACCTGGATCCCACGAGAAGCGGTCGCGAGGCGGCAGTATCGTCCAAAGCGCCGTCTTTGGCCCGAGACGAACGGCAGGTTGCTGTGCCCTTGATGACGAACCGGGAGCCACCGGCCTCGCCCGACCGCCCGAAAGGCCTGCCGATCGGCGTGTGGCTGGCGCTTGGCTATGCGCTCGTCATCGGCGCTTTCGCCATGGCCATCGCCGTCTCACTGCGCAGCACCCAGAGCGCGACAGCCGACCTCGCGAAGATGCGGCAGCAGTTCGAACCGTTGTCGCGCAGTGTGCGCGAGCTGGGCGACGGCCTGGCCACGTTCGATCGAGGCGTCCTCGCCTACCTGCGAGCCGACACCCGCAACAATCGCGCCGCCGCGATGGCGTCGGCCGAGCGATTGTCAGCGGCAGCGAATCGGACTGCGGAGGTCGGTGGCGCCGCGGCGTCCCTGTCGGCGGACCAACTCTTGCAGCGGATTGCCGATCACGAGGCCGAGGGGTTCCGCCTGCTGGACATGCAGGACGAGCGCCGACGATCCATCGTGGCGCTCGAGGTGGCGTTCACCGCGCTGGACCGACGCATCAAAGGCGCGGGCGGCGGCGGTGTCGTGGTTGGCAACAGCCTCATGGCCCGACCGTCGATGGCGGAACTGGCAAGCGCGCTGGAGGCGGCGCGATTCGACGCATCGAGCGAACTCGCCCGCGGCGGCACCAACCGATGGGCCTACCAGCGGCGAAACACGACTACGCCACTCGTTCGAGACCCACAATGCAGAATTCTCGGTCTCACCCGGCCGCAACTGGCTGGCGATGCAGATGGAGGATTTCGGCCAGGCGGTTACGCTGCGGCGTCGGGCCCTGAGACTCGGTTCGGAAATCGAGGCGCGGCAGGCGTTGTTCGCGGTCGACGGTGATGCGCTCGCCGCGCAATTTCGCGAGAACGTCGAAGCACCCGCATGGCACGCGTTCACGGCCTCCGCCGAAGGCGCGCAGCAGGCCGTCGCGCGCTCGGAGCAGACGCTCAGGACCGCGACCTACAAGGCGATCCTGCTGACATTGCTCGCATTGCTCACCACGGCATGGGCCGTCACCCGGCCGGTGCGCCGGCTTACGGTGGGCACTCGCCTTCTCGCATCCGGCGATCTCGCGACCCGCGTCATTCGCGGCGGCGCCCGCGAGATCGATGAACTCTCCAAGGCATTCAATCACCTGGCTACGGAGCTGGCCGATGCCGAGCGCGTCGTCAAGACTTACCAGGCGCAGCTCGAGCATCGCGTCGAGGAGCGCACGCTGCAGCTGAGGCACCTCGCCGAGCACGACCCGCTCACGAACCTGCCGAACCGACGGCAGTTGTTCCAACGCCTGAATGAAATGCTCGACGCCGCGGGCGCAAATGGTCCGGCCGGATCGCATATCGCCGTACTGTTCCTCGATCTCGACAACTTCAAGACCGTCAACGACACGCTGGGCCATGACTTCGGCGATCGCGTCCTTATGGAGATCGGCGAGCGCCTGCGCCGCATCGCCGGCGAGGCCGGAGTCATCGCGAGGCTGGGCGGCGACGAGTTCACGCTGGTATTCAACTACTCGGGCGATGCCACGGAGGTCGAGCGACGGGCCGCACAACTGGTCGGCGGATTTCCAATGTCCACTGCTCATCGATCGGCGCGAGGTCTCTGTCGGCGTGAGCTGTGGCGTCGCGGTGTTCCCCGAGCATGGTCGCGATGCAACCTCGCTCCTTCGCGCGGCAGACGCGGCCCTGTTCCGCGCCAAGGAACTCGGTCGCAACCGACTGTGCGTCCACGACCCATCGATGCTCGTGAGAGCGTCGAACCGGTTCCGCGTGGAACAGGCACTGCGCAAGGCCATCGAGGGCGGCGACTTCGTGCTTCATTATCAGCCGCAGGTGTGCCTGGGCCGGCATCGCACCACCGCGGTTGAGGCGCTCCTGCGCTGGCGACGCAGCGACAGCCAGATCGTTCCGGCCGGGCAGTTCATCGAGATCGCCGAGCAGTCCGGCCTGATGCTGGACTTGAACGACTGGATCCTCGAGACGGCCGCCGAGGCCGTCAGCAACTGGCGGCGCAACGGCTGGCCTGACGCACGCGTGGCGATCAACGTGTCGGCGCAGCAGTTCGTGACCGGCAATTTCCTCGTGGAAATCGAGCATCTGCTCAGTCGGCACGGCCTGCCGCCGGAAGCGATCGAGCTCGAACTGACGGAGACGATGCTGCAGACCGGCGCCGTGACCGTCGAGGTCTTGCAGGGATTGCGGAGGCTGAATGTGGACACGGCGCTCGACGATTTCGGCACCGGGTTTTCGTCGCTGACCTCGATCGAGCAGTTGCCGCTCAGACGCGTCAAGCTCGACCGTAGCGTGATCGCCGCGCTCGACAGCAGCCCGCGGTCGGCCGCGATCGTGCACTCGATCATCCGCCTCTGCCGCAACCTCGGACTACAGGTCACGATCGAGGGCGTGGAGCGTCCCGCCCAACTCGACTTTCTCGCAGCCTGTGGAGACGTCTCGGTCCAGGGCTACCTGATTGCCAAGCCGGCCGAAGAATCCGCGATCGTCGAAGTGGTCCGTAACATGCGTGGTCACCTGGACTCGCTGCTGGACGCGGCGGAGCGCGACCGCACCGCAACCGTCGAGGACGACCTGACGAGCTCGGTACGCATGCTGCGACGCCAGCGGCGCTCAGCCGGTTGACCGTCGCCTCAACCCGCCGATTCGTGCCGCGCATTGCGCGTATCGCGTGATCGCCTCGCGCCGGCACGCGAGTTCCTGCCTGGTCATGTCACGGCCGACGACCGCGCCTTCGAGCGGGACTCGCCCGGCTCGACCTTGACGATCGTGATGCTCGAATCGAGCGGATCGAACAGGATGCGCGCCTCGCCGCTTTCCAGCCGCCGCATCACCTGCGCGACCTTGGCCTCGTGCGCGATGTCGCGCTCGCCGTAATCCGTTCCCTCGCGCAGCACGAACGATTCGATGACGCCCCGCAGCGCCTCGGCCGACAGCTCGTCATGAGGCACGACGACCGGCTCCGGTCGCTCGCGCTCGTCGTCCCAGTCGCTCAATCGATTCTCCCGGCTTGCGCTCCGGTATCCTTGCGCGATTGCGATCGTAATCCAGTTCCGCGGGAGACCCACATGAAATATCGAATGCTCGGCAACACCGGCCTGTACGTGTCCGAGCTCTGCCTCGGCACGATGACGTTCGGCAGCGCGGGGGGATTCTGGGACGTGATGGGCAGCCTGCAACAGGAGGCCGTGACGGCGCAGGTCAAGCGCGCCTTCGACGCGGGCATCAACTTCATCGATACGGCGAACGTCTATTCGTTCGGGCAGTCGGAGAGCCTCGTAGGACAGGCGATCAAGGATCTCGGCCTGCCGCGGGACCAGCTGGTGGTGGCGACCAAGGCCACGGGCCCGATGAGCCAGCTGCCGAACGGCCGCGGCCAGTCGCGCTATCACCTGATGCACCAGATCGACGCGAGCCTGCAGCGGCTGCAGCTCGATCACATCGACCTGTATCAGTTGCACGCCTTCGACCCGCTGACGCCGCTCGAGGAATCGCTGTCGACGCTCAACGACCTGGTGCGCTCGGGCAAGGTTCGCACCATCGGCCTGTGCAACATGGCGTCGTGGCAGATCATGAAGGGGCTCGCGATCTCGGAGCGTCGCGGATGGGCGCGCTTCGAAAGCGTCCAGGCCTACTACACGATCGCCGGGCGCGACCTCGAGCGCGACGTCGTGCCGCTGATCGAGGACCAGAAGCTCGGCCTGATGGTCTGGAGCCCGCTCGCGGGCGGCCTGCTGACCGGCAAGTTCGGCCCCGACGGCAAGGGTCCCGAAGGCACGCGGCGCGCGACGTTCGACTTCCCGCCCATCGACAAGGACCGCGCCTTCCGCTGCGTCGACGCCATGCGGCCGATCGCCGAGCGGCACGGGGTTTCGATCGCGCAGGTCGCGCTCGCGTGGCTGCTCGCCCGGCCGTCGGTGACGACCGTCATCATCGGCGCGCGTTCAATGGAGCAGCTGGAGGACAATCTTGCGTCCTGCAAGCTCGCGTTGAGCGCCGAGGACGTCCAGGCGCTCGACGACGTCAGCCAGCTGCCGAAGGAATACCCGGGCTGGATGCTCGACATGCAGCGCACCTACCGGAGCACGCCGCCGGTCTCGAACTGAAACGGCCGCAATCAATCGGAGCGGCTCGCCCTGACGGCCACCAGCGCCCCGGACTCGTCGAGCTCGCTCGCGAGCTCGATCGGCTGGCAGCAGACCTGGCAGTCTTCGATGTAGGCGAATCCGCCGGCCGACAGGTCGATGGCCGTCTCGAACCGCTCGCCGCAATACGGACAGTCGACGTCCACGAACTCGGCGGGGCTGGCCGCATCGGACGCGCCGGGCTCGAACACCGGCTCGAGCCCATAGATCTCGTCGACGGCGCGCCCGTCGAGCGGCGCGTCCGTGCCCGTGCCGGCGCGCCGGCCCACTATTCGCTCGAAATGGACTTGAGCACGTCCTGGTCGAACACGAGCACCCGGGTCTTGCTGTAGGACGTATACGTCCAGCGATGCACCATCGTCGTGCCGGTCACGCGGTCTCCACTGTGCACGTCCTGCACCTCGTCGGAAGCCTCTGCAGGGTCGCCGCAAAGCTCGCGCACCTCCGCGCGCGTCATGCCCGGCTCGACGAGCCGGTTGCCGCAGCGAAAAGTGTCGTCCGCGCGGGCCGTATCGTTGACCGTGCAGAACAGTGCCAGTGCAATCAATCCGACGATGCGAATGTTCATCTGGATCCCTCGCGCGGGTTCGAGGTGACGGGCATCGCGGCCGGCCGTCACGATTGCGTCAGTTCGGACGGCACTATGTTACCTGTCCATCGCATGCACCGGAATCATAGGCATTATTGCTTACGAGCAACGCAAAATCCGGGTGAGACTCGACGCCACCCGTCCGGAAGCGGCAGAATCCCCGCGCTCGAGAGAATCGCCTTATGGAGGAGACGACACCATGCCCAGGTTCACGCACGGACTGATTGCCTTGTTGTTCCTCGGTAGTTCGGCCATGGCGGCCGAGCCGCCGTCGCGCGGATTCTACGTCGGCGCCAGCGTAGGCTCGGCCCAGTTCGACGACGACGGCGCCTTCAACAGCCTCAACTTCGACGATTCGGGCACAAGCTACGGCATTTACGGTGGTTACAAGTTCCTCAGGTACCTGGCTGTCGAAGCACGCCTGTCGAACCAGGGCAGTTACAGCATCGGAGGCCATGGCCTGCCGAAGGAATCGTTCGACGCCAGCGCCCTTTCGGCGCACGTCGTCGGCATCATCCCGTTCGGCAAGAGCGGCTGGGAACTCTTCGGCCAGCTCGGGCTCGGCGAGCTGAGGCTCGACAGCGACTGCTGCGGCAACGAAGACAACACCGTCGGCAGCGCCGGCATCGGCGTGCGATTCTATCCAACGCCGCACCTCGGCATTGCCGTGCAGACCGACGCCTATGCCTACGAGGACGACTCGTTCGACGGAAAGCGCGATATTGCGATCGCCGCGACGCAGCTCGCGATTCACTATCAGTTCTAGGCGTCGCGGGTTGCCGCGATCCCGCTCGCGCGCCGTCGGCGCGGATCCTCGTGGTATACGTCGCGCATGAAGGACCCGGCCCGCGAAGACTGGAATCCCGCGGTCTACGCCGCGAACGCGCGCTTCGTGGCGGATCTCGGCACGCCGGTGGCCGAACTGCTCGACCCGCGTCCGGGCGAACGCATCCTCGACCTCGGCTGCGGCGACGGCGCGCTCACGGCAAAGCTGGCGCAGTCCGGCTGCAGCGTCGTCGGCGTCGACGCGAGCGCGCCGATGGTCGCCGCGGCCCGGTCGCTCGGCCTCGACGCCCGGGTACATGAGCGGCGACGAACTCACGTTCGACTCCGAATTCGACGCGGTCTTTTCCAATGCCGCGCTGCACTGGATGCTGAACGCCGACGCGGTGATCGACGGCGTGTTCCGGGCGTTGCGGCCGGGCGGCCGGTTCGTCGCGGAAATGGGCGGACACGGCAACATCGACACGATCGTGCGGGCCATCGAGGCCACGCTGCGCGACCACGGTCTCGAGATGCGCAACCCCTGGTTCTTCCCGACGGTGGACGAGTACCGGCGACGCCTCGCCGCCCGCGGATTCGACGTGCGATACATCGAAGCGTTTCCACGACCGACGCCGTTGCCGGGCGACATACGCGGCTGGCTCGCGGCATTCGGCGAGCCGTTGCTGGGTCACCTGTCCACCACCGAGCGCGAGCGGGTCACTGAGGAACTGCTGATTACGCTGCAACCCGGGCTTTGCGACGCGGGCGGCCGGTGGGTCGCCGACTACGTGCGGCTCCGTTTCGCGGCGCACAAGCCGGCGTGAATGCGACTGCCTTGACGGTCGGTGCTGATTCGCCGACGCTTGGGCGATGCCGCAGCTTCAGCAATATTTGATCGCGCTCGTCATCACGTTCGTCATCAACCTGCCGTTCGGCTACTGGCGTGGCGGCGTCCGCAAGTTCTCGCCCGCGTGGTTCGTTGCCATCCACGCGCCGGTGCCGATGGTGATCGCGTTGCGGTTCATCCTCGGGTTGCCGTTCCGCTGGGGCGCCCTGCCCTTTTTCGTGGTCGCGTATTTCGGCGGCCAGTTCGTCGGCAACCGGCTGCGGCTGGCCCATGTGTCACAACCCCCCACAGACCCAAGGAGTCGAACATGACCATTCGCAAGGCCGATGCGGTGTGGAAGGGCAGCCTGCGGGAAGGCGCGGGCGAGATCGCGCTCGAGAGCGGCGCGTTCCGCGGTCCCTATACGTTCAAGGCGCGTTTCGAGGGCGGCAAGGAGACCAATCCCGAGGAACTGCTCGGCGCCGCGCACGCCGCCTGCTTCACGATGGCGCTCACCGCCCTGCTGGCGCGTGACAAGATCGCGCCGACCGAAATCCGCACCACGGCCGCGGTGCATCTCGAGCAGGTGCCGGGCGGTTTTTCGATCCCGAGGATCGACCTCCAGACCCGGGCGAAGGTACCCGGCCTCACCGCGGAACGCTTCGCGGAACTCGCCGCCGACGCAAAGAAGAACTGCCCGGTGTCGAAGGTGCTCGCCGCGGCGCAGATTACGCTCGACGCCGCGCTCGCCTGAGTCAGCGGAACAGTCGCGACGCACAGTCCGCCGGGCCGGTGAGCAGTTCGAGGCCTCGCCGACCCGGCGGCGCGCACGGGGTGGCGTCGAATCGACGGGCGAGGGCCGCGGCGGCCGGCGAGAAATACGCCGTCACCTCGCAGTGCAGTGGGCCCGAAACCTGGCGCGTGAACACGGCCGCGTCGAGGCCCTGCTGAGCCGCGCCAAAGGCCTCACGGATCTCGGAGAGCGTGACTTGCGCCGTCAGCGCATCACCGAGCGGCAGCGTGTACCAGGTGTCCACCCCGGCAATCGTACGTAATCACGGGGCCGGATGGCATTTCGCGAGGAACGCGTCGCAACAGCCGCGGCCGCCGGCTACCGGGTCGTGCGATCATGGCGACCTCTTCCCCATTTCATCGCGAACGACGCCTCGTGAGTTCCCCCGATTCCGCCCCCGTCCCGATTCGCCACGCCGCCACCGTCGTGCTGCTCCGCGAGACGCGCGCCGGGCTCGAAGTGCTGCTCACGCGCCGCGCGGCGCAACTTGCATTCATGGGTGACCTCTGGGTGTTTCCGGGCGGCCGGCTCGACGATGCCGACTTCGCGCCAAATACGATCGCGCGCGTGCTGCCCGCCGATCGCGAACGCTGCGGCGAGAGGCTCGCGACGTACTCGGGTGCCGTGCTCGACCCGGCCACTTCAATCGGCCTGCACGTCGCGGGCTGTCGCGAGACCTACGAGGAATGCGGCGTGCTGCTGGCACGGCGCGCCGACGGCTCGACCTGCGACGCGGCCCAGGTGGAGCGCCTGAAGACGCATCGTGCGGAGATTGCCGCCAGCCGCACGGCGCTCGTCGACGTGCTGCAGTCCGAGGCGCTCTATCTCGACGTGGCGCCGCTCGTGTACTGGTCGCACTGGATCACGCCGTCGCACGAACGCAAGCGCTACGACACCCGCTTTTTCGCGATCGAGGTGCCGGCCGGGCAGCAAGCGAGCGTCGATCGCACCGAGACGACCGAGCATGCCTGGCTGACGACCGACGAGGCGTTCGCCCGCAGCGCCGCGGGCACGATGAAGATCGCGCCGCCGACGCTCGCCACCCTGCAGGACCTGGCTGAGACGCGTGCCCGCTACGACGATTTGCGCTCGATGCTGCACGGAGAGCGGCAACGCGAGGTGCCGCCGATCCTGCCCAAGTGGTTCGAGGCGGACGGTCGCGTGATCATCGTGTTGCCCTGGGACCCGGAATACGCGGCATTGCAAGGCGAAGGCGTCCGGCCCGCCGATCGCTACCCGTCGTACCTCGCCCGCCTTCCGTCGCGACGGGAGTTGCGGATCCGGCCGGCGAAGTCGACCTGAAGCGAAGGCTCAGTTATCAAGTTGTGGTGGTGAGTCTTGTCCGCCGTTGGACCAGTGGCCCGCGTCCCGCAAGCGGACGTCATACGGGCAAAGACGACCCGAAGCAGGCCTACGTTCGGTGTCCGGGTAGACGAGGGAATCCCAGCTACGTCTCTTCCCGCCGTCGGGTCGCGGAGCCTGCCTGGTCGAACATCTTCGCCAACTGCTCGCTCTGCTTGTGGGTGGGCCGCTTACGTGCGACGCGATGCTGGTACGTCCACTCATCCGTATCTGCGTGCCACGTCGCGAGCACCTTGTTGTGGTGGCAGGCGATCTCGGTCACCGGAACCGGCGATGCCCTACTCACGCGCCAGCAACTCTCACAAACCTGATCTGGTCGTTTCACTCGATTACCTTCTGCTGTTACCGGACCACTGCTTTCGACCCACTCCGGCCGGTCGCGTATCGCCTCAATTCTCTACGATGTTCCACGTCATCTTGCCAGAGTGTTTCCGGTCAACGAACAAGTGATGGTTGCCTTGTTCCAGCGCGTCTATCGCAGCCAGCAGGTCGGCCCTCGACGCCTCGGAAACAGCGGCTACGTGCGCTCGAAGGCGATCCACCAGACTGCGCCGCTGCGAGTACGCCAACAGCCCACAAGCTCGGTAGCGAACCACCTTGGAACGGTCCTCCAGGGCCTCTAGCCCAAGCTGCACAGCATCGTCACTAGCTCTAGCGAACTTCGTGGCGTGATACACGCAGGAACTGCGCGGCCCAGCTGATCGAGATGAACGGTATCTCGCCAAAAGCAATTCGGGCAGGCGAACACCTACGAGTTGGTGAAGCGACTGGATAGCGCGCCACTCGTCATCGGAGCCGCGGCCGTCGAGGCAATCGAGAAGCCTCTGTTCCGATTCGGCAGGCTCGGCCATATCTGCGCCCTCTACCTTCAACGCAGTTTAACCACCCCTTCGACCGGCTGCTTCTGGCCGATTTTCCCCTTTCGCGAATGACTGCTTTTCGATTCGCGCTCCAGCGGATCCGGCCGAAGCACGTCCGACGCCCGCTCCTGATTAATTAGATTTCTTTAGAAGTTCCAGCTGGAACGTCGCTGGAACGTCAACGACGAACGCGAGTGATACATCAAGCGCCCTCACCCGGCCTTTGGCCGACCTCTCCCGCAGCCGGGAGAGGTGAAGGCAACCCTCACCCGGCTTTTGGCCGACCTCTCCCGCACGCGGGAGAGGTGAACAAAAGGCCCCGGCGGGTGCCGGGGCCTCGGTGCGATCAACGCCTGCGAACGAAGTCGATTACTTCGAGTCGCCCGGCATCACGTTTTCGACCATGCCCTGCACGGTATCGCTGACGTTGCCGGCGATTTCCTTGGCCTTGTCGATCACGGTCGTCGCCGACTTTTCGGCCGACGCCTGTGCCTGCGAGGCCATCGACTCGGCCTGCTTCATCGTCTTGGTGGCCTGTTTCTTGGCCGTCGCGACGGCCTTGGAGATGCTCGTCTCGGCCTGCCTGATGGCCCTGCGGGCCTGCGTCGGCATCTTCTTCACCGCCTTGCGGACCGCGGCCGGCGACTTCTGCACGGATCTCTTCAGCTTCATTGCCGCCTTGCGGACGTTGGCCTTGGTCATCGACGGGCGAGCGACCTTCGCCTTGCGCGCGACCTTCTTGACGGCCTTCTTGGCTGCCTTCTTCTTGGTCGCCTTCTTCTTCGCGATCTCGGCCTTCGACTTCTTCCTCAAGTCGGCCGCGTGTGCGCGCTTGTACGACTGGACGTCCTTGATTCGGCCTTTGGCATCCCGAACGACGTACAGCTTCTTTCCCTTGCTGCTGCGGTGCGTGGTGCGCCGCGCTTTTTTCTTCGCTGCCATGGAGACTCCTAGGTGGTTTCGATCGCGGTCGATTGGGCGGGCCGCGCGCATGTGAACTCGCCGGTGACGCTAGTGCAGCGTCACCCGGGAGTCAACAAGGGAAACGTGCAGTGCCGGCTCAGCCCGTGCCCTGCAGGCCCTGGGCGATGCCGTTCACCGACGCGAGCAGCGCCTCGAACAGCTCGCGATCCTCGCGGTTCGCTTCACGCCAGCGGCGCAGCAGGTCCACCTGGGTGAGGTGGATCGGGTCCACGTACGGGTTGCGCAGGCGGATCGAGCGCTGCAGCGTGGGTTCCGAGTCCAGCAGCCGGGCGCAACCCTTGATGGCCTGGACCTGGTCGACGGCCAGTTGGTACTCGTCGCGGATGGTCGCGGCATAGCGGTGCAGGACCGGCGGCGCCAGGGCCTCGTACTGGGCGGCGATCGCGAGGTCGGTGCGCGCGAGGCGCATCTCGACGTCGTCCATCAGGCCCTCGAAGAACGGCCAGCGACCGTACATTTCGCACAGGAAGTCCGCCCCGAAGCGGTCTCGGACCGCGGCGAGCCCTGCACCCGCGCCGTACCAGCCCGGCAGCATGTGCCGGCTCTGCGACCAGGCGAACATCCACGGCACCGGCCGGATGGCGGCGACGCCCACGCCGCTCTGCCGCGACACCGGGCGCGAGCCGATCTGCATTCGCTCGATCACGTCCACCGGCGTCACGCTCAGGAAGAAATCCATGAACTGGGGATCGTCATGCACCAGTGCCCGGTAGTGCTCGCGGCTCGCCCGGCCGAGCAGGTCCATGGCTTCGAGCCACCGCGACTCGAGGTGCTCCACACCGTAGTAACCCGCGGCCAGCAGGGCCAGCGTGTTCACGCCTTGTTCGAAGGTCCTCAGCGCGATCGGCCGCAACCCATACCGGTCGTTGATGCTCTCGCCCTGCTCCGTCACGCGCAGCTTGCCGCCCACGACGCCCGCCGGCAGCGACCGCACGATCGCCTCGGTGCGGCTCCCGCCACGGCTGATCGATCCCCCGCGGCCGTGGAACACGACCAGCCGCACGCCGGCCGCCGCGCAGGCGACCGCCATCGCCTCCTGCGCGCGACGCAGCAGCCAGCGGGACGAGACGATGCCGGAATCCTTGTTGCTGTCCGAATACCCGACCATGACGACCTGCTGGTTGCCCCGCGAGGCCAGGTGGGCCCGGTAGACGGGGTTCTGCAGCAGGCGCGTGATCGTGTCGCCGGCGCGCTCCAGCGCGACGACCGACTCGAACAGCGGGGCCACGTCGAGCTGCACGTGTCCGGTCTGCGTGTCCGTGTAGCCGGCCCAGCGCGCCAGCAGCAGTACCGACAGCAGGTCGTCCACGTCGGCCGCCATGCTGACGACGTACGACCCGATGGCGCGGTTTCCGTAGCGATGGCTGCAGTACTCCATCGCCTCGAAGACCCAGAGCGCCCGCTTGCCGGCGGCGTCGAGGATCGTCGACGGCGATTCGTCGGCGGCAATGGCCTCGCTCAGTCGGGCGGCGCGGTCCGACGGGTTGCGCGACGCCCAGTCCGGCTCGGCGAGCCCCTGCCCCACGATCTGTCGATGCACGTCCGCGTGCTGGCGCACGTCCAGCGTGGCCAGGTGGAACCCGAAGGTCCGCACGCGCCTCAGCATCCGGCGGACGTAGAACAGCCCGGCATTCCGGCCCCGGTTCTCGGCGAGACTGCGCGCGATGGTTTCCAGGTCGTCGATGAGCTGGTGCGCGCGTTCGTACTGGCCCGAGACGTGCTCGTAGGTCGCCCTGAGGCGCTCGGCGATCTGACCGACCAGCACGCGGTACGGCATTCGATCGTGACTCGTCGGCACGGACGCCCGGGCGGCCGGCACCAGCGTCCGGTACTGCTCGATCCGCATCGTCACGGCGTCGGAGACCCCGACGCGCCCGGCACTCTGGCTGAGCTTCTCGCCGAGCGCCTGCGCCTCGGCGTAATAACGGTTGACGATCAGCTGGTGGTGCCGCGCGCAACTCTCGCGAATGGTCTTGGCGTGCACGTCCGGATGCCCGTCCATGTCGCCGCCGACCCAGGACCCGAAGCGCAGCAGTTCCGGCACGCGCGCTTCGGTCGCGGCCGGACCGAATACGTTGACGAGCGCCGCCTCGAGTTCTTCGTAGAACGACGGGATGACCTCGTAGATCACCTCGACCAGGAAGAACAGCACGTGCTCGCGCTCGTCGGCGACGGTCAGCCGCTCGCGGGAGTTGTCGGCAGTCTGCCAGGCCGTCGTCAGTTCCGTGCGCACGCGCTCGGTGATCGCACGCTGCTCGGGTGGCGTGAGCGAAGGGTCGAGCCGGACGAGCAGCAGCCTGCGAGATGCGCTGCTGCTGGCGCAACAGCGTGCGGCGCGTCGATTCCGTCGGGTGCGCCGTGAACACCGGCTCGATGCTGATCTGCGCGAGCAGCGCCACCACCTGCTCCAGCGTCTGACCGCGCGAACGCAGCTTCTGGAAGCAATCGTCGAGCCCGCCGGGCTGCGGCGTGCTGCTGTCGTGCATGTACTGGCGTCGGCGGCGCACGCGATGCACCTTCTCCGCCATGTTGACGACCTGGAACCAGGCGCCGAACGCGCGGATCACCTCGCGCGCCTCGGTCGCCGGCCGCCCGCGGGTGCGCACGACCAGCTCGATCGTGTCTTCCGCCTCGCCGAGACGGCGCCCGATCGCGGCCTGCCGGTCGCCTTCCACGGCATCGAACAGCGCAGGCCCGCCCTGGTCGCGCAGCACGTCGCCGACGAGCCCGCCGAGCGCGTGCACGTCGTCGCGCAGCGCTGCGTCTTTCAGCGGAAAGAAAATGCCTTTGCGGGCCATGGGGTCGCGGCCGTTGATTCGGTTCTGGGTCGGTGGGTTTCGAGCCGCAGGTCGGACGGGCGGAATCGTTGAATCGGCCGGCGATTGGAGTGCGAATGCTAGCAGACGCCCGGGCCCGGACTCATGTTGCAGCGAAGCAACGAGGGTAGCCCGACCGGCTTGCCCCGACCCGGGTTCCAATGCATAGCTTATGACCCGGGAAAATTGTGGCTTACCGAGAGGGGTGGTATGTTCGCAACGGTTGGACCGGCAGTAAGTCCGGACAATTCATCCACCACCGCAGGGGATACTCAATGAAGCTAGGCAAGTCTCGGTTGTTCGCGCTGGCTGCAGCGCATGGTGCCTCTCTCCTCGCAGTTCCGGCGGTCCTCCAGGCGGCCGAGAACCCGGCCGCAACCGGCCAGCTCGAGGAAATCGTGGTGACCGCGCGCCAGCGCGAGGAAAAGATCGAAGACGTGCCCGTCACGATCACCGCGTTCACGCAGACCGAGATCAAGAACGCCGGCATCGAGCGCCCGCAGGATTTCATTGCGCTCACCTCCGGCGTGTCGGTCGTGCAGACGGCCGAGGCCGGCGACATGCAGGTCAACATCCGCGGCATCAACACCGGCCGCGACGCCGAAACCAACTTCGCGCTGGTCGTCGACGGCGTGCTGCAGACCAATCCGAACGCGCTGAACCAGGAGCTTTCGGGGGTCACGCAGATCGAGATCCTCAAGGGCCCGCAGGGCGCTCTATACGGCCGCAATGCGGTGGCCGGCGCGATGATCATCACGACGCGCAAGCCGGGCGACGAATGGGGCTCGGAGGTCAAGGCGGGCTACGGCACCGACAACACCTACAATGCGAGCTTCTACACGGGCGGACCACTCGGCGCAGGCGGCGTCAAGGGCTCGCTCTCGGCCTATACGCGCAACACCGACGGACAGTTCAAGAACAGCTACCTCGGCTGCAACGACTGCGTCGACTTCTTCGAGGAATCGGGCGTCAACGGCCGCCTGCTGTTCCCCATCGCTCGGCGGCGACCTGGACTTCAAGGCGAAGTACTCGAAGATCGACTCCGGCGCGATCAACTTCAATGCCTCGATCGCGCTGAAGGACGTGTCCGACATTCTCGGCGCCCCGCCGCTGAACGAGGACCCGAACGATCACAAGTTCGTCTACCTGAACAACATCAAGCCGAAGAACGAGCAGGAGAACGTCAACCTGTCGCTCAAGGGCGACTGGGACGTCGGCGTCGGCACGTTGACGAGCTACCTCGCCTACAACGACCAGACCAACTACTTCCTGACGGACGGCACGAGCGCGGCTTTCGGACTGTACGCATTCGAATCCGGTCTGCCAGGCCTCGTTCGCCGCGCGCGCGGCCGACACGCCGCTGCCGCCGCCGTTCAACTACGGCAACGACGGCGAAGGCGGGCCGAACATTGCGAACGCCTTCCTGCCGCCATACAGCCCGACCACCTGCGACGGCTACCAGTACCAGCAGCGTGACCAGAAGGACACCAGCATCGAGATCCGCCTGACATCGCCGGGCGACCAGCGGCTGCGCTGGCTCGGGGGCGTCTACTTCGCGAACATCGACCGTGACGTGGTCGTCTCGCAGGGCTGGCGACCTGAACAACGGCCTGCAGGCGAAGGCATTCGTTCCAACCGGCGGCCCGAACCCGACCGACCTGCTGTACGACGACTCCTTCAGCAGCAAGGTCTACGCGGTGTTCGGCCAGCTGGCCTTCGACGTGGTCGACAACCTCGAACTCGCGCTCGCGCTGCGCTACGACACGCGAAGACCGCTCGGTCAGCAACAACGTGACGATCTGCAGCCCGATCGAATCCGACCGCGTGTCGCGCACAGACGCCGGGCTTCGCATTCGGCGTCGAACCCGTACATCAACCCGGCCTACACCGTGAATCCGGCGTATGCGACCAGTGGAATCCCGGATCGCAGCAAGACCTACGAACAGCTGCAGCCGAAGCTTTCGGCGAACTGGAAGCTGACCGACGACTTCGCGCTCTTCGCCTCGTATGGCTACGGCTTCCGCAGCGGCGGCTTCAACTCCTCGGGCAGCGCGGCCACGATCGAAACCGCGTACCGGCTCGGCGGCACTACGCCGCTCTGCCTCGGCGACTCGTACGCGCCGCCTGCCTGCGACGAGAGCTCGGCGTTCAACATCAGCGGCGTCAAGGACGACTACAAGAAGGAAGTCTCCAAGGCTGCGGAACTTGGCTTCAAGTCCTACCTGGCGGACCGCACGGTGAGCTTGAACGCGGCCATGTACTACACCGAAGTCGACGACATGCAGTTCTTCAACTTCTTCGCCGGCCCGTTCGGCCTGCTGCGCGTCGTGACCAACATCGACAAGGTGACGCTGCAGGGCGTCGAGATCGACGCCCACTGGAACGTGACCGAGAACTTCTCGCTCTTCGGCGGCTACGGCTACACTGGACAGCAACATCGACGAGTACAAGGGACGGCCGTACACCAAGGACAACAGGTGCCGTACGCGCCCGACTACACCGGCAACGTCGGTGGCGAGTTCGACTACCCAATGGGCAACAGCCTGAGGCTGCTGGCGAGGCTCGACGCGACGTTTCGTCGGCGAGACGTGGTTCCACCCGGTGCAGGACGAGCGCGTGCCGAACCTGTTCACCGTACTTCGGCTTCGGCCAGGGCGACTTCGCCAAGCAGAAGCGGCGACCCGTACTCGGTGCATCAACCTGCGCCTCGGCGTGGAGGGTGAGCAGTGGGGCGTGACGGCGTGGGGCAAGAACATCACCGACGAGAACTACCTGCAGGAAATCATTCCTGCGCCAGAGTTCGGCGGTTCATTCATTCACGACTCACCGGGCGCGGCTTACGGCATGGACGTGACCTTCAAGTTCTGAGGTTTGCGGCGGCGGATACTGCCGTAACACGGGCCCGGGCGGCACGAGTGTGCCCGGGCCTTCTTCATGCGCCGCGATGTCGGACCCCGCCAGCGGGCCCGGCACCCGGTCTCAGGCCGTCGTCCAGTCGGATTCACCGGCGTGCCAGTCGCGGCGCAGGCGTTGCGCGAAGCCGTAGCGGTCGCCCGGGTGGTCGGAGATCGAGATCTCGAAGATCCCGCGCTGCTCGTCGTGATAACGGCGCACGACGAGCATGCTCGGGCTGCCCGGTTCGACGCCGAGCGCCACGGCGGCATCCTCGGGCATCGGGCGCGCCGTGACGTCGATCGCCACTTCGTCGACGTGCAGCCCGAAGCGCTGCTCCAGCAATTCGTAGACGGCCTTACGGCCGCGCCCGATGCGTGGCACGATCTCGGCGTACTTCGGCAACAGGTACACGTCCGTCCGGCAAATGGGCGGCAACACGGGGCCCATCCGGCGGACCGCCCGGACGCGAACCCAGCGGACCCCGCGACGGCACCCGAGCAGCTCGGCGAGCTCGGCGCCGGCCACGACGTTCGTGGTCTCGGCGACGTCGAGCCGGCTTTCCGGGGGATAACGCAGCAGTTGCTCCGGGGAGGCCACGCGGTGCACGTACGCCCGGCGCGGCTTGCGCGCCAGCACCCGCGTGCCGAGTCCGCGGCGACGGTCGATCAGCCCGAGTTCCTCGAGCCGGCGCAGCGCCTCGCGGATCGTGTGGCGGCTGGCCGAGAAGTCCTCCATCAGCTGCAGTTCGCCCGGCAGCAGCGCGCCGACGGCCAGCTTCCCGGCGCGGATGCGCCCGATCAGTTCGTCGGCGATCTCGGTGTAGCGATTCATGGCCCTTCCCAGCCTCGCCGGCTCCGGCAATTGTCCGGACATTCATGGAATGATATACAGGACGCCCGCCCGGCGCACCCTGCCCCGGGCTCGCGAGGAACACCATGGTCCAGAACGTCAAGAACCTGGGAGGCCAGCGCTACCGGGAAACTTTCGGCCGATATTACGAGGATTTCGTCGTCGGCGACACCTACGAGCACCGGCCCGGGCGCACCATCACCGAGACCGACAACACCTGGTTCACGCTGCTCACGATGAACACGCACCCGCTGCATTTCGACGCGGAGTACGCGAAGGCCACCGAGTTCGGCCGCTGCCTGGTCTGCAGCCCGCTGACCGTCGCGCTGCTGGTCGGCATGAGCGTGAGCGACGTCAGCCAGAAGGCGATCGCCAACCTCGGCTGGAAGGAGATCAAGCTGACGCATCCGCTCTTCGCCGGCGACACGCTCTACGGCGAATCGTCGGTGCTCGGCAAGCGCGAATCGAAGAGCCGGCCGGACGCCGGCGTCGTCACCGTCAGCACGCTCGGCCGCAACCAGGACGGGGTCGTCGTCTGCACGTTCGAGCGCTCGATCCTGGTCGCGAAGCGCGGTCACAGCGTCGAAGACCGCATCAACTACTGACCGGCCGCGCCGGACGGCGGGAGGTCCCGACATGAGCATGAGCGAAATCGAAACCCAGGTCCTCGACACCATCGACCGCTGGGTCGAGAAAGAGGTGAAGCCGATCGCCCGCAAGTTCGACCAGGCCGACGAGTACCCGCACGAGCTCGTCGAGCAGATGAAGGAACTGGGCCTCTTCGGCGCGACGATCCACCCCGACTACGGCGGGCTCGGGCTGTCGGCGACGGTCTACGCGGCCGTCGTCGCGCGCATCGCCAAGGCCTGGATGGCGCCGGTGGGCATCTTCAACTCGCACCTGATCATGGCCGCGTGCGTGCAGCGCCACGGCACGGAGGAGCAGAAGCAGCGCTTCCTGCCCCGCTTCGCCACCGGCGAGCTGCGCGGCGGCCTCGGGCTCACCGAGCCGAACGCGGGCACGGACCTGCAGGCCATCCGCACCGTCGCGCGCCGCGACGGCGACCACTACGTGCTGAACGGCACGAAGACCTGGATCACCAACGGCGTGTACGGCACGGCCTTCGCGCTGCTCGCCAAGACCGATCCGGAGGCGCAGCCGCGCCACAAGGGCATGACGATGTTCGTCGTCGAAAAGGGCGAAGGCTTCACCGTCGGCCGCAAGCTCAAGAAGCTCGGCTACCGCGCGATCGACAGCGCCGAACTCATCTTCGACAACCATCGCGTCGAAGCGGACCGGCTGATCGGCGGCGTGGAGGGGCGCGGCTTCCACCACGCGGTGAGCGGCCTCGAACTCGGCCGCATCAACGTCGCCGCGCGCGGGCTCGGCATCGCGCAGGCGGCACTCGCGGACGCGCTGCGCTACGCGCAGGAGCGGCAGGCGTTCGGCAAGCCGATCGCGCAGCACCAGGCCATCCAGCTGAAGCTCGCCGACATGGCGACCCGCTGCGAGGCGGCGCGACTGCTGGTCGAGCAGGCCGCGCGCAAGTACGACACCGGCGAGCGCTGCGACCTCGAGGCGAGCATGGCCAAGCTGTTCGCGTCCGAGGCCGGCGTCGAGAACAGCCTCGAGGCCATGCGCATCTTCGGCGGCTACAGTTACTCCGTGGACTTCGACGTCGAGCGCTACTATCGCGATGCGCCGCTGATGTGCATCGGCGAGGGCACCAACGAAATGCAGCGCATCATCATCACCAAGCAGCTGATCGAGAGGAATCCGGCGTGAGCCCTCCCTTGCCGCTCGCGGGCATCCGGGTGCTGACGTTCGAGAACTTCGGCGCGGGCCCGTTCGGCTCGATGTATCTCGCCGACCTGGGCGCCGAAGTGATCAAGATCGAGAACCGCGAACAGGGCGGCGACGCCACGCGCGGCATGGGCCCGCATTTCCTGGGCGCCGACGACAGCCAGTTCTTCCAGACGTTCAACCTGAACAAGAAGAGCGTCACGCTGAACCTGAAGCGGCCGGAAGGACAGGAAGCGTTCCGCCGCATCGTGCGCGACCGCCGACGTCGTGCTGAACAACCTGCGCGGCGACCAGCCGGAGAAGCTCGGCCTCGACTACGCCACGCTCGGCCCGGTCAACCCGAAAGTGCTGTGCGCGCACCTCTCCGCCTACGGCCGCGACAACGAGCGCAAGGGCTGGCCGGGCTACGACTACCTGATGCAGGCCGAAGCCGGCTTCCTGTACCTCTCCGGCGAGCCGGGCAGCCCGCCCGCGCGCATGGGGCTGTCGATCATCGACTACATGACCGGCATCACGACCGCGGTCGCGGTGCTCGCGGCGCTGATCGGCGTGATGAAATCGGGCCGGGGCCACGACATCGACGTCAGCCTGTTCGACGTGGCGCTGCACCAGCTCACCTATCCCGGCGCCTGGTACCTGAACGCCGGCACGCGCACGGAACGCCTGGCGCGCAGTTCGCACCCGTCCGCCGTGCCGGTGCAGCTGTTCCGCACGTCGGACGGCTGGATCTTCGTCATGTGCATGACGGACAAGTTCTGGCAGGTGATGCTGGAGGCGATCGGCCACGGACCGCTCGCCGACGATCCCGACTTCGCGACGGTCGGCGCCCGGCGCCGCAACCGCGATCGCCTGACCGGCATCCTCGACGGCGTCTTCTCGACCGACACGACCGCCGCGTGGCTCGCGCAGCTGCAGGGCCGGATTCCGGCCTCGCCCGTCTACGACCTGCCGCAGGCGCTCGACAATCCGTTCGTGCGCGAGATCGGCATGCTGCGCGACGCTGCCGCACCCGCAGCAGCCGGACTACCGCGTGCTCGCGAACCCGATCAAGTTCGACGGCGAGCGCCTGCCGAGCCGCGTGGCGCCGACGCTCGGCGAGCAGACGGACGAGGTGCTGCGCGGCGTGGGCTATACCGACGCCGAAATCGCGGCGCTGAAATCCACGGGGATCGCCTGATGAAGCTCGACGGCGTGCGCGTGCTCGACCTCGGGCTGTTCCTGCCCGGGCCGCAGGCCTCGCAGCTGATGGCCGACCACGGCGCCGACGTGATCAAGCTCGAGCCGCCGGGCGAAGGCGACCCGGGCCGGCACATCGGCCTCGGCGAGAACGGCCACTGCGTCTTCTTCCGCAACCTCAATCGCGGCAAGCGCAGCGTGAGCCTCAACCTCAAGTCGCCCGAGGGGCTCGAGGCGGTGCTGCGCATCGCCGAGTCCGTGGACGTGATGATCGAAGCGTTCCGGCCCGGCGTCGCGCAACGGCTCGGCGTGGACTACGAATCGGTCCGGGCGCGCAATCCACGCATCATCTACTGCTCGATCTCGGCGTTCGGCCAGACCGGGCCCGTACAGCAGGATCCCGGCGCACGACCTCGCCGTCGAGGCGTACGCGGGCATCACCAGCGTCTCGCTCGGGCAGGACGACCAGCCGACGATGCCGCCGGTGCCGATCGCGGATTTCGCCGCCGCGTCGATGGGTCTCGCCGGCATCCTGATGGCGCTGTACCGGCGCGAGAAGACCGGGCTCGGCGATTGCATCGACATCAGCATGCACGACAGCGCGCTGTCGTGGCTGCCGAACGTCACCGGGCCCGGTGTTCGTCGAGAAGCGCAACCCGATCCCGAAGCACGAGCGCAGCTGGGGCGGCGCGGCGTTCTACCGCATCTATCGCACGCAGGACGACCGCCACGTCGTGCTCGGCGCGCAGGAAATCAAGTTCGTGCGAGCGCTGCTCACGGAATGGGGCCGGCCCGATCTGGTCGAATTGTGCGAGCGTGGGCCGGGGCCGCACCAGGTGCCGGTGGCGGAGTTCCTGCAGAGCGTGTTCCTGACGAAGACGCAGGCGCAGTGGGTCGAGTGGTTCAGCACGCAGGACATCGGCTTTGCGCCGGTGAAGACGCTGCGCGAGGCGTTCGACGATCCGCACGCGAATGCGCGCGGCATGCGCCTGGTCGACGAGCTGGGCCAGGAACACGTCGGGCCTGCCGATCAAGTTCGCCGCGGAGCCGGGTCGCGCGAACTTCCGGCCTCCGCTGCTCGGCGAGCACACCGACGAGGTGCTGCGCGGTCTCGGGTACACCGACGCCGAACTCGCCGCGCTGCCGGCGGCTGAGCTCGCGCTGCGCTGAAGCTGCGCCGTTGCTGGCGCTGCGTGCTAACGCGTTAGCGCAAGACGCCAGGAGTCTCCCGCCCGGAGTGCTTGCCCGGGACGCCGTAAACCCGTCCCTGGGGGCTCCGGGCGCGGCGTCCATGCCGCTCACGGCCCGGGCAAGCACTCCGGGCGGAAGCCTCCGGCGGCGCCGCGAGCGCGGCGCAAGAGGCGCGCCGCTGGCGCGCTATTGCGCGAGGCGCGGGATTTCCCCTTCCGAGGTTTTCGCCGGGCCGTGCGCGGGAGGGACCCCGCGCCCGGAGCCTACAGGGACGTACTTGCGGCGTCCCGGCGAAAACGCTCGGAAGGGGGAAGCCCGATACGCCTCGCGCTCCTCCGCTCCGCGCCAGCTAACCGCGCTCGCTCAGCGCGCCGCGCCAGCTGATCGCGCTCGCGCAGTGCGTCAGCCCACCGGCAGCGACGGCGCGCGCCGGTGCCAGTCGGTCGCCTGCTCGTAGGCATGCGCAACGCGCAGCAGCGTCGCCTCCGCGAACGGCCGGCCCGCGAGCTGGAACGACGTCGGCAGCCCGTTGTCCGTGAATCCGCAAGGCACCGCGAGCGCCGGCAATCCGAGGTAGTTGAACGGCGCCGTGCAACGCACCATCACCGCGATCTTCTCCCACATCACCGCCGAGCCACCGACGTCCGTCTCCTCGATCGTCGGCGCCGGGATGCCGAGCGTCGGCAGGTGCAGCACGTCGCAGTGCTCGAACACCGTGCGCACGAACTGCGCGACGAGCGCGGGCCGGATGGCCAGCGCCTGCGCGTAGACCGGCGCCGGAATGCCGAGTCCCGTCGCCGCCCGCACGCGAACCTGCGGCGAATAGTCCGCCGACCGTGCCCGCAAGTTGGCGCCGTGGATCGCCGTGGCTTCCGAGTACACGAGCACCCGGCTCAGCTCCGTCAGCTGCCCGCAATCGGGCAGCGGCACGGGGACGACCTGCGCGCCGAGCGCCGTGAAGACCTGCAGCGAGGCCTGCACCGCGCGTGCCACGTCTGCGCTCACCTGCTCGAGAAAGTACGACTGCGGCACACCGATCCGCAGGCCGCGCACGTCCGCCGACAACGCGGCCGGATAATTCGGCACGGCGCGCCGGCTGGTGCGCGAATCACGCGCGTCGTGGCCCGCGATCGCCTTCAGCAGCAGCGCGAGGTCGAGCGTCGTGCGCGCGAACACGCCCGGCGTATCCGCCGAGTGCGACAGCGGCATCATCGCGTAGCCGCTCAGCAGGCCGTACGTCGGCTTGAGGCCGAGCACGCCGGTGACGCTCGCCGGCAGGCGCACCGAGCCGCCGGTATCCGAACCGAGGCTGCCGTACGCGAGCCGGGCCGCGACCGTGGCGCCGCCCCCGCTCGACGAGCCGCAGGCGACGTGCGCCGGGTTCCACGGATTGCGGCAATGCCCCATGGACGCGTTGTGCCCGGTCGGCCCGAGCGCGAACTCGCTCATGTTCAACGCGCCGAGTTCGATCGCACCTGCGCGATCGAGGCGTTCGAGCAGCGTGCACGTCGTCGGTCGCGGCGGGCGGCGCGGCGAGCGACCCCATCGTCGACACGCGTCCTGCGCGATAGAACATGTCCTTGTGCGCCAGCGGCACGCCGTGCAACGGGCCCGTCGGCCGGCCCGCGGCCAGCGCGGCTTCCGCGTGATCGGCCGCAGCGTAGCGCGCTCTGCGGCGAACACGGACAGGAACGACCGGATGTGGGGCTGCCAGTGCTTCGATCCGCTCGAGACACGCGGCGACGAGCTCGCGCGACGAGACCTTGCGCGCCGCGACGGCCTGCGCCGCCTCGGCCAGCGACCAGCCCGCCAATTCGTCCGAGCCGCGACTCACGACTGCGGGCTCCGCGAGCGATTCGAGCGTCGCCGCGAACTCGACCGCCGCGTCGGTCAGCAGTCCTGGTCCGACGACGGCCGCCGCGGCCGCCACCGCATTGCACGGCGGGGTCGCCGCGGCGGCAATGCGCTTCGCCACCTCGCGATCGACCCAGTCATGGCCTTGCGCATGCGCCAGTGTCAGCACCGCTGCGTCGTCGATCGCTTTGGCTCATGACACTCGCTCCACCGACCGCCATCCGAATCACGGCGTCGCCTGGGTCGGCACGACCGCAGCCGGCAACGGCGTCAGCATGTCGGCGGCGACCCGCCAGGTACGTCTCCTTCGCGGACCCAGACGCGCAGGAACACCGCGAGCCCCTCGCCCGACGCCTTGCCCCTGGCCCGTCGCGCCAGTTCGCCATAGGTGTAACCCAGGTCGGACCCGGGCAGCGGTCGCGATGCCACGCGTCGTTGCAGCGAGCGGCGCGCCAACGTCCGAGTCGTCGCGCGGCCAATCCGCCGACACCGCGCGACGGCACATGCCCGTCGCGCAGCACGAGCGCACCCGGCACGAGGACGCGCCGCAACGCGATCATCCGCCCCGTCGTGCTCGATCGCGGCATCCAGCTTCGCATCGGCAGAAGCGAGCCCATCGGCATTGCCGCCCGGCGCACAGGTCGCGGGCCGCGGACGCCGGCGTGAATCGTCGGGAAGGCGGCAGCGATGGCCGCGAAAACGGGGCACCGGGCGGTCCGTCGATGCCGTGATCCAGGACGACCTCCCAGGCGCCCGACTGCGCTCTTCCGCCACGCACGTCAGGTAGGTGCCCCGTTCTCGGACGAGCGTGTCCTGGCGGTAGGTCCATGGACCGAGCGTCACGGCGCTGCGGCCGTCGCACGACACGAATCCTGTCGCCGGCGACCACTCGAGCCTGCCGGTCGCTTCCTCGTGGGTCCGCAGCCACTCCTGCCGTTCACCGACCGTCGGGCGGAACAGCACTGCGTCGGACGCCAGGAACTCGAGGAAGGCCGCCTGCGTGCCCGAATCGGCGGCTCGACCCGCGAAGGCCCGGTCGGCGGCGAACACGTCGTCGAGCACCCCGTCGGCGCTTGCACGCGCAGGACGCGAGCAGCGTGATCAGGGCGGCCGAGGTCGGCGCGAATGGGCTCATGGGATCGATGGTCCTCTCGTCGGACGCGGGAGGATATCGCGGCGGGACGGACCGCGCCCACCGGCATTCTGTTAAAGTCTGAGGCCCCCCGACCCAACCCACGAGCGACTATGCAGCGACTTCTCGCCTTCTGCGCGGTTCTCCTGATGTTCACGGGCGTCAGCCCGGCGGCCCTCGCGGACGCCAAGACGGACCAGCGCCTCAACGACTCCCGTCAGGTCTTCGAATCGTTTTCGAACCTCACCGAACAGTCGATCCCGACCTGGTTGCTCGAGCGCGCCTACGGCATCGTCGTCGTGCCGCGCGTCGTGAAGGTCGCGCTGAGCCTCGGCGGCCGCGGCGGCCGCGGCGTCATGGCCGTGCGCAACCCGGACGGCACCTGGAGCAATCCGGTTTTCGTGACGCTGGCCGGCGTGAACATCGGCTTCCAGTTCGGCGTGCAGTCCAGCGACGTGGTGCTGGTGCTGATGTCGCGGCAAAGTGTCGAAGGCATCGCGGGCGGCAAGGTGACACTGGGAGGCGATGCCAGCGTCGCAGCCGGCCCGCTCGGTCGCGCCGCATCCGCCAGCACGGACGCGACGTTCAAGGCCCAGGTGCTGTCCTACTCGCGCAACGAAGGCCTGTTCGCGGGCGTGGCGCTCGACGGCAGCGTGATTTCGGTCGACGATTCGTCGAACGCCACGGCCTACGGCGTCTCGGGCATCCTTCCTTCGCAGATCCTCGAAGGCAAGGTCGCCAACGCGCCCGCAGCCGCGAAGGAATTCACGGCCGCACTGGCGGCCGCGACCAGCAAGTCGGCGGCGCCCGCCCCCAAGGCCGCCGAACCGGCGGCCACGCCCGCTGCGGCTGCGCCCGTCGCCGCACCGGCCGCGCCCGCGGCGGCCGAGCCGACCAAGACCTATCCGATGGAAGACCCGAACCCGGGTGCGCCGCCGCCGAAGTAAGTCGCGGCAGGGAGTCCAAGCGTGAGCGTCGTTCGCCGGCTCTTCTACATCGTCCTCGCGCTGGTCGGCCTGTGCCTGGCCGCCGGCCTGTTCCTGCCGAAGCGGGTCCACGTCGAACGCTCGATCACCACCTCGGCGAGCCCGGCCACCGTGTACGGCATCGTGAACGGCTTCAAGCGCTTCAACGAATGGTCGCCGTGGTTCGAATTGGACCCGAAGGCGACGTACACGTATGCGGGCCCGGAGAGCGGCATCGGCGCGAAGATGACCTGGTCCAGCCAGCAGTCGAACGTCGGCAGCGGCAGCCAGGAGATCGTCGCGGTCGAGCCCGGGCATGCGGTCAAGACGAAGCTCGAATTCGGCGACCAGGGGCTGTCGACGTCGACGCTCACCATCACGCCCGAGGGCGGCAGCAGCCGGATCGTCTGGGCGTTCGACGCCAGTTTCGAAGACGACTATTTCGGCCGCTACATGGGCCTGATGTTCGACAAGTTCATCGGGCAGGATTACGAGAAGGGCCTGTCGAAGCTGAAGACGATCGCCGAGGCCACTCCCGCCGCACCGTGACGGCCGGCCGTCCTATACTCGGCGCGCCATGACATCGAGTCGCGCGAACCCCACATGACTCGCCCGCCTTCGCGGGGCCGCAGGACGCGCGAGGGCCAGGGCGCGGCCGCCGCCGACCCCAGCGTATGTGACCCGGGCGCTGCCTTACTACGCGATGCTCGACGACGACGCACTGGCGCGCATCGAAGCGCAGGCGTTCCGGCTGCTCGAACGCGTCGGTATCGAATTTCGCGACGACCCGGACGCCTTGCGGCGCTGGACGGGCCGCCGGTGCGGAAGTGACCGGCACTCGCGTGCGGGTCGCGCCCGAACTCGTGAAATCGCTGCTCGCGACCGCGCCCCAGGAGTTCACGCAGGTCGCGCGCAACCCGGCTCGCTCGGTGCGGATTGGCGGCCAGCACCAGGTCTTCGCCCCGGTATACGGCTCGCCGTTCGTTCGCGATCTCGAAGGCGGCCGGCGCTACGGCACGCTCGAGGACTTCCACCGGCTGGTGAAGCTCACGCACCAGCTCGCGCCGCTGCACCACTCCGGCTTCGTCACCTGCGAGCCCTGCGACGTGCCGGTCTCGAAGCGGCATCTCGACATGCTGCTGGCGCACATGACCCTGACCGACAAACCGCACCTCGGCGCAATCACCGAGAAGAGCCGCGCCGCGGACAGCGTGGCCATGGCGCGGCTGCTGCACGGCCCCGAGGTCTTCGACCAGAGCTGCGTGATCATGGCGAACGTGAACACCAACTCGCCGCTGCTGGTCGACAAGGTCGTCACCGAAGCGGCGGCCGTCTATTGCGGCGCGGGCCAGGGCCTGATCGCCGTGCCGTTCATCCTCTCGGGCGCCATGGGCCCGGTCACGACAGCGGCCGCCATCGCCCAGGCGCTGGCCGAGGCCATGATCGTCGGCGCGTACACGCAGCTCGTGCGTCCCGGTGCGCCATTCATCCTCGGCAACTTCCTGTCGTCGATGAACCTGCGCTCCGGCGCGCCGACCTTCGGCATGCCCGAACCGCTGATGTCGAACCTCGTCATCGGCCAGCTGGCGCGGCGCCTGCACCTGCCGTTGCGCTGCGGCGGCGCGCTGACGGCGTCGAAGCTGCCCGATTACCAGGCCGCCGCGGAGAGCTCGGACTCGATGCTCTCGACGATCCTCGGCGGCGCGAACTACGTGTTGCATGCCGCCGGCTGGCTGGAAGGCGGCCTCGCGACCGGTTACGAGAAACTCGTGCTCGACGCCGACCGGCTCGGCGCCTACGAGGTGGTGTTGCGCGGATTCGCGACCGACGACGATTCGCTCGGGGTCGATGCCTACGGCGACGTCGAGCCGGGCGGCCATTTCCTCGGCTCGGCGCACACGCTGTCGCACTACACGACCGCGTTCTACGAGGCGCAGCTGTCGGACTCGAACAGCGTCGAGCAGTGGGAAGAGCAAGGCGCGAAGGATGCGGCCCGGCGCGCGTTCGATCGCTGGAAGCGGCTGCTGAACGAGTACGAGACGCCGCCGATCGATCCGGCGCGGCTCGAAGCGCTGCAGGACTACGTGGCGCGGCGCAAGGCGGACTTGCCGGACGCGTGGTACTGACACGGTCGAACGGCCTCCCGGGATTTCAGGCCTACCTGCTGGAGCGAGTGATTTGGAAACGCATGCCAGGGTCGTGATCATCGGGGGCGGCGTCGTCGGCTGCTCGATCCTCTTCCACCTGGCCAAGTTCGGCTGGAAGGACTGCATCCTTCTCGAGCGTGCCGAGCTCACGAGCGGCTCGAGCTGGCACGCGGCGGGCCAGATCCACACGATCAGCTCCGATCCGAACATCAGCCGGCTGCAGGGCTACACCATCCGGCTGTACAAGGAGATCGAGGCAACCTCCGGTCACTCGATCGGCCTGCACTCCACCGGCGGCTTCTACCTCGCCTCCAACCAGGTCTGGTACGACTACCTCAAGCGCGAACGCTCCAAGGCGCGCTACATGGGGCTCGACCAGGAATTCATCAGCGTCGCGGAAGCCGCGCGTCGCCACCCGCTGATCGACCCGAAGCACTACATCGCCGCACTGTGGGACCCGCTCGACGGCGACATCCATCCGTCCGGCGTCGTGTATGCCTACGCCAAGGCGGCGCGCGTGCACGGCGCCAAGTACTACACGCACACTCCGTGCTCGCGACGCGGCAACGCGCCGACGGTAGCTGGGACGTCGAGACGCCGCAAGGGACGATCAACGCGGAAATCATCGTCAACGCCGCGGGCCTCTGGGCGCGCGAAGCGGGCCGGCTATCGGGTGTGCACCTGCCGGTGCAACCGATGGAGCACCACTACCTATCACCGAGGACATCCCGGAGATCGCCGAGCGGATGAAGTCGGGTGAGCGGCTGCCGGCCGGCATCGACTACGAGGCGAACATCTATTTCCGCCAGGAGCGCAACGGCATGCTGCTCGGCACGTACGAGCCGAAGTCCACGCCCTGGAAGGTGGACGGCACGCCGCAGGACTTCGGTCACGAACTGCTCTCGCCCGACCTCGACCGCATCGCCGACCGGCTCGAACTCGCGTTCGGCCGCATCCCGGCACTCGGCCGCTCCGGCATCAAGACCGTGGTCAATGGCCCGTTCACCTTCGGACCGGACGGCAACCCGATGATCGGGCCGGTGCCCGGGATGACCAACTACCGGGCCGCGGTCGGCGTGATGGCGGGTTTCTGCCAGGCGGGAGGCGTCGGCCTCTGTCTCGCCGAGTGGATGATCGACGGCGAGCCGTCGATCGACGTCTGGGCGATGGACATCGCGCGTTTCGGCAACTTCGCAACGCCGGACTGGGGCACGGTGAAGTCCTCGGAGAACTACGAGCGCCGCTTCGTGATGACCTTCCCGAACGAGCCTTGCCCAAGGGCCGACGGCAGAAGACCACTGCGCTGTACGACCGACTCGCCGCGCGCGGCGCGGTGATGGGCACCTCGTTCGGGCTCGAGCACGCGCTCTGGTTCGCAAACGATCCGTCCGACGCACACGAAGATCCGACGTTCTGGCCGCAATCGCAGCCACGCCTACGTCGCCGACGAAGTGCGCGCGGTGCGCGAACGGGTCGGCGCGATCGAGATCGCCAACTTCGGCAAGCACGAGGTGCGCGGACCCGGTGCGCGCGCATTCCTCGGCCGCATGCTCGCCGGCCATTTGCCCTCGCCCGGTCGCGTCGCGTTGAGCCCGATGCTGACGCCAAAGGGCCGGCTGTACGGCGACCTGACGGTGAGCTGCCTCGCGGAGGATCACTACCTGCTGCTTGGCTCGGGCGCCGCGCAGGATATGCACCGTCGCTGGTTCGAGTCGCACGCACCCACGTCGGGAGTCTCGTACCGCAACGTCTCGGACGCACTGCACGGCATCGGGCTATCCGGCCCGTTCTCGCGGCAACTGTTGCAACGGATCACGCGCGACGACGTCTCGTCCGCGGGCCTCAAGTTCCGTGACGTGCGCCGCACGTTCGTCGGCGGCGTGCCGGTGGTGCTGGTGCGGCTGTCGTTCTCGGGCGAACTCGGATACGAGATCTACTGCGAGCCGCAGTTCCTGGTCGCGCTGTGGGAACACGTCGAATCGGCCGGTGCCGATCTCGGCCTGAAGCCGTACGGCGCGCGCACACTGATGAGCCTGCGAGCTCGAGAAGAACTGGGGGTCTGGACGCTCGACTACCGGCCGGACTACACCGTGGCGGAAAGCGGTCTCGACGCGATGATCGACTGGCGGCGCGACTTCATCGGTCGCGATGCGGCGCTCGCCGAGCGTGAGCGCGAACCGATGCGAAAGCTCGTGTCGCTGGTGGTCGATACGCCGGATCGCGACGTCGTCGGCGACGAGGCCGTGCTGCAGGGTGACCGGTGTGTCGGCCATGTGACGTCGGGCGGTTACGCACACCATGTCGGCCGCTCGATGGCCATGGCCTACGTGCCGCCGTCCTGCAGCGCGCATGGCACTGCACTCGAAGTGGAGATCAACGGTGAGAGGTTCCCGGCTCGCGTCGTCACGGCGCCGCTGCACGACCCGTCGGGCGGCCGGATGCGCGGCTGAGCACCGCCTTGTCTTGCTCGGCTCGTACACCAAGACTCGCGCAACCTCTTTGCCTCGGGATCCACCCACAAGACCGCATGGCCCACATTTCGCCGCTGCGGATTCGTCGATCGATCCTCTTCATAGATGAGGGTGATCTTGCCGGGCCTGCTCGCGGTTTCCGTACCGCGCCCAAGGCCGCCCTGCCGGTCGTCGCGCTCGGCGCATATTCCTCGCTGATAAATCAGGATTCCGGCAGAGCGCAGCATGGCGCGCTGCAACTGGCGCGATACCGCAGGTTCGGGGCCTACCGGCGCGAGAGGCTTCCGGCTGCCGGTTGCTGCGGACGTCGCCAGCAATGGCGCGAGGACGGATCTTCCGGAACATCGTCGGCACCCCCACTCTGGTCGTCGCAGTCGAAAGCAGGTACTCACCTGGAGCCTGCAGGTCAGGATCCTGTCCCGCCTTGGCGTATGGCCTCGGCGAGTCCCGCCCACAGGACGGGATCGGTGAGGATCATCGTCAGCCCGTTGATGATGAACTGCGCACCGATGCAGACCATCAGGAAGCCGGTGAGACGTGTCAACGCGATCATGCCGGTCTCGCCGATGATGCGATTGAACCGCTCCGCGCCGCGCAGCACGACCAGCTGAGCAGCGCGGTGAGCAGGATCGCGGTCGAGACGCCGA
The DNA here is from genome assembly GCA_963843985.1 of uncultured Gammaproteobacteria bacterium. GTDB lineage: Bacteria > Pseudomonadota > Gammaproteobacteria > Steroidobacterales > Steroidobacteraceae > RPQJ01. The sequence continues at coordinate 16,808 of CAWJMS010000004.1, read as the reverse complement.
GAAATCGAGGATGCGCTGGAACCGACGCGCGCGCTCGCCTGCGACGACAGGCTCATCACCACGGCGAACGTGCCGGGGCGGGTGGCCCAGCATCGCGAGCGGCGTGAACGCGATGTCGTTGCTTGATTTCGGCCTGCTTGCTGGCTGGCCCTTCTGGGCGGCACATTCGGAAATGACGTTCTGGAACGCGAGGAACGCCACGATCAGGCCGCCGGCGATCCACATGCCCGGATGGATGCCCGAAGAAGTTCATCATCAGCCCGCCGGCGGACAGGAATCCACCATCAGCACGACGCGTAGGTGCATGCCCACCCAGATCTGGCGCTCGCGCTCCTGGTCGGGCAGTTGCGCCGACGCGGACGTCACGATCAGCACGCCGAACAGATTCACGATGGGCAGGATCGCGAGCGGCGCGCACCACGAGGTTGCCCGGAATGATCGGCCACCACGTCATGTGGCTACTCCAGGCTGCCGGGTCGCATTCGCGCATGGCCAGGTAGTCCAGCGTGCCGGAGACTCGGCTATGGGTCGACTTTCTCGAAATCAGGGTGAGCGTCTCCCGGCCGGAAATCGGTGCGTAACAGCCGCTGATCTGCGCAGGCGTCGTCTGCGCTCGCGCGCCGTCTCGAACCATGCTCTTTCTGCCAGTCGCTGTCGACGAGATTGCGGAACGGGTGCCGCTCTTGCGCAGGCGCACCCGGATACCGTAAGGCCTGCGCTCGGGGAGCGGCTGGCAGAGAGGTTCTCAGCGGTTTCGCCAGTCGCAGCCCGGCGCGGACGTAGATCGCATCTCGGGCGTGCAAGTGCCTACGTTGATCCTGTGGGGTGGACGCGACCGGCTGATCCCTCCGTCACACGCCGAGCGGTTCCATCACGCCATCGCCGGCAGCGAGGTCGTGACCTTCGAGACGCTCGGCCACGTTCCGCAGGAGGAAGACCCGGCCCTGACGCTCGCAGCGGCGCACGCCTTCCTCGTCGCGCCCTGATCGGCGGCGCGCCGTATGTTCAAGTCGCTGTTCCGGTCGCTCTACGCCCAGGTGCTCGTCGCCGTCGTGGCCGGCGTGCTGGTCGGCGCGCTGTACCCCGCGACCGGCGAAGCGTTGAAACCGCTCGGGGATGCCTTCATCAAACTCGTCAAGATGATGATCGGGCCGATCATCTTCTGCACCGTGGTGCTCGGCATCTCCGGCATGGAGAACATGAAAAAGGTCGGCAAGACGGGCGGACTCGCGTTGATTTATTTCGAGGTGGTCAGCACCGTTGCGCTCCTCATCGGGCTCGTCGTCGTCAATGTCGCGAAGCCCGGCGCCGGCGTGAACGCCGACCCGGCGACGCTCGATGCAGCGGCCGTCGCCCAGTACGCCGCAAAGGCCGGCCCGCACGGCGTGGCCGAATTCGTGCTCAACATCATCCCGACCACCCTCGCCAACGCGTTCGCCAGCGGCGAGGTGCTGCAGGTGCTGCTGGTCTCCGTGCTGTTCGGGTTCGCGCTGCACGCGCTCGGCGGGCGGGGCGACGCCCTGTTCCAGCTCATCGAGCGCCTGTCGGCCGTGCTGTTCAGGATCGTCGGTTACATCATGAGGCTCGCCCCGATCGGCGCATTCGGTGCGATGGCGTTCACCATCGGCAAATACGGCCTCGGCGCGCTGCTGTCGCTCGGCAAACTGATGGCGTGCTTCTACGGAACCTGCCTGCTGTTCATCTTCGGCGTGCTCGGCGGCATTGCGCGCGCGGGCGGCTTCAGCATCTGGCGCTTCATCGTGTACATCAAGGAAGAACTGTTCATCGTGCTCGGCACGTCGTCTTCGGAGTCGGTACTGCCGCGGATGATGGTCAAGCTCGAGGAACTCGGAGTCGAGAAGTCCGTGGTCGGCCTCGTCATCCCGACCGGCTACTCGTTCAACCTCGACGGCACGGCGATCTACCTGACGATGGCGGCGGTCTTCATCGCGCAGGCCACCAATACGCCGCTCGACCTCACGCAACAGGTCACGCTGCTCGCGGTGCTGCTGCTCACTTCCAAGGGCGCAGCCGGCGTGACGGGCAGCGGCTTCATCGTGCTGGCAGCGACGCTCTCGGCAGTCGGCCACGTGCCGGTCGCCGGCGTGGCGCTGATCCTGGGCATCGACCGGTTCATGTCGGAGGCGCGATCGCTGACCAACCTGATCGGCAACGGTGTCGCGACCGTCGTGATCGGCAAGTGGTGCGGCCAGCTCGACGAGAGGAAGCTGAAAGACGTTCTCTGAAAATCGTGCCCAGGAAGAATGGGCCGATCATTTCGCCGCGACCATCTACAGACAGGCGGCCCCGGGGTGACTGCGATGGGTGTCCGATCAGCCGATGGGCCGTGCGACGAAGGCCACTGCGATCGCCATGACGACCATCAGCAGTACAGCCTGGACGCCGTGAAGCCTGGGATGGTCGGACATCGTTCCCGGCAAGAGCACCAGCACGAGAGCGGCCCGCACGCCGCGTGCGCCGGACAAGTCTATGTGCCCCTCGATCAGGAATTGGGCCAATGCACCGTCCACGACTGCCGCGAGCATGAGCCCCTGAATCCACCGCGCGTGCCGATAGTAGTACGCACGCATGTCATGTTTGCGATCGTCGTCCAGCTCGGGGACTGCGAGGTGGCTGACGAGATAAAGCAGGATCGGCACGCCCAGCAGCAGCAGTGCGTCCAGAATCGTCCACGGCGAGTGCCCGGAAAAGCGCCACAGCACGAACCAGCTCACGACATGGGCCACGAACACCAAACCTATCCAGCAGGTGTGGACCCAGTAGAGCTGAACGCGATCACGGGCCTCGATGATCTGCCCGACGCTGCGGACGAGCAGTGACACGCCCAGGCCGGCGACGATGGCGTACAACGTCAGAAGATATTCGAAAATACTCATGGTTCGATCGCTCGCACCTCGCCACCCGAGGAGTCTAGCAGCGGGCCCGGCCTGGCCGCTTCTGTCCGTTTGCCCACAGACCGGGGCCCTGGACCTATCCGACCGTTGACCGGTTCAATCTCGTTGCGGGTGTCCGATCGAGCGACGGACCTGTCCGCGGTCGTCGTGTCGACGGTCGCTTGCTGCCCGTACCCAAGGCTCCGGACGCGGCGACTTTCATCAGGCGGCGAAACGTGGGGCACTCCATGTGACTCGGCGCTCGACAGGCAACGGCGTGCCGCAGCCCGTCTCGCATGGCGCTCAACCTCCGGATCGTGCGGTCCAGTTCGTCCGACTTGGTCGCGAGCGCCTTGCGGTCGATCGTCGGACGCCCGTCCGGCGTAAACATGCCGGCGATTTCGTCGAGCGAAAAACCGGCCGCCTGCCCGAGCGCTATCAGCGCCAACCGTTCCAGCACGGCAGCATCGAAAAGGCGGCGCAGACCCCGTCGCCCGACCGAGGCGATCAAGCCCTTCTCCTCGTAAAAACGCAGCGTCGAGGCGGGAACGCCGGACTGCCGTGCCACCGCGGTGATGTCCAGGTCTCGCATCCTCTTGACCTCAAGTTGACTTGAAGTGGCACATTGCCGGCTACGCAGCTCAAAGGCAAGTCTGTGGGAGAAGCTGATGGATGTTCTCGTATTCGTACTGGTCACTGGCATGGGCGCCACGGTCGTGATGGACGTCTGGGCGATCGTTCGCAAGCGCGTGTTCAGCATTCCGCTGCCGGACTATGGAATGGTTGGACGCTGGCTCGCTCACCTGGCCCACGGCCGCTTTCGCCACCAGTCGATCGCCGCGTCTGCAGCCATCCGTGGCGAGCGCCTGATCGGCTGGACCGCTCATTACCTCATCGGTGTCACGTTCGCAGCCATTCTGCTCGGCGTGTGGGGCCTTGCATGGGCCCGCCATCCAACGATCGCGCCGGCACTGATCGTCGGGATTGGCACCGTGGCGGCTCCGTTCCTCGTGATGCAGCCGGCCATGGGCGCCGGCGTGGCCGCCAGCCGCACGCCGCGTCCTGCCGCTGCGCGCCTACAGAGCCTCTTGACGCACGGGATCTTTGGTCTTGGCCTCTATGCCGCTGGCTGGGCCGCCCGTCTCGTCTGCTTGTCGTGAACGCGGCGTGTTCGAAAATTTGCCCACTTTAGTCACCCATCTCAATAGGAGGATGAAATGCGAATTCCCGCTCGTTTTGCACCGATCGTCTTCGGTGCCCTGCTCTCCGCAATCATGGTGGCCATCGTATCGGCCTTCGTCCTGGCAACCGCCAAAGGACTGGATGCCGGGTTCCCGGTGCAATGGCTCAAGAGCTGCGCCACGACCTGGCCGGTCGCCTTTCCGACGGTGACGATAATCGCCCCATGGGTGCGCCGGCTCGTTGCTCGTGTGACCGGCTAGCGACGGCGCGTTCACGCCCTGTGTCTAGGTTGGCCGCGCCGCGCGACCGCGAATGGTCTCAGGGCGCGGCCTTCTCAGCAGCGAGGCGCCGCGTGCCGCGTTCCATCAGCGCGACGAATCGAGGGTGCTCTCGAATCGGATCAAGACTGTTGTCGCTCCGCATCCACAGCAACCACCCACGACTGACCTGGTCAATCCACGGTTCGATCAGGTCCACCGCAGTGTCTGCATCACCGAGCTTCGCCATGGCGCACGCCAGGTTGTAATGCAGCCGCGCGTTGTCCGGATCGAACAGCAGGGCCCGCGTGGTCCATTCACGCGCGCGATCGGCATCCCCTAACCCGGCGAGCGACGTGACGAGAAAACCGAGCGCCCCGCTGTGATCCGGCTCATCCCCCAGGATCTTCTCGCAGCGCGCCAGCGCCCGCCGATCGGCCACCATCGTCGCGTCGCGCTCGCCAAGCGCGTCATAGGCCTGCGCCACCATCCCGGCTGGCCAGTACGCATCCGGGTCCAGTTCAATGGCGCGCTCCAGGTGCGCGATCGCCTTGTCGTATTCGCGCCGTCCGATGGCCATCGCGCCGGCGACCAGGAGTGCATCGTAGCAATCGGGATCAAGCCGCAGCGCGGTCGCGAGCGCGTCGTCGGCCGGCGCCTGATCCTGCATACCCAATCCACGAGTCATGGCTTCGGCCAGCGCAGCGTGTCCTTCCGCCACGGTGGGATCCGCCACAATGGCCCGCTCCGCCGATTTCCGCGCGCTTGCGATGGAATATCCTGCCACGCCGCGCTGGCTCAACTCCGCTTCCGCGAGTGACATGAGTGCCCAGCCTTTCGCGAAGTCGGGATCAATTTCGACGGCGCGTCTGCACATCCTCACGATCACCGGCTTGAGCCGTTCGCTGCCCTTGCGCTGGAACCCGCGCGCCATCAGGAACAGTTCGTAGGCTGCCGAATTCGTCGTGGACCGCTGCTCGATCGCCGCCTTTTCCGCCGGCAGCAGTTTGACCTTCAACGCCGCGACGATGGCTTTCGAGATCTCGTCCTGGATCGCGAAGATGTCGTCGAGCGTGCGGTCATAGCGCTCGGCCCAGACTTGTGTATCGGTCGCCGCTTCCAGCAGCTGCGCGGTGATCCTGACGCGATTGCCGGACTTGCGGACGCTGCCTTCCATGACGTAGGTGACGTTCAAGGCTCGCGCAATCTGCGCAGGCGCGACGGTCTTGCCCTTGTACGAGAACGCCGAATTGCGTGAAGCGACCGACAATGCGGATACGCGCCCGAGGTCCGTGATGATGTCCTCCGTCACGCCGTCGCTGAAGTACTCCTGCTCCGGATCACCGCTCATGTTGACGAACGGCAGGATGACGACGCCAGGCCTGGATGGCCGGGCGGGATGCGAAGGCTGCGACGCCGCGGCGGGTGACAGTACCGTGCCTGGTTGGAAGGCGCGCGGCGCGGTCTGGGCGTCAACCAGCCGCAGCACGTCGGCGACGAGACTCTGCCAGGCTTTGTCGTCGCTGTTGCCGCGCCAGTGCGAGAGGTCGGCGGTGTGTGTCAGCTCGAAAATGATGGGCCGTTGACACGACTCGATCGTCACCGGCACCAGCGTGCGATTGCGGTCTGCCTGGGTTGCCTCGGCTCGTACCCAGCGTGATGTCACGGAGTTCGTCGACCAGAGCACCACGACGGCCTTGGCCTCGCGGAGCGCACGTTCGATGCTTTCGTCGAACGCTTCGCCCGACCTGAGCGCATCGTCCCACCAGACGGAGAGGCCGGCCGACTGGAACGCTTCCGCAAAGCGGCGAGCGGTCTCGGCGTCCTCGCGGGAGTAAGAGATGAAGACGTCAGCCATGCGCGCCTGCGATAAGCGTTCCCAGAAACTGGACGGGCGAAGTCTACCGGGCCAGAGGGCAGTCCGCTTCTTGCCGCAAGCCCGCGGCGCGCTTCCGGGTCAGTGCGCCGCGGGACGCTGAGCGTCACGCTCAGCACGGAATGGGCTGTCGCCGTACCAGGCGGGCCACGAGTCGCCATCGGCAAGTCTGCGACCCGTGCGATACAGCAGTTCCAGCTGCTGCCGCATGCCGGCCAGGTCCCAGCCGGCCTCATAGACGTCCGCCGGCTTGTGATACCGCTGGCTGACGTACGCCTGCCGCTGGGCCGGACCCCAGCCGGCCGGTCGGCCCACGTAGTCGGTGCCGGAGTCGATGCTGAGCGCCGGTACGCCTGCTTTGGCGAACGCGAAATGGTCGGCGCGGAAGTAGTAGCCTTTCTCCGGCTCCGCGTCCGGCAGGACCTTCAGTCCCTGCTGCTCGCCCGTCTGCCGCAGCACGTCGTCGAGAGTGGACATGAATTGGCCGCGAACCGTGAGATCGCGGGATGCGCCGTACATGTTCATCACGTCCATATTGAGGTTGGCCACCGTGTCCGCCAGCGGGATCAGCGGATGACTGGCATAGTGGGCGGCACCGAGCAGGTTCTGTTCCTCCGCGGTCGTGGCGATGAACAGCACGCTGCGCGCCGGTGCCGGCTTGTCCTTCGCGTACACCCGCGCCAGCTCCAGCAGGGCCGCGATGCCCGAGCCATTGTCGATGGCGCCGTGAAAGATCTGCGGAGCGCCATCCGGTCCGGTCCTGGTGCCGAGGTGGTCCCAATGCGCGGTGTAGATCACCACCTGTTCAGGATGGCGCGAGCCCTTTACCAGCGCCACGACGTTGTGGCTGACGACCGGCCGCACCTCGTTGTGCAGCGTGAGCCCGGCCATGAGCTTCAACTCGACGGGCTTGAAGCCGCGCCGCGCCGCAGCCCGGGCGAGTTCATCGAGACCCAGGCCCGCGGCCGCAAACAGCTTGCCGGCGGCCTCCTGGCTCAACCAGCCCTGAATCTGTGGAAGATAACTGTCGCCCGGTGGCAGTTCCTCCCGCGGTCCGCTATTGCTGTTGCGCACGACCTCCCAGGGATAACCCGCGGGTCCCGTGTCGTGCACGATGAGCACGCCCGCGGCGCCCTGGCGCGCAGCCTCTTCGTACTTGTACGTCCAGCGGCCGTAATAGGTCATCGCCTTGCCGTGAAACAGCTGCGGATCGCCGGTTGCGTAACCCGGATCGTTCACCAGCACCACCACCGTCTTGCCGGCGACGTCGAGACCCGCGTAGTCGTTCCACTGGAACTCCGGCGCGACGATGCCGTAGCCGACGAACACCAGTGGGCTGTTGCTGAGCGAGACCGTCGTCTGCGGCCGCGCCGTGCTGACGACCATGTCGGTGCCGAAGGCAAGCTTGAGCGGCGAATGGCCGCCGCTGACCGACAGCACCGCGTCGGGGTCAGCGGTGATCTGCAGCAGCGGCACATCCTGCAGGTAGCTGCCCTGGTTGGCCGGCAGCAGGCCGTATCGCTTGAACTGCGTGGCGAGGTAATCGGTGGTCAGTTTCTCGCCGGCAGTGCCGGGCGCCCGCCCGCCGAACGCGTCCGAGGACAGCGCCTGAATGGTCTCGCGAATGTTGGCATCGGCGAAGCGCGAGGACTCCGCGGCCTGCGTCGTGGCGACACACATCACCAGCAGGACAAGTGCAGTAGATCTGCGCATGAAAGTACGCTTGCAGCAGTTCCGGCAGGCGACCCCTCGCACGCCTATTTGCCCTTCGCCGCGTATCCCTCCACGATCTCGAGTGACTTGGTCACGTTGACGGTCGGCGCGACGCCGCCGACGGTCGCGACGATCTTGCCGGTCGGGCTGACGATGAAAGTCGTCCGTTCCGCAAAGCCATGATCGATTTCGGCACCGCGCGAATCCTTCATTCCCGGGCTCGCCGCAGCCACCTTCAGGCCGTAGGACTTGGCTATCTTGCCGTCGACGTCCGAGGCGACGGCAATCTTGCCAGCGCAATAGTCGGGATCGGCGGAAAAGTCGTTCAGCCTCGCGATGTTGTCCAATGACACGCCGATGATGGTCGCACCGGCGGCGGCGAACTTCTCCTTGCTTTCGGAGAACGCGTGCGCCTGCGCATTGCACCCGCCCGTAAATGCTGCCGGATAGAAATACACGACCACCGGGCCGGTCTTCAGGGCGTCCTTCAGCGAGTATGTAAACGCCTTGCCAGCCAGCGAGGCTTGCGTCGTAAACACCGGCGCCGTTTCGCCTTGCTGCAAAGCCGCCGCCGCCGGAAACGCTATGGCACTCGAGGCAATCAGGACAGCGAGAAAACGATTCATGCGCGTGCTCCTTACAGCGGGAGGATGAGCGTACAGTCGCCGCGGGCGATTGGCTGGCCAAAGCATACGTCCGCAGGGTGGTGAGCGCCACTTCGCCGGCGCGGCAGCGCGGTCACCCCTGACCGTCACGCGGCCGACACACCCGACGGCGGCCGCAACGCCTCCGACGATGAACCTCCGTGGCCTGAGGAGGCACCTACGCATGTCGCAGTCACTCGTTCGGAGAGCGGGCATCGCGACGATGTCCAACGTGGCGAGGATCCATGGCGCTTGCAGCGAGGCCGCTTTCAAAATCCGGGCGTTTTGCCGCCGTCATGCTGGTGGCCACAGCTTCCTTCGCCGCCTCATCGTTGCCTGCCGAAGGACCCGATGCGTTCGTCCAGGATGGGCGCCGCTATACGTTCGTATTCAAGTTCGTCGTGGATGCCCGTCCCGACGACGTGCTGGATGTGCTTTATCCGTTCGCGAACCTGAAACAGTACTCACGCACCGCAACCGCGGTGGAACTACTCGACTACGGGGCAGACTGGCAGTCGGTCCGCTTCACTTACGCGACCGGGCTGTGGAGCATCAGCACGACCTTCCGCCGCGAGGTCGACCGTCGCAATCACTGCATACGGTTCCGCATGACCGAGGCGCGACGAACGGGACTGCCCGTGCCGCTGCCAACGGTCTCGAGCGGTGAATACCGCCTGGAGCCGAGCGACGGCGGCGTACGCGTCACCTACGTGCAGATGGCCGAGACACGGGACACGCTGCTGCTCGGCCCCTGGATGGCTCGTGCGCATTCGGAAGCCATCCTGTTCTCGCAGGACCTCGAGACGTACGTGCGATCGAAGCTGCAATGAAGCAGCGCACTGACGGCTCCTACCCTCGCTTGCGCACGGGAAGTCACCCTTCGATCCCGGCCCCTTGCGGAATCCGATCACGGGCCGGCGAGTCCGGTTAGACTCGCTTGCCAGGCCCGATCGGTCATGGAAGGTACAAGGGAGCTTCGTTGTAGTGAGCAGTCACAGCCAGTTTGCCTTGCTCGCGGAGCGGCGTTTCGGGCCGTTCTTCCTGACCCAGTTCCTCGGCGCCTTCAACGACAACGTCTTCAAGAACGCGCTGGTGATCCTCCTCGCCTATCACGCGACGGCGCTCACCCGGCTGCCGGCCGGCGGTGCTGGTGAACCTGGCGGCGGCGCTCTTCATTCTCCCCTTCTTCCTGTTCTCCGCGACCGCGGGGCAGCTCGCCGACAAGTACGACAAGGCCCGCATCATCCGGCTCGTGAAGCTGCTCGAGGTGGTGATCATGGCGATCGGCGCCGTGGGCTTCGTGCGCGGGAATGTCAACTGCCTGCTCGGGGCACTGTTCCTGCTCGGCCTGCATTCGACGCTCTTCGGGCCCGTGAAGTACTCGCTGCTGCCCCAGGTCCTCAGGCAAACCGAGCTGGTCGGAGGCAATGCGCTCGTCGAGTCGGGCACGTCGCTCGCGATCCTGCTCGGCACCATCCTCGGCGGTGTCCTGATCGCATCGAGTGCGGGCTCGACGCTGTGGGTGCCGGTCACCGGCCTGACCATCGCGGTGCTCGGCTATGCCGCGTCGCGCTTCGTGCCGCCCGCGCCTGCGCGGGCCCCCGACCTGCCGATCAACTGGAACCCCGTCACCGAGACGGCGCGCAACCTGCGCTTCATCGCCACCGACAACCGCACGGTCTTCCTTTCCGTGCTGGGCGTGTCGTGGTTCTGGCTCTACGGGCTCGTGTTCCTGTCGCAGTTCCCCGCCTACGCGAAGGAAACGCTTGGCGGTTCCGAGTACGTCGTCACGCTGCTGCTGACCGTCTTCTCGATCGGCATCGGTGTCGGATCGCTGCTCTGCGAAAAGATGTCGGGGCGCAAGGTGGAAATCGGCCTGGTGCCGTTCGGCGCCATCGGGCTGACGGTGTTCGCGGTCGACCTGGCATTCGCCAGTCCGCACCCGGCGGCAGGCGCGGCGCTCGGCGTGATGGAGTTCCTGCGCGCTCCGGGAACCGCGCACGTGCTCGTGGATCTGCTGCTCATCGGGCTGTTCGGCGGGTTCTACATCGTCCCGCTGTACGCGCTGATCCAGAGCCGCGCGGCCCCCGAGCATCAGTCGCGCGTCATCGCCGGCAACAACATCTTGAACGCGCTGTTCATGGTGGTCGGGGCGGCGGGCTGCGCGCTGCTGCTGGGTCGCGGGTTCACGATCCCGCAACTGTTCCTGGTCGTCGGGCTGATGAACGCGGCCGTGGCGCTGTTCATCTTCCTGCTGGTGCCCGAGTTCCTGATGCGCCTGCTGGCGTGGTTTCTCGTCAAGGCGCTGTACCGCGTCGAGGTGCATGGCCTTGAGAACGTGCCCGAGGACGGCCCCGCGATCGTCGTCTGCAATCACGTGAGCTTCGTCGATGCCGTCGTCCTGATGGGCATGAGTCCGCGACCGGTTCGATTCGTCATGGACCACCAGATCTTCAGGATTCCGGTGTTGAGCTTCATCTTCCGCACCGGCCGCGCCATCCCGATTGCACCGCGCAAGGAAGACGAGGCCCTGATGGAAAAGGCGTTCACCGACGTGCGCGCCGGGCTCGACGCCGGCGACTTGATCGGCATCTTTCCCGAGGGCGGCATCACGCGCGATGGCGAACTGGCGCCGTTCCGGCCCGGCATCACCCGCATCCTCACCGACCGGCCGGTCCCGGTGATTCCGATGGCGCTGCGGGGATTGTGGGGCAGCTTTTTCAGCCGCAAGGGCGGCAAGGCCATGACCAGGCCATTCCGACGCGGCATGTTCAGCCACATCGGCCTCGCAATCGGAGCGCCCGTCCCAGCCGTCGCGGCGATGCCGGACGCCTTGCACGCTCGCGTGCTCGAGCTGCGCGGGGACCGCAGGTAATTACGGCGGCACCCGCGGCCGGCTTTTCGGCAGTCTATTGCGCACCCAGTGGGGCCACCTCCGGCACGCGATCACGGTCGATTGGCTCATGCATTGTCATACGACGTTCACCTCTTCCCGTATTCCGTGAAAACATAGTCCCGTGTCTTCACGATCGTGTGGCAGGCGAACCCGCACTTGGCGTCGTTTCCCTGCGGCGGCTTGTCGGCCAACGTGCCGGGCGTGAACGTATCGGACGCGGCGTCATATTTGAACATGGCATATCCCCAGCCGCCGCTGTCCGCAAACCTCTTGCTGTCCTTCACCATGAAATCAACGTCATGCAGGGTGTCGGGCACCAGCGGCGGACCGGGGGCCGCCTCGTTCTTCTTCGGGGTCCAATGGATCTTCGCCATTCTGGAGCCGTCGGGGAACGGCTTGCCGTTGCCCGGCACGCCGGCCTTATAGGCGTCGATCATCACGGGATTTCCGAGGATCACGGCGAGCAGCCCTCCGTTCTCACTGATGGAAATGGTCTGCCAACCTTCGTATCCCCTGAACTCCGAGAATGCCAGCCCATTCGGCACTTTGACGGTGTATTTGTCCTGGGCGGAAATCGCAGCCCCGGTGGCCAGGACGGCGAGTGATAGCGCAATACTCACACTGATCAGCATGCTCTTGCTCTTCATTGCCACAGCTCCTGCATCTGATTGATGAATACACAGCCGGCGGATGACGTGCACGTTGACGCGCCACTTCAATGCCGAGCATGGAGTTCCTCCTGGATTGAGGGGCCAGTTGATCCAGCAGGCGCGTCGGGGATGACTTTTCTACACCTGCCGGCGGCGTCAATGCAATGTCTGCTCGCCGCCAGGGAAGTCGAGCCGACCAGCGGTGGTTGCTGCGGGTGGACGCCGTGAATGACCGTTCGTGGCCGGACACGAACGTTTCCGCGGAAACGTCAATCCACGCTTATCAATCGCTCGTCGACTGGCTTTGGCTATTCTCGATCCGCCGAGGACTTGCGGCCGAATGACCGGAACCGCTAGCCCTGCCTGGCTCGCCGCATCTGCCGTGGCGTCTGCCCGGTGTGTCTGCGCAGAACTTTGGTGAAGTGAGAGGCGTCCGAGAATCCGGCGCGTCGACCTAATCTCCCCCATGGTCACGCGATCGAACAGTGGCGACTGAAGCATACGTGCGGCGACGTCGACGCGCGCCTGGATCAGCATTGCGCCGAAGGTTTCCCCGCAAGCTGCGAGCGCCCGATGCAGGGTTCGCCTTGAGATGCCGAGCGAACTCGCAATGTCGGCCGCCTGCAGGGCCGTTTCCGTGCAGCGTTGCCTGATGTGATCGTGAACCTGGTCGCGCACCGAACGCTCGGCGGGCGTCCATGCGGCACGCCCTCCGCTCAGGTCGGTCGCAGTCAGCGCCAACAGTGCTCCGACCTGGTCGATCAGCACCGACTGCGGAAGCGGCGCATGCAGGACGAACTCGGGCGACAGTTGCGCAACATAACTCGATAGCACGCGTCCCCACTGGGACTCGACGGAAAGGCGCCGCCCAATGAGCCAGGCAGGATTCGGCACCCATCTGCGCACGAACTCTTCCGATAGCTGCAGATTGAAATCGCTGTGGTTCGGAGGGAGATCGACGTCGAGCGGGTAGCGAGAATCGTGGAAGATGAGTTCGCCAGGGCCGAACCGGACGCGCGTGCCGTGCGTGACGTGCCAGGAGCCGCTCAGCACCAGGACGAGATTGAAACAATGCTCTGTGGTCCGACGGATCTCCGGGCGAGCGCGAACACAACGTTGCGCGGAGCCCCGCTGCGCAGTGAAGGTGATCGATCCGAGCGGCAGAGCGCTCAGTTCCGATTCGCACTCCAGAGAGTCGACGACGTCCACACTGACCGGTGTGAAAGTCGAGCGCAGGATCGAGCTCCAGTAGCCAAGCCGATCTGCACGAGCAACGTCGCTCGTCGACAGCCTTACGATCGCTGGGATTTGAGCGGCCATCGCGCTGCGCTCCTCTCCGGCTCGTCCAGAGACTACGCGCGGTCGCGTGGCACGGCAACCGATTCGCCGGCTTTACTGTCGGCCGAGCACAGAGTCCACGGCGGTCAAAAGCGCGTCTGCGGTCTCCTTCGGCTTCGAGAGAAACGGCAGGTGGCCGCAGTGCAGGACGAAAACGTTCGCATTGATCCTCTTGGCAATGTGGCGTTGCAGCACGGGCGAGATCATGCGGTCCTCATCGGTTACGACGTACCACGAAGGCTTTGTACGCCACGCGGCGGATGTAACTCGGTCCAGAAGTGCGCTGGCGCGAATCGGTTTCTGCGCAGCAGCGAGGACCCGGTTGTCCGCGGCCGGCAGATCCTGCGCGAGGAACTCTGGCACGGCATCCGGTGCAAGGTAGAGAAAGCCGCCAGCGTCGACTTCGAAACCAGCGACGCATGGCGGCGGTGGATAGTCCTTCTGCGTATCAGTCGTCGATTCGCCGGCATCTGGCGCGAACGCTGCCACGTAGACCAGGGCGGCAACTCTCGGGTGATTTCCGGCCTGCGTGATGACAGTCCCGCCGTAACCCTGGCCGACGAGCACGATCGAGTTTGACTGATGATTGATCGCGCGCGTCACCGTATCGACATCGTCCTTGAGCGAGCTCAGCGGATTCTGCACCGCGATGACGCTCAAGCCCTTTACTTGCAATAGCGCAATCACTTCGCGCCAGTCCGTCGCATCGACCCAAGCGCCGTGAACGATCATGACTGTCGGGGCGTTGAGGTCACGCGGTATCCCTCCTAGAGTCCCCGCGTGACCTCTACGCATCGCTCACCTCGCCGTGGACCGCGAGAGCGCGCCTGCCGACATCGACTCGAGTGCGGCCCTTTCGATCAGCGCAGCTACGGCTGCCGGTTGTGAGACGTAGATCGCGTGACTGCCTTTGACCTCAACCACCGTTGAACCCGCGCGCTTTGACATGAACTGCTGGGCGGGCGGCGGGATCATTCGGTCGTCCGTCGCGATGAGGTACCAACTGGGCTTCGACCGCCACGCCGGTTCGCTGATGGCTCCACCGAGCGCATCCACGCCCCACGGCACCTGCGAATCCGCCATGAACTGGGACGTCTGCGCGTCCACGTCGGCAGCGAATGAAGCTGCGAACCTGGCGTTGTCGAGAAAGAGGAACCCGTCCTGCGGAGGCAGAATCGGCGGCACTGCCGCGCCGGGCGGCGGATCCTTGATGAGGGCGGATACCGATTCTCCCGCGGTCGGGAGCAAATGCGGCGATGTATACGAGCCCGGCAACTTTCGGGTCGTTGCCGGCCTCCGTGATGACCACGCCCCCATACGAATGGCCCACCAGGACTACGGGGCCGGGTTGCGCCGCAAGAACTCGCTTCGTGACGGCGACGTCGTCACCCAGCGATATCGTTGGATTCTGGACGATGCTGACCTTGTAGCCGTCTTTCTTCAGGATGTTGTAGACGCCCTGCCAACCGGAACCGTCCACGAATCCGCCGTGAACCAGCACGATGGAAACGGCCTTTGCCGCCGATGTTGCGCTCATGACGCCCTCCTCGATCGCTCTGCGCCGCTCACCGCGAGTCGGCTTCGTGGAGCAAATGATAGGAAGACGTGTTGTGAGCGATTGGTGGCTGAGGGCCACGTGCCCGGCGGATTTGGTCTCTGTGCGCCAACGACCTGGGCCGCGGAGCGGCGGCCGTATGTGGCCCGTTGCGTACCGCTACTCGGACCCTGAAGTGGTACTGCGTGGCCCGCTACGCGGGCGGTCCGTTTCCGACCCAAAGTCGTCACGCGCGACTGTCCGCTATCGAGCAGGCAACTGCGGTATTCGGTTTGGCCGTTGACGGGCCGACGTTCGCAGACGTGTACGTCAGCCCGTCGGCGGGCCAGCACGTCGCCTCAACACGCCTCGGGTCGTTGACCATAACGACACTACGTCAGTTAATCATATAGGGCGCGTAGTGCCAGGCCTGAACGGCGAACAGCAATGCCAGTCCCAGGTAATGTGCAGTTCTCGATCTGAGGACCGCGAGAGTGAGAGGTATGGCGAACAACAACACCCACGCGCCAACAAAGAGAGCGGCGGAAGCGCGTGGCATTCGCCCGAGCATACCGCCGGCAAAATAGACTCCGAAAACAATATAACCCGCCTGGAAGAGCGCGACGAGCGACCAGAAGTAGCGCTGATTGCTCGCATAGTAGATGCGAAGATCACCGCCTTCCGCCGGATCATCCGGGAGACTCGCCGCGGCGATCAAGAAGAGCACGAAGAGGTTGGCGACCATAGCCAAGTAGAAGAAGAAATGCCGCGCTTCGGAGACGTTGCGCACGCCCCAGAGATCAAACCACATGCCGATGGCGAACCAAAGCGCATAGGCAGCCGCGAAAAGCGCGAGCGGATCCCAGACCACCGGTTCCTTTCGACGGGCGAGTCGATGGAAGCTCGCGGCAATATCCGCGCAGCGAGAATCCGATCATTTACCAGAAGTTCAAAGGCCTAGGGCGTACTCGAAGGCACGGATGTCGGGCGTCACGGCTTCACCTCACGATGCGTTACCCATGTTCATCGGCGGTGTCGATGTGAGCCTATAACGGGTGCGACCTCTAACGCAGCAAGATCAAGCGCGGCTTGAGTCAACCCCTGTTTGAAACGCCGGCCGGCCGGCAGCGCTGTGCCCTACACTCGACGTCCTCCATTGATGAGGCCCTTCGGTGACTGTTTTCGCGACAACGGGCGGTCGTCCTGCTGGTCGCTCACAAACCGAGATGAGGTGACGGAACGTCCGGTTTCGAGAAGGCGCAAGAGACGCCGCAAACCGTCGGTTCTGGCCGACTGCAGCCGTTCGCCGCACTGCACAATATATCCCCGATTAGAATACCCCGAACGGCCGGTTTCGGCCAGAAGCGGCCGGACGTGAAGCCAAATCGCGAGCCGGATAGCGTCTCGATTTGCGTTTCCCGAATAAGAGCGCATACGCGGGGTGCGTCCACTGATCTTGCGAACGCAATTAAAAGAACTCGGCATCTCTTGATGAGGTGGCGTATGAAAATTGCGAGGCGGGGCGAATATCACTTCACGTTCGGCGCTTTGTTGCTGCTGTCGCTGACCGCGTGCGGGGGCGGTGGTGGAGGCGGCGGTGGGTCTGCCGTTACCTATACCATCGGTGGCATGGTCACTGGGCTTACCAGCTCGGCCTGGTTTTGCAAAACAACGCTGGTGGCGATCTCGCGGTTTCCGCGGCGGGAGCGTTCACCTTCGCCACCGGGCTGGCCACTGGCGCCACTTACGCGGTGTCCGTGGAAGCTCAGCCATCCTCGCCCACGCAGAATTGTGTGGTCACCGCGGGATTCGGCACGGTGGCGA
>CAWJMS010000003.1:0-85801 GCA_963843985.1 uncultured Gammaproteobacteria bacterium | reverse complement strand
CGAGACGTGACCGCACCTCCGGCCGCTGGCTCAGCCGAGGATCAAGGCCATCCCATTCCACGGCTCGACACCCTCGACGTGCACGTCACCACGGACAAGGGCGCGTATGTCGGTATCGTCATAGCCTCTCCGCTTCGGGACGACGAAATGTCTCGCGCGCGGCTGCAGGAAAAAGTGGAAGTCACCTTGAGCTACTTCCAATCGGCGGAGTACCAGGAAAGGTATGGCGTGCCGTGTCGCGAACGAAGCCGCTTTTGGATAAATGTTCACTGCGATTCGGACCCATCAATGCTCGAGCTCATTGAGCACTACCGTGAGCAAATCGAGGCGAATGACATGACCGCTGTAGTCAAGTTAATCGGGACGAGCTGAGCGTATGTGCCCTCTAACAAATCGCTGGAGCGGACGCGTGGAAGATAAAGTGCCAAGTTCATACCGCGGCGCGCGCGCCGCTCAGCTCAACCGTTAGGCCCCATGAAACCTGCTTCCTCCTCTGGCACACAGTTGTTCTCAGGCGAATGCCTTTGCGGGCAGGTCAAGATCTCCGCACGTGGGCAGCCGCTTCGCACCGGCATCTGCCACTGCACGAAGTGCCGACAAGAGAGCGGGTCGGCGTTCACTTTCTATGGGGTTTGGCCTGCCCGCCAATTCCAATTCATAGGCGGGACTTCCGAACTGAACGGCCAGCACTTCTGTCCTCGCTGCGGTTCACGCTTGTTTGCGCTCAATGAGCTCGAGGCGGAGTTCAAGCTCGGTGTTCTTTCCGAAGCCCCCACGCCACTCGTACCCAGCTACGAGCTCTGGATTAAGCGCCGCGAGCCCTGGCTACGGCCGATCGAGGGGGCCGCGCAGTACCAGGAGAACCGCGAGTGATCACAGCCAGAGTCTACCGGTCACCTCTTGCGAACAGCGGCGCCGCTCGGGATGACGCCTAACCCCTCCATCGAGCGGACAGCCCAAAGCCTGCTGCGCAGCCTTTGGTCCGCCGCTCATGTCGAACGTTAGGCGACACAGGGTGAGCACCTCGCGAATTGGGCTCGTGCCCTTGGAGCCAGACGGCGAGCGGCTCGTCGCGTATCTCGAACGGAGGACACCATGGGACTCTTGACCTTCAGTATCAACGTCACCCTGGACGGCTGCGTCGACCACCAGGAAGGAATCGCCGACGACGAGACACACGCCTTCTTCACCCGCCTCATGGACGAGGGCGGGGCGATGCTGTGGGGCCGCGTCACCTACGAGATGATGGAGAGCTACTGGCCAGCGGTCGCCCGCGGCGACGCGGAGGCACCGCCGGCGATGCGCGAGTGGGCGGTCAAGCTGGAGGCCAAGCCGAAGTACGTGGTGTCCTCGACGCGAAAGGACTTCCCGTGGACCAACAGCCACCACATCGCCGGCGACCTGCGCACGGGCGTACAGAAGCTCAAGGACGCGACCCCGGACGGCGTGCTCCTCGGTAGCGGCAAGCTCGCGACCGAGCTGGACCGGCTGGATCTGATCGACGAGTACAAGTTACTCGTCCACCCCAGGATCGCCGGCCACGGCCCGACCCTGTACGAGAGCGGGCTGCCCAGCACGCGACGGCTCGAGTTGATCTCGGCGAAGCCGCTCCGCAGCGGCGCGGTCGCCATGCACTACCGGCGCGCGCGCTGACTCGGAGATGGGTCATGTCGCCTAACAACGCGCTGCACTCGGACGGGCCTCGCGTTGCTCGGCCCGCCGGTGAGCGCGGGCGTTGGACGTCTGGTTGGTGTGCGGAGGCACGCGGATAGGTCGGTAGAAGAGGAGGGAGTATGGGATGCACAATTCAAATCGCTGCTGTGTTGCCTGCGTCTCCGGATCGCCTCTTCGATATGTACCTGGACCCGTCCCAACATGCGGCGTTTACCGGCCAGCCCGTCACCGTGTCTGCAGTTGTCGGATCTCCATTTAGCGCATTCAACGGCGTGCTGTCCGGCACCATTCTACAGGTCGTCCCCAAGCGGCTTATCGTGCAGTCCTGGCGCTCGCCGCATTGGGGTGCGTCGGACATCGACTCCACGCTTGTTTTGACGTTCCTGCCAGAAAAGGACGGTGCGCGCATTGAGCTCGTGCAGATCAACGTCGTTGATTCGGACTTTGCCGGCGTCTGTCACGGCTGGGAGAAGTACTATTGGACTCCGTGGCGGGCCTTTCTGGAAAAAGAGGCATCCCCGTGACGCATGGTGCGCAGACGTCCAACAACTCGTTCCAGCCGGCGTCGCCCTCGTCGCTTCGCTCCTCGTGCGCCGAGGCTGAACTCCATCGTTAGGCCGCACGACCTCCGGGCATACTTCCAGCAACCCGATGGAGGAAATCATGACTGCACGCGCTACCGCATTTCTCGTGACTTTGGCTGCGTTTGCATCCAGCGACGTGCTCGCCGTAGACACTCCGGGCGGCGCCTGTTCCCTACTGATCTCAAGTGAGATCGATGCAGCCACCGGCGCGAAGGCCGGCGCCGGAACTCCCTCGGAAATGAACGTGCCTACCGGTCAGGGCAAGCAAGAGACAATGTACGCATGCTGGTGGCCCATTGCTGCTCAGAAGGCTCAGGTCGTGGTCAGCATGAGTCGACTTCCTCCCGGACAGAGCGCACAGGCGATAGCAAAGCAGAACCCCGGGATGGACGCCCTTCGGGCCAACCACTATTCGGAGGAGTCAAGAGACTTCGGGGGCTCCACCTGCTCTGCCATGACTCCGCCGGCTTCTGCGAAGGGTGGCATCAACATGATTACGTGCACGGCCGCCGCAAAGGGCATGCTGGTCAGCGTCGTCTTCACGAGCCCGACCAAGAAGCTCTCGATCGATCAGACGAAGACCCTCCTAGACGCGGCCGTCGGTCGCATTCGCTGAAGGGAGCACTGTCCGAAAGGTGCGGCCTAACCCCGGCATGCAGCGGACTCGCTGCGCTCGCCGCTGATGCCAGACGTTAGACGCCAGGGAGACGTCAATTGACAGTCAAGCGTATGGACAACGTCGGCATCGTGGTGGAAGACATCGATGCCGCCGTTGAGTTCTTCACCGAACTCGGCCTTACCCTCGAAGGCCGCATGCCCATCGAAGGCGAATGGGCCGGCCGCGTCACCGGAGTGCGCGGCCAGCGCGTCGAGATCGCCATGATGCGCACCCCCGACGGCCACAGCCGCCTCGAGCTCTCGCGCTTCGACGCCCCCGCCATCGCGTCCGATCACCGCACAGCCCCCGTGAACTCGTTGGGATACCTGCGCGTCATGTTCACCGTCGAGGACATCGACGACACCCTCGCCCGGCTCAGCAAGCTCGGTGCGACGGTGGTCGATGAAGTCGTCAATTACGAAGACATCTACCGGCTCTGCTACATCCGGGGTCCCGAAGGAATTCTCATCGGGCTCGCCCAACAGCTCGGGCAGCAGACCTCCCGAGAGAATCCCATGGAACGTAAGCATTGAGAACTCAGGCGTTGGCGTCTAACAACCGGTTGCAGCGGACCGTGACGGATAAAGTGCCAAGTCACGGACGACAACGCGCGGCCGCTGAATTGCGGCGTTAGGCGTCCAAGGCACAGTCATGCAACTTCCACTGGAGACCTGGTACATCCTTCGTGACGTCACTGACGACGGTGATGTCGTTCGCGCTCGATTTGTGCCAGATCACTTCCACGCCGAAGTCGTTGATCCAGTTCTGATCTTGACTGTGCATCGGCCCGACGATGCGGCGGACGCAAAGACCAAGATCAATCGATTTCGCGAAGAGTTCCTGGTTGAGATTGGTGTCTCGGCGCAACGGGCAGAGCTGTGGGCCGAGTATGACGACGCCACCGCAATGATTTCTGGGCAATCGGTCACCTCGCAGCGCGCAGCCTACTCACCGTCAGACCTTCTTCACGTCATTAGAGAATTGACTAGCCATTTGGATAGCTCCCAATCTCAAGTAGTTGACCTTCTGGCGAAGAGCCACGAAGTCAAATCTTTCGTCGCAGAGTTGCTGCATAGGGCAGTCGCCAAGAAGAGCTTGACCACAAGATCTACGACCGCAATTGATGCACAGATCCAGGTACTGGAGAGAATCCTTGGCAAACTCCGGGACGCCTAACCGGTCGCTCGAGCCGACTCGCGTCGGCAGGCCGCCGCTCGCGGCTCAGCTTCAATGTTAGGCCGCCTTCAGGGCCGCCATTGCATCAACGTATATACGTATATACAATAACTCGTGCCCATCAGTTTCGATCCTCGCAAGAACGAGCGGAACATCGCCGAGCGTGGCCTGTCGTTCGAGTTGGTGGAGGAGTTTGAATGGGGCAGCGCGCTTGTCGTCGAAGACGCCCGTAGAGACTACGGTGAGCGACGGTACCAAGCGCTGGGCCTGATCGCGGACCGACTGCACGCACTAGTGTTTACACCTCGTGCCGGGCGCGTTCACGTGATCAGTCTCCGTAAAGCAAATCGGCGTGAGGTCAGACTTTATGAAACGCAAGACCGCTAAGGCACGAAAGATAGCGGAGAATCCCGAGTGGACAAAGGCCACGTTCGCGAAAGCGAAGCCGGCCAGTGCGGTCCTTCCTGAAGTCTTCGGGGCACCGGCTGCAAGGCGGTTGCTCAGGCCACGTGGTCGACCGAAGTCTGGGGCCGCCCGGACGTCGATCTCGATTCGCCTGCCGCCGGACACATTGGCGCGTTGGAAGGCAACGGGCCCAGGGTGGCAGACACGAATGGCCGAGGCGTTGGATAGGGTGATTCGAAAGAATGCGGCCTAACCCCGCGATGCAGCCAACAGCGCTCGGCGTCACCAGCCCAAATGCCGCTAGAGTGCAATTGCGCGCTGTGGCTGATCGCAAGCGTTTGGCCGCACAAAGAGGGCAGTGCCATGCTCACAGGTTCATGCCATTGCGGGACTGTAAAGATCCAAGTTCCGCGCAAGCCACGGAGCCTCACTAGCTGCAACTGTTCAATCTGCCGTCGCCACGGTGGCATCTTCGGCTACTACGATAAGAGCAAGGTGAAGATCATTGCTGGCAGAGGTGCGCTGGACCGCTACGTTTGGGGTGACAAGTGCCTTGCGCTTTGTCGATGCGCCACCTGCGGCTGCGTGACCCACTGGCAACCCATCGGTCGCGCTAGCAACAGGATGGGCGTTAACTTCCGCAACTTTGACCCGTCCGTGATCAAGTCAACTCGCGTTCGGAGATTCGATGGTGCCAATACCTGGAAATTCCTGGACTAAACGGCGCTTCGGTCATGCGGTAGCGTGTTCGCGGCCTAACCACGCGCTGCACACGGACGCGCCTTGTCTGTCACGCTCTTTGCCGTTGCTCAAAGGCCGCGCCAGCCTGCGGCGCGCAGGTGATCACGGGCGTTAGGCGACAGTCGGAAGGTTCGCTAGGCGTGATTTCAGAATTCGGGCAACAATGCACTCCAGCGGAAACAGGTGGACCTGGAAATATCAGCCGGCTCCGCGAGTTCCGTCCGGCCATGGGCCGAACCAAGTGGAAGGCCGGCGACGGCGTCCGGCGATCAGATTGCCGGATCGTCGTATTTGATCGAAGCGTTTCACGCCAATGCAACTTACGGGCAAGGTACTTGTCTTGGCTGGCATTCGCGTCTGAATCCTGAGTTGACGCCAACTGCAGCCCGGACGGAGTGAGACGATGAAGCTTAACCGCCGATCCTTTCTCAAAGCTGCAGCAGCAATCGGTATTCCGCTCGTATGGGTCGGACCGGCGCAAGGTTCGCGTGTCCACTGGCAGGAGCGGCGTGATCTCTATCCCCAAGGGGTCGCCTCGGGCGATCCCGATCCGCACAGCGTCATCCTGTGGACGAGGCGTCCGTTTACCCAGGGCACACGCCAGCTCCTGACCGTCGAGGTCGCCGAGGATGAGGCATTCCGCCGAGTCATTGCGCACGCGCAGGCACCGGTCTCAAGCGCCGCGGACTGGACCGCACGCGTTCTGATTGGCGGACTCAAGCCGGCGCGCACTTACTGGTATCGGTTCACCGACACCGACGGCAACGGCAGCCGGGTCGGCCGCACGATCACTGCGCCGTTGCCAGACGATCCGCGCACAGTGAACTTCGCCTTCGTGAGCTGTCAGGACGTCAATGAAGGCAAGCTCAACGGCTATCGCCGGATGATCTACGAAGATGAACGCGCTCCAGCCGCCGAGCAGCTCGATTTCGTTCTGCACCTGGGCGATTTCATCTACGAGGTGGTCGAGTATCCCGACGAGGTGAAGACACGCTACGACCGCACGATCTATGAGGTCGCGCGCATTCCAGACGGCCACAAGGTCGGCAACTTCCACATACCGCTGACCGTCGACGGCTACCGGGCCATCTACAAGGGCTATCTCGCCGATCCCGACCTCCAGGACGCTCGCGCGCGCTGGCCGTTCGTCTGCATCTGGGACAACCACGAGTTCTCCTGGCAGGGTTGGCAGAGCACCGTCAAGGCAGGGAAGTTCGAGCAGCCCGCCCCGAGCATCAAGATCGCGGCGAATCAGGCCTGGTTCGAATACCTCCCCGCGCGCGTCGCGCCGCCGAGCGGGTCGCTCGACCAGTTCGGTCCGCCCGCCGTGAAGGACGGTGTTCCCATCAAGGAGTTCGACGGCAACGGGCTGGGGATGGAGCCGAACAACCTGACGGCGATCAACAGCCTCAAGGCCTACCGGACGCTGCGCTATGGCCGGAACCTGGATCTGATCGTCACCGACCAGCACAGCTACCGCAGCGCGGATTGCTTCAGCGATCCGTCGCTGGGGAATCTCGGCGGCGAGGAGTTCATCGCCATGTTTCCCGAGGCTCTGATGCGGGTTCTGGACGGCGGGCGCGCCTTCAACGGCGGCAATCCTCCCGCGGAGATCCGCTTCAACGACGCGCACGTCCCCAACCCGCAACGGAACGCGCCGCCGCAGACGATCCTCGGGGCGGAGCAGAAGGCGTGGTTCAAGGAGAAGCTCCGGAGCTCGACGGCGGCGTGGAAGATCTGGGCCAACTCCCAGGGCACGCTCGACCAGCGCGCCGACCCGCAGAACCTGCCCCCGGGTCTCACCAAGGAGCCCTGGCCTGCGGACGGCGGGTACGCAGCCATGGGCGGCGGTGACTACGGCACCGCGTTCATGGAGCGCGCCGAGATCTACCAGCTCGTGCGCGATTCAAAGGTGTCGGGCTTCGCCATCGTCTCGGGCGACCTCCACAGCTTCTGGGCCGGCTATGCGGCCGCCGAGCTTCCACCCGGCAAGTTCGACCCCGTCGGCCTGAGCTTCGTCGGCGCCTCGCTCACCAGCCCGGGCGCCATGGAAGCGCAGGAGCACAATCTCCCGAAGGACGCTCCGCTCCGAGCGCTGTTTCTCGCGGACAGGGCGGCGGGGCCGCCGGACTGGACCAACAACATGCTGCTCCGGCACGGCGTCCGTTCGTGCCTCGAGTATGCGAAGAGCTTCGACCTGAAGCGCGCGACGGGCCCTGTCCAACCCGGATCTCGCGCCGCACCTCGAGTTCGTCGATCTTGGCGGACACGGTTATGCGAAGGTCCGATTGTCGGCCGATGAGATGCGCACCGAGTTTGTCTGCATCCCGCGACCCATTGCGCGCAGCGAAAGTCCGGACGGGGGGCCCATCAGGTATCGGGTATTGCACACTGCTGCGCTGTGGAAGAGCGGAGAGCGCCCGCAGCTGAAGACATCGGTGCTCGAAGGCGACATTGGACTGGCGATTTGACGGACTCACGGCGCCTGTTTCCATAGCGGCCGGAAAGGCCTCTGGTCGGCGCGGGTCAGCCGCAAGACCCTCTCGGCCATCATCAACGGCCGCGGCTCGATCACCCCGGAGATGGTGGTTCGCCTCTCCATCGCTTTCTCCACGTCGGCACAGAGCTGGCTGAACCAGCAAGCGCAGTTCGACCTCTGGCACGCCGAACAGTCGCGCAAGCGCCTCAAGGTCAAGCGCCTGGCGGCGTGAGCAAGATGCCTAACCAGCTTCTCCATCCCGACACGCTGACGCGCGCGGGTGCGCGCCGGCGTTAGACGTCGACATGTCGCGTCAGTCGGTACCAGCAATCTTGACAGCAGTTGCGGTGTTTGCGGCTGTCGGAGCGTGTGGGTGGTTCTGGGTATATTGGTTGCCGCTGGCGGTGCAGGAGAAGATGCCGGGGGCGTGGAGGGCATTTCTAGGCGAAGGCAGCACGCCCGCACTACTCCTCCTGTTCGTGGCCTTTCCAATCGCCTCGGCCGGCCTCGCTATCGTCGCCGCAATCTCGGCGGCGATCCTCTTGCGCCCTTTTGTGTCGCGGGCGGAAGCCCGTCGGTATCTAGAATCCCTTCCAGATGGGGGCTATATCGGGCGCGCAGAAGACCTATTCTTGCGCATATTCAAAGAACGCCAAGCTTCAACACCTATTCCGTGGCCCGAGCTGGCGGCGGCGGTGCAGACGGTGTACCCGAAGATCCGCGAGAACGGCGGGCGTCCGCCGATCCCGGTGGAGCGGATGCTGCGGATCTACTTCCTGCAGCTGTGGTTCAACTTGTCGGACCCGGCGGTCGAGGAAGCGCTGTACGACTCGGCGGCGATGCGCAACTTCGTCGGCATCGATCTGGGGGTGGAAGGCGCGCCGGACGAGACCACGGTCTGCAAGTTCCGCCATCTGCTCGAACGCAACAAGCTCGGCAAGGTGCTGCTGACGGCGGTCAATGACCACCTGCGCCGCAGCGGCATCAAGATCACGAACGGCACGATCGTCGATGCGACGATCATCGGCGCGCCGAGCTCGACCAAGAACCAGGACGGTCAGCGCGATCCGGAGATGCATCAGACGGCCAAGGGCCAGCAGTGGTACTTCGGCATGAAGGCGCACGTCGGCGTCGACAGCCGGACGAAGCTGATCCACACGGTGCTGGCGTCGGCGGCCAATGTGCACGATCGCGAGGCGCTGCCGTACTTGCTGCACGGCAACGAGACGCGGGTCTGGGGCGACCAGGGCTATCAGGGTCAAAGCGCCGTCATTCACGCCCGTGCCCCGAACGCGAAGGACTTCACGAACCGTCGGTATCGCCATCACGGTCGCGTCAACGAGATCGAGAAGGCGAAGAACCGCAACAAGTCGCGGGTCCGTGCCAAGGTCGAACACGTGTTCGGCGTAATCAAGAATATCTTTGGCTTCCGCAAAGTCCGCTATCGGGGCCTGGCGAAGAACCTGCACCGGCTGGAAGTGACCGCCGCGCTCGCCCCTTAACAAATCGTATATGGACTCCTCCCGCAAGTAGGAGAGCTTCTCGATCTTGATCGGGCCGAACGGGGAACGCCTGCAGTCGTATATCCGGCATCTGAAGTGGGATCGTGTTGTCCCGTGCCGACATGGAATCTGCGTCACGCGCGGCTGCCAATCGTTGCGAGCGGCAATGCAAGCATTGCCAGAGTAGTTATCGGCATGGTGCGCGGTGGGTGTAACCCGAGTGGCCATGATGGGCGATGACTCTCCGTGCAAGCGGCGGTGGGAACGAGGGGCTCAGGCCGGCATGGGGAAGGCCTGGCGGGAGATCTTGTGCTCGAGTCGGGTGCTGGCGAAGGGCTCCTGGTCACGCAGCGTGGCGTAACAGATGCGCGCCAGTTTGTTGGCGAGCGCACACGCGGCTTTGTTGTGGTTGCTGCGCACCTGCACGGCGAGCGCCCATTGACGTAGGCCATCGATGGAGCGGCCGGCGCTTTGGGCGACGTGTGCGGCCCGCAGCACGGAGCGCGCGCCGTGCGTGAGCAGCATGCGCAGGTAGCGATCGCCACGCTTGGAGATGCGACCGAGGTGGCGGGTGCTGCCCGAGGAGGATTCCTTGGGCGTGAGACCGAACCAGGAAGCGAAGTGACGAGCGCTCTTGAAGTGGGCGACGGAACCGCCGGTGGCGGCGACCAGGGCGGTCGCGGTGAGCAAGCCGATGCCCGGGACCGACAGCAGCGTGGCGCAGGCGTGCGACTCGCGGGCTGCGGCGGTCAGTTGCGACTCGAGGCGGGCGATGCGCGCTTCGAGCAGGCGGATCTCCTCGATCAGCAGCGGCAGGGTCTCGCGCAGCAGTGGCGGGATGGCGCTGCGTCGGGTCGGCCAGCACGCGGGCCATCTGCTCCACGCCGACGCGCGAGCCGGCCGGCACGATGGCGATGCCGAACTCGCGGCAGAAG
The DNA here is from genome assembly GCA_963843985.1 of uncultured Gammaproteobacteria bacterium. Lineage (GTDB taxonomy): Bacteria > Pseudomonadota > Gammaproteobacteria > Steroidobacterales > Steroidobacteraceae > RPQJ01. The sequence goes on along the minus strand of CAWJMS010000003.1, from coordinate 75,647 downwards.
CCGCGCAGTGCGTTGATGCGCGAGGTGCGGGTGGTCATCCACAGGGAGCGGGTGCGGTGCAGGCCTTGCAGCGCCTGCTGCTCGATCGACTTGACGCGCACCGGGCGCGATGTCGGCGCAGCGTAGCGCCTCGAGCAGGGCGGCGGCATCGGCCGCATCAGTCTTGTTGCGCTTCACGTACGGCACGCACGTAGCGCGGCGGCAGCAATCGGACCTCGATGCCGAGGCGCAGGAGCTGGCGGGCCCAGTGATGCGCCGAACCGCAGGCTTCCATGACCACGCGAGCCGACGGCGCGGTTGACGAACCAGCGTTCGAACTGACTGCGCGTGAGGCGGTGCCGCTCGATCACCCGCCAGTGGCCATCGGCCACGGCGAGCTCAAAGACGTTCTTTGCCAAATCGACGGCGACGGTCGTAGCATTCATCTCGGACTCCTTCCGGTTGGTTGCGCTGACACCCACACCACATGAGGCCAGCTGGCACGATGATGCCGAAAACAAATCGGGAGGAGTCCATCCCATCATTCAACCGGACCCGCTACGGCAGGACGCCTTGGCCCGGTCGGCGGTACGCGGTACATTTTCGCCAACCGGGCCAAGGCGTCCTGCCGCAGCGGGCCGGTTAGCTCGAACGTTGGACGGCACTAGGTGCTTGACCCGCATGGGAGAGGAGGTGGGCAATGATCCGTGGGAGTTGCCTCTGCGGTGGCGTCAGATTCGAAATCGAACGCGCGGTCGGACCCTTTGAGCTTTGTCATTGCACTCGTTGCCGAAAGGTTAGTGGATCCGCCTACCTCACTTGGCTTAGCGTGCGTCGTGAGGATTTCCGTTTTCTTCAAGGCGCGGACTTGATCAAGACGTACGAACGTCCGGTAAGCGAATCGCCTCCCCCATATGACACCAGTTTCTGCAGCCGCTGCGGCTCACAGGTGCCGAATCCATCAAGAACTGGGGAGCCCCGGTTCGAGATACCAGCGGGCGCTCTGGACGATGATCCCCTCATCCGGCCAGACAAGCACATCTACATAGAATTTAGGGCCCCCTGGGACCACATCACGGATGACTTGCCACAGATGACAAAGAAAGACATTCAAGCAAGTCGGAACCCATCGCCATGACAAAGTGCCGTCCAACCAGGCGGTCCAGCGGACGGGCCTCGCCTTCGGCTCGACCCGCCGTTGAACGCCGGCGTTAGCTGGCTTCGAGGGCATCAGCGTCTGTCCGCGGTGCGGTCATCGTGGCCGGCCGCTCAACTCGGTCGTTAGACGCCACGGAGACATCATGACCGTCATGCGTATGGACAACGTCGGCATCGTGGTGGAAGACATCGGTGCCGCCATTGAGTTCTTCACCGAACTTGGTCTCGATCTCGAGGGGCGTGCCCCGGTTGAAGGAGACTGGGCAGGTGGCGTCACCGGATTGCGCGACATGCGCGTCGAGATTGCCATGATGCGTACGCCGGACGGGCACGGCCGGCTCGAGCTGTCCCGCTTCCTCGCGCCGCCCGTGGTCGCCGATCACCGTAGCGCGCCAGTGAACGCTCTCGGTTACCTGCGCGTCATGTTCACCGTGAAGGACATCGACGATACGCTCGTCCGGCTCGCCAAGCGCGGGGCGAAGCTCGTGGGCGAAGTAGTTCAATATGAAAATATGTATCGGCTCTGCTACATCCGGGGTCCCGAAGGCATCCTCATCGGGCTCGCCCAACAACTCGGGCAGCAGACTTCCCGAGAGAATCCCATAGGACGTAACCGGTGAAGACTTCAGAAGTGGCGTCCAACAACCGGTTGCAGCGGACGGGCTCGGTGCTCCGCGCTCGGCGCGTGTGAACGTCGACGTCAGGCGCAATCAAGGCGTCACCTAGACGCCGCTTCCTTTGCCCTTCAAGCTAGGGGTTGACATATGACACACGACGAAACAGGAAAGGGCGCCAAGCACAAGCAGACCGGCACTGGCCTGGCCTTCGGCATTGCTGTCGGTATCGCAATTGGGGCAGGTCTGGGGGCGGCAATGCACAACATGGGTGCTGGCATCGCTATTGGTGTTGGGCTCGGCGTCGCACTGGGACTTTTGTTCTCAAATTTCAAGCGAACCTGATCGGACCGTGCGGGTATTGCGGAACATCCTATCTGCCAAGAAGTAGGGTGAAGCTTTGGGGTCGAGGATCTGCATCGATGAAGCGGCGGGTTGTGCGCCTGACAATCCGTTGCAGCGGACCGATGAAGTGCCTGGCCGCGGGCGAGGATGTGTTGTGCACGAACAGGTCATGCGCGCCCGCGTGCTGATGCGTCAGCGGCCGGCCGCCGAACAGCACCGTTAGGCCCCGCAAGAATGCGCGAGCCTTCCGCCATCGCGTCATTTCTGGCCAGGTACGATGAAAGCATCGCGGCACAGGCTCGAGCCGTTCGTGAGCACCTGTCGGAACTCTTCCCGCAGGGGTTCGAGCTCGTTTACGACAACTACAACGCCTTGGTCTTCGGATTCGGCCCGACGGAGCGCGCAAGTGACGTTCTGGTTTCCGTGGCCGCCTACCCAAAGTGGGTAACCTTGTTCTTTTTGAAGGGCGCAGCACTTCCGGACCCGCATGGCGTGCTCCAGGGGTCCGGCAGCCAGGTGCGCAGTGCCCGCCTGGCGCCCGTTTCAGTGCTTTTTTCCGCTCCGATTCAGGAATTGCTGCGGCTGGTCATTGCGGACGCTCAGGCCGAGCTCGCACTTGCGCCACCGCTTAGCACCGTGGTGAAGTCGGTATCTGCAAAGCATCGCCCGCGCAAGCCGTCCGCAGCTAAAGCACCGGCAGCGGGTGCCACTAAGAGGGCAAAGCGCAGTGGGTCCTGACCAGCCGTTCCAGCCGACGCCCTCGTCGCGGCCTCGGCCGTCCGCTCAACCGTTAGCTGACCGTCCGCAGACGCCGCGAACGGTGTTGTCATCCGCCGCGCAGTGGGCTGCCTCTACGGTCGCTCAGTCAAGCGTTGCTGGCGAATAGCGGCGCATCACGGTTGCACACGTCTCGACACCTGGGGGTGCATCATGATTCGAGGCAGCTGTCTGTGTGGCGGCGTTCGATTCGAGATCGCTCGGACTGTCGGACCCTTTGAGCTGTGCCATTGCAACCGATGCCGCAAGGCCAGCGGTTCGGCCTTCGTGCCCTGGTTGGGTGCACTGCGCGAGGATTTCCGCCTTCTCCAGGGCGAAGAGCTGATTCGGAGGTACGAAGCCCCCCTCCGCGACAAGCCTCCTCCTTATCGCACATCCTTTTGCGGCCGATGCGGCTCGCCGGTACCCGATCCAAAGTTGGAAGGCCCGTGGATTGAGCTGCACGCCGGAGTACTCGATGACGATCCGGGCCTTCGACCCGAGAGGCACATCCTCGTGGAGGCGAAATCGTCGTGGTTCACGATCAGTGACGCGCTGCCTCAATTCGATCGAGCGGCCCTCACCGCCCTTCGAAATAGCATGTCGTCGCCACCATGAGGGATTCGCCATCTAGCAACGCATTGGAGCGGACCGTGATGCGGAAGCGGTACGCGCGCGGCGCGCGCGGGACACTCTGCTCGCCCGTCGCGCCTCATGTGGCTGTATCTGGCCGCGCAACTTCGACGTCAAGTGCCTGAGGAGAACCCCACATGCCAACGCGTCTTGCCTCGTGCAGCTGTGGTCAGCTCACCGCTCGGGTCGTGGGCGAGCCGGTACGCATCTCGATCTGCCATTGCCTGGCCTGCCAACGGCGAACCGGCAGCGTCTTCGGCGAACAGGCCAGGTTTCCTCGAGAAGGCGTTTCTATCTCTGGTGCCTCATCAGAGTACGTCCGCGTCGGCGACGAGGGATCTCGAGCCAAATTCCACTTCTGCCCCAAGTGTGGCTCCACCGTCTACTACGAGCCGGGGGGGCTGGAGGAATTCCTGGCAATCCCTGTTGGAGCGTTCGCGGACCCAAGCTTCCCGGCCCCGCGCGTCTCCGTCTACGAATCACGAAAACACCAATGGGTTGTTCCTCCACCCGAGGCCGAGCACATTCCATGAGTCCGCGGGCACCTAACCCTTCCGTCAAGGGGACGTCCTGCGGCAAGCCGCAGGCCGCCCCTTACGTCGAACGTTAAGCGGCACTGGACGCCCCGGCCATCACCGGTACTCTTACGCAATGCGACCTCTTCGGTATTCCATCAACGTCACATTGGACGGGTGCTGCGATCACCGTGCAATGATCGCGGACGAAGACCTGCATCGTCATGCGGTCGAGAACCTCAACCGGGCCGATGCTCTCCTATTTGGCCGTGTGACTTATGAAATGATGGAGTCCGCGTTTCGGTCGCCGGCGCCGGGAGCGATGCCCGATTGGATGGAACCCTTTGCCCGGACAATCGACGCGGCAAAGAAGTACGTTGTGTCGAGCACTCTGGGCCGGGTCGATTGGAACGCGGAGCTCGTGCGCGGGAATCTGGGGAACGCCGTGCAGCAGCTCAAGCAGGCGTCGGGAAAAGGACTGTTCGTGGGAGGCGTGAAGCTCCCGCTGGCGCTGGCGGAGCTGGGATTGATCGACGAGTACGAGTTCGTGGTGCAGCCCAGGCTGGTGGGACATGGGCCCACTTTGTTCGCGGGCCTATCGAAGCGTCTCGACCTGAAGCTCGTAAGTCGGCTGGAGTTCGGCTCGGGGGCGGTCGCGATGCGATATGAACCGAGACGGTAGCAATGCCTTCCATAGGGCCGCCAGCAGTGATGTTGCCGTGTTGCACTTGGTATGCGAATTCGTGCCGCCTAAGACCTCGCTGGAGCGCACGCGTGGACGATACAATGCCAAGCCCGAACAGCAGCGCGTGCTGCGCCCAGCTAGACCGTTGGGCGTCGCCAACGCGGTACGCTCCAACCTAGCCGCACTTCGGAGGCTCAAATGAAGAGAGTCACAGGTATCGGGGGAATCTTCTTCAACGCGAACGACCCTGACGCGCTGCGAGCTTGGTACAAGCGGCACCTGGGCATTGACGTCCAGGAATGGGGAGGCACCGCGTTCACCTGGACCGATGCAGCGGGCAATCCGACGAAGGGAACGACGGTGTGGTCCATTGGCGCCGCCGATGGTAAGCACTTCGCGCCAAGCAAGTCGACCTTCATGGTCAACTATCGCGTCGAGGACTTGGCCGCTGTACTTCAGGCGCTTCGGCACGAAGGATGCAACGTCCTGGAGACGACGGACGACTCCGAGTACGGGAAGTTCGGTTGGGTCATGGATCCTGAGGGCAACAAGGTTGAACTTTGGCAGCCACCCCCGGGGCAGTAAGCTGCATGCCTGAAAACTCAATGCCGACGCCTGACCATTCGTTCAAGCGGACCGCTGCAATGGGTATCGGTACCGTCGCCGTTCTCGCGGCAGCGATCGCCTGAGTAAAGCTTTATATGACGCAAGGCTCAGCGCATAGGCCGTTCACTTGATGCAGAAGGTAAAGCCCGCCGCCAGCCCCGACGCGTACGTTGCGGCCCTCGTTGGATGGCGCCGCACGTGTGTCGAAACCCTTCGTGCGAGCGTTCGTGCGTCGGCGGTTCTGGACGAGGTCGTGAAATGGGGTCACCTCGTCTATCTGGCGAATGGCCCCGCGCTGCTCATTCGTGCCGAAAGTAATCGCGTATTGTTCGGCTTCTGGCGAGGGCAGCGCTTGATGACGATTGAGCCCAGCCTGAAGCGTGGTGGGAAATACGAGATGGCCACGCTGGAATTGCGCGAGGGAATGACTGTCGATTCCGCGACAGTGCGCCGCCTGACTCAAGAGGCGGTTGCACTAAACGCAAGACTTGGCGATCCGACGCTGGCAGCGAAGCGGGATTGACGGTGGCGGGGCGACGTTGGACGCGGCGGGAGTATTTCATTTTGACAACCGCGCGACGCTTTACAACCGGTTGCAGCGGACGGCGATGGACAAGTTGCCAGGGCACGAAGGTCAGTGCGCCGCCGCTGAACCTCACGCCAGGCGTCACGCATGACACGGCGCATTGGCAGGCGTTGGAAGGTTCTGCCGCCCGGCACGTTCGAGGCAGTGTCTGGCGCCCTTGCTTTGTCGTGACCGCCGCGTGGGGCACGCTGAGCTCAGACGTCAGGTCGCAAGGAGCACCTATGAAGCGTACGTGGACGATCATTGGCGTAGCCGACGTGCACCGCAGCTTCATGTGGTACGGAGCGCTGCTCGGCTTGCCGGACACGTCTCCTGCCCATGACTACTTCGGGCAAGTCCTCGACTCGGATGGAACGGTCTTGTTGTGCCTGCACAAGTGGGGAGCCCACGAGCATCCGACGCTGACAAGTCCCGACTACGCCACGCCTGGCAACGGCCTCCTGCTGTTTTTCCGGGTGGACGACTTCGACGGGGCTTTGCCCAGGGCGCGCGCGCTCGTCAGCCGGCTGGAAGAGGAGCCCCATGTGAACCCGAGCACCGGCACTTTGGAGTTTTCGCTCCGAGATCCGGATGGGTACTACGTCAGCATCAGTGCGCTCAATGCGGCGTGACCCTGTCATCGAGCGAACGTCCCAATGGCCTCGACAATGTGCCCCAGCTCACGTCGATCGTTGGCCCGCACCGATGTTGAATCGAGGTTGAGATGAGCCAGCTAATGCGGTTCCCAAGTTCGATGCCGCGAGATCCTGAAATCGACGTCTGGCTGCATGCGCGTCCAGGCGAAGCTAGGGGCAATCGCGCAGCGTTGGTTTGAGGTCATTCGCAACTGCGGAAGCGATGTCCGAGAGTTGTTGCATGATGGCCATCCAACAGCCTGTGTAGGGGACGCGGCATTTGCCTACGTCAACGCATTCACGGCGCACGTAAATGTCGGGTTCTTTCGTGGCGCAGAACTGGCTGACCCGGCAGGCGTGCTGGAAGGAACAGGCAAGTTCATGCGCCACGTGAAGCTCCGGCCCGACGACCAGATCAATGCCGCGGCACTAACGGCACTGATCGAGGCGGCATACGACGACATGAAGGCGCGCTTAAGTGTGAGCAGTTCGTGACACCGTGGAATCCCTGCGTCATGGCTGAACGCAGCCTTGCCTTTGAGGGCTTCACGCCGTATCTGCACTACAGCGATTTGATCGCCATGATCGAATGGCGGACTCGCAAGTTCGGGTTCGTCGAGAAAGTTCGCTGGGTTGTCCACGTGGACACCGTAGCGCGCAAGTCCTGCGCCGTCCCGGCGTCGGCCCCTCAGCTCAGAGGTTGAGCGCTTCATGCAAAACAGCAAAGGCCTGCTACTGTTTGCTCTCCTCGTCACATGCGCGACGGCGTTCGTCTGGTTCACGAGCATTCGCCTGCCGGCGTTAGTTGCATCGCATTTTGGAGGCTCGGGCGCTGCCGACGGATTCATGCCACATGGCTACTACGTTTGCTTCATGCTCGCATTCGTCATTGGGCTGCCGACCCTGTTGATAGCCATTACGTGGCTCGCGATCGCCAGCCCGAATGCCCGCATCAGTCTTCCGGACAAAGACTATTGGTTGGCACCTGAGCGTCGCGTTGCAACCATGGCGTTCCTGCGCTCCGGACTTCTTGGGTTTGGCAGCATGCTCGTCGTATTCCTTTGCTACGCACACTGGCTGGTTGTCCTCGCCAATCAGTCCCGACCGGCTCGCCTGGCAAACTCATGGTTCATTGGCGGCTTGGTGGCGTTCCTGGTCGCCTTGCTCGTCTGGCTAAGGGCATTTCTTGGCCATTTCCGTCAACGCGCCTAACCCGTCCATCGAGTCGACGTCGACCGGCAAGCCGGGCGCCACCGCTCATGTCCGACGTCATCTGCGTGGTCCTGGTCGGCGCATGGTTTCGAGGCAGGACGCAAATTGATCCAAGAGCCCGTTTGTGCCCGATATTCGAGACTCGGTATTCGTGCAGACGCGGAGACGGTGCGGGGTCTGCTGACGGTTGCGAAAGGCTTCTCGCGCTGGGACTTCGCGGTCGGCGATAAAGACGGCGAGATGCGCGAGGGTGCAGGCCTACGGGTGCATTTCGCAGGCACTGACCGCATTGTTACGCCCGGGGTCTCGGGTGTCGTACCGAACGAACGCATGACCTGGACCGGGGGTGTCCGGCCCGTCTTTCGGGGCGTGCGGACCGTCGCCTTGCGACGGCGCCAGGACGACTCAACCGACTTCTCTATGGACGAGCGCTTCTGCGGGCCGATAATGCCGCTCATCAATGGCTCTCGGCCGGACTTTGGCCCCATGCCCAACCTGCTGCGTAATGTGCTTGCTGCCGCCTCCGGCCTGCGGCCGCCAACCGTAGCGCACCGCAAACATTGGACCGCATTAGGGACGAACTGCCAATGATCGATCACATAGGTTTGACGGTCAGCGACTTCCGAGCAAGCAAGGCTTTCTACCTTCGTGCCCTCGCGCCAATCGGGTACGAATTGATCATGGAATTGTCCGCCGCGGTAACGGGGCGCAGCGACGTCGCCGGGTTTGGAATGCCGCCGAAGCCGGACTTCTGGATCGCGGGCGGCAAACCAAACGTTCCACCCATCCACGTCGCCTTTCGCGTTGCGAGCCGCGGCCTGGTCGACGCGTTCCATCAAGCGGGCATGGCTGCCGGAGGCCGTGACAATGGAGCTCCAGGTCTTCGTCCCCACTACCACGCCAATTATTACGGGGCGTTCATTCTGGATCCGGACGGACACAACATAGAGGTTGTCTGTCATGGCGCACCGTGAGGCCGACTACGTCGGCGGAACAGGCGATGTCCGCCTGCCGGTGAAATCGGGGGCGTTTACGCAACCCTTCTGCTGAAACGACCAGGATGAGAACATGAAAAAGTCGGACGCGAGCCAAGGCCAGTCGGCATCGGAACTCATCTCGAACAGAATCGCCGAACTCGGGGACTGGCGTGGGAGAACGCTTGGCAGAATGCGCCAGCTCATCAAGGAAGCCGATGCGGACGTCGTCGAGGAGTGGAAGTGGATGGGCACTCCGGTCTGGTCGCACGACGGCATCCTCTGCACTGGCGAATCCTATAAGAGTGTTGTGAAGCTTACGTTCGCCAAGGGCGCGTTTCTGAAGGATCCGGCCCGACTCTTCAATTCGAGCCTCGACGGCAACGTGCGCCGCGCAATCGACATCCACGAAGGGGAAGAAGTCGATGGGTCCGCCTTCAAGGCGCTTGTTCGCGAAGCGGTCGCCCTCAACAGGTCGGGCAAGTCGAAACCTGCGAAGAAAGCGAAGTCCTGAGGGATTCGGCCCGTGACAGAGGTTCGACTTCGGGGTGGCGGAGGTGTCGGTGCTCGGCTCGACCGTCAAGCAGTCATCGCTCAGGGAGGTGCCATGATCAAGACCCACGGCCTGACGCATCTTGCCCTGTCGGTGACCGATCCGGATCGGTCGCTCCGGTTCTATCAGTCGGTATTTGGAGTGCGCGAGTACTATCGCGACGCCGGTACGATTCAAGTTCTAGGGCCCGGGCCGCACGACGTCATCGCGTTCGAACGGCGGCCGGACGCGGCGGGGGCCCACGGCGGGATCATCCATTTCGGATTCCGGCTCACGCGGCCCGACGACATCGATGCTGCGGTCGAAGCCGTCAGGCAGGCCGGCGGCATGATAACCTCGAAGGGCGAATTCGGGCCGGGGCTGCCATACGCATTCGTGCGCGACCCCGACGGCTACGAGATCGAGATCTGGTTCGAATGAATGCGGTGACCGCCCGAGGTATGAAAGGAGGTCGTTGTGGCAGCCTCAAAGCCAAAACCGCCCTCACATGCAACCGGTGCGGACTCGACGAAAGCAGTCGATGCGTTCATGTCGGCTCTCAATCATCCATTCAAGGACGAGATTCAAGCCATCCGAGAGGCGGTCCTGGGCGCCGACCCGAGCATCGCGGAAGGCATCAAATGGAATGCTCCGAGCTTTCGCACGACGGAGTACTTCGCAACGACGAACCTTCGGGAGAAGAGCGGGGTCGGCATCATTCTTCACCTTGGTGCAAAGGTGAGAGACGTTGCGCCCGATGGCATGCCAATCGAAGATCCGCGGAAGCTTCTGAAATGGCTGGCCCGGGACCGGGCGATGATCGTGTTCAACGACATGAAGGATTTCAAGGCCAAGCAGGCCGCATTCGTCGGCATCATCCGCAGCTGGATTGCTTGCGTCACGGAGTGAACCTCGACATGAAGATCACCGTTGAAACCATCGTCAATGCACCCGTCGAGGATGTCTGGCGTGCGTGGACGACACCGGACGACATCAAGCAGTGGAACACGGCGTCCGAGGATTGGCACACCACGCGGGCGTCCGTCGATCTTCGCGTTGGCGGCTCATTTTCATCCCGCATGGAAGCGAAGGACGGCAGCATGGGTTTCGACTTTGCCGGCACCTACACGAAGGTCGTAACGAACGAGTTGATTGAGAGCTCGTTTGGCGATCGTGCGTTGCGGGTCGAGTTTTCGGAGGGGGCCGGAGGCGTCACCATACGTGAAACGTTCGACGCGGAATCGACGCACTCTGTGGAGCAGCAGCGTCAGGGGTGGCAGGCAATCTTGAACAATTTTGCCCGTCATGTCGAAGCGCGCCGGTGACGATCGGAGGGGGCATGGCCGACGATCCGATGTATCACGATGGAATGCGGCAGCTGCAGGACGCACGCGAAACGCGACCGCTCGCCGACCGCCTGGAACAGGTGACGGTTCGCAAGGCGTTTACCGAAGAAGATCGCGCGTTCATCCAGCGTTGCCCGATGTTCTTCATCGCAACGGCGGATGCCGATGGCCATCCTGACTGTTCCTACAAGGGCGGGTTGCCCGGGTTCGTGCGCGTCCTTGACGATCGCACCCTGGCCATCCCGGACTACGATGGCAACGGCATGTACCGATCGTGGGGAAACGTACTCGTCAACCCGCATGTCGGGCTGCTGTTCGTAGACTTCGAGAATGCAAAGCGACTCCGGGTGAACGGCAAAGCCCGGATCAAAGAGGATGACCCATTGCGCGCGGACTGCCCGGGATCCGTCTTCATTGTTCGCGTCACGGCCAGCAGGATCTTTCCAAACTGCCCCCGCTACATACACAGGATGCACCTCGTCGAACACTCGGCGCATGCGCCGAGGCCCGACTACACGCCGCCCGTCCCGGCATGGAAGACTTTCGATGTCTTTCGCGATGCACTTCCGGCTCGAGATCGTACCGATGGCGGCAATGAGTCCTGACCGTCCTGGGCGCGACCGATGATCGTCGTCCCCGATGTGCGTCTTGCCGTGCCGGGCGACGCGATGTGCATCGCGCGTCTTTCACGGGACTGCATCGAGCACGGCTTGCCTTGGAGGTGGACGCAGGCACGCGTCCTGGGGGCCATCGGCAGCAAGTGCGCCAACGTCGCCGTTGTCTCGCAGCGCAACGCCCTGATGGCATTCGGAATCATGGAATACGGAGACGAAACCGCGCATCTGGTCCTCCTTGGCGTTCAGCCGTCGCAGCGCAGAAGAGGCCACGGACGGGCCGTTGTCTTATGGCTTGAGACCTGCGCCCATACCGCGGGAATTGGGCTGATCCGGCTCGAGGCCAGGGCCGACAATCCGACGGGCATCGCGTTCTACGAGAGCCTGGGCTACCGGGTTGCCAGTCGAATATCCGGCTACTATTCTGGTCTGATCGATGCGCTGCGACTCGAGAAGCGGCTCTGGGACGCAAACGCATGACGCGCCTGCCAAACGGTTGCGGCGGGCGGTAATCGACAAGGGGCCAGGACGCATCGGGCGGCCCGTTGCCGATGTACCGGAAGTCCCGGCTGGTGAGGCGACAAAGAAAGGGGGTTGCCAGGATGCACGAGCTGGCGCACGTCATAACGGTCACGACGCTGCTCTTCTCGGGTTCGTTGCTCGGGGCGGCTTTGTACGACGCGGTGGTTCTCGCCCCCAATCTGCGCGGCGGGCCACAGGGTCTCGAGCATGGCCGCCTGTTCATGGCAGCCGCTACTCCCGCAAGTCTCTTTCGAGTTCTCTCTCCGGCGACACAGGCTTTGACCCTGGTGGCGATCGCAACCAATTGGTCGAATCCGTCCTGCAGATGGCCGCTGCTCGGTGCGCTCATTGCGCTGGTGGCCAGCGACGTCGTCACTTTCAAGTACCACTACCCGCGGAACCGCCTGCTGTTCACGTCCCCGCTGACGGTCCCACCCGACGAGCTTGCCGTCGCGGCGCGGCAATGGGCCTCTGGCAATCTCGTCCGTGTCGTCCTGGTCCTGATTGCCTGGCTGGGTACGCTGACCGCGCTCCTGCGGTCGGCGGCTTGACGATGCTTTCAAGCCCAAGGCCGACGGCCCGCGCGAGTGCCTTCGGCTCAACTCCGGCGCTGAGCCTCCGTGACAGCCAGGAGCGAATGAATGTCCACCGTCTTCGCGAAGTTGAACTTGAAGCAGCAACAGGAAATTGTCGTCGTCAACGCGCCGGCAACTTTCGAGCCCGAACTGCTCGCTCTGAAGGGCGTCTCGGTGCTTCGTGACCCGAAGAAGGCGAGGGCCATTCACTTTGTGCTGGCGTTCGCAACCACGCAAGCCGAAGTCGATGCGCTGTCGAGAAGTCTCGCAAGCAAGGCCGAGGGCGACGCGCTGTTGTGGTTCGCATATCCGAAGGGCACGTCCAAGCGGTACAAGTGCGACTTCAACCGCGACACCGGGTGGAATGCAATGCGAAGCGCGGGCTTCGATACGGTGCGCCAGGTCGCCATCGACGAAGACTGGTCGGCGCTACGCTTCAGGCGCGTGGAGTACATCAAGTCGTCCGGAGGCGGGTCTTCCGCCAAGCCAGCCGGAGCGGACAGAGTACGTGCTCGCCGGAAATGACGCGCAGCACGATCTCCGTCCGGCCTTGCGACCTCCCGAAGACGGCGCTGCTCCGCAGGTACCAGGACGGCGGCGGTTTTGCAGATTGCTATGTCACCGAGGTTGCGGGCACGGTGTCTCAGCAGGCACTCGTCGAGGCTTTCTACACGTCATCCCTGTTCAAGGTCGAGCGTGCCATTCTGCGCTGGTTTGCGGGGCGCCCCTCGTCCGACCAGGGCGCGAGAGCCCTCGCCGACGGTTCCGAGGCCGCGTTTGCGGCGTGGCAGGTGGAGGCACGAAGCGACGATCAGCTGCTGCTGGCCGACTTCACAGGTCGAACCCGATCGTGGCTCATGACGTCTCCCAGCGCAGACACCGCTGAAAGCCGGACGTTGCTGTACTTTGGTTCAGCGGTCGTACCCAGAAGGCGCTCCAAGTCCGACAAGCCGGAAATGGGTTTTGCGTTCAATGCCCTCTACGGTTTCCATCAGCTGTACTCACGGCTGCTGCTGCGGTCGGCACGGTCACGCTTGGTATCGGGGCGACGGGGGACGACTAGGTGAAAGGCGCCACACCATTTCAACTTCACGTGCTGGCGCTCACGTGGCTCGAGCTCGCGCCCCGGTACAAAATGGCGGACGTGTGGCCCCAACTGGACCGAGTGGACCTCCTCCACGCGCCGTTTGTCTTCACCGCTGCCGACATGCGCGCGTACGACTGGGATCACCAGGAGATCTGGCTGAACGAATCCGCGATGCTGAGAATCGGTCGTGCCCAGGCCGACCGCCTGCTCCTTGACCCGGTCGGCCGCGCCTTTGTCGTCACTTTGGGCGACGAGCGGCTGTACGGCGGTGTGTTCTACTATGAAGGCGGTGCCGCAGGAATCCAGTTCCCGGTCATCCATGCGCTCGGGCAACCGATCGAATTCCTCCGCATTCGCCCCTCCTTGAGTCGCGGTTGGACGCCACAGGAACCTTACCTGGCGGCACAGTGCCAGGCGATCGCCAGTCCCAGGCTCGCGGATTGGTTGACCCAGCAGGGACTCATCGGGCCTATTCCAGCGGGCAAGCGACCACGGGATCCGTGGGTCCGGGATCCTTGATCGCTGCGGCCCTGCAGCCTATCGGCATTCGTCAGAGGAACCGGCCGCTGTAGCACTTGATGCGAACGGAGAAAGCGATGGATCTGTCTACTGCTTCAATTGGACAGCTGATGATCCCGGTCGACGACTTCGATCGTGGCGTGTCCTTTTACAGGGACATTCTCGGATTGCCCTTCCTCTTCGCCGCGCCGCCGCAGATGGCATTCTTCATGTGCGGCAACGTGCGCCTCCTGGTCGGCGCCACGCCGCCCGGTCAGCCCGCGCAGCGCGGTTCGGCGATCTACTTCAAGGTTCACGACATTCACGCCGTCGCGGCTTCACTCAAGGCGAAGAAGGTGAACTTCCTGGCCGATCCGCACCTCGTACATCGTGCGCCGAAGTCCGAGTTGTGGCTTGCCGAGTTCAAGGACCCCGATGGGAACCACTTGGCCCTCATGAGCGAGGTTCCGAATGCGAACCCTTGACGCCGCCGCCGAAGCGAACACCGAACTCGAAAGCCAGGTTGATGCATTCATCGACAAGTTCGACCCAAAGGCCGCGGATCTCATCAGGCGATGTCGTGCGGAGATGCGGGCGATGCTGCCTACGGCGATCGAGTTGATCTACGACAACTACAACTTCTTCGTCATTGGCTACTGCGCGACGGCAAGGGCCTCTCATTGCATCGTGTCCATCGCCGCCGCGGCCAACGGAGTCGGGTTGTCCTTCTACCGAGGCGCAACGCTCGAGGATCCGGATCACCTGCTTCAAGGTGCAGGCAAGCAGAACCGGTTCATCCGCGTTCCGAATGTCGACGTACTACGGTCGCCGGGTGTTGTGGCCCTCATCCGGTCAGCAGTGGCGCAGGCCCCGGTCCCGCTTGCCGCCATCGGATCCGGCGCCACGGTCGTCAAGTCCGTGTCCGCCAAGCAGCGTCCACGTCGGAAGCCTCCAGGTGGCGCCTGAGGCCGCGGTCGAGGAATTGTCCTCCGGCGAGCCGCAGAGCACCACGTCCGTCGAACGCCGGACGCCATGCGTCCGAGCGCACGTGCTTTCAAAGGGACTCTGCAAATGACTTGAGTTTGCCGAGCGCGACCTCCCACTGGCTGCCAATGAGCTCCAGCGTTCGCTTCGCTTCCTCGATCTGTCCGGGTTCCAGTTGCCAGAGGCGTTCTCGTCCCCGCTTCACGTCGCGCACGACACCCGCGTCTGCCAGCAACTGGAGGTGTTTGGTCACGCCTTGCCGGCTGATGTCGGTATTCGCCGTCAGCTGCGCGATCGAGAATGCGCCGCCCGCGCAGAGCACCGCCACGAGCTTCAGGCGGGTAGGATCGCCGAGCGCCGCGAACACGCGCGCGAGAGCTTCACTCGATCGGACGATCGCGGGCAGGCCGGCGTCGCGCCGGCCGGTGTCCGAGGCCTTGCCGCTACGGGCTGACATGTCGCACGATGTTGCTCAACTGTGCCTCCCAGCCGCGGCTGTTCATACGGAATGCTTCGAGGCGACGCTGCGGAGGCACGTGGTCGAAGCCCGACTCGACCACCGTCAGCAGCGTGGCATTGCCCGGCGCATCCTTCAGCGTGAAGGTCACGAGCGTCGGCTGTTCGTGAGAGTAGTCCACGGACGGGTCGACGGCATACGGGTGCCAGCGATATGAGAGCAGGTCTTGCGGTTCGATGCGCTCGATGACCACGTCGAACCACACGTGCTCGTGACCGGAGATGGTGATCTGGCCGCGGGCACGCGCTCCGGCCGCGAAAGTCTGGCCGACCAGGTTGGCGCCGAACCACGTGCCGAACTCCCTGGCGTTCGAGAGCGCACGCCACACGCGGTCACGCGGAGCATTGATCACGATGCTACGTTCAATGCGGTTGCTGTCCTCGGCAGTGCTCATGGTCTTTGCGCTCCTTGTTTCCGGTTTCATCGGGCAGCAACTGCCGCAGTTTCCAGTTCGCATGGCGTGCCGCTACTGCCTCGAGGCGATGCTGGCAATGCCTCATGCCAGGCTCCATTAGGCAACCGTATGGTTGCGTGAGCGCATTCTGGTACCGCCGGCGAAAAAATGCAACCGTCGGGTTGCATGACATTCCGGGCCGGCCGGCGCATCCGGATTCGCCTGTCGACATCCATCTGTCCGTGCGGCGACGAAATACGGCACACGGGATACGATTGGCAACAGGGAGAACGAAATGAAAACCAGGTCAACGGGCCAAGTGAAGGACGGCGCTCGATGCAAAGTCATCGGTGGCGCGCATGCAGGCAAGTCCGGCATCGTCAGGGACGTCAAAACCAGCAAGACCGGTCACGTCACCATCACCGTAGTCCAGCCGGACGGCGAGCGATTCAAGACGCTGGCCAGGAACGTCGTCATCGAGCCGGAGGGTGCCTGACGTGGCGAGGGCAGATCGCCGCCGCGCCTGAATTCGGACCATAGTGCAGAAACACGAACCCCGGCGCAGGGCCGGGGTTCGAGGATCGCCGTCGCGACCTGGCTCGACTTGCGGTCCGAATCAGGGCTTGCAGATCGGGTCCGGGTTCACGGGCGTGCAGTACGGCTCGGCGTGCGGAATCGCCGACAGGTACTCGAAGATCGCGCGCAGGTCACGATCCGTCATGTCCTGGTAGACGGACCACGGCATCACCTGCAGCAAGGGACCGAATTGCGGATGCAGGCTGTCCGGGTCCACACCCGTGCGCATGATGTTCACGAACTCCTGGTACCGCTGCGCGGGCGTCATCGTGCTGGCTGGATCCGGAGTGAGGTTGCGCGACAGGAATGGGCCAAACGGTCGCCCGCCGGCGAGGTAGTTCGTCGAATTGATCATCTTCGGCTGACCCCGGTACGGGTCGCCGTTTGGCGCGAAATTCGGCCAGGTATGGCAGTCGTTGCAGCCGGCCTGTGCGTTTACGATGTAGCTGCCAAGGCCCACCAGCGCGCGATTCTTGCCGGCCAGGTTCAGATACACCGGCGCAATCTCGAATCCTCGCTTGACCTTCGCTTCATCGGACGACACGTCGTGGTTGCCATTCTGTCCATCCTGTCCGTGCTGCGAGTTCTGCGTGTTCGGCACCGTCGAGTGGTTCTTGTCTTTCGAACCGGCGACCGCTGCGCCGGCGATGAGCACTGACAGCAGCAACACCGGGACCATGACTGTCTTTTTCATGGGAGTCCTCCGCGTTGATTCGCGAAATTCGATTTGCGTGTTTCGTCAACGATCCTCGGATCGGCCCCTTCCGCCAACCCCACGGACCGTCCGCGAAGCGTACCCCGTATCCCGTTGCACGAGAGTGACGGTTTGACATAAATTCCACTGCATTGCTGCATTGCTGCATTGCTGCATTGCTGCATTGCTGCATTGCTGCATTGCTGCATTGCTGCATTGCTGCAGTGCAGCTGGATGTTTGCGCCGCAAGCGAACGACTGCTCGGACGTATATCCTCCGCCGCGCGGGGTCGACGGAGCAGTGGCCGCTCAACCGCATGGCGCGGTAGGACCAGTCCCATGATGCTATCGAAGCTGCACGAGCAATTGGCGAGCGCTCCGGACGGCGCGTACGAGTTCGTCGCCTATCTGGCCACCGTCGACCGGCGGCCTGACGACGACATCGACGTCCAGCTCGTCGAAATTGGCAACGTGATCCTGGACGAGGGCAAGAAGGAAATCCGATTGATCCCGGCGTCGTCCACGGCGGACAAGCCGGAGGCGGGGACCTTTGCCTTGCTCGGTTCGGTGCTGGAGGCGTGTCCGTCGGAAGCGGACGGGGAGTACGACATGCGGCTGGTCATCGAGTTGCCGTTGCTCCGTGAAGATCCGCAGTTCGACCGACCCGAGTTATCGGAGATGGCGGGTGTGTACCTGGGCCCGGAGTCCCAGGAGGCGTGGTTTCTCGTCTATCCGGCGAACGATTTCCCGAATGGCTCGTTGCCCGTCTGATCATTTACGGCATGCCTCGTTACGTCGCCTTTCTTCGCGGGGTCATGCCCACGAATGCAAGGATGCCGGAATTGAAGCGCTGTTTCGCAGCGGCGGGGTTTGCCGAAGTCAGGACGGTCCTGTCCAGCGGTAACGTCATCTTCGACGCGCGATCGGCTTCCGAGGCATCGCTGGAGCGCAGGGCCGAAGCTGCAATGCACGAGCGTCTGGGCCGCTCGTTCCACACGATCGTGCGACCGGCCGACGCGCTGATCCGATTGCTGGAATCCGACCCTTACACGTCTTTTTCAGTACCGCCGAACGCGAAGCGTATCGTCAGCTTCCTGCGGGAACCGCGCCCGCCAAAGTTGGCGCTGCCATTCGAGTCCGATGGGGCTCAGATCCTGGCGCTGATCGGGCGCGAACTGTTCAGTGCCTATCTGCCGAGCGAGAAAGGCCCGGTGTTCATGGCCTTGATCGAGAAGGCCTTCGGTACCGACATCACCACCCGGACCTGGGACACCGTGCGGAAGTGTTCAGTAGCGTGATCCGCACGCTGGAAGTATCTTGACTGAGCGAACCGCGGCAGACAGCCTTGCGGCAATGCACCGGGCAATCGGCGCGCAACGGAGGGTGTGATCATGGCTACTGGCACGGTTCGTCTTCATCGCGTGCTGTGCGCGCCGCCCGAGCGGATCTATCGGGCGTTCCTCACGGCCGACGCGATGGCAAAATGGCTGCCGCCCAACGGCTTCACCGGAGCCGTCCACCACCTGGACGCGAAGGTCGGCGGCACCTTCAGGATGTCGTTTACCAACTTCACCACTCAGCAGTCGCACTCCTTTGGCGGCGAGTATCTCGAACTCGTGCTCAACGAAAAGATTCGCTATACGGATCGATTCGACGACCCGAACCTGCCGGGCGTCATGCAGGTAACGGTGTCGCTGAAGCCGGTGGCCTGTGGCACCGAGTTGAACGTCGTGCAGGAAGGGATCCCCGCGGTCATCCCCGTCGAGATGTGTTATCTCGGTTGGCAGCAGTCGCTGGTATTGCTCGCCAAGCTCGTCGAGAGCGAAATCCGCGAATGAGTTTGCGCGGTGGTTGCCGGTAGGCGGGCCCGGCGATGACTCGGTCGCGAGCCAAGCGTTGTTGTCGATGGGCATCGACGTGGCGCTCGATTTTCCGGGCAACACGCCCAAACAGCGCGCCTGGTTTCGCCAGCTGTGCGAGCGTGCCGACGCCGATCACGAACTGCATTTCCTGGACGCATCGGACGCCTTGTGCAAGCGGCAGCTGAAGATACGAAGCGAACGGTGTCCGGCCGGCAGCACGTGGACGACGGACGCGGAGTTCGATGCCATTACGGCGTATTTTCAGCCGCCCGCGGTCGAGGAGGGTTTCAATGTCGTCCGGCACGCGCGCGACAGACGTCGCTGTGAAGGTGCCCGCCCGTAACTGGATTAGGATTGCCATGGGCGCATTCGACACGCCACCCGCGCCCGATCGGTTGCCAGGCGCGTGCCATTGCGGACGCAACGGCGTCAACGTCGTCATGCCTTCGGCCCAGAGGTAAGTGCTGCGTGCAGGCATTCGCGAACCTTCCCATCGAGACGCGCCGGCTGAGGTTGCGTCCGCTCCGCGAGTCGGACGCCGCGGACTTGTTTGCGATCTTCTCGGATCCGACGGTCACGCGCTACTGGGGCGCCGCGCCGTGGACCACTCTCGAGCCGGCACGGGAAATGATCGCGACGGACCTCCAATGCGTCACGCGGACGCACCTACGGCTGGTTGTTGAACGCAAGGCAGACGGCAAGCTGCTCGGCACCTGCACGCTGTTCAACTTCCACGAAGCCTGTCGACGCGCCGAGGTCGGTTACGGCCTCGGTACGTATGCGTGGGGCCGGGGATACATGCTGGAATCGTTGACTACCCTGCTGCAATACGGTTTCGACGTCTTGAACCTGCATCGCGTCGAAGCCGACATCGATCCTCGGAACCAGCCGTCAGGCAGGATCCTCGAACGACTCGGCTTCCAGCAGGAAGGCCTGCTGCGTGAGCGCTGGATCGTGGGTGACGAGGTCTCGGACACGGCCTTCTACGGCCTGCTGCGGCGCGACTGGCGGCCACCCGTGCTGCGCGCCGATGACTAGCCACGCAACGGATCGATCGGACGCAACGCCGTGGCGGCCGGCGAGGCAGATGCTATCTTCATCCCCGGTCGGGCGGCCTGACCGGGCCGGCCGGATTCGAGAGTCGGGCGTCAGCAAGAGGTGTCCTGCATGCGTACCGTCACGTGGTATTCGGGATTCGCCAAGTCGGCGTCGCACTTCTGCGGACGCCCCCGAACGTTCGCGCTCGCAGTGGCGGTGATCCTCGTCTGGATCGTGACGGGGCCGATTTTTGCGTTCAGCGATACCTGGCAGCTCGTGATCAACACCGGCACGACGATCATCACGTTCCTGATGGTCTTCCTGATCCAGAACACCCAGAACCGGGACACGGAGGCCATCCAGATCAAGCTCGACGAGCTGATTCGCGCCACGCAAGGCGCGCACAACGCACTGCTGGACCTGGAAGAGCTCGAAGACGAGAGCCTCGATGTGTTTCGAAGCAAGTACGAGGCCCTCGCCGCTGACGCGCGTGCAAAGCTGCACCGCGGCGCAGAGGACACCGGTACCCCTGATACATAACGTTTAGGAGCCGCCATGACGATCTCCCGAAGACTGCTCTGCGTGGCGTACGCATCGATCGGGCTGGTGGCGCTCGTCGGCACCTGGGGCAACAACGTCGCGTACCTGAACCTGGGGCTGCTCGGGGCCAACGTGCATTTCTGGCAGGAGACTCTGGTCAATCCGGCCAGTCGCTCCATCACCGTCGACATCCTGTTGTTCAGCGTCGCCGTGATCGTCTGGATGCTACTCGAAGCCCGTCGGCTGGCCATGCGCGGCGTGTGGGTCTACGTGCTGGCCGGTGCCTTCGTGGCCATCAGCGCAGCGTTCCCGGCCTTCCTGATCCATCGGGAACGCACGCTGGCCGCGCGGGACGGTTCGGACTGCGCCGGAACCCTGTCGGCCGGGGACCTGGCCGGACTCGCGGTCTTGTGTGCCGTCTCGCTGGCGTATTCATTCGTCGCCTTGCAACGATAGGTGATCGATGCCAGTCCAGCGCGCCGGGTCGAGTGAAATGAAAGAGTCCGCAATCGCCTTTCTTCGGCTGGCCGCGTCAGGTCATGCGCCTGAGGCTTTCGACCGGTACGTCGGCGCCGGTTTCAAGCACCACAACCCGTACTTCAAGGGCGACGCGACGTCGCTGTGCGAGGCGATGCAACAGAATGCGGCGCAGCACCCCGGCAAACTGTTCGAGGTTCAGCGATCGCTGCAGGACGGCGACCTGGTCGCCGTGCATTCCAGGGTCCGTCTCGGCGATGAATCACCGGTCGTCGCCGTGGTCCACGTCTTTCGCTTCGCCGACGCCAGGATCGTCGAACTGTGGGACGTCGGGCAGGCCGTGCCGGATCCCTCGCCGAATGAGAACGGCGCCTTCTAGCCGGTTGACACATCGTGACGCCACGGGCCCGATCCCCGCAGCCGAAGTTCTTTGCCGACGCGTCCGACTTCGGTGCGTGGCTGGAGCAACACGGGGCGTCGACGCCTGAGTTGATCGTCGGGTTCTACAAGGTCGGCTCGGGCATCGCCAGCATCACGTGGCCCGAGTCGGTCGACGAGGCGCTGTGCCATGGATGGATCGACGGTGTTCGAAAGCGGATCGACGACTGCTCTTACCTGATCCGCTTCACGCCGCGCCGGCCGGGGTCAATCTGGAGCGCGATCAACATCGCCAAGGCCGCCGGACTGCTGGCCCAGGGCCGCATGCGGCCGGCCGGGATGCGGGCGTATTCTCAGCGCACCGAACGCAGATCGAGCGTGTACTCTTACGAGCAGTCGGCGGCGCCTGAATTGTCGGTCGCGCAGCTTCGAGCCCTCAAGCGCCGGCGCAAGGCCTGGACGTACTGGCAGGACGCGCCGCCGAGCTATCGCAAGACGCTCACGCACTGGTTGACGAGTGCGAAGCAGGAAGCGACGCGCGCGCGTCGACTGGCCCGGCTGATCGAAGCGTGCGAGCAGGGACGACGATTGTGACGGTGAGTCGCGGAGCGCCGATGGCCGAAATGAAGACCAAGGTGACGAAGGCAAGCGTCGAGTCGTACCTGGCGGCGATTGAGGACGACGACAGGCGCGCGGATTGTGCGGCGCTGGCGAAGCTGATGCGCAAGGCGACGGGCGAAGTGCCGCAGATGTGGGGTCCCAGCATCGTCGGCTTCGGCAATTACCACTACAAGTACGCCAGCGGGCGCGAGGGCGACATGTGCGCCGTCGGATTCTCGAGCCGCAAGGGCGACATCAGCGTGTACCTGTCCGCCAGCGCCCCGGACCGCGAGAAACTGCTGGCGCAACTCGGCAGGCACAAGATGGCCAAGGCGTGCCTGTACGTGCGGCGCATGAGCGACGTCGATCCGAAAGTGCTCGAAAGACTCGTGGCAGCCACCTACGCCGAGGTCAGGCGGCGCTATGCGTGAAAGACGCCTGCATCACGCGGGACCGCGATGGTGGATCGTCGCGATGTTCGCGGTTCTGCTGGCGACCGGCGCGCTGGCCGGGCCTTTGTCGCCGGCCGCACGCGGCGAGATCCAGGCGTTGCTGGCACGACTCGAAGTCTCCGGGTGTCAGTTCAACCGCAACGGCTCGTGGTATTCGGCGGCGCAAGCGAAGGCGCACCTGCAGCGCAAGCTGGAATACCTGGAGAATAAGGAACTCGTCGAGTCGGCGGAGCAGTTCATCGAGCGGGGCGCGTCCAGCAGCAGCCGGACGGGCCGCGCCTACCTCGTGCGGTGCGGCGACGCTGAACCGGTCGAGAGCGCCACGTGGTTCACGACGCAGTTGCGCGCGATTCGTGTGGCGGCCGCGCCGAAGCCCGAACCTTAGGGATTGAACATGCTCGGCACGCACGACCTGTGGCTGTTCGTCGTCTCCGGATTGCTGCTCAACGTGACACCCGGCGCGGACTCGCTCTACATCGCGACACGCAGCGTGTCGCAGGGCGTACGGGCGGGCATTGCCGCCGCGCTCGGGATCGGCGCGGGATGCTGCGTACACACCGTGGCGGCGGCGCTGGGTCTCTCGGCGATCCTGGCGACCTCGGCGCTCGCCTTCAACGTGGTCAAGATTGCTGGCGCCGCCTACCTGGTCTACATCGGCATATCGCTGTTGCGCAGCCGGCCGTCGGACGCGCCGGTCCCGCGTGCCTTGTCGCCGGCGCCATGGTCAAGAGTGTTCTGGCAGGGATTCCTGACCAACGTGCTGAATCCGAAGGTGGCGCTGTTCTTCCTGGCGTTCATGCCGCAATTCATCGACCCGGGCGCCGCGCACAAGGCACTGGCGTTCCTGTTCCTCGGAGCCATCTTCGTGTTCAACGGCACGCTGTGGTGCCTGCTGCTGGCGTGGGGCACGGCACGGGCCGGCACCCTCGGCATCGGCCGGAAGGCGGCGGTGTGGCTAACCCGCAGCGCAGGCGCCTTGTTCGTCCTGCTCGGCGCGCGACTGGCCCTCGCGCCGCATCGATGAAGTGCCCGTCGGCGGGCGAACGCTTTCCCGCCGGCGAGAATGGCGCGGTCGACGCGGCGGCAGCGACGCTTGGGTCAATCCAGGCCGATCAGCCTTTTTTTGCCTCGGCCTGGCGGGCGACGGCGTCGGCGCGCGCCTTCACCGCCTCGGCATCGCCGAGATACCGGCTCGAGGTCGGCCGGAGGTTCGCATCCAGTTCGTACAGCAGGGGCACACCGGTCGGGATGTTCAATTCGACGATGTCGGCGTCGGACATCCGGTCGAGCATCTTCACCATCGCGCGCAGGCTGTTGCCGTGCGCGGCAACCAGCACGTTGCGGCCGGCCTGCAACTCCGGAACGATCCTCGAGGTCCAGAACGGCAGCACGCGCGCCAGTGTGTCCTTCAGCGATTCGGCAGCGGGCAGTTCGTTTGCCGGCACGGCGGCATAGCGGCGCTCGAAGCGCGGGTGCTGCTTGTCCGTCAGCGCGAGCGGCGGCGGGGGGATGTCGTAACTGCGGCGCCAGATCTTCACCTGGTCGGCGCCGTGCTTCTCCACGGTCTGGGCCTTGTTGAGGCCCTGCAGCGCACCGTAGTGGCGCTCGTTGAGGCGCCAGGTGCGTTCGACCGGCAGCCACATCAGGTCCATCTCATCGAGCGCGATCCACAGCGTGCGGATCGCTCGCTTCAGCACGGATGTGAACGCGACGTCGAACGCGATGCCTTCCGCCTTCAGCAGCCGGCCCGCTTCATGGGCTTCCCGGAGTCCCTGCTCGGAGAGGTCCACGTCGATCCAGCCCGTGAACAGGTTTTCGAGGTTCCAGGTGCTCTGGCCATGGCGCAGCAGTAGAAGTTTTCCGGTGCTCATGAACGTCGTCGCGATGGAGGATGCAACGTTATAGCAACCTGCCGCTTGGCAGGCCAGACGGGAAAATTCGGGGCTCAGACCGGCCGGTGCCGGTCGAGGCCGGCGGATGGGCGACGTGACCGACCGGACAACTCGACATCAGGCCTCGGTCGCGACCAGCCTGCGCACCGCCTGCAGCGCGACCGTCAACGATGCGAAGTCGATTCCCGACTGCTGGGCACGGATGTCGGCGACGACACCCCTGGCGTGGGCTGCGACAGCGGCATGCGCCTGCAGCCATTTGGCCATCGCCCGGTTGGTGTCACGCTCGCTCGATTCGTCCAGCACGCGCTGTGCGAGTCCGCGATGCACCAGGTATACCGCCTCGCGCAGGCTGCCGCGCGCCACCGCGTGCCAGTGGCCCTCGGTGTCGAGCGACTCGACGCGGCTGCGCAGCCAGTCGAGGCCGAATTCCGCACCGATGCCGAAGTAGGCGCGGGCGGCCGCGTCCACGGTCAGCTTGCGGGCGGCCGCCAGTTCGACGATGTCCGGCGTGCACTGCAGTGCGGAGCACGCGGCGATTCGGCGTGCCAGGTCTGCCGGCACGCCGGCCAGAGTCAGTTCGGCCGAGCGCGCCTCGAATGCCGCGCGCTCGATCCCCTGCAGCCACTGCAACGGTGCGCGGGCGAGTTCACGAATGCCCGGCCGCAGCCGGCTCACCTGTGCTTCGATGGACAGCTGGTCGCGATGCCGCTGGATCAGCCAGTACGTGACCTGCCGGATCAACGCGATCGTGTCCTGCACCATCGCATACTGCACCGACGCCGCGACCTTGTTGTCGAGCGCCTCGATCGCGGTCCACATTTCGCGCACTTCGAACGACTCGCGCGCGATGGAGTAGGCGCGGGCGACGGTGGCGGCGTCGGCGCCGGTGTCCGTCAGCGTCCGCTGCACGAACGTCGGACCCATGCGGTTCACGATGCTGTTGGTCGTCGCGGTGACGATGATTTCGCGCTTCAGGCGATGCTGGCCGAGCTGCTTGCTGTAGCGCGTCGCCAGCCGCGGCGG
This sequence comes from uncultured Gammaproteobacteria bacterium, assembly GCA_963843985.1. GTDB lineage: Bacteria > Pseudomonadota > Gammaproteobacteria > Steroidobacterales > Steroidobacteraceae > RPQJ01. The sequence goes on along the minus strand of CAWJMS010000003.1, from coordinate 50,367 downwards.
GAAGTAGCGGTCGAGTTCCAGCGAAAGATACGGGTCTTCCGGGACGTCCGACTGGATCAGCTGGCTGTTGAGCGCGATCTTCGCGTAACTCAACAGCATCGCGAGTTCGGGGCGGGTCAGCCCCTGGCCGACGCGGCGGCGCTCCTCGATCTCCTCGGCACTGGGCAGGTACTCGATCGCGCGATCGAGGGTGCCTTCGAGTTCGAGCGCGCGCATGAAATGCGCGTGTTCGCCGAGCCGCTCCGCGGCGTTGGCGTGCAGCAGGCTGATGGCCTGGCTCTGCAGGTAATTGTCGCGCAGCACCAGCGCGCCGACGTCGTCGGTCATCGAGGCGAGCAGCTTGTTGCGGTCGCCGGTCGTGAGCTTCGATTTCTGCTGGACGGCCTTCAGCAGGATCTTGATGTTGACTTCGTGGTCCGAGCAGTCGACGCCGCCCGAGTTGTCGACGAAGTCCGTGTTCATGCGCCCGCCGCGCAACGAGAATTCGATGCGCCCGAGTTGCGAGCAGCCGAGGTTGCCGCCTTCGCCGATCACCTTGCAGCGCAGGTCGCGCCCGTCGACTCGCACCGCGTCGTTGGTGCGGTCGCCTACGGCGGAGTTGGCTTCCCAGGATGCCTTGACGTACGTGCCGATGCCGCCGTTCCACAGCAGGTCGACCGGCAGCCGCAGGATCGCGCGGATCACGTCGTTCGGCGCGGCCTTGGCCGCATCGATGCCGAGCAGCGTGCGTACCTGCGGGCTCAACGCGATCTCCTTGGCGTCGCGCGCGAACACGCCGCCGCCTTTCGAGATCGCGCGCTTGTCGTAGTCGCTCCAGGACGAACGCGGCAGCGCGAACAACCGCTCGCGCTCCCTGAGGCTGCGCGCGGTGTCCGGCTCGGGGTCGAGGAAGATGTGCTGGTGGTTGAACGCCGCCACGAGCTTGATGTGCTTCGACAGCAGCATGCCGTTGCCGAACACGTCACCCGCCATGTCGCCGATGCCGGCCACGGTGAAGTCCTGCGACTGGGTGTCGATCCCCGTTTCGCGGAAGTGTCGGCGCACGCATTCCCAGGCGCCCTTGGCCGTGATGCCCATCTTCTTGTGGTCGTAGCCGGCCGAACCGCCGGACGCGAAGGCGTCGCCGAGCCAGAATCCGTATTCGGCAGAGAGCGCATTCGCGACGTCCGAGAAAGTGGCGGTGCCCTTGTCGGCCGCGACGACCAGGTAGGGGTCGTCCGGGTCGTAGCGCACCACGTCCGACGGCGGGATCACCGCGTTGCCCTGCACGTTGTCGCTGAGGTCGAGCAGCCCGCGGATGAAGATCCGGTAGCACTCGGTGCCTTCGCGCTGCACGTCCTCGCGGCTGCCGCGCGGCATCTGCTTGGGCACGAAGCCGCCCTTGGCGCCGACCGGCACGATCAGCGTGTTCTTGACGTTCTGCGCCTTCATCAGGCCGAGGATCTCGGTGCGGAAGTCCTCGCGGCGGTCCGACCAGCGGATGCCGCCGCGAGCCACCTTGCCCATGCGCAGGTGCACGCCTTCGACGCGCGGCGAGTACACCCAGATTTCGAACATCGGGCGCGGCTTCGGCAGCTCGGGCAGCGCCTTCGGGTCGAGCTTGAACGAGAGGTACGACTTCGGCCCGCCGCCCAGGCCCCGCTGGTAGTGGTTGGTGCGCAGAGCGGCCAGGATCACGCCACGGAACGAGCGCAGGATGCGATCGTCGTCCGGGCTGGTGACGTTCTCGAGCGCCTCGTCGATGTCGCGGGCGAAGGCACGCGATTGCGACGTGCGCGTCGCCGGTTTCAGCGTCGGGATCGAAGCGGGCTTCGAAGGTCCAGGCGAGTCGCGCGGCGAGGTCCGGGTGCCGCACGAGCACGGATTCCATGTAGCGCTGGCTGAACGGGATGCCGGTCTGCAGCAGATAGCGGCACACGGCGCGCAGCACCAGGGCCTGCCGCCAGTCGAGACCGGCGGCGAGCACGAGCCGGTTGAAGCCGTCGCTCTCTGCAAGGCCGTTGCGCACGGCGTGGAAGGCCTCCTCGAAGCGCGGTCCGACCTGCGTCGGATCGAGGTCGCGTCCGCCGGCGTGTGTGACCTCGAGGTCCTGGATCCACAGCGAGGCGCCGGAACCGGCGGCGATGCGATACGGGCGCTCGTTGAGGATGCGCAGGTCGAAGTTCTCGAGCAGCGGCAGCATGTCGGACATGGCGACCGGATCGCCGCGCCGGTACAGGCGCAGGTGCAACGCCCGGCGGGACGCATCCCCCCTGCGCAGCTCCATGCCCACCGAGCCTGCATCGGCCGGCAGGGACTGCAGTTCACGGATATCGCCGATCGCATCGGCCGGCGTGATCTCTTCCTGGTACGCGGCCGGGAACGCCGCCGCATAGCGATCGATGAGCGCGGTGGCCTGGTCCGGCAGGCGCGCATGCAGTTCCTCGCGCAACTGGTCGCCCCAGGTGCGCAGCGCCTCGGCAATGCGGCGCTCGATCCGCGGGATGTCGGCGGCGACCGTTTCGCGCTCGGGGTCGGTGCGCACCAGCGTCTGCAGCCGGGCCAGCGCGGACTCCGAGATCTGCACCTGCGATTCGAGCGCGACGCCCGCCAGTTCGTCGAGCAGGATGCGTTCGATGCGCTCGCGGGCCTGCGTGTTGTAGCGGTCGCGCGGCACATACAGCAGGCAGGAAAAGAAGCGCTGGTACGGGTCGCGGCGCGCGAACAGGCGCACGCGGCGGCGCTCGTACAGGTTGACGATGCCGCGGCAGGTGCGCAGCAGCTCCTGCACGCTCGACTGGAACAGTTCGTCGCGCGGATGACTCTCGAGCACGTGCATCAGCGCCTTGCCGTCGTGGCTCACCGACGACACGCCGATCTGGTCGATCACGCGCTGCACCTTGTGCCGCAGCAGCGGGATCTCCCGCGGGCTGGTGCTGTAGGTGGAGGAGGTGAACAGGCCGATGAAGCGGCGCTCGCCGATGACTTCGCCGCGAGCATCGAACGACTTGATGGCGACGTAGTCGAGATAGGTGGCGCGGTGCACGGTCGACACGGAGTTCGCCTTGGTCACGACCGTAAGCACCGGCTCGCGCGCGCGGCGGCGGATCTCGCCCTTCAGCTGAGTCGGCTTCGGCTGCGGGCGGCCCTTGCCGGTGCGCAGCAGGCCGAGCCCGGACCGTGGCACGGGCACGAGGCGATCGCTGGCGCTGCCGCGTTCGAGCGCATATTCGCGGTAGCCGAGGAACGTGAAGTGGTTGTCGGCCAGCCACTCGAGGAACTCGCTGCCTTCCGCCGAGTCGGTGCGCGGCACGCCCGGTTCGCTGGCGAGCAGGCTGCGTGAGATCTCGAGCGCCCGTGCCCGCATCGCCGGCCAGTCCTCGACGGAAACACGCACGTCGTCGAGCATCGCGACGATGCGCCGTTCCACGTCGGCCAGGCTGGCGGCGTCCGTCGTGCGGCGCACCGCAATGTGCTGCCAGGATTCGGCCCGCCCGTGCGTCCCGCTCGAGTCTTCGATCGAGGTCATGCGGCCGCGGCCGTCGCGCTTCACCCGCAGCACCGGATGCACCATCATCTGGATCGAGAGCCCGCACTGGTTCAGCACCATCGCCAGCGAATCGACGAGAAACGGCATGTCGTCGATGACCAGTTCGACCCAGGTGTAGGGCGACTCCCAGCCATCCTTCGCGACGCTCGGATTGAATGCGCGGACCCGTGCCTGGCCCGGCTTGCGAGTGGCGCCGAACGTCAGGTGACCGGCGGCGGCTGCAGCGAAGTCGCCGGCCTGGCCGGCGCGCAAGTCGTCTTCATCGACGCCACGGTAATACGCCTGGATGAAGGCCTGGAGTGCGACGGGCGACGGGCCACCGCGCAGCGCGCGCGCCCGCTTGGCAATGTCGTCGATCAGGTGCTGGCGCGCAGCAGGAATGGTGCCTGTCATGGTGATCTTCCTGGTTCCGCGTCGTGGCGGAAAAATCATTATAGGTGCGGGCCCGGCGGCCCGGCTGCACGGTCCTGGTCGTGCAGCGCAAAACGCAGTTCATGCGGTCGCGCGCGGAGTACGCGGGCGCCGTGCCGGCTTGCGGGCGTGGGCCCGCCCCTGGCGCAGGTTGCGGGCGAGTGTATCGGCCCGCTCGGTGAGTTGTCGCAAGAGATGGTCCAGCGCCATGCGTTCATGCGGTTGCAGTGCGTCGAGCAGCGTGCGCTCGTAGTCGAGCGCGAGCGGGGCGACCTCGCGATAGACGACCGAGCCGGCCGCGGACACGTGCAGCACGGAGCGCCGCCGGTCGTCGGTCGCGACCGAGCGGCGGATGCGACCGGCCTTCAGCAGCTTGCTCACGGCACGGCTGACCGCGACGGCGTCCATCCGGGTCTTCTCCGCGACTTCGCGTGCGGAGAGCCCGGGATAGCGAGTGAGCACGGCGATGACCCGCCATTCCGGGATCGTGAGGCCGAAGCGATCCTCGTAGGTCGACGCGATGGCCGACCCGAGCACGTTGGCGAGCACCGAGAGCCGGTACGGCAGGAAGCGCTCGAGATCGATGACGGGAGAATTCACGCTGCGAGCCGGCACCGGCGGTTGGCCGAGAAGGTTGCGAGTGTAACGATTGCGCCCCCGGGAGCGCCAGCGGGGTCAGGGGCGATGGGGTCGCGTCAAGTACGCATGCGTCTGCATCTCGGCCAGGCGGCTGCGCGTACGGTCGAACTCGAACGCCAGGCGTTCGCCGCGATACAGCCCGTCGAGCGGCGCCGCGGCCGAGACGACCAGCTTCACGCTGCGGTCGTAGAACTCGTCGACCAGCGCGACGAAGCGGCGCGCCTGGTTTTCGAGCGTGGCGTCGAACCGCGGCACGTTCGACACGAGGACGCTGTGATAGTCCCTCGCGATTTCTACGTAGTCGGCCTGGCTGCGCGGGCCGTCGCACACCGCCGCAAAGTCGAACCAGATCACGTCCTCGGTGCGAACCCGCACCTCGATCGGGCGGTCCTCGATCACGATGCTGCCGCCGGCGACGCCCGCGTCACCGGCGATCGCCTCGAACCTCTCGCGCATCGCGTCGTCCGCCCGCGGGTCGCGGGCGTCGAGGTAGAGCGACGCCTTCTCGAGCTGGCGCAGCCGGTAGTCCTGTCCGCCGTCGACGTTCAGCAGCTCGGTGCGCCGTTCGATCAGCGCGATCGCCGGCAGGAAGCGCGCGCGCTGCAGGCCGTTGCGATACAGGTCGTTCGGCGCGGCGTTCGACGTGAACACCAGGCTGACGCCGCCGTCGACCAGGCCCGCGAACAGGCCCGAGAGGAGCATTGCGTCCGCGATGTCGCTGACGTACAGCTCGTCGAGGCAGAGCACGCGCATCTCCCGGGCGAGGTCGGCGGCGATGTGCGCGAGCGGGTCCTCGGTGTCCGTCAGGCCCTTCAAGCGCGCGTGCACGTCCTTCATGAAGCGATGGAAGTGCTCGCGCCGCGCGGGCACCCGCAGGCTGCCGTGGAAGAGATCCATCAGGAACGTCTTGCCGCGCCCGACCCCGCCCCACAGGTACAGGCCGCGCACGTAGTCGTCGGCGGGGGCGCCCCTCAGGCGCCGCGCGAGCGACGCGAGCAGGCCGTCCGCGCCGGTCTCGGCGCGATGCAGACGCTGGCGCAGGTCCTCGAGGCGGTCGACGGCATGCGCCTGGGCCGGATCGGCCCGGTAGCCGTGGCGCTGCAGCGAGTCGCGATAAGCGATGCGCAGGTCGGAAGGTCCGCGCGTCATGTTGGAGTCAGGCACCCAGCTCGGGCCGGTTGCGGAAGTGCTCGAGCGCCTCGGGGTTCGCGAGCGCGTCGGTGTTCTTCACGGGCGGCCGTGGATCACGTTGCGCACGGCGAGTTCGACGATCTTGCCGCTGATCGTGCGCGGGATGTCGGGCACCGCGACGATCTTCGCCGGCACGTGGCGGGGCGTGGTGTTGCGGCGAATGGTCTCCCGGATCTTCTTCTCGAGCGCCGCGTCGAGCTCGATGCCGGGCCGCAATCGCACGAACAGCACCACGCGCACGTCGTTGTCCCAATCCTGGCCGACGGCCAGGCTCTCGATCACTTCCTCGAGCTTTTCGACCTGACGGTAGATCTCCGCGGTGCCGATCCGGACGCCGCCGGGGTTCAGCACCGCGTCGGAACGGCCGAGGATCACGAGTCCGCCGTGTTCCGTCACGAGCGCATAGTCGCCGTGGCACCAGACGTTCGGGAACCGATCGAAATAGGCGGCGTGGTACTTGCTGCCGTCGGCGTCGTTCCAGAAGCCGAGCGGCATCGACGGAAATGCCGCGCTGCAGACCAGTTCGCCCTGCTGGCCGCGAATCGATCGGCCGGCGTCGTCGAACACCTCGGTCTTCATGCCGAGGCCGGGGCCCTGCAGTTCGCCGCGCCTCACGGCCGCCCACGGGTTGCCGAGCGCGAAACACGAGACGATGTCGGTGCCGCCCGAGATCGAGGCGAGGTGCACGTCGGCCTTGATGCTCCGGTACACGAAGTCGTATTGCTCGGGCGCGAGCGGCGAGCCGGTGGAGAGGATCGTGCGCAGCGCGGCCAGGTCGAAGTCGTTGCGAGGCGCGCCGCCGTCCTTGTGCAAGGCGCCGAGGTACTTGGGACTGGTGCCGAAGATCGTGATGCGCTCGCGCGCGGCCATGCGCCACAGCACGTCGCGGTCCGGCGCGAAAGGCGACCCTTCGTAAAGCACGAGCGTGCAGCCCGAGGCGAGGCCGGAGACCAGCCAGTTCCACATCATCCAGCCGCAGGTGGTGAAGAAGAACATCCGGTCGGCGTCGGTGAGGTCCACGTGCAGCACGTGTTCCTTGCGATGCTGCAGCAGCGTGCCGCCGACCCCGTGCACGATGCACTTCGGCACGCCGGTCGTGCCCGACGAATACATGACGTACAGCGGCGCGTTGAACGGCACTCGCGTGAATTCGAGGGTCGCGTCAGGCGTGCCAAAGTCCGCGAAATGCACGGCGTGCGGCAGCGACGCGATGTCGGGTCGTTCGGCGACGTACGGGACGACGACGACGCGTTCGACCGACGGCAGTTTCTCGAGCACGCCGCGCATCGGATTCAGCGAGTCGAGCGTCTTGCCGCCGTAGAAATAGCCGTCGGCCGTGAAGAGCACCCGCGGCGCCACCTGGCCGAAGCGATCGAGCACGCCTTGCAGTCCGAAGTCCGGCGAGCAGGAGGTCCACACCGCGCCGAGGCTGGTGGCGGCCAGCATGGCGATGACGGACTCGGGCAGGTTCGGCAGGAAGCCGGCGACGCGATCGCCGGGAACGATACCGAGCTGGCGCAATCCCGCCGCGACACGTGCGACCTCCGAGGCGAGTTCACGATAGGAGAGGGTGCGCCGTGTGCCGCGCTCGTTGACGAACACCAGCGCCGGATGGTCGTCGCGGCGCGCGAGCAGGTTCTCGGCGAAATTGATCCGCGCGTCCTCGTACCAGAGCGCGCCCGGCATCCGCTCGCCGTGCTGCAGGATCGCCTTGACGCCCGGCTCGAAGACCACGCCGGTAAACCGGGCCAGCGCCGGCCAGAACTGCTCGCGATGATCGACGGACCAGCGCCAGAGACGCTCGTAGTCGCCTGTGCCGGCGCCGTGCAGTGCGAACGTCTCACGCGCGAACCGCGTCAGGTTCGACGCGGCGACGCGTTCGCGCGACGGAGACCAGATCGCGTCGTGCATGGCGCGCCGCAATCCGGTCCTACATGCTCGGGTAGTTCGGCCCCGAACCGCCCTCGGGCGTCGTCCAGGTGATGATCTCGTACGGGTCCTTGATGTCGCAGGCCTTGCAGTGCACGCAGTTCGACGCGTTGATCTGCAGCTTCTTGCCCGCCTGCGCCGTCGTCGACCATCTCGTACACGTGCGCCGGGCAGAAGTACTGGCAAGGATTGCCGTACTCCTGCGCGCAGCGTGTCGAGCAGATGTTCGTGTCGGCGACCTTGAGGTGGATCGGTTGCGATTCCTCGTGCGTGTTGCCGGCGAAGAACACCGCGGCCAGGCGATCGCGCGGCTTCAGCCTGCGCTCGGTCCAGCCGCGATCGGGCGACGGGCCCTGGTCGAGACGCTTGCAGCGCCGAGTGGTCGGCGTGGTTTGCGAGCGTCCACGGTGAATGGCCGGCGGTCAGCGTCTCGAGCGCGCCGTTCGCGAGGCCGAGCCACATGCCGTGCTTGAACCCGGGGCGCACGTTGCGAATCTTGTACAGCTCGCGGCCGCCCTCGGAGACGCGCCAGTTCTGGTCGTAGCCTTCGCACTTGCCCGTCTCGATCAGGTGCTCCGCAGCCAGCACCGCCGAGCGCACCGCCTGGTGCACGCCCTTGATCTTGGTGACGTTCAACGTGCCGCCCGCGTCGCCGATCAGCAGCGCGCCCGGCATGTCGAGCGTCGGCATCGACTGCCAGCCGCCCTCGACGATGGTGCGCGCCCCGTAGGTGATCAATTCGCCGCCCTCGAACAGCGGGCGCTGGCTCGGGTGATTCTTGAACTGCTGGAACGCCTCGAACGGCTGGAAGCGCGGGTCGGCGTAGTCGAGGCCGACGACGAAGCCGACGTACACGCGGTTCTGGTCGAGGTGGTACAGGAAGCTGCCGCCATAGGTCGCGGTGTCCATCGGCAAGCCGACCGTGTGCTGGATCAGGCCCGGCTCGGCGCGACCCTCCGGCAACTGCCACAGTTCCTTGAAGCCGAGGCCGTAGGTCTGCGGCGACTTGCCGGCATCGAGCCGGTACTTCTGGATCAGCATCTTCGCGACGCTGCCGCGGCAGCCTTCGGCGACGATCGTCGTCTTCGCGCGGATCTCGGGGCCGGGCGCGAAGTTGTCGCCCGGCTCGCCGTCCTTGTCGAGGCCCATGTCGCCGATGTGCACGCCCGCCACCGCGCCGCTCTCGTCGAAGAGCGGCCTCGCCGCCGCGAAGCCGGGGAACACGTCCACGCCGAGCGCCTCGGCCTTCGCGCCGAGCAGCGCGACCACGTTGCCGAGCGAAACGATGAAGTTGCCGTGATTGTTCATCTGCGGCGGCGTCGGCAGCTTGATGCGCTTCGCTTTCGTCAGGAAGCTGAACTCGTCGCGGCCCGCCGGCACGCAGATGCCCTGGAAGCCGTCGCGCCAGCCGGGGAGCAGCGCGTCGATCGGGCCCGGTTCGATGACGGCGCCGGAGAGCGAGTGCGCGCCGACGCCGCGCCCTTCTCGAGCACGCAGACGTTGAGGTCGGCCTTCAGCTGCTTCAGCCGGATCGCGCACGCGAGGCCGGCCGGCCCGCCACCCACGATCACGACGTCGTACTCCATCACGTCCCGTTCGATATCGCCCATCACTGCACCGCTCGTGTGATCCGCAGGTAGCCGCCGAAATGTAGCACGCTAGCGCGGAGCCATGCGGATCGCGCCGTCGAGGCGGATCGTCTCTCCGTTCAGCATGGTGTTCTCCGCGATCTGCAGCACGAGCTGCGCGAATTCCGGCGGCCGGCCGAGTCGCGGCGGGAACGGCACCTGCTTGCCGAGCGATTCCTGCGCCTCCACCGGCAGGCCCGCCATCATCGGCGTCATGAAGATGCCGGGCGCGATCGTGACGACGCGGATGCCGCTGCTCGAGAGGTCGCGCGCCATCGGCAGCGTCATGGCGACGACGCCGCCCTTCGACGCGGCATAGGCCACCTGGCCGATCTGTCCGTCGAAGGCCGCGACCGACGCCGTCATCACGATTGCGCCGCGTTCGCCTTCGGCGTTCGGCGTGTTCTTCTGCATCGCAGCCGCGGCGGCCTTGGCGAACAGCAGCGTGCCGACCAGGTTGATTTCGACGACCTTGCGGAAGAACTCGCCGGGCATCGGGCCTTCCTTGCCGACGAGGCGCTTCGGCCAGCCGACCCCCGCGCAACTGACCGCGAGGTTGGCACGCCGAGTTTCGCGACGGCTGCGGCGACGGCCGCATCGACCGCGGCCTCGGACGTGACATCGGCCTGGTGAAACGATGCGTGGGCGCCAAGCTTCGCCGCCGCCGCCTTGCCCGTGTCCTCGTTGACGTCGAGCAGCGCGACCTTGCCGCCTGCGGCGATCACGGCCTCGCCGACGGCGAGCCCGAGCCCTGACGCGCCGCCCGTGACGATCGCGCGAATGTCCTGCTTCTGCATGTCGAAGTCTCCGTGGCGCAGGCCCGGTAGTTTACAGCCGCAGGCCGCCGTCGAGGTCGATCGCGCGGCCGGTGAAGAAATCGTTCTCGGCCATGAACACGGCGGCGTGCGCGATCTCCTCGGGCAGGCCGAGTCGCTTCAGCGGCACCGGCGCGGTCACCTTTTCGAGCATCTCGGGCGGCATGCCGGAGAGCAGGTCCGTGCGCGTGAACCCGGGCGCGATGGACCCGACGCGGATGCCGAAGCGCGCGAGTTCCTTGGCCCAGGTCACGGTCATGGCGGTCACGCCGGCCTTGGCGGCCGAGTAGTTGCTCTGCCCCGCGTTGCCGGCCTTGGAGATGCTGGAGATGTTGATGATCACGCCGCCGTTGCCGAGCGTGATCATCCGCTCGGCGGCTTCGCGGCCGCACAGGAAGACGCCCGTCAGGTTCACGTCGATGACCGCCTGCCACTGGTCGAGTCCCATCTTGCCGGTGACCTTGCCGTCCTTGAACTTGATCAGCAGCCCGTCCTTGATGATGCCCGCGTTGTTCACCACGACGTCGAGTCGGCCGAAGTCGGCGACGACCTGGTCGAACGTCTTCACGACCTGGTCTTCCTTCGCGACGTTGAGCGCGTAGGTGCGCACGTTTGCGCCGCGTGCCGCGTACTCCGCGCGCGCCGCATCGAGGTCGGCCTGGTTCATGTCGAGCAGCGCGAGTTGCGCGCCCTTGTCCGCGAATGCGCCGCGATGGCGCGACCGATGCCGCGCGCGCCGCCGGTGACGGCGACGACCTTGTCGTTCAACTGCATTTTCCGGATCTCGTCCCTGGTGTGTTCGTTGGAATGATCAGCCCGCGATCTCGATGGCCACGGCGCAGGCTTCGCCGCCGCCGATGCACTGCGAGGCGACGCCGCGCTTCAGGCCGCGCTTGATCAGCGCGTGCACCAGCGTCGTGATGAGCCGCGCGCCGGTGGCGCCGATCGGGTGGCCGAGCGCGCAGGCGCCGCCGTTCACGTTGACGCGATCGTGCGGAAGGTCGAGGTCCTTCATCGCGGCCATGGTCACGCACGCGAACGCTTCGTTGATCTCGAAGAGGTCGACGTCCGAGACCTTCCAGCCGGCCTGGGCCAGCGCCTTGCGGATCGACGGCGCCGGCGCAGTGGTGAACCACTCGGGCGCCTGCGCGTGGCTGGTGTACGCGACGAGGCGGGCGATCGGCTTCAGGCCCCGCGCCCTGGCCGCGGCTTCGCTGGCGAGGACGATTGCGGCGGCGCCGTCGGAAATCGAGGACGACGAAGCCGCGGTCACGGTGCCGTCCTTGCCGAAGGCGGGCTTCAGCGTCGGGATCTTGGCGATGTCGCAGCGAGAACGGCGTTTCGTCCTGGGCGACGACCTGTTCGCCCTTGCGCGTCTTCACCGTGACCGGCGCGATCTCGGCGGTGAAGTCGCCTTCCTTGACGGCGCGCAGCGCGCGACGCACGGACTCGGCCGCGAACGCGTCCTGCGCCTCGCGCGTGAAGCCGTATTTCACGGCGGTCACATCGGCGAAGCAACCCATCGCCTTGCCGTCCCACGGGCTCTGCAGGCCGTCATAGAACATGTGGTCGTAGATCTCGGCGTGGCCCATGCGATAACCGGCGCGCGCCTTCAGCATCAGGTACGGCGCGTTGGTCATCGACTCGAGGCCGCCGGCGAGCATCACGTTCGCCGAGCCGGCACGGATCTGGTCGGCGGCCAGCATCACGGCCTTCATGCCGGAGCCGCACATCTTGTTGACGGTCGTGGCGGGCACCGCGGTCGAAATGCCGGCGCCGAGCGCGGCCTGGCGCGCCGGGGCCTGGCCGAGGCCGGCCGGCAGCACGCAGCCGAAGATGACTTCGTCGATCGCATCGGGCGCCAGGCCGGCGTCCGCGAGCGCGGCACGGGCCGCGACCGCACCGAGTTGCGTGGCCGACACCGGACTGAACACGCCCTGGAAGGCGCCGATCGGCGTGCGGCGTGCGGCCGCGATGACGAGTGCTTCGGGCATGACGGGCTCCTCGCGGAAGTCGCGGGTTCGGGTCCTGGTCTTTTTTCGGGCGGGGCAGTGTACGCCGCGATGTTTTTGCAGCGCAAGATAGGCGTCTCGACCTCTCCGCACGCGGGTTCACCTCTCCCGCTTGCGGGAGAGGTCGCGCAGACGCGCGGGTGAGGGTCCGGAGCCGCGTCGACCCGGACGGCGTCCGACCTCGTCCGCCTGGCGCGGGAGGGCGTCGAAGATCCGTCACCCGACCTGCGGTCGACCTCTCCCACTCCTGGCGGGAGAGGTGCCCCGAGGCTTCAGCGCGTTCTCGAGGAACGCGACGTACGCGTCGGCGACGGCTTCGGCGCCCATCGACTGGCCCTCGCGGTACCAGTGCGCGATCCAGTTCAGCGCACCGGCGATGGCGAAGGCCGCGATGCGCTCGTCGCACGGCTCGATCGACCCGTCCACGATGCCGCGGCGCAGCAGGCGACGGATACCCTGGTCGATTTCGGACTTCAGCGCCCTGACCTGCGAGCTGAGCTCGGGGCCGAGGTCCTGGTGCTCGACGCGGACCATGCACCAGCCGTATTCCGACGCGATGGCGCGCGCATAATCGGCGATGACGCGGCGCAAGCGCTCGCGGCCGCTGTCACCGGAAATGTCGGCGGCTTGCAGAGCGTTGCGGATCGGTTCGAGGCCGGCCCGGAAGCACTCGAACAGCAGTTGTTCCTTGTTCTCGACGTAGTAGTACACCGTGGGCTTCGTGACGCCGAGTGCGGCTGCAATGTCGTCGAGCGAGGTGTTGTGGTACCCGCGCTCGTTGAAGGCGCGGGCGGCGGCGCGAATGACCGCATCGCGCTTGATGCTGTGGTCCGTGCGGCGGCGACGGCGGCCCTGCCAGGCGACGGCGGGGTCGGCCGGCGGGACGGTTTGCGGGGCGGTGTTGCGGCGGGATACGGCCATCGGGCACCTCGGCGCGCCCGGCCGGGCCCGGGCGCATTGACGTTCGCGTTCCGCTTAATCATACTGCGCGGTAGCATTCTACTCAATAGTAAGTTTCCGACGGCCGCAGGGCCGCCGGCCGGGAGGAGACGATGAGCGGAGCGAAAGGCGGCGGCGCCCTGCGCAAGGCGCCCGAGAGCACGACGGAAGCGACCCCGCTGCGATTCGTGAGCGCGGCTTCGCTGTTCGACGGCCACGACGCGGCCATCAACATCATCCGCCGGCTGCTGCAGGCGCACGGCGCCGAAGTCGTGCATCTCGGCCACAACCGCAGCGTTGCCGACATCGTCCGCGCCGCGATCCAGGAAGACGCCGACGGCATCGCCGTCAGTTCGTACCAGGGCGGCCACAACGAATACTTCCGCTACATGGTCGACATGCTGCGCGACCTCGGCGCCGGCCACATCCGCGTGATCGTAGGCGGCGGCGGCACGATCGCTCCGCAGGAAATCGCCGAGCTGCACGAGTACGGCATCGAGCGCATCTACTCGCCCGAGGACGGCCGCAAGCTCGGCCTCGACGGCATGATCGACGACGTGATGCAGCGCGTGGCCGCGGCGCAGCGCGCGCGCTACGAATTCGGCCCGGTCGGCCCGCGCGACCACCAGCAGATCGCGCGCGACGATCTCGGCGCTCGAGCACGGCGACGACCACGCGGCGTTGAGCGAGACGCTGCGCAAGGCCGTCGCGCGCACCGACGACGCGGCCGCCGGTGATCGGCATCACCGGCACGGGCGGCGCGGGCAAGTCGAGCCTCACGGACGAACTGCTGATGCGCTTCGTCCGCCATTTCCCGGATCGCACGATCGCCGTCGTGGCCATGGACCCGACGCGCCGGCGCAGCGGCGGCGCGCTGCTCGGCGACCGCATCCGGATGAACTCGCTCGCGCACGAGCAGATCTTCATGCGCTCGCTCGCGACGCGCCGGCAGAACCTCGCGACCAGCGCGGTGCTCGCCGACGTGTTGAACCTGCTCAAGTACGCGGCCTTCGACCTGGTCGTGGTCGAGACGGCCGGCATCGGCCAGAGCGACTCGGAGATCGTCGACCTGGTCGACGTGCCGATGTACGTGATGACCAGCGAGTACGGCGCGGCGAGCCAGCTCGAGAAGATCGACATGATCGACTACGCCGAACTGATCGCGCTCAACAAGTTCGAAAAGCGCGGCGCCGAGGATGCGCTGCGCGACGTGCGCAAGCAGTGGCGCCGCAATCACAAGGCGTTCCACGCGAAGGAGGAGGAGATCCCGGTCTTCCCGACGATCGCGAGCCGCTTCAACGATCCGGGCGTCAATGCGCTGTTCGCGGCGATGTGCGGCCGGCTGGAGCAGACGACCGGCGGGGCGGGGCGCTGGAACGTCACGAACCCGGGTCCGACGGTGCTGGTCGAGCGCCACGCGCTCGTGCCGCTGCACCGCAATCGCTATCTCGCGGAGATCACCGGCAATGGCCGGCGCGCGCGCGACGACGCCGAGCACCGTTCGCAAGCCGCGAGCCGCGCGCACAGCCTGCACGAGGCGCTGCAGTCGCTGGACGATCCGTTGTTGCCGCAACCGCTCGACCGCTTCGCCGACGCGGCGGTCAAGGACGCGAGCGATCCGACCCGCGCCCGGCTGCGCGATGCCTACAACGACGCGCTCGACGCCATCGGTTCCAACGGTCTCGAGTTGCTGCGCGGCTGGCCGGCGCTGGCGAAGTCCGCCACCGACGATCAGTACGTCTACACCGTGCGCGGCCGTGAGATCCGCGGCGACAACTACACCGAGACGCTCAGTCACAACCTGGTGCCGAAGCTTGCGGTGCCGAAGTGCCGGGACTGGGGCGAGATCCTCACGTTCCTGCTGAAGGAAAACCTGCCGGGGCACTTTCCGTACACCGCGGGCGTCTATCCGTATCGGCGCGAGGAAGAGGACCCGACGCGCATGTTCGCGGGCGAGGGCGGCCCGGAGCGCACCAATCGTCGCTTCCACTACGTGGCGGGCGGTCACGGGGCCGCACGGCTGTCGACGGCGTTCGACTCGACGACGCTGTACGGCGAAGACCCGGATCCGCGCCCGGACATCTACGGTCGCATCGGCAACTCCGGCGTGTCGATCGCGTCGCTCGACGACATGAAGAAGCTCTACTCGGGCTTCGACCTCTGCGCTCCGTCGACGTCGGTCTCGATGACGATCAACGGGCCGGCGCCGATGATCCTCGCGATGTTCATGAACACCGCAGTCGACCAGCAGGTCGAGAAGCACTTGAAGGCGCAGGGCCAATGGGAGGCGACCGAGCGGAAAATCGCGGAGCTGTACGCGGGCCGCGAGCGGCCGACGTACAAGGGCGGGTTGCCGGCGGGTCACGACGGCACGGGCCTCGGCCTGCTCGGCGTGACGGGCGACCAGCTGCTCGACGCCGAGACGTACCGCAGGATCCGGGCCGAGACGCTGGCGCTGGTGCGCGGCACCGTGCAGGCGGACATCCTGAAGGAAGACCAGGCGCAGAACACCTGCATCTTCTCGACGGAATTCGCGCTGAGGATGATGGGCGACGTCCAGCAGTTCTTCACGGACAACAATGTCCGCAACTTCTACTCGGTGTCGATCTCCGGCTATCACATCGCGGAGGCCGGGGCGAACCCGATCACGCAGCTCGCGTTCACGCTGGCGAACGGCTTCACGATCGTCGAGTACTACCTCGCGCGCGGCATGAAGATCGACGACTTCGCGCCGAACCTGTCGTTCTTCTTCTCGAACGGCATGGACCCGGAGTACGCGGTGATCGGCCGCGTCGCGCGGCGCATCTGGGCGCGCGCGATGCGCGACCTGTACCAGCGGCAGCCCGCGTTCGCAGATGCTGAAGTACCACATCCAGACTTCGGGCCGCAGCCTGCACGCGCGCGAAATCCAGTTCAACGACGTGCGCACGACGCTGCAGGCGCTGTACGCGCTGTTCGACAACTGCAACAGCCTGCACACGAACGCCTACGACGAGGCGATCACGACGCCGACGGAGGAGTCGGTGCGCCGCGCGGTGGCGATCCAGCTGATCATCGGTCAGGAACTCGGGCTCAACAAGACGCAGAATCCGTGGCAGGGCTCGTTCGCGCTGGACCAGTTGACGGACCTGGTCGAGGAGGCGGTGTACCGCGAGTTCGATCGCCTGTCCGAGCGCGGCGGCGTGCTCGGCGCGATGGAGACGATGTACCAGCGCAGCCGCATCCAGGAAGAGAGCCTGTACTACGAGCAGAAGAAGCACGACGGTTCGCTGCCGATCGTGGGCGTGAACACGTTCCTCGGCCCGGAGACGGGCAACGACGAGATCGCGAACGCGCAGCTGATCCGCTCGTCGGACGAGGAGAAGGACGACCAGGTGGCGGCGGTGCGGGCGTTCCTCGCGCGCAACGCGGACCGACGGCCCGGCGGTGCTCGCGCAACTGCAGGAGACGGCGGCCAGCGGCGGCAACGTCTTCGGTCAGTTGATGGAGGCGGTCAAGGTCGCCTCGCTCGGCGCGATCTCGCGCGCGCTCTACCAGGTCGGCGGGCAGTACCGGCGCAACATGTAGCTCGCCGCATTGCGCGCGTCAGGCGGTCAACGCGTGGCTGCGCAGGGCGCGCCGTTGCTGCGCGCTTGCGGAGCCTGCGTCGCTCGGGTTCCGGGTTCCTTCCGCGGGACGCCGCAAGTACGTCCCTGTAGGCTCCGGGCTCGGCGTCCATGCCTCGCACGGCCCGCGGAAGGAACCCGGAACCCCGAACGCCGCAGGCGGACACGCGCTCCGCGCGTGTCGGCGGCGCGCCGCTGGCTTCTCCTGTCGGGTGTGTCTTGCCAGGGCCGTCCGCGCCATGGACGGCGCGGCCGGAGCCCACATGGACGGATTTGCGGCGTCCCTGGCAAGACACACCCGACAGGGGAAGCCTATGCGGCCGCCGCCTTTCCGGTGAGCGGCCGCCGCTTTCACGATGCTGCGCGCTGATCGCGTGACGACTTGCGGAGTTCCGGGTGGGTCTGCGCCGGCGCAAGATCGGGCTCGTCGAGCAGCGCGATCATGCGGGCGCGAGTGGCGTCGCGGAGTCCTTCGGCCGAGCCGCCACAGTCGGCCATCGACAGCGGCGCGAGCACGTCGACAGCGACCGGGCCAGGAATCGGCACGATGGTGTTGCCCGGCAGCGCCTTGCGCGTGCCGTGGATGACGACCGGAACGACCGGTACGCCGCCCCGCGCGGCGGCGACGAACGCTCCGATGTGGAAGCGCTTCAGGCCCACTTCCGCATCGAACGTCCCTTCCGGGAAGAAGACCAGCGAGTGCCCCTGCTCTGCGCGCCGCACGACCCGCTTCGCGTCGCGGTGCCGCCCGCCCTGGGTGTGCCGGTCGACGAATTCCGAGCCGATGCGCTTCAGCAGGAAACCCATCAACGGCATCGACGATGCCTCGCGCTTGATCACGAACGAGAAGCGTGGCGGCAGCGCCGCCTTCATCACGACGCCGTCGAGGTAACTCGAATGATTCGCGACCAGCACGCAGGAGCCTTCCGGGAACCGGTCGGCGCCGCGAACCGTGAGGCGGATCCGGGCGAGCCACAGCCACAGTTGCGCAATCTGGCGGGTGAGGCTGCGGCGCCAGCTGAGCTTCGGCACGAGCAGCGCCATCGACGCGGCCACGACGATCAGCACGGCGAGGGCCGCCAGGACGTAAGTGCCATAAAGAGCGCGCAGAATCGAGTGCAGCAACGAACGAACCCTTCCGTTTGGTGTCGAGTGGCCGGCGGAGTCTGACGGCCCCGGGGCATTCTGTGAATTGGTTCCGGTTATGTTAACGGTGCCGGCGATCTGTGAGGGCTGTCACGGCTCTCCGCGTAACCGGGCTCGCATACTGCGGCCCATGAACGCTCCCGAGGTTCCATGAATACCGTCGTGAAGAACACCGTGCTCAATCGTTCGCAGCGGGGAAGTGGCGCGCAAGGCCCGGGCCCGATCGACCGGTTCCTCGACGCGGTCTGGATGGAGCGGGGGCTGTCTCCCAATACCCTGGCCGCCTATCGCGCCGACCTGACCGCGCTCGACCGCTGGCTCGAGGAGCACGAGATCGACCTCTCCGCGGCCCACCGCGGCGACATCCTGGCGTTCATGGCGTCGCGCGTGCAGGCCGGCGCCCGGCCGCGCTCGACCGCCCGGCAGCTCTCGAGTTTCCGTCGCTTCTACCGGCATCTCGTCCGCGAAGGCGCGCTGCGCGAGGATCCGACCGCGCAGATCGCGATGCCGAAGGTCGGGCGCTCATTGCCGCGATCGCTCACGGAGGAGGAAGTCGAGGCCCTGTTGGCCGCTCCGACCGTGGGCGATCCGCTCGGGCATCGTGACCGCACGATGCTCGAAGTGCTCTATGCGACCGGCCTGCGCGTCTCCGAGCTCGTCAACCTGTCGCTGGCGCAGGTGAACCTCAACCAGGGCGTGCTGCGCATCGTCGGCAAGGGCGATCGCGAACGGCTGATTCCGCTCGGCGAAGAGGCCGTGCAGTGGGTTCAGCAGTTCCTGCAGGGGCCGCGAGTGGAGATCCTGCTCGAACGGCAGACCGATTTCCTGTTTCCCGACGCGCCGCGGCGACCGCATGACCCGCCAGGCGTTCTGGCACATCATCAAGCGCTATGCCCGCAAGGCAGGCGTCCAGAAGGACCTGTCGCCGCACACGCTGCGCCACGCCTTCGCGACGCACCTGCTGAACCACGGCGCAGACCTCCGCGTGGTGCAGATGCTGCTCGGCCACAGCGACCTGTCGACGACGCAGATCTACACGCACGTCGCCCGCGAGCGCATGAAGGATCTGCATTCCCAGCACCACCCGCGCGGCTGAGGTTTCCCGCCCGGCTTCAAATCCTGCGCGCCAGCTGGCCGCGGTCGTCTGATAGACTCCGGCCGCTCCGGCGGGGTTGGAACCTGCCGCCTCGCCGGCGGTCATATCCCGCAGGTGTTCAACTGGGACCCTTCGTCCACGGATCTGACGCATGCGAACCATCGCTCCCGCCGCCCTGATCGTCCTGGCTTCGTTCGCCCTCGGGGCGCTGCAGTCCGCTCCGGCCATCGCGGCCACGGACAAGGCCGCGAAGCCGACGGCCAGGCCGCTGGCTGCGGCCAAGCCGGCCAGCGTGCCGGCCGACGTGCGGGCCCGCGTCGTCTCCAAGCTGCACGGGGCCAGCCCGAACGACGTCGCCGCGATGCCGATCCCGGGCCTCTACGAAGTGACGATGGGAGGCACGGTCGTGTACGTCAGCGACGACGGCAAATACCTCGTCAGCGGCAACGTCTACGACCTCGACACCCAGACGAACCTCACCGCCAATCGGCGCAATGCGGCGCGCGCGGCCGTGCTCGCGTCGGCGCGCGAGGACCAGATGATCGTCTTCTCGCCGCCGAATCCGAAAATGACCGTCACGGTGTTCACCGACGTCGACTGCGGCTTCTGCCGCAAGCTGCACAGCCAGATCGCCGACATCAACAAGGCCGGCGTGAAAGTGCGCTACATGATGTATCCGCGCACCGGCCCGGGCACGGAATCGTGGAAGAAGGCCGAGACGGTGTGGTGTGCAACCGATCGCAAGGACGCGCTGACCCGCGCCAAGAAGGGCGAACCCGTGAAGGGCAAGGCCTGCGGCGACGCGGTGATCAAGGCGCAGTACGAGATGGGCGACGATCTCGGCGTCGAGGGCACGCCGGCCATCTTCACGCAGAACGGCGATTACATCGGCGGCTACCTGGCGCCGGCCGATCTCGTGCAGGCGGTCGAGGAATCGCAGCAGGCCGCATCGGCAGCCGGCGCACGCTGAACGGGGCGCGGCCCGCGCGGCCGTTCAGCGCTCGAGGTACGACAGCTTCCCGGCGCGCCCGTCCCATTCCTTTGCGTCTTCGGGCGGGTCCTTCATCTCGGTGATCACCGGCCACTTCCTGGCCAGTTCGGCGTTGAGCGCCTTGAACTGTTCCTGGCCGTCCGGGACTTCCTCTTCGGAGAAGATCGCCTCGGCGGGGCATTCCGGCTCGCACAGCGTGCAGTCGATGCACTCGTCCGGGTCGATGACCAGCATGTTGGGGCCTTCGTGGAAGCAGTCCACGGGGCACACTTCCACGCAGTCCATGTACTTGCACTTGATGCAGTTTTCGGTGACGACGAAGGTCATCGGCAATCTCCGGGGGTCATCGGTCGGGGCGCCGCGACGGCGCAGCGATGCGGCGCGTATTCTGCCAAAGCCCGGCGGCACTGCAACCGTGGATGTTCACGCCGGCGGCCGCTTGCGCAGGTCGAGCGACGTGAAGTGGTGGTCCTCGGCGCCGCGGCGCCGGTCCTCGAAGTAGCGGCGCAGCGCGAAATCGACGCTGCGGAAGGCGATGTCCTGCCACGGGATCTCCGCCTCGTCGCAAAGCATCACCTCGAGGCTTTCCGCGCCGGCCCCGAACGCGGGCACCGGCAGCTTCGCGCGGAACATCACGTGCACCTGGTCGGCGTGCAGGACGTGCACCACCGCGAGCAGCGAGCCGATCTCGACCTCGGCCAGCGCCTCTTCCCAGCACTCCCGGCGTGCGGCGTCCTGCGTCGATTCGCCGTTTTCCATGAATCCGGCGGGGATCGTCCAGTAGCCGAGGCGGGGTTCGATGGCCCGCTTGCAGAGCAGGATCCGCCCTTCGTGCTCCGGCACGCAGCCGACGACGAGTTTCGGGTTCTGGTAGTGGATGACGCCGCAGACGTCGCAGACGAACCGCGGCAGGTGGTCCCCGGGTGGCGTGCGTAAGGTGACGGGCTGGCCGCAGTTGGAGCAGTAATTCACGGGATGATGTCTGGTGCCGGTGGAGGGGGTCGAACCCACACATGGTTGCCCATGGCAGATTTTGAGTCTGCTGCGTCTACCAATTCCGCCACACCGGCGCGAGGCGCGAAGCTTACCCGATTGCCGGTGCCCAGGTGAGAACGGCATTCGCTTCAGTCACTTAGACCCGAGATTGAGAGTCGAATCGAGCCCGATGGGCGGGCGGAACGTCTTGCGGACCCCGCCATCTGGAACCCGGTAGAATCCACGCGGTCAGATCGGGCTCGTGGTCGCCGTTGGGCGGCCGGCTGACTCGGCTCGGAGAATGGCTCGCATGCGACGACGGATCCTCACCGCCGCCTGGATTGTGTTCGCGTGCTCGGCAACCACGGCGCGCGGCGCGACCGACCTTGCCGCCCGGCTCGCGGCTGCGGCACCCGCCGCCAATCCAAAGGTACTTGCGCTCGCGGCCCGTGCCGCCGACTGCGCCGGCAAGCAGGGCCGGCTCGACGCGTTCCACCGACTCGCCGTCATCGACTACTCACTGCCTTCCACGCAGCCACGGCTGTGGGTGTTCGACGTCGACCGGGGCCGCCTGTTGTTCCAGGAGCTCGTCGCGCACGGCCGGAACACCGGCGACACCCTTGCGCGGCGGTTCTCGAACGTCGAGGGCAGCAAGATGTCGAGCCTCGGGTTGTTCCAGGCTGCCGATACGTACTACGGCCACAACGGTTATTCGCTGCGACTGCGCGGCCTCGACGCGGGGTTCAACGACCGAGCGCTCGAACGCGCCATCGTCATGCATGGCGCACCTTACGTCAGCGAGGCGATCGCCGGGCATCTCGGCCGGCTCGGCCGCAGTTGGGGCTGCCCGGCCGTCCGCCAGGAGGTTGCGCGCGGCGTGATCGACACGCTGAAGGGCGGGGCACTGCTGTTCGCGTACTACCCGGACGACCACTGGCTGTCACAGTCGACATTCTTCAAGTGCGACGGACCGGCCGACCCGGCGAGCCCGGTACTGGCCGGCCTCGACGAGAACCGCCACCCGCGCGGCTGAGCCCGGCCGAATCCCGGTCGATCCCGTGAAGGCCCGGCAATCGCCAGGCCTGCGACCTTTTGTCCCCCGCATGCGTCTAATGCGGTGAATGTCCACGTTCTCAGACTACGACCTGCCTCCTGACGCGATCGCGCGCGCCCGCAGTGGCGACGTCGCGGCATGGGAGGCGATCTACCGCGCGTTCGAGCGCCCCGTATTCACGCTGGCGCGGCGGCTGGTGCCCCAGCGCGCCGCCGCCGAGGACCTCGCGCAGGACGTGTTCGTCGAGGTGCTGACCCGGCTCGGCCAGTACGAAGGGCGTGGTTCGTTCGCCGGCTGGGTGCGCGCCATCGCCGTCAATCGCTGCCTGTCCCACCTGCGCTCGCCTTGGCAACGCGGCCTGCGCTGGCTCGATCGCACGGCCGGCGTCGACGTCGACGCGGCGCTCGAACGGCCGGACGAAACGGTGCGAGACGGTGGGGATGCGTTGGACCTCGCGCGCGCGATGGCGCGCCTGCCCGACACCGCCCGTGCCGTGGTGTGGCTGCACGATGTGGAGGGGTACACGCACGCCGAGATCGGCGCGCTGTTCGACGGCACGCCGAGTTTTTCGAAATCACAGCTGGCCCGCGCGCACGAACGCCTGCGCGAGTGGCTGCACGAAAGTGGAGTGGAAGCGCCATGCCTGCCCATGTCGACGAACTGTTGAGCAAGCGCCTCGCCGGGCTGCCGTCGGTCGACGGCGGCGCGCACGGCTGGCAGGCGGTGCGGCAGAAGCTGCACCGTCGCGAGATTTCCGCTGCGCGGCGGCGCCGGGCGGCGCGACTGTCGCTGGTCGCGTCGGTGGCGGTGCTCGCGAGCCTGGCCACGTTCGACGTCGTGGAGCGTCGCGCCGAGCCCGATGCCGTCGTCGCCTCGCTCGAGCCGGCGGCCAACCCGGCCGCAGCCGCACGGATCGAGTTGCAGCAGTTGCGCGCGAAGTCGGTGGCGCTCGAGCAGGTGCTCGCGGCGATGCCCGAACGGCCGTCCGTGTTGCGCGCCGACTCCGCGCTGCCGATCGACACGCTCGAGACACAGGTCCAGTGGCTCGATCACCAGTTGTCGGTCGGCGAGGGCGAGCCCGGCGGTTCCGAACAGGCCGCCCAGTTGTGGCGCGAACGCGTCGAAGTCATGAACTCGCTGGTGCTGCTGCGTTACGCAGAAGCGCAGCGCGTCGCAATGTGAACTGGAGAAAGATGATGCAGAGATTCCAGCGTTTGGCCGTCGTCGTCGCCGCGGTCGCGGTGCTCGCGAGCAGCGTCGTCGTGGCGGCCGAGCCGGCGGATCGCGCCGCGCTCGAGAAGGATTTGTCGGCGGCCCGCGGCCGGCTCGACCAGGCGGCGAAGGAAGTCGCCGACCTGTCGCGTCAGCTGTACGGCGACGATCCGCACGAATTCGTGCAGATGATGCGCGGCGGTCACGGGCCGCAGGGTGCGATGCTCGGTGTCAACATCGGCGGCGAGCAGACACGCGACGACGGCGTCGAGGTGATGGGCGTGAGCCCGTCGGGGCCGGCGCAGGCGGCCGGCCTCAAGTCGGGCGACGTCATCGTCGCGCTCGACGGCAAGTCATTGAAGCGCGCCGGCGATCGCGGTCCCGCCCGGCAGCTCGTCGACTATATGCGCGGCGTGCAGCCAGGCCAGACCGTCAAGGTGGACTACCTGCGCGACGGCAAGCGGCTCAGCGCCTCGCTGTCGGCCACGCCCGCGATGCCGCCGATCGCCATGCTGATGCGCGAGCGGCTGGCCATGCCGGGCGGCATGGAAGGCATGATGCCGCCGGGCGTGATGGACATGCTCGGCTTCGGGCACGCGTTCGGGGCGCTCGAACTGGCGCCGATCACGCCGAAACTCGGCCAGTACTTCGGCACCGACAAGGGCCTGCTGGTGATCCGCGCCCCGGCCGAAGCGGGCTGGAAGCTCGAGGACGGCGATGTGCTGCTGGCGATCGACGGGCGCGTGCCGGAGAGCCCCGGCCATGCGTTGCGCATCCTCGGTTCATACCAGCCGGACGAAAAGGTGAAGCTCGACATCCTGCGCAATCGCAAGCGCATGACGGTCGAGGCCGTGCTGCCGAAGCAGGACGAGTTGTTCGGGCCGCATGGACGTCCGTTGCAGCCGAGGACGGCGCCGGCCCCGGCTGCGCCACCCGCGCCCGCAAAACCCGCCGACCCGGTGTGACTTCCGCGGGGCGCCAGCGTGGAGGGCCCGGGCGGCCCGGGCCCTCTGCTAGCATGCGCGCCCCATGCTGCTCAGCGACTTTCATTACGACCTGCCCGAGTCGCTGATCGCGAGCCACCCGGCCGAGCCGCGCAGCGCGAGCCGGCTGCTGCACCTCGACGGCGCGACCGGAAAGCTCACCGACCGTCGGGCCGACCGACCTCCCTGGCCTGCTGCGCGCTGGCGACCTGCTGGTGTTCAACGACACCCGCGTCGTCCCGGCGCGGCTGTTCGGCGTCAAGGAATCCGGTGGCAAGGTGGAGTTGATGCTCGAGCGCCTGCGTGGCGGTCCGCGCGCGACGGTGCAACTGCGAGCCAGCAAGTCCGCGAAACCGGGCACGCGCATCCGCATCTCCGGTGGCGCGACGGCGACCGTCGTCGATCGTGAAGGCGATTTCTGGCTGGTCGAGTTCGACGCGCCGGCCAGCGAAGTCTTCGAACGTTGCGGCGAGATGCCGCTGCCGCCCTACATCGGCCGGCCAGCCGAGGCGCTGGATCGCGAGCGCTACCAGACGGTCTACGCCCGGGCTCCCGGCGCCGTGGCGGCACCGACGGCCGGCCTGCATTTCGACTCCAGCCTGCTCGAAGCGTGTCGCGCGACCGGCGCCGAGTTCGCCTACGTCACGCTGCACGTCGGCGCCGGCACGTTCCAGCCGGTGCGCGTGCAGAACGTTGCCGAGCATCGGATGCACGCCGAGTGGCTGCAGGTGGGCGCCGAGGCGGTGACGGCAGTTGCGGCGGCGCACGCCCGCGGCTCGCGGGTGATCGCGGTCGGCACGACGGCGGTGCGTGCGCTCGAGACCGCCGCACGGCAGGGCCGCCTCGCGCCGTACGAGGGCGAGACGCGGCTCTTCATCACGCCGGGTTATCGCTTCCAGGTGGTCGACGCGCTGCTGACCAACTTCCACCTGCCCGAGTCCACGCTGCTGATGCTGGTGAGCGCGTTCGCCGGCCGCGAGCAGGTGCTCGCGGCCTACCGTCACGCCGTGGAGGCGCGCTACCGCTTCTTCAGTTACGGTGACGCCATGTTCATCGAGCCGTCGCCGGACGCCCTCGAGCCGAGGGCGGCGCCGTGAGATTCGACAAGCTGCAGCAGGAGGGTCGTGCGCGGCGCGGCCGCCTGCATCTTGCGCACGGCGTGGTCGAGACGCCGGTGTTCATGCCGGTGGGCACCTACGGCACGGTGAAGGCGATGACGCCGGAGGAACTGACCGGCCTCGGCGCCGAGATCGTGCTCGGCAACACGTTCCACCTGATGCTGCGTCCGGGCACGGACGTGATCCGCGCGCACGGCGGCCTGCACGGTTTCATGCACTGGTCGGGCCCGATCCTCACCGATTCGGGCGGTTTCCAGGTCTTCAGCCTCGCCGAGCTGCGCAAGCTCACCGAAGCGGGCGTGACGTTCCGTTCGCCGGTGAACGGTGACGCGGTCTTCCTGAGCCCCGAGGTGTCGATGCAGGTGCAGGCTGCGCTCAACTCCGACATCGTGATGGCGTTCGACGAGTGCACGCCGTATCCGGCGACCGAAGCGCAGGCGCGCCAGTCGATGGAGCTGTCGATGCGCTGGGCCAGGCGCAGCCGCGACGCATTCGGCGACCTCGGCAACCCGCAACGCGCTGTTCGGCATCGTTCAGGGCGGCACGCACCTGCCGCTGCGGGTTGAATCTGCGGCCAGCTGCTCGACATCGGCTTCGACGGCTACGCCGTCGGGCGGCCTCGCGGTCGGCGAACCGGCCGAGGAGCGCAACCGCGTGCTCGACGCGCTCGAGCCGCACCTGCCGGCGGACCGCCCGCGCTACCTGATGGGTGTCGGTACGCCCGCCGACATCGTCGAGGCCGTCAGCCGCGGCATCGACATGTTCGACTGCGTGATGCCGACGCGGAATGCCCGCAACGGGCACCTGTTCACCCGCGCGGGCGTGATCAAGATCCGCAATGCCGGCCACCAGTCGGACACCCGGCCGCTCGATCGATGCCTGCGGCTGCTACACCTGCCGCAATTACTCGCGTGCCTACCTGCGCCACCTCGACAAGTGCAACGAGATCCTCGGTGCGCGGCTCAATACCATCCACAACCTGCACTACTACCTGGACCTGATGGCCCGGATCCGGGCCGCCCTCGACGCCGGCGGCTTTGGCCGGTTCGCTGCTGATTTCCTGGCTGGGCCGGAAGGGGACGGCACGGCGACAGGCAGCCCGGCGGACGCTCAGTTATAATTCCCGGCCATTTTTTGGTCGCCCCCTGCGTGGGGGCCCCCGACAGGAGTTCCCTTCATGGATTGGTTGATTTCGAGCGCCTAGGCGCAGGCGGCGGCGGGCTCGCCGCAGAACACGTTGGTGTCGATGCTGCCCCTGGTGCTGATCTTCGTCGTGTTCTATTTCCTGCTGATCCGCCCGCAGGCGAAGCGCGCCAAGGAGCACAAGGCGATGGTGTCGGCGCTCGGCGTGGGCGACGAAGTCGTCACCAGCGGCGGCATCCTCGGCAGGATCACCGAAACCGGCGATCAGTTCCTGACGGTCGAGATCGCGAGCGGCGTGCAGGTCAAGGTGCAGCGGCACACGGTCACCAACGTCGTGCCGAAGGGCACGCTCAAGAGCGCCTGAGCTCGAGCGGAGCCTGATCCATGCATAGTTACCCGGCCTGGAAGATCTGGCTGGTCGGCATCGTCCTGCTGATCGCGTTCGTGCTGGCCTTGCCGAACGTGTTCGGCGAGGCGCCCGCGCTGCAGCTGTCGCGCAACGACCGCAAGCCGGTCGTCGAGACGTCGCGCACGCAGACCGTGTCGTCGCTCGCCGCCAAGGGCGTGCCGGTCGAGGCCTCCTACCTCGAGGGCGACCGGCTGGTGCTGCGCTTCGACAACGTCAACGACCAGCTGAAGGCGCGCGACCTGCTGCAGGGAGCGTCGAGCAAGGAATTCCTGGTGGCGCTGTCCGAAGTGCCGCGCACCCCGGCCTGGATGCGCGCCGTCGGCCTGAAGCCGATGAGCCTCGGCCTCGACCTGCGCGGCGGCGTGTACTTCCTCTACGAAGTGGACGTGCAGGGCGCGGTCAAGCAGCTGCTCTCCGGCATGGAGCGCGACTACCGGCTGCTGCTGCGCAACGAGCGCATCCCGTTCTCGGGCATCGCGAACGACGGCGTCGACACCGTGCGCATCGCGCTGCGCAGCGGCGACGACGCGAATCGCGCGGCCGCGGCGCTGCGCAAGCAGGATCCGAACTCGACCGTCGACGCCGACACGCTCGGCGCGGGCGGCTCGGTGACGGTGAAGCTGCGGCCCGAGCAGGTCAAGCAGCGCCAGGACTTCGCGATCCAGCAGAACATCACCACGCTGCGCAACCGCGTCGACGAGCTCGGCGTCACCGAGCCGATCGTGGCGCGGCAGGGCGTCGACCGTATCGTCGTGCAGCTGCCCGGCGTGCAGGACCCGAACGAGGCCCTGCGCGTGCTCGGCGCGACGGCGACGCTCGAGTTCCACCTGGTCGACGACCAGAACAATCCGGCCGAGGCCGAGCGCACCAAGCGGGTGCCGCTCGGCTCGAGGCTCTACCAGCGCCGCGAAGGCGGCCCGGTGCTGCTGAAGCGCGACATGATCGTCTCCGGCGAGCAGCTGACGGACGCCAGCTCCGGCTTCTCGGAAGGCCAGCCCGCCGTGTTCGTGAAGCTCGACGCGCGCGGCGCCTCGCAGATGCTCGAGACGACGCGCCAGAACCTCGGCCGGCCGATGGCCGTGGTGTTCATCGAGAAGAAGCGCATCAAGGAAGACCAGCCGTGCAACGGCACGCGCGCCGGCGCCGAGTGCACCGACGAGCAGGTCATCAGCGTCGCGACCATCCGCGGCGTGTTCGGCAGCAACTTCCAGATCACCGGCGTGATGGCCAACGAGGCGCGCGAGCTCGCGCTGCTGCTGCGCGCCGGCTCGCTCGCGGCGCCGCTCTACATCGTCGAGCAGCGCACGATCGGCCCGAGCCTCGGCCAGGACAACATCGACCGCGGCGTGCGCGCGCTGATCATCGGCATGCTCGCGACGTTCGTCTGCATGGTGCTCTACTACCGCGCGTTCGGCATGGTCGCGAACATCGTGCTGCTCGCGAACGTCGTGCTGCTGACCGCGCTGCTGTCGATGCTGCAGGCGTCGCTGTCGCTGCCCGGCATCGCCGGCATCGTGCTCACCGTCGGCATGGCGGTCGACGCGAACATCCTGATCTACGAGCGCATCCGCGAGGAGCTGCGCAACGGCTCGAGCCCGCACGCCGCGATCAACGCCGGCTTCGACAAGGCGTTCTCGTCGATCGCCGACTCGAACGTCACCACGCTGATCGCGGGCGTCGTGCTGTTCACGTTCGGCACCGGCCCGGTTCGCGGCTTCGCGGTGGTGCTGTCGCTCGGCATCCTCACGTCGATGTTCACCTCGCTGGTCGGCAGCCGCGCCCTGATCCACCTGATCTGGGGACGGCGGCGCAAGATCGAGCGGCTTTCGATCGGGGGAGGGTACTGAGATGGAATTTTTCCACAAGAAGACCAGCTACCCCTTCATGGGGACGCGCACGGTGCTGGTACGTCATGTCCGCCATCCTGATCGTCGCCGCGCTCGCATCGTTCGTGGTCCGCGGACTCAATCTCGGGATCGACTTCACCGGCGGCGTGGTGCTCGAGCTGCAGTTCCCGCAGCCGGCCGACCTCGAGCAGGTCGCGCGGCGCCGTCGAGAAGGCGGGCTTCGCGCACGCGGCGGTGCAGAGCTTCGGCAGCTCGCGCGACGTCATGGTGCGCCTGCTGCCGCAGGCCGGCGAGGACACCAACAAGGTCGCAGCCGGCGTACTCGGGGCGATCAAGGCCTACGAGCCGAACGTGCGAGCTGCGGCGCACCGAGGTCGTCGGCCCGCAGGTCGGCGCCGAGCTCGCCAACAAGGGCGCGCTGGCGATCCTGTTCACGTTCGTGCTGATCCTGCTGTACGTCGCGCTGCGCTTCCAGTGGAAGCTCGGCGTCGGCGCCATCGTCGCCGCGCTGCACGACCCGATCATCATCCTCGGCTTCTTCTCCGAGACGCAGATGACGTTCGACCTGCCCGCGCTCGCGGCGATACTCGCGGTCATCGGCTACTCGCTGAACGACACCGTCGTCGTGTTCGACCGGATCCGCGAGCGTTTCCTGTCCGAGCGCAAGGGCACGCCTGCGCAGGTGATCGACCTCGCGATCAACGAGACGCTGTCGCGGACGATCATGACCCACCTGACGACCATGATCACCATCATGGCGCTGCTGATATTCGGCGGCGAGGTGCTGCGCGGCTTCTCGGTGGCGCTCGCCATCGGCGTCATCGTCGGCACGTACTCGTCGATCTACATCGCCAGCGCGATCGCGCTCGACCTGAAGCTCACGGCGCGCGACCTGCTGCCCGTGCAGAAGGAGAAGGGCACGGTCGATGACATGCCCTGACGCCCGCCCGCTCGTGCGCCAGGTCGTGAGGTAGCCGACCCATGGTCGAAGTCGTCTGGGGCGGCTTCCTGGTCCTGTTCCTCGGACTCCTGTTCCTGGACCTCAGCGTCCTGCACCGGGAGTCCGCGGAACTCTCGGTGAAGCAGGCGCTGTTCTGGACGTTCGTCTGGATCTGCGTCGCGGGCTCGTTCACGGTCGTCGTCTACAACCTGTACGAGTACCAGCTGCTCGACTTCCGCGGCGGGCCCGGCGTCGTGGACGGCACGGATGCCGTCGTGCAGTTCATCACGGGCTACCTGCTCGAGTGGTCGCTGTCGGTCGACAACATCTTCGTGATGGCGCTGATCTTCGCCTACCTGAAGATTCCGACGCGCTACCAGTATCGCGTGCTGTTCTGGGGCATCGTCGGCGCCATCGTCCTGCGCGGCCTGATGATCCTGGCCGGCGCCGCGCTGCTGCGGTACTTCGACTGGATGTTCTACGTGTTCGGCGCGATCCTGCTGCTTTCGGCGCTCAGGATGCTGCGCGAGGACGAAAGCGAGCCGGATTTCGGCTCGAGCTTTCCGGCGCGGCTGGTGCGGCGTTTCGTGCCGGTGACGGACGAACTCGACCGCGCGCATTTCTTCGTGTATCGCGACGCCCAGTACTACGCAACTCCGTTATTCGTCGCGCTGGTCATGGTCGAGCTCACCGACGTGGTCTTCGCGGTCGATTCGATCCCGGCGATCCTCGCGGTGACGCGCGACCCGTTCCTCGTCTTCACGTCGAACGCGTTCGCGATCCTCGGCCTGCGCTCGCTGTATTTCGCGGTGGCCGGGATGATGGCGATGTTCCGGTACCTGCGCTACAGCCTGGTGCTGGTGCTGGCGTTCGTCGGCGTGAAGATGCTGCTGGCCGCGCATTACCACGTGCCGAACCTGGTCTCGCTCGGCATCATCCTCGCCACGCTCGGTCTTGGCGTGCTCGCGTCGCTCTGGGCCGCGCGCCGCGAGCAGCATCGCAAGCGCTAGCGGCCGCGCGGCCGCCGGCTGCGACCGGCCGGGTCAGCCGCGGGCCTTGCCGATTGCGCTGTTCTTGTAGCCGTAGAAGAAGTAGATCGCCATGCCGATGGCGGTCCACACCAGCAGCCGGATCCAGGTGTCGTGCGGCAGCGAAATCATCATCCCCAAGCAGATCGCCGCGCCTGCGACGCAGACGAACCAGGGCGCGCGCACGCGGAACGGGCGCGGCAGGTCCGGGCGGGTGCGCCGCAGGACCAGCACGCCGATGCAGACCACCACGAACGCCAGCAGCGTGCCGATCGACACCAGCTCGCCGAGGATCGTGACGGGCAGCAGGCCCGCGACCGTGGCCGCCGCAATGCCCGTCACCACCGTCGAGAACGACGGCGTGCGGAACTTCGGGTGCACCTTCGCGAAGACCGGCGGCAGCAGGCCGTCCTTCGACATCGCGTAGAAGATGCGCGGCTGGCCGAGCAGCATCACCAGCATCGTCGAGGTCATGCCCGCGATCGCGCCGAGCTTGACCCAGCCTGCCAGCCAGCTGAGCTGCGGGTAGCGGTCGAGCGCCATCGCGACCGGCGCCGGCGTGTTGAGCTCCAGGTACGGCACCATGCCGGTCAGCACGGCCGCCACGCTGATGTACAGCACCGTGCAGATCGCGAGGCTGACGAGGATGCCGATCGGCATGTCGCGCTGAGGATTCTTCGCTTCCTGCGCCGCGGTCGACACGGCGTCGAACCCGATGTACGCGAAGAAGATGATGCCCGCCGCCTGGACGACTCCGCTCCAGCCGAAGTGGCCGAACTCGCCGGTGTTCGGCGGGATGAACGGCGTCAAGTTGGCACCCTGCACGTACCAGACGCCGAAGCCGATGAACAGCACGATCACCGTGACCTTGATCGTGACGACGATCGAGTTGAAGCGCGCCGACTGCTGGATGCCGATGTAGCAGAGCGCCGTGATCACGCAGATCACCAGCACCGCCGGCAGGTTGATCAGGGCGCCGGTGCGCATCAGCGAATAGTGGCCCTCGCCCTTCGTGAATGGCGCGTGCGTCAACGCGTCCGGCATGTGCATGCCGATCTGGTTCATCAGGCTCACGACGTAGCCCGACCAGCCGACCGCGATGGTCGCGCCGGCGAACAGGTATTCGAGGATGAGATTCCAGCCTACGAACCACGCGATGAACTCGCCGAGCGTCGCATAGGAGTACGAGTACGCGCTGCCCGAGACCGGCATCATGGCCGCGAACTCGGCGTAGCAGAGGCCGGCGAATGCGCAGCCGATTCCCGCGATGACGAACGAGAGCACCAGCGCCGGGCCGGCATGGTTGGCCGCAGCGGTGCCGGTGAGCACGAAGATGCCGGTGCCGATGATCGCGCCGATGCCGAGCATCACCAGCGCCGTGGCGCTCAAGGTGCGATGCAGCTCATTGCCCGCATCGATGGACTGCGGCTCCCCGATCTTCTTGGTCGCGAACAGGTGCATGGATCGGCCTCGCGTGGATGGTACGGGCGCCCCGGCGGGCAATGCCGCCGGAATGTACCCGAGCCATCCGCCCCGCGATAGGGGCGCGGTCCGCGGTTCAGGCTTCGCGCAGCCCCTCGGGCACGAGCGGCCCGAGGCTTTCGATCATCGCTTCGTAGACTTTCGGGGTGCCTGCGATGACGTTGCCGCCCTGCTTGTACTCGCCCCCCGTCAGCGTGCCGATGCGGCCGCCGGCCTCGGTGATCAGCAGCGTGCCGGCCGCGGTGTCCCAGGGCCCGAGGCCGATTTCCCAGAAGCCGTCGATGCGGCCTGCGGCGACATACGACAGGTCGAGCGAGGCACAGCCAGGGCGACGCAGGCCGGCGGTCTTTTCCATCATCAGCTTCAACATCGCGAGGTAGTCGTCCATCCACCGCAGATTGGCGCGGTACGGGAAGCCCGTGCCGATCAGCGCGCCCTCGAGTTCCGCCTGCTTGCTGACCCGGATGCGCTTGCCGTCGAGCTGGGCGCCGTCTCCGCGCGAGGCCGTGAACAGTTCCTGGCGCATCGGGTCGTAGACGACCGCATGCTCCAGGCGGCCGCGCACCTCGACGCCGATCGAGACCGCGAACACCGGGAATCCGTGCAGGAAGTTGGTGGTGCCGTCGAGCGGATCGATGATCCACACGTACTCGTTCCCACCGCTGCGGCCGCTTTCCTCGGCGAGGAAACCGTGGTCCGGGTGCATGCGGCGCACCGTTTCCATGATGTCGCGCTCAGCCATGTGGTCGACTTCGGTGACGAAGTCGTTGCGGCTCTTGGCCTTGATCGGCAGCGACGGGACCCGGTCGAGGTTCCGCACGATGAGGTCTCCCGCGCGACGCGCGGCGCGGATGGCGATGTTGAGCAGTGGCTGCATGCGGATGCGGCTCGTCGTCCGGGTTGGGATTGCAAAGAGCGGCCGGCGGGAGCCGGCCAATAGGCGGCTAGAATAGCAGAGCATGTCCATCCGCATCGTCCTGGTCGGTACTTCGCACCCCGGCAACATCGGTTCGGCGGCCCGCGCCATGAAGACGATGGGTCTCGACGAGCTGTGGCTGGTGGCCCCGGAACGGTTTCCGGCCGAGGAGGCGACCGTGCTGGCCGCCGGCGCGGACGACGTGCTCGCCGGCGCCCAGGTGGTGCCGGACGTGCGCAGCGCGGTCGCCGATTGCGGCCTGATCGTCGGCACCACGTCGCGGGTCCGCCACCTGCCGTGGCGCATCGTCGAACCACGCATTGCGGCGCGCGAGATCGCCGTCGCGTCGCAGGCGAGCCGGGTTGCGGTGCTGTTCGGGTCGGAGCGGTCGGGCCTCGAGAACGACGAATTGCGCCAGTGCAACCTGCTGCTGACGATTCCGACGGGCCCGGTGTATGCGTCGCTCAACCTCGCAATGGCCGTGCAGGTGGTCTGCTACGAATTGTGCCTCGCGCTGCGCGATCGTGCCGGACCGGACGGCGACCAGCAGGTACCGCTCGCGAGCGCGCTCGACATGGAGAAATTCTACGTGCACCTCGAGCAGGTGCTCGAGGAGATCGACTTCCGCGATCGCACCGGCTCGGGACACCTGCTGGCGCGGCTGCGCCGGCTGTTCAACCGCACGGTGCTCGACCAGAACGAAGTGAACATCCTGCGCGGCATCCTTACGTCGGTTCAGGGCCGGCGGCGGCGCGCCGGAGATCCGCACCCGCGCAATCGAGAGGAGGCCTCTTGAGCGGCGTGATCTACCTGGACAACGCCGCGACGACCGCCGTCGACCCGCGCGTGATGGAGGCGATGCTCGCGTGCCTGAGTGCGACGGGCGACTACGCGAACCCGTCCGCGACGAATCACGCACCCGGCCGCCGCGCCCGCGAGCGCGATCGAGCAGGCGCGCGCGGACGTGGCGGCGCTGGTGAAGGCCGCGCCGGAACAGGTGATCTGGACCTCGGGCGCGACGGAGGCGGATAACCTCGCGCTGCTCGGCGCGGCGCGCTTCAACCGTGCGCGCGGCCGTCACCTCGTCACGTCGCGCACCGAGCACCCGGCCGTGCTCGATCCGTGCCGGCAGCTCGAGCGCGAGGGTTTCGAGGTGACGTACCTGAGGCCCGGCGCGAACGGCATCGTCGATCCGGCGCAGGTGCTGGAGGCGCTGCGCGCCGACACGGTGCTCGTGTCGCTGATGCACGTGAACAACGAGATCGGCGTGGTGCAGGACGTGCGCGGCGTCGGACGCCTGTGCCGCGAGCGCGGCGTGCTGTTCCACGTCGACGCGGCACAGGGCGCGGGCAAGCTGCCACTCGACGTGCGGGAAGACGCCATCGACCTGCTGTCGCTGACGGCGCACAAGTTGCACGGCCCGAAGGGCGTCGGCGCCCTGTGCGTGAGGCGCGAGCCGCGGCTCGGCCTGGTGCCGCTGCAGTTCGGCGGCGGCCAGGAACGTGGGTTGCGCTCCGGGCACGTTGCCGACCCACCAGATCGCCGGAATGGGAATGGCCTACCGGATCGCCTCGGCCGAGATGGCGGCCGACTCGACACGCATCGCCGCGCTGCGCGACCTGTTGTGGCAGTCGCTCCGCCAGCTCCCGGGCATCGAATTGAACGGCGATCCGTTGCGGCGCGTGGCGGGCATCCTGAGCGTCTCGATCGACGGCGTCGAAGGCGAAAGCCTGCTTTGCGCGCTCCCGGACCTCGCCGTTGCATCCGGCTCGGCCTGCGCTTCGACCAATGCCGAGCCTTCGTACGTGCTGCGCGCGCTAGGCCGCAGCGATCGGCTCGCGCAGAGTTCGCTGCGGATCAGTCTCGGGCGCTTCTCCACGCACGACGACGTGCAACGAGCCGCAGCCCGCATCTGCGAAGAAGTGCTGCGCCTGCGCGAGGTCGGGCCGCCGGCGGTCGCAACGAGGCTTGCGCCTTGAGCGCCGATCCGCGCTACAGCGACGAGGTGCTGCGCCGGCTGCGAGAGACTCCGGGTGCGGGCGACCTGCCCGACGGTCCGGCCGTCGCACGCGGACGGGCAGGGGACCGGGAACAAGGCGCCGAGGTCGTCTTCGCCTTCTCGATCCATGACGGCCGGATCGTCGAAGCGCGGTTCCTGGCTTTCGGCTGTCCGCATTTCCTGGCCGTCGCGTCGTGGCTGACCGAACGCCTGCGCGGCGCCGGCCGGGCCGACTTGCTGGCCTGGGACTGGCGCGAGGCCGCGGACGCGCTGACGGTGCCGCCGGCGAAATTCGGGCGCCTGCTCACGCTTCAGGATGCAATCCGGAATGCCGCCGGGAACTGGCCCGGCCAGACAGAGTCTAGGGTGTAGAATTCGGGCCAGCCTGGCCGTCCACAGGAGAATCATGAGCGTTTACCTGACACCGTCCGCTGCCGATCGAGTCCGAACCTTCCTCTCGAGCCGGGGGCGCGGCGTGGGCCTGCGCCTCGGCGTGAAGAAGACCGGCTGTTCCGGCTTCGCCTACGTCGTCAATTACGCCGACGAAATCGCGGCAGGCGACGCCGTGTTCGAAACGTCGGGCGTCAAGGTGATCGTCGACAACGAGAGCCTGCTCTACGTGGACGGCACCGAGATCGATTTCGTCCGCGAAGGGCTCAACGAGGCGTTCCGGTTTCGCAACCCGAACGTCAAGGGCGAGTGCGGCTGCGGCGAAAGCTTCAACGTCTAACTGCCTGCCGGGGCTGAATTTTCTTGGCTCGCCCCCGCCCCGGGCGTATACTTCCGCGTTCAATTTTGGGTAGCCCCGCCTCGGATCGGCCTCAGGGTCGCGTTCGAGCCTTGGGGCTACGTGTCTCGTGCGGCCGGGCCGGTTCCGGCCGCGGCCTGTCTGCCGCCAGAGGAATCAAATGCCCGTCGAACGCACGCTGTCCATCGTGAAGCCGGATGGAGTCCAGAAGAACGTCATCGGTAACGTCTATCACCGCTTCGAGCAGGCCGGCCTGCGGATCGTCGCGGCCCGCATGGCGCGTCTCAGCCAGGCCGAGGCCGAGGGTTTCTACGACGTGCACCGCGCGCGCCCGTTCTTCAAGGACCTGGTGTCGTACATGACCTCCGGCCCGGTGATGATCCAGGTGCTCGAAGGCGAGAACGCCGTGCAGAAGCACCGCGACCTGATGGGTGCCACCGATCCGAAGAAGGCCGCGCCGGGCACGATCCGTGCCGACCTGGCGACCAGCATCGAGCAGAACGTCGTGCACGGCTCCGACAGCCTCGAGAACGCCGCGCGCGAGATCGGCTATTTCTTCGCCGAGACCGACCTGTGCCCGCGCTGAGCGGCTGAACTCCCTCGACGCGAGCGGTCCAAACCCCCATGGCGGAAGCGACGGACACCAAGACCAACCTGCTGGGCCTCACGCGGTCCGGCCTGGAGGCGTTCGTCGTCGCGATGGGTGAGAAGCCGTTTCGCGCCCGGCAGCTGTTCAAGTGGATCTATCGCCGCGCGGCCGGCGATTTCGACGCGATGACCGACCTCGGCAAGGACTTTCGCAAGCGCCTCGTCGAGATCGCGGACATCCGCGTTCCCGACGTGATCACTGCACAGGTATCGGCCGACGGCACTCGCAAGTGGCTGCTCCGCCTCGAGAGTGGCCAGGCGATCGAGATGGTCTTCATTCCCGAACCGGGTCGCGGCACGCTCTGCATCTCCAGCCAGGTCGGCTGCGCGATGGACTGCACGTTCTGCTCGACCGCGCAGCAGGGCTTCAACCGCAACCTCGACACCGCCGAGATCGTCGGCCAGGTCTGGCTCGCCAATCGCGAGCTCGGCTATTCGCCCGACGGCGACCGCGTGATTTCGAACGTGGTGTTCATGGGCATGGGCGAGCCGCTCATGAACTACCGCAACGTCGTGCCCGCGGCCGAGGTGATGATGGACGACCTCGGGCTCGACCTTTCACGCCGTCGCGTCACGGTCAGCACCTCCGGCCTCGTGCCGCAGATGCTGCGCATCGCCGATGAGACCAACGTCGCGCTCGCCGTGTCGCTGCACGCGCCGAACGACGAGTTGCGCAGTCAGCTCGTGCCGATCAACCGCATCCATCCGATCAGGGACCTGCTAGCCGCGTGCTGGCACTACGTCGAGAAGCAGAATGCCCGCAACGTCACGTTCGAGTACGTGATGCTCGACGGCGTGAACGACCGGCCGGAGCACGCCCGCCAGCTTGCCGTGCTGCTGAAGGGCCGCCCGGCCAAGGTGAACCTCATTCCGTTCAACACGTTCCCGGGCACGCAGTACCGTTGCTCGAGCGACGCGGTCATCGAGCGCTTCCGCGACCTGCTGCTGAAAGGCGGCGTGATCGCGACGATCCGCCGCACGCGCGGCGACGACATCGACGCGGCCTGCGGCCAGCTGGTCGGCCGCGTCAACGACCAGGTCAAGACGCGGCTCGGGACCAAGCGGATCCCGATCCCCGTGGTGCAGGCATGAGCAGGTTCGTCATCGTGCTGGCTTGTGCCGCGGGCTTGGTCGCTCCGCTCGGCGCGGCGTTCGCCGACTCCGGCGCGAGCGACAAGAAATCGATCGAGCAGGCCGCGGCGATCAACACGCAGCTGGCCGTCGAGTACTTGCGCCACGACAACCTCTCCGCCGCGCACGAAGTCATCGACAAGGCGCTCAAGCAGAATCCGCACGTGGCCGAAACGCAGATGACGGCGGGCATGGTCTACGACCGGCTGGGCGATCACAAGAAGTCGCTGGCCTATTTCGACCAGGCGGCCAAGCTCGCGAAGGACAATCCCGACGTGCTGAACAACGTCGCCGTTTACCTCTGCCGCAGTGGCGAGCGCAAGCGCGGCGAGGAGAACTTCCTGAAGGCCGCGACGAGCCCGCTCTACAAGACGCCGGCGGCCGCGTACACGAATGCGGGTCGTTGCGCACGCGAGGACGGCCGGCTGAAGGACGCCGAACAGTACTTCCGCAAGGCGCTCACGTTCCAGGCCGAGCAAGCCGACGCGTTGCTGCAGCTGGCGGAGGTGACGCACGAACTCGGCAACAACATGCAGTCGCGCGCGTTCCTGCAGCGCTACCTGGCCGTCGCGCCGGCGACGGCCTCGACGCTGCTGCTCGGCAACCGGGTCGAACTTGCGCTCGGCGCCAGCGACCAGGCGGCCGACTACGCGAACCGGCTGCTCCGCGAATTCCCGTCGTCGGCCGAAGCCGGCTCCCTGCAGCAGGAGCCGGGCGGCAAGCAATGAGCGCCGTGGAAGCGGAAGTCACCGAGCTGCCGTCGAGCCCGGGCGCGCGCCTTCGTCGCGAGCGCGAGGCCCATGGGCTGACGCAACAGCAGGCGGCCGAGCAGCTCACGCTCGACGTCAGCGTGGTGACCGCGCTCGAAGCCAACGATTTCGCCGCGCTCGGCGCACCGGTGTTCGCCAGGGGGCACCTGCGCCGCTATGCCACGCTGCTCGGCATACCGGAAGAGGACGTCCTCGGCGGCTACGACCGCTCGAAGGCGCAGCCCGACCAGCCCACGCTGGTCCCGAAGTCGCGCATCGAGATGGCGCCCATGCGGGGCCGGCCGAAGTGGCCGTTCGTGCTCGGCGGCGCGCTGGCGTTCCTGCTGGCCGCCGGACTGATCGCTTACATATCCGCGAATGGCCTGTCGCTGCCCTGGCCGGCCCGGACGCAGTCCTCGCCCGCCGTCGAGACGGTCCCGATCGGCGCCGGGCAACCGACGTCCGTCGCGAGTGCGCCGGCGGCCGGTCCGGCGTCGGCCGCAGCAGCCGACACCGCCGCGGCGACGGTCACGGCCGTGCCGCCGGGCCAGGTCAGCCTGCGCGTGCGCTTCGCAGCGGACTCGTGGGTCGAGATTTACGACGGCACGGGCAAGGCCGTCCTGTATGACCTGGGCAAGGGCGGCACCGAACGCTCCGTGACCGCCGTCGCACCGCTCAGCGTGACCATCGGCAATGCGGGCGCCGTCAGCGTGGCGGTCAACGGTCGTCCGGTCACGCCGCCGCCGCAGGCGCCGGGACAGACGGTCGCTCGGTTCAGCGTGGGCTCCGACGGGACCTTGCGTTAGGCCGCGGGCAGCAACGATGACCGAGATCATCCAGGCCGTGCGCGGCATGAACGACGTCCTGCCGGACGATTCGTCGGCGTGGCAGCAACTCGAGCACGCCGCGCGCGAGATCTTCGCCGAATACGGCTACCGCGAAATCCGGCTGCCGCTCCTCGAACGCACCGAACTGTTCAAGCGCTCGATCGGCGAATTCACCGACATCGTCGAGAAAGAGATGTACACGTTCGAGGACCGCGGCGGCGATTCGCTGACGCTGCGTCCGGAGGCGACCGCCGGCATCGTGCGCGCGGCGATCAGCAACGGCCTGCTGCACAACCAGCGGCAGAAAGTGTGGTGCATGGGCCCGATGTTCCGCTATGAGCGCCCGCAGAAAGGCCGGTACCGCCAGTTCCACCAGATCGACGTCGAGGCGCTCGGGTTTCCGGGTCCGGACGTCGACGCGGAACTGATCCTGCTGACTGCGCGGCTGTGGAAGCGGCTCGGCATTGCCGGCCTCGTGCTCAATCTAAACTCGCTCGGCACGCCGGAATCGCGGCGCAACTATCGCGCGAAGCTCGTCGATCATTTCCGGCAGCACCACGGCGTGCTCGACGAGGACAGCCGACGCCGGCTCGACGGGAATCCGCTGCGCATCCTCGACAGCAAAAACCCCGCGATGGCGACCGTCATCGCGGGCGCGCCGCTGATCACCGATCATCTCGACGCCGAGTCGGCGGCGCATTTCTCGAGGTTGCGGGCGCATCTGGAGACGGCGCAGGTGCCGTACGTGGTGAACCCGCGGCTGGTGCGCGGCCTCGACTATTACTCGCGCACGGTTTTCGAATGGGTCACGACCGACCTCGGTTCGCAGGACGCGGTGTGCTCGGGCGGACGCTACGACGGACTCGTCGCGCAACTCGGCGGCGACGCCGTGCCGGCGATCGGCTGGGCGCTCGGCGAAGAACGCATCGTCGAGATCATGCGCCTGCAGGGACTGGTGACCGGCGCGGGGCGGCCCGACGTCTACCTGGTGCTCGCGGGCGACGCGGCGGAAGCGCTCGGGCTCGGCCTCGCGGAGCAGTTGCGGGACGCGCTGCCGGGCATCAAGGTCGAGGCGAATTGCGGCGGCGGCAGCTTCAAATCGCAGATGAAGCGGGCGGATCGCAGCGGCGCGCGCTACGCCGTCATACTCGGCGACAATGAAGTGGCGGGCCGCAAGGCGGCCTTGAAGTCGCTGCGCGTCGACGGCGGGCAGCGCGAGGTCGCGCTCGCCGACCTGGCCGAAGAACTCACGCGGACGCTGCGCAGCGCAGCGGCCTGATGCAACGCGGCTCCCCGGCGGGGAGCGCACACGGAGCCTGTAAGTGGAAGATCTCACCGACAACGAAAGCGAAGAGTTGCTGCGCCGCTGGTGGAGCGAGAACTGGCTGTGGCTGGTCGGCGGAATCGTCCTCGGCCTCGGTGGCCTGGCGGGCTGGCAGTACTGGCAGAAGGCGAAGCTCGATGCCTCCGTGTCGGATGCGAGCGCGTACAAAGCGGAGGTCGATTCGCTCGGCGCGAACCAGATCGACGCCGCCGCCGCAAAGGCCAAGGAATTGCGCGACCTGCACCCGAAGTCGCCGTACGCCGACCAGGCCGACCTCGCGCTGGCGCGCTCCGCCGTCGAGCGCAGCGACCTGCCGGAAGCCGCCAGGCGCCTGAAGCTGGTGGCCGACAGTTCGCGCGACCCGCAGCTGCGTCAGATCGCGAAGGCGCGCCTCGCGCGCGTGCTGATCGAGCAGGGCAAGTACGACGAGGCGCTGGCGCAACTCGACCTCGCGAACGCCGGTTCGTTCGGTGCCCTGTACCACGAGCTGCGTGGCGATGCGCTTGCGGCGAAGGGCGACGCCGCCGGCGCCCGGCAGCAATACGACTCTGCATTGGCCGGCACCCAGACCGAGCCGGGCATCGACAAGGTTTACGTCGAGCTGAAGCGCGATGCGCTGGTCTCGTCCACGGCTCCGGCCGGGTCGATACCGGCTGCCATCCCCGCGGCCACGCCAGGAGCCGCGAAATGAATCGGGCACGGCTGCGTTGCGTCGGCCTTGCGGCAGCGGCTTGCCTCGCGGTGCTCGCGATCGCGGCCTGCAGCAAGGACAGCAAGAAGGACGCGGAGCCGCCGGCCGAGCTCGTCGACCTCAAGCCGTCGCTGCCGGTGCAGCGTCTGTGGACGGACAGCGTTGGCGGCGGCGGCGAGAAGCTGCGCTTGTCGCTCGGGATCGCGTACCAGGACGGCCAGATTTTCGCTGCGGGTCGCGACGGCAAGGTCGAAGCGCTGGACGCGGCGTCAGGACGCTCGAAATGGAGCGTCGACACGAAGCTCGATCTTTCGGCGGGCCCCGGCGTCGGTCCGGGCATCGTCGCGGTCGGCACCAATGACGGCGACCTCGTGGCGCTCGACGTGGCATCCGGCAAGAAGCTCTGGTCCGTGAAGGTCTCGGGCGAAGTGCTGTCCGCGCCACTGGTCGCGACCGATCGCGTCATCGTGCGCAGCGTCGACGGCCGGCTGCGAGCGCTGTCGTCTGCGGACGGCAAGGAACTGTGGTCGGCCGAGGAGCCGGTGCCGAAGCTCACGCTGCGCGGCACGTCGTCGCCGGTGGTGAGCGGCGACACAGTGCTGTGCGGCTTCGATTCCGGCAAGGTCGTCGCCTACGCGCTGTCGAACGGCGACCTGCTGTGGCAGGCGCAGGTGACCACGCCGCACGGCCGCTCGGAACTCGAGCGGCTCGCCGACGTGGACTCGTCGGTGCGCGTCGCGGGCAACGACGCCTATGCCGTCGGCTACCTGGGCCGCGTCGAAATGATCGCGATGGATTCCGGCCAGGTCTTGTGGGGCCGGGAGCTGTCGAGCTACCGGGGTCTCGCGATCGACGAGGACCAGGTCTACGTCGCGACCAGCGACGGCAGCGTGGTCGCTCTGCGCCGCCGTGACGGCACCGTGCTGTGGCAGCAGGACGGGCTGAAGCGCCGCGGCCTCAGCGCGCCCGTGGTCGACGGCAAGGCGATCGTCGTCGGCGACTACGACGGCTACCTGCACTGGCTCGATCGCGACAGCGGCAAGTTCGTCGCGCGCGAGCACCCGGGCGGCGCACGCATCAGCGCGCCGCCGATCGCGGCCGATGGCCGCGTGTACGTGGTCGACGACGGTGGCAAGGTTGCCGCTTTCCGCAGCGGGACGGGCAAGGGCGGCTGATGTGCTGCCGGTTGTCGCATTGGTCGGTCGCCCGAACGTCGGCAAGTCGACGCTGTTCAATGCATTGACCCGCACCCGCGACGCGCTGGTCGCGGACGTGCCCGGCCTCACGCGCGATCGCAAGTACGGTTACGCCCGCCGCGACGGGCACGCCTGCGTGGTGATCGACACGGGCGGACTCGTCGAGGGCACGCAGGGCATCGAGCGGCTCATGGAAGAGCAGACGCTGAAAGCCGTCGAGGAGGCCGATCGCGTGCTGCTGGTGGTCGACGCGCGCGAAGGCTGCACGCCCGCCGACCTCCACGTCGCGAGCGTCCTGCGCCGCAGCGGCAAGAGCGTGCTGGTGGTCGCCAACAAGTCCGAAGGGCTCGACGCCTCGATGGCGGCCGCCGAGTTCCACCGTTTCGGCTTCGGTGAGCCGATCGCGATCTCGTCCGCGCACATCCAGGGCCTCGACGATCTCATGGCGCGCTCGCTCGAGGGCCTGGTGGTCTCCGGGCCGCACCTGCCGGAGGAAGTCCGTGACCGAGAAATTCGCGTGGCCGTCATCGGCCGCCCGAACGTCGGCAAGTCCACGCTGATCAACCGGCTGCTCGGCGAGGAACGGCTGATCGCGTTCGACCAGCCCGGCACGACCCGCGACACGGTGGAGGTCGAATTCGAGCGCGACGGCCAGCGCTACATCCTCATCGATACCGCCGGCGTACGGCGCCGCGCCCGGGTCAACGAGACGATCGAGAAGTTCAGCGTCGTCAAGGCTTTACAGGCGATCGAGCAGGCCAACGTCGTCATCGGCGTGATCGACGCCCACGACACCGTGGCCGACCAGGACGCGAGCCTGCTCGGCCTCGTGGCCGAACAGGGCCGGGCGCTCGTAATCGCCGTGAACAAGTGGGACGGCATTGCGCCGGACCAGCGCGACACCATCCGCGACGGCCTGGACCTGAAGCTGGACTTCCTGCGCTTCGCGCCCGTGCACTTCATCTCGGCGAAGCACGGCACCGGCGTCGGCGACTTGATGGGCATGGTGAAGGCCGGTTACCGCGCAGCCATGGCCGAGATGCCCACCAAGGAACTGACCCAGGCGCTGGAACAGGCACTCACGATCCACCAGCCGCCACTGGTGCGCGGCCGCCGCATCAAGCTGCGCTACGCCCACCAGGGCGGCCGCAATCCGCCGGTGGTGGTCATCCACGGCAACCAGACCCAGCACGTCCCGGATGCCTATCGGCGGTTCCTCGAAAATCATTTCCGCCAGGTGTTCCGCCTCAAGGGCACCCCGATGCGCATCGAGTTCCGGACCGACGCCAACCCGTTCGAGGGCCGCCGCAACGAGATCACGCCGCGGCAGGCCCGCAAGAAGCAGCGTGCGATGGCCCATTTCAAGGGCGGCAAGCGCGGCAAACGCTGATATATATAACCGGCGGTTCTGAGCGGCTATCCGCTCGATTCTTGTGCCCCGGTGGGGCGGGTCTAGACTTCTGGACATGCTCATGGCGGTTGCCCGTACTCCAGTCGCAGCTCCCGATGACCTGCCGGCCACTCAGCTGGCGGTGCGCGAGGGGCCATTGCGCCTGTATCGCGGCGGCGCCATCGACAACCCCGTCATCGCCTACGAAACCTGGGGCCGGCTGAACGAGGCGCGCGACAACGCGATCCTGCTGTTCACCGGGCTGTCGCCTTCGGCGCACGCGGCGTCGTCGCCGGCCGACCCGAAGCCCGGCTGGTGGGAGTCGATGATCGGCGCGGGCAAGCCGATCGACACGAGCCGTTTCTTCGTCGTCTGCGTCAATTCGATCGGCAGCCCGTTCGGCTCGTCGAGCCCGGCGAGCGTGGACCCGCGCACTGGCCGCGCCTTCGGCGTCAGCTTCCCCGAGATTTCGGTGGAAGACATCGCTGCCGGCGGCGACGAGGTGATGCGCGCGCTCGGCATCGAGCGCGTCGCGGCCGTGGTCGGTTCGTCGCTCGGCGGCATGACGGCGTTGGCCTACGCCGTGCAGTTCCCGGACCGTGTCCGCAACCTGGTGTCGATTTCCGGAGCGACGCGCGCCTCGCCGTTCGCGATCGCGCTGCGCTCGCTGCAGCGGGAGATGGTGCGTAGCGATCCCGCCTGGCGCGGCGGCAACTACGAGCCGGGGCGCGGCCCGCGCATGGGGCTGCGGCTTGCGCGCAAGCTCGGCACCATCACCTATCGATCGGCCGAGGAGTGGTCGGAGCGATTCGGCCGGCGCCGCGTGCAGGACACGGCCGGCAACCCGGCGGATTTCCGTCCGCAGTTCGAGGTCGAGGCGTACCTGGAACACCAGGCGCACCGTTTCGCCGAAATTCACGACGCCAACTGCTACCTGTACGTGTCGCGGGCGATGGACCAGTTCGACCTTGGCGAGCACGGCGCCGGTTCGCTGGCCGCG
The DNA here is from genome assembly GCA_963843985.1 of uncultured Gammaproteobacteria bacterium. Lineage (GTDB taxonomy): Bacteria > Pseudomonadota > Gammaproteobacteria > Steroidobacterales > Steroidobacteraceae > RPQJ01. Next base: position 5,626 of record CAWJMS010000003.1, on the reverse strand, counting down.
GCATTCGCGAAAATCCGCCCGCAGCGCTCGCTGATCATCGGCGTCCAGTCGGACATGCTGTTCACGATCGACCAGCAGCGGGAGATCGCCGATCACCTGAAGGCGGCCGGCCGGTCCGTGGAGTTCCACGCGTTCCCGTCGCCGCAGGGCCACGACGCGTTCCTCGTCGACCTCGATCGCTTCGAACCCGCGATCCGCGATTTCCTGAAGTCGATCTAGCGCGCCGCGCCCGGCCGGCTGCGGCTTCGGCGCATCCGGCACGAGCAACAGCGCCGGGTCCACCATGGCGCGGTTGATCCCGATGCCCCAGTGCAGGTGAGGCCCGGTCACGCGTCCCGTGGCGCCCACCAGGCCGAGGATCGAACCTGAGGCCACCGCGTCCCCCGGCTTCACGTCGATGCGGCTCAGGTGACAGTACATCGTCACGACCCCGTGACCGTGGTCGACGAACACCGTGTTGCCGTTGAAGAAGAAGTCCCCGGCCTCGACCACACGCCCGGCCGCCGGGCTGACGATCGGCGTGCCGGCTGCGGCGGCGATGTCCATTCCGCTGTGCGGATTACGGGGCTGGCCGTTGAAAAAACGCCGCAGGCCGAACGAGCTCGAGCGCTCGCCCGGCACCGGCGCCAACATCTGCCAGGGCGGTGTGAAGTCCGTCGTGTACGTGCCGAGCGCCCGATCGATGCGGACTTTCTCGCGGTCGATCCGCGCGAGGTCTGCGGCGTTCGGATCGACCTGGCGCGGGTCCTTCACGGTGAGCCGCTGCTCGGCATATTCCTTCGGCACGACGGTGAACGGGAGCGCGCGGATTTCCTTGCCTCCCTCGCCGACGAGGTGCGCGGACTGGGGACCGGGCCGCGTGTCGAGCGGGATGCCGACGACCGCCGTCCAGGCTGCGCCGTTCGGCACGACCGGCGCGCGATGATCGTTGTACATCACGGGACCCGGTTCGGTCGGCGCAGCGCCGAGGTCGAGCAACGCGATGCCGCCCGGCACGCGGCTCTCGATGGGCACGGCGGGCGGTTGGGGCGATGCGAGACCGGCGGCGGGCATCGCCGCCAGCAGCCACGTGAGCAGCGCCCGTTTCATTCGGAATCCATGGGCTGCGCTGCCGCCGGCCCGATGGCCAGCACGCGGGCGCTCAGCCGACCGCGGGCGAGGCGGGCGTCGATCGTGTCGCCGGGCCGCGCTTCCGTCGCGTCCTGCAGCACGTGGCCGTCCGGGGCCGAGACGATCGCATAGCCGCGATCGAGCGTTGCGAGCGGGCTCACCGCGTGCAGCGTACGCAGCGCGAGGTCGAGGCGGTTGCGCGGCCCATTGAGGCATCCGCGGCCCGCGGCCGCGAGCGCCCGCCGGCTCGACTCGAGCCGCAGGCGCAGCGCCGCGACGCGGACCGCCGGCGACGCGCGCGCCAGCAGCGCCCGCGTCGACGTCAATCGCTCGCGTGCGCGGTCGAGGCGCGTGTGCAGCGCCAGTGCCAGCCGGCCCTCGAGTTCGTCGAGGCGTTGCGCATGCTCGCGCAGCCGCGCGCCCGGGTGATTCCGGGCGAGGCCTTTTTCGTGCGCGGCCAGCTGCGCGCGCAATTCGACGAGCCGGCGCCGCATCGCGTGCGCGATCCGGGTGCCTGTCGTCTCGATCCGTCGCAGCCATTCCGCCCGGTCCGGCACCACGCGTTCGGCCGCGCCCGAGGGTGTCGGCGCGCGCTCGTCCGCGACGAAGTCGGCGATCGTGACGTCCACTTCGTGGCCGACGCCGCTCACGACCGGAATCGGGCAGTCGAAGATCGCGCGCGCGACGCCTTCGTCGTTGAACGCCCACAGGTCTTCGAGCGAGCCGCCGCCGCGGGCGACGATCAGCACGTCGCAGTCGGCGCGCGTGCCGGCCAGCCGGATGGCCTGCGCGATCTCGCGCGGCGCGCTCTCGCCCTGCACCGGCACCGGATAGATCAGCACCGGGATCGCGGGAAAGCGGCGCTTCAGGATGTGCAGGATGTCGCGGATGGCCGCGCCGGTCGGCGAGGTGACGACGCCGATGCGCTTCGGCAGCGCCGGCAACGGCTGCTTGTGACGCTCGTCGAAGAGGCCTTCGGCCTGCAGCTTCTGCTTCAGTTCCTCGAAGCGCCGGCGCAGCGCGCCTTCGCCGGCCTCCTCGAGGTGGTCGATCACCACCTGGAACTCGCCGCGGGCCTCGTAGAGGCTCACGCGGCCGCGCGCGAGCACGTGCATGCCGTCGCGGACCGGGAAACGCACCAGCAGGTTGCGCTGGCGGAACATCGCGCAACGCACCTGCGCCGCTTCGTCCTTCAGCGAAAAATACCAGTGGCCGGAGCCGGGCCTCGACAGGTTCGACATCTCGCCTTCGAGCCAGACGGCGCCGAGGGTCCGCTCGAGCAGGAACTTCGCCTCCCGGTTGAGGCGGCTGATCGTGAAAATCTCCCGCTGCGGCACGGGGTTGGCGGGCGGGATCGAGCCAGTTGTCTTGCATCGTGACCGGATCTTAACCGGGTGCTTCCTAGACCCCAAGGGCCCTGGCCGGGTAGAATGCCGCGCTTCCTTTTACGAGCCGGGTCACCCCATGCTGCGAATCCTCGAGGAAGCCCTCACCTTCGACGACGTGCTGCTCGTGCCTGCCTATTCGCAGGTGCTCCCGGCCGAAGTCAGTCTCGGCACCCAGCTCACTCGCGGCATCCGGCTGAATCTGCCGATCGTCTCGGCGGCCATGGACACCGTGACCGAGCACCGGCTCGCCATCGCGATCGCCCAGGAAGGCGGCATCGGCATCGTCCACAAGAACATGCCGATCGACCAGCAGGCCCGCGAGGTCGCCCGCGTCAAGCGTTTCGAGAGCGGCATCATCCACGACCCGATCACGGTGCGCCCCGAGGCGACCATCCGCGAAGTGCTGGAGTTGACGCGCGCGAAGAACATCTCCGGCGTGCCGGTCGTGCGCGACGGCAAGGCCGTCGGCATCGTCACGCATCGCGACCTGCGCTTCGAGACTCGCTACGACGCACCCGTCTCGTCGGTGATGACGCCGCGCGAGCGGCTCGTCACGGTGCGCGAGAACTCGCCCAAGGACGTGGTGCTGGGCCTGCTGCACAAGCACCGCATCGAGAAGGTGCTGGTGGTCGACGACGACTTCGCGCTGAAGGGCATGATCACGGTCAAGGACTTCCAGAAGGCCACGGAATTCCCGCGCGCCTGCAAGGACGAGCGCGGCGCGTTGCGCGTCGGCGCGGCGGTCGGTACCAGCGCCGACACGCTCGAGCGGGCGGCGGCGCTGCGTGAATCGGGCGTCGACGTGATCATCGTCGACACGGCGCACGGCCATTCGCAAGGCGTGATCGAGACGGTCAAGCGCATCAAGGCCAAGTGGCCGGCGCAACAGGTCATCGCCGGCAACATCGTCACCGGCGAAGCGGCGCTCGCGCTGATCGATGCGGGCGCGGACGCGGTCAAGGTCGGCATCGGCCCGGGCTCGATCTGCACGACGCGCGTCGTCGCGGGCGTCGGCGTGCCGCAGATCAGCGCGGTGGCGAACGTCGCCGAGGCGCTGGCGTCGCACGGCATCCCGCTGATCGCCGACGGCGGCATCCGCTTCTCCGGCGACCTCGCCAAGGCGATCGCCGCGGGCGCGCACTGCGTGATGATGGGCGGCCTGTTCGCCGGCACCGAGGAGTCGCCGGGCGAGGTCGAGCTGTACCAGGGCGCCTCCTACAAGTCGTATCGCGGCATGGGCTCGCTCGGCGCGATGTCGCAGTCGCACGGCTCGCGCGACCGTTACTTCCAGGATGCGTCGGCCGAGCTCGAGAAGCTCGTGCCCGAAGGCGTCGAGGGCCGCGTGCCGTACAAGGGCAGCATCGTCGCGATCCTGCACCAGCTGTCGGGCGGCCTGCGTGCGGCGATGGGGTACACCGGCAGCGCCAGCATCGACGAGATGCGCACGCGCCCGAAGTTCGTGCGCATCACCAACGCCGGTGTGCGCGAAAGCCACGTGCACGACGTGACCATCACCAAGGAAGCGCCCAACTACCGTGTCAGCTGAGAATCCGCCGGCGGTGCGGCCGCCCGACATCCACGCGCACCGCATCCTGATCCTCGACTTCGGGGCCCAGTACACCCAGCTGATCGCGCGCCGCGTCCGCGAGTGCGGCGTCTACTGCGAGATCCACCCCTGGGACATGACCGAGCAGGCCGTACGCGAGTTCGGCGCGCGCGGCATCATCCTTTCGGGCGGCCCGGAATCGGTGACGGACGCGCAGCCGCCCAGGTCGCCGCAGGCGGTGTTCGAGGCCGGCGTGCCGGTGCTCGGCATCTGCTACGGCATGCAGACGATGGCGCAGCAGCTCGGCGGCCGCGTCACCGGATCGGATCATCGCGAATTCGGCTACGCACAGGTCACGCAGACGGCGGCCTGCCGCCTGCTCGACGGCCTGAAGGACCACGTCGACGGCGAAGGCCGCGCGGTATTCGACGTCTGGATGAGCCACGGCGACCGCGTGGACGCGGTGCCGAAGGGCTTCGCGCCCATCGGCGCGTCGACCAATGCGCCGATCGCCGCGATGGCCGACGAGTCGCGCAGGTTCTACGCCGTCCAGTTCCATCCGGAAGTCACGCACACGCTGCAGGGCGCGTTGCTGCTCGAGCGCTTCGTGCGCGAGATCTGCGCCTGCGAGGCACGCTGGGAACCCGGCAGCATCATCGCCGACGCGATCGCGCGCGTGCGCGAGCAGGTCGGCGGGGACAAGGTGCTGCTCGGACTGTCGGGCGGCGTCGATTCCTCGGTGGTCGCGGCGCTGCTGCACCGTGCAATCGGCGACCAGCTCGTCTGCGTCTTCGTCGACCACGGCCTGCTGCGCGAAGGCGAGGGCGACCAGGTCATGAAGACCCTCGGCGAGAACATGGGCGTGCGCGTGATCCGCGTGAACGCCGAGCAGCGCTTCCTCGACGGGCTCAAGGGCGAGACCGATCCGGAGCGCAAGCGCAAGATCATCGGCCGGCTGTTCGTCGAGGTGTTCGACGAGGAATCGCACAGGCTCGAGGGCGTGCGCTGGCTGGCGCAGGGGACGATCTATCCCGACGTCATCGAGTCGGCGGGCGCCAAGACCGGCAAGGCGCACGTCATCAAGTCGCACCACAACGTGGGCGGCCTGCCCGAGCACATGAAGCTGAAGCTCGTCGAGCCGCTGCGCGAGCTGTTCAAGGACGAAGTCCGCCGCCTCGGCCTCGAACTCGGCCTGCCGCGCGAGATGGTGTTCCGCCACCCGTTCCCCGGCCCGGGCCTCGGCGTGCGCATCCTCGGCGAAGTCTCCAAGCCGTACGCCGACCTGCTGCGCAAGGCGGACAGGATCTTCATCGACGAGCTGCACGCGCACGGTCTGTACGACAAGACCAGCCAGGCGTTCGCCGTGTTCCTGCCGGTGCGCTCGGTGGCCGTGATGGGCGACGGTCGCCGCTACGACTACGTGATCGCGCTGCGCGCCGTCGAGACGATCGACTTCATGACCGCGCGCTGGGCACGGCTGCCCTACGAGTTCCTCGACCTCTGCGCGCGCCGCATCATCAACGAGGTGCCGGGTATCTCGCGCGTCACGTACGACATCTCCGGCAAGCCGCCCGCGACGATC
>CAWJMS010000002.1:0-235542 GCA_963843985.1 uncultured Gammaproteobacteria bacterium | reverse complement strand
CGTCTTCCGAAGGTGTAAATCCATCGCAGTCGCGATGTCATCCTCTGCGAGAGGATGGAGTCGAATCGACCGGCGCTCAGCCACGGGGAGCGCGCATCAGCCGCTCCCGTGCAATCTCCCAAGGAATGGTCTGGACAGCCCCGGAATCGATCTCCCGGGCACGGCGATCGATTTCCTGAAGCCACGCGGCTTCGACACCCTGCTCGGTCTCCGGATCGAGACTGTCGATCAACAGACCGACCAGTTCCGCCCGATCCGACTCATCGAGCGCGAGAGCCTTGCGAAACAGGTCTTCGCGGGAAATTGCCATGGGCCAATCCTAGCACCATCCAAGGCGGGCACGGTCCGCGTACCATCTGCCCGCTCTGCAGCCGGGGCCACACCGAAATGCGGCGTATTCGCCCGGAAATGCCTGGCGCTCACTCCCGCGCGGTGTAGGCGCCGAGCGCGCCATAACCTCGCTGGTCGATGCGATCGATCCGCGCATCGAGCGGCGGGTGCGTCTTGTACAGCTGCGCCAGGCTCGCCGACTCGCTGCCGAGCGCCATCAGTTTCTGCAGCACCGCGTACAGCGCCAGCGGATTCATGCCCGAGCGGGCGAGGTAGAACTCCGCGGCTTCGTCGGAGCGATACTCGGCCTCGCGATCCAGCGACGTCAGCATGATGGCCGCGCCGTTCTGCTCGGCATAACGCCTGGCGTAGCTGCCGGCGACGCTGTCGTTGCCGGCGTTGACGTTCTTTAGCGCCAGGTCCTTGCCGGCGGTCGCCATTTCCTGCTTGCGGATCACGTTGTAGTGATCGCGCTGCACGCAGTGACTGATCTCGTGACCGAGCACAGCCGCGAGCTCGCTGTCCGACGACAGCAGCTGGTACAGGCCGCGCGTGACCAGGATGTAACCGCCCGGCGCCGCGAATGCGTTGACCTCGGGCGTGTCGATCACGCCGAAGGTCCACGGCAGGTCCGGACGACTGGTCTGCGAGGCAACCCAGCGGCCGACCAGGTTGACGCGTTGCTGCGCACCGGCGTCGTTCCACAACGGGCGCGCGCCGAGGATGCGGCCGGCGATTTCAGGGCCGAGCGCGAGTTCCTCCGCCGCCAGCTCATCCTCGGATTTGCGTGCCGTCTTGGCGGCCGTGTCGAGCTTCGAGCCGACATTGACGCCCAGTGAACCGAGCAGGCCGCCGACCGACTTCGCGACTCGCGATTTCGAAGCCGCCGGCGTCCGATGCGACTTCCCGGACTTCTTGGCGGGCTTGGCCTCACCGGCATACGCCACGGTGGTCGCCTGCCAGCCCTGCTCGGCGGCGTACGCGGCGGCGGCGGACGCATCGACCCGATGGCCGACCATCGCTTTCAGTTGCGCCTGGTTGATTGCGGCCGATTTCAGGTCGCTTTCGTCGATGCCGCGCACGCCGGCGGTCTCGGTGACGCGCCCTTGCCGGCCTTGCCACCCATCAGCACGCGCATGTTGGCTTCGCCATCCTCGGTGCCGGCATAGGCGACGCGCACGTCGTTGACGCGCACGTAGCCCGTCGCCTTGGCGGGCATCTGCAACTGGTACCACAAGCCCTGCTGGGCGGAAATCTTCACGGCCGCGTTGCGCTGCAGCGTCGCGACCTTGGGCGCGTCGAACTTGGGCTGCGCATACACGTCGACGGTCGGCTTCTGCACGACGGCCGACAACTCGGCCGCACTTGCGCCCGACGCCAGCAGCGCGGTCGCCACCAGGATGAATGGAATGCTGCGCATCACGATCCTCCCGACGACACGTCCGTATGATCGAAGAACACCGTTCGCCGCGCCAGCGGCACTTCGCTCGAGGAGGCCAGCACCTGGCCGACCAGATCGCGCAGGCGCAGGCGCTCGCCGCGATCGCTGTCAGGGGCGCCATCGTCGATCTCGGCGCAGGCGAAGGCCAGCCGCACGCTGCCGTCGTCGGGCAGGCGCGCGTCGTACTCCGCCAGCTGCCGCTCGAGCCTCTCGAGATCGTGCATGGCGGCGGCGCGCGCTGCAGCCTCGCTTTCGCCATGCCACACCAGCACCATCAGGTCGTTCAGGGCCTCGTGCAGCCAGCTCTTGCGTTCGACCACGCCCTCCAGCATCACCGCGTCGCTGCCGGCATACAGGAAGCGTCGCAGCCGGCGACGGTATTCGCGCCGTCGTCGCGCCGCGGCCTTCTTGCCGAGTTGAACGTCCGGCACGAAGCGCAGGCGCGCGATTGCCAGCCAGCGATCCTTGTCCGGATCGAATTCCGGCAGGAAATCGCCATTGCCGACCGCGCGCCCGCGCTGCACGCCCGCGTACAGGCGACACAGGCCGAAGATCAGGCTGATGAAGCCGACGCTGGCGAAGACGTCGAAGAAGAACCCGAAGAACGTGAGACCCACGAATGCGGCCGTCAACATCGTCAGGTTGGCGGCGACGAACACCGAGTCGATGTCGTTGGCCGGTTCGCCGCGGTAGAAAGCGAATGTGGTCAGCGTTGCCAGCAACATCGCAATGACATACTTGAGCCACGCGGGTGGCGCTCGAATGGCGCTGCCGGCGATCAGTGCTTCGGTGGCTTCGGCCATGACCTCCACGCCCGGCATGACGGGATCGACGGGCGTCGGCTTGGCATCGTTGAGTCCGGAGGCCGTATACCCGACCAGCGCCACGCGACCCTTCAGTGCAGGCGGCCTGGTCTTCGCATCGCGACAGACGGGCTGGCCGGTCAACAGGTCGGCGGCGCTGATGCGTGGCAGCCGGGTGCCCTGTCGCCAGTTCGGCCGCACCGTCGCGGCAATAGGCTCCGGGTGATTTCCCCGTGGTCGTCGCCGCCAGCCGCAGTGGCAGCGACACCAGGGCCCAGTCGCCGGCCGTCTCGCGCAACGGTATGTCGCGCAATATGCCGTCCTCGTTGCGAGTGACGTTGGCGATCGCGCTGTTTGCGGCCATCGCCTTGCCGTAGGGCAGCAGCAACGCGACCCTTGGATCCTCGTGCGGATGGCGCTCGAGCGCGAACGCCGCCGGGGACCTGCGAGGCCCGCAAAGGCGATCCCGCGTCGTAATCCGGGTGCAGTCGCGTGGAACTGAACAAAAACCGGCCGCCGCCACCCTTGGCCATCGCTTCCAGGGTTTGATCACCGGCCGGATCGGTTTGCGAGAGATCGGTGAACAGCACGTCGTAGCCGACCGCGCGCACCTCGGCGCGGTCCAGCTGGTCGAGCAGGTCCGCGTGCCGTTGCCGGCTCCACGGCCAGCCGCCCTCGTTGCGCGCGCGGAAATATTCGATCGAGCACTCGTCGATTTCGACCACGACCACGCGGCCGGAAGGCTGCGGCTCGAACGGACGCCACTGCACCACGCGATCGAAGATCGCATCCTCGGCCGAGTTGAGCGAGCGGGTGTGGCTCCAGTCCCAGCCGAGCCAGGCGATCGCGCCGAGCGCGAGCAGCGGATAAAACGCGAACTTCAGCCGAAACGCGACTTGCGAGAAGGGCCGCCGGTAACTGCGCTCGACCTTGGTCCACGCGCGGATGAAGCCGTGGCCGAACGCTGCCAGGCTTGCGTCGATCCAGGACAGCATCCGGTTCTTCAGCCTGCCGAGCATCGCCCGTCCCCCTCGAGACAAATGATGACAGGTTTGGCTGGCGCCGGGCTCCGGCTATATCGAACGACATCCTGTCGCCGAGCTCGCCGCGACGCGACTGCGCTCAGCGCTGTGCCGCGCGATAGATTGCCGCGAGCGTGGCGCTTTGATGCCCGGTCCCGAACAGGGCCTCGGCGGCACGCTCACGGCCGCCAATCGACCCTGGATGCAGACGGTCGAGCAGACGAATGGTCTCGTCTGGAGTCAACGCCCGCGTGCGGACCACGCCGAAGCAGCGGCCGGGACGCACGAGCGCGTCATCGATGTCGCCGACGTTCGGTAAGTTCGTGGTGAAGATGATCTTGCGGCCCTGCGCTCGCACGACACCATCTGCCACCGCGAGGAACCGATGCAGGTCGAGATTGCCGCTGGCGCGCGATGTGAGGACATGATCGGCATCCTCGATGACGAACGCGTCGTGCGTGCCCGTGATGAAATCGACGAAAATCTCGTCGTTTTCCAGCGTCCGCCGGTCGGCGGTGTACAGCACCCGCGCCCCGGCCTCCTTGCGGCGGGTGATGGCCGCAAGAATCGTTCGCACCAGCCGCGTCTTGCCGGTGCCCGGCGGGCCCTGCAGGATCAGCACGGTCTCCGGCGCGGCCAGGTAGCGCTCGACGAAGGTCGCAACCGGCTCGCCGAGCCCCGGATAGGCCTCGTCGAACGGCGTTGGATCGACCGTCTCCTGGAATGACGCCGACGACAGGCCCGCCGCGCCCATCAGGAAGCACCAGTCGATCGTGAAGGTCTCGCCGCGGATCCGCTGATCGCCGAGCAGCGAGAGCAGACGAGCACGAACCTCGGAAAGTCGCTCACGATCGGTCGCCCAGATCGCGAACGTGCAGGACGTGTAGTCGGACTTGCGCATGGCGTGCACGCTGACGAGCGCACGCTCGTCGTCAAGCAGCAACGAAGACTCCGATAACCGGTGCGCCGCAAAGCCCGACTGCAGCGCAATGTCGTCGAGCAACTCGGCGACGGGCCTGCGTACCGCGCACCGCTCGACGCGGTGAACCGGGTAGTTCGCCGCGCGAGTATCGAGCGCCCGCAGCGTTCGAAGCGTGAGGACGGTCTCCGCCAGATCGTCCGCGCTGACGCGCAAGGCGAGGCGGAGCGGCAGGAAGTCGTCGGGGTCGGAATCGTCCGCGATCCCGGCTGATTCGCGACCGGACGAATCCATGTCGACTTTGAGGGTTCTCATGAGCGCATGGCCAAAAACGAAAAAGCCCCTGACAACGACCTGCCAGGGGCTTGATCGCAAACGCGACCCGGCCGCCCGGCCCGAAGCTTGCGCTTCGAGCCGACAGCCCGAAACGCTCGAATCAGTTCAAGTCACACCTACACAGCGAAGCTTGCGTGTGCCCTGCGGGCATCGAAGGTCTCCGGTCCGGAACGGCCGCACGGGGCGGCAACAGGACCGCGCAGGATACTCAGGAAGGCCAATGTGTCAAGCGGTTCACAGGCTCGCGCGGTCTCGTCCGGCCGCTGCAACGCAGCATTGATATCGGTCCGGGCAAGTCGACCTGCGCCGGACTATGGACGTATCCGCACGATCAACTCGGGGGCCAGGGTTGGCTTTCCGCGAATCTTTCTTCGCAGACTCGCTGGCGCAAGCGAATTCGTCCTTGGATCGAACACCTCGATTACGCCAGCGGCTTCCAATGTGAGGAGAACTTCCTTGTACTGCTTCTCGATGAGGAAGTCGCCGGGCCGGTTCACCCATTCCCGCGTGAAGAAGCTCACCTGCCGTTCGCCCGCCGACAGTTCTCTGACGATTGCGTCGCGCGCACCGTCGAGGGCTGGCCGAAACATGGCCGTCTGCCCGCCCAATTCGCTGGCCTGGAGGAACTGGAAGTTCCCAGCATCGCGTTCATCGTTCGACGCCTGCCACATGACCTCTTTCATGATCTTGAAGGCGAGCGAATGGTTGGAACAATGCACGAGGTAGTGGCTGGCCCTGGACCGATCGCGCGCTTCGAATCGAAACGGCAGGATGTATCGCGCGCCCGCTTGCTGGTTCAGGGCGCCGACATAGAGGTCACGAAGTTCAACTTCCTTGCGCGGTGCGTCGAGCGCGCTCCGGAAGCAGGCGAGCGCCTGCTGAAAGATCGGCTCACCACCGAAGAACTCTCGCAAGCTTTCCGGTGCATGCGACCCCTTCGCCACCGCGCCGATCCATCGATTGAGACCGTCGTAGTTCCAGAAGAGCAGGCACTCCGCGAATGGCAGACTCAACAGGCGCCGAATATCATCAAGCCGGACACCACTGACGCCACAGGGATCGACGAACGCAAAGGTCGCAACGGTGCCGAATCGCTGGTAGATGGGGCGGCTACAGATGGCCGCGATGACATGTGAGAACTCGTCATTGACGACCAGTGGCTTGACGAGCCCCGCAAGACGCCCGAGGACTGCCTCTTGGAGCTCACGGAAGGTCCCCGCGTCCGATTCCACGAGGCTGACCGTTGCCGGCTTGCGCTGTTCAACCAGAGCGGAGATCGCGAGAAGGGGCGAGCCCGGCTGGTTCTGCCCGTAGGATCCCCGTCCGGCAAAGCCATCGACGTAGTGGAACGCATCGACGTGACCGCTCAGCGCTTTCAGGTAAGCGCGAAAGTACTTGTCGAGAATGGCGTGCTTCGCCTGCGTCTGCGGCGAGTACTCGTCGAAATGCGACCGTCCTATCGTGGGCATCAGGCCGGCCCCTCCCTGTCGCCGCGGTCAGTCAACCGTCGGGTGCGAGCCCATGATGTTCGGATACTGAAGCCACCGGTGACCATCGAGGCTGTTGCCGCCAGCTTTGGGCGTCACCCCGCCCCATTGCTTGAAGAAGAAAGGAACGTCAGCATCGCTGCATTGATCGCGAATGCTGCGAATCCACGCCGGGTCCACCGGGCGACGATGCGGCCCACTTTCTCCGCCGGCAATGACCCAATGAATGCCGTCCAGATTCAGGTCGCCGAGATCGGCCAGCAGGGGCTCGAAGGAAATGAACCGCACCGCGGCACGTGCTTCCTGCAAGTGCCGGAGCCGCACGAGTTGCTTGGGACCCTCGATCGAAACACCAAGCCAAATGTGCGGCGGCGCAGACGTGCCACGGTATCGGCCGTTGACGTAGCGCCTGAGCAGCGAGCTGCGTTTGGATAACACCTGGAACACGTGCCAGTCGGCTCGCTCCATCGTGTCAAAGACGCGATCGACGAATTCCCGCGGGATGTCCTTGTGGAACAGATCGCTCATGGAATTGACGAAGACCCGACGCGGCCGCCGCCATATCAATGGCTCATCAATCTTGTGGCGACGCAGCGTGAGATCGAAGCCGGCCTCGAACGGGTGGCCCTTTGTGCCGCGAAAGCGCTCGGAGAATCGCTCTGCATAGCAGTTGTCGCAGCCAGGACTGACCTTGGTGCAACCACTGACGGGATTCCAGGTCGCATCCGTCCATTCGATCGAAGTCTGGATCGCCATGGTGAGACTGTAATTTTATACAGTCAGGCCGTCAACACGGATATCTGGTTGATAGGCGGACAAATAAGCCGACTGGCACTGCAGTGCTGGCCAGATCCGCCAACAGGTAGATCGCGGGTGATCTTCGGTGCGCCGGCCACGCGCGACGATGATCCGATCGCGCAGCGCGAACCATGGGCAAATCGCCCGGATTTGCGGACAAACTCGCCGAGCTGCCAGGGCGTTTCCGCGGAAACGCCGAGATGCTGTCGGAGAGATTCCTGGCTACTTGAGGTGATCTGAGCCGTTCACAGACATTGACCAGCTCGCGACCTGGGGCCCACGGATCCGCCGCGAGAACGGACACGTCAGAGTCGCCCTCCGCGAGAACGACGGAGCGTTCTGCCCTCGCCTAGCACTTCACTGACTCCCGGACCCGGTATTCCTGGTCGTATTGGCCTTTGCGGACCTCGAGGACGTTCTCGCACTTCTTAAGGAGTGCCGAGAATGTCGTCGCTCCGTAGGACTTTTCGTCGAACGCAGCGTCCAACTGGACCACCATAGGCCGAATGGTCGCCTTCAGCACCCAAGGCTCGCTTTTGTTCGCGGCCAGGCGCGCAATCGCGCGACGAATACCGTGCGCCGCGCACTGCACGGCGTCGACTTCAGAGGCCGAGCAGCGGCTTCAGGCGCGCCCGAACCGCGAGCAGGGTCGCACGAGGCACCGCACAGAGCCTTGCAGCGTTTCGTGCTGAGAGGTCGATCGTGCGCAGCTGGTGCGGGAGGACGACACCCTTGACGGGGAGCTCGGCTGGAATCGAGACCTCCAATTCATTGCGGGCCCGCAGCGCTTTACCCCCATGCGTGGTCACTGCACACACAACCGCAAGGCCCAGCGCCGTCTGCAGAGCATCGACCGACACGATCAGCGCGGGCCGTCGCCCGTGCTGCTCGCGGCCGACCGCGGTGTCGGCGTCGATCTCGATGAGATCGCCCTCCGCAAGTGGCACTTACAGCACCTCGTTTCCGCGAGGATGCCCGAAATCGATGAGTGCGCCCTTGGACTTGCGCAGAGCCCGCACCAAGTCGTCGCGGCTGAATTCGGGGAGCGCGTCCGCCCTTTCCACGACCATGCGATTACCCTCGACGCGCAGTTCGAGTTCAGCGCCCTCCTCGATGCCCAACTGTTTCGCGATCGCAGACGGGATGCGGAAGGCCAGGCTATTGCCCCACTTCAGGACCGTTTGAGCCATGAGCTTTCTCCCGATCGATAACGTATAGCCATTGTATAGACAGCCGCGGCGAGCATACAAGCGACCCGTCCCGGTTCCGAACACTGTCACAAATGAATCTGCCGGCACGATCTTCCAAAGTCGGGGACCGAGCCATGTGCAAATCGGCGGGCTTCGGCTGGAAATCTTTCGGCTCAGCCATTATCAAATTCAGCTTCACGTTCCAGCGGGAACGTCTCAGGCCCACCCATTGAGCCGGCCGCCGGATAGCCTGACGACGGAACGTCAGCCCCAACAAGAACCCGGTGCAACGCCTCAACTCCCAGCTCCTGCTCTCCGCCACCGACCTCGTGAACTTCCACGAGTGCGAGCACCTTACTGCGCTCGATCGAGCAGCGCTGGACGACGAGTCACTGAAGGCCCAGCGCAAAGAGCCGGACGAGCAGACCGAGTTGTTCTTCCGCAAGGGCAACGAGTTCGAAGCCTCGTACCTCGAAGACGTGAAGCGCGAGTTCAACGAACCCGGCAAGGTCATCGCAATTCCGAAGTACCCCACGCCCATCGCGGAATCCGCGGCCCAGACGCTGGCCGCCATGCAAGCCGGCGCGGAGATCATCTACCCGGCCACGTTCCTGGACGGCGGCCTGGTCGGCCACGCGGACTTCCTCCGCAAGGTGCCCCGCCCCTCCGCGCTGGGCGGCTACAGCTACGAAGTCATCGACACTAAGCTTGGCCGCCACACCAAGGCGACTTACGTGCTGCAGTTGGCCTTCTACGGCGACCTGCTCGCCAAGGTGCAGCAGGCCGAGCCGCACCAGATGTACATCGTGCTCGGCACGCGCGAGCAGGGTAGCTGCGCCAATTCGCTCGCGACTTATTGCAGGACTCGAACCCCGCACTCCTGCAAGTACTGAAAGGTCGGATCGTAGAAAGTTGAATCGCGCGAGCAATCCGACGGATCGCCTTCCGGCACGAAGATCACCATGCCTTGCCGGGCACGTGTCAGCAGCACACGGTACGCGTTGACCAGATAGCGCTGGTTCTCTTCAATCTTCACCTTCGTCCAGCGATCGCCGCGAAAGTCATGATACGACCAGCCCCTTTGCTTGGGCCGCAGGTCCGCATCCCAAGTCACGCATACCCAATCAAGCTCGAGCCCCTGCACTTGGAACTCGGTCGCTGCGTCCTCCAAGTAGTAGCTAGACCTGGTGTCGTATCGGTAATTCAAGAAGTAGTGCACAGGATTCACAGGCACTCGGATGTCAATTGCGTGTGGCTTGAGTCGCAGTGCCTTGGACGAGGCAACGAGCCCGTAACGCTCAGAGCCACGCGCCTTAGTGCGAATCCAATGCTTCGCGTGGTCGAGGTTCCTGGTCACGTAGATCGGGTAGCGGCTAGTTAGCTGCTGATAGGCCGCCTTCGCGACGGCTTTGTCCTGGTCAAGCAAGGCCTTGACGAACGCTGAGACGTTTTCGGCCCGGAAAGATCTCATTGAGACAGCTAGGTGAAGATGGTCCTCAAAGTAAATGTTCGGAAGGCTCTTGATGAGTTGAAGCGCCTCCCCTGATTCGTACTCCGAGTCCGTCAACCGTGCCGAAATATGGAGATGCCAGTCGTCAAAGCTCTTCGCCGTCGCGCGTAGCCACTCGCCGATGCCCGCTTCACCGATGTTGATCTCCTGCCCGCCACCTACCAAGCAAACCACGACGGCCCAGTCCTGATGACGGTTCATGGTTGAGATCAGGAACTCTGGCTCAGACCGGTCAAAATCTGGCCGCCTCTTCTTGCGGAGCATGAACGCCGCAGTCTGCTTCAAATTCCAAGCGCGCTGCGCCTCGTCAAAGATAACAACATGATCATCCGGTGGCCTCGGGTCCTCTAACGCGTAGTCGCGGAAATGATGGACATTCTGGATGAAAGTCTCTACTCGCTTTCTAACGACGCCTTTGCGCTCACGCGCTCCGCGCTTCTTCAGGCGATCGTACTCGTCGCGGGTCAAGGCCTCGCGGAGCACTGCGACTAATGGGCCATTGCCGGATAGAAACACCGCGTGTGTCGATGAAAGTTTCTCGCCGCGCCTGGTAGCCACGTTAAGCCCAACCAGCGTCTTCCCGGCGCCTGGCACACCAGTGACGAAGCAGATCTTCTTTTGCCCCTGGCTCTTCGCTTCGTCAACGAGCGCCTCGATCCGATTCGATGTGATACGAAGGTTGTACGCGCCGGCATCGTAGCGAGCGATCGCTTCAACCGAATGCTGCGCGTAAAGGGCACGCGCTGCTTCGACAATGGTAGGAGTTGGTCGGTACGGCGCCTGCAGCCACGCAGGCACATCTAGTATTGCTCCAGGAATGGTCCGAAGCACCTGCCCGATGATGCCCCGCAACTCTTTGGGCGTCGCGCAGACGGGGCGATAGACTTGGTCGTGGTCGGATTGCAATTCGGCCGCCGGGCAACTACTTGCTGCGGTCGCGATGAGAATTGGCACGATCGAAGCGGGGTGGCTCGCTTCGTGGAAATTCTTTAAGTCGAGAGCGTAGTCCCAAACCTGCTCAATGGCGGCACGGTCGAAGTCCTTTTGTCCGACCTTGAACTCGAGGACTAGGACCCCGGTGCCGATCAGCAGCACAGCATCAATGCGGCGACCCAGGCGTGGGATCGTGAACTCGAAGAGAATCGTGCCACTGAGTCCCTCCAAGGCGTCCTTCAGTATGGCAACTTGTCGTACCCATGCGTCGCGTTGGGTCCGCAGCAAGTCGTGACTGCCGGCGAGGGCCAGCCGCCCAACGATCGCGTCCGACTCGGTTCGAAGAAATTCGTGGATCGAGGCTCCGTACCACGCACGCGCGTAGATGTCGGGCAGACCGGCCGTGGCATCAAGTGAGTCCAAGGCATGGATCGTAATGCCTGAACCGCCGGTTTGGTACCCAGCCTGAGCGAGCTACGCGTAATGACGCTTCACTTGGAGAGTTCGGCCGAAACGGCGGGAAATCCGCCGGGCGGCGGGCTAGACTCAACAGAGTTGGCCGTCCCGGAGCCGCATTGAGCCCGCCCTGCCCGTTCTGCTCCCTGCCATGCGATCGAATCCTGTTCGAGAGTGAACTGGTCCTCGCCTTCCGCGATGGCCATCCGGTTTCGCAGGGGCACACACTGATCATTCCCAAGCGACACGTCGGGTCGTTCTTCGATTGCACCGAGCATGAACAGTCAGCCTTGCTGCAACTGCTCAAGGCCGCGCGCGCCGACCTCGATCATTTTTTTCACCCGGCTGGCTACAACATCGGCATCAACGACGGCGCCGCCGCGGGCCAAACGGTGGCGCACCTGCACATCCACCTGATCCCGCGGTACGACGGCGATCGGAACGATCCACGAGGTGGGGTTCGCTGGGTGCTCCCGGACAAGGCCGCGTACTGGGACAAGGACTGACCGTGGGCAAGGTCAGGGACTCCGGGACACCTCCGCCGTACCTGCCGGCCCGGATCTTCCGCCCGTCGCCCGAAGACCAGATCCGGTTCATCGCCAACATCGAACGCATCTTGTCGGAGGGCTCGTTCGTCGCGACGTACAAGTACGCCCTGTTGGTGGCGCTTGTGGAACTGGCGATCGAGCGAGGCGACGACTCCAATCGCGAGTTGGCCTTGCCGATTCACGACATCGCCGACAAGTTCGCAGAACTATACTGGCGACAGGCCGCGCCCTACGAGGCGGACGGAGGCTCGGGCTCTGGGCTCGTCTTGCACCAGAATAAGGGTAGGCAAGCCAACGCCATTTCGCGGCTAACCAGATTGCGGAACGAGCTGGAGGGAACCCGGTCGACGCTCGCGGAAGCGCGGCGCACCGCCGGCTGGAAGCGACTGGTCGGCCAGATGCGATCCCTTCTCAAGACGATGCCCTTGTGGAAGCTGCAACGAGTCGGCCACGAGGACGTCCGGTTCCTGTACGAGCCTGGCCCCGGGGCCCACTGCATCACGCTGTTGCCGGGCGTCGCATGCCACCTGCGTGAGCGGGCTCCACTCATTCGTCGATTGGCAGAGACCGAGTGGCTGCGGTTCGTGCTGTCGCTTAAGCAAAACCAGGCGGTGCTGGGCCGCGCGGTGGGTCTGTCGGAATTCCTGTTCGGCTCGAGCCGGGCGGCTCTGTCGCTCAAGGTGAGCGAGCCGCTGCGCGAACTGCAGGGCGGGCGGTGCTTCTATTGCCGGCGCAGCCTGCCTGAGGCGGCCACCGTCGATCATTTCATTCCGTGGTCGCGATACCCGCGCGACCTGGCGCACAACCTCGTGCTGGCCCACAGCGCCTGCAACTCCCTCAAGAGCGATCGGCTGGGCGGCGAGCCCTATCTCGCGCGTTGGGCCGAGTTCGTCTCGAATCACGATGCCGACCTACTGCAGCTCGGCACCGAGGCGGGCCTGCTGGTCGATCGTGCGACGTCTGTCGCAGTGGCCGAGTGGAGCTACGGGCATGCTGAGCGCGTGCAGGCCGAGGTCTGGCTCGGCGGGACGGAGTACGGACACCTTTCGCCCGACTGGCGATTGCTGCTCCGTCACGAGCTGGCACGATAGCGATTCGATCTTGGGAGACAGGGATGGCGACGACACAGAGCAATAATCGGCTGGCAGTGCTGATCGATGCGGACAATGCTCAGGCCGCCATCGCCAACGAACTGTTTGCTGAGATTTCGCGTTACGGTATCGCGAGTGTCAAGCGCGCCTATGGCGACTGGACGACGACCAATTTGACGGGCTGGAAGGAACACCTTCATAAGCTTGCGATCCAGCCGATCCAGCAGTTCAGCTACACAACTGGTAAGAACGCAACCGACTCGTCGCTCATCATCGATGCGATGGATCTGCTGCATGCCGGCGGACTCGATGGCTTCTGCCTGGTCTCGTCCGATAGTGATTTCACCCGACTGGCGACACGGCTGCGTGAGTCGGCCATGGTGGTGTACGGCTTCGGCGAGTCGAAGACCCCCAAACCATTCGTGTCCGCGTGCGACAAGTTCGTACTGACGGAAATCCTACGACCAACGAAGGATGCCAGTGCGGTCACGAACAACGTTGTCGCACCGCCGTTAAAGGAGATTCTCCAGCCAGCCATTGAGGCAACGGCCAAGGACAATGGCTGGTCGCCTTTGTCGACCGTCGGCTCGATGATTCTAAAGAGCAGCCCGTCATTCGATTCGAGAAACTACGGGTTCGACAAGTTGGGCCAGCTCGTTCGGGAACAGAAATTTCTCGAGATCAAGGAAGTGCCAACCGGCGACGGCACTGGAAACATGCATCTGCATGTGCGAATGAAGCGGACAAAGGTTGAATGAACGCCAGGGATGAGCCGCTCGGGGCCCGCACGGTCAAGCCACCCGACGCACGTGCGCGATCTCATTGTCGCCGACCGGTCGAACGGAATTCGTAGGGACCGTCACGACCGCAAGCGTCTCACCCGCCAGCGTGGCGAACTCCACCTCGAATCCGGCGTCTGCCCGGTGCACGAGCACGACGGTACCGACGTCGCCCTGCTTGAGGCTCTCCTCGGGGATGTCAGCCGTCAGCACCACCAGGTCGTGTTCTCGGATTGTCATTTCTGCACGCCTCGCAACGGGTACGCCGTGATGAGCCTCGGGCCGCGCTCTCCGACCGCGATGAACCAAACGCATCGAATCGCCGCAGTCCCGGTCGGCCCGAAAATGCGACCGTCAATCAGGTACTTGGCTCCGAAGGATGTCTGCTGAACTGAGCTTACCTCATTGCCCGCAGCATGTTGAAGTAAGGCACGGCGCAGCGTGGCAGGCTGGTCCTTCCGGAATCCGAGGTTGTTGAAAAACAGCGCTTTGCTGCGGCCGGACGGGTGGTCATCGGCCAGCAGATACCCCGAAATCTTCGGCTCGGGGACGTGCGCGTCGTCGAAGTGTGGGAGATGCATGGAGCACGGTCACAGTGGGTCTCCATGACACTACGACTGCGCCTGGACCGCGGCTGATGCAAATCTGCCCGGAACGGCGTGTTACCTACTTTGAACGCCGACGACCGGTTGCCCCTCGTCCCGCTGGGCGTGAACTGCGCGGCGAGCTTGCCTCAGCGAACTGTACCAGCCGGCTGATCTCCTCGATGCGCGGTAGCAGCGCGTCGAAGATGTCTGCGTCGTGTGAATCCGGCGGATAAGGATTGACCGCCTGCAATGACGCGATGGCAACGAGTTGCCTGTCGGTTGCCACCTCGACGCCGGCCGCGAGGCTCGACTTCATGGATTGCCGTATCCAATCCGAGCGCAGCAACACCGCCACCTGGAACAACGGCGCCTCCGGTTGCGCATCGTCGTCCGGCAGGTAGACGAGCGAGATCCAGCGCGTGGCGTCCTGCTGGCGCGCTTCCGCTGACGGGCCGCTTCCGTGACGACTTTGAGACGGCGCACCGGCCAGCCACGCTGCCAGATCACGAGCAGGTTCGTGGCCGGGTCGAAGTAATCGCATTCGCCGAGGTGTGGGTTCTCGCAGGCGAGTTCGCCGCTCGCCGGCAACGGGCGAGCCGCACGCGCCTCGGTTGCGGCGAGCGCGACCAGCACTGCCACGGTGAGGATGGTGCGCGGCATCTGCACCCCGTGTCGTCGATGTGCTGATCATAACTCGCGCCGAGTCGACGAGCGAAGCGGGCCAGTGATGCAGATGGAACCGTCGGAATGTGCTCGTCCCCACCCGACCCCTCGACATTCACATTGCGGCCCGCGCCGGGCGAACTCTCATTTCGTGGGACAATCCGCGCGAGGGTCTGCTATGGAGGTCGGCCGTGATCACCTTGTTCCACCATCCGAAGAGTCGCTCGACACGTTTCATCTTCCTGCTCGAGGAGCTTGAGGCGCCCTATCAGATCAGGCTCGTGACGACGAGAAAGTCGGACGGCACCGGCGCCGTGGACCCTGCGAATCCTCATCCTCATGGCAAAGTGCCTGCCATTTCGGACGACGGGGCCATCGTGTTCGAATCGCCGGCCGTCACGCTCTACTTGACGGACCGGTTCCCGAAGAACCGCCTCGGACCGCTGATCGCTGATTCGAAGCGTGGCCCCTACCTGTCGTGGCTCGCGTACTACACCGGCGTGCTCGAACCGGCGTTCATGTCGAAGTTCATGAATGTGGAGGTACCGCGCGGTACGGCCGGCTGGGTTCCGCTGGATGAAGCCATGGCGGCCGTCATCCAAGTCCTGTCTGCGGGACCCTACATGCTCGGTGAGCGCTTCAGCGGAGTCGACATTCTCTACGGCACGACATTCGCCATGTTCGGCCAGAGCCCCATGATGCCGAAGTCCACGATCATTGATGACTATGTGCAGCGGATCGTGACGCGCCCGGCCTTTGCGCGGGCTCAAGCACTTGACGCCGGCGGATGATCACGCCCTCTTTTCCGTAGCGCGAGCCAGGGCCATATACGCAGTGTTTACCTTGGCACCGCGCGTTAACGGCGCGCGGCAAGCACCTGCACCCAATAGGTGCCGGCGGCGCTTGCTGCATCGAACGCATAGGCAATTCCCATCTCGCGCATGTCCGGGTTCATCAGGTTGGCGCAGTGACCTGGGCTTTGCAGCCACGTCTGCACCACCTCATCCGCGCTGGCCTGACCGGACGCGACGTTCTCGGCGACCGCCCGCCATGGATATCCCGACCGCGTCACCCGCTCCGCGGGCGTGCTGCCGTCCGAGCCGGTATGCGACATGCTGCTGTGGCGTGCCATGTCGCGCGCGTGTGCATCGGCCACGCGCCCGAGCGTCGGATCGAGCGTCAATGCGCTGGTCGCTGCAAACTTCTGAACGCCGCACAGCCGCGGTCGTGATCGACTCGCATTGACGAGTTCGAGCACGCGGCTCGCCATATCGCGCGTATCCGTGACCTGTGGAGCCCGGAAGGGAGCCGCGAGCACGACCCACGTCTGGCCGCCACGGCTCTCGGCGCCGATCGCCTCGAAGGCGTCGTCGGTGATCTCCGCGCAGAATCGTGTCTCGAGCAGCCGGGTCACCGCAGCTTCATTTGGAGCCTGCAGGATGTGGATCAATGTCGAGCGGGCGGCCGGATACCTCTCGGCGTCGATGGCGTCGGAGAGTTCACCGCCCAGGGTCAGTCGCGCAGCGACCCGATCGAGCCGGGTATCTCTCCGCAGCGCCATCCTCGCGCCGGGCCTGCCAAGGCAGCCGGCTTCATGGATGGCACTGATCGCCATCAGCGGGTCCACCGGAGTGGGCGCAACCGTGCAGCCCGTTGCGAGGACGGCCAGACAGACAACGGCGACGATCCAGGTGCGCGAGTGATTCATGACGTGACAGGATAGCGCCGCCAGACCGGAGCTTCCTGCACGCGGTTGAGAAATGCGCGGATGACCTTTCAACACCCTGTTAGGGCAAACTGTGTCCGTGGCTGGAAGCAGCTCGAAAGATCAGCATGAGCAACCCGCATAAACCCGACACCGAAGCGGCGGTCATTGCGCCAGGCGAACTCCCCGAGTGGCTCCGGGGCGACCCGATCGCCGAAGACCTGCGCAGCCTCGGACGACCCGTGACCAAGGCAGCCTGGCTCGAATGCGCCTACGGCTCGAGCAATGAAATCGTCCTCGAGCAGGACAAAGAAACTCGAGAATGGATCAAGAGCCACTTTCCCGCTGACCCGCACGAAGCCGTCGGCTGACTCTGGCCACGCGACATTGGTCGGCCGGAAGCCCGGGCGCGGCGCAAGGCAGCCGTCTGACCTCACTCCGAGTACTTTCGCAACCCACCCGCGAAGCCCGCACCCCCGGAACCGCTGCAAAGCGGCTCTACATCCGCACGACGCGCAGGAACCTCGACTTCGCGTACTCGAGGATTCGCGCATCCCGTGTCGCAAGTGCAACACGGTGAGTTCGCGCGGTCGCGATCAGGAAACGGTCCGCCGGATCGCCTTGTGGCTCACCCGGGAGCAGCGTGCTTTCGGCGGCAACCGCCGCATCCAGCGGCGCCAGGCGAATACCAGGCACATCAAGGGCCTTCTCGACCCAATCCCGCAACGGCACCGCGAGTTGAATCCGGCCACGGGCCGCGTGCATGCCGATCTCCCACACGGAAATGGCCGACACGATCAGTCCGTCGCCCTTGCGAGCCTCATCGAGCTTCTTGATGCTCGCCGGGCGCAGCCGCTCCGCCACGCCCTCCGCGTACCACAGCCAGATGTGCGTATCGAGCAGCAGCGCGCTCACTTCGTCGAGCCGGCACGGCGCGCACGTGACTTTTTCCGAACCACGGTGACGAGAGGATCGTCCTCGCCCGAATCCGCGCTCCAGGAATCACCGCTCGGCGCGACGACGTCGCCCTTGATCGTCACGGTGTTCTTCATGTAGCCGAACAGCGACTTCGGCTCCGCCGGCACCGGCACCAGCTGCGCCACCGGCTTGCCGTGCTTCGTGATCACGACCGGCTGACCGGTTCGGGCGACCTCGTCCATCAGTTTCAGGCATTCGGCTTTGAATACCGCCGCAGGAATGCTCATGTCGGTTCCCAATAATGACCACTATTTGTGGTCATTATACGTTGTGCCGCGACCGGCGCAAGATGCCTGCCACAACGCAAAACTTCTTCCCGGCCAAACAGATCCGAGGCGTCGCAGTGCGACGCGAGCTGGCACAGCCAGCGTCCGCCTTACTCCTGCCTCTGACTCCCCCAACCCACCCTCAATAGCCGGAGCAGGAGCGCACCTTTGGTCGGTGCGCCGGAGAAGCCGGGGCATTGGTCGTCCGGGAATGTCCGATCAGCCCACGACCTCAAGTTCGTCAGCGAAGAAGATAGGCGAATTGGGCAGATCGATGAAACGCGCCTCATCCTCGAGCAGTTCGCGGCCGGCGACCTGACCCGCCTCGGTCGATACGGCTGCTAGCAGCGACTCCAGGCTGTCCCACCAGAGCTCGGCCACGCCATCGAAATCCCGACCTGCCGAGCCGCGGACCTCAGACACCATGGCGAGTCGTGGTCTGCTGACCGTGTGACTCTGCACGTAACGACGGACACCCAGGTTCGCGGCGTGCCGCTTAACGAGTGGTGCATGCCGCTCACGCCAATAGCGCTGGAACTCATCGCGTGAAAGCTGCGGCAAGCGTTTCAGGCAGAAGATCATCTTGATCATCGACGTTGCTCAACTGGGCCAGGCCGTGCGATGGAGTCTCGGGCTGTTCCTGGTCGACATGCTGGTGCTCCCGGTAGTCGTCGACACGGTGTCCAACGCGCTCGGCCTGCCGCCACAACAGCTCGGTGCATTCGCGGCTCTCAAGGGCAATACGTTCGAGTATCTCGTGCTGTTGCTCCCGGTGTCCTGGGGTATTGCGGCGTTCGGCGAAGAACTGCTCTACCGCGGCTTTGTCTATCGGCGGCTGACAGACGCCATCGGCCAAACGAGCTGGGCCTCGACAATTGCGCTGCTCGGTAAGGAGACCCCGCCGAAGCGGGGTCTCTCAATCACCACATCCTCACGAACGACGGACCGGGTGGCGTGCTTGCGATGAGCGAGTGCAGGTCGGTCGATGTGCACCTCGAGCAAGGCGCCCTCCCGTCGCGTCGGACGGTCACTTCTTCGGGTCATCTCCGCCAGCCCAGGCGATGAACAGCCAGCGGCCGCCTTCCTTGATCAGCACGTCCGTGTAATGGCCGGTCACGGTCTCGCGGTCTTTCTTGTAGTTCTCGCGGGCAATCATGTAGTTGTACTGAACGACTGCCACATTGCCGGTGATCGTCGCCGAGATCGGAAAGATCTCCTGCTCGAGCGTGGTCGAGCCCTCCGAGGCGTAGCGACTCCATTGCTTGAGCGACGCCCTGTCGCGTGGCATCGGTGCGCCCGTTTCCCAGTACCGCAGGTTTGGATGCGCCAGCGTCTCGATCCAGCTCATGTCCTTTGCGGCATCCATCTTCCACTGCTGCTGTTCTACCTTCCAGATCTCCTGCTGCTCGGGACTCCAGGCCTGTGCAGAGGCTTCACCCGCGAACGCACCGAGTGCGATCGAAATGGCAATGACGGAAACCATTCGACTGAACATGGCTCTTCCCCCGTTCTTTTCTATTGGTAGGACCCGGGCCTGCAGGCCCGGCGTGAGCGACTAAGGCTACTCGGCTCGCGCCTCGCTTGCCAATTCAGTGGAGTAGCACCGCCCTGCCGAACCGCACTTTAGCGGCCTTCGGCCGCGAGAACGCAGCGACGTGCACCCATAGAACGCCTTGCCCGCATTCGCGCCCAGCGAAGCTACGACGGACCCCGCGAATACACCGTCACCGTTCCCGCAAAGCTCGGCGCCTGAGCCGTCCCGGGCCCGGTGGCTGGCGCCACACCCGCGCCAGTGGCGTGCGCTTCCTCGACGATGGGGCGGCTGTTCGCGTCGGATGTTCACGCCTGGCGGAGCGCCGCAAGCAATCGATCGTCGCGCACGATCGCCCTCAATCGGACCGCTTCCGGGCCGTACGCCTCGCGCGCCATCATTTGCACGATGGGCCAGTCCTGACGGGCCTCCGGTGCGACGTCGTCGATCGTGATCTCGCGCTCGGGCACGCCGGGATCGACGCTGAGAAATGGCAGATGCACCGGCAGGACGCGCAGCACAGCGCGCCCGTTGACGATGCTCGATCGCAGAACAGGCATCGCGACCGACCGTTCGGACACCGCTTCCAGGAACACACCACCGTAAAGGGCCGCTCCCTGCAGCGATACCAGAAACCCGCGTGCCTGCAGCCGGAGCCCGATCGGGTTGCCCCAGCCCAGCTGCTCGTGCATCGCCTTCATGTGCCGGACGTCATCCGACAGTTCCTCGTCCGCTGGCAGCGCGGCCAGCAGTCGCGCGGTGGCGGCATCGGACAAGGTGATGGCCTGCGTAGCCCAGTCCCACTCGTCGATGTCCTCGCCTGCCAACGTGAGGCGCGCACCGAGCGCCCTCCTCTGCGACAGCAGCTGCAGCGCCTGCTCGAACCCGGCAGGCCATTGCGGGTCATCAAGTCCCGTATCGAGGATGGCCAACTCGATTGTCCGCATCGCCAATTCCCTGCTGTGACGCCAGACGGAGGCCCTTCGCCAACCTACCCTCGTAGATCGGCGCCGTCCATTGATCGGTCTCTCGCTCGGTCTCCGGCGCTCACGCGGACCGGCTGAAACCATTGAACACTCCCCATTGCGCGATGCGGCGACTCGATTGTGGTTACTTCGGCTTTGGCTCGGGCGGGCCTGCGGGCGTCGCGTGCAATCGTGCATTGCGCCTGGCGAGGACCGCACCCAGGTGAGCGGCGACCCGCTCTTGCGCGCTCCGGGTCCAGGCCGGTGTCGCCGACTTCTGCGCGGCACTGGTGCCGGCCGATGCCCCACTCGTCGCGATCGCATCGCCATCGACGCGATCGGCAAACACGTCGGTCCGATTCTCCATGTCACCCGTGTTGGTGCGGGCGTACAAGGCGACGAAGGTCGAGCCGGAACCCGTCAGTCCCTGGTAATCGCCGACGAACAACCCGCCGGCATTCGGTGCGTCGAGCATGTCGAAATTGCCCGCCAGCCGCGTCTCGCGCCAGCTTGCGCCGTCGCGCGAAACAGCCAGCCACAAGTCGGTGGGACGGAAGGTCGCCGTGCCGGCCTGGCGGAAGTCGTAATAGGTCACCCCTACGAGGCCGCCCGACAACACGGCGAGCGTCGGCGTGAACGCGGGCACCGTCGCGTCCGTGCTGACGCGGACCGGCGCACTCCAGGTGCTGCCGCCATCGGTGGAGCGCGACAGGACGATTGCGTCGCGCGCTCCGCCCGTGAAGCGCGAGTCCTGCCACACCGCGTACATGGTGCCATCGACCGGGTTGGCGGCGAAGGTGGCGATGTCTTCCCCGGCTCGCACGCTTACACCCGGCTGCGATGGGATGCGTGTTCCCACCGGCAGCAATTCGGCGATGTCCGTCGGAGCCGACCACGTCAGGCCCTTGTCGGTCGAGTGGATGACCGCGAGGCTGCCGTCGGCCGTCGCCGGGTTGGTCGGCGAAGGAACCAGTTTCGTGAAGAAGACGTGGACCACACCATCCGGTGTCGTCACCGCCACGTTGCCGATGGTCTGCCGTGCCAGGCCCGGATCGTAAATGGTCACGGGCGCCGCCCAGGTGAGGCCGCCGTCGGTGGATCGCGCGAGGAGCGTGACGCCAGTATCGCTCGTGTCGAGGCGGTCCCAGGTGGCGTACACGTAACGCGGGTCCGTGGAATCGACCGTGAGGGTCTCCTTGTCGTGAAAGAACCGCGCACCGTCGTCATCGACGAGCGCAATCGGCGCACCCCAGGTGGCGCCACCGTCGCTCGATCGGCTCACCAGCACCGCACTGCGCGCACCGGCGGTGAACGCGGCGCCGGTGAAGGCAATGCCGATCTGCAACGCGGTGGAACCGTTCACGGCGACCCACGGATCCGACACCCGCGCCAGCGTGCCGCCCGCGCATTGCGAGAACGGCGACGCCTGCGGTTGGCTCCAGGTCGTGCCGCCGTCGATCGACACCGAGGTCGCGTGTCCGCGCGAACCGCCATCCGAGAGCCGATCCTGCTGCCACCCGGCGACCAGGTGATTCGGGTTACCGGGGTCGATGGCGAGGTGCGGTTCCACCTCCGCGTTCACGTACGCGATGGCGCCGCCCGTCAGCGGCAGGCACGTCGCCGTGAACGGCGTTGCCGCCGTCACACGGACGGCCGTCGGTGTGCTGAACACCGGTGGTTCCTGCGGAGGTGGCGGCGGCGGTGGCGGTCCGCTGCCACCGGAACCACCGCCTCCGCCGCACGCTGCCAACAAATGCAGAAGTGCGAGGGGCAGCATCGTCGACGTGACCCGGGTGCTGGAGGATGCGTTCATGTGCTGGGCTTCCGTCGTGCACGCTTGCCGAACGCGCTGGAGCGCTACCGATTCTGAACGCTGACGACAGGTTGCCCCCGGCCACGCCGGCTTGAACTGGGCGATGAGGTTGCTTCAGCGAACTGCACCAGCCGGCTGATCTCCTCGATGCGCGGTTGCAGCGCGTCGAAGATGTCTGCGTCGTGTGAATCCGGCGGATAAGGATTGACCGCCTGCAATGACGCGATGGCAACGAGTTGCCTGTCGGTCGCCACCTCGACGCCGGCCGCGAGGCTCGACTTCATGGATTGCCGTATCCAATCCGAGCGCAGCAACACCGCCACCTGGAACAACGGCGCCTCCGGTTGCGCATCGTCGTCGGGCAGGTAGACGAGCGAGATCCAGCGCGTGGCGTCCTGCTGGCGCGCTTCCGCTGACGGGCCCGCTTCCGTGACGACTTTGAGACGCCGCACCGGCCAGCCACGCTGCCAGATCACGAGCAGGTTCGTGGCCGGGTCGAAGTAATCGCATTCGCCGAGGTGTGGGTTCTCGCAGGCGAGTTCGCCGCTCGCCGGCAACGGGCGAGCCGCACGCGCCTCGGTTGCGGCGAGCGCGACCAGCATTGCCACGGTGAGGATGGTGCGCGGCATCTGCACCCCGTGTCGTCGATGTGCCGATCATAACTCCGCGCCGGGTCGACGAGCACGGACGGACAGCACGTGTCGCTCCTTCGCTGCCCGGGATCGGGCCGCACCCGCCGAAATGGCGATCCACCTTGCCGAGCTCGGCAGGTTGGCCGGAGAACATGCTGCGTTCTTGACGCACGGGTGATAATGCGCCGGGGTGGAGGTTCACGGGGTGAGCCTGTACTCAACCTGCAGTCAGGTGACTCCAAGTGTGTCGGCCGCATCCTTCAGTCTTCGGTCGCGAGTAAGCAACTTCTCACCCGACACTTTGGCCGACACTAACAGGTGCACATCGATCCACCCGAGCCCACCGCCCATGAGCCTGTTGGCCTCCAGAAACTCCAGGACGTCGTCGTGTTCCACGACAGCGACGGCAGGCAATCGGCTCAACGCCCCCAGCACGAGCGGTCGATTCTTGAGATTGCCGCAGGCTAACTCCCCCACGACGAATGGATGGACCGAGACCTGTTGCTGCTCGAGAAGGCTGACAAGGACGTCATCGCCACGACGCAGGTGGTCGACCCAGACTGTCGTATCGACGAGCATTACCCGCGGTCGCGGGCAGCGCGCAGGCGGCGGCGCGGCGGCGCCCTGAGCTCTCGTTCGGTCGCGCCGAGCGCCATCAGTTGTCGCCCGCTTTCGCGGGCGATCAGCGCCTCGAGCCCTGCATTCACGACCGCCGCCTTGCCGCGCAGACCGGTCAATTGCTGCGCCTTGGCCAGCAGAGCCTCATCGATGTTCAGCGTCGTCGGCATCTGCATGAATATCGCTCCGGGCAGCAGACATGGCAAGCGTTCATGGCGCGGCAGATATTGCTCGAGATGTTCGACGGATGGCAGCAGCAAATCCTGTCAAATCGTCCAGAAAATACGCGTCACATCGCCGAGATGGCTGCTAGTAGTCCCGCCATGAGGCTGCGCGGTTCGGCTCGACGGTGAGTTCTGACACGCCACTGACGTTGGCCGTAAGCACGGCACTGACGTTGGCGTTTAGCACGGCACTGACGTTTCCGCGGAAACGTCAGTGCCGTGCTTACGGCCAGCATCAGGCCGCAGCCGTTTCGACCTCGGATGGCAGCTGGCTCAGGACCAGCTTGTCCATCTGGACGCGCTTGCTGGCCTCGTCGATGTCGATGCCGACGAGCTTCCCAGCTGCGCTGTAATCCAATACGACGCCTTCCGAGATCTCCCGGCTTTCGGCGCTGGGCTCGTCTGAAAGATCGATGTACAGCGAGTCCGTGTCTGGGAAGTAACTGAGTTTCACGGCTTGAACCCCCTGTCGGGGAAGGCATTCAGGATCGTGACCTTATCGGCCAGCGTCACGACCCGCAAGCCAGAGCCGTGGAGATTTGGCGCGTATTCGCCAGATTTTGCAGTGGATCGGACGCATGCCGTGGGCCGTACTCGAGCCACCATCGCGGCATTGCAATTCGTAGCCCACAGGCTACACTGGCATGCACGTTCAGCAGACCGAGTATTTTCGTCAATGGATCGACAACCTGCGGGACGGCGCTGGACGAGCTCGCGTCCTGGTCAGGGTCGATCGACTGATTCATGGGAATCCCGGTCCGCACCGAAACCTCACGCATGGGGTATCGGAATTGAAGATCGACTCCGGTCCGGGTTACCGCGTGTACTACTCGAAGCGAGGCGACGCGCTGATCGTCTTGCTTTCCGGTGGCGACAAGTCGTCGCAGCGGCGCGACCTGGCGCGGGCAATTCGGCTCGCCCGAACCATTGAGGTGTAGAAATCCATGCCACCCCGAAAGGCTCGCTCGAAGTCTGCGATGCGCACCACGAGGACCAGCCGGTTCGACGTCGCAGACTACCTGAGTACGCCAAAGGATCGGGCCGCGTACCTCGACGCCTGGTTGGAGGAGGCCCCCGACGACGCAGCCGGCATCGCGCGTGCGCTGGGTGACATCGCGCGCGCCAAGGGCATGACCGAGGTCGCCAAGGCCGCGGGGCTCAGCCGCGAAAGCCTGTACCGCGCATTGAGCGAGGACGGCAATCCAAGCTTTTCTACCATCCTGAAGGTGGCGCGCGCCCTCGGCGTTCGCCTGCATGCCGAAGCGGCATGATCCTCATGGCGGCGGCCTGACCGGCACCCGCCCCCGATCGATCCACCCTGCCAGCGCCGCGAACAGCAGGTACGCGCCAAAGCCGCTGATGGCCATGACCTGTGCCGACGGCGGCGGCGGTCCGACGATCGACGCGACCTGCACCGCCAGCATGAACACGGCGAGCGCGATCGGCCCATACCGCCCGACCGCGGTGATCGCCCGCGTGCGCGTCAGGTACAGCCACAACCCTCCGCCGAGCACCAGCACCTCGAGCGCCAGCGAGAGCCCGAGGAAATTCCACAGCCCGAGCCCGACCTTCGCCGAGTTGCCGTACAGCGGCAGGTCCGGTCGATGCACCAGCCAATCGAGCACCCAGTGCGACAACACGGCGACGCCCACCCATGCGGCCACGACCCAGCCGCGCCAGCGGAACACCCACCGACAGATGATCGCCGCGGCGAGCGCCCACAGCACCGCTGCGACCAGGCTGTGCGTGTACGGCATGTAATAGAGATCGAGCGGATTCGCCGCCGTGAAGCCGGGGACGATGCGCACCTTCTCGACGCCCGCCAGCACCAGCAGCGTCCAGGCGATGTCGACGAGCTGCGCGGCGACGAACAGGATCCACAGCGGGATCTCCGGGCGCACGGCGCGGATGGCGAAGCTCGGTCCGTAATGGCCTACGAACATACGTTCCCCTGCATTCCGTCCGCGTCGGTCAGGACAGCAGCACCAGCGCCAGCCCGATCGCCGCCGGAATTGCCTGCACGAATAGAATCTTGCGGCTCGCGGTGAGCGCGCCGTACAGGCCGGCGATCAGCACGCAGCAGAGAAAGAACACTTTCACGCCCGTCCCCTGCGCGCCGAGGCTGAGGCCCCACATCAGCCCCGCCGCCAGGAATCCGTTGTAGAGGCCCTGGTTCGCAGCCAGTACTTTCGATGCGGCGGCGGCTTCCTTCGTCTGGCCGAAGGCGCGGAGGCCTACCGGCTGATCCCACAGGAACATCTCGAGCACCAGGATGTACACGTGTATCAGCGCAACGAGCGCGACCACGAAGTTGGCGACGGTCAGCATGACATTTCCCCCCAATTTGATTTGTGATTGGCCCAACCGCCGCCTGCCGCAGCGACATCTCCGACTTATTCTTTGCCGCGTCTGCCTCCGCGAACTAACGCAAACGCGCCTTCACGGCCGATTTGCGCTTTTTCCGCACCGGCAGCTTGCCTTTCGCCACGAGCCGGTAACTCTCCTCGAGCAGTTCCTTCAGCTCGGCCGGGCTCACATCCGCGAGTGCGAACTCGACCCAGCCGTGGCGCCCGACGTACGGAGCCGAGCGGAACCGCGGATCGAGCAGCCGGGCCTCGGCGTGCGGCTTCTCGAGCTTGGCCGAGCTGACCTCGCGTCCATCGCGCGTGCCGAGGCCAGTGAAGATCTTGTCGTGGATCCGGAAGTGCGGCGCGCCCCAGGTCTGAGTCTCGACCGCCTCGGGCAGCGCGAGCGCCAGCCGTCGCAGGTCTTTGCCCGTGGCAGCGGACGTAGCGGAGGACTTGCGCTTTCTCATGGCGGTGCGGGGCCACTCTATCGCCTGCCGTCGTTTCGTGCACGCCACTGACGCGTGCATCGCCGTCCTCCTCCGGCTGCGGACCTCAAACGGGCGCGTTGACCGCGGCCCCCGTCGGACACAGCAACTGCCCGACCGCTCGCAAACGCTCCACGCCGCGGACCTCCTGCGGAAACAGCGGGATCTCGACCATGGGCAGGTCGCCGTGATGCTCGCGGAGCTCCGCGAGGTGCGCCTGCTGCTGTCGCCGCTTCTGCTCGAGGAACGGCGAATCCGTCGCGCTGGACGACGTTGTTGACGATCAGGCGCGAGACACCGAGATCGTAGCGCCGCAATTCCTCCAGCACAGTGTCCAACTGGCAGACCGCGAGGGCCTCCGGGATCGTGACCAGTGAGAACACGACCTCGCGGCGCAGGAATGCCATGCACTCGGCGGCCAGGTCCCGCCACCGCGTGAGAATCTCGATCACCGACTCCTTGCGCTCGCCGGTAGTCCGCAGGTGGGAATAGATGCGCGGCGCCGTGCGCAGGTGCTCGGCCAGCATCGACGGCATGCCGAGCAGCGCCAGCGTCTGGCCCAGCGGCGCCGTATCCCACACCACGTGCCGGTAGCGCGCCTCGCTCGCGAGGCGGCGGATGTAGTCGACCATGAACTCCTCGTTCAGGCCCGGCAGCACCGAGGTCATGAACTGCACGAACGTGCCGTAGTCGATGTCGACGAAGCTGGAGAACACTCCGTAGACGTCGCGGCCGAACGCCTCGTTCCACATGTTGCGCACGTCGTCGAGCCCGAGCTCGGTCAGGAACAGCCCGGGACGCACTTCGCGCTCCCGGTGCGCCCCTTCGATTTCGAAGATGTGCGACAGCGACGGGGTGGGGTCGGTCGAGATCACCAGGCTGCGGTCGCCGACGTCCGCGAGTTGCAGTGCTGTCGCCGCGGAGCACGTCGTCTTGCCGACGCCTCCCTTGCCGAGGAAGACCTGCACGCGCGTGCAGGTCAGGCCATCCTGCAATGCATGACCTTTCGCTGCCGACGCCGTTTGTAGCGGGCTCTCCGGTTGTGTTGCGTTCCGAAACACCATGCGACTCGCCGCGACTCCTCGACCGTTGCCTATCGCCCCGGCTCCGCCGGTACGCGCCTCTCGGCTAAACGACTCTCGCCCCGTGCTCCTCGAGCAACGCCCGGAGCACGGAGCGGTGACAGCGCGATTCGTCCGCGCAGTAGCACCCCACCGAGAAATTCGCGGTCTGCGATAAGGCCGCCAGCGTGTCGAGCAGCGCACGGTGGTCGGGCGACTTCATCTCTGCGCGATAACGCCGCACGAACTGTTTCCAGGCACGCTCGTCGTCGTCGGCCAGCGCGGCCTGCGCCTGCTTGAGCAGGGCTTCGCTCGGCGCAAGGGTCGGAAGCCACACGTCGTAGAAATCCCGCTTCGCAAAGTCGGCCTTGGGGACGCCGCGCGGCGGCCGCCGCACCGTCCCGATCCGCGGTCCTTCGCCCGCCTGCCGCGGACTGCCCAGCCGTACGATGCGAACCGTCATCGCCTGGTCACCCGGCGATCACGGTTGCGCATTCGAGCGACCTAGCCGCGAAACGGCTCGTTGTCGTCGCGCGTCCTCGTCCAGCGATTCCCCATGGCCGCGCACCTCGCAATCGCCGTTGTCGTCACGCGCCATCCTGCGCGTGGCGGCGAGACCGACGCAAGCAACCTCCGGGCGGGTGTATCCTTGCGTCCCGGCCCAGGTTGACTGAACAAGAAGCCTCGATGGACGGCCTCGGCCGAAAGGGAGGCAGAGTGAGCGGGCTCTGGTTCGAGCTGAAGCGCCGCAACGTCGTCAAGGTCGGCCTCGCCTACGTTGCCGCCGGCTGGGTCGTGGTCCAGGCCGCTTCCCTGCTGTTCCCGATGTTCGACGCGCCTGGCTGGATGCCGCAGGGCCGTCACCCTCCTCGTCATCCTCGGCTTGCCGATCGCGCTGGTGATTGCCTGGGCTTTCGAGCTCACGCCCCAGGGCGTGCAGCGGACCGAGGCCGCTCGTCCAGCGCTCCTGCCGCCCGCTGGCGTCGGGCGTCGCGCGAACTGTCCTGGTCGTCGGCCTGCTCGCGGTCGCCGTCGCTGCTGCTCGCGCTGGACAAGTTCGTTTCGAACGACACGACGCCCGACACTGCCGCCGTCGCGCCGGTCGCGACGCACGAGACCGCGCGCGCAGCCGGCGGCCACCGGCTCGACAGCATTGCCGGTGCTGCCGTTCGTCAACGTGAGCAATGATCCCGAGCAGGAATATCTCTCGGACGGCATCGCCGAAGAGCTGATGCACACGCTGACGCGCGTCAAGACACTCAAGGTCGCCGCCCGCACCTCGTCGTTCTCGTTCAAGGGCAAGCGCGTCGACCTGCGCGAAATCGGCCACGCCCTCAACGTCGCTGCGGTGCTCGAAGGCAGCGTGCGGAAGTCCGGCAAGCGCCTGCGGCATCACGGCGCAACTGATCGACGTCGCGTCCGGGTTCGACCTGTGGTCGGAGACCTACGATCGAGAGCTGACCGATGTGTTCACGATCCAGGACGACATCACGGCCCGAATCGTCAGCGCGCTGCAGCCGCAGCTCGAGGGCCGCGCGGCGGTGCCGGCGCAGCCACGCTCCAGCGACGTCGAGGCGTACCAGCTCATGCTGCGCGGCCGGTACCAGTGGAACCAGCGCACCCCCGAGGGATTTCAGAAGGCGGCCGAGCTGTTGCAGGAAGCCCTGCGCCGCGACCCGGGTTACGCCCAGGCGTACTCGGCGCTGGCCGACGTGTACCTGAGCCAGTACGACTACGGCCTCCTGACCTGGGAAAAATCGGACCGCCTGGCGCGCGCTGCGGCCACGAAGGCCATCGAACTCGACGACGCCTCGGCCGCGGCCCATACCTCGCTCGCGCACGTCCTGCTGCACGAGTGGCGGTGGCAGGCAGCGGAGGAACAGTTCAAGCACGCGATCCAGCTCGACCCGAGCTATACGCTCGCGCAGCACTGGCACGCGCTGTCCCTGACGGCGCTCGGCCGCACCGCGGAAGCCGTTGCGGCCATGCGCAGCGCGCAGCAACTGATCCGCTCTCCGTCCGTGTGAATGCCGATCTCGGCATGGCGTACCTCGCCGCCGGGCAGTACGCGGAGGCCGTGCAACAGGAAGGCCGTGCGCTGGAGCTCGCGCCGGGAGCCTCGACCCCGCAATGGATCCGCGGCATGGCGTTCGAGCAGATGCGGAAGTTCGAGGACGCCGCAGCGAGCATGCAGGCGGCCGACCGCGCCTCTCCCGAACGACGACGCCATCCGCGGATCGCTCGGTCACCTGTATGCGATTTCCGGCCAGGAGGCGAAGGCGCGTCGCCTGATCAGCGAGCTGACGACCCGCCCCGACACGCGCGGCGTGGCGTTCTTCGTCGCGTTGATCTACGCCGGCCTGCACGACACCGATGCTGCCTTGACGTGGCTCGAGCGCGCGGTCGACGAGCGCTCGGGTTCGATTCGCTATCTCAAGGTCGATCCGCGCCTCGGCGAAGTTCGCCAGGACCCGCGGTACCGCCGGCTCATGGAGCGCGTCGGGTTGCCGCAGTAGCGCCGCAATGCCGAGTCAGCGGCCAATCTCCCGGCCGCCGAGCATCACGAACGAAACCTTCTCGAGCACCGACAGGTCGCGCAGCGGGTCGCCCGGCACCGCGATGATGTCGGCCAGCTTGCCCGGTTCGACGGTGCCGACGCGATCCTGCCAGCCGAGCAGTTCGGCATTCACGCGCGTGGCCGCCTGGATGGCCTGCATCGGCGTCATGCCCGCCTCGACCAGCAGCGCGAGTTCGCGCACGCCCTGCTTCACCGGGAAACCGACGTAGTCCGTGCCGACCCCGACCTTGACGCCGGCCTTGATCGCCTTGCCCACGGCCGCGATGTGCTGGGCGCGATACTTTCGCGTCAGCTCGTTCATCTTGGCCTGCGCCTCGCTGCCGGGCTGCTCGTTGAGGTAGTAGTCGCCGACGTAAAGCGTCGGCACCAGGTACACGCCGCGCTCCTTCATCAGCCGGATGCCCTCGTCGTCGACGAAGGTGCCGTGCTCGATCGTGCGCACACCCGCGAGGATGGCCGCATGGATGCCCGCCGCGGAGTGCGCGTGCGCGGCCACCGGCACGCCGAGGCGAGACGCCTCCTCGACGATCGCGCGCAGTTCCTCGGGGCTGAAGTGCGCCTTGTTCGGGTCGTTGCCGGACGACATCATCGCGCCGCTCGCGAGCACCTTGATCCAGTCGCTGCCGTGCTTGACCTCCTCGCGCACGGCCTTGCGCGCGGCGTCGACGCCGTCGACGACCAGGCCGTCGGCCACGACCTGGTGCTCGGGCGCGAGGAAGTTGAGGTCGCCGCCGCCGCCCGTGATCGAGAGGTAGTGACCGGCGCCGGTGATCCGTGGACCGGTGAACAGGCCCTCCTGGATCGCCGTGCGCACGTCGAGGTGCGCGTAGTACACGTCCGCGTCGCCGAGGATGCGGATCGTCGTCCAGCCGGATCGCAGCATCTCCTGCACCACGGCAAGGCCGCGCAACGCCTTGTAGGCCGATGAACGCCGCAGGTGGTCGACCTGGTAGTCGTCGGTCTTGATCAGCACGTGGGCGTGCGCGTCGATGAGGCCCGGCAGGCACGTGTCCTGCGATCGGTCGATCACGGCTCCCGTGGCCGGGGTGAAAGGACCGATCGAGACGATGCGGCCCTCTTCGATGCGGATGACGACGTCGCGCCGCGGCGTGGAGCGCCACTCCATCGATCAACGTGCCGCAGTGCAAGGCCGTCACCCCGGTCGCGGGCGGGGCCGCGGCGTCGGCCGCTGGAGTTCGCCAGCGCCGGACAGGCCACGAACAGGCACGCCCAGGCCCAGGCCGAGATCGCGGTACGTCGATCCATCAGTTCCCCCCTCGCCTGGCGCATGGGCGCTAGTGCCCGTAACTGACGTCCCGCGTCACCTGCCAGGCGCCGTCCTTGTACCGCCACAGCTGCATGAACTTGAACGTGCCGCAGTCGGGCTTGCCGTTCTCGGTGTGGCAGAAGCGGTGCGCGCCGATTTCGATGGCCCCGTATCCCTTGACCGGATACACCTCGAGGCTCCCGTCGACGAGATCCCGCCGGATGTCCTTGTTGTTGGCGAACACGTTGGTGAAGCCCGCCTTCACCTGCGCGTGATCCAGCATTCCGCCGGTGTCGTGATAGAACTCGAGATCATCGGAGAACATGGCCATGAGTCCGTCGACGTCGTGGGCGTTGTAGGCGTCGAACATCTTGCGATCGAGCCCGGCCACCAGGTCCCGCAGTTGCTGGAGGTCCGAGGGAATCGCCTCGGCGGCGCGCTGCTGCGGGCACCGGCACAGCTTCCGCGCCGTGCGCGACACTCGAAAGTTCGAGCGCGGGCGCTACAGCCAACACGAGGACCGACAGGAGTTTCACTGGCCCGACCTCACGGCGGCGCCGCCACCAGCAACTGCGACTCGACCTCGTAGCACGACCCGTCCAGCGCCACGAGGTTGAGCTCCCACAGTTCCTCGTCGGGAATCTGCGTGCGTTCGTGACCCGGCAGCTCACGCTCGTCGTCGACTTGCAGCCCCCAGACTCGAACGCTGCGGATGTCCTTGACCGGAATCCGGCGCGCGTCGAACTTGGCGCGAAAGCTTGCCGGCACGCTGTCGCCAGCCCAGGTGGCGTATCCGCAGTCCCGGATGGCTGCGACCGCCGCGGGCATGCCGGTCATGGCCGTCTTGTCGCCCATGTGCGTCTCCCTCCGGCGCTCGATGACGAGCGCCAGACCAACCAGGTCCGACAGTCGAACGACCGGCCTGCCGACCGGCCGGTACGCGTCGTCAGCCTTCGTACTTGAACGACAGCGAGACGCGCGCGCGGTAGGCGACGACCTTGCCGTCTTCCACCTTCATGTCGAGCTTGCCGACTTCCGCGATGCGGAGGTCGCGCAGCGACTGCGCCGCCACCTTGACCGCGCTGCTGGCCGCGTCCTCCCACGAGATGGTGCTGGTGCCGATGACTTCGGTCACCCGGTATACGCCGCTGTCCGATTTCTTCTTCGCCATTGCCGTTTCCCCTTCTGGAGACGAGGCTCGAGCCGCAGGCTGCGGGTCGGGCGCCTCGGACGTCCGATAGTACGCCCAAAGTCGCCGGACGGAGACGGGGCCCTCGCCCTACGGCCTGAGCCGCGGCGCGCCAGTTGCGGTAGGATTTCGGGATGGCGGACCCCCTGACCAAGTTACTCGACAACCCCGGCGCCGTGACGCAGCTGGCCGTGCAGTTCGGCCCGCGCCTGCTGTCGGCCGTGCTGGTGATGGTGGTCGGCGTCTTTGCCATGCGGTGGGCGGCGCGGCTCGCGGCGCGCGGGCTCGACAAGTTCAAGCTCGAGCCGCCGGTGCGCCAGTTGCTGCTGCGCATCGTGCGGCTGTTCGTGCTGCTGCTGTTCCTGATGATGGCGCTGCAGAACCTCGGCATCGACCTGTTGCCGCTGCTCGCCGGGCTCGGCATCCTGGGCGCCGGCATCGCGCTCGCGTTGCAGGGCGTGCTCGGCAATCTCGCGGCCGGCCTCACCATCATCTTCACCAAGCCGTTCCGCGTCGGCGAGTACATCTCGATCGCCGGCGAGGAAGGCGTGGTGCAGGACATCTCGCTCTTCAACACCCGGCTGCTGCACGCCGACCTCTCGTCGGTGGTGGTCCCGAACCGCAAGATCGCGGGCGAGATCCTGCACAACTACGGCGAGCTGCGCCAGCTCGACCTCGGCGTCAACGTCGCCTACGGCACGAACCTCGAGTCGACCGTCGCGGCGATACGCGAAGTGCTGCTCGACAATCCGCGGGTGCTGAAGGATCCGGCGCCGCTGGTGCAGGCCAACGTGCTCGGCGAGTACGCGGTGACCATTGCGATCAAGCCGTGGGTCGCGATGAAGGATTTCGGGGTGACGCCGGGCGAGCTCAATCCCGTGCTTCTCCGTGTGCTGCACCTGCGCGGCGTGGAGATTCCGGTGCCGATCGTGAAGACGATCGTCACGCAGGCGGGGTGAGACCGGGCCGTTCGCCGGCGCGACGGCATCTGCGTCGACTTCCAGGTCCGCAGGGACGGCACCCCGGCACTACTTCATCCTGGACGGCAGCTTGATCCGGCGGCCAGCCACCATGAACTCACCCCGGCCGAGATGATGAATCGTGCGCGGTGCTCGCCGCGATGGCCCGACCCAGGCCTTGCACACCTCGAGAATGAAGAAGCAGTACTTGCGCACCAGGGCCGTCTCGACGACGCGGCATTCGAGATTCGCGTAGCACTCGGCGATGAGCGGTGCCGATACCTGCGATGCCGGAATCGCCGTCAGGCCGAATGCAGCGAATTTGTCGACGGTTCTCCCGGAACTGTTGCCGCACTTCACCACCGCCCCCGCGATCTCGACGGTCGGGATGTTGATGACGCATTCCTTCGTCGCCTTCAGCGCGGCGAAGCTGAAGTTCCGGTCGCTGACCACGCAACCCACGGTCGGCGGCTCGAACTCGAGCATCGTGTGCCAGGACATCGCCATGACGTTGGCCCGCCCTTTCCGGGCCGTCGTGAGCAGCACGACCGGACCCGGCTCGAGCAGGCCGTAGACCTTCGACAATGCGAATGATTTCCTGTGAGTCCCCTTTCGTTTCGCGGCCATGGCAGTCCTCCAAGCCAACTCACCAACTGCACAGAGTACGACTGTTGCCACGCAGGGTCGCGCGCTAACGTGATGAAGGGCCAGGAGGAGATCGATCTTGGACGGCAAGCTTCCCGGTTTTCGCACGCTCGCCCTGACGCTGCTCGGCTTGGGTCTTGCGATTGCGATGGGCGCCGCCATGGCCGACCCGATCGAGGTGGTCGTCATTGAGGCGGCGCGCGCCGGCAAGCCGTCCACCCCGAGTTCGGTCGCGACTGAACGCAAGATCTTGCTGCAGGGGTGGGTGCGCTATGCCGACCTCGACCTCGCCACGAGCGCAGGGGCGAGCGAACTCGAGCAGCGCATCGAGCAAATGGCGACATCACTCTGCAAGGAACTCGACGACGCCTATCCGCTCATCGAGGACCACGACTGCGTGAAGAACGCGGTCGACGGCGCGATGGCGGACGCTCGCAAGGCGATCGATGCCAGGCGCGCGGCCGGCAAGCGCGAGTGAGGGACCCGCACCCGGTCCCTTGCGGGTCATCCCCGGACGGTCAGAGTCGCGATTTGCGCGGGCTCCTCCGGCCGATCCATGTCCGCGACCACGTCGAACGTAGGGCTGCCATCGGCACTCGCTTCGATGCCTTCCAGCTTCAGGCCCGTCGGCCGCCCGTCGGCATCGAGCACGTCCGTCATCACAGCCGCGCCGTCGCCGTGGTCGAGCCAGCCGAACCGGCAACTCAACACCGGCCCGTCGCTGAGCGCGTCGGCCGAGTCCTCGGCGCAGGCGAGAAACGCCATCCGACCGTCGGCCATCACCGTCGCATCCGAGAATCCGACCGGCACGCCTTCGACAGCGCCAAGTTCCACGTCGAGAATACGCTGGATCGCGAGTCGTCCGTGCGGCTTGTCGAGCCAGTGGACGAATCCCTCCAGCGCCAGGTCGAGGATCGCGTTCCACGGCTGGCTGCCGTGCTTGCCGTTGCCACGCTGCAGCAGCCGCACGCTGTCGCCGTGCACCACCGCGCCTTCGATGTTGAGTTCCGCATCGCGGGCGTCCGCGTGGACGCGCAGCCCGGCGTAGAACTCGCCCGCATCGACGATGCGAACCGAGCCGTCGTCATCGGCCGCCATGACGACGAGCCGTTCGCGATGCGGGCTCGAGCCTGACCCAAGCGCGACGAGGCGACCGTCGGGTAGCATGATGCAGGCTTCGAGGTCGAGTTTCCGTTTCTTGTTGCCGTGGGCCTTGTCGAATACCCGCAAGCCGGACCGGTCCGCCGGCAACAGCAGCGGCCGCGCCGCATACGTGGACGGATCGAGCACCGCGATCGCATTCACGTCGTCCTGCACGATCACCAGACGCGTGCCGCGGCGGCGGATCGCGGAGGCAGCCCGCACGTGCGCCGGCAGGCCCGCCGCGTCGTCCGCGCCGCCTTCGTAGTACAAGGGTCGCGGCGCGCCGAGCATGGCCGTCAGACCGGCGGAACGCGTGGCGGTGAGTGTGCGGACTCGAGGCGCATTCGACATGGGTCGCCATTGAGCGACGCGCCGCAGCGGCGGTCAAGCGCGTTGCAACGAACGACCCGCCGCCGTTCCGGCATGAAATCGGGCGCGTTGTCGGACTGAGCCCCAACCGCTAAGGTAATGGCCAGGAGAGCCGCCACGACCATGCCGGACGATTCGACCGACGCTCTGCCATGGTGGCGCACGCTCAGCGAGAGCCGCGCCGCCCGCACTGCCGTCGCCTATGCCGCCGCCGGCTGGGTACTGATCCAGGTTGCATCCACCGTGCTCGGCCCGCTCGGCTACCCTGCCTCGCTGCTGCGGCCGATCATCATCGTCGTCATCGCCGGGTTCTTCGTCGCCGTCCCGATTGCGCTGGGGTTCGATGTGGCGCGTCGACGCGTCGCCTCGCGATGTGTCGGTCGCGCGCAACGCTCGCGAACGGTGGCGGCAACCGCGATCCCGGTTGCAGCCGCGACCGCTGGCGAGCCACAGGATCCCTCCGTGGCGGTGCTCGCCTTTGCCGACATGAGCTCCGACCGGGACCAGGACTATTTCTGCGAAGGCACCGCGGAGGAGATCATCACGGCGCTCGGCGCGGTGCGAGGGCTGCGGGTGGCCTCTCGCTCGAGTTCATTCCAGTTCAAGCAGCGCAGCGTCGACAGCCGCGAGATCGGCCGCCTGCTCAACGTGCGCGCCGTGCTCGACGGCAGCGTGCGCAAGGCGGGCGAGCGGGTTCGCGTCGCCGCCCAGCTGGTCAGCGCAACCGACGGCTCGCTGCTATGGTCCGCGACCTTCGATCGCCGTCTCGAGGACATATTCGCGATCCAGGACGAGATCGCGCGTTGCACGGCGCAGGCGCTGCGCGTGGCGCTGGTCGAGACCGGTGCCCACAGGCTGCCGCACGTGCCGACGCGGAATCTCGCCGCGTACGACTTCTTCCTGCGCGGCCGGCAACTCGCCCGCCGGGAGAAGGAGGCAGAGTTCCGCTCGGCGGCGGAACTGTATCGCCAGGCCGTGCGTCTCGACCCGGCCTTCGCGCTCGCGCATGCCAGCCTTGCGATCGTACTGTCACAGACGGCGTTCCGGCGCGCCGACGGGCGCCCTGCGATGCTCGACGAGGCGGAGCGGGCGAGCGGCCGGGCACTCGAGCTGGCACCGGATCTGCCGGAAGGACACGTCGCGCTGGCCCAGGTGCATCAGCTGCGTCGCCGGCCGGCCGACGCGGCGCGCGAGTACGAGGCCGCGATCGCGCTCAATCCGCGCTCGTTCGACGCGCATTATTTCTACGCGCGGTTCTTCGTAACCGAAGGCGACCATGCGCGCGCGATCGAACACTACGAGGCGGCGTTCGCGTTGCAGCCGGATGACTTCCTGCCGGTGACGATGGCGGTCCAGGAATACCAGGCCGTGAAGGATCGCGAGGGCGAGCGCAGCGCCATCCAGCGTTCGTGGGCGGCCATCGAGCAGCGGCTGGCCATCGACCCCGACGATTCGGCGGCCTACGACCACGGCGCGGGCGTGCTGATGCTGCTCGGCCGGCCGGAGGAGTCGCGCCAGTTCAGCGAGCGGGCCATCGCGCTGCGGCCGGAAGACGGCGCGACGCACTACAACGCCGCCTGCGTCGCCTCGCTGATGGGCGATTACGAGCGCGCGATCGATCTCGTGGAACGCGCGATCGATCTCGGTTACGGCAACCCGGACTGGATCATGAACGACAACGACATGGCGCCGCTGCGCGACTATCCGCGATTCCAGAAACTGATGGAACGGTTCGGCGCGTAGCCTCGTGCAGCCGGGGCGCGGCTCGCGCACGGCTCGACGCGAACCGAACGTAGACGGAGCGGCCCCTTACGAGGCCGCCCCGCCCAATCAACGGTAGTCCGGCTAGGCTGCCTTCCCCGCAGCCAGCGCGTGCACGTCGGCGGTGGTGAGTCGCCGCCCTCCGACGGCCCAGTCGCCGCTCTCGAACTCGGCAACGCGCACCCACGTGACGCCGCGCATGTTCTCGCCTTCCACTTCGATCATGGCGGCCGTGACCTTCTCGATCAGCTGTTCCTTCTGCCGCGGGGTGAAGACGCCCTTGATGACGTCGATGGTGACCATAGGCATGTCGATCTCCTTCAGAGGTTGAGTTTGGACTTCAAGTGCTCGATGACCTGGCCCATCGGGCCGGCCGGGCTGAACTCGACGGCTTCGTAGTCCTCGTCGACCCAGACCGTGTGACCGGGAGGCCAGTAATAGACGTCGCCGGCGTGGACGACCTCTTCGCGGCCATCCGCGTACCGCACGTGGATGGATCCCTTGAGCACCGTGCCCCAGTGCGGGCACTGGCAAAGCCCCTGCGGCAAACCCGCGAGCAGCGGAGTGGCGTTGGCGCCCTTCGGGAAGCGGATGCGCGCGACATTGAGGTCGGCCCAGTCCTGCGCCTGGATACAGACTCCGCCCGCTTCGAGACGGGTCGGCATGTCGGTACGTGGCTGTTTCACGGCGATCTCCTTGCTGGATGTCGCGGCGGCATGGGCCCGCCGTGGACGCCATTGAACCCTCTGGGCCGCGCCGACGCTTGGAGAGCCCTTGGAGGTTTCGTGGAGATCGCGCGGATTCCTGCGGGCGCGCGGCTTGGGCCGCTGCGCCGGACTGGTCTATCCTCGCGGCCATGATCTACCGGTTCGGCAACTTCGAACTGGACGTGGCCAAGGTCGAGCTGCGCTCCGACGGCGAAGCGCGCCCGATCGAGCCCCAGGTGTTCGGCCTGCTCGCGCTGCTGGTCGAGAACCGCGAACGGATGGTGTCGCGCGACGAGATCATCGAGAAGGTCTGGGACGGGCGCGTCGTGTCGGATTCGGCCGTCGCGAGCCGCGTGAAGTCGGCGCGCCAGGCGCTCGGCGACGACGGCAAGGCCCAGCGCTACATCCGGACGATACATGGGCAGGGGTTCCGCTTCGTCGCCGACGTGCGGGCCGAGCGGA
The DNA here is from genome assembly GCA_963843985.1 of uncultured Gammaproteobacteria bacterium. GTDB lineage: Bacteria > Pseudomonadota > Gammaproteobacteria > Steroidobacterales > Steroidobacteraceae > RPQJ01. Next base: position 196,943 of record CAWJMS010000002.1, on the reverse strand, counting down.
TCGACCCGGTGGCGTACTCGGCGCTGGTCACGCGACTCGACGGCCGCGACCTGGCGCACGCCACGATCCAGCCGGTCGATCACCTCTCCCGCCCGTCGATCGCGGTGCTGCCGTTCGATCTCATCGGTGACGCCGGGCCGTATGCCGCCATCGCCGACGCGCTGCCGTACGAACTGATCACCGAACTTGCCCGGCTGCGCTGGCTGTTCGTCACCGCGCGCGGCTCATCTTTCCGCCTGCGGTCGTCCGAGCCGGACATGCTCGAGGTGGGCCGGCTGCTCGGCGTGCGCTATGGATTGACCGGCACCGTGGAGGTGTCGGGCCGGACTGTCGCCGTCACGACTGAACTGATCGACACGCGCGATGCCCGCGTCGTCTGGGCCGAGCGTTTCACGGGCTCGCTGGACGACGTGTATGCGGTGCGCGACGAAATACGCTCGAAGATCCTCACGGCGCTCGAGATCCAGATCCCGCTGCACGAGGCCGCGATGGCGCGACTGCAGGTGACCGAGAACCTCGATGCGTGGTCGGCCTACCACCTCGGCTTGCAGCACGTGTACCGCTTCAACCGCAAGGACAACGCGGTGGCGGCCGCGCTGTTCGGACGCGCCGTGGCGCAGGACCCGGGCTTCGCCCGCGCGCACGCCGGCCTCTCGTTCGTGCACTTCCAGACGGCGTTCATGCACCACACCGACGACCTCGCCGGCGAGACGGCCCTCGCCCGGGCGCATGCCCAGCGCGGCCTCGAACTCGATCCGCTCGATCCGTTCGTCAACTTCACGATGGGGCGCACGCACTGGCTGGTCGGCGACCTCGATGGCGGGCTTGCCTGGCTCGAGCGCGCGACGTCGTTGAGCCCGAATTACGCGCAGGGGTTGTACGCGCGCGCGTGGACGGAGACGCTCGCAGGGCGCGGACTCGAAGGACGCGGACACGTCGACCTCGCGATGCGCCTGAGTCCCCTCGATCCCCTTTATTACGCGATGCTCGGCACGCGCGCGTTCACGCACATGGCGCAAGGCGAGGTCGTCGAGGGGGCCGGCTGGGCCGAACGCGCGGCCCGGTCGCCCGGCGCGCATGTGCTGATCGCGATGATCGCCTGCGCTGCGCACGAGTTGGCGGGCGACATGCCGCGGGCCGCCTCCTGGGCCGCGAACGTGCGGGAGCGCAATCCGTCGCTGACGCGCGACGACTTCTTCCGGGCGTTTCCCATGAAGTCGGACGCGATGCGCGCCCACCTCGCCGCCGCGTTGGCCAGGTTCGGCTTCTAAAGCGCACCGCGGCGCCGGTCGCCTGGTCGGCGCGGACCCGCCCGCCAAGCCGCCCCGAGGCCGCTCCCAGGCCGCTCGACCGACCATTTCCGCACGAAATTGGGAGAGCTGATTCACAGATTCAGACCTCGTCAATTCACCTTATGTCACCCCCGCGGGTACGCTCGGCGCCGTCACCAATGCGACGTGAGCCATGGACCCCGCGACCGCGACAAACGACAAGGACGCCCCGCGACCGCCGAAACGCTCGGCGGGCCGGTCCTTGCACGAAATCTTCGAGTCGCTGTCGCTGACTACGCAGTTCCGCGTCACGGCGATCGCGGCGGTCACGGTGACGCTGATGTCGGTCCAGTTCGTGAGCGCCGTCTGGGACGCGCGCACCGCCCGCGACGACGTGATCCAGCAGGCCCAGCGCACGGCCAACTCGATGGCGACGCGGCTCGAAGCGACGCACGGCGGCGCGCTGGACGATTTCGACGCGCACCCTGAATACCTGGCCTCCACGTTGCGTCTGGCGAACGGCGACGTGCTGCAGCGCTACGTGCGCAGCGATCTCGCGAACGCCATTCGGCCCCCTGCGGCGCTCGACTGGGAAACTGCGCCGGACGGCTTCCTGCACACGGTGCTGGGCTACTTCGCGCTCGAGCCGATTTACTTCGAGAGCCCGGTCGAGCTGAGCCCGGGCCTGACCGGCTCCGTCAGCGTCGTCGTCGACAACGCATGGATCTGGAGCCACGCCGGGCGCCGGCTCGAGCAGGTGCCGATCGCGCTGCTGCTGGGGTTCATCATCGCGCTGCTCGCGGCCAACTCGATGAAGCGCCACGTCGTCGAGCCGCTCGCCCAGTTGGCGCAGCACACCCGCTACAGCGCCTGGACGGAGTCCGACAAGCCGCAGCGCGGCGAGCGCCGCACCAACGAACTGACCGAGCTCGCCACCAATTTCGACGTGCTCGCGGACAAGCTCGCGGACTACGAGACGCGACCTGCGCGCGCTGCGCCATTCGTCGGCGCAGCAGATCATCGAACGCACCCGCGAAATGGAAATGCGGCTGCGCAAGGCGGAATCGCTGACGCGCTCGAAGGACGAATTCCTGGCCAACATGAGCCACGAGATCCGCACGCCGATGAACGGCGTGCTCGGCATGGCCGAGCTGCTCGCGGGCACGGAACTGGACAAGCGCCAGCGCCGCTTCGTCGACTCGATGCGCCAGGCCGCCGAGACGATGATGCAGATCATCAACGACATCCTCGACGACTCGAAGATCGAGGCCGGCAAGATGGACCTCCTGCGCGAGCCGTTCGACGTGCGCGAGCTCGCCGAGACCGCCGGCCAGCTCTACGCCGGTCGCGCCGAGAGCAAGAAGCTCGAGATGATCTGCCGCGTCGAGCCGACCGTCCCGAGCACGGTCGTCGGCGACGTGCTGCGCCTGCGCCAGGTGCTCGGCAACCTGCTGTCGAACGCGGTCAAGTACACGGACAAGGGCGAGATCGAGATCCGCGTGGGTCTCGACGACATGCGCGACGGCCAGTGCCGCCTGCACTTCAGCGTCGTCCGACACCGGCCCGGGCATTCCCGAGGCGCGACCAGACGGGCGTGTTCGAGGCGTTCACCCAGCTCGGCAACGCGACGCGCATCGGCGGCACGGGGCTCGGCCTCTCGATCGCCACCCGCCTCGTGCGCCTGATGGGCGGCGAGAAGATCGACCTGAGCAGCCAGGTCGGCCGCGGCAGCTACCTTCTCGTTCGTGCTGCCGTTCGAGGTCATGCGGCGAGGCCGGCGCCGAGAGTCGCGCCACCGACGATTTCGCCGACCGGCGCGTGCTGGTCGTCGAAGACAACGACAAGAGCTACATGCTGCTCGAGGAAACGCCTCACCAACTGGTCGGCGCAGGTGACGATGCTGAGCCAGGCGAGGCTCGCCAGCGACAAGATGCACGACGCGGCCACGCGCGGCAAGCCGTACAACGTCGTGCTGCTCGACCACAGCCTGCCCGACGCGACGCCCGAAGAACTGCTGCGCGCGATCCGGCTCGACCCGGTGATCGCCGACACGTACGTGGTGCTGATGACGGCGCTCGATTTCAACCCCGTCCTACGAAGGCACCCGGGCGATCGCGCCCGACCTGTGCATCGCCAAGCCGGTGGCGCCAGCAGCTGCTGCGCGGCGCGCTGCAGGCTTCGCAGCGGCCGCGTGCGGAACACGCGGCGCCCGCGCAGGACGCGGAGCCGGCCGAACGCAAGGCCGCCCGTCGAGCGCGGCAATGCAACGCTCGCTCGGCCTGCACGTGCTGGTCGTCGACGACAACGTGATCAACCGCGAAGTCGCCGTCGCGATGCTCGAGGAGTTGCGCTGCATCGTGGACACCGCAGAGGACGGCCACGTCGCCGTCCACCAGGCCGTGAAGCAACGCTACGACGTGATCCTGATGGACTGCCAGATGCCGGGCCTCGACGGCTACGGCGCAACCGAGCAGATCCGCCTCGACGAGGCGCGTCGCGGCGCGGTGCCGACGAGGATCATCGCGCTGTCGGCCAACGTGCTGGCCCGCGACCGCGATCGTTGCCTCGCAGTCGGCATGAACTCGTTCCTGGCCAAGCCGTTCAAGTCGTCGGAACTCGTCGAGGCGCTCGCGCCGGTCGCGCAGGCCCGCGGCACGCTGCGTGTGGCGCCGGGCGCGCCGATTGAAGCGGCGCCTGCGCCGCCTGCCCCGGTCGCGGCGCCGAAAGCCGCGCCGATCGAGGCGGCGAAGCCCGCGCCGACTGCGGCGGCGAAGCCCGCCGCAATTGCGGCGCCGAGGCCCGTGGCACCGAGGCCCGCATCGGTCGCCACCGCTGCGCCGTTCGTGCCCAAGTACACGCTGGCGCCGTACGAGGCCAAGCCGGCCGCCCCGGTCGCGCCGAAGCCTGCCGCACCCGCGATCGCCGCGACGACGGTCGCCCCGGCCGCACCTGCCGCAAAGGCGCCCGTGAGCGCGCCGGTAAGCGCGGCGGAACCGGTCGTCGAGATCCAGTTCGAGCCGGAGTCCGAGCAGTTGATGAGCGACACGGCGATTCAGCGCGTGCTCGAAGTACAGCCCGCCGACACCTCGCCGCTGCAATCGCGGCTGCCCGTGCTCGACCCGGAGCAGGTCCAGGCGATCCGCAGCCTCGGCAAGCCGCTGGTGTTCGAGCGGTTGAGTGAAATGCTGGTGCAGTCGTCCAAGGAGCTCTTTGCCCGCCTCGACGCGGCGCTCGCCGCGGGCGACCTGCAGGAGATCGCCTCGGCGGCTCACGCGATCAAGTCGCCGGTGAACAACCTCGGCGGCCGCCGGCTCGCCGACCTGCTCGAGCGCTGCGAGATCACCGCACTCGAGTCGGGCGACCTCGCGGCCGTGCGGCGCATCGCCACCGGCCTCAAAGCCCACTACGCGGCGCTGGTCGCGGCCCTCGAGGCCGAGAACCGCCGCGGCACCGGGACCCGCTAAGGACCTCACCCACGATGACCGACCAACCGGCTACCACGATCCTGATCGCCGACGACGATCCGTCTGCGCTGCTGCTGGCGGAGGCGGCGCTCGCCGGGGCCGGCTTCATGGTCCAGACGGTGGCGGACGGCCAGGAAGCGGTGCAACGTTTCTCCGGCATCGACCCGGACATCGTGATCCTCGACGTCGAGATGCCGAAGAAGATCGGGAATCGAGGCCTGCCGCGAGATCCGGCAGATTGCGGGCACGCGCCTCGTGCCGATCCTGATGCTGACCGGCCGCAACGACCTGCCTGCGATCAGCCAGGCGTATGCCGCAGGCGCGAACGACTTCGCGCAGAAGGGCATGAACCCGCGCCTGCTGGTCGAGCGCGTGCGCTTCCTGCTGCGCGATCGCGAGATGCAGGAAGAGCTGCGCTCGAGCCGCTCCAAGCTGCTGCTCGCACAGAGCATCGCGCGCGTCGGGCACTGGGAATTGACCGTCGAGGGCGCGACGCTGCACGTCTCGCCGATGATCGGCGAACTGCTCGGCGTCGAGGCGAGCGCGCTCGGCCCGTTACGAGGAATTCATCGCGCTGCTCGATCCGGCGGAGCGCAGCGACGTGCGCGCGGCGTTCGTCACCTGCGCGACCGGCAATGGCCACTTCAGCTTCGACCACCGCTTCCAGTCGTCCGACGGTCGCGTGACCTGCGTGCACCAGGAAGCGGAGCTGGTCGAAGGCGCCGGCGGCTCGGACGCGAGCGCGGTGATCGTCACGCTGCAGGACCTCACGCGCCTGCACCAGGCGGAGGAGACCGTCCGGCTGCTGTCGTATTTCGACACCGAGACCAAGCTGCCCAACCGCCGCCACCTGGCCGAACAGGTCGAGCAGGCGCTGAACGAACGCTCCAGCACGGCGGCCTTCGCGGCGGTCGCGTTCCGGGTGCACGGCTTCGACCGCATCCTGCAGGCCCAGGGAGGCGCCTACGCGCACAAGCTGATCGGGCTGGTGGCGCGCCGCATCGAGACCGAGCTCGGCCGCATCGGCCAGGGCGGCACGATCCTCTGGCGCACCGACCTGCCGTCGGTGTGCCGCACGGCCGACGGCGAGTTGTCGTTGCTGCTGCGCAGTCGCGTCTCCGCCGAGCACGTCGCGACCGTCGTGCACGCCGTGCTCGAGTCGCTGTCCAAGGAAGCGGTGTCGCCGGACGTGGATTTCGTCCCGGCGGTCAGCGCGGGCGTGGCGCTGGCCGAAAGCGACTCTGTCACGGCCGAGCAGCTGCTCGGCAACGCGCACGCGGCGGCCGAACTCGCCACCGATCCGCGCTCGTGCGCCTTCTTCTCGCCGCTGCCGCAGGCGCACGCGCGTCGCCGGCTGCTGATGGAATCCGCGCTGCGCGGCGCCGTCGAGCGTCGCGAGCTGCACCTCGTGTTCCAGCCGCGGATGACCATCGACACGCTCGACCTGACCGGCGTCGAATGCCAGGTGCGCTGGGACAGCCCGCAGTTCGGCGCGGTGAAGCCCGAGGAACTGGCGTCGCTCGCCGACGAGGCCGGCATCGGCGACGACATCGCCCGCTGGATGCTCGAGGAATCGAGCCGCCAGCTCGCGAACTGGCACGAACGCTACGACCGGCATTTCTTCGTCGCGAACACGCTGTCGAGCCGGCAATTGCGCGACCCGAGCCTGGTGACGACCGTGCAGGCGCTTGTGAGTCGTCACAAGCTGCCGCCCGATTCGCTGCAGTTCGAGATCCGCGAGGCGAGCCTGATCGACGCGCCGGAGGCCGCCGTGACGGCGCTCAACGCGTTGCGCAAGGCCGGCGTGCGCGTCGGCATCGACGATTTCGGCACGGGTCACACTTCGCTCGGCCACGTGCGCCGCGTGCCGTTCGACTCGATGAAGCTCGACCGTGCCCTGATGGCCGATCTCTACACCGATCCGTGGGCGCAGGGCGTCACCGCCGCCGTGCTCGCGATGGCGCGCGCGATGCGCATCCGCGCGGTGTGCGACGGGATCGACGACGCCGCGACGGTGCAGATGCTGCAGGCGCTCGGCTGCGACGAGATCCAGGGCCCGTACGTCGCCAAAGCCATGAAGTCGCGCGACTTCGAGGAATGGCTCGAGGACGGCGGCCCGGCGCGGCTGGCCCGCAAATACCAGAACGCCGTATGCGGCGAGACGGCGCTGTCCGGCCTCGGCGACACCACCATCCTGAAGTGGGGCAACAGCTAGCTTCTTCACCTCTCCCGCCTGCGGGAGAGGTCGGCGATACGCCGGGTGAGGGTTCCACCTCTCCCGCCTGCGGGAGAGGTCGGCGATACGCCGGGTGAGGGTTCCACCTCTCCCGCCTGCGGGAGAGGTCGGCGATACGCCGGGTGAGGGCCGCCGCCTACTTCGCGGCCACCACTTCGATCTCGACCAGCGCCCCGGGAATCGGCAACGCCGCGACCTGGACCGTCGTGCGCGCGGGCAGCTTGCCCAGCGTGCCTGCGCCGAACACACGCGAATACGCTTTCATCAGGCCCGCGAAATCCATCGCGCCGCCCTTCGCCGGATCGCCGACCATGAAGACGTTCATCTTCACGACGTCGGCGAGGCCGAATCCCGACGCACCCAGCTCGCGGGCGATCTTGCCGAAGATGCTGGCGGCCTGGGTCTCGGTGTCGCCCAGGCGCTCGCTGCTGCCGGCCGGCGCGTCGGGCTTCGCCGGATCGGCCAGCGTGCCGCTCACGAAGACGAGCTTCGCTCCGGGCGGCACGAGCACGCTGCTCGAAATCGGGAAATCGCCCATCGGCCGTCGCACGATCGCGTCGTCGGCCGCAGACGCGGAGCCCGCCAGCATCAGCGCGCCGATCGTCAGTCCCGTCCGCACGAACGTCGTCATCCAATGCATCGCTGTCTCCTGAGTCGTGTCCAGTGGCGACACACGCCGATCTTGGCAGAGTCCGCGCCGCCCCGGAAAGGCGTGGCGTGCCCCGGCGAGCCGGTCCATACTCCCGCGAAAACGACGACTGGGGGTGCGCGATGGATGGAACCGGCAATTCTCGCAGGTCGTTCCTGCGCGCCTCGGGCGGCGCGATGGGCGCCGCGTGGCTGACCGCCTGCTGGCCGGGTATCGTCGCCGCGGCCGAACACGCGCACGAGATGATGGCTGCGGATACGGCGGACCGCTCGAAATTCCTGCTGCTCACGGCGGCGCAGGCCCGCGACGTCGACGCGATCGCCTCGCAGATCGTACCGAGCGGCGCGACGCCGGGTGCGCACGAAGCGGGCGTCGTGTACTTCGTCGACCAGGTTCACGCCGGCGTGTTCAAGAAAGAGGCCACGGGCTTCGTCGCAAGGCTCGACGCCTTTCGGCAGGCCTGCGCCCGACACCATTCGGGCGAGGGCGCGTTCGCGGACCTCGCGAGCGAAGTGCAGATCGGCTTCCTCAAGCACATGGAGCGCACGCCGTTCTTCGGCGAGATGCGTTTCCTCACCGTGCTGGGGCTGCTGGCGAACCCGTCGTACGGCGGCAACGCAGGCAAGTCGGGCTGGAACCTGGTCGGCTTCGTCGACCGCCATGTCTGGGAATCGCCTTTCGGCTACTACGACAAAGACTACCCGGGTTTCGCGCCCTACCCGGGCACGAAGGTGCAGTCATGACCGGCCGCACGTTCAAGCCGACCGACACGATCGACTTCGTGGTCGTCGGCTCGGGCGCGGCAGGCGGCGTGATGGCGCGCGAACTCTCACAGGCCGGCTTCGAGGTGCTGGTGCTCGAACAGGGCCCGCGCTACACGGCCGCCGATTTCCGTCACGACGAACTCGACTACTGGTTCAACAGCGGGATCAGCAACAAGCTCGACACCAATCCGCAGACGTTCCGCAAGTCGGCGGACCAGGTTGCGCAGCGCGTGCAGGGATTCCCGGCCGCCTGGTACGCGCCGATCGTCGGCGGCAGCAGTGTGCACTTCACCGGCAATTTCTGGCGCTTTCACGAGGTCGATTTCAAGGAGCGATCGCTGCTCGGCGCGATTCCCGGCACGACGTTCGACGACTGGCCCATCGACTATGCGGAACTCGAGCCGTATTACACGAAAGTCGACTGGGAGATCGGCGTTTCGGGACTCGCCGGCGCGAGTCCGTTCGACCCGCCGCGCAGCCGGCCGTATCCGATGCCGCCGTTGCCGGTGAAGTCGTCGGGCGTGCTGCTCGAGCGCGGCGCGCGCAAGCTCGGCCTGCACCCCTACCCCGCCCCGATGGCCATCGCGTCGGTGCCCTATCGCGGACGGAACGCCTGCGCACACTGTGGGTTCTGCATGGGTTTCGGCTGCGAGATGACGGCCAAGTCCTCGACGCTCTACAACATGATTCCGGAGGCCGAGGCGACGGGACGTTGCGAGGTGCGGCCGCTCAGTTACGTGAGCCGGGTCGAAACCGACGCAAAGGGCCGCGCCACCGGCGTCGCGTACTTCGACAAGGACAAGCGCGAGCACTTCCAGAAGGCGCGCGCCGTCGTGCTGTGCGCAAACGGCGCGGAGTCGGCGCGACTGCTGCTGATGTCCGCGAGCCCGAAGCATCCGGATGGCCTCGCGAACTCGAGCGGCATGGTCGGACGCAACCTGATGTTCAACACGTACAGCCAGGTCCACTCGATCTTCGAGCACGAACTGAACGAGTACAAGAGCGTGCAGGTGACGCGCGTCGTGCACGACTTCTACGACCACGATCCGAAACGCGGCTTCTATGGGGGCGGCGGACTCGACGGCCGCATCGGTCCGCTGCCGATCGGCTGGGCCATGCTGGCGCCACCGCCGGAGCGCGCCTGGGGTGTCGAATTCAAGTCGCTGCTCGAGGCGATGCCGCGCGCCATGGTCGTCGCGACGCACGGCACGTCGTTGCCGCTCGAGTCGAATCGCGTCGATCTCGATCCGACGTTGAAGGACGCATGGGGACTGCCTGCGATGCGGGTCACCTATCGCGACCACCCCGACGACCTCAAGATGGCCCGCTATCTGCAGGACCGGGCGGTCGAGATCCTGAATGCGGCGGGCGCGCAGCAAGTCTGGAAGGAGCCGATCGGCGAAGGGACCGGCGGGCCGCATCTGCTCGGCACCTGCCGCATGGGTAACGACCCGAAGTCATCGGTCGTGGACAAATATCACCGCGCGCACGACGTCCGGAACCTGTTCGTCTGCGACGGATCGAGCCTCGTGACGTCCGGCCGCGGCCAGCCGACGATGACGATCCAGGCGCTTGCGTTCCGCGCGGGCGAGCACATCGCGCGGTTCGCGAAGCGCGGGGAGATCTAGCCCCCCACCTCTCCCGCTTGCGGGAGAGGTCGGCCGCCAGGCCGGGTGAGGGCTCTGCACCTCTCCCGCTCGTGGCGGGAGAGGGCATCGATCACTTCAGCTTGACCTCGAAGTCGGCCGTCGTCGCGGCGGCCACCACGGTGCCCGCGGGGATCTCGACTTCGCTGCCCGTGTTCTTCGCAATTGCGGTGCCCGCGCCGGCGCCGAGCACGCCACCCACCACCGCACCGCCATTGTGGCTGACCTGGTTGCCGATGATCGCACCCGCCGCGGCGCCGCCGACGATCTTCGCGGTGTCCTGGCCTTTCTCGCTCTTGCCGAGCTGCTGGAACCTGGCCGCGATCGGCAGCGTGGCGCCGTTCGCCGCGACCAGGCTGTCGAACGTCAGCGTGATCTTCGGCGTGGTGCCCACGCGATCGCCGCCCGAAATGACCTTGTACACGGAACCGGAGATCGCGGCGCCCTGCGACGCCGCCTTGCGGCCGTCCACGACGACGTCCGAGGCAAGCGTGGCGTTGACGCGGTCACCGACCTTGGTCGTCTTGGTGCTGAGCGCCGAATTCAACTGGACGGACAACTGCGTGCCGGTCGGCACGACGATCGGCTTCGGCGGTTCGGCCGGCTTCGCCGCCGCGGCCGCCGTAGCGCCGCCCGCTGCAGAGCCCTTGGGCGGAGTCTTCTTGGCCGCAGCCGTCTTCGCAGCCTGTTGCTTCGCAGCGGCGGCATTCTCCGCATCGCGCTTGGCCAGCTCGGCCTCGAGTTCCTGCTGCTTCAGGGCCGCCTCGCGGTCGGCGAGCTCCTTTTCCCGGGCCGCGAGGTCCGCGGCGCGCGCCTCGTCGGCCGCCTTGGCCGCATCGGCCGCCGCAGCATCCACGGCCGGCGTGGCTTCCGGCGCGGGCGGCGGGCTCGGAGTCTTGCCGCAAGCGGCGAGCAACACCATCGCCAGGGCGATGGACGACAAAGCAAACGACGAACGGATGGACGAATGGATCACAGACATCTCCTGGCTGAGCCACAGGAAGTTGGACAAGTTGAACGGATTGATGCGACGGCGCGGATCGCATTGTGGCGGAATCCGCGCGCCCGATGGCGCCACTGTACATATTGCGAGCCGGAAGCGCGAGAACTGCGGCCTGGTGCTACTTCATGGAGTGCATGCCGATCATGTTGCCCTCGGTATCGGTGGCGAGCACGATGTAGCCATACTGGCCGATGGAAAACTTCTCCTTGAACACCTTGCCGCCCGCCCGGGCGACACGCGCGCCTTCATCCGCGCAGTCGGCGCACTCGAAATAGACGATCGTGCTGTTGCCGCCCGACGGCATGCCAGCCATGCGGACCAGCGCGCCTCCGGCGCCATGCTTGTCCATCACGCCCTGGAATGCCCACATCTCGAGGTCGCCGCTCTGCAGGCGCTCGAGTGTGCGGTTGAACACGTTCTCGTAGAACGCCTTGGCGCGCTGCATGTCCTGCACGTAGATCTCAAACCAGGTGATGGCATTTCCGGCCATGATTCGCCTCCCGGGGATTTCCCCGCCTGTGGATACCGCGATCTGTAATTCAATGATAGCTTGCGGTCAATGGCCGGCGCAGGAGGCGTGGCGTGACGACCCAGACTGCGGCCGAGGGCCGCTTTGCCCGGATCACCTCGGGCGCGGACGCGATAGAGATCAAGGCGACGATTCCGCAGCGCCAGATCAAGGGTGCGCTGAAGCGCTACAAGCTGACGCAGCACAACGACGACGAGCGGCTGGTCTATTTCTTCGACACGCCGGACCTGAAGTTGCTCGCGGCCGGCGTCATCGTGCGCGCGCGCCGAGTCATCGGCGGCCGGGACAACGGCACGATCAAGTTCCGCCCGGTGCAGGCAGAAAAAGTCGGCAAGGGCTGGCACAGGTTCCCCGACTTCAAGATCGAAGTCGATGCGAGCGAAAAAGGGTTCGTGAAGTCGGCGTCGTTCTCGATGCCGGTGCGCAAGGGCCTGATCAAACGAGTCGTGACCCGCGACGAGGACACCGCATCGCTGTTCACCAAGCCACAGGAGAAATTCCTGCGCGAGATGGGCGGAGCCCGCATCGATTTCACGACGTTGCGCGTGATGGGCCCGCTCAAGGCGCAGCGCTGGGACTTCGAGGACCCGGCGTGCCCATGGCCGATCACCGCCGAGCTCTGGCGTCGCGAAGACGGCGCCCGCCTGATGGAGGTGTCGGTGAAAGCAAGGGCCGCACAGGCGGCGGCCGTCATGGCGGGATTCATGGCGTTTCTCGCGGAGTCCGGCGCGGAACGCGACTCCGGCCAGCTCGCCAAGACACGGTGGGCGCTCGACTACTACGCCGCGCAGTACCGCAAACCATCGGCGGCGCCGAGGAAGAAGAAGGCGACTCGCCCCGCCCGGGCCCGCCGTCGCTCCCGCTGAAGCGAGGCCGGACCCTGCTCGCGCCCCATCGCATTCACCTGGGGCGCCTCATCGTCAGCCGAAGAGTTCGTCGACGTGCTGCAGCATCCACAACACGATCGAACCCAGCATCACTATTGCGACGATGTCCATGACTGCAATCTCCGTACGCGCCGGACTGGCGCGACGCGAATGGTCGGTCGCGAAGATTGCGGTCATGCGACGGTTTGCTGACTGAACCGCCCTGCACGCGGAAATTGCGGCAGGCGTCCCGATTTGCGCGACGAAACGTGGACTTGACGAAAGCGCACCGACCTGAAGGCCTAGCCGATCAGCGCCATCTGCGCGAGTACTTCGTGCAGTTGCGACCAGCGCTGCTCGAGCGTACCGGTATAGCCGATCGACATGCGCACGAGCCCAGGCCGGATGCCCGCCATTTCGAGCTCATCGTCCGGCATTTCGCTGCTGGTCGACGCCGCCGAGCACGACATGAGCGTCTCGCTGTAGCCGAGGCTCACGGCCATCATCCCGAATCGATGCTCGTTCTGCAGCCGCGCCATGAACTCGAACGCGCGTTCGCGGGTGCCGAGGTCGAGCGTGAACAGGCCGCCGAAACCGAAGTCGGGGTTCGCCAGCTGCTTCAGCAACGCGTGGTCCGGGTGCGTCGCGAGGCCCGGATACACCACCGGCAGCCCGAGGCCGGCGAGGCGTCGCGAAAACTCGAGCGCGCGCCGGCTGTGCTCGGCCATCCGCAGTCCGAGATGCGGCAGACGCAGGCTGATGTCGAACGCCACCTGCGGATCCATCGTCGGCCCGAGCAACATGAGCGAGCCGGTGTGCAGGTCCATCAACTGCATGATGAACGGCGTGGCGCCGCATACCGCGCCCGCGATGTGGTCGCTCGCGCCGTTCATGAACTTGGTCAGGCTGTGCACCACGATGTCGGCGCCGAGCTGGATCGGCGCGACGATCAACGGTGCAAACGTGTTGTCGACGACCAGCCGGGCGCCGTGACGGTGGGCGATTTCCGCGAGCCGCGGGATGTCGGCCACGCGCAGCGTCGGGTTCGAGATCGTCTCGCAGTACAGCAGCTTCGTCCGCGGCGTGAAGGCGCGCTCGACCGCGGCGAGATCGGAGACGTCGACGAACGTGGTGGTGACGCCGGCCTTCACCGGCAGGTAGTCGTGCAGGAAGGCGAAGGTGCCGCCGTAGACGGTGCGGCTCGCCACGACGTGATCGCCGGTGTCGCACAACTGCAGGATGGTCGCCGTGATCGCGCCGAGGCCGCTGGCCGTGCAGTACCCGGCCTCCGCGCCTTCGTAGGCTGCGATCTGCCGGCCGAGCACGTAGACCGTCGGATTGAAGTGCCGGCCGTACAGGTAGCACCCGCCGACATCCGGGCCGAGGTGGCCCTGGAAGATCTCGGGCATCGTCGTCGGGTCGATCACGGTGAACGTCGTGCTCGCCTCGACCGACATGTTCACGCCGCCGTGCTCGCCGAACTCGTGGCGCAGGCTCGCGAACGACTGGATCGGATCGAATCTCTTCATGGCAGCGAGCATAGCACCGGGCACGCCGCGGGACCCCGCCAGCCGATTGCGCCCGCGCCGGGAAATAGTGCGATATCGTGCCGGCCAGACGACTGAGAAGCGGCCGTAGCCGCGACCGGGGGGACCGATGGAGCAGACCGCGACTGGAGTCCAGGCGGCGCCCACGACCGACCGCGAACGGATCTTCGCGCTCGACGCCTTGCGCGGTGTCGCCGTGCTCGGAATCCTCTTGATGAACATCGCCGGCTTCGGCCTGCCGAGCGCCTATACCGAGCCGAGCGTGTACGGCGGCGCGACCGGCGCCGACCTCTGGGCCTGGGTCGTCACCTCGTTCTTCTTCGAAGGCACGATGCGCGGCCTGTTTACGATCCTGTTCGGCGCGGGCGTCGTGCTCTACACCAGTCGTCTCGAGCGCGCGGGAGTCGGGCTGTACTCCGCCGACCTCTTCGTCCGCCGTAACCTGCGCATGCCCGCCAGCCGTCGGCTGACGATCGCGTCGGCCTCCGCCATGATGCGGTCGATCAGTTCCTTGCAGGTGGGCACGTCGTGGATCAGCCCGGCGACCATGCCGCACGACCACGCACCGGCCTCGAGATCGCCCTGCTGCATCACCTTCGGGTAGACGCCCGCGATCATCTCCTTCAGGTCCTCGATCTTCGTCTCGGCGCCCTTGGCCTTCTCGACCTCCAGGATGCGATCGACCGCGGCGTTGCGCAGCACGCGTTCGGTGTTGCGCAGCGGCCGGAGAATCAGCCGCGTGTCGAGTTCGGTCGCCTTCACCAGCGCCTGCTTGACGTTCTCGTGCACCGGCGCTTCCTTCGTCGCGATGAAGCGCGTGCCCATGTTCATGCCCTCGGCGCCGAGCGCCAGCGCCGCGACGAGGCTGCGGCCGTCCGCCATGCCGCCGGAGGCGACGAATGGGATCTTCAGCGCCTCGGCCGCGAGCGGCAGCAGGATGAAGTTCGGCACGTCGTCCTCGCCGGGGTGGCCGCCGCACTCGAAACCGTCGACGCTGACTGCGTCGCAGCCGATCCTCTCCGCCTTCAACGAGTGTCGCACCGACGTGCACTTGTGGATCACCTTGACGCCGTGCGCCTTCAGCAGCGGCATGATGGATTCCGGGCTGCGGCCCGCCGTCTCGACGATGCGCACGCCGCCTTCGATGATGGCCTGCACGTACTCCGGGTACGGCGGGCTGAAGAATGCCGGCAGGAACGTCACGTTCACGCCGATCGGCTTGTCGGTCAGATCGCGAGCGCGCCTGATCTCGGCGGCGAGCTTCTCGGGCGTCGGCTGCGTCAGCGCGGTGATGATGCCGAGACCGCCTGCGTTGGAGACGGCGGCGGCCAGTTGTGCCAGCCCGACGAAGTGCATGCCCCCCTGCACGATCGGGTGTTCGATGCCGAACAATTCTGTGATGCGGGTCTTCATACCAGGTCTCCGTCGGGGCTCGTCGTGGGGCGGGCAGAACGGCCATTGTAATCGGCCGGCCCGGTACGCCGCGTCCTTTGTGCCACCGGTCACAGAATGGGGCGCCAAAACCGACTTTTCCCGCGAAATTCGCTATCTAGGAGGCAGGCACGACAGGGGCAAGGCGTTGGCCTTCATCATCGTCTCGGCACACCAGATGACGGATTCGCGGATGCGCACCATTCGCGCGCGGCCGCTCGCCTTGTGTGCCGGCTCGCTGGCCCTGATCGCGATGACAGCCTGCGTCGCGGCCGGCTACTTGCTCGGCCAGGCCCGCGCGACCGGCGGCTCGCCGTCGTTGATGTCGGGTCCGAGCGTGCTCGATTTCAAACGCCCCGAAGGACAGGCGCTGGTCGAACGCGTCGGCAGCCTGTCGGGGCGCCTCACGCGCCTCGAGATCGAAGCCGGCGACCTGGCCAAGCGGCTCGGCGTCAAGCGGGCCCCGGCCCCCGTGCAGGCGGCGCCGGTCGCGACGACCGCCGCCGCCGACACCGCTGCGACCACTTCGCTAGCCAGTGAACCGAGCGGCGGCCCGCTGCTGCCGCTGGACGGTGCGCAGCTGACGTCGGCCGCCGCGTCTGCGCCCGTCGGCGACTATGGCACCGGCCTGTCGCAGCTCGAGATCGAGATCGACCTGATCGAGGCGTCGCTGGACAGCATTGCCGATGCTGCGGCCGCGCGCGACCTCACCGACATGGCGAATCCCAATCGCGCGCCGGTGTTCGGCAACATGCCGCGCATCAGCTCCGGCTTCGGCGTGCGCCGCGACCCGTTCACGGGCCGGCTCGCGCACCACATGGGCCTCGACATTCCGGCCGCGCGCGGCGCCGCCATACTCGCGAGCGGCGGCGGTCGCGTCGTCTGGGCCGGATTCCGCGGCGCCTACGGCAACGCCGTCGTGATCGACCACGGCAACGGCCTGCAGACGCTCTACGGTCACTGCTCGAAGCTGTTCGTGCACGCAGGCGACCTGGTGATGCCGCGGCAGAAGATCGCCGCCGTCGGCTCGACCGGCCGCTCGACCGGGCCGCACCTGCACTTCGAAGTCATCCGCAATGGCGTGCGCGTCGAGCCGGGCCGCGTCCTCGCCAGCGTGCTTGCGAGGAATGCGGACTGATGCGGTGGGCCCAGGGGTCGCGCTCCCGAAAACTGACCACTGCGCGACTGGAGTTCGGCTCCGACCGTCGCCTGCGCGACGCGATGCATGCCCTGGCCGTAACCGGACTGATCGCCGCGGGGCTCGCGCTGGGCGCCTGGCTCTATACGAGCGGACGCATCCCTGCGGCCCAGCTTGCGTCGCTGAAGCGCGAGAACGCCGCGCTGAAGGCGGACCTCGCGCGCACGCAAACCGAGCTCGAGATGGAGCGGTCGACGCGCATGGCGTTGACCGGGCAGGTGGCCGAGATGAGCCAGCACGCCGCCGAACTGAAGAGCCAGGTGGACTTCTTTACGGCGCAGAGCCGCCGCAGCGGCAAGCACTGAGCGCAGGATTCCAGGAGGGGAAGACGATGTTCCGCAAGAAGATGCATCAATCGATCGAAGTGACCCGGCTGTCGAGCCTGATCGCGGCCGGGGTCGAAGTGGTCGGCGACGTGATCGTCACCGACGGCGTGCGCGTCGACGGCCAGGTGGCCGGCAACGTGCTGAGCAAGCCCGAAGCGCGCGGCCTGCTGGTGTTGAGCGAGAAGGGACGCATCGAAGGCGGCGTGCGCGTGCACGACGCGGTGATCAACGGCGAGATCATGGGCGACGTCGAGGTCGATCACTTCCTCGAGCTGCAGGCCAGCGCCCGGGTCACGGGCAACATCCGTTACCGCAACCTGCAGATGGAATGCGGCGCGCGGGTGACAGGCCGCCTCGAATGCGTGGCCGAGAACACCAGCGCCCAGCCCTCCGCGCCGAGCAACGTCGTCTCGCTGCCGCTGCCGGCCGACACCGGCACCTAGCCGTACAGCCGCTCGATCGCGTCGCGGTATTTTTCGTGGATCACCCGTCGGCGCAGCTTCAGCGTCGGCGTCAGCTCGGACCCGCCCGGCAGCCACTCCGAATCGAGGACCGTGTAGCGCTTGATCTGTTCGACGCGCGACAGGTTCGCATTGGCTTTCTCGACGGCGGCGTCGATCGTCGTGCGCAAAGCCCCGTGGTCCAGCAGCTCCGCGACGCTGCGCCCCGGCAGGCTCCGCTCGACCGCCCAGCGATCCGTCATCTCCGGATCGAGCACCAGCAGCGCCACGTTGTAGGGACGCCGGTCGCCGATGCACACCGCCTGCGCGATCAGCGGGCTAGCCGCGCGCAACTGCTGCTCGATGTTGGCCGGCGACATGTTCTTGCCGGCCGAGTTGATGATGATTTCCTTCTTGCGATCGACGATCCGCACGTAACCTTCGTCGTCCATCGTGGCGACGTCGCCCGTGTGCAGCCAGCCGTCGGCGTCGATCGCTTCGGCCGTCTTTTCCGGGTCGCCGCGATAGCCCCTGAACACCAGCGGCGCGCGGATCAGCATCTCGCCATCCCCGGCGATCCGGAGCTCGACGCCCGGCAGCGGCTTGCCGACGGTGCCCATCTTGTTGGCATCGAGCGGGTTCATCACCGCAAAGCACGAGGCCTCCGACATGCCCCAGCCTTCGACCAGCGGCAGGCCGAGGTCGAGGAAGTATTGCAGCACGTCGGTCGCGATCGGCGCGGCCGAGGAGACGCACCAGTCGCAGTTCTCGAGGCCGAGGCGCGTCCGCACGGCCGCTTTCGCCGCGTCGGCAGCACCGACGGATCGCGCACGCCGGCGGCTTCGAGTCCGGCCTTGAGCTTTTCCCAGACGCGCGGCACGCCGCCGAAGCGGGTCGGCCGCACGGTCGTCAAGGCCAGCCCGATCTGCTTGTGATCGCTGATCGACGTGATCTCGGTGCCGAGGCACATCGACGCGTAATAGTGATTCAACGTGCGGTCGCCGACGTGCGCGCTCGGCAGATAGGAAATGCCGCGCCCACCGGGCTGCACCGGCGCGAGCCGGTTCAACGCGCGGCACTGGAACAGCACGCTCGCATGCGTGAGTTGCACGGCCTTGGGCGGACCGGTGGTGCCCGACGTGTAGATCAGGGTGACGACGTCGTCCGGCGCGACCGCGCGCCACGACGCCTCGAAGTCGAAGGCCGGCGCGCCGCGGCCCGCGAGGTCATCAAGTGTCATCGTCCCGGGTTCGTGGCCGTCGATCAGCACGACGTGCTCGATCTCCGCAGTGCGTGCCGCGAGCACGTTGGCCAGGAAACGACGCTCGGTGACGACGACGCGATTGGCGGCATTGCGGAACAGGTGCGCAATCTGCTCCGGGCTCGACGTGTTGTAGACCGAGAACGCGACGGCGCCGAGATGCATCGCCGCGGCGTCGACGACGTTGAACTCCGGCCGGTTGACCAGCATCAGTGCGACGGTGTCGCCCGGCCGTACACCGAGCGCATGCAACCCGGCGGCGAGCGAGCGCACGCGAGCGGCGTATTGCGCATACGTGTACGACACCGCGCCGTCGAGCGTGCGCAATGCCATTTCGTCGGGCCGCTCCGCGGCCGTGACCTGGAAAGCCTCCGCAAAGTGTCGCGGCATCCAGGGCTGCAATGCCCGAACCCCTGCCCCTGTTCGTGTCCATCCACTTCCCCCTGTATCCCGGGCGGCGGTCTGGCGCCGCCTCAGCCCGCATCAGTCGTGCCTGTCGTCGACCCACGGCCCCAACGGCCGACTCACACCCGGCGCGATCGGCGCCCCGCCGTCGCGTTCCTGCACCGCCTGCTTGAACCCCGCCTCCTCGGCGCGCTGCTTGAACCAGACGCCTTCCGGAGTGTGTCGCGTGATGCCGTCGAACAGCGTCGCGAATCGCTGCGTGTTCGCGAGTCCCATCGCGTCGTACGCCTGGTTCACCATGATCTTCTGCATCATCAGCTGGTTCTTCGGCACCGCCGAGATGCGCTCGGCCAGCGCGGCCACCCGCGCGTCGAGTTCGTCGCGCGGCACCGCCTCGAGCACCAGACCGAGCCGGGCCGCTTCGCGCCCGTCGATCAGGTCGCCGGTGAGCAGCATGCGTTTCGCCTTCTCGGCGCCGAGCCGGTACACCCACATCGCCGTCGTCGGGCAGCCCCAGACACGCGCCGGCGGATAGCCGATCACGGCCTCCTCCGCCATCACGACGAGGTCGCAACACAGCGCAATGTCGCTGCCGCCGGCGACAGCCGGTCCATGCACCTTGGCGATCGTCGGCTTGTAGCTGCGCCACAGCGACATGAACTGCTGCGTGAACTCGTACATGCCGAAGAAGTCGGCCATCGGGTCCCAGGGCCGCGACTCGAGGCCGCCGCCGAGCTGCGAGCCGGGCCGCTGGCCGGAGGCTTCGGCAAAGTCTTTCAGGTCGTAGCCGCTGCAGAAGCCTTCGCCCGCGCCGGCCAGCACGATCACGTGCACGCCGTCGTCGCGATTGGCCACGTCGACGGCCGCAGCGATTTCGCCCGGCATCGCGAGGTTGATCGCATTCATGCGCTCGGGTCGATTCAGCGTAATCGTCGCGACGCGGTCTGCCACCGCGTACGCGAGGGTCCGGTAGGTCATGCCTTCCCCCTGGCCTCGGGACTCTTCTGCAGGGATTTATACCAGTCCCGCCTGCACCGCAGTGCAGCAAATGGCGTTGGCAGCGATCGGCCGTTCAGCTCGCCGCGGAGACTGCCGGCCGCGAGAGCAGTCGCTTCACGCGGGCGCCGGACAAAATGCCACGCAGGCGCGGCTCGCCGCGCGAGCCTGTCTCCATGACCGGAACGTGGGTGACGTGCGCCTCGTCGAACAGGCGGGCGACGGCACGCACGGTGGCCTGCTCGACCTCCCTGATGTCGACCACGTGCCAGTCGGCGATGCCCAGCATGATGTCCCGGACCAGCACGTCGCGACGCCGGCTGCGTGTGTCCTCCACGTATCGCGTCGGCTTCTCGCCCAGGATGTCGTACGCGGTGATCAGTCCGACCACGGCGTTTCGCGCTTCGTCGACCACGAACGCGCAGCGCACGCCGTTGTGCTTCATGTGATCGAGAGCCGCGTCGATGGTCGCGGCCTCGGACACCGTCACCGACGCTCGCTCGCGGAAGTCGGTCATGACCGACAGCGCGGGATCGTTCGGGGCGGCGTACCAGGGGTCGGCGCCGGGGATCTGCAGGACGGGCGCGCGGAGGGTATGGAGTGCAAGGGGTGTCATGGCAACCTCCGGCGGATACGATCGGGCGTCATCGGGCCTTGAGGATGCGACCCTGCGGCGCGCCCGAAGTTCCGGGTCGCCGCGAACGTTCTCACACACAGGTGAAGTCATCCTTTCCGACCGGCCGACACTGCGGCGGATACCCGTGGGTGCGCCAGTAGCTCGGCACACCGATGCGCTCCAGCACGCGCTTGAAAGCATTTGACATACGAAAGCCGGGAAAGCCTGGCTCCCACTGCGTCAACAGGTCCAGCCGGAGATTGGTGAGGCTGCCGATCTGATCGTACGCGCCCAGCCAGAGGTAGGTCTTCTCGGCGCCCATGCGCACCGCGTACAAGCTGCCTTGTTCGGGAAGGTAGCGCCGCACGACCTCTTCGGCGTCGGCGCGAGGCGAGCCTGGCTTCATCCGCGCCTCCAGCAGGATCGCGCTCAATTCGGGCGTGGTGCCCATCTCCTTCATGAGTAATGCCGCGCCGACGCGGTCGCCGCGCTGCAGCAACGGCCCGATGAAGCTTTCCGCGCGATTGAAGATGAACCCGGCCGAGACGCCTTTCTCGAACAGCGCCATGGCCTGGTCGGTCTTGCCGCTGAACAGCAACGCGAGCGCCTTCCATCGCGTGCAGTTCTGGTAACCGGGATCCCGGGCCAGGCACTGGTCCTGGTCCGCGAGGGCGCGATCGAAGAATCCCAGCTCGAGCCAGTCGATGCTGCGCCACAGATAGGCGGTGCTGTTGTGCGGATCGGCCGCGATCGCGCGGTCCGTCAATTCGAGGCTCCGCGCCCAGTCGACGGGCGCATGCTGCCTTGCGACGTAGCCGAGCACGGCCCACGGCATGGACAGAGACGCATCCAGTTCCAGCGCTCGATTCGCTGCCTGCTCCGCCTGCGCCATGTAGTCGCGATCGTGGATACCCCAGCTCTCGACGACGACGCAGACCGCGGCCAGCCCTTCCCAGCCGCGCGCGAATTTCGGGTCCAGCTGCGTGACCTGCTCGAACAGGCGGATGCTTTCCGGCAGGTCCCGGCGCGCGATGAAGAGTTCGCGGGCCTTGAGGTACACCTGGTACGCCTCGAGGTTCTCCGTGTCGGCGCGCACTGTCACCGTCGCTGCTTTCGCGGGCCCGAGCTGACCGCGCAGCGCGTTGACGATCGCGTTCGCGATCTCCGCCTGGATGGCGAAGATGTCGGTCAGCTCGCGGTCGTAGGTCTCCGACCACAGGTGGCGGTCGTTGACGGCGTCGATCAGCTGCGCGGTGATGCGCACGTGATTGCCGGACTTGCGCACGCTGCCTTCGAGAACGTGATTGACCTTGAGCGCCCTCGCAATCGCCGCAGTGCCGAGCGGGCTGCCCTTGTAGCCGAAGGACGAGGTGCGCGAAGCCACGCCAAGCCCATCCACGCGGACCAGCACGTTGAGCAACTCTTCCGAGATTCCGTCGGAGAAGTACTCGTTGCCCTTGTCGTCGCTCATGTTGACGAACGGCAGCACGGCGATCGACGGCTCGCTCGCAGGCGCAGCAGGCGCCTGGGGCGAGCCTGTCACCACCGGGTTGTCGGGCATGCGTCCGACCCACCAGAACAGCCCGCCGCCGATCAGCAGGAGGACCGTCAGGATCGCGAACTCGCGGCCGCCGACCCGCTGGTGTCCGCGGTCGCCGTGGTACCACGCCACGACCAGCGCGATCGGCAAGCCGACGAAGAACGCGACGATGGCGATCCGCTGCAGCTGGTCGGACCAATGGAAGGCCGTGCCGACGTAGGCGAGCCCCTGCAACAGGCCCCAGCCCGCCGCGACGTAGGCGATGCCCCACTGCACCACCTTGCGCTGGCGCAGCTTCCCCCACAGTCCCTCGCTTTCGTCCCCCGGCTTTTGCGGCACGTTCTCGCCTGCGTGATTCGCTGCAGTGTAGCGGACGGGTGACAGGCGAGTGCCTCAGACTCGCTTTGGAAATCGGCTGTGCCGCAGTTGACGAGGCGTTGCGCCGACACTTCCTTAGCGTGGCACGGCCGGCCGGTCCCTCAGCCCGGGATCCGCAGCATCACCTTGCCGGTCCGACCCGGCCGCATCGCGGCCGCCACGGCCGCGGCAACCTGGTCGAGCGGGAAGGTCTCCGTGACTTCCGTGTGGAAGATGCCTTCGACGGTCAGTTTCTTCACCGCACGCAGGACTCCGAGCAACGTCAGCGGCGACTGCTGCGCCATCCAGTTCGGCAGCAGGAAGCCGGAGACGCGCGCGACGGGCATCATCAGGTCGCGGCTCGGCAGCTGCATCGGGCTGTCGGCCAGCGTGCCGTAGACGACGAGGTGACCGTCGAGGCCGAGGCAGCGGATCACGTGGCCAGCCGTGTCGCCGCCGACGCAATCAAGCGCATAGCCGACACCCTGGCCGCTCGTCACCCGCGCCACTTCCGCGACCAGGTCCTGCCGGTCGGTCTCGATGACCGCATCGGCGCCCAAGGATTGCAGTTCGGCCGAGTGGGCGCCGGAGCGAACGACGCAGATCGTCCGGAAGCCGTCGCGGCGGCCGAGGCGCACGACGCTCTTGCCGAGCGCCGAACCGGCCGCTGTGACCAATACCCAGCCGTTGCGTGGTACTTGCAGCACCTTGCGGACCAGCACGTAGGCCGTGATCGGGTTGACGAAAAACATCGCGCCCTGCTCGTCCGCGACGCTGGCCGGCAAGGCGACGGCGCGCTTCGCATCGACGACCACGCACTCCTGCCACGTGCCGTTCGGCGGCCCGCCGGCCACCGCCACTCGCTTGCCATTCAGCCGCCGGGCCAGGAAGCCCGAGCCGCAGGCCTCGACGATGCCGAGTCCCTCGCCGCCGAGCGCATACGGGGGCACCGGGCATGGGTTGGTTCGCTGCGGATCGAAATACACGCCGGGACCGGAGGCGTTCCAGACGACGCGCTCGAGCGCCGAGTGATAGGTGCCGCGCACGAAGTTCAGGTCGGACGGATTGACGGGGGCCAGCCGCATGCGGACCCGCACCTGTCCGGGGCCGGGCTGCGGGACCGGCACGTCTTCGATGCGAATGTCGGCGGGCTGGTCGGTGTAGGCGGACAGTCGGGCGGATTTCATGTGGGCGATGGTACCTGCAAAGCGGGGTGGCCTGATCCGTGCGGTGCGGGGCAGGCGTGGCCGGCGGCCGTTGCGGCTGCAGCTCGGTAAACGCGACGTGACACTCCGTGTGCCGCGTAGAATCACGCCATGCCGTCGGCGACGGACCGGACGAACGTGGCTGGCCCCCGGGCACTGCGCACCACCGTGCCGGGCCGTCACGTCACACGATTTTCGCGCAAAGACCGCGCCTGGATTCGAACAAGGAAGTCCTCGCACATGAACAGTCCCGTCCAGGACGACCTGCTCGCGCTGCAGCGTCTCTTTCACTGGGAGTCGACGACCCCGGACAAGGTGGTGATGACGCAGCCGATGGGTGGCGACGTGCTGCAGGAATTCTCCTGGCGCCAGGCGCTGGACCAGGCGCGACGCATTGCGGCGCACCTGAAGTCGCTCGGCCTCGAGCCCGGCAGCCGCGTCGCAATCCTGTCCAAGAACACCGCGTTCTGGCTGATGACCGACTATGCGATCTGGCTCGCGGGCTGCGTCTCGGTACCGCTATACCCGACGCTCGCCGCGGGAACGGTGCGCAAGATCCTCGAGCACAGCGAGGCGAAGCTGCTGTTCGTCGGCAAGCTCGACGACTGGCAGACGATGAAGGAAGGCGTGCCGGCAAGCCTGCCGTGCATCGCGATGCCGCTGGCGCCGTCTACCGACTTTCCGCGCTGGGAGGATATCGTCGCGCGCACGCCGCCGCTGCCGGGCCGCCCGGTGCGGCCGGCGGACGAACTCGCAACGATCATGTACACGTCCGGCACCACCGGCATGCCGAAAGGCGTGATGCAGAGCTTCGGCACGTTCGCCTGGTCGATCGCCGCCGTGCGCAAGCGCCTGCGAATCGAATCGGACTCGCGCGCGCTCAGTTACCTGCCGCTGTCGCACGTGGCCGAGCGCACGGCGATCGAACACGGGCAGATCGCGAGCGGCATGCACGTGTTCTTCGCCGACAGCCTCGAGACGTTCGCGGCCGACCTGAGGCGCGCGCGGCCGACCGTGTTCTTTTCGGTGCCGCGGCTGTGGGTGAAGTTCCAGCAGGGCGTGCTCGCGAAGATGCCGGCGGACAAGCTCGACCGCCTGCTCGCGGTGCCGATCGTTCGATCCATCGTGCGCAAGAAGATCCTGACCGCCCTGGGACTCGAGCAATGCGAGTCGGCGGCCGGCGGCGCGGCGCCGATGCCGCCGGACCTGCTGCGCTGGTATGCGCGGCTCGGACTGAACATCGTCGAGGTGTACGGCATGACCGAGAACTGCGGCGTGTCGCACTGCACGTTGCCCGGGCACTCGCAGGCGGGCACCGTCGGCCTGCCGTACGACGGCGTCGAGAGCCGCATCGATGCCGGCACGCAGGAAATCCAGGTGAAATGCCCGGGCGTGATGCTCGGGTACTACCGCGAGCCGGAGCTGACGCGCGACGCGTTCACGGCCGATGGCTGGCTGCGCACCGGCGACAAGGGCGCACTCGACGCGGATGGCAACCTGCGCATCATCGGTCGCGTCAAGGACCTCTTCAAGACCAGCAAGGGCAAGTACGTCACGCCGGCGCCGATCGAGGACCAGCTGGTGGCGCATTCGGCCATCGAAGCCTGTTGCGTGACGGGCGCGAACCTCGGACAGCCGGTGGCGCTGTTGATGCTCAACGCCGATGCGGCGCAGAGGTCGGCGGTCCCCGCCGATCGGGCCACGCTCGAGACATCGCTGGCCGAGCACCTGCAGCACGTCAACGCGCTCCTCGATCCGCACGAGCAACTCGACTGCCTCGTGCTGATCACCGACGCCTGGACGGTCGACAACGACCTCGTCACGCCGACGTTCAAGGTCAAGCGCAACCGCATCGAGACCGTGTATGCGCAGCACTACGAGACCTGGGTCGCCCAGCGCAAAAAAATCGTCTGGCATTCTTGAGAGGTGCCGGGTTTGACTTATTTGACTTGTTGGCCGTGCCAACAAGTCAAATAAGTCAAACCCGGCACCTCTTACCGCAACTTGCTGTGGCGAAGAGCGACGACCCGCGCGGGCGCATCGAACGAATCGGCACGTGCGTCATTCCAGAACATCTTGAAGACCGACAGGCGCTCGTCGTCGAGTGAGCCGTGCAGCAACTGGCCCGGCTCCAGGAACGCATAGAGTCGGCCGAGCGAGCGGACTTCCGTCGCCGACACGCGGTGGATCACATGCTCGGGGCCCAGTTCGGACGGCTCGCGCAGGCCTGCTGCCGCCAGCAACTCGCTGAGCGCTTTCAGCGTGTTTTCGTGATAGTTGTGTACGCGCGACGCCTTATCCGGCACGTCGAGTTTGCCCCAGCGGCGCGGGTCCTGCGTCGCGATGCCGGTGGGGCACCGGTCCGTGTGGCACGACATCGACTGGATGCAGCCGAGCGAGAACATGTAGCCGCGCGCCGCGTTGCACCAGTCGGCGCCGATCGCAACGGTGCGCGCGATGTCGAACGCGGTCGTGACCTTGCCCGCGGCGCCGATCCGGACGCGGTCACGCACGCCGATCCCCACGAGCGTGTTGTGGACGAGCATCAGCGCCTCGCGCAGCGGTGCCCCCATGTGGTTGACGAACTCGAGTGGCGCCGCCCCGGTGCCGCCCTCCCCGCCGTCGACGACGATGAAGTCCGGTGCGATGCCGGTCTCGTGGATCGCCTTGGCGATGCTGAACCACTCCCAGGGATGGCCGATCGCGAGCTTGAACCCGGTCGGCTTGCCGCCGGAGAGTTCGCGCAGGTGGTCCACGAACCGGATCAGCTCGACCGGCGTCGAAAACGCGGAATGCCTCGCCGGCGAGATGCAGTCCTCGCCCTGGCGCACGCCGCGTGTCGCAGCGATCTCGGCCGTCACCTTCGCGCCCGGCAGCACCCCGCCGTGCCCGGGCTTCGCGCCCTGCGACAGCTTGATCTCGATCATTCTCACCTGCGGCAGCCGCGCACTCTCGACGAAGCGGTCGTCGCTGAAGCGCCCGTCGAGGTCGCGACAGCCGAAATAGCCCGACCCGATGTTCCAGACGAGGTCGCCGCCGTGCTCACGGTGATACGGCGACACCGAACCCTCGCCGGTGTCGTGGTAGAAGCCGCCACGCTTCGCTCCTTCGTTCAACGAGCGGATCGCATTCGGCGAGATCGCGCCGAAGCTCATCGCCGAGATGTTGAACACGCTTGCCGAATACGGCTGCGCACGCCCGGCGCCGATCGTCACACGGAAGTCGTGGTTCGGTACGGCCACCGGCGCGAACGACGGGCTCATCCACTCGTAGTCCGGTGCGTAAACGTCGTGCAGCGTTCCGAACGGCCGCTTGTCGAGTGTGTCCTTGGCGCGCTGGTAGACGACCGCCCGCTGCTCGCGTGAGAACGGCACGGCGTCGCTGTCGGACTCGATGAAGTACTGGCGGAATTCCGGGCCGATGGACTCGAGCAGGTAGCGCAGCCTGCCGATCAGCGGGTAGATGCGGCGCAGCGTGCTGTGCGGCTGCAGCAGGTCGGCCACGCCGAGCGCGGTGAGCACGCCGAACACGACCACGGGCACAAACCAGCCTCCCGAGTTGCGCAGGCCGAGCAAGCTCGCGATGAATGCACCGGCGACTAGCACGAACGGCAGATAGCGGGACGCGAGCCTCAGGTTCATCGGCAGCTCCGGCGAGATGATCGTCCGTGAACCGTAACAGTTCCGGCGGTGACCGACACCTCTGGCGGGTGCAACCTTGCGGCCGGAGAGCGCATCTGAATGGCTACACCGCTACGTGAGGATCACCGCGATGCGCCGACTTGCCATACTCGTCGTGGGTCTGCTGCTGGCACCGTCCGCACGCGCAGACGACTGCGCCGGTCCAGGTGATGGTCCTCGGGACCTTCCACATGGATAACCCGGGGCAGGACCTCAACAACGTCAAGGCGACCGACGTATTGACGCCGCAGCGTCAACTGGAGCTGGCATCGGTCGCGCGCGCGCTCGAAAGATACCGGCCGACGCTGATCGCGATCGAGCGGGTCACCGCCGCGCCGGATTACGTCGACGACCACTACGCCGCGTTCCAGACCGCGCAGCTCGCCGCCTCGCGCGACGAGCGCGTGCAGATCGGTTACCGGTTGGCGCACGAACTGGGACTCAAGACCGTATACGGCATCGACGAACAACCGGCGACGGGCGAGCCGGACTATTTTCCGTTCGAGCGCGTGCAGGCATCCGCCAAGGCGCACGGGTCGGACGCGCAACTGCAGGCGATGCTGGCCGAAACGGGCCGACTGGTCTCCGCCTTCGAACAGCGCCAGGCGAGCGCGACGATCGGCGAACTGCTGGTCGATGCCAACGACCTGCACGGCATGGCCGACTCGTCGATGTACTACCGCCTGCTCGCGCTCGACAGTGGCGAAGACCAGCCCGCCTCCGAGTTGTTCGGCTACTGGACCATGCGCAATGCCAAGATCTTCGCGAAGCTGCTCGACGTCGCACACCCCGGCGACCGGGTGCTGGTGATCTTCGGCGCCGGCCACAAGCATTGGCTCGAGCAACTGGTCACGAACATGCCGGGTTACGCGCTGGTCGATCCGGTCCCACTGCTGCGATCGGTCGACCACTGATCGAAGCCGGTGGTCCTGCAACTCGCGTCGATGACTCTGCGTTACGGAAAGTACTCGAACAGGTCATTGAGACCGTGCAGGCTGTAGACCCCCACCGAGTCGTATCCCGCGCCGCCAAACAGCCAGGCGTGGTCGTTGCCGCTAGCCCAGATGGTGCCGCCGTCCCGGGCGCCGGCCTGCGTTGCGACGGCCGGAGTGCCCAGGTTCCCGTACACGCTACTGGCCCTGGCGAGGTTTGATCCGTTCACCCAGGTCCAGTGACCGGTGGCAATGTTGTACCGCCAGAGATCGTTCAGGTCATCGATCTCGGTGCCCACCGAGTCGAAGCCCGCGCCGCCGAAGAGCCACAGGTCGCCGGAGCCATCGGCCCAGGCCATCGAACCGCCACGCGCACCAGGGACGTTGCTCGCCGCCGCCGTGCCCTGCGTCCCGTAGACGCCGCGGGCGCCGCCGACGTTCGATCCGCCGACCCAGGTCCACTGGCCGCTGCTCGCGTCGTGCTTCCAGAGGTCGTTCAACGTAGCGGCCGAGCTGGGCGCGCCGGCAGTCAGGCCGCCGAACAACCACTGATTCCCGGCACTGTCCGTCCACGCCGACGCCCAGGCGCGTGAGCCCGGCACGTTGGCGGCCGCCGGCGTGCCCTGCGTGCCATAGGTACCGGTCGCATCGCGCGTGTCGGAACCACCGACCCAGGTCCAGCGTCCGCTCGACGGGTCGTATCGCCACAGGTCGTTGAGATAACCCAGCACCGTACCGGCCGAGTCCAGGCCGTAACCGCCGAACATCCATGTGCGACTCGCGCCGTCCGTCCACACGAGCGCGCCGTAGCGCGCGCCGGGCCAGTTGGTTGCCGACTCGGTACCTGGCACCCCGTACACGCCGCCCGAATTGGCGGTGTTGGCGCCACCAACCCAGGTCCACATCCCGGTGGCCGGGCTGTACTTCCACAAGTCGTTGTAATAATCGGCCGCGCCGCCGCCGTGATCGATGCGACCACCGAACAGCCACAGATTCCCGGCGGCGTCGGTCCACGAGACCATGGACTCGCGAGCCCCGGGCACGTTGGCGGCGGCCGCCACTCCCTGCACGCCATAGACACCGGCGCTGTTGACCACGTTGGAGCCACTCATCCAGGTCCACAGGCCTGTCGTGGGGCTGTATTGCCACAGATCGTTCAGGCCGCCGGTCGCACGGGTCGAGCCATAGCCGTGCCCGCCGAACAGCCAGAAGTTGCCGGTCGAGTCCTGCCAACTCGCGGTCCACTTGCGGCCACCTGGCACGTTGCTCGCCGCCGCCACTCCCTTGGTGCCGTACAGGCCTGCAGGAGAAACCAGGTTCGCTCCGCCCTGCCACGCCCAGAGGTTCCCGTCCCGGCAAACGATGCCCACATTCGTCACGTTGGCTGAGCCGACGGAGCCCGAGCCGTTGCTCACCGTGCAGACCTGGCCCGGTGGTTGCGTGCCGACCGTGACGGCGTAGGCCGCGCCGCTCGCGATCGAGACCGCGAATAAAAACGAGCCATCGGTGCTGAGAGTCAGCGAGTCGCCGCCATTGTTCAGCAGCGTGATCGACAATCCGCTGCCCAGCCCCGACAGCGTGCCACCGACCGTGTATGTGTTGCGGGTGCAGGTGATCGAAACGTTCGTGACGTTCGCCGATCCGACCGCGCCCGAACCGTTGGCGACGGCGCACGTCTGGCCAGGCGGCTGTGTGCCGACCGTGACGGCGTAGGCCGCGCCGCTCGCCAATGCGGTCGCGAACGCAAAGGACCCGTTGGCGTTCCGGACCAGTGCATCACCGCCGCTGTTCAACAACGTGACCGACAGGCCGGCGCCGAGTCCGGAGAGCGTGCCGCCAATCGTGTACCTGGGGTTCGTCATGCAGGTCACGGAAACGCTCGTGACGTTCGCCGATCCGACCGCGCCCGAACCGTTGGCGACGGTGCACGTCTGGCCCGCGGCTGCGTGCCGACCGTGACGGCGTAGGCCGCGCCGCTCGCCAATGCGGTCGTGAACGCAAAGGACCCGTTGGCGTTCCGGACCAGCGCATCGCCGCCGCTGTTCAACAACGTGACCGACAGGCCGGCGCCGAGTCCGGAGAGCGTGCCGCCAATCGTGTACCTGGGGTTCGTCATGCAGGTCACGGAAACGTTTGTGACGTTCGCCGATCCGACCGCGCCCGAACCGTTGGCGACGGTGCACGTCTGGCCCGCAGGCTGCGTGCCGACCGTGACGACGTAGGCCGCGCCGCTCGCCAATGCGGTCGTGAACGCAAATGGCCCGTTGGCAATCAGCGGCAGCGAATTGCCTCCGTTGTTCAGCAGCGTGATCGACAAGCCATTGCCCAGCCCGGACAGCGTGCCACCGATCGTATAAGTGTTGGTGGTGCAGGTGACCGATACGTTCGTGACATTCGCCTTCCTGGCCGTGCCCGAACCGTTGGCGACGGTGCACGTCTGGCCCGTCGGCTGCGTGCCGACCGTGACGGCGTACGCGGACTTCTTCTTGATTTTCGTGCTGAAGACGAACGAGCCGTTGGCCGTGACAGTCAGCGCATCGCCGCCATTGTTCAGCAGCGTGACCGACAAGCCGCCGCCCAGGCCGGAGACCGTACCGCCGATCGAGCGAGTCTTGTGGTGGGACCCGCCTCCGCAGCCCGGAAGCACCAGGATCAGCGCCATCGTCAGGGTCGCGAAGAACCACTGCTTGGCCAGATTCGACATGACGATGTCCTTACCTCGCGTCGGAATCGCCCTGACTCGGGCCCGGGACCGTGCGCATTGCTTCGAGCACCACGCAGGGCCCTGGGCCCGCACAGCATAACCTACAGCGCCGTCGCCACAATCCCTGTCGATGGCCGGCCTGCACGTGGCGGCGAAGGTGAAGATTTGCAGCGGTGCCTTGTTTAGACTTTCGATCATCCGCCGCGCGCGGCACGTCGAATTGCTCGAGCCCGGCCTGCCAATGAAATATCACTTCCTCGCCTCGCTGATGCTGCTTGCGGGCTGCACGACGCCCAGTCGGGCGATTGCGCCGGTCGATGCCTGTGCCGGAGCGGCCAAGGGCCCTGCCAGTGCGCTCGCCGCCAGCGACGCACCTCGGCGGCGCATCTACCTCGTCCGCCACGGCGAGGCAAACTATCTCGACGGCAACGGGCAGCGTCTCGCCGATCCCGATACGGCGGGCCTGTCCGCCAAAGGGCGAGAGCAGGCGCGCGCTGCCGCGCAGTGGTTCTGCGCGATGGGTGTGACGCGCTTCGATCGCGTGGTCAGCAGCGACTACCCGCGGGCCGCGCAGACCGCGCGCGGCATACTCGACGACATGAAGATGCAGACCGTACAGCCCGAGGCCTGGGCGGAACTGCGCGAACTGGAGGCCGGCGACGCCACGCACGCCGGGGAGTCGGTCGCCGCAGCGCGCGCGCGTATTCTGCCGGCCCTCGACAAGCTCCGCAGTGAAAAGTGGGACACCGCCCTGATCGTCGCGCACACGCTGGTCGACGAAGTCATCCTGTCCGAAGCGCTCACCGGCTCGGACGCCGCGTATGGCCGCATCGAGCAGGGCAATGGCTGCATCAACATCCTCGACGCCGGACCGGGGCCGCACGAGTGGGCGGTCCGCGCCGTCAACGTGTGCCCGGACACCGCGAGGTGCCAGGCACTGACTTATTGACTTATTGCGATCCCGGCATGCGGGACCGAATGTCAAAAACGTCAATGCCTGGCACCTCGGACGGTAAACTCGCCGCATGCGTTACCGAGGTCTGATCGTCGGCGCGGCCCTCGCGCTCGTGGCGGCGTGCCAGCACGCCGAGCGCGCCGCCACTCCCGCCCCATCGCCCGTCCAGTCGACGCTGCCGGCCGGCGTGGTCGCAGCCAATCCGCTCGCCGTCGACGCGGGCGTCGCGGTGCTGCAGGCGGGCGGTGACGCGATCGACGCCGCCGTCGCGGTCCAGGCGGCGCTCGGGCTCGTGGAGCCGCAGAGTTCGGGCCTCGGCGGCGGCGCGTTCCTGTTGTACTACGACGCGAAGACCGGGAAGGTCACGGCGTTCGACGGTCGCGAGACGGCGCCAGCCGGCGCCCGACCCGACATGTTCCTCGGCGACGACGGCAAGCCGCTGACGTTTTTCGAGGCCGTCACCAGCGGGCGCTCGACGGGCGCGCCGGGCGCCATTGCGATGCTGGGCCTTGCGCACGAGCGCCACGGCAGGTTGCCGTGGAAGGACCTGTTCGGCACAGCGGAGCGCGCCGCTGCCGACGGATTTACCGTGCCGCAGCGACTCGGCCGTTTCGTGAACGCCGACTTCCCGCAGGCCAGGCTGCCCGATGCGAAGTCGCTCTTCTCGCGAGCCGACGGCTCGCCCGCGCAGGCCGGTGACGTGATCCGCAACCCGGCCTACGCCGCCACGTTGCGGACGATCGCGCGGCAGGGACCGCGGGCCCTGCTGGAGGGCGACATCGCCCGCGCCATCGCGGAACGCACGCACGCCGAGCCGCGTCCCGGCACGCTGACGAGCGCCGACCTCGCCGCCTACCGTCCACACGAAACGCAACCGGTCTGCCGTCCGTACCGCATCTACGTCGTGTGCGTGCCGCCGCCGCCTTCGAGCGGGATCGCGCTGCTGCAGGTGCTCGGCGTGCTCGAGCACACGGACATCGCCACGCGCGGGCCGGGCGATCCCCAGGCGTGGTTCCTGCTCGCCGAGGCGCTGCGCCTGATGTACGCCGATCGCGATCGCTACGTGGCCGATCCGGATTTCGTGAAGGTGCCGGTCGATGCGCTGCTCGACCCGAAATACATCGCGTCCCGTGCGGCGCTGATCGGCGAGCGTGCCATGCCGGGTGCGCCTGCTGCGGGCGAACCCCTGGCGAGCGTGCGCCGGGGCGCCGACGCCACTCACGAGGCCGCGGGCACCAGTCATTTCGTCGTGGTCGACAAGGCCGGGAATGTCGCTTCGATGACGACCTCGGTGGAATCGCTGTTCGGCTCTGGCCGCGCGGTCGGCGGGTTCTTCCTCAACAACCAGCTGACGGACTTCTCGTTCGTCGCCGTCGAGGAGGGACGACCCGTCGCGAACGCCGTCGCTCCCGGCAAGCGCCCGCGCTCGTCGATGTCGCCGGTGATGGTGCTCGGACGGGATGGGCGCCTCGTGGCGGCCATGGGCTCGCCGGGCGGATCGGCGATCCTCGCCTACAACGCGAAGACGCTGGTCGGCGTGCTGGACTGGGGGCTGACGATGCAGCAGGCCATCGAGTTGCCGAACATCTACGCGCGCGGCGCCGACTTCTACGGTGAAATGACCAGGTTCTCGCCGGAGTTGCGCGCGGCCCTCGCGGCCCGCGGCATCGACCTGAAGACGGGGCGCGGCGAGGAATCCGGGCTGCACGGCGTGATCCTGCGCGGTCCGGGCCGGTTCGAGACGGGCGCCGACCCGCGTCGCGAGGGCGTCTGGAAGCCTGCGCCTTGAGGCAAGCCGTCCGACATCAGGGTTTGATCTTCGGCTTACGCCCTCGCTTGCGGGGCGCCTTCCGGGCGGGCGCGGCCAGTGCGGCGCGCACCGACTTGCGCGCCCACGCCACCATCGCCTCGGCATCCTCGAGCACGTCGGCCGGGACTTCGAAGTAACCCATCTCCCAATCCGGCCTGTCGCGGTACGGGCAGAACGGCTTCATGCCGCGGCGGATGAAGTCGTCGCGATTGCCGTCGTCGACCTTGAGATAGAGGGTGTCGTCCGTGATCAGCGCGAAGAACAGCTCGTCGCAATAGAGGCCGACGCCGCCGAACATCCGGTGCGGCCGCACTCGGCCGAGCCCGGCGAGCTGTTCGAGCACGTAATCGCGGAACGACGGCGTCACGGCCATGGGCGGCCTCCCGAGCGGTGTCCGGCAGACGATCAAACGTTTCGCGCCGACCCTGCGAAATGTCTAAACGCTTGTGCCGGACACCTCTGAAAGTATCTCCAGGACCGCGGCGCGGGCGGAATTGGCGTGCAGCAGCAGCGCGACGACGTCGCCGGGGCGAGCCCAGGCCAGCGCCCGACGCGCCGCATCGACTTCCGTCGATTGCATGTTCACGGCGGTCTCCGGCACCCCGAAGCGCAGCAACGCCGCGCGCAACAGCGCCGGCACTTCGCCCGGCGCGCGTCCGCGCAGGTGTTTTTCGTTTTCCTTGACCACGACCAGGTCCGGCGCGAACTCCGCCGCCACGGCCGCGAGATCCGCGTAGTCCTCGTCGCGGCGATTGCCGGCGTGACCGAGCAGCAGCGCGATGCGGCCGCCTGGTCCGCGCAACGACCGCGCGACCTGCAGCACGCCACGCAATCCGTGAGGGTTGTGCGCGTAATCGAGCACCACCCGCACCCCGTGCAGGTCGAAGCGCATCAATCGCCCGGCGTTGTCGTCGGGATCCGCGCCGAAAGTCGCGTAGACCGCCGCGACGTGCTCGGGCCCGATGCCGAGGCCCGCCGCCGCGAGCGCCGCGCCCGCGAGATTGGCGACGTTGTACCCGGCGTGCCCGCCGACGGTCAGCGGCATGTCGGCGACCGCGCCGAGGTCGTGCTCCGTGGCCGCGACGCAAAGGATCAGCCGCCCGGCACGCACTCCGCAAACAGCCCCACCGTCGGCCCGATGCCCGGCCAGCAGTTCGTCGTCGTAGTCGAGCGCGAACCAGCCGAGCGGTGGCGTGAATCCGAGCCGGTCGCGCAGGGCCGGCGCTTTCGCCCGCAGCGATGCGTCGTCGGCATTGAGCACCAGCAACCCGTCGCGCGCGACGAGTTGCGCGACGGTCAGCTTGACGTCCGCGAGCCCGCCGAGATCGTGGATGCCGTACTCGCCGAAGTGATCGCTCGCGACGTTCGTCACCAGGGCGACGTTGGCGTGATCGAGAGCCAGCCCGCGGCGCAGGATGCCGCCGCGCGCAGTCTCGAGGACCGCCGCTTCGACCCGCCGGTCGCGCAGCACGTAACGCGTGCCGGCCGGCCCCGAATAGTCGCCGGCCTCGACCAGTTCGCGTCCGACGTACACGCCGTCCGTGCAGCTGAGCCCGTCGCGCCAGCCCTGCCGGCGCGCAGCAGGCCGCCAGCAGGCGCACCGTCGTCGTCTTGCCGTTCGACCCGGTGACCACCGCCACCGGGATCTCGTGCACCGATCCCCAGCGCACTTCCTCGACCGTCGGCAGGTCGGCGACCGGCCAGGTGAGGCTGCCCGCGCCGGCGCCGAGCGTGAATTCCGCGTCGTCGAGGATATGGCGCACGCCGAGCGACTCGGCCGCTTCGATCAGTTCGCGCAGGTCGTTGCGCAGCTCGGCCGCGGCCAGGCGCTCGAAGCGCGCGAGGGCCGCGCGCTCCTCCAGCACCGGCGGGATCACCTTGTCCGGATCCGCTGCTTCCTCGCGCGCCGCGGCGAGCAGCGCGTCGACCAACCCGCTCCAGTGACACGGATCGCGTTCGACGAGGCCCGCGCAGAGCGCCCACTCGTTGACCTCGGTCGCGGTGAACAGCTGGTCGAACGGCGCCGCGAAGGCGAGCGACGTGCCGCTCGCGTGGCGGCGGGACACGATCTCGCGCGGGATCGGGATCGCGAGCGGCGGCGCATGCCAGCCGAGATGACGGCGCGCGCGTTCGACGCGCTCGCGCCAGCCGGACAACAGGCGGTCGTCGAGCTCGATGCCGATCACCTCGAGCACCGCGCCCGGGCCGGCGAAGAACAGGTTGCCGCCGGTGAGACGACGCGAGTCGTCGAACGGCAGGCCTAGCTTGACGTTCAGTCCTCCGCCTCCGGCGCGAGACGCACGCCGCGTTCGTCACGGATCAGGCCCTCGAGATGCTGCGAGCCCTCGCCGGCGCCAAGCACGGCCTCGATCGAATTCGACGTCGCCGCGCTGTCGGTCGCCGGATGCACAGGCATCCTGAGGCTCTCGCTCGCCGGCGCCGCGCGTTCGGCCGGCTTGCGGGCACTTGCAGCCGCGACCGGACGCGCGGCCTCCGCGGCCGGCGGCACCGGAGCGGCCGCTCCTGCCGGCTTGAACTTGGTGATCTGCTTCCACGAACGCGTCAACGCATCGGCGAAGACCAGCAACAGATCGCCCGGCTGCCCCATGCGCAGCGCCGCGTCGATCGCCTCCTGCTCGTCGGGAATGATCGAATCGCGGATCCGGCCACGCCGCGCGCCTGCAGCGCTTCGGCCTGGATCTTCGGCACTTCGTCGGGCCCGCGATCGCGCAGGCTGTCGTCGCGACGGCAGATGTAGTGATCGAACTTGCCGGCGACCGCGTCCGCGATCGCCCGCAGGTCCTCGTCGCGCCGGTCGCCCGGGCCCGCCAGCACCACGATGCGACGGCCCGTGACGTCGAGCCGCTGCGCGAGATCGGCCATCACGCCGACGGCGTGCGCGTTGTGGCCGTAGTCGAACAGCACCTTGAACGGGTGCTCGTTGAACACGTTCATGCGGCCCGGCGCCTGGAAGAACGTCGTATCGAACGTGCGCAGGCCCTGGCGGATCGCGTCGAGCTTGATGCCGAGCGAGAACGCCATCGCGGCGGCGAACATCGCGTTCTGCACGTTGTGCAGCGCGCGTCCTTCGAGCGTGGCGGGAATCAGGTGCGTCCACACGAGCGGAATGTGGCCGCCGCGGTCGTACAGCGTGATCATCTGGCCGTTGACGCCCGCCTCGAGCGCGCACGCGCGGCCGCCCGCGCGGATGTGCTCGCGCACCAGCACGTGCTGCGGGATTCAACGTCACGTAGCAGATGTTCTTCGCGTCGGTGTACCCGGCCATCTTCAGCACGTTCGGGTCGTCGGCATTCAGGACCGCGCAATCCGTCGCCACCTCGACGACGACGCGCTTCACCTCGGCGAGCTGCTCGAGCGTGTCGATGCCCTTGAGGCCGAGGTGGTCGGACTGCACGTTGAGCACCGCGCCGACGTCCACCTCGGGCACGCCCATGCCGGAGCGCAGCAGGCCGCCGCGTGCGGTCTCGAGGATCGCGATGTCGATGACCGGATCGGCGAGCACCATGCGCGCGGACACCGGCCCCGTCATGTCGCCCGGCACCGTGCGCTGGCCGTCGATGTAGACGCCGTCCGTCGTCGTGAGCCCCGGCGTGTAACCCGCCATCTTGGTGACGTGCGCCAGCATGCGCGAGGTCGTGGTCTTGCCGTTCGTGCCGGTGATCGCGGCGATCGGCACGCGCGACGACGCGCCGCGCGGGAACAGCATGTCGATGACGGGGCCCGCCACGTCGCGCGACGTGCCTTCGCTCGGCGCCACGTGCATGCGGAAGCCCGGGGCGGCGTTCACCTCGCAGATGCCGCCGCCGATCTTGCGGTAGCTCTCCGTGATGTCCTTGGAGAGGAAGTCCACGCCGCCGACGTCGAGGCCGACCGCGCGGATCGCGCGCACGGCCATGTCGCGATTGTCGGGATGGATCACGTCCGTGACGTCGGTCGCGGTGCCGCCGGTCGAGAGATTCGCCGTGGAGCGCAGGTAGACCACCTGCCCGGCCTCCGGCACCGACTCCGGGGTCATGCCGGCCTTCTCGAGCATCTTCAGCGCCTGCGCGTCCAGTTCGAGTCGCGTCAACACCTTCTCGTGGCCGACGCCGCGGCGCGGGTCCTGGTTCACGGTCTCCATCAGCTCGACGATGTTCCTCGCGCCGTCGCCGACGACGTGGCCCGGCGTGCGGCGCGTGGCCGCGACCAGCTCGCCGTTCACCACCAGCAGGCGATGGTCGTCGCCTTCGAGGAACGTCTCGACGATCACCGAACGCGAGATCTCGCGGGCGGCCAGGTAACCGGCTGCGACTTCCTCGTCGGTCGTCAGGCGGATCGAAATGCCGCGGCCATGGTTGCCGTTGTACGGCTTGGTGACGACGGGGAAGCCGATGCGGCGGGCGGCGCGCACCGCTTGTCCCTCGCTCTGCACCAGCTCCTGGCGCGGCACCGGCAGGCCGAGCGTCCCGAGGATCTTGTTGGTTTCTTCCTTGTCGCTCGCCAGTTCGACGGCGATGTGCGAGGTGCGCCCGGTCACCGTGGCCTGGATACGCTGCTGGTACTTGCCGTGGCCGAGCTGCACGAGACTCTGGTCGTTGAGGCGCAGCCACGGAATGCCGCGCGCTTCGGCGGCGCGCACCAGCGACGCGGTCGACGGACCGAGCGCGCGGCGCTGCGCAAAGCGGATGAATTCGTCGCGCGCGTCGGGCCAGTTCCAGTCGGCCGGCACGCTGTCCGCCGGCCGGATAGCCTCGGGCAGCAGCGAGCACAGCAGTCGCAGCCCGAGTTCGCCGGCCGCGATGCCTTCGTCGCGTTGCGCGTATTCGTAGACGACCGTGTAGACGCCGGGCTTGCCCGCGCTGCGCGTCTTGCCGAACGTGACGCTCTCGCCCGCGATGTTCTGCAGTTCGATCGCGACGTGCTCCAGCACGTGCCCGAGCCAGGTGCCTTCGTCCTCGCGCATGCGACGGTAGAAGCCGCCGGGCTCGCGGTACGAGCAGCCGTGCTCCTGCAGGCCGGGCAGCGCCGCGGCCAGCTTGTCGACGAATTCGCCGCCGAGCCGCGCCGTCGGCCACGCCTCGAGTTCACCGAGATCGAGCTCGAGCCGGATGACCGGAAAGTGAGCGTACAGCGAGGGCCCGACATAGACGGACCGGTCCAGAATGCGCATTCAGCAACTCCTCCCCGAGAGGTGCCGGGTTTGACTTATTTGACTTATTGAACGGCGGACTGGTCGGCCGTTCCATAAGTCAAATAAGTCAAACCCGGCACCTCTGCAGCGGGCCCGCTTCGGCGACGCGAGTGTGCAGGTTGAACGTAGCCCCGGCCACGAGGATGTGCAGGCGCAGCCCCAGCAGGCAGACGGGCTGCCCCTCCTCGACCGTGTCCATCGACGAAAAGCTCACGTCGGAGGCGTCGACGACGGTCACGCCGCCGCTGCCTTCCACTTCCACCGTCTCGTCGGGGCCGATGAACGCGGCCGTATCCTCGTCGAGGCCGATGCCGATCGCGAACGGGTTGTAGGCGAGCGCCGTGAGCAAGCGTCCGAGGCGGTCGCGCTGCCGGAAATGCTGGTCGATGATGAAGCGGTTGGTCAGTCCGAGGCCCGGCGCGAGGCGCACGCTGCCCGAGATCACCGACGAGCCCTCGTCGCCGAACGCAATCATGTGCTCGCTCAGGATGCTGGCGCCGGCGCTGGTGCCACCGACCGTCACGCCGTGAGCATTGCGGATGCGGATCAGCTTGGCGACAGGCGTACCGCCAAGCAGTGCGGTCAGCCGCAGCTGGTTGCCGCCGGTGAAGAAGATGCCGGTCGCTTGCTCGAGTCGCGTCAGCCGGCCGGACTCCTGGCAGTCGCGGCGCGTGTCGAAGTCCATCACGCTGACCCGGTCGGCGCCGAGGTCGCGGAACAATTGCTCGTAGCGCGGGCCGGTCTCGTTCATGCGGCTCGCGGTCGGGATCACCACGATGTCGGCGTCGCGGCCGCCCGACACCCGAACGAATCGCTCCAGGATGTGGCGGTCGTTTTCCTTGTTCTCGGCGCCGCCGATCGGAACGATCCAACCGCGCGTTTCACCCTCGGGGACTTGGCTCGGCATCCCGTTCGCTCCTCAGACAGTCTCGAATGTGCCGCGGCGTACGGCCAGACCGCCCTGGACGTGCACGATGCCGCGAATGATGACCGTATCCACGCCGCCTGTCGCGTCCAGCGCGACCAGGTCGGCATCAAAGCCGGCCGCAATTTGACCTTTTCCGGCGAGCCGCAACAGGCTCGCCGGGTTCGACGTGAACGGCGGCAGGGCGCGCTCGAGCGGCAGGCCGCCGGTGAGCAGGTCGCGCAGGGTTTCGAGCAGCGCCCCGGCCGCGCCGACATCCATGCGGGTGACGCGCCCGTCGGCGTCGAAGCACGGCAGGCAGCCGCCGGCATCCGAGCTGATCGTCACGCGCTCCGGCGGCGCGCCGCTCCCGAGATAACGGCGCAACCCGTCGGCGGCGCTGTATGCGTCCTCGCCCTCCTCCACCGGAAACGCCGTGAGGTCGACGGTGCAGCCCGGCCCGGGCGAGGTCGATCGCCTCGTCGAACAGCGCCTTGCGGCGGTTGACGTGGGTCGGGTTGAAGACGCGCGGCGGCAATTCGCTGCCGGCCAGGGCGCGACGCACCAGGTCGAGGCCGCGCGGCCCGTCGCCGAGGTGCAGGTGCAGGATTCCAGCCTTGCCCGTCATCAGGCCCGCGACATGGGCGTCGGACGCGAGGCGGAGCAATTCGTCGAGCGTCGGCTGACTCGAGCGATGATCGCTGATGGCGAGCTCGCCGATGCCGAGCAACGGCTCGAGGAACACGAGGTCGCCGCGGACGCTGCCCGTGAGCGTCCTCAAAGGGACGTGATAGCCACCGGCGTAGGCGTACGCATTGAGGCCTTCCTCGCGCAGCGCGTAGGTGGTCGCGAGCAGACTCCGCGGGCCGCGCGCCACGTCGTCGGTACCGAGCAAGCCGACCACCGTGGTCACGCCTGCAAGCGAAAATCGGGTCAGCGGCACCGGCGGAACGCGCGTCCTGAAACCCGCCTCGCCGCCGCCGCCGGTGACGTGCACGTGACCGTCGACCAAGCCTGGAATCAGGCGCTTGCCGTGCAAGATCGAGCGTGCGTGGCCGCGAGCGCGGCCGGCAGGTCGGGCAGCTGCGATCCGGGTCCGATCCAGAGGATCTTGCCGCCCCCGACCAGCAGTGTCTGGAGGCCCAGCGGGCGTGGCGCGTAAACGTCGGCGTTTCGGATCAGCAGCACGGCGCGAAGATTACCAGAGGTGCCTCACGCGAGGTGTTCGGTACGCAGGGCGAAAGGTTTTGACGGCGAGCAGTGCGCGGCCGCAAGACGCAAGAAACTCGCGCGGGCCGCATCGGGTAGCGTTCTACGGCGTCGCATGTGGCCGCAGTCGCGTGCGGACGGCAGGGTCGCTGCCGTAGCGCTCGAGTAGGACTTTGCGATCCGCGCCGCGGTCGCCGCACTCGCGGATCGCCGGCACTTGCATGTATCGCTCCCGTGGCGGCGGTCGAGGGACGACCCGGCGAGCCGCGGCCCTGGATAGGGAGATCTCGCCCTCGGTCGGGCGCGCTCGGCGTCGCATGTGGCCGCAGTCGCGTGCGGACGGCCGGGTCGCCGCTGTAGCGCTCAAGTAGGATTTTGCGATCCGCGCCGCCGTCGCCGCACTCGCGGATCGCCGGCACCTGCATGGATCGCTGCCGTGACTGCGATCGAGAGACGTCCCGGCAGCCGCGGCCCTGGACACGGAGATCTCGCCCTCGTTCACGGACTCTGCGGGCAACCGGTCGGATGCGCGTTGCATCACGTCGCTGACGCTCGGAAGCGGGCCGAAGCAGTCGCCGCATCCACCGATCCACTCCGGCGTCGTGCCGTCCACATGCATGCGGTACGTCGCAAACGCGGTCTCCGCGCGCCCGCGATCGCAACTGGCAGCACCCAGGAAACGACCAGCCAGACGGCCTTCGCCGCCATGCCCATCACCCCCTCCCTTTGGCGGAAACACGTCCCGTCGCGCTACCCGGAGGCGGACGGCCGTGCGGTCCGCGCCGGCGGCACGTCGCGCGGCCAGGATCGGACACCCGGCCATCGACGATCGATGAACTCCCAGGCGTACGCGACGCTCCGAAAGGCTCAGGTGCAGTACGCCATGCCGCTCGATGCGCGCCCGGCTCGAATACGGGGGGCGCCGAAACCATAGGCGCGCCCCGAGACCCGGTCCTGGCAACCCCGCTATCCGAGACATCTGTCCGCGGACCGGAGGCTTTGCGTCCCCGCCTTGCGGCAGGTTTGCCCTTTTCAAGAACTGAGTCCGAAGGCTATATCAAACCAACGCCAGATCAAAGAGACGAAAGTGCCGCCATATGGAGACCGTGATGCAGGTCACGTGAGCAATGCTTCGCGTGCCTTCGCAGCAACTTCAAATCCTTACAGAGTGTTCTTACTGACTTCCTGAGAATACGCACTTTCCACGCCGCTGGTGCTGACGGCCTTGGTCGCGAAGTACCAGGTCGTCCCGGTGGTGAGACCTTCCACGACGACCGAGTGATGCTCGGACTCGAGACCGACAGCGTCTGGCTGTATTGTCCGGACGCCGTTCCGTAGAACACTTGAAGCCTGCAAGCGCGGTCACCGGCGTGCCGTCCGTATTCGTCGTCGGCGGCACCCACGAGACCGTGACCGAGGCGGTCTGCGCCGCCGCCACGGTGATGGTGAACGCCGCCAGCGATGCGGAGGCCTTGCCGTCACTCACGCTGATGACGATGTTGCCAAAGCTGCCCGCGCCGGCCGGCGT
This sequence comes from uncultured Gammaproteobacteria bacterium, assembly GCA_963843985.1. GTDB lineage: Bacteria > Pseudomonadota > Gammaproteobacteria > Steroidobacterales > Steroidobacteraceae > RPQJ01. Next base: position 154,280 of record CAWJMS010000002.1, on the reverse strand, counting down.
TCCGTAGAGCGTGCCGTTGGTCGTGTCGAACGTGGCCCACGTCGGTTTGTTCTGGATGCTGAAGGTCAACGGATCGCCGTTCGCGTCCTGGGCCGTGGGCTTGAACGAGTACGGCTGCCCCGCCGTCGCCGACGTCACCGGCGTGCCGCTGATGACCGGCGGAGTGTTCGCGGCCTGCACCGTGATCGTGAACGCCGCGAGCGAGGCGCTCGCGCTGCCGTCGGACACCGAGATCACGATGTTGGAAGTGGTGCCGTGCCGACGTCGGCGTGCCGCTCAACCGACCCGTGGTCGGGCTGAACGTCGCCCACGACGGCTGGTTCGCGATGCTGAACGTCAGCGTCTGCCCGTCCGGATCGGAGGCCGTCGGCGTGAACGAATAGCCGACGCCCGCCGTCACCGTCGCGGGCGGCGTGCCGCTGATGACCGGCGGACGGTTCGTCGCCTGCACCGTAATCGTGAACGCCGCGAGCGAGGCGCTCGCGCTGCCGTCGGACCCGAGATGGCAATGTTGGAATGGTTCCACCCGAGGTCGGCGTGCCGCTCACCGACCCGTGTTGGGCTGAAGCGTGGCCCAGCCGGCTTGTTCGCAATGCCGAACGTCAACGTCTGCCGTCCGGATCGGATGCCGTCGGCGTGAACGAATAGCCGACGCCCGCCATCACCGTCGCGGGCGGCGTGCCGCCGATGACCGGCGGACGGTTCGCCGCCTGCACCGTGATGGTGAAGGCCGTCAGCGACGCGGTCGACTTGCCGTCCGACACGGAGATCACGATGCCCGACCACGAGCCGACATCGACCGACGTCGGCGCGCCGGACAGCAGACCGGTGGCAGTAGTCGTGACTGGCCCGGCCGGTTGGCCTGGATGCGAAGACAGCGTGTCCCGCCGCGAATGCGCGCTCCCCCACGTGGGCTGGTAACAGGAGCGGTAGTTGGCGAGCGTCGGGCGCTGGTAGATGGCGTCACCGGTCACGAGCACGACCGCTCCCGGCGGAATGAGTCGCACGGTGTGCGGCCACCGATTCCTCGGCGCGTACTTTCCTGCAGTCGGCGATGTCGCCCGCGGCATAGACCTCTACGGTCGCTCCGCGACCTTCTGTCGAGGCCAGCGCCGACAGCGTGACGCACGCCGCTGCGACGCCGGATCGGGCACGAGTCCGCGAGCCAGCCGACAAATTCGCTCCCGGCGGAATTAGTCGCACGGTCGTGCGGCCACCGATTCCTCGGCGCGGACTTTCCTGCAGTCGGCGATGTCACCCGCGGCATAGACCTCCACGGTCGCCCCGCGACCTTCTGTCGAGGCCAGCACCGAAAGCATGGCGCACGCCGCTGCGACGCCGGATCGGGCACGAGTCCGCCAGCCAGCCGACAAATTCATCACGCCGCCAGTGTCGCGTGATCAGCCCTGCTTCCAGCAGAAGCAATTGAGCTTGTTGCCGTCGAGATCCCGAAAGTAGGCCGCATAGAAGCCGGCCGTGCCGCGCTGGCCGGGCGCGCCCTCGTCCTTGCCGCCGAGTTCGAGAGCCTTGCGGTGAATCGCGTCGACCTTCTCGTTGCTGTCCACCACGAGCGCGACCATTGTGCCGTTGCCCACCGTGGCGGACTTGCCATCGAACGGCTTGATGACACCGAGCGCCGGCTTGTCCGGGGCCACCGCCCACGCGACGAAGGTGTCGGACTCCATGTAGCGTCCCGCGCCGATGACGCCGAGCAGCGCATCGAAGAAGGCGGACGCACGCTTGATGTCGTTGGTTCCGAGAGTGACGTAACCGATCATGGCGATCCTGCTCCCCGTGTTGGCCGCGAAAGGAGCAATAGTGTGCCGCAGGCGCCGATCCGCCGCATGGATTCCAAAGGTGCCGGGTTTGACTTAGTTGACTTATGCGTCTCGCGTCTGCGCGCGGCCAAAAGTCAACTAAGTCAAACCCGGCACCGCTTGAAAGCTACGCGGCGTCGCGCTGGCGGGCCTCCGCGCGCTCGCCGGCACCGGTCGCCGGGTGCTCGTAGTCGTTCTTCTCCCAGTCGCGGTACTGGGGAGGAATCGGGTTGATCGCGCCTTCCGACAGCCACGCGAGCTTGCCTTGCATCAGCAGCTCCGCCACCCGTCCGTACGAGCGGTTGAAGTTGCTCTTCACCGCGCGGAAGTTGCCGTCGATCCGCCGGCGCGTCTCGCGGCAGAACAGGTCCACCAGTTCCTGGGGCGACTGGTCCGATGGGTTCACGCCGACCAGGTAATCGGCATACGACAGCGCGGAGGCCATCACGAAGAGGTCGACGCCGATGTCGACGAAGTTGCCGAGGATGATCTGCTCCTTTTCGAGCTTGGGGCCGTACTTCGCCATGGTCGCGAACAGGCGGCGCGCGAGCAGCTTGCTGGTCTTCGATGCGTAGGCAATGTGCTTGCGGTTCTTCTCGCTCAGGTTAGGCGCCTCGAAGTGACCGCTGGACTCCGGCAGGAACAGTTTCGGCAGCCACGTCGAATAGAACCCGGCCGCCTTCATCATCGCCTCGCTCTTGGTGACCTTCTGCCCCGGCTTCGGCTGCAGGATCGGCATGACGAGCTTGAAGTGCGTGTCGAGCGCCTCGCGCGCCATGATCAGGTGCATCACCTGCGACGACCCCTCGAAGATGCGGTTGATGCGCGCGTCGCGCAGCCCCATCTCGACGCTCGTCGGACGCTCGCCTCGCGCGTACAGCGACTTCGCCTGCTCGTAGCCGCGCCCGCCGCGCACCTGCACGTAGTCGTCGTACATCTTCCACAACGTCTCGGAACAGTAGTACTTGGCCGCCGCCGCCTCGAGCCGGATGTCCGCGTTCTTGTGATCCGCGAACGCGCAGGCGACGGAGACCATGGCCTTCATCGCGAACAACTGCGCCATGTAGCTCGAGATCATCTTCGCCACGGCCTGGTGCTTGCCGACCGGCTGGCCCCACTGCTGGCGGGTGGACGTCCACCAGCGTCGCGTCGTCGACGAGCGCCATGCCGCCGCCGACCGCGGCGGCGGGGATGCCGAGTCGGCCTACGTTCAGCGTCGCAAGCGCGATCTTGAGGCCCTCACCGGGCTTGCCGATCAGGTTCTCGGCCGGCACCTGGACGTCCTTGAACGCGATGACGCCGTTCGCGATGCCTCGCAGGCCCATGAAGCGCGAGCGCCGCACGCGGTCCACGCCCAGCCAGGCCGTCTCGACGACGAAGCAGGAGATCTGCGGCAACGACTTCCCGTTCGGCAGAACCTTGTCCGGCGTGCGTGCGAGCACCGCGATCAGCGTGGTCTTCGGGTCGCTGACGTTCGTGCACCAGAGCTTGTCGCCATTGAGCACGTAGAACTTGCCGTCGGCGGAGGGCGTCGCGATCGTCGTCATCCGCGCCGGATCGGAGCCGACGCCCGGCTCGGTGAGCGCGAACGCCGAAATCTCGCCTTTCGCGAGACGCGGCAGGTACTTGCGCTTCTGCTCCTCGGTGCCGAATTCCTTGAGCGGCTGCGGCACGCCGATGCTCTGGTGCGCGGAGATGAACGCGACCGTCGAGGCGCAGTAGCCGCCGAGGAAGCCGAGCACTCGTGCGTAATTCGTTACGGAGAAACCGAGCCCGCCGTATTCCTTCGGGATCTTCATCCCGAACAGGCCGACCGCCGCCATGGCGTCGAGCGCTTTGCGGGGGTACTCGCCTTCCTCGTCGATCGTCCAGGGATCGACGAATTCTTCGATCACCGGGCGGATCTTCTCGATGTACTCGTCGCCGATCTTCTTGTCGTCCAGGGACTGTGCCGGAAACGGGTGCAGCAGGTCCCAGCGGAAGTTGCCCTTGAAGACCTCAGCCGTGAAGCTGACGTTTTCCCACTCCGCCTGGCGTGCATCCTCGGCCAGCTGCATCGCAACGTCTTTGTCTGTCATGGTTCCCTCGAGAGGTGCCGGGTTTGACTTACTTGACTTATGACTGGCCGAATATCCCGCAATTTCGAGAGCCCGCGCATCGGGGATGTGTGCAGGGCCGACGTAGACAACGCACTCGGCGGCGGGAAATTGCACAAATCGGGCACATTCTCACCACGACAGACGGGGCGGCGGCCTGCAGCCTGAGACGATGTCCGGCGCTACCGGACCGGAACGGAGCCACCGATGGCCCGCAAGCTTCGCCTCCACGTGCCGGGGGGCTTCTATCACGTCACGCTGCGGGGCAATCACCGGCAGCCCATCTTCTTCGAGCCGGCCGACCGGGCATGGCTCGAATCCACCGTTGCGCACCGCACTGCCGAAGCCGGCGCTCGTATCCACGCCTACTGCTGGATGACCAATCACATCCATCTGCTGGTCGAGGTCGGCCACGTGCCGCTCGGCGTCCTGATGCAGCGAGTCGCCGGTCCTTACGCAAGGCACATGCAACGCCAGGCGAGCACGACCGGTCACTTCTTCGAGCGACGGCACCACGCTGAGATCGTCGACACGGAGCTCTATCTGCTGGCGGTGATCCGGTACATGCATTTCAATCCGGTGCGAAGCGGCCTGGCCGCGCAACCTTGCGACTACGCCTGGAGCAGTCATCGCTGCTATCTGGGATTGGAGCAACGACCGTGGCTGACGACCGACTTTGCGCTCGCGATGCTCGGAGCGACCCTCGCCGACGCCCGAATGGCATACGAGGCGTTCATGGCTCAGGGTACAGAACCCGAATCGCCACTTCGGGCCGAACGACGCGTCGATGCGCGCGTCGCCGGTGATCAGTCCTTCGTTCGCTCGCTGGTGAAGTTCGAAGCCACGGTCGATCGCGGCGTGCGGACGCTCGATCAACTGATCGTGGCGACCTGCAAGGAGTTCGGACTCGCGGAGGAAGCCGTGCGCTCCAATAGCCGTCAACGCCGACTGACCGCGGCCCGCGCGGCCATCGCGCGGCGTGCGACGTCGGCAGGCATCGCGACGCTGAGCGACGTGGCTCGCGCGCTCGGACGAACCGTCTCAGCAGTGTCCCGATTATCGAGTCGACAGGGACGCAAGGCGGACGAGTCCGAAGCCTCCCACGCCTTGCGTTGACGGCATGCCGGGCCGTCCATCAATAAGTCAACAAGTCAAACCCGGCACCTCTTATGTCCGCTCGAGGATGGTGGCGATGCCCTGGCCGAGGCCGATGCACATCGTCGCGACGCCGAGCGTGGCGTTCTGCTGCTCCATCACGTTCACGAGCGCGGTGGTGATGCGCGCGCCGGAGCAACCGAGCGGGTGACCGAGGGCGATCGCGCCGCCGTTCAGGTTCACCTTCTCGTCCATCCTGTCGAGCAGGCCGAGGTCCTTGATCACCGGCAGCGACTGCGCGGCGAAGGCCTCGTTCAGCTCGGCGACCTGGATGTCCTCAGCCTTGAGGCCGGCGCGCTTCAGCGCCTTCTTGGTGGCCGGCACCGGGCCGTAACCCATGATCGCCGGATCGCACCCCGCCACGGCCATCGCGCGGATCTTCGCGCGCGGCTTCAGGCCCAGTGCCTGCGCGCGCTCGGCGCTCATCACCAGCATCGCGGACGCACCGTCCGAGATCGCCGACGACGAACCCGCCGTCACCGTGCCGCCCTTGGGATCGAACGCCGGCGCCAGCGCCGCGAGCGCCTCGAGCGTCGCGTCCTGCCGGATCACTTCGTCGATGTCGCAGAGCACCCGCACGCCGTTGGCGTCGTGGCCCTCGATGCCGACCACTTCCTTCTTGAAGCGGCCGCTCGTCGTCGCCGCCCAGGCCCGCTGGTGCGAGCGCAGCGCGAACTTGTCCTGCATCTCGCGCGTGATGCCGTGCATGCGCCCGAGCATCTCGGCGGTGAGGCCCATCATGTTCGACGCCTTGGCGTACTGCTTCGACGCGGACGGGTTCAGGTCGATGCCGTGCATCATGTTGACGTGGCCCATGTGCTCCACGCCGCCGATGACGAACACGTCGCCCTGGTTGGTCGCGATCTGCGCGGCGGCCGCGTGCAACGCCTGCATCGACGAGCCGCACAGGCGGTTGATCGTCTGGCCGGCCACCGTGTGCGGCAACCCGGCGAGCAGCAGCGCGTTGCGCGCGATGTTCATGCCCTGCTCGAGCGTCTGGTTGACGCAGCCCCAGATCACGTCTTCGACTTCGTTCATGTCCGCCGCGGGGTTGCGGGCGAACAAGCGCCTTGATCAGTTCGGCCGACATCACTTCGGCGCGGACGTTACGGAACATGCCGCCCTTGGAGCGGCCCATGGCGGAGCGGACGCCATCGATGATGACGACATCGCGAGGATTGAGATTCATCTTGATCTCTCCGTGTATTCGTAGGGGCCGGGGTCAGCCGAAGAACTTCTTGCCGGCGGCGGCCATGTCGCGCAGCAGCTTCGGCGCGTCGTAGAGCTTGCCGAGCGACGCGTACTTGTCGGCCAGCGCGACGAAGTTCGCCGACACCCATCTGGTCGACGTAGCGGCACGCGCCGCCGCGGAACGGCGGGAAGCCGATGCCGTAGAGCAGCGCCATGTCCGCCTCGTACGGCGAGGCGACGATCTTCTCCTCGAGGCAGCGCGCCACCTCGTTCACCATCGGCACCATGCAGCGCGCGACGATCTCCTCCGGCGCGAACTCCTTGCGCGGGCCGCAGACCGGCGCGATCAGCTCGTAGGTCGCCGGATCCACGCTCTTCTTCGGCTTGCCCTTCTTGTCGGGCGCGTAGACGTAATAGCCCTTGCCGTTCTTCTGGCCGAAACGCTTGTTCTCGACCAGAACCTCGGTCGCGCCCTTGAAGTCGGGCTTCATGCGATCCGGGAAGCCTTCGGCCATCACCGCCGCGGCATGCACCGCCGTGTCCATGCCGACGACGTCCATCAGGTACGCCGGGCCCATCGGCCAGCCGAACTTCTCCATCGCCTTGTCGATGGCCTGGAAGTCGGCGCCGTCGCGCAGCAGCAGGTGGAAGCCGGCGAAGTACGGGAACAGCACGCGATTCACCATGAACCCCGGGCAGTCGTTCACGACGATCGGCGTCTTGCCCATCTTCGACGCGAGCTTCACGGTCGCCGCCACGGCTGCGTCGGACGACTGCTTGCCGCGGATCACTTCCACCAGCGGCATCATGTGCACCGGGTTGAAGAAGTGCATGCCGACGAAGTTCTGCGGGCGCTTCAGGCCCTCGGCGAGGAAGCTGATCGAGATCGTCGAGGTGTTCGACGCGATGATCGTGTCCTCGCGCACCAGCCCTTCGACCTCGGCGAACACCGCCTTCTTGACCTTCGGGTTCTCGACCACGGCCTCGATGATGATGTCGACGCTGCCGAAATCGCCGTAGTTCAACGTCGGGCGGATGCGCCCGAGCGTCTGGCTCATCTTCTCGGGCGTCGACCTGCCCTTCTCGACCTGCTTGGCAAGCAGCTTGCCGGCCTCGTTCATGCCGAGCGCGAGCGCGGGCTCGGCGATGTCCTTCATGATGATCGGCGTGCCCTTGAGCGCCGTCTGGTAGGCGATGCCGCCTCCCATGATGCCGGCGCCCAGGACAGCCGCCTGACCGATCTGCTTCGTGCTCTTCTTCTCCCACGCTCCCGACGCCTTCTTGACCACCTGGTCGGCGACGAACACGCCGACCAGCGCGTTGGCCTGCGGCGTGACCGCGGCCTTCGCGAAATACTTGCCCTCGACCTCGAGCGCGGCGTCGCGCCCCAGGGTCGCGGACTCCTGCATGCTCTTGATCGCCAGCACCGGCGCCGGATAGTTCGGGCCGGCCTGCGCCGACACGAAACCGAGCGACGAGTTGAACGCCATCGTCTGCTCCATCTTGTTGAGCTTCACCGGCGCGAGCTTTTCGGCGCGCCTGGCCTTCCAGTCGAGCCGGCCCGCGATCGCCTGCTTCACCATCGCGATGGCCGCCTCGCGCAGGGCCTCGGGCGCAACGACGGCATCCACCGCGCCGTCCTTCAGCGCCGCGTCCGGCTTCTTGTCGCTGCCCGAGCAGATCCACTCGACCGCGTTGTCGATGCCGATCACGCGCGGCATGCGCACGGAGCCGCCGAAGCCCGGGAAGATGCCCAGCTTCACTTCCGGGAACCCGACCGAGGCCGCGGTCGACATCACGCGATAGTCGCAGGCGAGCGCCAGTTCGAGACCGCCGCCGAGGCACACGCCGTTGATGGCAGCGACCGTCGGCACCGGCAGGTCCTCGAAGCGCGACAGCATCCTGTTCACTTCGATCACGTTCTTCGCAATCGACTCCTCGCCTGCGGCGAACATGGCGCCGAACTCGGTGATGTCGGCGCCGACGATGAAGACGCCCTTGCCCGAAGTCACCACCACGCCCTGGATGCCCTTGTCCCTGGCAATCGCCTGGGTGGCGGCGTCAAAGTCCTGCAGCGCGGCCTTGCTGAGCTTGTTGATGGATTCGCCGGCCAGGTCGAACTTGAGTTCGACGAGGCCATCGCCCAGCGCCGTGACGCTGAAAGCGGGTCCGGAATACAGCATGAGGGTCTCCCTTCGTCAGGTACCTGGTGTGCAGCCGACCGCGCCTCGATGCGCGGTGGCCGGGGGTGCGGCCAGTTTGCGGCAGCGCACCATGACTTGTAATGGGGAAACCCGCAGCTGGTTCGATTTGACCACCGGCCAGCCGATGCGCATAGTTTCCATACCGCCGCCCGACGCTGGCGTGCGGCACCCGGTAGCTAGGAAGGCGCCCGTGAGAAGAAGAACAAGAGCAACCGTCGCCCTGATCGCCCTCGCCGCCTTCGTCGGCTCCGTCGCGGCCGACGCCGCTCCGCGCGTCGCGCGGATCCGCTACGCCGAACCGGTGGCCCTGCCGGGCCTGCCGTCGCTTGCGGCGGCGGGCACGCAGAAGCCGACCGGCGCAGTCCGTACCAGCTTCGAGGCGTTCGGCCACCGGTTCGACCTGCAGCTCGAGCCGAACGACCAGTGTGCTTCGCAAACTGTCGTCGGCGGCACGCGCCACGCTGCCCGCCCACGCAATATATGCCGGCACCGTCGTCGGCCTGCCGGGTTCCTGGGTGCGCCTGACGCGGCTCGGCAACGGCGTGCAGGGGCTGGTCTTCGACGGCAACGAGCTCTACGTGCTCGCGCCGGCCGGAGCCGTCCGCAGCCAACTCGACATTCCGTTGCCCGGCCTCGCGCAGACCGCGACGGTCATCTATCGGGCCGCCGACGTCGACAGCGGACTGGGCCCGGACTTCTGCCGTGTCCTGGCACCCCCCGCCAGCGGATCGGCATCGGCCGGCGGCGCTCCGGAGCCGGCGTACAAGGCGATCTTCGCCGAGCTGGCGACCAACGCGAGCGCCATCGCGTCGGCCCTGCCGGGCAAGGAACTCGACCTCGCGCTGATCGGCGACACGCAGCTCGCAGCGGCCATTCCGGGCACCGCCGCCGAAATGCTGGCGCGACTCAACAACGTCGACGGCATCTTCAGCTCGCAGGTCGGGGTCAGGATCACGTCGGGCTTCGTGAAGGTGCTCGCGAACAACGGCGGCATGACGGCGACGGCGGCGGACCAGCTGCTCGACCAGCTCGACTCGTATCGCAAAGTCACGCCGGAGGCGGCGTCTCGCGGCGTCGCGCACCTGATGACGGGCCGCGAGCTCGACGGCTCGACTGTGGGCATCGCGTACCTGGGGACGCTCTGCGCGCCGCAGTTCGCGGTCTCGCTGAGCCAGACGTACCTGGACACGTACAATTCATCGCTGGTCGCGGCCCACGAACTGGGCCACAACTTCGGCGCGCCGCACGACGGCGCGTCCGGCACGGCCTGCGCCACGACACCGCAGGTCTACCTGATGGCACCGTCCATCAACGGCAGCAGCACGTTCTCGCAGTGCAGCCTCGACCAGATTGCGCCGCAGCGTCAGCCTCCGCGACGTGCCTGACGGCGCCGCAGGTCGCCGATGTCGGCGTCGAAATCGCGAGCGCGAGCGTCTCCGGTTACACGCAGCAGGACGTGCACGTTCCGGTGGACGTCGTCTCGAACGGCACCCTGACCGTCGATCAGGTCGTGCTGACCTTGTCGCCCGTCAGCACCTTGCAGATCGCCGGCGCGACGGTATCCGGCGGCACCTGCACGTCGGATGGCGTAAACACGACCTGTCAACTCGGCTCGCTTGCGGCGGGCACGCGGCGCCAGGTGGACGTGGTCGTGCGCAGCATCGAGGTCGGGCCGTCGTCCCTGGTCGCGAACGTGCGCGCCAGCGTGGATGCGGATTCCGGCGACAACAGTGACTCTGTCCTGGTGACGTTCACCTCGCCCGCCGACGGATCCATTACGGTGTCACAGGGTTCGGTCTCGGCCTACGTCGGGCAAGCGCTGCCGTTCTTCGTCACGGCAGCAAATGCGGGGCCGCTCGCACTGGAGAATGCGACCGTCGTGATCCAGAAACCCGCCGATTACTCGGTCGCCTCGGTGAGCGGAACGGGCGCCAACTGCGTCGTCAACACGTTTGACGCGACTTGCACGCTCGGCTCGATTGGCCGCCGGCGACTCGCGGCGCATCGATGTCTCCATGGTCGGCGCGCGCGCGTGGAGCCAGGTGGTGCAGGCGACTATCCAGTCTTCCAACGACTCGCTTTCCGGCAACAACCAGGCGCTCATCACGCTCACTGCGCTGCCGCTCGTCGAACTGACGGTGACGGCCGAGCCAAGTCCGGCGGTCATCCCGCTGGGCGGCACGGTCAGCCAGTTCTTCACGCTGCACTCGACGGGACCGCAACCGGTCGTCGGCGCCAGCGTAATCCTGCAGCCGTACGGAGGCATCCAACTCGCATCGGTTTCCGGAACCGGAGCCCAGTGCACGCTTACCACTGGCACGGGCGCATATCGCTGCACGTACGACGCGCCAATCGAGTCCGGCGGCAGCCGTCGCCTCGACGTCCAGCTGCTGGGTGTGACCGTGGGCGTCGCCCAAGTGTCGGCCAGCGCCTCGGCCCCGGACAGCCAGCACCTGCCGAACTCGAATGTCGACACGGTCTTCGTCCGCTACGCCGTGAATTCCCTGGTGGACGTTGGCTTGAATCCCCTCTCCGCGCGTTTTGGATTCGATCATCGACCGACCGGGTTCGTCTTCCACGTCGTCTCGCACGGCGCTACGCCGGCGCTCAACACGCAGTTCACCCTGCCTCTTGCGACCGGCCTGCACGCCGCGACGGCGAATTCGAGCATCGGGGGTTGCACGATCGGCACTACGGCCGTGACCTGTTCGATCGGGACCTTGGCCGTCGGCGCCACCGCTGTCGTGATCGTCGAAATGGTCAGCGACAACACGGGCACCTTCTCGCTGGCGCCGCGCATCACTGCGGACGGCGATTCCGACGCGACCAACAACGCCACCACGGTGGACTTCATCGTCCAACCCTATCTCGATGTGGCGCTGCAACCTTTGCCGACCGATCCGCACGTGCGCGCCGGCAGCACGATCGACTACCCGGTCGCGTTGAGATCGGCGACGCAGCCGGTCACCGGCACCGCGGTGTTCATCACAGTGAACAGTGGCATCACCGTGCTGTCCGCGACGCCGTCGCTGGGCAGCTGCGAGCCCGCCTCGTCGCCGAATGTCCGGTGCACGCTCGGCGACGTGCCGGCGAATGCAGTCGCAACCGTCGTGCTGCGAGTTCGAGGCGACGTCGCCGGGCAGACGGGGCTGCGAGTCGACGTGTCCGCGAACGGCGACGCGGACGGCGGAAACAACTCGGGCATCGGCACGGTGTTCGTCGACCAGCGCGGCGACGTCGCGGTGCAGTCCGCATCGGCGAGCGTCACGGCAACGGTCGGTACGGCCTTCGACTTCCCGAGAATTACGGTCAGCGCGGTCACGACGACCGACGACGTGCGCGTGGCCCTGGCGATTCCGTCGTCGTTCTCGATCGACAGCGCGACTTCGGATAACGGGCCTTGCGCCGTCGATGCCGGCTCCATCAGCTGCAGTTTCGGAACGCTCGAGTGCCGGCGCGAGCCGCGGCATCGCCGATCCGGCTGCGGCCGATCCAGTCGGGTTCACGTTCTCGACGCGCGCCACGGCGACAGCGACCGATGATTCCGACACGAGCAACAACTCGGCCAGCGTGACGATCACCGTGAGCAAGTCCACCTCGAGCGGAGGTGGCGGAGGTGGTGGGGGCGGAGGCGGATTGGTCGACCCGCAGATGCTGCTGATGTTGTTGCTGTTGGCGCCCGCGGCCGTACGTCGGGCTCGCCGCGGCGCAGGCTGAGCGACTTCGTCCTGCGATCGTTGAGCCCGACGAAGCGGAAGTGGCCCGGTCGTCCTGGGGCGCAAGATCCGATATTCGTCGGCGCCAGTTCTCCCTCATGATGCAATGCAACAGAAACATGTCGGCCGACCCGGCTAAACTGTCGCGATGCTGCATCGCATCGTAATCCTGCTCGCCTGCTTACTGGCCTGCGCCCCGCCCGGCGCCTGGGCGGAGGTCGACGCTTATGCCGGCGCGCGCGCGGAGTTCATGACCGCCTGGTCCGAGATCGACGCCGCGACGTTCCCGCCGGCGGCAGCGGACAGCGAAGCACTGCGCAGCTACCCCCTCTATCCGTATCTGCAGGCGGCCCGCCTCGAGAAGCAGTTGTCGGCTCGTCCCGACGCCGAAATCCGGGGCTCCGGCCGCCGGCCTGCTGCCGCTGGACGAGACGATCGACACCTTTCTGGCGTCGGTCGCCGACCAACCGGTCGCCCGCAGCCTGCGCCCGGACTGGCTGAAGAGCCTTGCAAACCGTCGGGCCTGGTCCAAATACCTCGAAGAGTACGTCGCCGAGCGCGACGGCGACGATGCGAACCTGCGTTGCGCAGCCTTCGCGGGCCGCATCGCGCTCGGACGCACGAACGACCTGGCGTCGGCCGTCGCCGACACGTGGCTGACGGCCAAGGCGCTGCCCGACGGATGCGATGCGGCATTCGACTGGCTGCGTTCGCGCGGCGGCCTCGGCGACGACATGCTCGAGAAGCGCGCGCGGCTCGCGCTGGCGGGCGGAGAACCCGGTCTCGCGCGATACCTGGCCAAGTCTCTGCCGGCGTCGACCGCCGCGCCGCTGCTGCAATGGGCCTCGTTGATCGAGCAGCCGACAGCGGCCTTGTCGGCGCTGATCGCGGCTCCCGAGAGCCCGGTCGAAGTCCCTGCGCTGCTCGACGGGTGGCGCCGATTCGCGCGCAGCGACGCCGATGCGGCCGCGGCGCTCTACCCTTCGCTCGTCGAGGCACGGCACCTGGATGCGCGAAGCAGCAGCCGGTTCGCGATCGCCGTCGGGCTCGCACAGGCCTGGAGTCGCGGACCGCGCGCGCTCGAATTCTTCGCCAAGGGCGACCCGGCGGACTTCGACGAGCGCGCGCACGAGTGGCGCACACGCGCGGCGTTGTGGGCCGGCGACTGGGCGGAAGTGCGCCGGGCGATCGCGGCGATGCCGGAAGCGCCTGCGCGCACAGAACCGCTGGCGGTACTGGGCGGCGCGTGCTGCCGAACAACGCGGCGACGTGACGGCGGCGCGCGAAGGCTACGCAGCCGTCGTCCCGACGGACAACTGGTACGCCGTCTATTCGGCGGCGCGACTCGGCCAGCCGTTCGCGCCGAATCTCAAGCCGCTGACGTTCGGACGACGCTCAGGTCGCGCTGCTCGGCACCGAGCCCGGCTTCGTCCGCGCGCACGAACTGCTGCTGTGCCAGCTCGACAGCGAAGCGGGTGCGGAATGGCGCGCGACGTTCGACGGTCTGAAGCCCGAGCAGCAGGCGCAGTCGGTGGGACTCGCGGCGCGCTGGAGCTGGCACATCCAGGCGATCTCGTCGGCCGCGAAGCTCGGGCATCTTCAACGATTATGACCTGCTCTACCCCAGGCCCTGGGAGACCGACGTCCACCGGGCGGTCGCTCGCACCGGCCTGCCGCCGGAACTGATCTACGCGATCATCCGGCAGGAGAGCCTGTACCGCGCCGACGCGGGCTCGAGCGCAGGCGCGCTGGGGCTGATGCAACTGATGCCCGAGACGGCACGCCGGACCGCGCGCCGCACGGACCTGCCGGTGCCGTCGCGGACGCTCGCTGTTGATTCCCGCGGTGAACATCCCGCTCGGCTCGGAATTCCTGAAATACCTCATCGACCGCGCTGGCGGGCAGATTCCGCTGGCCGTGGCGGGCTACAACGCGGGTCCGGCCGCCGTGCGCCGCTGGCTGCCGGCGTCGCCGATGGAGACCGACGTCTGGGCGGAGAACATCCCGTTCAACGAGACCCGCACCTACGTGCAGCGCGTCGCGTGGCACGCGCTGGTCTTCGGGTGGCTGAAGGAACGCAAGCCGCGTGACGTCTCGAACTGGTTGGGTACAATTCAGGCACCCGCGGCGGACGCGGCAACCACGAATACGAACTCCCGCTAGGACTTGCGAAGTCCCTCACCCGATACGTCCACCGATTGCAAGGGATCGATTCGCGCCGAGTGCGCGGCGATCGCAGCCGAGACGAGACCGCGCGCCAAGGCGTCCGGTTCCTCGCAGGCATCGAGCAGTTCCAGCCACTCGGCGAGGAACGTCCGCGTCGCCCGCGACGGGCGCGCGGCGGCCTGCCGGCACACCACCTCGATCTCCGCGTGCGTCAGGATCAGGCGCAAACCGGCCAGCGTGTCGTCGACGGACGCGTCGCCGAGCGACAGCAACGCCGCGAACACCGCGCCGCGATTGAGTGCCAGGCCGCGACGGATCCAGTCGGCCGCCTCGCCGACCGCAGCCTGGCGCCGCTCGATGCTGATCGGGTGCGCGCCCGCGTAATGCGCGGCGGCGGCGAACACGATGCCTTCGTCCATATCGCCGAGCGCGTGCGCCACGAACGCGCGCGTCGTCGTCTCCCCGGTGCGCACGCGCGCGATAGTCGCGGCCAGCCACCGTGTCCGCTCCTCGACCGCGACATGCGGCAACGCCTGCCAGTACTGCACGAGTACCGGGGTGAGGTCGGCCGAAGCACGGCGGAACACGGTGTCCCGCCTCGGCGAGGACCGCTTCGATCGGGTGCGGGATGCGTTCCGCGGCCAACCGCGGTGCGAGTGCGTGAGTCGACATGGTCAAACCTCCTGGCCCCTTTGCGGGCGATCGAGACCTGACCGGGGGTCCAACGAGCGGCGCGCGTCGGGCGGGAGGCTGAAACGAAAAACCCTCCGGACCTGATCGGGCGCCGGAGGGTTCAGTGAGCTTTCACCCGCTTCGTTGCCTTCCGGCCGCATCCGCACCTTGCGGTGCGAGCCACCTTGCCCGGGGAGGCAGGTTGGCCGGGGCACGGGCCCCGTTCTGGATGCTGGGGCGAATTATATGCCAGCCCAAGGCGACTTCGCCAAGTGGGTTTGCCGCAAGGCCTTCCGTCAGAAACCGAACCACCGCAACGCCAGGTCGGTCGGGATGAACACCAGCACGACGAAGGCCAGCAGCAACAGGCCGACGTAGAGGGCCGCCGGCAGCGTCGGGCGCCTCCCGCCGAGGCCGTATGTCCAGTTGATGTTCTTTTCCGGGTCGCTGACCAGGCGGCTCAATGGCAATACGACCGCCGCCAGTACGATGGCGCCGGGCAAGGCGACCCGCCCGGCATAGCCGTACGCCGCAATCATCCACAGCAGCACCAGTGGCAGCGGCACGTGGAACAACGAAAGCGCGCGCAGGATCAGCGGCCGTTCGCGCTCGAACATGTAGTCCGTCAGGCCCGTGATGCGCCGGCGCAGCAACAGCCGGCCGGCGTAATCCACGTTCCACAGCAGTTCGGGCACCAGGACCGCAACGGTGAGGATGCTCGCAAGCGCGGAGTCCTCCAGCCAGAGCGCCGGCACCGCGCCGATGAACGCGATGTCCGAGAACCACAGGAAGTTCTTCCACCCATAGTGCTTCCACCACACCGCCACGACGTACAGCACGAAGGCCGTGTAGGCGAGCTTGAACGCGAACGGGATGGTCGTCGCGGTCACGGCGAGGGTCGTGGCGGATTCCTACACATGCAGTTCGACGGTGTCGCGGTCGGCGAGCGCGTGATCGCGACCGACGTGCTGCCCGTCGGCGGTCACCGACGCGCCCCAGACGCGAGCGTACTTGAGCGTCTTCGCCATGTCGCGGTGGACGAGCCGCGCCACGTCTCCGACGGTCTGCTGGCCATGGCGCAGCGTGAACGGCCGGGCGTTTTCCGGCGGTTTGCCGGGCGCCTTGGTGTATACGCGGATCAACCCCAGTGCCTGCCATAGCCAGCCGCCGAGGTCGCCCAACCCAAGACCCGTCGCGGCGGATGACCAGCCGCACCGGGAAATGCGGTTGCTCGAGTTCCGCGAGCGCCAGCAGGTCGGTCTCGGGATGTGCCAGCCGGTCCGCGTGGTTCGCGACCAGCACGGTGGGCAGGCGCACATCGAGCACGTCCGCGACATCGGCGTGTCCGTCGGTGCGCTCCTGCGGCGAGCCGGGCAAGCCGGGCCATTCGGTGACGAGGTGTATCCGCCGCGCGGCCAGGTCGCGCCTCACGACCTCGATCTGGCTCAAGCAGTCGGGATCGGCGAGATCGATCACGAGGCAGGCTGCGTCCGCAGATTGCAGCGTGCTTGCGAGCCAGGGCAACGGATGCTCGACCGAGACCGGAGGCAGGTCCACGAGCTGCAGCGACACGTCCTGCCAGGGCAGCATTCCCGGCTCGGGAAACTGCGTCGTGTGCGGATACGGCCCGCTCTTCGCGCCGGAACCCGTCAGCCGCGCGTGCAACGTCGATTTGCCCGAGTTGGGCGGCCCGAGCAGCGCGACCTGTGCCGCGCCTTCCGGCCGGACGACCAGCGCCGGCGAGCTGCGCGCCCCGCCCCGCTTCGGGGCGGCGAGTTCCTCGTCGAGTTCGTGGATGCGCCGCTTCAGGTCCGCCTGCAGATGGTCCGTGCCCTTGTGCCTCGGGATCACCCGCAGCATTTCGCGCAGGCACTCCAGCCGCTCCTGGGGGTCGCGCGCCTTGCGCAGCGCCTCGGCGGCGGCCCTGTACTCCGGTGTGAGGTTGGCTGGCATGCCCCAAGAGGTGTCCGGTATCGAGGTTTTTAACGTTGGGCGGATGTGTCAAGTTATGGACTTCCGCCACCCCGCTTTGCAACGTGGCAAACCGCGCCCCGAGGACAGCAACGATGAACGGTGACAATTCCGACGCGCTGGTCGTCTTCGGTATCTCGGGCGACCTGGCGTTCAAGAAGATCTTCCCGGCGCTCGAGAACCTCGAACGGCGCGGCCGGCTGCCGGCGATCGTCGTGGGCGTCGGCCGCGGCGGTCTCACTCGCGAGGCCATCCTTGCCCGGATGCGCGCCAGCCTCGAGCAGTACGACGACAGCACCGACCCGGAAGCGCAACGCCGCCTCGAAGCGAAACTGCGCTACGTCGACGGCGACTATCGCGAGGACGCCACGTTCGCCGCCTTGCGCACCGCGATCGACGGCGCGCGCCGACCGTGCCACTACCTCGCGATCCCGCCGAGCCTGTTCACCATGGTGGCGGGCAAGCTCGGCACCTCGGGCTGCGCCGCCAACGCACGCGTCGTCGTCGAAAAGCCGCTCGGCCGCGACCTGTCGAGCGCGCAGACGATCAACCGCGCGCTGCACCAGGTGTTCGACGAGCGCTCGATCTACCGGATCGACCATTTCCTCGGCAAGGAGCCGGTGCAGAACCTGCTCTACTTCCGGTTTGCCAACGCGTTCATCGAGCCGATCTGGAACCGCACGTACATCGAGCACGTGCAGATCACGATGGCCGAGAAGTTCGGCGTCGAGGGCCGCGGCCGGCTCTACGAGGAACTCGGCGCCGTGCGCGACGTGGTGCAGAACCACCTGCTGCAGGTGCTCGCGATACTTGCGATGGAGCCGCCCGTCGGGCCCGGGTCCGAAGCGATGCGCGACGAGAAGATGAAGGTGGTGCGCGCGGTCCAGCATCCCGATCGCCGCGACATCGTCCGCGGCCAGTACGAAGGTTATCGTGCGGAGGAAGGCGTCAGCCCGAACTCCGACGCCGAGACGTATGCGGCGCTGCGCTTCGAGCTCGACTCGTGGCGCTGGGCCGACGTGCCGTTCTTCGTGCGCACCGGCAAGCGGCTGCCCGTCACGGCGACCGAGGTGATGGCGACGTTCCGCCGGGTGCCGCAGCGCCTGTTCGACGAACCCTTGCCGCCGCGCACGAACTACCTGCGCTTCCGGCTCGGCCCGGATCGCGTCGCGATCGCGCTCGGCGCACGCATCAAGTCCGCGGGCGAGTCCATGGTCGGTCACGAGATCGAGCTCTATGCCTGCAATGCGCAAGGCGACGAGATGACGCCGTACGAACGCCTGCTCGGCGACGCGATGCGCGGCGACGCGACGCTGTTCGCGCGCCAGGACTCCGTCGAGGTCGCCTGGGAAATCGTCGATCGGCTGCTCGCCAGCGGGCCGCAGGCCGAACCGTACGCGTCCGGGAGCTGGGGACCCGTCGCGGCGGAGCGCATGGTCGAGCGCTACGGCGGCTGGTACGACCCGCCGTCCGACCCGAGCGCGGCGCCTTGCGGCTGATCGTCGCCGTCGACGCGGCCGCAGCCGCGGCGACGGCGGCGGCGATCGTCGCACGCGCGTGCACGGTGGCGGTCGCCGATCGCGGCCGCGCGCTGATCGCCTTCAGCGGCGGCGAAACCCCGTGGCTGATGCTGCGTGCGCTGCGCGAGCTCGAGGTGCCGTGGCAGTCCGTGCACGTCGCGCAGGTGGACGAGCGCATCGCGCCGGCCGGCGATCCGCAACGCAACCTGACGCGTCTCGAAGAAATCCTGGTGCGCGCCGGCCCGCTGCCGGCGAGCCAGCTGTGGCCGATGCCCGTCAACGATGAGCCTCTGGCGATCGCGGCGGCGCGGCATCAGTCGGCGCTCGAAGCCGAGTTCGGCGCGCCGCTGCGCTTCGACCTCGTGCAACTCGGCCTCGGCGCCGACGGGCACACGGCGTCGCTCGTGCCCGGCGATCCGGTGCTCGACGTGACGGATCGCGACGTCGCAGTCTCGAGCGCCGTACCAGGGCACGTCGCGGATGACGCTGACATTTCCGGCGTTGTCGCGAGCGCGCGAGCGGCTGTGGCTGGTGACGGGCGCGTCGAAAGCCGGGCGGTTGCAGGACTTGCTCGCGGGCGCCGGAGGCGCGCCGGCGAGTCGCGTGTCGCGCGCGCACGCGACGGTGGTCGCAGACGCCGCTGCCGCGCCCTCACCCGGCCTGCGGCCGACCTCTCCCGACTGATGCGGGAGAGGTGCGGACCGGCCAACCCCTCCCGCCCGATTAGAACTTGTAGCTCGCGCTGAAGTAGAAACGGCGCCCGAGCACATCGTACTGAGATGGGTCGGTGTTGGCTGCAACAGGGGACGCCAGCAGCGGCGGTGTTTCGTCGGTCAGGTTCTCGACACCGGCGCGCAGGACGAGTCCGGCCAGCATGCCCTGGTCGAATTCATAGCTGCCCGACACCCTCCCCGCTCGAGGCGGGTACGGCTGGCTAAGGGCTGATCAGAACTTGTAGCTCGCGCTGACGAAGAATCGGCGTCCCAACACGTCGTACTGCGAGGGATCGGTGTTGGCGCCACCTGGGACGGCAGCAGCGGCGGTGTTTCGTCGGTCAGGTTCTCGACACCGGCGCGCACGACGAGACCGGCCAGCATGCCCTGGTCGAACTCGTAACTCCCGCTCACGTCGAAATAATCGTAACCGGGCACGGCAAAGGCGACTTCCTGGCGGTCGCGCATGCCGTCGATGTAACGCCACTGCGCGGAGACGTCCAGGGGGCCCCAGTCATAGCGCAGGGTGAGATTCCATTTCCATTCCGGCAGCGACGCACCGAGAAAGCCGCCGACGTGTCCGACGTCGTCGGTCGAAGGCAGTCCCTGCACTTTCCTCACGACGTACTCGTCCATCCACGACGCGATCAGGTTCACGCCGAATTCGCCGGGGCCGAGCCCGGCGCTCCAGTCGAACTGCGTGTCGATGCCCGATACCTCATAACCGACGATGTTCTGCCGGATGTCCTGCAGGCCGACGATGGCGCCGGTCGTCGGGTCGCGCGAGAACAGGTGGCACAAGGCGTAGTTGGCGCTGAAGTCGGGATTGGTCCGGGCGTCGAAGCACAGCGGCACGTAGTCCGTCGCCTGCAACTGGGAGATGGCGTCCTGCATGTCGATGCGATACCAATCGACGGAGAGTCGCAGTCCGGACAGCAGCGGATGAGCCGACCACGACTGCAGGGCGAATCCGATGGTCAGTGTATCGGCGGTCTCGGGGCCGAGATCCGGGTTGCCGCCGACGACGCCTTGGTGAACGCCGTCCGCATCCTCGTACCCCGGCAATGCAGCAGCGGGAAAGCCCTGCGCGAGGCACAAGTGCTTCGACGCGCGCGGCGTCGGGCCCTTTGCGCTGCGTGCTCCTCACGTCGCAGGGGTCGATGAACGACCCGCCCGGATCGTCATCGTCGGCCCCGTAAGTCACCGGCAGCAGCGGGTCGTACAATTCGAGGACGCTGGGCGCCCGCACCGCATGCTGGAACGAGCTGCGCACCCGCAGCGGCGTCACGGGCTGGTACAGCAACTCGGCCTTGTAGGCGTCCACCCCGCCCGCCGACGCGTATTGGGAGTGCCGATAGCCAAGACCGGCCTCGAGCCGCTTGACGGCGGTTACGTCGCTCAACAGGGGCACGAGCGCTTCCACATACGCATCCGTGTTGTGGTCCGAGCCAGCGACGTTCTTGCTGGCATTGAAGCCCTGGATATCCACCTCGCCGTCCGGGGGCGGGAGCACGACCCTTCCGAGCGGGTCGGCCCGGTATCGAAACTCGTCCCGCTTGTACATCAGCCCGAGCGCGAGGCGGAGGTCCCCAGCGGGCAGCTCGAGCGCAGAGCCAGTCAACGACACCTCGGCCACGGTCTGGTCGTAACCGGCTCGGTTGGTGGCATCGACCGCGATGTAGTCGGCACAAGCGGCGGATATGGAGTTGGGTCCGAACAGGTTGAGGCCCCCGCAGGCGGCCAGGCCGCCGTCGGGGGCGTAGGTGAGTTCCTGGATCTTCGAGCGCAGTGCGTTGCCCGTCTGCGCTTCCGTCGAGTCGTAGGCGCCGGTCTGCACATACGCGTCGTAGGTCCAGGCGCCGAACGCCTGGCCATGCGCGCCCAACGTGACCTGGTACACGTCATGCTGGGTCGACGAGATGCGCGGCCCGAGCTCGGCCAGGCGTTTTACCATCACCACGTCGGCCGACGGGATCCGCGCGAGAATCGAGCAGGAATGCGAAGTCCGAGGGTATGTACGGATTGGACCGGGGCAGGTTCAGCCCGATCGCCGGTGTCGGCGCCAGTGCGGTCTCGGCCTGGTAGTCGGCGTACAGCGCCTGGATGAAGACCTCCGCACTCGCTCCGACGTCGAACGATGCGCGACCGAAAGCGGAGACGCGCTCGAGCGGCAGTTGCAGGTAATTCCAGGGCGCGAAGTTGTACGAGTAGGCACGGTCGTTGGCCAGGTACGGATCCAGCTCGCCACGAAAATTCGCGACACTGTGGGGCGAGCGATTGCCTGCGCTGAACACGCTGCCGTCCGAATTGAATCCAACCGTGTTGGTCCCCGTTTCGCTCGTCAGAGACACACTGCCAGGCGCATAGCCGTAACTCGCGAACAACGCGTCCCACGCCGCTGGCTGGGACGCTGATTTCGCTGATTCACCGACCGTCCTTCGGTAATGTTTTGGGTTCCGCCCGGCCTGAACGAATCCTGCGGACCAAAGGAGCCCTCGCCGGGCCCGAAGTAAACCAGTGAGACCTCGGAGAACTTGCGGTCAGCCTGCGACACGGCATCGCGCTTGGCATAACCGACGTAGCCGTAGGCCTTGCCGCGACCATCCGCGAACCCCAGCCCTCCTGTAATGCCGGCGTTGTATTCCGAGCCGTCACCCAGGCCGGTCTGTCCCCAGCCGCCGTCGATGCGCACGCCTTCGAACTTGTTCTTGAGCTTGAAGTTGACGACGCCGGCAATCGCGTCCGAACCGTAGACCGCAGACGCGCCGCCCGTGACGACCTCGACGCTCTCGATCAGCGACGGCGGAATGATGTTGACGTCGACGACGCCATTGCCGTTCGCGGGAATGAGGCGCCGCCCGTCGAGCAGCACGAGCGTGGACGTGGCGCCGAGGCCCCGAAGCTGCACGTTGCCCTGGCCGCCGTTGCCCGGATTGTTGGAAGTGCTGCCCATGTCCGGCGTGAACTGCGGCAACTTGCTGACGACGCCATCGACGCTCAGGTCGCTGCGGCGTTCGAAGGCATCCGCCGGGACGCTGAGGATGGGACTGGCGGATTCGAAGTCCGGCCGCGCGATCCGCGATCCGGTGACCACCACCTGTTCGAGGGGCTGCTCCGACTCCTGCGCCCGGGCGGCGGGCATCGTCGACAGCGATGCCAGACACAGCGCCAGGCAGCGAGCGCCGCGGGCGCGGCCGCCGCGGCGCGTGACTCGTCCGAACACTGTTTCCATACCCCCCTCGTCGCAGCCCGTCTTGCATCTTGCGGGTTTCGGCGGGCTGCGTCCTGCAGCCTATGGTGCAGTCTCGTGCCAGCCGCTTATAGTGGACCCGTGTACCCGGGTCAACGTTGAGCATGCCGCGCAACCTGCTTGCCCGCCTGCGGGAGAGGGGCGTGCTGCGCGTGGCCGCGAGCTATGCCGTCATCGCCTGGCTGGCGCTGCAGATCGCCGACGTCACGTTCGATCCCCTCGGGGTCCCGAAGTGGGTCCTGACCTCGCTGATCGTCGTCGCCGCCCTGGGGTTCCCGGTCGCGATCGCGCTCGCCTGGTTCTACGAAATCGGCGACGACGGGGTGCAGCGCGACACGGCCGACGAGGGTGTCGCGCGGCCGACCGTGCACGGCAGGCGACGGTACGTGGACCTCGCGATCATCGGCGTGCTGCTGGTGGTCGTTGCGGTCCTGCTGGTGAAGGAGTCCGGTCTCGGCAAGCCGCCGCCGCCGCCGAACCCGGCCATTGCCGTGCTGGCCTTCGAGAACCTGAGCGGCGATCCCAGGCAGGAGTACTTTTCCGACGGGCTGGCCGTGGAAGTGCTCGACCGGCTGGGACGCGTGCCGGGCCTGAAAGTCATCGCCAGTTCCTCGTCGTTCTCGTACAAGGGCAAGAACCAGGACGCGAAGACGATCGCGAGCCAGCTCGGCGTGACCACCGTGCTCGAAGGCAGCGTGCGACGCGTCGGCACGAAACTCAAATTCAGCGCCAAGCTGATCGACGGCACGACCGGCTACCAGATCTGGTCGGGGAGCTTCGACCGCGAAGTCACCGACGTCTTCGCGGTGCAGGCGGAGCTGGCCGCCGCCGTCATCGACGCGATCGTTCCGGCGGCCCGCGGCGACACCGCGCCGACCCGGCCGCCGACGACGGATCTCGATGCTCATGACCACTACCTGCTCGGTCTCGCTGCGCAACGAGCCCGCACGGGCGCCCGCCTCGCCGAATCGGTCGCTCACCTCGAACAGGCCGTGTCGCTGGATCCGTCCTACGCCGAGGCGCATGCGGCGCTCGCCAGGTCGCTGATGCTGTGGGCAGGCTATGGGTACGCGCCGTCGGACGATACCCGCGAACCACTACGGCGCGCAGAACAGGCCGTGTACAAGGCGTTGTCGCTGAATCCGTCCCTGTCGGACGCGCATGGCGCCCTCGGCAACCTGTTGCGGCAGACGGAGCGACCCGGCGCGGAGGACGAGTACAAGCGGGCGCTGGAACTCAATCCGAACAATGCCATCGTGGCCCACGACTATGCGGTCCTGCTCAGCGACGCTCCCGATCGCCGGGCGGACGCTGAAGCGATGAGCGAGCGAGCGCTGCAACTCGACCCGCGCTCGGCGATCGACTGGACCAACAAACTGGCGCAAGTGCTCGACACGAAGGGATTCGATGCATATCGCGCCGAGTTCGCCAAAGCGCTGCAGATTTTCGCGGGTGATGCCGACGGACTCACGGCACTCGGCCTCGTCGCGACCGACGCCAGCCCGTACGAGGCCTACCAGCTCAGCGTCGCAATCGAGCGCGCCGGCGGCGACCGGGTGGACCGCCCTGCTCACGTCTTTGGGTCCGCTGATCGCGGTGGGCGCGTACGACGAATGCCTGTCCCGAATCGACCGGATCAGGTCCGGCGCCAACGCAGAACCCCTGGGCTTCGCGCCGTGGGAAATCAGGGCCGCCGGGCTCAAGGGCGATTCGCAACGACTGGACCACGCGCTGGCCAACCCCGGTCGATCCAGGGTGGACGCCCGCTACCGGTTCATGGTGAACGCGTACTGGTACACCGTGCAAGGCCGCCTGCAGGAGGCTGCCGCGGCCCTGGCCAAGGCCGGTGAATTCGAGCAGGTGGACAACGGGATCATGGGATCGTCGCTCGACATGGGCTCGTTGCCCGCGGTCATGCTCATCTACAAGGCCGACGGCCGCGAACGTGACGCGCAGGCGCTGCTCGGGCGCTTCCACGAACGTCTGCGCAAGCAACTCGGCGCAAGGGTGCCGAATGCCACCGAGAACATGCTGCTTGCCGAGGTGGCGATCGTCGACGGGCAACGTGCGAGCGCCGTGCGCTACTTGCAGACCGCGATGAAGCTGGCGCCGTTGCCGGAGCGCTTCTATCCGGAGCTGCCGTGGCTCAAGAGTCTCGAGGGCGAACCGGGCTACGCGGAACTCGTCGCCGAACTGGCGAAGCGGCGGGCCGCGATCCGGGCCCAGATCGCGGCGCTGGATGCGTCACCGAAATAGGCGGCTTGCGCCTATTTCGGAGCCCTCACCCGGCCTGCGGCCGACCTCTCCCGCAAGCGGGAGAGGTGAAGAACTCTCACCCGGCCTGCCGCCGACCTCTCCGCACGGATCGCGGGAGAGGTGAAAAACCCTCAGCGCTTCTTCGTCACCGCATGACCGCCGAAAGCCTGGCGCATCCGCGCGAGCAGACGATTGGTATAGTCCGCGCGGCCCTGGCTCGCATAGCGCTCCATCAGCGCCATCGTCATCACCGGCGTCGGCACGCCGAGATCGATCGACTCGACCGCCGTCCAGCGTCCCTCGCCCGAATCGGCGACGACGGGCGCGAGCGACTCGAGCGTCGCGTCCTCGGCGAGGAACTCGGCCGTCAGGTCGAGCAGCCACGAGCGGATGACGGTGCCGTGCCGCCACGCTTCGGCGATCTTTGCGACGTCGAGATTCAGTTCCGTCTTCGCGCGCATCAGCGCGAGCCCCTCGGCGTACGCCTGCATCATTCCGTATTCGATGCCGTTGTGGACCATCTTCGCGAAGTGTCCCGCGCCGGCCGGGCCGCAATGCACCCAGCCACGATCGGGCGCGGGCGCGAGCGCCTGCAACACCGGCTCGATCGCGCGCACCGTCTCGGCGTCGCCGCCGACCATCAGACCGTAGCCGTTCTCGAGTCCCCAGACGCCGCCGGACACGCCGGCGTCGACGAAGCGCAACCCGGCCGACGCGAGCACCTGCGCGTGCCGCTGGCTGTCCTTGTACATCGCGTTGCCGCCGTCGATGACGACGTCGCCGCGCGACAGCAGGCCCGACAATCGCTGCAGCGTGTCCTCGGTCGGCACGCCTGCGGGCAGCATCAGCCAGACGATGCGCGGCGCCGGCAACGCGGCGACCAGCATGTCAAGTGTCTCGGCCGCGGTAACGCGCGGCTCGTTCGCGAATGCGGCGCGCGCATCGGGCGCGCGGTCCCACGCGACCACGTCGAGTCCCGCCCTCGCGAGGCGACGGCTCATGTTGCCGCCCATGCGGCCGAGTCCCACCATCCCGAGTTTCTGAGTCATCGGCGCTTACTCCTGGCGATGCACGACCGGGATGGTCGCAGCGCCGCGTGCAGTGCACAAGGGCCGCGCCGCGACGAGACGTCGCGCACGAGCGACGAAGCGGTGATCACGCGGCCATGTTTGGGGGCAGACTGTCCTCGCGGTGGCAAACGCGCTTCGAAACGATCAGGACAGGAGAATCGGTCATGAACAGCTCTGGCAACCATCGCTTCCTCTCGGCCGGCAAGTCGCTCGTGCTCGGTGCGGCGGCCCTGCTCGTCACGCTGTCGGCGCAGGCCGGCACCGAACGCATCGACGCGCCCGTCACACAGAAGGCAGTCGTCGTACGCTACGCCGACCTCAATCTCGGCACGACGGCCGGCGCGAAGGCGCTGTACGCGCGCATCTCGTCCGCTGCAAGCCGCGCTTGCGGCGGCCAGCCCGGCATCCACGAATTGCGTCAGCAGCAGCAGTATCGCGCCTGCTATGACGAGGCCATGGACAACGCCGTGCACAAGATCGACAGCGAGCGCCTGCAGGCGCTGTACGCCGAGCGCAAGTCGTCGCGGTCGGTCGGTTGATCCTCGCGAAGCGCCCGGGGTTGGGCCGGCTCACGGCGGCCCGGCCTCGCGGCGCGGTTTCACCGCTACGCATAAGCGCGGCGCGACGCCCACATCTACGTATTCTCCGCGCCGGTTGAGCGGCTGTATCACATGGGTCCTGCGGCCCCGATGGACTCGGGCTGCGAGGGCTCCCGATGACTTCGACTTCACGGCAGTGGGTGTATGCGTTCGCCGACGGTGACGGTCGCGACAAGATGCTGCTCGGCGGCAAGGGCGCGAACCTCTGCGAGATGACCCGGATCGGGCTCAACGTTCCGCCCGGCTTCGTCATCACCACCGAGGCGTGCCTGGCGTGCCTCGCGGACGCGGAGCGCAAGCTCCCGCCCGGCCTGCTCGAGTCGACGCGCGCACACATGGCTGCGCTCGAACGCCAGACCGGCAAGCGCTTCGGCGACAGCGACGACCCGTTGCTGGTCTCCGTCCGCTCCGGCTCGGCGATGTCGATGCCGGGCATGATGGACACGATCCTCAACCTCGGCCTCAACCAGACCACCCTGGCCGGACTGATCCGACACACCGGGAATGAGCGCTTCGGCTACGACGCGTGGCGCCGGTTCATCCAGCTCTTCGGCAAGGTGGCGCTCGGAGTGCCCGACGCGTCGTTCGACGAACAGTTCGAGGCCGTGAAGGCCAAGGTCGGCGTCAAGCACGACGTGATGCTCGGCGCGGACGAGCTGCGCGACATCGGCGAGCGCTTCCTGCAGGTCGTGCAGCGTCACACCGGCCGGCCGTTCCCGTCCGATCCGTACGAGCAGCTCGAGATCGCGATCAAGGCCGTGTTCAATTCCTGGATGGGCAAGCGCGCGATCGACTACCGGCACGAGTTCAAGATCACGCCCGCGATGGCCAACGGCACGGCGGTCAACGTGGTCGCGATGGTGTTCGGCAACATGGGCAACGACAGCGCGACGGGCGTCGGCTTCACGCGCAACCCCGCGACCGGCGAGAACCAGCTCTACGGCGAGTACCTGACCAACGCGCAGGGCGAGGACGTCGTCGCGGGCATCCGCACGCCGAAGGCGCTCGCGGACCTCGCCACCGAGATGCCGAGCCTGTACGTGCAGCTGGTCGAGCTGCGCAACCGGCTCGAGAAGCATTACCGGGAAGTGCAGGACTTCGAGTTCACGATCGAGCGCGGCACGCTGTATTGCCTGCAGACGCGCAACGGCAAGATGAACGCCGCGGCGATGGTGCGCACGTCGGTCGAGATGCACGAAGAGGGCCTGCTCACGCGCGAGGAAGCGATCGATGCGCGTCGATCCCGCGCACCTCGAGCAGATGCTGTTCCCGCGCCTCGACCCGGCGCACAAGGGCCAGCCGCTGGCGACGGGTCTTCCCGCTTCGCCCGGCGCGGCCAGCGGCCAGGCGGTCTTCGACGCGGATCGCGCGGAGACCCTGGGCAAGACCGGGGCCAAGGTGGTGCTGGTCCGCGAGGAGACCAAGCCGGAGGACATCCACGGCTTCTTCGCGTCCCAGGGCATCCTCACCAGCCGCGGCGGCAAGACGTCGCACGCGGCGGTCGTGGCACGCGGCATGGGCAAGCCGTGCGTCGCGGGCGCCGAAGGCATCCACGTGGACGTGGCCATGCGGGTCGCGTTCGTCGGCGACCAGGTCATCAAGGAAGGCGACGTGATCACGCTCGACGGCAGCACCGGCCGCGTCTTCCGCGGCGAGGTGCCGACAGTGGAGGCCGATTTCTCGCAGGCGCTGGTGAAACTGCTCGGCTGGGCCGACCAGCACGCGCGACTCGGCGTGCGGGCCAATGCCGACACGCCGCAGGACGCGGCGCGCGCGCTGCGCTACGGGGCGAAAGGCATCGGGCTCTGCCGCACCGAGCGGATGTTCAACGCGGCGGATCGCCTGCCGATCGTCGTCGACATGATCGTCGCCGACACGCCGGACCAGCGCCGCGCCGCGCTCGACCGACTGCTGCCGATCCAG
Organism: uncultured Gammaproteobacteria bacterium; assembly: GCA_963843985.1. Classification (GTDB taxonomy): domain Bacteria; phylum Pseudomonadota; class Gammaproteobacteria; order Steroidobacterales; family Steroidobacteraceae; genus RPQJ01. Next base: position 125,961 of record CAWJMS010000002.1, on the reverse strand, counting down.
CGCGCGGACTTCGTCGGCATCTACCGCGCAATGACTCCGCACCCGGTCACGATCCGGCTGCTCGACCCGCCGATCCACGAATTCCTGCCGACCGAGCGCCAGCTCGAGGACGATCTCGCGCGGCTTCACGACCTGCGCGGGGCTGCCCGCGGCCTCGAAGTGCTGGTCGAGGCGGCGCGCTCGGTATCCGACTCGCGCGTCGGCGCGCTGCTGCGCGATCTCGGCGAGACGCGCGCGGTCGACGCGGTCATCGCGCGCAAGGAAGCGATCCTGCGCAAGGCTCGCGCGCTGCGCGAGGTGAACCCGATGCTCGGCCATCGCGGCGTGCGGCTCGGCATCACGTATCCCGAGATCTACACCATGCAGATCCGGGCGGTGCTCGAGGCCGCGGCCGATTGCGTGCGCGCCGGCGTCGAAGTGCATCCGGAGATCATGGTGCCGCAGGTCTGCACGGCGCAGGAACTGAACCTCGTGCGTGACTACCTGTCGGCGGTGCAGAAGGAAGTCGAACTCACCTACGGCGTGTCGGTGCCGTGCAAGTTCGGCACGATGGTCGAGGTGGTGCGCGCCTGCATGCGCGCCGAGAACCTGGCCGAGGTCGCCGAGTTCTTCTCGTTCGGCACCAACGATCTGACGCAGGCGACGTTCTCGTTTTCGCGCGAGGACGCCGAGAACAAGTTCCTGCCGATGTACAACGAGCGCGGCATCCTGCAGGACAACCCGTTCGAAGTGCTCGACGTGAAGGGCGTGGGCCGCCTGATGGCGCTTGCGGTGGAATGGGGACGCGCGAGCCGGCCGGGCCTCAAGGTCGGCATTTGCGGCGAGCACGGCGGCCACCCGGCGTCGATCGTGTTCTGCAACTCGATCGGGCTCGACTACGTCTCGTGCTCCGCTCCGCGCGTGCCGATTGCACGGCTCGCGGCCGCGCAGGCGGCGATCAGCCTGGCGTCGGAGGGTGTCGCCCGGCTTCCCTGACTGGCTTGCGTATAGAGCGCATACTCGTCCGCTCGATCGACGCCAGGAAGCTGCCTGAGCATCGATCGCAGCGGGAAGATCGAGAACACATCACTACGGACGGGAACAACATGCGCACATTCTTGAAAACGCTGCTGGTCGGAACCGTGCTCGCCATCGGCGGTGTCGCCGTGGCCTCGGCCGACTCGGCGATGGATCCGGTCGTTGGCACCTGGAAGCTGAACCTGGCCAAGTCCAGTTTCAACCCCGGCCCGGCGGCGAAATCCCAGACGCGAGCCTATGTCGCGACGGCGGATGGTATCGACATGATGTACACCGGCGTCGCTGCGGACGGCTCGGCCGTGAACGGGAAGTCGAGCTACAAGTACGACGGCAAGGACTATTCGATCACGGGGTCGGCCGACTACGACACGCTGTCGCTGAAGCGGATCGACGCCAACACGGTCGAGAGCACGCAGAAGAAGGCGGGCAAGGCGGTCGGCAAGACGACGCGCACGGTCTCGAGCGACGGCAAGGTGCTGACGCTGAAAAGCAAGGGAACCGACGCGAAAGGCAAGGCGTACGACAACGTGATGGTTTTCGACAGGCAGTAGAACCACGGGAGGCGTGCCGCGCGGGCGCGATCGAGGCAAGGGACTGCCTCGAGCGGCGGTGGTGCGCGCTCTACAACGGAGCACCGTCCGACCGAGCCGCGCCGTTGCCGGACGCGCTCCGTCGGGATTGAAGTCATCCGCGATTCGCGACTCGTGCACGGGGGAAAGTCATCCGGAACGACTCGACCTTGAATACGCCGGCGACCGAGCCAGCGCGGAGATCGGGGAAGAGTTCTGGATCGAACCACCACTCCAGCAGTCGCCCCGGCCGCAGCCATCCGCTCGACGCCGGCGCGTAGTAGTACGTCTTGCCGCCGAAGCGCTGGGCCAGCGTGCGCAGGCCCTCCGGCACCAGGAATCCAGGCACCGGCAAGCGCGGTGCGAAACGAGTGACCGTGAGCCGCAGCGCGCACATCTCGCGTCCGTCCTCGGCACGCACGACGATGGATTCCTCGCGCGGGTTGGCCGGATCGACGCGCACTTCGAAATCGGCCCGGTCTTTCGGAATGCCCCAGTTCGCGCGACCGTTCACGACGCTGTCCCAGGTCGAGACGACGATGCGGCTGATCGTGAAATGCCGGCGCCCGTCCTCGAACGGATACGAACCCGGGATGAACAGCAGTTCGCGATACGGGCCGCAACCGGAGCTCGCGTAATCGACGTACATGAGCAGCGCGAACCGGCCGCGACCCTGCCCCGCAAGGTCCGCCGGCAGGAAGGCGTCGCGCGCCGGCGAACCCTCGGGCAGGCGGCAACGCCACGATCCACGCGGAGCCCTGCAAGCGCCACGGCGCGGGCCGGTGTGGCACGTCCGGCAGATCGTCGTTCGACTGGAACATTCGCTCGCTCGTTCAACGCGGGAGCACGATTGTGACCCGAAGCCCGCCCTCACGGCGATTGGCGAGACGGACGTCGCCGCCGTGCGCCCGGGCGATGGTCCGGGCGATCGACAGGCCGAGCCCGGTGCCGCCGAGTTCGGCACTGCGCGAGTTGTCGAGGCGCTCGAACGGCGCGAACACGCGCTCCTGGTCCGCTTCCGGGATGCCGGGGCCATCGTCGTCGACGGTGACCCGCACGTTCGTCGGCGTGGCTTCGAGGCGCACCCGGGCGCACTCGCCGTACTTGACCGCGTTGTCGACGATGTTGTCGAGACACCGGCGAATCGCAAGGGGCCGGCACACGAGCAGCAGGCGCGCGTCGACGCCGTGGCCGGCTTCGAGCGCGACCGCCGGCCGGTCCTCGCAGACGTCTTCGACCAGCGAGACGAGGTCGACGTTGGTCATCGCCTCGGTGCTCGCCTCTTCCCGTGCGAAGGCCAGCGTCGAATCGATCATTGCCTCCATGTCCGACAGGTCGGCGAGCATCTTGCGCCTTTGCTCGTCGTCGTCGACGAACTCGGCGCGCAGACGCAGACGCGTGATCGGCGTGCGCAGGTCGTGCGAGATCGCGGCCATCATCTGCACGCGATCGCGCACGAACGTCTGCAGGCGCTGCTGCATCACGTTGAAGGCATGCGTCGCCTGGCGCAGTTCGCGGGCGCCGCTCTCCGGCAGCGGTGCCGCGTTGACGTCGCGCCCGAGCAGCTCCGCGGCGTGGGCCATCGTGCCGAGCGGAGCGGTCAGCCGCCGCACGGCCCAGATCGACAGCGCCACGATCACGATCGCGGCGAACCCGAGCAGCAGCGCGGAACGGCCCGGGAAGCCCTGCGGCGCTTCGACGAACGGCGCCACGAAGTTGATCCAGGTCGCGTCATCGAGCTGCAGCGCGACGTGCAGCACCGGCACTCGCGAGTGTTCGGCGAGGATGTCGTCGAGCGTGCGCCCGACGCTGGTGGTCCGGTCGCGCGGTCGTCCACCTGGGGAACCGTTCGCCGCCTGCGCGGGCGCCGGCTCGAACGACACGCGCAGGTTCCTCCACGGCACGTCCCAGAGCGCGGATTGCAGCACGCTCGAGAAGAGCTCCGCGCGCTCGTCGCGCGTCTCGACATCGTCGACCGCCGGCGTACTGTCCCAGCTCACGAGCAGCGTGCCGCTCTTGAAGGCGGCCAGCAAGGCGGGCCGCCGCTCGGACGGCGTGCCGCCGACGAGCCGCACGACGTCGGCGATGCGCTCCGCGAGCCGGAAATGTCCGAGCACGGTCGCGGTGCGCGAGCGCGTGTTGTAGTTGACCGCGAGCGTGACGACCTGCGAGACCGCCAGGCCCGCGATCAACACCACGATTACCCAGCCGGCGATCGAGTCCGGCAGGAAACGCCTCATGCGCGCTCGACGGGCGTCGCGAAGACGTAGCCGCCGCCGCGCACCGTGGCAATGATCTCGGGTGCGCGCGGATCGACCTCGATCTTGCGCCGCAGGCGGCTCACCTGCACGTCGATGCTGCGGTCGAACGGCACGGGCCCGCGGCCGCGCGCCAGGTCGAGCAACTGCTCGCGGCTCAGCGTGCGCTGCGGACGCTCGACGAATGCGAGCAGCAGGTCGAATTCGCCGGTCGACAGCGTGACGAGCGCGCCCTCCGGCGAGAGCAACTGGCGGCGTCCGGCGTCGAGCGTCCAGCCGGCGAATCGCAGCAGGCCGGACGCCGGCTCGGGGCCGCGCCCCGGCAGCGTGGCGCGGCGCAACACCGCGCGCATCCGCGCGAGCAGTTCGCGGGGGTTGAACGGCTTGGCGACGTAGTCGTCCGCGCCCATCTCGAGGCCCACGATGCGGTCGGTCTCGTCGCCGACGGCCGTGAGCATGATGATCGGCATGTTGCCGGTCGCCCGCAGTTCACGGCAGATGGTGAAGCCGTCCTTGCCGGGCAACATCGCGTCGAGCACGATCAGGTCGATGCCCGAGTCCTGCAGCGCCTTGCGCATTTCGCGCTCTTCCCGAGCCACGCTGACACGAAAGCCGTTGCGGGTCAGGAATCGCGACAGCAGGTCGCGGATTTCGCGGTCGTCGTCGACGATGAGGATGTGCGGCGAGTTGTCCATGGCGACGAAGATGGTGCGGGGGCTCCGGTTCCGACCTTGCCCGCCGGCTGTGGTTCCCCCCGGGGAAGTTTGTAACGGATTGTTGCCGCCGGCCACCGGGAAACTCGCGGTTACCAGAACGGCCCGGCACCGAAACATTCGGCTTACGTGCGCGTGGTGTGATGTGCCCCATCCGGCAAAGGCTGGATGGACGAATCGAAACCGACCCGAACCCCACACTGGAGACACCACCATGAACGTTCGCAACCTGCTCATCGCCGCCTCCGCCGCCGTCCTGCTGGCCCCCGCCGCGTTCGCGGCGACGACCGCCACCAAGGAAGACTGCGCATCGCTGCAGGCGAAGTTCGACAAGGACGTTGCCGCCCATGCCACCGCCGCCAACCTCAGCAAGGCGAAGGACATGGCCGCCGAGGGCGAGAAGCTCTGCAAGGAAGGCAAGACGGCCGACGGCGAGAAGAAGCTGCACGCGGCGATCAAGGAACTGAAGGCCAAGTAATCCCGAAGGTTGTTCGAGTTGACCGGGGCCGGTCGTTGCGACCGGCCCTTTCTTTTGGGTTCACCTCTCCCGCCCGCGGGAGAGGTCGGCCGCCGGCCGGGTGAGGGCCGACTACGCTCGCACCCAACTCGGTGTCAGCGCCAGCAACACCTGCGCCGCGTAGTAGAGCGGCAGTCCCCATGCGCGATTGGCGAACTCGCGGCGGACGAACCGGTCGCGCGCCACCGACACGTCCGATGCGGCAAACGCGAGGGCGCCGGCCGCCACCGCGATCGGCCCGCCGCCCGCCGTCACCCCGCAAGCCAGCGTGGCCATCACCCCGATCACGACCAGGTAGGCCCGGACCGACGCGACCATGTCGGCGGGCAACACGCCGGACAACCAGCGCCACGTCGCCGCCAGCGCGGCCGCGAGCAGGAGGCCACCCGCGACGAGACCCCACGTTGCGAGCGGCCGCGTGAGGAATGCGGCGCCAAACGCCACGTGCCCGACCAGGAACGCGATCACGCCCGCGCGCAATGCCGCCGGGCGATGCTTCGGAATCAGCAGCACGTCGCCGGCCAGGCACAGGATGAGTCCCGCGAACAACCAGCGTCCGTAGACCGAATCCAGCGCGCCCGCGGCCAGCGCCACCCAAAGGAACGACAGCGATGCGAAGGGCTTCGTCAACCACAGTCCCCGCTGTGAGCCGCGCGCCTCCGCCACGAGCAGGCCCGCGACGGCCACCCCACAGGTGACGACAGGCCATGGATTGATCATCGGACGATCGTAGCCCGTCCCGGTGGCCTGCGGGTTTCCCCGACTGCGGCCGCCGCGCCGGAGCCTAGAGTGGCCGGGCATGGAACACGTGGCCAGCTACTACGCGGCGACCGCGCACCCGGCGCCGGCGCGGCCCCCGCTTGCGGGAGCGCTGGCTGCCGACGTGTGCGTCATTGGCGGCGGCATCGCCGGCTGCGCCACGGCGCTCGAGCTGGCGGAACGAGGCTATCGGGTCGTCCTGCTCGAAGCGAAGCGCATTGCGTGGGGCGCGTCGGGCCGCAGCGGCGGCCAGGCGATCTTCGGTTACGGCACCAGCCAGGCCAGCCTCGTCGCGCAGCTCGGGCCCGAGCCGGCGCGGCGCCTGTGGGACCTCTCGGTCGACGCGTTGCAGTGGCTGCGCACGCGCGTGCGAGCGCCACGGCATCGATTGCGACCTGCACTGGGGACACGCGCACGTCGCGGTGAAGCCGCGCCAGCGCGACGAGTTGCTGCAACTGCGGGACGAGCTCGAATCGCAGTACGGGTATCGCACGCTGCGCTTCCTGGAACGCGACGACGTGCGCGCGCTGCTCGCGACGGATCGGTACCTGGCCGGGCTCCAGGATGCCGGCAGCGGGCACTTGCATCCGCTCAATTACACGCTCGGCCTTGCGGCCGCCGCGGAAGCGGCCGGCGCGCGGATCTGCGAAGCGTCGTCGGTCGTCGCGATCGAACCCGGCGAGCACGTGCGCGTGCACACGCCGGGCGGCTGCGTCACCGCGCGCTACGTGGTGCAGACGCGCGGCGGCTACGTTGGGGGACTGCGCTCGGCGCCGGACGGACGGATCATGCCCGTCGGCACCTACGTCTGCGCGACGGAGGTGCTCGGCGAGCGGCGTTTGCGCGCAACTCGTGCGGGAGAACGTAGCGATCGCCGACGTGAACTTCGTGCTCGACTACTTCCGCTGCTCGGCCGATCACCGGCTGCTGTTCGGCGGCCGGGTCAGCTACTCCGGCATCGACGAGCGCGATACCGGTCGCGCGACGCGCGCCCGGATGCTGAAAGTGTTCCCGCAGCTCGCCGATACTCGACTCGAATACGTCTGGGGCGGATACGTCGACATCACGATGAATCGCGCGCCCGACTTCGGCCGCGTCGGTTCGAACGTGTACTACCTGCAGGGATTCTCCGGTCACGGCATCGCGCTGGCCGGCATGGCCGGCCGGCTCGCGGCCGAGGCGATCGCCGGACAGGCGGAACGCTTCGACCTGTACCGCCGCCTGACGCACCGCGTGTTCCCGGGAGGCCGCGCGTTCCGCACGCCTGCGCTGGTGCTGGCGATGCTCTGGTTCCGCTTGCGCGACCTGCTCTGACCCGCCGCCCACGCTTGCCATCGTCACGCCCGCCAACGACGATGGCGCGCATGACTTCAGCGTCGATCCTCACCTTGCGAGCGGGCCCGGGAGCCCGCGCCCACATCGAGTCGAACGGCGTGGCGCCCGCCGACATCGCCTGCATCCCGGCGGCGGCCGGCGGCCCGAAAGGGCTCGCGCTCGTCCCGCTCGACAAACTGCTGCACCGCGAATGGCTGCAACGGGCCACGTCGATCGAACTGATCGGCGCGTCCATCGGGGCCTGGCGCATGGCGGCACTCGCGCAACCCGACGCGGTGCGGGCGCTCGAGCGCATGCAACACGCCTACGTGCGCGGCCAGGACTACGCAAGGCAACCCACCCCGCGTGACGTGGCCGATGCCTGCCGCCGCATCGTTCGCGGCGTCCTGGACGACCGCCCGTTGCAGACCCGCCCGGGCGTCACGCTGACGATCGTCACCGCCCGGGCGCGTGGCCCGTTGCAGGCCGCCGAGAGCAAGGCCGCATTCGCGCGGGCCGTGCTGAGCAACACGTGGTCGCGCAGCCGTCTCGCACGCCACCTGCAACGCGTGCTGTTCCAGGCGGGCGAGCCCTCGTTTCTTGCCGAGGCTCACGACGCATTCGGCCTCGTCGGCGTGCCGATCCGGCCGGAGAACCAGGAGCCCGCGCTGCTCGCCTCCGGCAGCATCCCGCTGCTCTGCACGCCGGTCCGCGACATTCCGGGCGCGCCGCCCGGCAACTACTGGGACGGCGCGCTGGTCGACTACCACCTGCTCTATCCTTACACCGGGCTGACGCGGCGCGGACCGCGCCCGCGGCTGGTGTTTTATCCGCATTTCAACGATTACGTGACTCCCGGGTGGCTCGACAAGCACCTGCCCTGGCGCAAGGCGCCGCGAGCCCATCCGTGGCTGGACGACGTGCTGCTGGTTACGCCCTCCCCCGCGTTCCTCGCAACCCTGCCGCACGGCAAGTTGCCGGACCGCCAGGACTTCTATCGCTACGGACAGGATCACGCCGCGCGCATCGCCGCCTGGGAGCGCGCCATCGCCGAGTGCGAGCGTTTCGCCGAGGCCGTCCTGCGCTGGCTCGAGCGGCCCGATCCCCGCCAACTCCAGCCGATCTGAGATCCACGCTGAGTTCCCGGGCGCAACGCGGCTAGAATTGAGTCGATGACAAGAACAACCCCCCAGACGGTGGCGCTGACCTGCCACCCGTCCTCCCCCACCGAGGTCGTGCGCGGCGTGACCGCGAGCGCACGCACGGCAGGCGCCGGCAAGCTGGCCGTGCGCTTCAACGTCGATGCGGACATGAGTCGTGTCGCGCTGCCGCCGCTCGCCAAACCGCAGCGGCGGGACGATCTCTGGCGGCACACCTGTTTCGAAATCTTCGCGGCGCTGCCCGAGGGCGACGCCTATTGCGAGCTGAATTTCTCGCCATCCTGCGAATGGGCGATGTACGGTTTCGTCAGTTATCGCCGCGGCATGTCGGCAATCGACGTCCGTCGCCCGCCGCGCGTCGCTGTCCGTCCGACCACGCGCGGGCTCGCGCTCGAAGCCGTGACCCACCTCGAGGAACTGCCGGCGCCGCCGCCCGGCCAGGCCTTGCGCGCCGGACTCGCCGCGGTGATCGAGGAGACCGACGGCCGGCTGTCGTATTGGGCGCTCACGCACCCGTCGGCGCTGCCGGACTTCCACCACCGGCTCGGCTTTGCGCTGCAGGTCGGCGCGCCGCCGACGGGCAGCGACGACGTGCTCGCCCTGGCCGTGCGGAACCCCTCCACGTGAAGTTCGGCATCGATCGCCTGCTCGAGGATGCCGGGCTGCGCGAGCCGCTCGCGGGTCGTCGTGTGGCGCTGCTCGCGCACCCCGCGTCGGTCACAGCCGACCTGCGTCATTCGCTCGACGCGCTGGCCGGCCTCGGCGACGTGCGGCTGACCGCGGCGTTCGGCCCGCAGCACGGCCTGCGCGGCGACAAGCAGGACAACATGGTCGAGTCGCCGGACTTCAACGACCCGGCGCTCGGGATCCCGGTCTTCAGCCTGTACGGCGAGGTGCGCCGCCCGACCGACGCGATGATGGACACCTTCGACGTGCTGCTGGTGGACCTCCAGGACCTCGGCTGCCGCATCTACACGTTCATCACCACGCTGCGCTACGTGCTCGAGGCGGCCGCGAAGCACGGCAAGTCCGTGTGGGTGCTCGATCGCCCGAACCCGATCGGGCGGCCGGTCGAAGGGTTTTCGCTGATGGCGGGCTGGGAGAGCTTCGTCGGCGCCGGTGCGATGCCGATGCGCCACGGACTCACGCTCGGCGAGCTGGGCCACTGGTTCGTGCGGTCGCGGAAGCTCGACGTCGACTATCGCGTGGTCGAGATGCAGGGTTGGCAGCCCGATGGCGCGCCGGGGTACGGCTGGCCGCTGGTCGAACGCACCTGGGTGAACCCGAGCCCGAATGCGCCGAACCTCTGGATGGCCCGTTGCTACCCCGGCACGGTGATGCTCGAGGGAACGACGCTCTCCGAAGGTCGGGGCACGACGCGGCCGCTCGAACTGTTCGGCGCGCCGGACCTCGACATCCCGCGGATCCTCGCGGCGATGCAGCGCATTGCCCCGCAGTGGCTGGCCGGCTGCCGGTTGCGGCCGTGCTGGTTCGAGCCGACGTTCCACAAGCATGCCGGCACGCTCTGCGCGGGCCTGCAGGTGCACGTCGACGACCCTGCCTACGACCACGACGCATTCCGGCCGTGGCGGCTGCAGGCGCTCGCGTTCAAGGCGATCCGCCGCGTCCACCGCGCCTACGACCTGTGGCGCGACTTCCCCTACGAATACGAGAGTGATCGGCTCGCGATCGACCTGATCAACGGCAGCGAGAAGCTGCGCGACTGGGTCGACGACCGGGACGCGACGGCCGCCGATCTCGAGCAGGGTGCGCTCGATGACGAGCGCGCGTGGCGCGACGAGCGGCAGGACGTCCTGATCTACCGGTGAAGAAGAGCACGCAACGCCATGACGAAGCGGTCGCCGGTTACGACTTGCTGGTCGTCGGCGGCGGCATCAACGGCGCCGGGATCGCGCGGGATGCCGCCGGTCGCGGCCTGCGCGTGCTGCTCGTCGAGCAGCACGACCTCGCCAGCCACACGTCCTCGTCGAGCACCAAGCTGATCCACGGCGGCCTGCGCTACCTCGAGTTCTACGATTTCGCGCTGGTGCGCAAGTCGCTGATCGAGCGCGAAATCCTGCTGCATGCGGCACCGCACATCGCCTGGCCGCTGCGGTTCGTGTTGCCGCACGACCGTCACCTGCGTCCGGCGTGGATGATCCGCGCCGGACTGTTCCTGTACGACCATCTCGCGCGCCGGCGCAGCCTGCCAGGCTCGCAGACGGTGGACCTGCGACGCCACCCGGCGGGACGGCCGCTCGAAAGGCGCTTTCGCCGAGGATTCGTGTACTCCGACGGCTGGGTCGACGATGCGCGGCTCGTGGTGCTGACCGCACGCGACGCGTTCGAACACGGCGCCGAGGTGATGACGCGCACGCGCTGCTCCAAGGCCGTGCGCCGCGGGCGCAGCTGGAACGTCACGCTCGAGCGGGCCGACGATGGCCCGCTGCAGGTGACCGCACGCGCCATCGTCAACGCCGCCGGCCCGTGGGTTGCGCAGTTCCTCGACGGCGCCTCCCCGGTTCCGGCCGGCCACCATCCGCGCCAGATCAAGGGCAGCCACATCGTCGTGCCGAAGCTGTTCGAGCACGAGTTCGCCTACCTGTTCCAGGCGCCCGACGGCCGCGTCGTGTTCGGCATTCCGTACGAACGCGACTTCACGATGATCGGCACGACGGAGTGCGATTACGCCGGCGATCTCGCGACGCCGGGCATCGACGAGCCCGAGATCGACTACCTGCTCGAGATGGCCAACCGGTACTTCTCGAAGGACCTCAAGCGCGCCGACGTCGTGTGGACCTTCGCGGGACTGCGCCCGTTGCTCGCGAAGTCCAGCGACGACCCGAAGAGCGTCACGCGCGACTACGTGCTCGAACTCGACACCGACGGTCCGCCGCTGCTCTCGGTGTACGGCGGCAAGCTCACGACTTACCGCAAGCTCGCCGAGGACGTGATCGACAAGCTCGCGTCCCGCCTCGGTCGCGTGGGCCCGGCGTGGACCGACCGCGCCGTGCTGCCGGGCGGCGACCTGCCGCAGGCGGACTTCGGCCGGTTCGTCGCCGAGACCGCACGGACGTATCCCTGGCTGCCCGAGTCGCTGCGGCAGCGCTACGCCCGCGCATACGGCACGCGCATCGAGCGCTTGCTCGGTCCGGCGCGACGGCTCGCCGATCTCGGCGAGGAGGTGTTGCCGGGCCTGCACGTCGCGGAGATCGACTACCTGCGGCGCGAGGAATGGGCCCGCAATGCCGAGGACATCCTCTGGCGCCGCTCCAAGCTCGGCCTGCACGTCCCGCGCGGCAGCGAGCGCAGGCTCGACGCATGGCTCGCCGCGCATCCGCTGGCCGGAACCGACAGGGCCACTGCATGACTCGCTTCGTCCTCGCGCTGGACCAGGGCACCACGAGTTCGCGCTCGATCCTCTTCGATCACGGCGGCAATCCCGTCGCGACGGCGCAGCGCGAGTTCACGCAGCATTTTCCGCACTCCGGCTGGGTCGAGCACGACGCCGAGGAAATCTGGGCGACGCAGGTCGCGACCATTGCCGAGGTGCTGGCGCGTGCCCGTGCGACCGTCGCCGACGTCGCCGCCGTCGGCATCACGAACCAGCGCGAGACGACGGTGCTGTGGGAACGCGCGAACGGACGGCCGGTCGCGCCCGCGATCGTGTGGCAGGACCGGCGCACCGCCGACGCCTGCGCGCGCCTCAAGGCCGACGGGCTCGAGCCCGAGGTCGCGCGGCGCACGGGCCTGCTGCTCGATCCGTATTTCTCGGGCACCAAGCTCGCCTGGCTGCTAGCCTCGGATCCCGCGCTGCGCCGGCGCGCAGAAGACGGCGAGCTGGCGTTCGGCACGATCGACAGCTGGCTGGCCTGGAAGCTCGCCGGTGGCCAACAGCAGCACCTCACGGACGAATCGAACGCCAGTCGCACGCTGCTCTTCAACCTCGCGACCGGTGACTGGGACGAGTTCATGCTCGACCTGCTGCGCATTCCGCGCGCACTGCTGCCGCGGCTCGTGCCGTCGAGCATGCCCGCAGGCACCGCCATCGCGATGCTCGGCGGCCGCGAAGTCCCGCTCGCCGGCATCGCGGGCGACCAGCAGGCCGCGCTGTTCGGCCAGGCCTGCTTCACGCCGGGCATGGCGAAGAACACCTACGGCACCGGCTGCTTCATGCTGATGAACACCGGCCGCGAGCCGCTGGTGTCGGCCAACCGGCTGCTGACGACGGTGGCGTGGCGCACCGATCACCGGCATTACGCGCTCGAAGGCGCCGTCTTCGTCGGCGGCGCCGTCGTGCAATGGCTGCGTGACGGTCTCGGCATCATCCGAGCAATCGTCGGACGTCGAGCCGCTCGCGGCCAGCGTGCCCGACACTGGCGGCGTCTACCTCGTGCCGGCGTTCACCGGCCTCGGCAGCCCGCACTGGGACGCCTACGCGCGCGGCACGATGGTCGGGCTGTCGCGCGGCACGACCCGGGCGCACATCGCGCGGGCGGCGCTCGAGGCGATCGCGTTCCAGAGCGCCGAGGTGCTGGTCGCGATGCAGAAGGACGCCCGGCAGCCGCTCGTCGAGTTGCGCGTCGACGGCGGCGCGACGGCCAACAACCTGATGATGCAGTTCCAGGCCGACCTGCTCGGCGTGCCGGTGGTGCGGCCGAAAGTCACCGAGACGACGGCGCTCGGTGCGGCCTATCTCGCCGGGCTCGGCGTAGGCTACTGGACGTCCGAGTCGGAGCTCGCGTCGATGTGGCAGGTCGATCGACGCTTCGAGCCATCGATGTCCCGGGACGAGGCCGACGCGCGGATCCGGCGCTGGTCGCAGGCAGTGGAGCGTTCGCGCGACTGGCACGTGGAGGGTTGAGCGCGTGGGCAAGGCCATCGCGATCGCCACACCGTTCTTCTTCCTGCTGATCGCGGTCGAATGGCTGTGGGCCCGGCGCAAGGGCCTCGCCGCGTATCGCCTCAACGACGCCGTCAACAGCCTGAGCCTCGGCGTGCTGAGCCAGATCGCCAACCTGTTCCTGCGCGTGCTGAATTACGGCCTCTACATCCTGGTGTTCGAGCACGTGGCGCTCGGTCGCTGGCCGTCCGACGTCTGGTGGACGTGGGCGCTCGCGATCGTGTTCTACGACTTCTGCTATTACTGGGAGCATCGCTGCGGCCACGAGGTGGCCGTGCTCTGGGGCGAGCACGTCGTGCATCACCAGAGTCAGTGCTACAACCTGTCGACCGCGCTGCGCCAGACCAGCAGCAGCGCGCTGCTCACGTGGATCTTCTTCCTGCCGCTCGCCGTCGCGGGCGTTCCGCCGGAGATGTTCGGCGTCGCCGCGATCGTCGACCTGCTGTACCAGTACTGGATCCACACCGAGCTGGTCGGCAAGCTCGGCTGGTTCGATCGCTGGTTCGCCTCGCCGTCCAATCACCGCGTGCACCACGCGGTGAACGACCGCTACGTCGACCGCAATTACGGCGGCATCTTCATGGCGTGGGACCGGCTGTTCGGCACGTTCGTCGAGGAAGACGAGCCGTGCGTGTACGGCACCCGCGCACCGCTCGATTCCTGGGACCCGCTCTGGGCCAATCTCGAGGTCTACGCGGCGCTGGCGCGCAAGAGCGCGCAGATGCCGGGCCCGCTCGACAAGGTGCGTGTGTGGCTGAAGCCGCCGGGCTGGCAGCCCGCGCTCGCCGGCGGCACGTCGTCCCGGCACTTCGACGTCGCCTCGCTGCGCCCTTATGACCCGCCCGCAGCCCTGGCGATGCAAGTGTTCGCCGTGACGCACCTGGTGGCCGCGATCCTCGCCACGGTGCCGCTGCTGTGGTTCTCCGAGAGTCGGCCGCTGTCCTCGCTCGCCCCGTATGCGCTGGCGCTGGTGGTCGTGCTCTGGCTGATCGGCGCGGTGATGCAGGGTCGCGTCCGGATCCGCAGCGCGCTGCTGATCGAGGCCGCCGCGATCGCCCTCGCGTATGCCGGGTCGTCGTCCGCTGCGGCCTCGCCCCGGCCGATGCCGGAGATCGTGGCCGACCCGGCAGTGCAGCAGGCGGTCGCGTCGGCACGCACGGAGTTCCTGACCGGACAGCCGTTCGACCGCTTTCACGTCGCCGCGCTGGTGCTGGAACGCGACGGGCGCTGGCACCACGGTGACGTCGAGGGCGACGTGCTCGCGTATCCGGCCAGTTGCGTGAAGCTGCCGTTCCTCGTCGGCGCGGTGCACTGGTGTGAGGCGCAGGGCCGCGCGGCCGACTGTCTCGACGAATACGCGACGACCCATGATCGTCGAGTCGGACAACGTCGCGACGGGGTTCGTCGTCGACGCCATCAGCGGCGCGCCGAACGGACCGGTAGAGGGCACCGACGCCGCGGCCTGGATCGAGAACCGGCGGTACACCGAGCGGCTGCTCGCAAGTCACGGCTTGCTCGGCCCACAGCGGCTCTTCACCAAGACGTATCCGACCAATTCGGGCGAGGAGCCGGCGGATCTCGAAAGGCTCGGCTGGCAGCAACTCGGCCGTAACGCGATGACGGCGAATCTCGCGGCCCGACTGATGCTTGCGGTGCAGAGCGGCGCAATCGAGCCGCAGGCGACGGACTACATGCGCGGGCTGATGCGCCGGCCGGCGTTCTCGGGGCACAGCGCGCTCGGCGGCGGTTTGCCGCCCGGCAGCGTGCAGGAGAACAAGATCGGGTCGGCATTCGACACGCTCGAGGACATCATGTGGGCGGAGTTGCCGAACGGCCGGCGGCTGATCGTCGCGGCGTTCTCGAACGGCTGGGATCAGCACGACGTCGAGCCCTGGGACGTGTCGCGCCTTGCGCGCTACACGGAATTGCTGATCGCCCGGCTCGATCTCGCGCACGGACTGCCGGCACCCCGCTACCTGACCCCTGAAGGAGGCGCGGACTCGCCCGCCTGGTCGCTGGCCGCGCCGGCGGACGGCCGCTACGAGATTGCCGCCTGGTACGCCGCACTCGCGGGTAATGCTCCGGCGGTCGACTACGTCGTGCGGCACGCGGGCGGCGAGACGCGCGTGCGCCTCGACCAGACGATGTGGGGCGCGCGCTGGATCAAGCTCGGCGACTTCGACCTGCGCAAGGGCGAAGGCGACGTGACCTTGCAGGCGGCGGCTCCCGGCCACCTGGCGGCCGGACCGCTGCGCCTCGCGCGCTGGCCGACTCAACCGCGTTGACGCATGGCGCCGCGACGGCGCCAGCTCGCCTTCTGCGCTTCCATCACGGCGAACAGGCTCAACGCAACGAGCGGCAACGCCACCCATTCCACGGCCGTCGGCGGCCGCAGGCTCAGGATCGACTGCAGCCAGGGGACCTGCATCGCAACCAGGTGCAGGCCGAGCGCGATCGCGACGCCGGCCAGCAGCACCGGGTTGTTGCGGGCTGGCAGCTGCAGCACGGAGCGCGTCTCGGAGCGCGCGTTGATCGCGTCCACGTTCTGCATCAGCACCATCAGCAGCAGCAGGCTGTTGCGGGCGTGCTCGACCGGCACGTCCGTCGCGAGCATCGCGACGAAGGCCGTCACGCCGACGACGGTCATCCACAGGCCCGCGAGCAGGCCCCGCTCGAGCATCAGGCGGTTGAATATCGGCTCGCGCGGGGACCGCGGCGGCAGCTGCAGTTCGTCGCCCCGTCCGCGCTCGAACGCGAGCCCGACGTCCTGGATGCCGTTCGTCACGAGGTTGAGCCACAGCAGCTGCACCGGCAGCAGCGGCAACGGCAGGCCGGCGACGACGGCGAGACCGGTGGTGAGCACTTCGGCGACGCCCGCGGCCGTCAGCAGGTACACGACGTTGCGGATGTTCTGGTAGGCGATGCGTCCTTCCTCGACGCCCGCGACGATGGTGGCGAAATTGTCGTCGCTCAACACGAGGTCGGACGCCTCGCGCGCGACGTCGGTCCCGTTGCGGCCCATCGCGACGCCGATGTTCGCGCGGCGCAGCGCGGGCGCATCGTTGACCCCGTCGCCGGTCACCGCGACGAAGTGCCCGAGGCGCTGGGCCGCCTCGACGATCGACAGTTTCTGGGCCGGCGTCACGCGAGCGAAGACTCGCGCCCGCCGCACTGCCGCTTCACACGCCGACGCGTCGTCACCGAGTTCGGACCCCGACACCACGTCCTGCGGCTCCGTCGCAATGCCGAGGTCGCGGGCGATCGCACCCGCGGTGAGCGGATGGTCGCCGGTGACCATGATCACGCGAATGCCGGCCGCATCGCAGCGCTCGACGGCGTCGCGCGCACCGGGGCGCAGCGGGTCGATCAGGCCGACGAGTGCCGCGAACGTCAGGTCGCGCGGCTCGGCCGGCGTCTCCTCGGCGGACATCGGCCAAGGGATCTCGCCGCTCGCCAGCGCGAGGACGCGCTCGCCGCAGCGCGCCATCGCCTCGGCACTGGATTTCACCTGCTCCGCGGTCCCCGGCTCGAGCGCACACATTGCGAGCACACGCTCCGGCGCGCCTTTCACGGCGACCCAGGTGGCGCCTTCGAGTTCGTGGAACGTGGCGGCGTACTGGTGCTCCGGCTCGAACGGGATGCGGTTCACTTCGGGAAATTCGGAGGCGAACGCTTCGCGCGTCAGGCCGCCCTTGCCCGCGAAGGCAAGCAGCGCCGTGTCCGTCGGGTCGCCGCGGGCCACCCAGGCTCCGTCGCGATGCACGAGGTCGGCTTCGTTGCAGGCGACCGCGATTTCGAGCGCGCGACGCACCTCGGTGGCAGTGGCATAGGACCGGCCGCCTCGAGCTGCGATCTCGCCGATCGGCTGGTAACCGACCCCGCTCACGTCGAAGACGGTGCCGTTCGCGAGGCGCAATTCACGCACGGCCAATTCGTTGCAGGTCAACGTGCCGGTCTTGTCGCTCGCGATCAGCGTGCAGCTGCCGAGGCCTTCGACGGCCGGCAACTGGCGCACGATGGCGCCGCGCGCCGCCATGCGTCGCGCGGCGATGGCCAGGGTGACGGTCACCGCCACGGGCAGTCCCTCGGGAATCGCCGAAACCGCGAGCGCCACGCCGAACGTGAACATCGTCATCAGCGGCTGGCCGTGCACCGCCACGGCGACGAGTCCAATGACCAGCGCTGCGGCCAGCACGGAGATCGCGATGACCCGGCTGAATCGTTCCATGCGCTCGGTGAGCGGCGGCTTGCCGCTCACGGCGCCGCTGAGCGATGCGGCGAGCCGGCCGACCTGCGTATCGAATCCGGTCGCGACGACGAGCCCGACGCCCCGGCCGCGCGCGACCGTCGAGCCGGCGTAGGCCATGTTGCGGCGGTCGCCGAGCGCCGCAGCGGCGGTCCCGATCCAGTCCGGCTCCTTGGCCACCGGCAGCGACTCGCCGGTCAGCAGCGCCTCGTCGACCTCGAGGCCGTAGGCGCTCAGCAGCCGCAGGTCGGCCGGCGTGCGCTGCCCGCTCTCGACGATCACGACGTCGCCCGGCACCAACGCCTCGGCGTCGAGGTCGCGCGCCTCTGCGTCGCGCAATACCGTCGCCCGCACTCGCATGAGTTTCTGCAGGCCGAGGCTCTGGCGCTCCGCATTCCACTCCTGCCAGCCGCCGAGCAGCGAGTTGACGAGCAGCACGAAGCCGATGAATCCCGCATCGGTGACGTGACCGATGAACAACGATCCGGCGGCGGCCGCGAGCAGGATGTAGATCAGCGGGCTCTGCAGCTGGCGCAGGCCGATCGCGAGCCAGCCCGGCGGCTCGGGCGCGGGCAGTGCGTTCGGTCCGTGGGCCAGCAGCCGGATGGCGGCTTCGGCCGACGTCAGGCCGGCCGATGTCGACTGCAGCGCCAGGCAGGCTTCGTCCGCCGGCCGGTCGTGCCAGTCGGGGCCGGCCGCGGCGGTGGTGCGCGGGCCCGATCGCTTGTTGTTCATGGCTTCCAGAAGTCCGCAGCGGCCACGCTGCGCGACGCAGCCGACCCGGCCATCGTCGCATGAAACGAGCCCGACCTCGCCATGACAGCTCGGGGCGCGAACGGCAGGGCGACGACGGGTTCATCCCGTCGGCCTGAGGCGGACTGCGGCAAGCAGCCGCGGTGGAATCAGCGGAAGCGCCAGCCCAGCGAGACGCCGATGGAGACTGGATCGGCGCCGACGAGCCCGTCGGCGGCGCGGAGCATGCTGGCGTCCGACGCGAGATCGACCCAGCGCACGTCGGCATTGAATCTCAGCTGTTCGCTGAGCCGCAGTTCCGCGCCGAATTCGACGGCTCCACCCATCGAGCGATGACGATTTCGTCTCGAGAGCACCGCGGGCAGTCCGAGGCTCGTCCACGGCGGCGTAGTACTGCGCCTGGTTGATGCCCGCCCCGGCGTACGTCTTCAAGTCGCCGACGTCGGCGATCGGGTAGCGCAGCGTGAGCAAGTCCGTGCCATCGCGGCGGTCCTGCTGGACGACGAGTTGCAGCGCTTCGTCCGCGGGCGCTGCGTCGCCGTCGAAGTCCAGCGGCGACTGCTCGCGGAACCAGTCCGGCTTGTCTGTCGAAATCGCCTGGAAGCGGTCCCGCAGCATCGACTCGAGCCGCGAGGTGCCGTCCTGCAGCAGGTCACGCGCGCTGCTGAGGAACGTGTCGAGGCTCGTCGCGGAGGGCTCGACGTCGGCCGCAAGCGAAACGCAGGGAAGCGCGAGGGCGGCCGAGCCCGCCAGCGCCAGAACTCCCTGACTGAATCGATCGGCCATCGTGCACCGTCCCAGGTGGCGACCCCGCTATCCCTTTCGCCCGCGCGATCTTGGACCGGAGGCTATGCGTCCCCGCCTTGCGACGGGTTTGCGGATGGCACGACGCTACCCGGACAGGCCGCCGTGCAGGCCCCGTCGTCCGGATTCTGTGACGAAGCGCAAGGGATGCCGGTGCAACGGGCCTGCTTACGTCAAGTCGGGGACGCCGGCCGGATCGGCCGGCTCGTTCCGGGCGCGATGCGGTGCAACAATCCGCGCGTCAGTACGCCCGCTTCTTCGTGTCCATCAGCCGCAGGATCAACGGCGTCAGGATGATCTGCATCGCGAGCGGCAGCTTGCCGCCGGGCACGACGAGCGTATTGGGCCGGGACATGAACGAATCGTCGATCATCGACAGCAGGTACGGAAAGTCGATGCCCTTCGGATTGGCGAACCGGATGATCAGGAAGCTTTCGTCCGCCGACGGGATGTCGTTGGCGATGAACGGGTTGCTCGTGTCCACCGTCGGCACGCGCTGGAAGTTGATGTGGGTGCGCGAGAACTGCGGGCAGATGAAGTTCACGTAGTCCGGCATGCGGCGCAGGACCGTGTCCACCACCGCCTCCGTCGAGTAGCCGCGTGTGCGGCGGTCGCGGTGCAGCTTCTGGATCCACTCGAGGTTGATGATCGGCACCACGCCGATCAACAGGTCGGCATAGCGCGCGACGTCGTGCTCGCCGGTCTGCACGGCGCCGTGCAGGCCCTCGTAGAACAGCAAGTCCGAGCCTTCGCCGATGTCTTCCCAGGGCGTGAACGCGCCGGGAGCGCCGCCGTACTTCGTCGCCTCGTCGGGGTCGTGTATGTAACGGCGCGAACGGCCCTTGCCGCTCAGCGCGTAGTTCCGGAACAGTTCCTCGAGGTCGCCGAAGAGGTTCGAGTCGGGGCCGAAGTGGCTGAAGTTCTTGTTCCCGACCGCCTCGGCGTCCTTCATCCGCTGGCGCATCTCCATCCGGTCGTAGCGATGAAACGCGTCGCCTTCGACGATCGCGGCATCGATCTTCTCGCGGCGGAAGATCCACTCGAACGTCGTCTTGACGGTCGTCGTGCCCGCGCCCGAGGAACCGGTCACCGCGATGATGGGATGGCGTGCGGACATGATGCGGTCTCCGGAGGTCGCCTCAGACGTTCGAGAACAGCGACCGTTCGCCGAACAGCGGCGAGCTGTAGGGCTTGTCGTCGCCGCGGTCGTATTCGGCGTGGTACCGCTCGACGCGTGCGACCTCGTTCTTCGAGCCGACGATCAGCGGCACGCGCTGGTGCAGCTTCTCCGGCACCACCTCGAGGACCCGGCCCCGGCCCGTGGAGGCGGTGCCGCCCGCCTGCTCGACCAGCATGGCGATCGGGTTGCCCTCGTACATCAGGCGCAGGCGCCCGTGGCGGTTCGATTCCTTCTGGTCTCGCGGGTAGAGATAGATGCCGCCGCGCATCAGGATGCGATGGACGTCCGCGACCAGCGACGCGACCCAGCGGGTGTTGAAGTCGCGGCCGCGCGGCCCGTCCTTGCCGGCCTTGCACTCGTCGACGTAGCGCGAGACCGGCGATTCCCAGAATCGCCGGTTCGACGCATTGATCGAGTACTCCGACGTTTCCCCGGGGATGCGGATGTCCGGGTGCGTGAGGATGAAGTTGCCGATCTCGCGATCGAGCGTGAACCCGTGCGTGCCGGTGCCGACCGTCAGCACGAGCTGGGTCGCCGGTCCGTAGATCGCGTAACCCGCCGCGAGCTGCCGCGTGCCGGGCTGCAGCACGGCAGACGTGTTCGTCGCGCCTTCGGGCAATGCCAGCACCGAGAAGATCGAGCCGACGGCGACGTTGACGTCGATGTTGCTCGAGCCGTCGAGCGGGTCGAAGACCAGCGCGAGCCGGCCCTGGCCTTCGACGAAGCGCACGTCCTCCATTTCCTCGGAGGCGAGCGCGCCGACGAGGCCGCTCCACTCGATGCCGCGCACGAACAACTCGTCGCTGACGACGTCGAGCTTCTTCTGCGACTCGCCCTGCGCATTCTCGGACCCCGCGAGGCCGGACAGGCCGCTGAGCGCTCCTTTGCCGACCGCCGCCGAGATCGCCTTGATGACCGCGGCGACGTCGACGAGCAGCGCCGCGAGTTCGCGCCCGTGCGGCCCCTCCGGCACGTTCTGGATCAGGAACTTGGAGACGGTGGTGTAGCCGGGGTTCAGCATGGACACTCCTCGATTCGAAACTAGGCGGACGCCGCGGCGAACACCCGGCTGGCCAGGAAATCGTCGGCCTCGAGCGTCACGAGCATGTCGGCGTCCACGCGGCCGGCCTCGAGCAGCCGGCGCGCCTGGCGCAGGCGCGCCCGGTCGAGCGCGTTGCGGACCGAGCGCGCATTGGCGAAATTCGGCTGCTGGATGCGCAGCTTCAGGTACCTCGACAGCGCCTCGGTGGCGGCGTCCGAGAGCCGCAGGCCGAGGCCGGCCACCATCTTGCCGGCGATCACCTCGAGTTCCTCGGCCTCATAGTCCGGGAAGTCGATGTTGTGGGCGACGCGCGACCCGAGGCCCGGGTTGCTCCGGAAGAAGGTGTCCATCCGGTTCTTGTAGCCGGCGAAGATCACCACGACGTCGTCGCGCTGGTTCTCCATCACCTGCATCAGGATCTCGATCGCTTCCTGGCCGTAGTCGCGCTCGTTCTCGGGCCGGTACAGGTAATAGGCCTCGTCGATGAACAGCACGCCGCCCATCGCGCGCTTGAGGACTTCCCGGGTCTTCGGCGCCGTGTGGCCGATGTACTGTCCGACCAGGTCGTCCCGCGTCACGGCGACCAGGTGGCCTTTACGCGCATGACCGAGACGATGCAGGATCGTCGCCATCCGCATCGCCACCGTCGTCTTGCCGGTCCCGGGGTTGCCGGTGAAGCACATGTGCAGCGAAGGCTTGCTGCCGTCCACACCGAGCGCGGCGCGGGCGCGGTCGACGACCAGCAGCGAGGCGATTTCACGGATGCGCGTCTTCACGGGAACGAGCCCGACGAGATCGCGATCGAGCTCGTCGAGCACTGCCGCGACGCCCGAGTCGCGCAACTCCGCCTGCAGGTCGATCGTCTCGCTCATGCGCGTTCGAGCGTGTAGCGAATCAGCCGGCCGGAGCTCTCGCCGCGACGCAGGGCGTACTTCGCCTCGACCTTCGGCCGGTGCACCATGAACGACATGCGCATGGTCTCGAAACCGCGGGTCGAGTCGAAACCGTTCAGCTTGACGTAGCAGTCCGGATGCGCGGCGCGGCAGGCGCGCACTTCCTGCAGCACGCCTGCGGCGTCGTTCAGGTCGAACATCGGCATGCCCCACATTTCCCAGTAGGTGTTGCGCGGATGCGGGTCGTCGGTGTACTCGACCGAGACGGCCCAGTTCCGCGCCAGCGCGTAGTCGACCTGCTTCGCGATCTGTTCGTCGGTGAGGTCGGGCAGGAACGAGAAGGTGCCTTGCGTGATCTTCATGTGAGTTCTCGTTGCATCAGGCGACGCTGACCTGCGGCACGAAGTCCGAGGTGTCGGTCGAGGTGTACACGAACGAAACGTCCTTCCAGGTCTGCAGCGCGGCTTCGAGCGGCTTGCAGCTCCTGGCCGCGGTCGCGAGGATCTCCGGGCCTTCGTTCGCGATGTCGCGACCTTCGTTGCGGGCCAGCACCATCGCTTCGAGCGCGACGCGGTTCGCCGTGGCGCCTGCCCGGATGCCCATCGGGTGGCCGATCGTGCCGCCGCCGAACTGCAGCACCACATCGTCGCCGAACAGGTCGAGCAGCTGGTGCATCTGGCCGGCGTGGATGCCGCCCGACGCGACCGGCATGACCTTGCGCAGGCCCGCCCAGTCCTGGTCGAAGAAGATGCCGCGGGGCAGGTCCTGCACGGTGTACGAATCGCGGCACACGTTGTAGTAACCCTGCACGGTCATCGGGTCGCCCTCGAGCTTGCCCACGGCCGTGCCCGCGTGCAGGTGGTCGACTCCGGCGAGGCGCAACCACTTGGCGATCACGCGGAACGAGACGCCGTGGTTCTTCTGCCGCGTGTAGGTGCCGTGACCGGCGCGGTGCATGTGCAGGATCATGTCGTTGTCGCGCGCCCAGTTCGACATCGACTGGATCGCAGTCCAGCCGATCACGAGGTCCACCATCACGATGCACGAGCCGAGCTGCCTGGCGAATTCGGCGCGCCTGTACATCTCCTCCATCGTGCCGGCCGTGACGTTGAGGTAGTGGCCCTTCACCTCGCCGCTCGCCGCCTGCGACTTCTGCACGGCTTCCATGCAGAAGCCGAAGCGGTCGCGCCAGTGCATGAACGGCTGCGAGTTGATGTTCTCGTCGTCCTTGGTGAAGTCGAGTCCGCCGAGCAGCGCCTCATAGACGACGCGTCCGTAGTTCTTGCCGGACAGGCCGAGCTTCGGCTTGATGGTGGCGCCGAGCAGCGGGCGGCCGTACTTGTCGAGGCGCTCGCGCTCGACGACGATGCCGGTCGGCGGGCCCTTGAACGTCTTCAGGTAGGCGACCGGAAGGCGCATGTCCTCGAGGCGCGCCGCCTTGAGCGGCTTGAAGCTGAAGACGTTGCCGATGATCGACGCGGTCAGGTTCGCGATCGAGCCCTCCTCGAACAGGTCGAGGTCGTAGGCGATCCAGGCGAAATACTGGCCCTCGATGCCGGGCACCGGCTGCACCTCGTAGGCCTTGGCGCGATAGTTCTCGCAGGCGGTCAGGCGGTCGGTCCAGACGACGGTCCAGGTGGCGGTCGAGGATTCGCCCGCGACCGCAGCGGCGGCCTCCTCCGGGTCCACGCCTTCCTGCGGCGTGATGCGGAACACTGCGATGACGTCCGTGTCCCTGGGCGTGTAGCCCGGCACCCAGTAGCCCATCTCCTTGTACTTGAGCACGCCGGCCTTGTAGCGATCTGCTGCCTTCACCATCTGCCCGCCCTCCGGACCGCGAGTGATGCGGTCGTTGGACTTTAGGTGGCGCAATCAGTAATTAATACTTAGTATTTGTTGTGTCTGAACTAAGTCTTACTTATGGATCCACGACACGTCAGCCTGCGCCAACTGGAAGTGCTGAGATCGGTCGCCGAAGCCGGTTCGATGGCTCGCGCGGCCCGGTCGCTGCACATGACCGGTCCGGGCGTCACGCAGCAGATCCAGCAGCTCGAGCGGGTCGTAGGCGCGCCCGTGTTCGATCGCATCGGCCGTCGACTGAAACTGACCGTAGCCGGCGAGCGCGTGCTCGCGGCGGCGACCGACGTGCACGTCCGCATCAGCCATCTCGCCAAGGAGATGGACGCGCTCAAGAAGGCCGACGATGGCACGCTGCACCTCGGCATCCTCGCCACCGGCACGCACATCCTGCCGTCGCTGCTCGCGGACTTTCGCCAGCGCCTGCCCGGGGTGTCGGTGCACATGGCCGTCTCGTCGCGCGAGGAACTCTCGCGCCGGCTGCTCGAGGGCGAAGTGGACCTCGCATTGATGGGGCGCGGGCCGGAATCGAAGCAGGAGAAGGCCCTGCCCTCAACGGACGCGCTGGTGCACGAGCCGCTCGCTGCCAACCCCCACGTGTTCATCGCCTGGCCTGGGCATCCGCTCGCGGGCGAGCGCGGCATCGCGCCGATCGAGCTGCGTCACGAAAGCGTCGTGCAGCGTGAACCGGGTTCTGGCACTCGCGCGATGCTGAATGCATTCCTCGATCTGCATCGCATCACGCCGCGCGAGCGCATCACCGTCACCGGCAACGAGATGGCCAAGCACGCGGTGATGTCGCAGCTCGGCATCAGCCTCACGTCCATGCACACGCTGTTCCTGGAACTCGAGACGGGCGCGTTGCTGCGCCTCGATGTGGACCTGACGCCTATCCAGCGCACGTGGTACGTCGTGCACCACGGGGCACGCTGGCTGCCGCCAGCGGCGGCCGCGTTCCGCGACTACCTGCTGACCGACGGCGCCCGCAAGGTGGAGGCGCGCACCCGCAAACTGCTCGAGGCCACCCGTCCGCAGTGACCGGGCCAGGCGGGATCAGCGGGCGGCGTGCACCGCCAGCCACTTGAGCAGGTCGGCGATCACCTGCTCGCGCTCGGGCTCGTTGTAGATCTCGTGATAGAGCCCGTCGTACGGCCGGAAGGTGCGGTACTGCGACCCGATTGCCTGGTGGACGTCGCGAGCCGGGGCCAGCGGCACGAGCAGGTCGGCCGTGCCGTGCTGGATCAGCATCGGGAGCCGCAGCAGCTTCGCGAGCGCGGGAAACGTCTTCATCGCGTCGAGCAGCTCGACGAGCGTGCGCGCCGGGATTGCACGGTGCATGACGAGAGGATCGGCCTGGTAGGCCCGCACGACCTCGGGATCGCGACTGACCGCGTCGGCCGGCAACATCAACACGCCCGTATTGGGCGCCACCCATGACAACAACCGTGCCAGCAACAGCTTGAAACCCGGAATCGCGTCGCCGGCCGCGAGCGCCGGCCCGGAGAGCACGACGCCGCTCAGCGTCTCCTGCAGGCGAGCCGCACTGGCAAACGCGACGGCGCCGCCCATGCTGTGGCCGAACAGGAACATCGGCGTGCCCGGATGCTGGCGCGAGGCCCGGCCGGCGAAGGTGCAGAAATCCGAAACGACGTGGGCAAAGCGCTCGATATTGGCCCTGGGCCCCGCGGAGCGTCCGTGACCGCGATGATCGATCGCGTATACGGCACGACCGTCCGCAACGAGTCGCTCGGCCAGCGGCCGGTATCGGCCGCTGTGCTCGCCGAGCCCGTGCGCCAGCACGATCACCGCGGTGGGCGCGACATCCGGCAACCATGCTTGCGTGAACAGCGCCACGCCGCCCACGCCTTCGACGTGGATTTCGCGATGTTTCATCGGTCGGTCCCTGCCGCTGCGAGCGTTCCGGCGGGCGTCGGCAGCCCGGGTACGCGACAGCTCATTGTCCTTATAGGCACTGCAATCTTGCTCGTCCCGGGACGCGCCATCCAGCCTGACCGTCCCTGCCCCTTCGATACGGGCATTACCTAGTTGCGAATGATTCGCATTTGCATATAATCGTGCTGTCGACGTTGCCACCCATGCGAATGACCATGACTCAAAGACACAAGCGTTCTCTGACCGCCTTCGCCCTGGCGACCTCGCTGGCCTGGACCGCCGCCGGCGCGTCGGACCCGGAGTTCCGGATCGTCATCAAGGACCACAAGTTCACCCCGGCCGAACTGACCGTGCCGGCCGGCCAGAAGATCCGGCTGGCCGTCGAAAACCAGGACGCGACGCCGGAAGAATTCGAGAGCTACGACTTCAATCGGGAGAAGGTCGTGCCGGGCAACGGCCACATCGTCGTCTTCGTCGGACCCCTGAAACCCGGCAAGTACGAGTTCTTCGGCGATTTCAACCCTTCCACCGCACGCGGCTGGATCGTCGCGCAGTTAAAGGGATCGATCATGTACGGATCGGCAGTCATCGTGTTCCGCGAAGTGCTCGAAGCCGCGCTGGTGCTCGGCATCGTGCTCGCGGCCTCCAAGGGTGTAGCCGGCAGCCGCCGCTGGATCGCCGGCGGGACCGTTGCCGGCATCCTCGGCGCGCTCGTCGTCGCGGCCGGCGCCGAGTCCATCGCATCCGCATTCGAAGGCATGGGGCAGGAACTGCTCAACGCGACGATCCTGCTGCTCGCGGTGCTGATGCTCGCCTGGCACTCGATCTGGATGAAGCAGCACGGCGCGGAGATTGCCCGCGACATGCGCTCGCTCGGACGCGACGTGAGCGCCGGCGCGCGGCCGCTCAACGTCCTCGCACTGGTCGTCGGTCTCGCGGTGCTGCGCGAAGGTTCCGAGGTCGTGCTGTTTCTCTACGGCATCGCGGCGGGCGGCACCGGCCTCGCAACGATGTGGACCGGCGCCGTCGCCGGGCTGGCGGCGGGCGTCGCGGTCGGCGCGTTGATGTACTTCGGTCTGCTGCGGATCCCGACGCGGCACCTCTTCGACGTCACCGGCTGGATGATCGTGCTGCTGGCCGCCGGCATGGCCGGCCAGGCGGGCGCCTATCTGGTGCAGGCGGGCGTGCTGCCCGGCATCGTCGAACCGCTCTGGGACAGCTCGCGCTGGCTGCCCGAGCAAGGCGTGCTCGGCGAATTGCTGCACGTGCTGGTCGG
This sequence comes from uncultured Gammaproteobacteria bacterium, assembly GCA_963843985.1. Taxonomy (GTDB): domain Bacteria; phylum Pseudomonadota; class Gammaproteobacteria; order Steroidobacterales; family Steroidobacteraceae; genus RPQJ01. The sequence continues at coordinate 98,807 of CAWJMS010000002.1, read as the reverse complement.
CTATGACGATCGCCCGAGCCTGACGCAGGTGGTCTTTTTCGGCGTCACGCTTGCGGCGATCGTGGGGATGGGTCGCATCGTCAATCGTCCCGGCTCCCGGTCGTCCGCGGCGCCGCTCGCGTCCGCCGCGTCGCTCGTCGCGATCGTAGCCATCGCGACCCACTCCCCGCGAGCCGACGCCGCGCACGTCGTGTACTCGCCGCTGGTCGTGCAGGGCGAGAAAGCCGTGGAGCTGCGCGGCCACTACGACTTCGACGGCGACGATGCGCTCGACGGCGGCCAGAAATACAAGGCCGAGTTCGAATGGTCCCCGCTCGCGCGCTGGCGCACGGAATTGCTGGCCGAGTTCGAGCAGGAGCCGGGCGGCGATCTCGACACGACCGAGGTCGCCTGGGAGAACGTCTTCCAGCTGACCGAGCAGGGCCAGTACTGGGCGGACTTCGGCCTGCTCGCGGAATACGCTCATTCGCTGGAGCAAGGCGGTCACGATGCGCTCGAACTCGGCCTGCTCGGGCAGAAAGACGCGGGCCGGCACGAGACCCGCGTGAACCTGACGTTCGAACGCGAATTCACCAGCGGCGCCGACACGGAAATCGAGTATGCATGGCAATACCGCTACCGGCTCGGCGAGAAATTCGAACCGGGTGTCGAGATGTACGGCGGCCTCGGCGAATGGGGCAGCATGGGCTCGTTCAACGACCACGAGCAGCAGGTCGGGCCGGCCGCGTTCGGCAAGCTGCGCACCGCGACCGGCGCCTTCAAGTACGAAGTCGGCCTGCTCTTCGCGCTGAACGACGCCACGCCGGACACGACGCTGCGCCTGCTCCTCGAGTACGAATTCCGCTAGGTCCGTGGACCGGTCGATTGGTTGACGTTCCGGCGAAGCGTCACGCGAAAAACCGAAGCGCCTGCTTCGCAATCGGCGCGCCCCACTCCTGGACGAAGTGGCCGGCCTCCGCGATCTCGACCGGCGGCGCACAGTTGCGAATGGTTCGCGACAGCGCATGCATGACGGACGGGCCCAGCACCGGGTCCTGCATGCCGATCGCCATGAAGGTCTTGCCGGTCCACTCCTCGCGGAAGAACTGCGCCGCGCGCTGCGAGACCGCGGCGCCCTGCATGTCGGGCGTGACCGGCACCAGCTCGGGAAAGCGTCGCGCGCCCGCGCGATACCTCGCATCGGGAAACGGGGCGGCGTAAGCCGCTGCCTCGGCGTCGGACAGGACCGGCGTCGAGCGCTTCATCATCTTCGCGATGTCGAAATCCGGATTGCCTGCGACGAAGGCCTTCCACGCGTCGAAACCCGGACCGGGCGTGCGCCCGACGCCGAGCCCTGTGTTCATCACCAGCAACTGGTCGATGCGATCCGGGTACTCCATCGGCAGCGTCAGCCCGAGCAGGCCGCCCCAGTCCTGCACGACCAGCGTGACGCGCTCCAGCTCGAGCGCTTCGATGAACCGCATCAGCATCGTGCGATGGAAATCGAAGGTGTAAATCGCATCGTCGACGGGCTTGTCGGAGCGGCCGAAGCCGAACAGGTCCGGTGCGACCACGCGATGCCCCGCCGCCGCGAAGACCGGGATCATCTTGCGGTAGAGATACGCCCAAGTCGGCTGGCCGTGCAGGCACAGGTACGTGCGACCGCTGGTCCCGACCGGGCGCTCGTCAAGGTAATGCACGCGCAAGTCGCCGAATCCACGCAGGCCGGAAACGTAATGCGGGGCGAAGTCGAAGCCCGGCAGGTCGGCAAAGCGCTCGTCCGGCGTGCGGACGAAGTCGATGGTGGGTGTGTTCATGAATGCTCGCGGTGCAGGTCGAGGTCGTTCATCGCGGCCGGATCGCCGATCGGTTCGAGGTGTGTGAATACCGTGGCCGGCGGCAAAGCCCTCGCAATCTCCGCCTCGATGCGCTCGAGCGTGTCGTGACCCTGTTGCACGGTCCATTCGGGCGGCACCAGCACATGCACGGACACGAAGCGCCGGGCGCCGGCCTGCCGGGTGCGCAACGCGTGGTACTGCACGCCTTCAGAGGCGTAGCCGTCGAGCAGCTTTCTCAGGACGTCCTGCTCGGCCACCGGCAGCGCGGCGTCCATCAATCCCGAGACGGAGTCGCGCACGATGCGAGTGCCCGTCCAGACGATGTTGACCGCGACGGCCATCGCGACGATCGGGTCGAGCCGTTGCCAGCCGGTGACGGCGACCGCGCCGACGCCGACCAGCACGCCCGCCGAGGTCCACACGTCGGTCATCAGGTGATGGGCATTCGCGCGTAGCGTGGCCGAACGGTGCGCTTTGGCGGCCCGCAACAGGATCAACGCCACCGCGAGATTCACCAGCGACGCGAGCACGGAGACGCCGAGGCCGAGGCCCACCTGCTCGAGCGGCTGCGGATGCAGCAGGCGCCGTGCGGCCGCATAGGCGATGCTCGCGGCCGCGACCAGAATCAGCGAGCCTTCGACGCCGGCCGAAAAGTATTCCGCCTTGCCGTGGCCGTAAGGATGATCCTCGTCCGCCGGCCGCGCCGCGACCGCGAGCATCGACAACGCCATCAGCGCGCCGGCCAGGTTGACCAGCGATTCCATTGCGTCAGACAGCAGGCCGACGGACCCGGTCAGCCAGTAGGCGGCGGACTTGAGCGCCATCGTCGCCAGGGCGGCGCCGATCGACAGCCACGCGAACCGGGTGAGCGACGGGGATTGCAAGGAAACGTGTCGGATGAGTGGACGGCCCCTAGAATACCAGCGATGCGGCGCTACGAGAGACTCTGCGCCGTGGCCGCGCCGCCGGTGCGGGCAGACCGCCGCGCAAGCCATCCGAGGAAGGGGAGTGATCGATGAGCGTAGCCAACGTGCTGGCGACCGGACTGTATTTCGGCGAGGGGCCGCGCTGGCATGCGGGCCGGTTGTGGTTCAGCGACTTCTACGACCACGCAGTGAAGTCGGTCGGCCTGCGCGGGGACGTCCGCACGGAACTGACGATCGACGATCATCCGTCGGGCCTGGGCTGGCTGCCGGACGGCCGGATGCTCGTCGTGGCGATGAACGAGCGCAGGTTGCTGCGGGTCGATCCCGACGGCGTGCACCTGCATGCCGACCTGTCGGGCGTCGCGGCGCATCGCGCCAACGACATGGTCGTCGACGCCCAGGGTCGCGCCTACGTAGGCAACTTCGGTTTCCGCCTCGACGACGAGCTGCAGCGTCGCGGGGTCGAAAGTGTGCTGGCCGATCACCCCGTCGCGAATCTCGCGCGCGTCGACCCGGACGGCAGCGTGCGTGTCGCCGCGCCCGACATGCATTTTCCGAACGGGTCGGTGATCACGCCGGACGGTCGAACGCTGATCGTCGCGGAAACCCTGGCCCTGCGCCTGACGGCCTTCGACATCGCCGCGGACGGCTCGCTGTCGAACCGGCGGGTCTGGGCGCCGGTGGGCATGCGCGCGCCGGACGGCATCTGCCTGGATGCGGACGGCAACGTCTGGATCGCGAATGCCATCGCGCCCGAATGTGTGCTGGTCGCCCAGGGTGGCGAGATCGTGGCCACCGTGAGCACCGATCAACCCTGTTTCGCATGCATGCTCGGTGGCGGCGACGGCCGGACGCTGTTCATGATGACGGCGCCGACGTCGGTGGCGGAGATCGTCTCCGCCTCGCGGCAAGGCCGGATCATGACCGCAGTCGTGACGACTCCGCGCGCCGGCCGGCCGTAGCAGCGAAGCCGGCCCGCGCCATCTGGACTTCGTCCGGAATCCGGAGCACTGTTAGCCGCGCCGCGTTCCTCTTTTCAGTTCTGTGAACCGTCCGTTCGTTCAGACGCCGAGGAGGTTGCGTATGGCCATGATCGACTGGCGACTGCAGGGACAAGTCCTCTCGACCTGCAACTGCAACGTCGGCTGCCCGTGCCAGTTCATGTCGCTCCCGAGCCAGGGTCACTGTCGTGCGGCGGTCGCCGCACGCATTGCGAGCGGGCACTTCGGCTCGACCCGGCTCGACGGGGTGAGCTTTGCCGGCATCTTCGCGTGGCCCGGACCGATCCACGAAGGTGGCGGAGAGGTGCTTGCAATCATCGATGAGCGGGCCACCGAGCCGCAGCGCCAGGCCATCCTCACGATCCTCAGCGGCGGCGAGACCGAACCTGGCGCCACCATCTTCAACGTCTTCGCCGCAACGTTCGCGAAGATGCACGAACCGCAGTTCCGCCCGATTCGATTCACGGTCGACGTCGGGGCGCGCCAGGCCGAGTTCGTCATCCCGAACCTGATCGAAGGCGGTGCGGAGCCGATCCGCAACCCGATCACCGGCAACTCCGTCCGCGCGCGCATTGGGCTGCCGGACGGTTTCGAGTTCCACGAGGCCGAGGTCGCGAGCGGCCGCGTCCGCACGCTCGATTCGCCGATCGAGCTGGCCTGGTCGGGCCATCATGCGCACCTGTACGACCTCGACATGACGGGTCACGGACCGGTGCGGCACTGACTGCGGACCCGGGCTCGACGATGCAGGCGATACCGGTCGCGAGGCCGCGGCGCGTGCCCGGCCGCGCGATCGTCATCTGTGCGCTGGTCGTGCTCACCACGCTGAGCTGGTACAGCCTCGTCGCGTGGCCCATGCCCATGCCGGGGGAATCCGGGGTCCGCGCGCCCGCCTACGTCGCACTCACGTTCGTGATGTGGCTGGTGATGATGATCGCGATGATGACGCCGGCCGTCGCACCGACCGTGCTGCTGTTCCATCGCGTGGAACGGCAAGGTCGGGGCGCGCATGGCGGGATGCGCGTCGCCTCGTTCGTGGCCGGCTACTTCACCGCATGGGCGGCATTCTCGCTGGGTGCAACCGCCCTGCAGGTCGTGCTGATCGAGACCGGCGCGATCGACACCATGGGCGCGTCGACCACTCGATGGGGAACGGTCGCATTGCTGGTCGCTGCCGCCGCGTATCCGTGGCTGCCGTTTCGCGACGCGTGCCTGCAGCAATGCCGCTCGCCGGCGGAGTTCCTGGCCGGGCACTATCACGGCGGCATCGCCGGCGCCTGGCGCACCGGCGCCGAGCATGGCGCGCTCTGCGTAGCCTGCTGCTGGGCGTTGATGCTGCTGCTGTTCGTGGGCGGCGTGATGAACCTGGCGTGGGTCGGCGGCTTGACCCTGGTCGCGCTGCTGGAAAAACTGGCGCCGGGACGACGCTTGCTGCGCGCGGCGCTCTCCGCAACGCTCGCATTGACAGCCGTCGCGACCGTCGCCGGGATTGGATTGCACTAGCCTGCCGCTACTTGGAGAACACCAGCAGGCCGTGGTCCTTCTTGGCGTCCCAGGAGAGCGCCAGCTGCCCCGCGCGGAACGAGTACCGGGTGACCTTGTTCATCTGCGCGGTGAACTTGTCTTCGAGCGCCATTGCGGCCGGCGGGCACGCCATCCGGGTGGCGGCCAACGGCCCGACGGTGATCTGCCCCGGTGCCGTTTCCTTCAGCGCGCCCGTGTAGCGATTGCAGCCGCCGAACCCCACGACCTTGCCGTATTGCACCAGCAGCGTCGGTGGTTTCGCCGCAGCGTCGATCGGCTCGCCATCCATTTCCACGAGCATCCAGTCGGTGGACGCGAGCATGTTGACCGACAGCACGCCCACCACGTCGTCCGATACGGACTTCAACGCGCCGCCTTCGAGCTTGAACACCTTGCGCGCCACCTGCGTCGGGCAACAGGCCGGGTCTTTCGGCCCCGGCTCGACGACGTCCATGTGGATCTGGCCGCGCTCGACCCAGAGCCGGTTCAGCTGCACGCGGTCGCCGACCGGCGCTGTCGCGATGCTGACGGCCTTGCCGTCGCGGACTGCGAACGCGCCGACGTGCACGGACTCCCCGCTGCCGCCGGAGCCGGTGCTCAGCATGGCGATGGCTTCGCTGCCCGGTGTGCCGTCCACGTCGCTGAAGATCACGCTGGGTGATCCACAACGTCAGCGACGGCCGCGACGCGCCGCCCGCCACCGGGGCCGGACCCTCCCACGCGCCGTTGACGAGCGTAACGGGCTGGCCGACGACACCCGAGACCAGCGCGGAGCGTAACTGTTCCAGCGTGGGAGCCGGCGGCGGCCCTTTCGGCGCCGGCGGCGGGGGCGGCGACTGCGAGCACCCGGCCAGTGCGGCCAGGACCAGCCCGGCCAGGATCACGATGCCGTCAAGCGGCTTGCCTTGCGTCATGAATCGCCCCCCTGTTCTGGCGCCTGGAATGCGACGCCGCCCGGCAGAGTACAGCACGCGCACAGGTCCGCACATCCCGCGATTGCCACGATGCCCGCGACAGGCATGCAATGGCCGAAATCCCGGGGGAACACGCCATGCCGACCACGATTCCGATGCTCGACCTCATGTTCTTCCTGACCGAGACCGTGGACAACCCGCGGCACGTCGGGGCCGTGCAGATATTCCGGCTGCCGCAGCGGGGCGGCGCGGCGCGAGTGCGGGAAATCGTGGATGCCTACCGTCGCATGAAGCCGCAGCCGCCATTCAACCGCGTGCCGGTCTTCCAGCGCACCGGCATGCCGCAGTGGCGCGAAGTCGAGTCGATCGACAGCCGTTATCACGTGTTGCACCTGTCGCTGCCGGCGCCCGGCACCGACGAGCAACTTCACCAGCTGGTGGCCGACCTGCACGCGCCGATGCTCGAGCGGCACCGGCCGGGCTGGAAGGTCTACGTCATCGAAGGGCTGGCCGGAAACCGCTTCGCGATGTATCACAAGGTGCATCACGCGCTCGTCGACGGCGAATCCGGCATGGCGATCATGCAGCGCTCGCTCTCGACGACCGCGCGCGACCGCAGGATCCGTGTGACGGTCGGTACCCGCATGAAGGTCCGGCCGCGGCCAGTGCCACAGGGCTTGCGCGAGTCGCTGGAAAAGGAGGCGCAGCGATTCGCGCGCCGAACGCTCTCGATCGGACGGGGCTCGGCACACCTGCTCGAGGAGGCGCTGCAGGGCCTGCGGGGTTTCTCGCGGACGCAGTACCGGGCATTCACGGCCCCGCAGACGCCGATGAACGAGCCGATCTTCAACGCCCGCGCCATCACGCACACCGTCTTTCCGCTGCCGGCCATGAAGTCGGTGGCCCGCGCGAACCAGTGCACGATCAACGATGTGGCGCTCTGCATCGTCGATGCCGGCTTGAACCGTTACCTGCGCGAAATGGGCAGGACTCCCGACCACCCGATGGTCGCGCTCTGTCCGGTCTCGCTGCACGAGCCCGGCGCCAAGGTCGCGACGACCAACGTCTCCGCGATCTGGCCGCCGCTCGGCGACCCGTCGGCGCCGGTCGGCAAGCGCCTGGCGACGATTGCCGTCAATACCCGTGCCGCCAAGGCCGAGATGAAGAACCTCGGCAAGGGCGCCGCCTACGCCTGGGCCGTGATGGCATTCGCGATGTCCGAGACTCTGGTGATCGCGAAGCCGGAGGTGCTGGGCCTGCGTCCGGCGAACCTGCTGGTCTCGAACGTGCGCGGCCCCGAGCGCAAGCTGTACCTCAACGGCGCGCAACTCGACGCATTGTTCCCGGTCTCGACGCTGATCATCGGCGTCGGCCTGAACGTCACGTTCATGTCGTACGGACAACAGGTGATCATGGGATTCACCGCCAACGGCGCGGCGCTGCCGGAGGTCGAGAGCCTGGCGCGGTACGTGCAGGACGCCTTCGCCGCGCTGAGCGCTGCCTAGGCGCCGCAACCCCCGCGGACCGCATCGTTTCCTGCCGCGCGGCAGGAATACGATGCCTGTCCGCCCATTTCATGCTATTCAGGCGCGGGCTGAAGAACCAGCGGGGGACCCCTTGACCGACGCCACGACGACAGCCGACGCACCGTCCGGCCATGAACTGAGCCGTTCGCTCGAATCCCGGCACGTGACCATGATCACCATCGGCGGCGTGATCGGCGCGGGGTTGTTCGTCGGCAGCAGCGCCGCCATCGCGGCCGCCGGCCCGGCCATCATTCTTTCGTACCTGCTCGCCGGCGCAATGGTGTTCCTGATCATGCGCATGCTCGGCGAGATGGCGGTGGCCCATCCGGGCATCCGGTCGTTCACCGAGTTTGCACGTCATGGGCTCGGCCACGGCGCCGGTTTCGTGGCCGGCTGGCTGTACTGGTATTTCTGGGTGATCGTCGTGCCGATCGAGGCGATCGCCGGCGCCAAACTGATCCAGCAGTGGATTGCGCTGCCGATCTGGGAGATCGGCCTCGTGCTGATGGCGGTGATGACGGCCGTGAACCTGCTGTCCGCGCGCTCCTACGGCGAGTTCGAATTCTGGTTTTCGTCGATCAAGGTCGGCGCGATACTCGCTTTCATCGTCGTCGCCGCAGCCTGGGCCTTCGGCTTCACCTCGCCGGCCGGCCCGACGATCGGCAACCTCACGGCGCACGGCGGCTTCGCACCGAAGGGCTGGACGCCGGTCTTCGCAGCCGTCGCGACCGTGTTCTTCTCGATCACCGGTTCCGAGATCACGACCGTCGCCGCGGCGGAATCGAAGGAGCCGAGCCGCGCGATCGTCAAGATGGGCACGTCGATCACCTGGCGCATCCTGCTGTTCTACGTCGCATCCGTGTTCCTGATCGTCTGCGTCGTGCCGTGGACCGAGATCGTGCCGGGCGAATCGCCGTTCACCCGGTCGCTGGTGGCGATGAATTTCGGCTGGGCCAGCACCGCGATGAGCGTGATCATCCTGACCGCCGTGCTCTCCTGCCTGAACTCGGCCGTCTACGTGTCGTCGCGCGTGCTCTACGTGCTGGCCGAGAAGGGCGACGCGCCCCGCTGGCTGGTCGAGGTCAACGCGCGCCGCGTGCCCTCGCGCTCGATCCTGCTCGGCGCAATCGCCGGCGTGATCGGCGTGGTCGTCGCGACGGTATCCCCGGACGTGGTCTTCGCGTTCCTGGTGAATGCGACCGGCACGCTGGTCGTGTTCCTGTACCTGATGATCGCGTTCGCGCACATCCGCCTGCGCCGCGCGCATCCACGGACCGAGGCGCAGATGGTGAAGGTCTGGCTGTTCCCCTGGTTGAGCTATCTCGCGATCGCCGGGCTCGTCGCGGTGCCGGTGGCGATGATCGTCACGCCGGGCGCGGCCAGCCAGTTCTACATCAGCCTGCTGGCGCTGTTGCTGACCGTGGCGGCCTACTGGTTATTGCGCAGGGGGAAATGACATGAAACGAGTGCAGGCCGGTCTGTGGTGCGTGCTGGCGATGCCAGGCCTTGCCGGGGCCGCGGTCGTGCAATCGGCCGCCGATGGCTTCGTCATCGAGCACACGTACCGCATCACGGCGTCACCCGCCGCCGGCGTGGCAAGTGCTGGTGCATCCCGAACGCTGGTGGCCGAGCGAGCACACCTGGTCCGGCAGCGCGGCGAACCTCAGTCTCGTGGCGGAAGCCGGTGGCTGCTTCTGCGAGCGCTGGAGCGACGGCGGCACGGAGCACGCCCGTGTCATCCACGTGCGGACCAACCAGCTGCTGCGCCTCGACGGCGCGCTCGGCCCCATGCAGGAGATGGCCGTGACGGGGGTGCTGACGGTGAGGCTTGCGCCCGTCGACGGCGGCACCGAGGCCAAGGTCACCTACCGGGTGAGCGGCGACGCGTCCCACGCGCTGGACGAGCTCGCGCCCGTCGTCGACAAGGTGCTCGGACAGCAGTTCGGCGGTTTCGCCGATCTTGCCTCGCGACCGGCACGCTGACGCGCGTTGATCTCGCCTTCGAGTCTTGCCTGAACCGCCAGGACGCGAGATATTCGGGACGGGGACACTGCTCGCGCGTTCGAGCCGCCGGCGCGCGACATGCCTTGACAACAATCCGGCCGAATCAAATCGGACCATAACACTGCGGCACGTCGCCCAACTTACGTCGTACACAGCGAAGGGGAGATTCATGAAATCGAAGCACGAATCGAGCGATGAAGCGAAAGTCGTTGCCGAGGACGTCAAGACCCTGCACTCGATGGGCTACGCGCAGGAACTTGCGCGGCGCATGCACGGATTCTCCAACTTCGCGATCTCGTTCTCGATCATCTGCATCCTCTCCGGCGGCATCAATTCCCTGGGCCAGGGCATCAGCGGCGTCGGCGGCGCGGCGATCGGCATCGGCTGGCCGCTGGGCTGCCTCGTTTCGCTGGTGTTCGCGCTCGGCATGGCGCAGATCGCGTCGTCGTATCCGACGGCCGGCGGGCTCTACCACTGGGGCTCGATCCTCGGCGGCGTCGGCTGGGGCTGGCTCACGGCCTGGTTCAACCTGCTCGGCCTCATCACGGTGCTCGGCGCGATCAACGTCGGCACCTACACGTTCTTCCAGGGCGCGTTCGGGCCGGCCCTGGGCCTGAACGGAAGCTACGACGAGCAGGTCATCTTCATGGTGCTGATCACCGGCACGCAGGCGCTGTTCAATCACTTCGGCATCGGCCTCACGACGAAACTGACGGACCTCAGCGGGTACCTGATTCTTGCGGTGACGCTGGTGCTGACGCTGGCGCTGCTCTGGTTTGCGCCGCACCTCGACGTCTCGCGGCTGTGGACGTTCCACAACTACAGCGGCGACGCCGGCGGTGGCGTGTGGCCGCTTTCGGGCAGCATGATGTTCGTGTTCCTGCTCGGCCTGCTGCTGCCGATCTACACCATCACGGGTTTCGATGCCTCGGCGCACACGTCCGAAGAAACGGTCGACGCGTCGCGAGCGGCGCCGCGCGGGATGGTCAGGTCGGTCGTGATCTCGTTGCTCGCGGGCTGGGTCATGCTGAGCGCGTTCGTGCTCGCCATCCCGGACATGGACAAGGCGGCCGCCACCGGCTGGGGCGTGTTCTTCGATACGACCAATACGATCTTTCCGGCCGGCCTTGTGACCATCATGAACCTCGGCATCCTGGTCTCGCAGTACCTATGCGGGCTCGCGACGGTCACCTCGTGCTCGCGGATGATCTTTGCGTTCGCGCGCGACCAGGGACTGCCGTTCTCCGAGCGGCTGCGCCGGGTGCACCCCAAGCACCGCGTACCCGATGCCGCGATCTGGACCGGCGCCGTGCTCGGCGTGCTGTTCACGATGTACACGCCCGTCTACAGCACCGTGGTGTCGGTGACCGTGATCTTCCTGTTCATTTCGTACGGCCTGCCGGTCATCCTCGGGTACTTCGCCTGGGGCAAGCGCTGGACGACGATGGGGCCGTGGAACATGGGTGAAGCGAAGTTCAAGCTCGTCGCGGTGCTTTGCTTCCTGTCGATCTGCCTGATCTTCTTCCTCGGCATCCAGCCCCCGAACGACAAGGCGCTGTGGATCACCATCGCATTCCTGGTGGTAACCGCGTTGGTCTGGTTCGGCGTCGAGAAGCGCCGGTTCAAGGGCCCGCCGCAGGGCGTGATGATCCAGGGTCTGCAACAGCAGATCCGGGAAGCCGAGAAGGCGATCGGCGAAACCGCGGGCTGAGGCGGAGACATCGACATGAAGCCGGAACAGGTCAGGACGGCCGCACAGGCCCGGACGATCGTCACCGAGCGCGGCCTGCAGCACGTCAAGGTCGGCGTCTTCGACAACGACGGGGTCCTGCGCGGCAAGTACATGGGCCGCGACAAGTTCTTCGCGGCCCTCGACAAGGGCTTCGGCTTCTGCGACGTCGTGCTCGGCTGGGACTCCAACGACCAGCTCTACGACAACGTGACGCTACACAGGCTGGCACACGGCGTACCCGGACGCTCCGGTCCGGGTACTGCCGTCGACCTGTCGCGATGTGCCGCTCGAAGGAAACATGCTGCTGTTCCTCAGCGAGTTCGCCGAGCGGGCCGAGGCGGTCTGTCCGCGCGCGCGTGCTGCGCAAGGTGCTCGGACGGGCCTCGGACATGGGGTACGAAGTCAGCGCTGCAGCCGAGTTCGAGTTCTTCATGTTCGAAGAGACGCCCGGAGTCCGTGCGTGCCAAGGGCTATCGCGACCTGAAGACGATGACGCCGGGGTACTTCGGGTATTCGGCGCTGCGCAGCTCCGTGCACGCCGAGTTCTATCACCAGCTGCTCGACCTGTGCGGAGCCATGCGCATTCCGCTCGAGAGCCTGCACACCGAGACGGGGCCGGGCGTCCTCGAAGCGGCCATCCAGTACACGGAAGCGCTCGAGGCCGCCGACCGCGCCGCGCTCTTCAAGACCTTCACCAAGGTCCTCGCGCAGCGCAACGGCATGATGGCCACCTTCATGGCGAAGTGGTCCAAGGACTGGCCGGGGCAGAGCGGCCACCTTCACGTTTCGCTGAGCAAGCGCAAGGGCGGCGCTCCCGTGTTCCACGACCCGAAGAAGCCGCACGGCATGTCGAACGAAATGCGCTGGTTCGTCGGCGGGCAGCAGGCGCTGATGCCGGAATTGCTGGCGATGGTGGCCTCGCACGGTCAACAGCTACTCGCGCCTGATCCCGGGCTTCTGGGCGCCGACCGCGGCGAGCTGGGGCGTCGAGAATCGCACGACCGCGTTGCGGGTCATTCCCGGCGGACCGAAGAGCCAGCGCGTCGAGTACCGCATCGCCGCGGCCGACATCAATCCTTACGTGGCGCTGGCCGCGGCGATCGGGTCCGGCCTGTGGGGGATCGAGCACCGCATCGAGCCCGATCCGGCCGTCGAGGGCAATGCCTACAGCAAGACGTTTCCGGCCAAGCGGCAGCTGCCGCGCACGCTCTCCGAAGCGGCTGAGTGGCTGCGGAAGTCCAGGACGGCTCACGCCCTGTTCGGCCAGGCGTTCGTCGAGCACTACGCGGCGAGCCGCGACTGGGAAGAGCGAGAATTCCGCCGGGCCATCACGGACTGGGAACTGTCGAGGTATTTCGAGATCATCTGACGACCATGAGCACCCCGTTGCAGAAGACCATCAGCCCCGTCGACGGGAGCACGTACGTCGAGCGCCCGCTCGCCTCCGCCGCGCAGATCGATCGCATCCTGACGGCCGCGCGCGCGGCGCAGCGCCGCTGGCGCGACGTGCCCGTCGCCGATCGTGCGGCCATACTCGCCCGCTTCTGCGCTGCATTCGAGTCCATGCGGGACGAGATCGCGGAGGAACTGACTCGCCAGATGGGGCGCCCGCTGCGGTATGCCCCGAACGAAGTGCGCGGCACGCTGGAGCGCGCGCGATACATGATTGGTATCGCCGCGGAAACGCTCGCCGACATCGATGCGGGGCCGAAGCCCGGCTTCGTGCGCTTCGTGCGTCGCGAGCCGCTCGGCGTCGTGTTCACGGTCGCGGCCTGGAACTACCCGTACCTGATCGCGGTGAACAGCGTCGTGCCGGCGCTGATGGCCGGCAATGCGGTCGTCCTGAAGCACTCGGCGCAGACGCCACTGTGCGCCGAGCGTTTCGCGGACGCGCTCGCCGCCGCGGGGCTGCCCGACGGACTGTTTCACGTGCTGCACGCGGATCACGCGACGACGGAAAGGGTCATGCAGGATCCGCGCGTCGACTTCGTCGCCTTCACCGGCTCGGTGGCGGGCGGTCACGCGGTGCAGCGCGCGGTGTCCGGCCGCTTCATCGGGGTGGGGCTCGAGCTCGGCGGCTGCGATCCAGTGTACGTGCGTCACGACGCGAACCTCGCGCACGCGGTCGAGAACATCGTGGACGGCGCATACTTCAATTCCGGCCAGTCGTGCTGCGGCCTGCAGCGCATTTACGTGCACACCGGCTTGTACGACAGGTTCGTCGAGGGCTTTGTGGACCTCACACGCAAGTACGTGCTCGGCAATCCGCTCGATGCCGGGACCACGCTCGGGCCCGTGGTGCGCACGGCTGCGGCCGAAGCGATCCGCTCGCAGATCGATGCGTCGGTGCGGGCCGGAGCTCGCAAAGTCATCGACGAAGCCGGTTTCGCGGCCAGCCGCGCAGGCACGCCCTATCTTGCGCCGGAAGTGCTGCTCGACGTCGATCACCGCATGCCGGTGATGCGCGAGGAAATCTTCGGGCCCGTCGCCGGCATCATGAAAGTGCGCTCCGACGACGAGGCCGTGCAACTGATGAACGACACGGCATTTGGCCTGACAGCGGCGATCTGGACCGACGACGAGGACGCGGCGCTCGATATCGGAAACCGGGTCGACACCGGTACGTGGTTCCAGAACCGCTGCGATTACCTCGACCCGGCGCTGGCGTGGGTCGGCATCAAGGATTCGGGCCGCGGTTGCACGCTGTCGCGGGTCGGTTACGAGCACCTGACGCGGCCCAAGTCCTTCCACCTGCGGGTGAAGATATGAGTGCAGTGATGAAGGGCAACTGGAACTACCCGACCCGCATCTGGGCCGGCCCAGGCCGCCTGGCGGAGTTGCCGGCGGCCTGCGCAGACCTCGGTATCAGGCGCCCGCTGATCGTCACCGACACGGGCCTGAAGGCGGCGCCGATGATCCGGCGCGCGCAGGAACTGCTCGGCGGCGCCCCGGTCTTCGGGGACGTAAAGGGCAACCCCGTGGCTGCCAACGTCGAATCCGGCCTCGCCGTCTATCGCGCGGGGCGGCACGATGGCGTGGTGGCCTTCGGCGGCGGTTCGGCCCTCGACGCCGGCAAGGTCATCGCATTCATGGCCGGCCAGTCTCGCCCGATGTGGGACTTCGAGGACATCGGCGACTGGTGGACGCGAGCCGACCCCGCGGGCATCGCCCCGGTCGTCGCGATTCCGACCACCGCCGGCACGGGATCGGAGGTCGGTCGCGCAGGCGTCATCCTCAACGAGGAAACGCACCAGAAGAAGATCATCTTCCATCCGAAGATGATGCCCGGCATCGTGATCTCCGATCCGGAACTGACCGTCGGCCTGCCGCCCGCCGTCACGGCGGCCACGGGCATCGACGCGTTCGTGCATTGCTTCGAGGCCTACTGCGCCCCGGGTTTCCACCCGCTGGCGGACGGCATGGCGCTCGAGGGCATGCGTCTCATCCAGCAGTACCTGCCGCGCGCATACGACGACGGCGCGGACATGGAAGCGCGCTCGCGAATGCTCGCGGCCGCCAGCATGGGTGCGGCAGCCTTTCAGAAAGGGCTCGGCGGCGTGCATGCGATCGCGCACCCGGTGGGCTCCTTTTTCAACACGCACCACGGCCTGACCAACGCGGTGATCCTGCCCTATGTGATGGTGCACAACCGCAGTGCCATTGCGGCGCGCATGGTCGACGTAGGGCGCCTGCTGGCCTTGCCGAGGCCCGGCTTCGACAGCGTGTTCGACTGGGTGCTCGCCTTCCGCCAGCGTCTGGGCATTCCCCACAGCCTCGCCGAGATCGGTGTCGATCTGAGAAATGCGTCCGTCATCGGTCGCGAGGCGGCGATCGACCCTTCGGCCGGCGGCAATCCCATTCCGGTCGATGCGGCGACGCTCGAGCGCATTTTCCGCGCTGCGGTGGCAGGCGACCTGGCGCCTGGGGGCTGACGAGCCTTGGGCACACCGCGAATCCTCGTCGTCGACGGCAACCTGGCCGCGACTCGCCAGAAACAGATCGCTGCGGGCGGACAAGGGTCGGGGGAAGGTTATGCGGCGACCCTCGAAAGCCTGATGCCCGGCGTGCGCTGCGACATCGTGCGTCCGGCGGACGCACCGGTGCAGCTGCCGGCCGGCGTGCGGCTCGAAGACTACGACGGCGTCGCCGTCACCGGATCGGCGCTCAACGTCTACGACGGTGGCCCCCACATCGCGCGCCAGGTCGAGCTCGCACGTGCCGTCTTCGACGCCGGCGTGCCGTTCTTCGGCAGTTGCTGGGGGCTGCAAATTGCCGTCACGGCCGCAGGCGGGGAGGTCCGCAGGAACCCGCTCGGCCGGGAGTTCGGTTTCGGCCGCCGAATCCAGCTGAACGAGGCGGGTCGCGCGCACGCGATGTTCAAGGGCAAGCCGGACGTCTTCGAGGCGGCGACGGTTCATCTCGACGAGATCGGCAGGCTGCCGCCGCACAGCATTCCGCTCGCGGCGAACGAGATGGGACTGCAGGCCGCGGAAATCCCGTGCGGACGCGGGGTCTTCTGGGGCGTGCAGTACCATCCCGAATACGGCTACGCCGAGATCGCGGCCACCGCCGCGCGCTATGGATCGACGCTGGTCGCTGAAGGCCTGTTTGCCGACGAACAGGAACTCGCGTGCTGGATCGCGGACATGCGTGATCTCGGGCGGGATCCACGATCGAGCCGGCTGCGTTGGCGCCACGGCCTCGGACCTTCGATGCAGGAGCCACGCCCGAAGCTCGCCGAAATCGACAACTGGCTGCTGCAACGCGTGCTGCCCTTCCACGCGCGACGAAACAAGGCCTGAACGAGCGTCAGGCCGGACGGCCGATGAGCCGCGCCATCCACATCTACGTCGACGCCGACGCCTGCCCGGTGAAGGCCGAAGTCGCCAAGGTCGCGCAACGCCACGGATTGCCGGTCGTCTACGTCGCCAACTCCTCGATGACCCTGCCGCGCGGACCCAGACTGCGGATGCAGGTAGTGACCGGCGCGTTCGATGCAGCGGACGACTGGATCGCGCAACAGGTGCAGCGCACGGATGTCGTGATCACGGCCGACATCCCGCTTGCGTCACGCTGCCTCAAGCAGGGCGCCCTCGTGCTCGGCCCGGGCGGCAAGCCGTTCACCGGGGACAACATCGGCAATGCGCTCGCGACGCGCGAGCTGCTGGCGGACCTGCGCGCCTATGGTGTCGGTGGCGGGCCGCCGCCGTTCGATGCGCGCGACCGCTCGCGCTTCCTGCAGGCGCTGGAGCAGGCCGTGCGCGACGCTCAGCGCGGCTCGAGATCGAGCTGACCGGTCGATTCGTCGAGGATCGGCGGGCTCTGCACCGACAGGAACTCGAGCGCGGACCCCGCGGTGGCGAACCCGTGGAACACGCCCTTCCCGATCAGCACGCGGTCGCCCTTGCGCACGTCCAGCCACTCGTCGCCGACGAGCGCGCGGCCTGCGCCTTCGAGGATGAAGATCACCGTTTCCGACCGGTTGTGCCGATGCACTTCCGACGCGCTGTGCGGCGCGATGCTGACCATGTCGGCCGCCACCTGCGACTCGAGCCTCGTGCCGCGGGTGACCTGTCGCACGTCGAACACGCCGAAGCGCTCGACCGGCGGTGCTTCGCGCAGCACGTCCTTCATGACCGGCTCACGGCGGCCCGCCGCCCTTCGCGATCCACGCGTCGACGATATGGTCGAGTTCCGTCAGCGGCACGGAGCCGTTCTCGAGCACCACGGTGTGGAAGTCCTTGAGGTCGAACTTCGATCCGAGCGCGGCCTTCGCCTTCTCGCGCAATTCGACGATCTTCAGCTGCCCCACCTTGTAGGCGCAGGCCTGGCCGGGCAGCGCCATGTAGCGCTCCACCTCGGACGTCATGTCGCTTTCGCTCTTGCCGGTGGCCTGCACGATGTAGGCGATGGCCTGTTCGCGGGTCCAGCCCTTGGCGTGGAGCCCGGTGTCCACGACGAGGCGCGCCGCGCGCAGCATTTCTTCCTGCAGGCGGCCGAGGTCGCCGAGCGGATCGTCCTTGTACATGCCGATCTCGGCGGCGAGCCCTTCGGCGTACAACGCCCAGCCTTCGACGTACGCCGTGTACAGCGACTGCTGCCGGATGAGCGGCATGTCCTTCAGGCCCAGTGCCGTCGAGATCTGGAAGTGATGGCCGGGGATGCCCTCGTGGTACGAGAGCGTCTTCATGTACCACTGCGGCACTTCGCTCATGTCGCGCAGGTTGGCGAAGAAGACGCCCGGCCGCGACCCGTCCATCGCCGCCTGCTCGTAGTACGCCCCGGACGAGCCTTTCTCGGACGACACGGGCACGCGCTCGACCTCGAGGTGCCCCGGCGGGATGGTGCGGAAGTACTCCGGCATGCGGGCCGCAACCTCGTCGAGGATCTGCTGGTAGCGAGCGAGCGCCTGCTGGCGACCCGGATCGTCGTTCGAGTACAGGTAGCGCGGGTCCTTGCCGAGCACGGCCATGCGCTCGGCGACGGTGCCCTCGACCATCCCCTGGCCCTTGAGCAGCGTGTCCATCTCCGCGGTGATCCGCGCCACTTCGTCGAGGCCCATCTGGTGGACCTGCTCCGGCGTGTAATCCGTGCTCGTGAACTGCCGCAGCATCACCTGGTAAAACGCGGCGCCGTCCGGCAGCCGGCCGATCCCGTCGGCGGTGCCGGCCGCCCTCGGTCGCTGCTCGATCAGCGCGGCCGTCATCCGCTGATAGGCCGGGTACACGCTCGTCGGCGACCGCGGCGATCGCCTCGTCGCGAAACCGGTCGCGCGCCGCCGCGTCGATGCCGGGCGCCTTCTTCATGCGCTCGACGAACGACGTGACGAGCGCGTTGTCGGCGGGCTTCGGCGCAATCGTGTCGTGGATGACCACCAGCGACTTCTCGAGCAGCGAGCTCGGCAGCACCACGCCGGCCGCCGACTGGCGCTGCATTTCGGCGGTGAGCCCGTCGAGCTTGCCGCCCATCGCCTGCAGCCGCGCGACGTAGTTGCGGGCCGTCTTCTCGTTCTTGATGACGTGCTGGCTCTGCAGGAAGCTCGCCAGCTGCACCTGGGTGCCGAACATCGGGCTGATCGGGTACAACCCTTCCGACGAGAGCCAGTCGAACGGCTTCGTCGCGACCTGCTGGCCGTAGAAGTCGAGCAGGATGTCGTAGGTGATCTGGTCCTGCGGTGCCGAGCTTGGCGCGATCGAACTCGCGGACCTCCGCGATCGCCTTCTCGGCCCACGCGTAGTCCTCGTCGCGCTTCGCAACTCCGACCGGCGCGAGCTTGCCGGAGTGGAAATCGAGTATCGTCCCGTCGACGGCACCGATCGTGACGTGAGCAGTTCCGGGTTGCGCACCAGGAACGAAACGGCCTGGCGGTTGGCCAGCTGGTTGATCGTGAACGGGTGACCCCAGATCAGGCGGTACCCGGGGTACAGGCCGACGACGACCAGGCCGAGCAGGGCCCAGCCGAGACCCTTGAGGAACTTCTTCATGCACTCCCTCACGCGAGACTATTCGCGGTAATGGCAGCCGCGGCTCTCCTGGTTTTCCCACGCCGCCAGCGTGACGATCAGCGCCACGCGCACCGCGTTGCGCAGCCCGATCAGGTCGTCCGACATGGCCGCCGCGACGATAGAAGCGCTCGACCTCGACCTCGAGGTTGCGCAGGTCGCGGATCGCGCGGGCGAGGCGGCGGCTCGTGCGCACCAGCCCGACGTAGTTCCACATGATGTGCTTCAGCGACATCACGTCCTGCACGATCAGCGCCGGATCCGGGCGTCTCGAGCCCGGTCGCCTTCCACGGCGGGATGTCGTCGAAAGTGCAGGCCGTCGCGCGGCGGCAGGCTGGCCGCGATGTGCCGCGCCGAGCGATGGCCCCAGACCAGCCCTTCGAGCAGCGACGTGCTCGCGAGCCGGTTCGCGCCGTGCAGGCCGGTGCAGGAGACCTCGCCGATCGCGTACAGGCGCTGCACCGTGCTGAGGCCGTCGTCGTCGACCCACACGCCGCCGCACGAGTAGTGCGCAGCCGGCACGACCGGCACCAGGTCCCGGGTGATGTCGATGCCGTACTCCAGGCAGCCGCGCGCCATCTGCGGGAATTCGGCGCGGATGCGGTCGGCCGGGATGTACGAGCGCAGGTCGAGATACACGTTCGGCACGTCCCGCCGCAGCATCTCCGCGAGGATGCTGCGCGCCACGACGTCGCGCGGCGCGAGGTCCTTCCACTTCGGGTCGTAGCGGTCCATGAACGGCACGCCGTCGCTCGTCGACCAGTCGCGCGCCGGCGCCGCGCACCGCCTCGGTGATCAGGAAGCACGGCGCATTGCGGTGATAGAACGCCGTCGGGTGGAACTGCACGTACTCGGTGTTGATGACGCGGGCACCCGCGCGATACGCCATCGCGAGGCCGTCGCCGCGCGAGCCGTGCGGGTTCGTCGTGCGCAGGAAGATCTGGCCGAGCCCGCCGGTCGCGAGCATCGTGGCGCGCGAGTAGCAGCGCACGATCCGGCCGGTCGCCTGCTCGAGCACGTAGGCGCCGACGCAGGACAGCGGATCGTAGATCGACGCGGCGGTCGCGGCCGTGGTGCGCCGGCGTCAGCAGGTCCACCGCGGTGTAGCCGGTCAGGAAGCGCACCCGCGGATGGCGCCGCAGCTCGGCGATCAGCGCGTTCTCGATCGCGCGCGCCGGTGACGTCCGTCGAGTGCACGATGCGCGGCAGCGAGTGCCCGCCCTCGCGGCCGAGCGCGAGGCTGCCGTCCGGCTCGCGATCGAACGGCACCTTGAGCTTGTCGATCAGCAGCGACTTGCACCAGCGGCGGCCCGGTGCGCGCGAGGATCTCGCACGGCCTCGCGCGCGGCAGATGCCGGCACCGGCATTCTCGATGTCGCGGGCGAGCAGTTCCGGCGAATCGCCGTCCGCCGTGTAGATGATGCCGCCCTGCGCCCAGTAGGTGTTCGATTCCTCGGCCTGCCCGGCACGCGTGACGATCACGACGTCGAGGCCGGCCTCGGCGAGCTCGAGCGCGGCCGTGCCGCCCGCGATGCCGCAACCGAGTATCGAGGACGTCGCTGTCGATCGGGTCGCTCAATCGATCCTCGGGCCGACGGCCAGCATGCGCTCCACGGAGCGCAGCGCGCGCACCCGGATGTCCTCCGGGCACGTCGATCTCCCAGCGCAGGTACCGCAGCGATCGCGCGTGTTCTCGAGCGTGATCTCGTGCATGTGCGGGCAGCGGTGGCTGCAGAGCCGCAGCATCTCCTTCTGCGGGTTCGCGGCGACGATGTTGTCGCCCATCGAGCACTCGGTCAGCAGCAGGAAGCGCTTCGCCTTCGACTTCTCGACGGCCGCGATCATCGCCGTCGTGCTGCCGGAGAAGTCCGCCTTCTCGACGACCTCGGGGCTGCACTCCGGGTGCGCGAGGATCATCACGTCCGGAAACTGCTTGCGGACGTTGTCGATGTCCTCGGTCGTGAAGAGCTCGTGCACCTCGCAGCGGCCCTTCCACGCGATCATCGTGTGCTCGACCTCGGTGCTCGCCGCGGCGCCGGCCTTCGGCAGCACCGTCGGCACGATCACGTGCAGGCCGGTCTCGCGCGCCACGTTGCGGGCCAGGTACTCGTCCGGCAGGAAGATCACCGTGTCGGACTTCAGCGACTCGACCACGGCCACCGCGTTGCTCGACGTGCAGCAGATGTCGCACTCGGCCTTCACGTCGGCGTAGGTGTTGATGTAGGTGACGATCGGCACGCCGGGGTAGGCGGCGCGCAGCGCGCGCACGTCGGCCGCGGTGATGCTCGCCGCGAGCGAGCAGCCGCCCTTCTCGGTCGGCAACAGCACGGTCTTCGTCGGGTTCAGGATCTTCGCGGTCTCGGCCATGAAGCGCACGCCGCAGAAGACGATGACGGACTTGTCGGTCTCTGCGGCGCGCCGGCTCAGCTCGAGCGAGTCGCCGCGGAAGTCGGGCACCGTGTGGAACAGCGCCGGCTCCATGTAGTTGTGCCCGAGGATCACCGCGTTGCGTTCGGCCTTCAGGCGGAAGCACCTCGGCCGCGACCTCCGCCTTGAGCAGGATCTCGGCGTCCGGCAGGACGTCCCCGAGCTTCTTCTGGAGGTCGCGATAGATTTCTTGGGCTTGCACCAGGGCAGTCCTCCGGCCGGAGACGGCGGGGTCGGGACGGGAATTCTACGACATTCCCAGCGACGACGGCCGAGGCAGCGCCAAGCCCGCCGCCCGGCGGCAGGTTCGTGCGCCAATGGCAACTAGTGCCAGGTCGCTTTCGACGCCCCGATGCCGGTGTTCTGCCGCGCGTAGACTTCCGGCCACAGTTCCTCCGAGCGCTTGTCGCGGAACAGCAGCGAGCCAAGCAACACCGCCAGGAACCCGAGCGGAATCGACACGATCCCCGGGTTCTTCAACTCGAACAGCGGCTTCTCGAGGCCCATCAGCGAGGTTTCCCTGCCCTCGACCTTTTTCACGTCGTCGTGGGCCCGCTGCACCATCTTGTCGAGCGTGGTCTGTTCGACTTCGCCCTGCCTGACGACAGCCGGGTCGCTGGATGCCCGCTGCCACGCGATCTTCTCGCGCCTGGCCACCTCGCCGTCGAACACCTTCTGCGCCGCCTCGCGCACTGCTTTCGGGTAGGTCACGTTCGGCGACACCAGCGTGAGACCCACGGCCACCACCGTGCCGACGATCATGCCGAGCACGATGCCGCCGGACGTGCACCGCCGCCAGTGCAGCGTCAGCAGCACGCAGGGAAAGTTCGCCGAGGCCGACACCGCGAATGCGAGTGCCACCAGGTGCGCGACGTTCTGCCCCTTGGCCGCGATGCCGATCGTCATCGCCAGCGCGCCGACCAGCACCGTCGCGATGCGCGCGGCACGCACCTGCTGCTGCTGCGGCACCGTGTCGCCGCCGTGGTACACGCCGACGTACAGGTCGTGCGCGATGGCCGAGGCCGCCGCCAGCACGAGCCCGGCGACGACCGCGACGATCGTCGCGAACGCCACGGCCGACACGAAAGCCAGCATGAAATTGCCGAGGAACGAGTCGGCGCCGCCGCCCAGGTATTGCGCGAGCAGCGGGCCCGCCATGTTACCGCCGGCGTCGACCGCCGCGATTGCGGCCGGGCCGACGTGCTTCGCAGCGCCGAAGCCGAGGAACAGCGTCAGGACGTAGAAGCCGCCGATGATGCCCATGGCCCAGACGACCGACTTGCGCGCCTGCTGCGCCGTCGGCACCGTGAAGAACCGCATCAGGATGTGCGGCAGTCCCGCGGTGCCGAACACCAGCGCCATGCCGAGCGAGATCTGGTCGATCGGGTTCTTGAAGTACAGCCCCGGCTCGAGGAAACGCTGTCCGAGCTGCTCCGCCGACATGTCCTTCGCGGCGTCGCCGAGCAGCGATGCCACCCTGGACTGCACCTTCGGATCGCCGACCACGTCCTGCAGGAACGCGGGCAGCGAGAACCCGTATGGCGTCCAGACCAGCATCACGACCACCAGCGAGGCGATCACCAGCAGGATGGCCTTGATGATCTGCACCCAGGTCGTCGCCACCATGCCGCCGAACAGCACATAGGCCAGCATCAGCACGCCGACTGCGATCACCGAGACCTCGTAGTCGATGCCGATCAGGGCCTTCACCAGCACGCCGCCGCCGACCATCTGCGCCGTCAGGTAGAACGTCGAGACGGTGATGACGGAAATCGCGCCGACGATGCGCATGGCCCTGGGGTTGTTGCGGTAGGCAAGGATGTCCGAGAGCGTGTAGCGGCCGATGTTGCGGCACGGTTCGGCGATCACCAGCAGCACGGTGATGTAAGCGACGAGCCAGCCCACGGAGTACATGAACCCGTCGTACCCGTATTGCGAAATCAGGCCCGCAATGCCGAGGAACGACGCTGCGGAGAGATAGTCGCCGGCGATGGCCCAGCCGTTCTGCATGCCCGTGACGCCGCCGCCCGCCGTGTAGAAGTCGGACGCGGACGTCACGCGCCTGGCGGCGAGATAGGTGACGTAAATCGTCAGCGCGATGATCGCCGCGAACACGGTGAAAGTGAGCCAGCGGAACTTCGGGTCCACGGCCCCGTCCGCGAACGCGGCGCCGCTGGAGAGGGCGATCAGCGCGCCCAGTCCCCAGACGACCCAACGTCGATGCGGAGGGGTCATCGGTCGGCCCCCTTCCGTTCGTAGGTCTCGGCGATTTCGGCCGCGAGTCGGTCGAATTCGGCGCCGGCCCGGCGCGAGTAATAAAAGGCGATCAACCAGGCGACGACGAATTCGCTCAACGCGAACAGCAGCCCGAAGTTGACGACACCCCAGATCCGGGCCTTGAACAAGTCCTGGAAGTACGCGGCCCCGATCGGCAGCAGGAAATAGAACACGATCGAGAAAATCATCAACCCGGTCAGGAACCCCTGCTTGCGGCGATGCAGCGACTGGAATCGCGGGTCGGCGATGACGGCGTTCCAGTCGATGGCGGGTGGTGCGGCCATGACGCTCTCCCTTCTGATGAGCACGTGGGGCGAATGTAGCAAGGACGGCTCGCGCGGGTCGCCCGACCTTGGTCTAAGATGCCCCCATGAAGGAAGCGCGGTACCACCTGCTGGTGTTCGGTGCGACGAGCTTCGTCGGCCAGATCCTGACGCGTTACCTGTTCGAGACGTTCGGCAGCCGGGGCAGGCTGCGCTGGGCCATCGCCGGCCGCTCGGGCAGCAAGCTCGAGGCGCTGAAGCAGACGCTGGGGCCGCAGGGCGCGAGCCTGCCGATCGCCCTCGCCGATGCCGCCGACGAGGTGGCTCTCGGCAAGCTCTGCGACCAGGCCTCCGTGGTCATCTCGACCGTCGGTCCCTATGCCCTCTATGGCGAACCGCTGGTCAAGGTCTGCGCGGAAAGCGGCACCGACTATTGCGACCTCACGGGCGAGGTACAGTGGATCCGGCGCATGCTGCAGGCCTACGAAAAGACGGCCCGCAGGTCCGGCGCGCGCATCGTCCATTGCTGCGGCTTCGATTCGCTGCCCTCGGACCTCGGCGTGCATTTCCTGCAGCAGCAGGCCCGGCAGCGCTTCGGGCAACCGTGCACGCAGGTGAAGATGCGCGTCAAGGCGATGCGCGGCGGATTCTCCGGCGGCACCGTCGCGAGCCTGATGAACGTGGTCAAGGAAGCATCGGGCGATCCTGCGCTGCGCAAGGAACTGGCGAATCCGTATTCGATCTGCCCGGAAGGCTACGGCTCGCGGCTGCGCCAGCCGAACGTGAAGTTCGCCGAATACGACCCCGATTTCGACGCGTGGGTCGCGCCTTTCGTGATGAGTGCGATCAACACGCGGATCGTGCAGCGCTCGAACGCATTGTCGAAGCTCTCGTACGGCGCGAATTTCCGCTACGACGAAGCGATGCTCGCAGGACGCGGCCTCAAGGGTCGCGTCACGGCATCGGCGATCGGCGCCGCGCTCGGCAGCTTCATGGTGGCCGGCGCCATCGGCCCGGTCCGTAGCGGGCTGCAGCGGTTCGTGCTGCCCGCGCCCGGCGCAGGCCCGAGCCCGGAAGAACAGCGCAAGGGTTTCTACGACCTGCGATTCTTCGGCAAGACCGACGACGGCCGCAGCCTGCGCGTGAAAGTCACCGGCGATCGCGATCCGGGTTACGGCTCGACGTCGAAGATGCTGGGCCAGGCCGGCGCGTGCCTCGCGCTCGACGTCGAGAAGTCCGACGTGCCCGGGGGTTTCTGGACACCGGCGACGATCTTCGGCGACCGACTCGTGCGCCGCCTGCAGGCGCACGCCGGCGTCACCTTCGACGTACTGTCCGATTAGCCCATCGCAACCAGGGAGAACCTCACGTGCCGACGACGACCCAATTCCTGTCCCCGGTCCTGGTGCTCGTCACCTGGACGCTGTTCATGTGGGTCTGGATGTACGTTACGCGCATACCGTCCATGAACGCCGCGGGCATCGACCCGCAGGAAGCGGCGCATCCCGGATCGCTCGATCGGCTGCCGTCTCGCGTGCGCGCGGCCGCCGACAACTACAACCACCTCCACGAGCAGCCGACGATCTTCTACGCGCTGATGTTCTTCGTCGCGCTGACGGGCGGCGGCGACGGCACCGCGCTGTCGATCGCCTGGGCGTATGTCGCGTCGCGGGTGCTGCACTCGCTCGTGCAGGCGACGATCAACCGCGTCGTCGTCCGTTTCACGCTGTTCGTCGTCGGTTCGCTGGCGCTGATGGCGCTGGCGGCCAGGGAACTGGTGCGCGTCTTCGGGACCTGACCAGCCGTCAACCCGCGGCCGGCGGTGGCGTTGTTCACCTCGGGACACCCCTGTCATACGAGGACCCGACCATGAAACGACGCACTTTCGGCCTGATCGGCGCCGCCGCGGCAGCCCTGCTGCTGCAATCGACGCCCGCCGCAGCCGATCCTCCGCCGCACGCCAAGGCCTGGGGCTACCGTGACCGGGACGACCACTACGGGCGGTATTACGGCGATCGCGACATTCGGTATGCGCGCGACCACGACCGGGATTGCGATCGCGGCCGGTACGATTACCCGCACCCCGTCTACTACGTCCCGCGCCTGCCGCGGGGTTATCGCACCGTGGTGTACCAGGGCATGCCGCACTACTACTACGGCGGCACCTGGTATCGGCCTTATCGCACGGGTTACGGCGTGATCACGCCGCCGGGCGGACTCGTGATCGACAGTCGCGGCATGCGCGGCTACGTCGCCGCGGAGGTGCCGATCACCCGCTGGTGATTCGGCCGCGGCGCGGGACGGGGCCGGCACAAGGCCGACCCCGTCCTCGTTCAGTCGGTTCCAAGGAAGTCCTGCTTGCCGATCTCGACGCCGTTGTGGCGCAGGATGTTGTACGCCGTCGTCACGTGGAAGTAGACGTTCGGCAACACGAACGACTGCACGTAGGCCATGCCCTGGAAGTGCCGATCGCCATTGCGCATCTTCAACGTGATCGACTTGTCCTCGGTGCCGTCGAGCTGCGCCGCGCTGAACGTCTTCAGGAACTCGATCGTCTTGCGCACGCGAGCGATCAGTTCTGCGAACGTGCTCTCATTGTCCTCGTACGCGGGTGGGTCCTGCCCTGCCAGCCTCGCAGCGCCGCCCTTGGCGACGTCCGTCGCGATCTGGACCTGGCGCGACAACGGGAACATGTCGGGGAACAGGCGCGCGTTCACCAGCACCGACGGATCGATCTTCTTCGCTTCGCAGTGCGCGACGGCCTTCTCGAGGATCGCGACCAGGCTGGTCAGCACGCGGATCGGCGGCGGCACGGCCACCTGGTACATGGACATCTTCATGTGCACCTCAGGGGAGCGATGAACGGACGGGAGGGCCGCAAACCTAGCACGTTTGCGACGAACGGGTGAGCGTCAGGCCTTCAGGCGACCGTAGTCCGCGAACTTGCCGATCACCCGGTGCAGTTCGTCTTCGTCGAGCAGATTCGGCTGCAGGCCCGCCGACAGCATCGAGAGATACTCTGCTGCGAGGTTCTCGACCTCCACCGCCACCGAGAGCGCCTCGGGCAGCGACGACCCGACGGCCATCACGCCGTGGTTGCCGAGCAGGTCGCCCGTCGCCCGGTGAGACCCTGCGACGGCGCTTTCCGCGATTTCAGCGGTACCAAACGTGCAATACGGCATGCAGCGGATCTCACCGCCCGCCAGCGCGATCATGTAGTGGAACGGCGGAATGCCGCGGCCGGCGCAAGCCAGCGCGGTTGCACGCGGGCTGTGGGTGTGGACGACGGCATCGACATCGGGCCGCGCGCAATAGATCGCTGCGTGCATACGCCACTCCGACGACGGCCGCAGGCTGGCCTGCGCCGGCTCGCCCGCGATCTTCAACGCGACGATCTGCCCCGGCGTGAGGTCGCGATACGGCACCCCGGCCGGCGTGATCAGGAAGCCGTCGGCAACGCGCGCCGAGACGTTGCCGGACTTGTTGGGCACGAGCCCCGCGGCATCGAGCGCTTGCGTGATACGGACAATTTCGGCGCGAAGCGCGGGCTGGGGCATGGCGTTACTTTACGACTCGCTCGGGGTACAGCGAAAGCAGGCCCGCGCGCGAGGCCGGCGCAATGCCGCGCTCGGTGATGAGGCCGGTGACCAGCCGGGCGGGCGTGACGTCGAACGCCGGATTTGCGACCGGGCTGCCCGGCGCGACGACGGCCACCTCCTGGACACTGCCGTCCTCGGCGCGCCCGCGTACGTGCGTGACCTCGCGACTCGGCCGCTGCTCGATCGGGATTCCCGCGACGCCGTCGGCCAGCGACCAGTCGATGGTCGACCCGGGCAGCGCCGCATAGAACGGCACGCCGTTGTCGGTGGCGGCCAGCGCCTTGAGGTACGTGCCGATCTTGTTCGCCACGTCGCCGGTGGCCGTGTCGCGATCGCTGCCGACGATGCAGACGTCGATCGTTCCGTGCTGCATCAGGTGACCGCCCGCATTGTCCGCGATCACCGTGTGCGCGATGCCGTGCGCCCCGAGTTCGAATGCCGTGAGCGCCGCTCCCTGGTTACGGGGCCGCGTCTCGTCGACGTACACGTGCACGGCGATCCCCGCCTCGTGCACCGCGTAGACTGGCGCGAGCGCGGTGCCCCAGTCGACGCAGGCGAGCCAGCCGGCGTTGCAGTGGGTCAGCACCCGCACCGGCTGGCCTTCGCGCCGGTGACTCAGCGACTGCAGCAGCCGCGCGCCGTGACGGCCGATCGCCGCGCAGGCCTCGACGTCCTCCTCCGCGATGCGCGCCGCCTCGGCATACGCACGATCCACGCGACGCCCGGGCGGTTCGACCTTCAGCACGGCTTCCATGCGTGCCAGCGCCCAGCGCAGGTTGACGGCCGTCGGCCGCGTCGCGGCCAGCAGTTCGACGACGTGGCGCAGGTGCGCGTCGCCGGCGTCGCGCCGCAAGCCGAGCGCCACGCCATAGGCCGCGGTCACTCCGATCAACGGCGCGCCGCGGACGATCATGTCCCGGATTGCGACGGCGGCCTCCTCGGCCGACTGCAGGCGCACCTGCTCGAATGCGAACGGCAGCCGCGTCTGGTCGATCACCGCGACGGACCAGCCATCGTCGGCCACTGCAATCGTGCGATAGGGAACGCCGTGAACGCGCATGCCTGGGCGGCCCCGCTCAGGGCGAGCCGAGCACCCGGCCGGCGACCGTGCGCAGCTTCGCGAGCAGCGCCGGGTCGCGCGCCGCGGGCGCGGTCAGCACGGCCCCGTCGAGCGCACGGTCCGAGCCCGCCGGGCATGGCACGTGCTCGGCAGGGAAATCCCGCGCCAGGCGAGCGAACAACCGTTGCGCCTTGTCACGGTTCTCGTCCATGACTTTCAGCAGGCTCGCGACGTCGACGGGACCGTGCGTTTCGTGCCAGCAGTCGTAGTCCGTCACCATGGCCACCACCGCGTAGGTAATCTCCGCCTCCCGGGCCAGCTTCGCCTCCGGCATCGACGTCATGTGGATGACGTCGTAGCCGAGCGCCTGGTAGGTGAGCGATTCCGCGAGCGTCGAGAACTGTGGGCCTTCCATGCACACGGCCGTGCCGCCCCGCTTGAACGGGATGCCCTCGGCCGCAACAGCCTTCGCGACGAGATCCTGCAGCGCGGGCCCGACCGGGTGCGCGAAGGACACGTGCGCGACGCAGCCGGTGCCGAAGAAGGAACTCGCGCGGTGCACCGTGCGATCGACGAAGTTGTCGACCAGCACGAACGTCCCGGGGCTCAGTTCTTCCTTGTACGAGCCGCAGGCCGAGAACGACACGAGGTCGGTGACGCCGAGCTGCTTCAGCGCGTCGATGTTGGCGCGGTAATTGATCTCGCCGGGCGCAATCCGGTGGCCGCGGCCGTGGCGCGGCAGGAACACGACCTCGGTGCCGCCGACGCGTCCGGCGCGCAGCGAGTCGGAAGGGTCGCCCCAGGGCGTGGCCACGCGGCGCTCGACGACGTCCTCGACGCCGGGCAGGTCGTAGAGGCCCGAACCGCCGATGATCCCCAGCACTGCCTTGCCCATCGCGCCCACCTGCAGAACCGACGACCGCAGAGAGTAGCCGAAGCCGCGTCCGAGGGGATCGCGGAAAATACGCCACGTCGCGTCAGGTGCCGGTGTCGACCAGCTTGCGGTCGCGCATCAGCACGATCAACACGCCGGCCAGCGTTACGACGCTGCCGACGATCATTTTCGGCGTCAAGCAGGTTGCCGAGAACGGCTACGCTGAAGCCGACGCCGAAGATCGGGGTCAGCAGCGTCACCGCCGACAGGCCCGTCACCGGGTACTTGCCCACGAGGTAGTACCAGGTGGTGTGCGCCACGAGGCTCGCCGCCACGGCGGTGTACAGCGAGCGCGGCCCAGCCGTGCCAGCTCGCCTGCCGCACGGCCTCCCACTGGCCGGACTCGGTCGCGAGACTGAGCGGCAGCAGGATCAGCACCCCCGACGTCGAGACCCAGGCCTGCAGTTCGAGCGGGCGCACGTCGCGCAGCTGCTTGATCACGATGACGCCGAGCGCGCCGACCAGCGCCGACGCCGTGACCAACAGCAACCCGAACAGGCTGTTGAACACCTGCGGATCGAAACTGATGATCGCGACGCCTGCGAACGCCATGACGATGCCCAGCTTGCGCCGCCAGTGGATCTGCTCGCCGAGCAGCCACACGGACAGCAGCGTCGTGAACGGCACGCCGAGCTGGCTGGCGATCGCGACGTTCGCCACGTTCTCGACGTGCGCGATGCCGATGAAGAGCAGCGCGAACGCAATGGGACCTGCCAGGAACGCGGCCCACAGCAGTCGGGTCATCTCGCCGGGGTGCGGCTTGAGGAAGCGGAACACGACGAGCGCGACGAGCGCGAAACGCAGCGACGTGAAGAAGACCGGCGGGAAATCGTGCACGCCGATCTTCGACGCGACCAGGTTGAACCCCCAGATCACGTTGAGGAAGACCAGGATCGCGAGATCGCGACCGGCGACCTCGGGCTCCGCTGTGACGGCGGGCGCGGGTGAAGACATGGGCATGTGCGGGACGGAGCGGGAGGCGCGACTATACCGTGCGCGACCGGAGTATGCTGCGCGCGACCCGGACAAATCGACCAGCGACGAGGGGGATGGCGCATGGATCGACGGAGCTTCGTACGATATTCGGTGGCGGCGGCGGTGGCCGCGTCGCTTCCTCACGGCCGCAGCTGGGCAACGCAAGTCGCGGGCGACGTCGCCGCGGTGCGCAGTGGCGGGGCCGCCACGTCATTGGCGGCCAGCGACCTGCAGCAACTCAAGGCCAGCCTGCGCGGCGCGCTGCTGCTGGCGGGCGATCCGGGCTACGACACCGCGCGCCGGGTGCGCAACCAGTCGATCGACAAGCACCCGGCGTTGATCATCCAGCCGAGCGGCGCGACCGACGTCCGCACGGCCGTCAGTTTCGCGCGCGAGAAGGACCTGCTGACGGCCGTGAAGTGCGGCGGGCACAGCTACGCCGGCAAGTCCACGTGCGAAGGCGGATTGCAACTCGACCTGTCGACGCTCCGCCACGTACGGGTGGATACCGCAACGCGCACCGCCTACGTCGCGGGCGGCAGCCTGCTCGGCGAGATGGATCACGAATCCATGTCGCTGGGCCTCGTCACCACGACCGGCACGGTCTCGCACACCGGGGTCGGCGGACTCACGCTGGGAGCCGGCTTCGGCCGCGTCGCCCGCCGCTTCGGCCTGGCGCTCGACAACGTCAAGGCCGTGGACATCGTCACGACGGACGGACAGCTGCGTCACGCCAGCAAGGACGAGAACCCCGATCTGCATTGGGCCGTGCGCGGCGGCGGCGGGAACTTCGGCGTCGTCACCTCGTTCGAGTTCGCGCTGCACCCGATGCAGCGACAGGTCGTCGGCGGCATGCTGGTCTTTCCAATCGACCGCGCGAGGGAGCTGCTGCGAGCCTATGCCGAGATCAGCCAGGCAGCGCCGGCCGACCTGTACGTCGACGCGATCATGTCGACAGGTCGCGCCGCCAAGCCGGGCATGTTCATGCTGGACACCTGTTACTCGGGTCCGGCCGAAAAAGCGGACGCGGCGCTGGCGCCGCTGCGCAAACTGGGCACGCCCCTGCGGGACACGATCCGAGGGATGGATTACGTGGCGCTGCAACGCAGCAACGACAGCACCGACCCGCGCGTCGAGGGCAGTTACCTCAAGTCGGGATTCATCGACGCATTCCCCGACAAGCTGGTGCGAGACATCGTCGACGGGTACACGCCGGACCCCGCCCGCAGCACCACGGTCTTTTTCCAGCACGGCGGCGGCGCCATCGTCGAGGTGCCGGCGAGCGCGACGGCATTCCCCCACCGGCGCGCCATCAACAACATGTTCGCGACGGTCTCGTGGCCGCTGGCCGACGACGGCAAGCGGCACGTGGATTACGTGCGGGCGTACTGGAAGAGCCTCGAACCGTACACCGACGGCTACTACACCAACGAGGTCGCGAACGAAGCGCAGTCGATCGTCGACGCCAACTACCAGGGCAACCTCGCGCGGCTGCGGCAGGTGAAGAAGTCGTACGACCCGGGCAACCTGTTCCGGCTGAACGCGAACATCCTGCCGGCCGGGTGAACCCGGCCCGCCAGCGCCGCGCTCAGAACTCGAAGTACAGCGTCAGCCGGCCGTACAGGTCGTCGCCCGGCGCCGGCTGCCCGTTCGTGTCGCGGTAACTCACGTATTCGAAGTTCGGCGACAGGGTGATCTTCTTCTGCAGGTGCTGTTCCCACGCAAGAATCGCGAGGTCGAATTTCATGTTGTCGACGAAGCGGAAGTACGCAATCCGGTCGGCATCCGAATAGCCATCGAAATTGCGGTCGTAGCGCGCCACCAGTTGCCCGTGCTCGGTGAGCTTCCAGACGCCGAACGCCGAGGCGACGGCGACGTCCTCGTCCGGGCCTTGCGCCACCTCGCGCCGCTGAGCCGCATACTGCAGGCCGTAGCGGCTGCGCGCACCGGACCAGCCCGCAAAGGCCTGCCAGGTCGTGCGGTCGGTGTGGTCCGGCCGGTCTTCGAAGTCCGCATAAAGCTGCAGCACGAGCGCGTCGGTCGGCTTGAAGCCGATCGAACCCATCAGCTTCTTGCCCTTGTCGGTTTCCGAGCCGTCGCTCGAACCGTTGCCGAACATCGCGTGGTAGAAAAGCCGGCCGTCGACAGCCTTGCCCTTGTACGCCACGCCGGTGTCGCGCGAGCCGCCGTAGCGATAGAGGTCGAGCGGGGTCTTCTCGAGTGGCCGCTCGCCCCAGAAGCCCTCGACGAATTCGAACGTCGGCGTCGACGCGAGGCCGGCGTATAGCTCGTGCCCGCCGCGCTTCCAGGCCAGGTACGCGTCCTTCACGAACGGATCGAGCTTGCCGTTGGTCGTGAAGTCGCCGGGGCTGTTGACCTCGAATCGCAACCGTGCCGACCACTCGTCGGCAATCTGCGAATCAATGGTGAGGTAGCCGCGGCGGATCCAGAAGCCCGTGCGATCGGCGACGGACGGATCGTGCTGGTCGAGGACGGCGTAGGCGTCGCCGAACAGCAAGCCGCTGACCTTGACCCTTTCGTACCACGGCAGGTCGGCCGGGGCGGCCACCGGTTGCGACATGGGCGCCACGGCCGGCGGCGGCGTCGGTGCCGCCACGGCTGGCGCCGGGTTGGCCGCGGCGGCGGCTTTCGGCTCGAGCTCGCTCACGCGCCGCTCGAGCGCGTCGTTGCGTTGCCTGAGCGCTTCGTTCTCCGCCTCGAGCTTGCCGAGACGGTCGGACAGGGCCTTCATTTCGGCGCGAGTCTCGTCGTCCGGGGCGGCCTGGGCCGTGTTGCAGATCGGCGCCGCCAATCCGATGGCGCACGCGGCCGCGACGGTCCATGTGCGGCTCATGGCTCGATCTCAAACGGACCACGAGTCGGCATGCCCGCCGCCATCGATTGTCCTCCGCGCGCCGCCCGACTTTGAGTACATTGGCATCCGCAAGACCCGAAAAGGAGACGATTCGATGATACGACGCTTACAGCCCGGCGCGCGCATGTCGCAGGCCGTGATTCATGGCGGCACGATCTACCTGGCCGGCCAGGTCGCCGATGACACGTCCGCCGGCGTCGCGGGACAGACGCGCCAGGTCCTGGCGGCGATCGACCGGTTGCTCGCCGACGCCGGCAGCGACAAGACGAGGATCCTGACGGCGACTGTCTACCTCGCCAACATCGCGACGTTCGCGGAAATGAACGCGGCCTGGGACGCCTGGGTGTCGCGGGAACACCCTCCCGCCCGCGCGACGGTGGAAGCGCGCCTTGCGGCGCCCGTCTACCTGGTCGAAATCCAGGTGATCGCGGCGGCAGGCTAGCCGCCCGGCACGGACGTCACTTCGACCGGAACGTCACCTCGCCTTCGTCCGACAGGTCGAACCGGTTCGCCATCGGTTCCCTGGGCAAGCCGGGCATGCGCATGATCTCGCCGGTGATCGGGATCACGAATCCGGCGCCGGCGGCGAGCTGGATCTCGCGCACCGTGACGAGGAAGTCCTTCGGCCGGCCGAGCAGCGCGGGGTTGTCCGAAAGCGATTGCTGCGTCTTCGCGATGCAGATCGGCAACTTGCCGAACCCTGCTTTCTCGAGCTGGTCGCGGTCGCGACGGCCGCGGGCCGTGTAATCGACGGCCTGCGCCCCGTACATCTCGCGCGCCACCGTGGCGATCTTGTGCTCGATCGTGTCGTCCCATTCGTAGAGCGGCTTGAACTGCGGCTCGCTGCGCGCCGCCAGGTCCCGCACGACTTCGGCCAGGTCCGTGCAGCCCTTGCCGCCCTCGCTGAACGGGCGGGCCAGCACCGCCTGCACGCCGTGTGACTCGCAGTGCCGCTTCAGCGACGGCCACTTCCTCGACGGAATCGGTCGGAAAATGATTGATGGCCACCACGCAGGGCTGGCCGAACTTGCGGATGTTCTCGATGTGCTTGTCGAGATTGGACAGCCCCTTCACCATCGCCTCGACGTCGGTCAGAGCGACGTCGGCGAGCGGCTTGCCGCCGTGCATCTTGAGCGCGCGGATCGTCGCCACCAGGACCGTGCACGACGGCGCGAAGCCGCCGTAGCGGCAGTTGATGTCGAAAAACTTCTCGGCGCCCAGCTCGAACGCGAACCCGGCCTCGGTGACCACGATGTCGGCGTACGCCAGCGCGGCGCGCGTCGCGGTGACGCTGTTCGTGCCGTGCGCGATGTTGGCGAACGGCCCGCCGTGCAGGAACGCCGGCACGCCTTCGGTGGTCTGCACGAGGTTGGGCTTCACCGCCTGCGCGAGCAGCGCAGCCATGGCGCCTACGGCATTGATCTCGCGCGCGGTCACGGGCACGCCGTCGTGCGAATAGCCGACGACGATGCGGGCGAGGCGCGCCTTGAGATCCGGAATGTCGTTCGCGAGGCACAGGATTGCCATGACCTCGCTCGCCGCCGTGATGTCGAAGCCCGTCTCGCGCGGCACGCCTTCGGTGCGGCCGCCGAGCCCGATGACGATGTCTCGCAGCGCCCGGTCGTTCATGTCCACGACCCGCTTCCACGTGACATGGCGCGGATCGAGCCCGGACGAACTGCCGTTCTGCAACGCGTTGTCGACCATGGCGGCGAGCAGGTTGTGCGCGCTCGAGACGGCGTGAAAGTCGCCGTTGAAGTGCATGTTGATGTCCATCACCGGCAGCACTTCCGAGGCGCCGCCGCCCGCCCCTCCGCCCTTCTTGCCGAAGACGGGACCGAGGCTCGGTTCGCGCAACGCCGCGGCGCTGAGCACGCCGATCCTGGCGAGCCCCTGCACGATGCCGATGGTCGTGGTCGTCTTGCCCTCGCCCGCCGGCGTCGGCGTGATGGCGGAGACCAGCACCAGCTTGCCCCGCTGCGGTCGCCCGCGGATCAAGGAGAGCGGCAGCTTGGCCTTGTAGTGGCCGTAAGGCTCGATGAGCCCCGGGTCAATGCCGAGCGACTTCGCCACATCGACGATCGGTTTCATTGTTTGCTGTCCTGGTGCTGTTCTTGTTGCGGCGGTGCGCGCCTCGGGGCGCAGAGTACTCCGAATCCGCCGGCGCGCCAGCCGGCCGTAATTGCCGCGCTGCAGCGAGAGAAGACCTGCGCGCTATGGGTTTCGCGCCGGCCAGTCCACCCACTCGACGGAATGCGTCGGCGAGTATGCCTCCACGGCTTCGTCGATCGTCGCGTAGAAAGTCTGCTCGCCGAAACGCGTGAAGAGCCCGAACCGCTTCAGCTTGTCCTTCACCGGGTCCTTCATCTCCGCGAAGCACAGCTCGACGCCCGCCGCGCGCAGGCGCTCGTCGAGTTCCGCGAGCATGTCGGCGGCAGTGACGTCGACGCTCGTGACGGGCTCGGCCGCCACGACCACCCAATGCACCGGCGTCGGCGAACTCGCCACGGCATCGAGCACCCGATCGTGGAACAGCTCGGCATTCGCGAAGAAGAGCGGCGCGTCCCAGCGGAACAGCACGAGACCGGGGATCCGCCGCGCCTGCGGATAGCGGCTGATGTCGTGATAGCCCCGGACCTGGTCGACGCGTCCCAGCACGGCGAAATGCGGCCGCCACCCGTCCCAGAGGAATTCGATCACCGCGATCACGATCGCGAGCGCGATGCCCGGAATGGCGCCGAACACCGCCACTCCCGCGAAACAGGCCATCGACAGCCAGAACTCCCAGCGCTGGATGCGATAGATGCGGCGCAGGTCGGCGATCTCGACGAGGCCGATGGCCGAGGCGATGACCACGGCCGCGAGTGCAGTGTTGGGCAGGTACTGCAGCAGGTTCGGGCGCGAACACGCAGCAGCAACGCAATGGCGAGCGCGCCCACCACGCCGGTCAGCTGCGTCCTCGAGCCCGCGGCCTCGGCCACCGGCGTGCGCGACGAGCTGCTGCTGATCGGGAAGCCCTGGAAGAAGCCGGCCGCGAGGTTGGCGACGCCGAGGCCGACCATCTCCTGGTTCGGATCGACCGGCGTGCGCAGACGGGCCGCATAGGTGCGCGAGAGCACGCTCGTGTCGGCGAACGACACGAGCGCCACGGCAATGCCGCCCGTGACGACCGGGACCAGGTCGTCGAAGCCGATGTGCGGCAGGACGAGCGTCGGCAGCCCTTGCGGCAGCGCGCCGAGCACCGCGACGCCGGCCTGCGCGTCGACACGCGAGACCGCCACAAACACCGTGGCCGCAACGACGGCGATCAGGATGCCCGGCGACGCGCGGGTAGCGTTTCAGCACCAGGATCAGCGCGAGCGCGCTCGCGCCGATGGCCAGCGTCACGTGGTTCGCCCTGCCCGCGGCGATCTGCCAGCACGATGCCCCAGGCTTGTGCGCAACGGCCCTGTTCGCGTCGACGGAAAAGCCGAACAGCTTCGGGATCTGGCTCAGCAGCACGGTCAGCGCGATGCCGTTCATGTAGCCGTAGCGGATCGGCTTCGAGAGCAACTCGGTGACGAAGCCGAGCCGCGCGAGGCCCGCGGCGACGCAAACGAGGCCGGATACGATCGCCATCGCACCCGCCAGCGCGACGGCGCGTTGCGGATCGCCTGCCGACAGCGGCAGGACGACGGCCAGGATCACGGCCGCGAGCGAGGAATCCGGACCGAGCACGAGAATGCGGCTCGGACCGAACAACGCATAGGCGAGCAACGGAATGATCGTCGCGTAGAGGCCGTAGATGCCGGGCACGCCCGACGCCTCGGCATAGGCGATGCCGACCGGCACGAGCATCGTCGTGAGCACGAGGCCGGCCAGGATGTCGCGGCGTCAGCCAGGGCAGTTCGTAGCTGCGCAGGGTTCGCAGCCCCGGAAGCCAGCGCATCCATTGCGTCGCGTCGGTCATCGAGGTGCGGAACGATACCACGCGCCCCGTGCTTCGCGCGCGAGCGCCATGAGCGGCCCGATGCGATACGATCGTTGCGGGCCCCGCCACCAACGCTCTGCACGGAGTCAGTCGCATGCTGAAACATTTCACCGCCGCGCTCGCGACCGGGCTGCTGACGCTGACGGGCGGCGCGCCGACCGCGGCCATGGCCGACGACGAGCCGACAGCCTGGTTCGAGATCTTCAAGCTCGCGCCCGGCAAGCAGGAACAGTTCATTCGCAGCATCGCGCTCGAGGACGAAGTCCTGAAGGCCGGCGGCCAGCCGCCGATCAAACTGTTCATCCACGTGGACGGCGCAGACTGGGACCTGCTGCTGATGAAGCCGTCCAGCGACTACAACGCGACGCCTGAACAGGAGGCCGCAATGCTGGCCAAGCGCAAGGAACTCGGACTGCCGTCCGGGGCCGCGTACTACCTTGCGATCCGCGAGACCATCGCGTCGCACACCGACACCAAGACCATCGGGCCGGTCAGCGCGGCCGACTGGCTCGCCAAGCTCGACGCCTGGCGGGCCAGCAACCCGGTGAAAAGCGCGAAGTGACGCGACGACTCAGCGCTGAATCTTCAGCCGGTAGCGCAGGACCAGCTGCGTCTGCGTCTCGTTGACCGTCGTCGGCAGCCCGATCTCTTCGCGGGCGGCGAAGCTGCTGTGGATGCGCAGCCACTCCGCAGCGAACTGCCAGTGTTCTCCAAAGTCGCGCAGGTAGGCGATCGTCGTCGCGTGTCCGTCATCGTCGTAATCGGGAATGCCGTCGCCGTGCTGCTGCCGCGTCTTGAACCGATCCTGGCGAGCACTGATCCGGTTCGTCCCCCACGCGTAGCTCGCCAGCACGAATCCCGCCCGAAGATCCCAGTCGTACGTCGGCAGGAACGAGCCCGGACCACCCACGACGGTCACGCCGTCCAGCAGCTGCGCGATCAACGTCCAATGTGCGTCCGGCTCGAATCGCAGTCCCACGACGTTGAAGCGGGTGTCCCACGCGAAGACCTGGTCGAGGGCGGTCGGATCGCCGCGGTTGTCGTAGCGCAGTGCGCGAAGTTCGAGCTTGTCGCGATGTCGCCAGGAGATGCCGGCGTAGTAGCCGGGACGACCGTCGATTTCGTGGAACAGTTCGAGCGGCGGTTGCGCGCCGTCTTCCGTCGTTCCCGGCGTCGCAAGGTGCCCGAACGCCGCGGTTTGCCGGTCGTGCAGCGCGAAGCCGCGGTCGGCGACGAGCACGCCAGCGGGATCGTTCCACCCGTAGACACCGAGTACGAACGCGAGCTCGTCGGCGCGGCCCAGCGCCTGCCCTCGCCAGCGGGCTTCGCCCTCCAGTCCGACGGTGCGAATCTCCTCCCCGATCCAGGTGTCGATCGCAGAGTTCGAGATCGTGTAGACGTTGGTCCAGCCAGGTCCGCGATTCTCGAGTGAGATGGGCGCGTAGAACAGACCACCGCGCAGGCGCCAACGCCACGGGCCGGTGGGATACGGACGGTAGTCGAGGTAGGCTTCGGTCAGGTCCACGGGATTCTTGTCGTGATCGCCGTAGGTGCCGGCCACCAGATGCGCGGTCACAGTCTCCGCGAGGCGCAGCCGGGCCGCGACGAAGGCACGACCGAGCCGCAGGCCGTCGTGTTCCGGATCGAATCGCTGTCGGCCGAACCCGCCGTTGAGGAATGACGGCGTGGCGTCGCTGTCGATGAGTCGCAGGTCGAGTTCGCCGCGCACCTCGAGCCTGTCCCCGGCGCTGCACGCGAGTGCGTGAAGCCCGAGGCAGAGCAGGACCGCGACCGCGCGTGCGGGATGCATCTCAGTAATCCCAGTCGACGTCCCTGGGGCCGGGCGACATGCGCGGCCGCAGCGGCTGCCGCAATCGCCACTCCATGTCGACCGTGCCTGCGCCTTCGACCGCCAGTTGACGCACCAGCGTGTCGCCGCGATCGGCGACGCGGGGGCCCCAGACCTCCAGCCGGTACTTGCCGGGCGGCAAGTCGCGAATCCCGGCGTTGCCGTCCGCATCCGTCCTGGCGAAGTACGGCGAGTCGGTCACGTAGATGTAGCCGACCATCTCGTCATGGATGTTGCAGCCCAGCACCACGAGGCCGGCCGTGTCGAAGGTCAGCGGCGAGTGAGCCTCGCCCTTGTAGAGCGGCAGCTGGAAGCGTCGCGCCGGTGAAAACGAATAGACCTGGTGACTCACCGTGTCGTTGTTGGGAAACGCGATGACCGTTCCCGTCTGGACCACCAGGACCTGTGGCAGGAACTTGCGGTTCTGCTGGTCCATCACGGCCGTGCCGGCGGCGCGCCCCGGCGCCGCGTGCGACGGCTCGGTGGCGACAGCCACGATGACGACGTCCGGTACGCCGCGCCCTTCACGGTCGCGGACATGCAAGTCGAGGTTGCCGGCCGCCGCGATTCGGCTGCTCGTGAGCAGGGCGAGCATGGCGACCGCGAGTGTGACGCAGGTCGCAGCGCGACGCCCGCCATCCGCGAAGCGCGTCGCACTAACCCTGTCCCTGGGGCGGTCGATTCGGAGCATGCCTCTATGATCGTCGTGCAGCACTTTATGTAGCCGATCATGCAGAGCTTCCGCACACGAATCCTTGCACTCGTTCTCGGTCTGGTGACGGTGACGCTGGTTGCGACCGTGGGTGCCGTCGTGATCAAGGCGCGGCAGGAAGTCCGCGAACGGGCCGCCGAGCAACTGCGCGCGGGCGCCGCGATTGCGCGCGAGGTGCTGCGCTTTCGTGGCGCGCAACTGAATGGAGCCGTGCGCGTCCTGGCGGCCGATTTCGGCTTCCGGGAGGCGGTCGCCTCGGCCGACACGCCCACCATCCTCTCGGCCATCGAAAATCACGGCTCGAGGATCGGCGCCGGACTCGTCGTGCTGATGGACCTCGACGGTAACGTCATCGCCAGCACGGTTCCGAATCTGTCGGCCGATGCGCATGCCGGCTTTTCCGACATGCTCAAGCGTCGTCCGGCACGAAGCGACAGCCCGGCGATCCGGATCGTCGGGGGGCGTCCGTACCAGCTGGTCCTGGCGCCGGTGCGCGCGCCTGAGGTGATGGCCTGGGTCGCGATGGGGTTCGTCGTCGATGACAGGCTTGCGGCAGACATCGCCCGCCTGGTCGGCGTCGAGGTGTCGTTCGTCGCGACGTCCCCGGGCGAGCCGCCCTTCACGGCCAGCTCCATCGACGCGGCGGATCGGTCAGCGCTCGACGAACTGCGCGACCAGTCGGCCGGCCGGATCTTCGTTGCACGGTCCAAACAGGACCCGTACTTCGAGCTGTTCGAGACCTTGCCGACAGCCGGCGGCGCGCTGCACCTGGTGCTCGACAGCTCGATCGCCGCCGCGTTACGCCCTTACCAGGAACTCCGCCTCGCCATCGTCGGCATCGGCGGCTCCATCCTTCTGGTCGCCGTGATACTCGCCGCACTGCTCGCCAACAGCGCCACGCGCCCGGTCAAGGTCCTGACAGACTCGGCGCGACGCATCGAGTCCGGCGACTACTCGTTCGAAGTCAGCGGCCACTCGACGCGTGAGTTCACGCGGCTGGCCTCGGCGTTCAATGCAATGCGCTCCGCCGTCGCCGAACGCGAGGACCGGATCGCGTTTCACGCGTACCACGACCCGCTGACGGGACTCGCCAACCGAACGCGCGCCATGCTGGTGCTGGACGAATTGATCGCGCGCGGGGCCGAGGGCGGACCGATCGCCGCCTGCATCGTCGACCTGCAGCGATTCCGCGACGTCAATGCGTCGCTCGGTCACGATGTCGGCGACGAAGTGCTGAAGGAGACGGCACGCCGCCTCACGCACGAAGTGCCGGGACAAGACCGGGTCGCGCGCCTTGGGGCGGACAAATTCCTGGTGATCCTGGACACCGACTCGACCGACGCGTGCCATGCCGTCGCCGATCTCGGCACGCACCTGCGCACGGGCCTCGATGTCGGAGATGTGTCGATCCTGCTCGAATGCCGGGCGGGAGTGGCGTCGTATCCGGAACACGCCGCGACGGGAGCGGAGCTGCTGCGCGGAGCAGATATCGCGCTGCACAAGGCGAAGGAGACGACCGGCACCGTGTGCGTCTTCGAGCGCGGCGACGGCGTCGAGCACCGCAGGCGACTGGCCGTACTGGGCGACCTGAGGCGCGCCATCGAAGCCGACGAGCTGGAGGTTTACTATCAGCCAAAGGCCGACCTGCGGTCCGGCCGGATCGTCGGTTGCGAGGCCCTGGTGCGCTGGCACAGCCGCAAGCATGGCTACATTGCGCCGACGGAGTTCGTGGCGTACGCGGAACGCACGGGCGCCATCCGTTTGCTCACGGCATGGGTGCTGCGCTCGGCATTCCGCCAGCTGCGCGCGTGGCAGGACGCGGGGCTCGACCTGACCGTCGCCGTGAACTTGTCCGCAGCGGACCTGACGGACCCGGACCTCGGCCTCGAAATCATGACGTTGCTGGACGAGACTCGGGCCTGTCCCACGCGAGTGCTGCTCGAGATCACCGAAAGCACGGTGATGCGCGAACTCGCCAATGCGATCCGGATCATGGACCAGCTGCGATCGCTCGGCGTGCGCTTCGCGATCGACGACTTTGGAACCGGCTATTCTTCGCTCGCCAGCCTGCAGCGGCTGCCCGTCGACGAGATCAAGATCGACCGCGCGTTCGTGCGCGAACTGGGCGCCGAGTCGAACGACGGCGTGATCGTGCGCTCCACCGTAGACCTCGGCCATGCAATGGGTCTGCGGGTCGTCGCCGAAGGCGTCGAGGACGAAACGGCATTGCGGTCGCTGCGGGCATTGGGTTGCGATCTGGCCCAGGGGTACCTCCTTGCGCGGCCACTCCCGGCGCGCGAGTTCCGCGATTGGCTCAACGCGCGGCCTGCAGTGGCGTCGCCCACGCAATTCCACGCCGGGCCTCGCGAGACTGGCGCCGCCGATGCCCTCGACGCGACCTGGATTCGAGCGTCGGGCGTCGGCCCCCTCTGACCCGCAGGCATGGGATTCCCGTCATTCGGTTGAATCGCCGCGGCTTTGCGGCGGTTCTACGGTCGCCGCCTGGTCGTGATATATCTGGCCGCACCGAAACCATTCCCGCCGCCGGGGAGCGCACATGGCGATCAAGGGCTTGTCGACCACCCAGGTCCTGCTGCTGACGCGCATCGCCTTGATGCTGCTCGAGATCGTGCTGATCCGGGCCATGCTAGTCCGTGGACGCTACACGTTGAAGGACACGCTCGCGTCGCTAGGCATGCGAGCCGGAAACTATGCGAGCAACCTGCTGCTCGCCGGCGCCACCGTCGTCGTGTTCGCTTTCTTCTACGAGCACCGCTGGATGGACATCTCGATGCGCTCGCCGTACGCGTGGGCCGCGCTCGTGGTGCTCGACGACTTCGCGTATTACTGGTTCCACCGCTTCAGCCACGAGTGCCGGTTCTGGTGGGCCGCCCACGTCAACCATCACTCGTCACAGGAATACAACCTCTCCACCGCCGTCCGCCAGCCCTGGACCGGCGTGCTCGTCGGCACCTGGGCGCCGTGGTTCGTGCTCGCGCTGATCGGATTCCCGCCCGAGATGATCTTCCTGCAGAGCGGCATCAACCTGCTCTACCAGTTCTGGATCCACACCGAAGCCATCCGACGCATGCCCGCCTGGTTCGAATACCTGTTCAACACGCCGTCGAACCACCGCGTGCATCACGGGGCGAACCCGCGTTACGTCGACCGCAACTACGCCGGTATCTTCATGGCGTGGGACCGGATGTTCGGAACGTACGCAGCCGAGACCGACGACGACCCGCCGAAGTACGGCCTGATCCACAACATCCAGACGTACAACCCGCTGCGCATCGCATTCCACGAATGGGCCGCGATGTTCCGCGACCTGCGCGAGCGCCGGAACCTGCGCGAAGTGATCGGGTTCGTATTCGGCCCGCCGGGCTGGCGTCCGGATGGTAATGGGCCGACGGCCGCCAACGTCCGGGCTGCCTGGTTGCGCGGCGCGATTGCGGAGAGTCAGGCAACCTAGGGGGCTGCGCCTCGTGACCAGGATTGCGATGTCGATGCTTGCATCGACTTTCGTGTCGACCGTCCT
The DNA here is from genome assembly GCA_963843985.1 of uncultured Gammaproteobacteria bacterium. Classification (GTDB taxonomy): domain Bacteria; phylum Pseudomonadota; class Gammaproteobacteria; order Steroidobacterales; family Steroidobacteraceae; genus RPQJ01. Next base: position 55,382 of record CAWJMS010000002.1, on the reverse strand, counting down.
CGCCGCTCCAGTGCCGGACGCGGGCTGGAGCGCCTACGGCGGCGATGCGGGCGGCACGCGGTACTCGGCCGCGACGCAGATCACGCCGGCCAATGTCGGCCAGCTGCAGGTTGCGTGGACCTTCCGCACCGGAGAACTCGGCCAGGGCGTCAAGGACTGGAACCGCTCGGCCTTCGAAGCGACGCCGATTCTCTACGACGGCACGCTGTACCTCACCACCAGCAGCACGGACGTGGTCGCCGTCGACGCGGTCACGGGCAAGCTGCGCTGGCGACACGCCAGCAAGAGCCGCAACGACCTGCATTATTCCGACGGCGTGTCGCGTGGCGTATCGCTTTGGGTGGACGAGGCGACTCCGCGAGGCGCCGCGTGCCACGCGCGCATCTACGCGCCCACGCTGGACGGCCGCCTGCTCGCACTGGACGCCGCAACCGGCAAGGTCTGCGCGGACTTCGGCGAGCATGGCGCAGTGAACCTGTTGCGGGACGTGCGCTCGCAGTTCGTGGAAGGCGACGAGTGGCGCGACTACCTCGTCACCTCGCCGCCCGCGATCCTCGATGGCAAGGTCATCGTCGGCTCGGCCATCGGCGACAATCGCGCGGTGCTCGAGGAACTCGGCATCGTGCGGGCGTTCGATGCCCGCAGCGGCAAGCTGGTGTGGAGCTGGGATCCGATCCCGCGCGACGCCTCCAATCCGGTCTACCAGGAGTGGAGCCCGGCGAGCATCAAAACGGCGAGTGCGGCAAATGCCTGGGCGCCGCTGTCCGTGGACGTCGCGCGTCACCTCGTCTTCGTGCCCACCGGGTCGGCCAGCCCGGACTTCTTCGGCGGCGAGCGGCCTGGCGACAACCGCTGGGCCAATTCGGTCGTGGCGCTGGACGGCGACACGGGCCGACTCAAGTGGGGCCAGCAACTGGTGCACCACGACCTGTGGGACTACGACGTCGCCTCGCAGCCGACTCTGGTTCAGCTGTTGCATGGCGGCAAGCACGTGGCAGCCGTCATCCAGGCGACGAAGACCGGCTTTCTCTACACGTTCGACCGCGACGACGGCGCCGCCGTCTTCCCGATCGTCGAACGACCGGTTCCGCAGGACGCCGTGCCGGGCGAGCACCCGTCTCCGACACAACCCTACCCGGTGGCGCCGCCGGCGCTGACGCGCCAGGCGCCGGTCACGCCGGACGACGCCTGGGGCATCGCCTGGTTCGACACGCGTTCCTGCCGCAAGCGCATCGAGGCCTACCGCTCCGAGGGAATGTTCCAGCCGCCGTCCGTGCAGGACTCCCTGATGCAGCCGGGCAACGCAGGCGGCTCGAACTGGGGTGGCATCGCGTTTGATCCCGGGCGGCAACTGGCGGTGGCCAACACCGTGAACCTGCCGTTCGTCGTGGCACTGATCCCGCGCGCCCGATTTGACAACGGAAAAAGCGTCAGGAACGTACCCGGATTTTGAGTTCGCGCGCCAGCGAGGCACTCCCTACGGCATGCGACGGTCCGCGTTTACCTCGGACCTGGGCATTCCTTGCGTGAAGCCGCCCTGGGGCATGCTGACGGCGGTCGACATGATGCGCGGCACCATCAAGTGGCAGATTCCGCTCGGCGTCACGCCATTCATCCACCTGAATCTCGGCATGCCGGGGATCGGTGGGCCGATCGTCACCGCGAGCGGCCTGGTGTTCATCGCCGCCAGTCTCGACGACCGGCTGCGTGCGTTCGACACGAACACCGGCCGACTGCTGTGGGAAGTCAAACTTCCGGCCGGAGGCCAGGCGACCCCGATGACGTATGCCATCGGCGGACGGCAGTACGTCGTCATCGCAGCAGGTGGCTACAAGGAGGACAGCGCGCGCGGCGACTACCTCGTCGCGTATGCGTTACCACATTGACGCCGACGCGACGTTGCCCGTTGCGCTCAAGTCTCGCCATGGCTCACTCGGGCTCAGACCCCAGGTTCGAATGAAATGGCCTGCGCGACGTGCCGGTGGCCGAACTCTTCGACCGTTGTATGGCGCCGGCGGCTCCGTGTACGTCGCCCACCGAAAACAGCGCCTGCGAATGTACGGCAGCGCACCGAACGAGGCGCGGGATCTGCCTAGGCTGTGTGCTGTAGAGCGCGAGTTACAAGGCCGAGGCGGAATCACGCAAGGCTCGGTCGGCCGGCTCTGCGGTCTACCGCTACCAGAGGATTTCTCAATGAACCGTTCGATCATATTATTGGCGCTGGTGACGGCGCTGGGCGTGAGCGCCTGCGACCGACAACCCACCGTGGTCACAGTACCGGCCCCCTCCACCGTACCGGGGCCTGCCGGCCCTCAAGGCGCAACGGGCGCGCAGGGCGATACGGGTTATACCGGGACTCAAGGGCAGACGGGCGACACGGGTCAGGCAGGCGATGCCGGCCGAACCGGTGAGCCCGGCATGACCGGCGACACGGGTCAGACCGGCGAAACCGGCAAGACGGGCAAGACGGGTGATGGCACGACGATCATCGTCGAACCGGCCACTCCGCCGCCGTCCAACTGAGCCAGCCGAACCTTAGTCAAGTCTGCACGCAGGTGTGGACCGATGTCCGATCGACGATCGGCGCCGGTTCACAGCTGCTGCGGTTCACGCGCCGGCCGTTCCTCCAATCAGCGTGCTCTCGACGGGCATGACCGTCGCTCGAGATTTGTGCCGGAGGGCGGTGACATCCGCGGCCGAAGCGGAGCCCAGGCGGGCGCGCCATGCGTCGTAATACCGTACGAATTCGGAAGGCGACTCAAAGTACGGCAGCGAGCCGGTCGGCAACACCTTGACGGTCCAATTGGGACGACTGGCCATCCCGTGAACGTGGTAGTCGACGAAGTCGCCGCGGATGCCGCGCACCGCCAGAACTGGCTGCACGAGCGTCTGGTAAAGGCTGCCACTGTCGTCGCTGAACAGAAACCCTGCGACGAACCGCAGCGGGGCGAACTCCGCCCCGTGGGGACGGCTCGTCGCGTAGGCGTATTCGAGCAGCCCGATGTCGATGCGCTTCGAGCCCCACGCCTTGCGCAGAAAATAACGGATTGATCGGCGCCTGGTCAGCAGATCGTAGAGCCAGCGGCACCGACCTTTTCGTGCTCGCGCTCCAGGAACGCGACGATGCCGCCGATATTCTGGTGAACATGTCGCAACGTCGGCTCGGCGGTGCCCGGCGTCGCCGATTCAGGTTGGCTGCACTCGACAGACACGGGCGTTGGATCCTTCCACAGGCTGAGGATGACTGAGCATCCGTGGTGGCAGACACCGCCGTCTGTACGCGACCGCACGGTCGCGAGCCGGTGGCCGACAATGGCGAACTTCACGGTCGCATCGCTCTCATTGATCCTTCGTTCCTTTCCTGCGCCGTTCACCGAACTGCATCTCGAGTGCGACGCCTGCACCCCAGTTGGTCTCGCGCCGTTCGGCAAGCGTCTCGCGCGGCCAGCCGACGCTGGAGCGGAGCTCGAGAAACAGCCAGTCGCGGAATACGTGGCGACGGTAGATGACGCGCAATCCATAGTCGGCAATGTCGACGTCGTGTTCGGTCTCGCCGGAGATGCCAACCTGGTATGCAAGGGCGCGCCCGCCACCCAGGTTCTGATAGAGCGTCACATTCGAGAACCATTTCACCCCTTCGGTATCCTCCGAGATCGTGCCGAGGCTGGTCCATCGCAAGAGGAACCTTTCCGCGAGCAGACGTTCGAGGTCGATGCGGCTCGTGAAGCCGAATCCCTCTCCGTCCCGCCAGAAGATCGTCTCGTGCAGCCGCACCAGGTTGCGTTCGAGGAATGGTTGGTCGAGACGATAGGTTCCCTTGACGAACGCCGCCGGCGGCCAGTCGAGCTTCGCTCCCACGCTCGCGTCGAAGTGCCCGCCCCCCCGAACTGGCTGACGGTAGCCGAGGCCGAGCAGCACGGCGTCGTCCTCCGATTGGCCAAACTGGCGCGGTAGCGTATCGAAGTCGTCGCGCAAATCCGTCACGTATTCGTCGGGATCGGTCCTGCCGATGAACCCATTGAAGCGGTCGTTGAACTGGGGCAACTTCATGTTCACGCGGAACCGAAGGGTCGGATCCAGCTGATCGCGCTGGTCCCACAACGTGCCTACGGAGAGGCTGCCATAAGTCGCCTCGTATTCATCGTCGAAGCGAGCATTGCCGAAGAATCCGTCGAACCCGGCTGCGGTCAGGCACATCCTGCGGTACAGGCTCGCCTGCATGCGATCGATCCAGGCCAGGCCGCCGGGCTTGTCCCCGCACAACTCGGTCAGGTCGGCGTTCAGTGCTTTTGGCTCGAGCGGAACGAGGTCCACCAATGCCGACAGGATGGCTTTGGGCTCGGCCGGTGCCGGTTCGTCGCTGGTTGACTCGGCGTCCGCAAAGCCCGCTGCAACGACGAGTCCGATTGCGGCCGCCGCGATGACGCGATGGCGGCACTTCGCTCGGACGCCTGGCTCATGTTGCAGCATGATTTCCACCGAGCACACGTAGCATTCGCTCCCTGTATGCCACTTGGCAAGTGGGACAAACACGGCAGATCGGACCACATGTCGTCGTCGAATCCCGGCGCGGTCGGCAGGCGATCGGCTTCGACATCCAGCGCGAAGCGTGTGCGGCCAGCGCACGCCCGGCGACACACCGGCTAGATATCCACCTGAATGCCGATCTCCATGACACGATCGGACGGCAATCGATAAAAGGCCGTGGCGCTCAGGGCATTGTGGGACAGGATGGCGAAGAGTTTCTCCCGCCAAAGTCGCATTCCCGGGACTTCAATCGTTGGAATGACGGACTCGCGCCCGACGTAATAAGTCGTGCGCTCCCGATCGATGTCGAGACCCCGTTCCTCGGCCAGCCGCAGGGCCGACGGAATGTTCGGCATCTGCATGAAGCCGTAGTGGACGCGAACACGCTGGAATCCCTGGCCCAAGGGTTCGACGGTCAGCCGCTCGCTGGCGCTGACGAGCGGCACACCCTCGGTGATGACCGTCAGCAGCAGCACCTGTTCGTGCAGGACCTGGTTGTGCAGGATGTGATGCGTAAGCATCGGCGGCGTCTTCGGCAACGTGGCCGTGAGGAAGACCGCTGTGCCCGGCACGCGCATCGGCGGGTGTGCGCTGAGTTCGGCGAGAAATTCGTCGATCGGCAGCGTGTTGCGGCCCAGCCGGTCCCGGAGCAGCGCGCGGCCACGGGCCCAGGTCGTCATCACGATGAATATGAAGGCGGCGATCAGCAGGGGGAACCAACCGCCCTCGGCAATTTTCAGGCTGTTCGCACCGAGGAAGACGAGGTCGAGAAGCAGCAATCCGCCGGCGAGCGGACCAGCGACCGCGAGGGACCAATTCCACCGCACGCGCATGACGCGGAAGATCAGGATCGTCGTGATGACCATTGTGCTGCTGACCGCGACGCCATAGGCGCCGGCCAGATTGCCCGAGGATCGAAACCCGAACACGAGGCCGATGGATGCCAGCGCCAAGGCGATGTTGATCGCCGGCACGTAGACCTGCCCCGTCTCTTCGGACGAGGTCTGCACGATCCTCACTCGCGGGAACTGGTCGAGCTGCACCGCCTGGTGCGTCAACGAAAAGGCCCCGGAGATCACCGCCTGCGACGCGATCACCGTGGCCGCGGTGGCCAGTCCGATCAACGGATAGCGCGCCCACCCGGCGGCCAGGAGAAAGAACGGGTTCAGCGCAGCGGACGGATCAGCGAGCACGAGCGCACCCTGGCCGAAGTAGTTCATGACCAGGCAGGGGAATGCGCAGCCGAACCACGCGAACCGGATCGGCGTTGGGCCGAAATGCCCCATGTCGGCATAGAGCGCCTCGGCGCCGGTGACCACCAGAAAGATCGCACCCAGCACGACGAAGGTGGCCGGCTGCGCTTCGCCGACGAACCTGATCGCGTGCTCGGGATTGAGCGCTCGCAACACTTCGGGATGCAGCAGGATCTGGAACGCGCCAAGGGCGGCCATGACGATGAACCAGACCAGCATGACGGGCCCGAACACAGCGGCCACGCGCGCGGTTCCCCGCGACTGGAACGCAAACAGCAGTGCGAGGATGGCCGCCGTGATCGGTACGACGAGGGGCGCGATGCCATGTGCCGTCGTTTCGAGCCCCTCGACCGCGCTCAGGACCGAGATCGCCGGCGTGATCATCCCGTCGCCATAGAGCAGGCAGGCGCCGAAAATGCCGAGCGCGATCTGCACTGACTTGAGCCGTGTGCGTGGTGCCTGCCACGGATTGAGGAGTGCCAGCAGCGCCAGGATTCCGCCCTCGCCACGGTTGTTCGCGCGCATCACGAGCGCCAGGTACTTGAGCGACACGACGACGACCAGCGCCCAGAAGATCAGTGAGAGGATGCCCAGTACATGTTCGGCCGATGGTGCGGCCCCGGCGAGTGCCTGGCGGAAGGCATAAAGCGGACTCGTGCCGATGTCCCCGTAAACGATCCCGAGCGCTGCAAGCGCCAGCGCTGCGTGTCGTCGTCGGCTGCCCGCCGCCGCCGACGGATCGCTCGCTTTGTCATCGTTCATTCTTCAGCGCTCAGCCCCTGACCGCCAAAGTCCAGTCCCTTGTCCGCGGATGCTGTGTCCACGTGAACGGCAGTCACCGAAATTCGCGGGCGCGCAGGGCCGCGCGCGGTATGTGCGGCAACGTACGGAGGGTGACATCGCGAGAGCCTGACGTCCAGCGCAGGCCAGCCGTGGATGTACAGACCTGCACGGGGACCGCGATGCAGCAAGGTGGCACGCATGACCGATGACCCGTGCCCGTTATGTCCCCTACCGCACGGACAATAAGGCGCCGGACTGAGAGACTGCGGCGGTCGCGCGATCCGGACTCACTTGCGCGATTGGAACATCCATTGGAGGCGGCCATGACCCACAGCACACGGGAATTCGACCGGAACAAGACGGCAAACCGGGATTCGCCCCGAGCACGTCCTGTCGGAATGCACCTTGGCACTGCAGCGGCCGGAATGACTGGCAGCAATACCGCAAGTTCATTCGACCCCGTCGCCGAGGAAGCTTACTGGCGCGAGCACTATTCGAGCCGGCCCTACGTCACGAGCGGGACACCCTTCAACGAGTATCGCCCCGCCTTCCGTTACGGAGTCGACGGCTACCGACGCTACGAGGGCCGCTCGTTCGAACAGGCGGAACCCGAACTGATGCGTGATTGGGACCGCGTCAAGGGTGTGTCCAGCTTGACGTGGGAAACCGCGAAACATGCGGCCCGTGACGCCTGGCAGCGTGTCAGCGATCTCGTCGAACGCGCGGCACCGGGGGATTCCGACCACGACGGAAAGTGAATCGGCGTGCAACGGTTCCCGCGTCACAGCAATCCAACGACTGAACTCGGACCGACGGGTGGACGCACTTTTTCGGTCGTGGCGTGGCTTTCGATATTCGGTCTCGGTGGCTGCGGCAACATCGCGACGCTGCCCGAGAGTTCCGGCATAGGCCCACAACCGGTGCTGCCGCCACCGCACACGTCGCTCATCCCGACGGTCCACATCGCGCCCGCCGAAGGCTGGGCCGCTGGGGAGACGCCGGCGCCGGCGGCCGGGCTGGCGGTGTCCGCCTATGCGGCCGGACTCGATCACCCCCGCTGGCTTTACGTGCTGCCGAACGGGGATGTACTCGTCGCCGAGAGCAACGGCCCGCCCCGGCCGGATGATGCAGACAACGTCAAGGGCTGGGTGATGAAACGGCTCAGGTCACGCGCGGGCGGAGGCGTTCCTAGCGCCAACCGCATCACGCTGCTGCGCGATGCCGACGGGGACGGAGTGCCGGAGACGCGAACCGCGTTTCTGACCGGCCTGCATTCGCCTTTCGGCATGGCGCTGGTCGGCAACGACTTCTATGTCGCCGACACCGATTCGGTCCTGCGATTTCGCTACCAGGCAGGCGATACGCAGATCACCGCACCAGGCGTGAAGGTCGTCGATCTACCCGCGGGCACGATCAATCATCACTGGACCAAGAACGTCATTGCCAGCCGCGATGGGTCGCGCCTCTACGTGACGGTCGGCTCGAACAGCAACGTGGGCGAAAACGGCATGGAGAACGAGCTCAATCGTGCTGCCATCCTGGAGGTGGACCCCGCCACCGGCCACACGCGGCTGTTCGCGTCCGGTCTGCGCAATCCGAACGGGATGGATTGGGAGCCGCGAACCGGCGCGCTGTGGACCGCCGTCAACGAGCGCGACGAGCTTGGCAACGATCTGGTTCCCGACTACATGACCGCGGTGCGGGATGGCGCGTTCTACGGCTGGCCTTACAGTTATTACGGCCAGCATCTCGACGCACGGGTGACGCCCCAGCGACCCGACCTGGTCGCTCGCGCCGTCGTGCCTGATTACGCACTCGGCGCGCATACCGCGTCGCTCGGACTGGCGTTCTATCGGGGCAACCTGTTGCCGGAACGCTATGCCGCCGGAGTGTTCATCGGCCAGCACGGCTCATGGAATCGGCAGCCGCGCAGCGGCTACAAAGTCATCTTCGTGCCGTTTGCCGACGGACGCCCCGCTGGAGTTGCTGAAGATGTGCTGACCGGTTTTGTCGATGCACAGGGCCGTGCTCACGGTCGCCCGGTGGGCGTGGCGGTGGACCGGGCCGGTGCGCTGCTCGTCGCCGACGACGTGGGCAATGTCGTCTGGCGTGTGACCCCGGCTGCGCCAAAGCAGCAGGGAGGGTCGTCACCTTGATCAAGATCCCATGCCCCACCTGCTTCGCGGCCGTCCTGCTTGTCGGTGCCGTCGGCGTGACCTATTGCACTCGCCCACCCGGAGATCGAAACGCCGCGGACGCCGCGTCGCAAAGTTCGCAGCTGCCGCCGGCGGCGCTGACGGGGTCGCGGACCAGGCCAGACCACGCCCCGCCTGCCTCGCGGCCGTCCTGCTGCTCGGTGCCATCGGCGTGGCCGGCTGCACGCCGCCCGCCGAACGAGACGCCGCGGACGCCGCCCAGCCAAGTTCGCAGCCGCCATCGGCGACAGCTGAACCACGCGCCAGGCCGGACCTGTCCGGGCGCAAACGCACCGGCGAGGCGTCGTTTTACGCGGACAGGTTCGCCGGCCAGACGATGGCCGATGGCACGCGGATGGATCCGCAAGGGGACAACGCCGCGAGCAAGACGCTGCCACTCGGCACCACGGCGAAAGTGACGAACATGGAGACTGGCAAAAGCGCGGAGGTGACGGTGCAGGATCGCGGTCCTTACGTGAAGGGCCGAATCATTGACCTGTCCCCGGCGACGGCGCGCGAGATCGGACTCGATCGACACGACGGCGTCGTCACGGTCGAGGTGTCGCCGATCGAGGTGCCGCTACCCGGCGGCGGCGTGAAGCAAGGCGCCGGAGCCGTGCCGAGCGGGGCGGTCCCGAAGCCTGCCGTCGGCAAAGCCAAATGACGTTCGACCTCGAGGCGAAATCGAACGACGATCCGCGCTTGCGCACATCGAGACACCGCGTCGATACGCGTGCCTCAGTCGGTAGCAACCCTGCGGCGGCCGCGGGGTCGCCACCAGGGTTTCATGCACGCAACCGTGTGCTCAGGCATGCGCCTCGATACGCGGGGGCGGCGGCATGTCGACCGGGTCGTTTGCTCTGACCTCGAGCAGCTCGTCGAAAAGCACGCGGTAATGCACCACGGCTTTGCGCAACTCCTCGGTGTCGGCTTCGCCGCGCTCGTTGCGCATCGCGATGGCCTGTGCCGCGCGGTAATGTTCCACGACGGCCGGGTGATCGACGGAGATGTCGGCCGCGCGGTGCTCGAAGTCACCCACCGGGTAGCCACGCTTGGCCATCAACTCGCGAACCAGCTGGTCCGCCTGCAGCAGGACTCCTTTCGGGTTATCGACGAATCGGCCCTGCAGGCCGGTCCACGCTTCAGTGAACCGCGCGGCATCCGACGGCGACAACGGCAGGATGTTGAGGCGCTCGACGCGTTGCTGGCGCGCCTTCAGTTCCGATTCGGCCTTGGTCCGGCTGCCGAGCTCGTCCACGGTTCGGCCGTATTCCGCACCGAAGCGCTGCTGAAGTCGGCGTGATCGCTTCTTCTGGTTTTGGGACCAGGCCACCAGCGCAATCAAGGCGACCGCCACGACGCCACCAACAATGATCCATGTCTGCAGGCTCATCATATCCATGTCCCTCTCCGATGCCGGTTGTCGTGCAGGAACGGCCTGTCACACCGCGATCGAAGAGAGCGTGCGGCAGTCCGGTGCTCGCGTCTGCTCGCTGCCGCACATTGGTCAACGAAGCACCGACGCGCCGATTTGCTTTCGTCAGGCCAGCTTCCTGACGTCTTCCTTCAGATCCTCATAGAGGACCCTCTTGTCGGCAGCGTTCTTCTCGGCCGTGCCTTTCTTCTCCAGGGCCTTGTTGCCGACGAGCTTGCCGGCCGTTTCCTTGATCCGTCCCTTCACGGCTTTCACTCGACCTTTGAGCTGCTTCTTGTTCATGACATTCCCTCGTTTGGTGAGCTGATGCGATTCAGGGGCGACTGTGCCCGCGCTTGCCCCGCCGTGGCGTGGTCCTGGCCGCCTTCTCCGGCTTGTAGTCGCCGATGACACTTTTGACCGGGCACACGCGAACGATGGCGCACTTCTTGCAGCCGATGGCGAGTGCGATGGGACAGAGGGTCATGGAGTTCTCCCGGTCATGTGAGACGCGGCGCGACGCCGGCGCGGTTGCTCGATACGCTGCAGCCAGACCGCAAAGGGATCCCAGCCTGCGGAGGCCTGGCCCGAATGCGGGCCGGCGGCCGAGCTGGCCTCGGTGCTCGCGCCGCGCTGCGATTCGCGCGGCGCCGAAGCCAGCTGAAGCCGGGACTCCTGCGATGCGGAGTCACTCATCACTCATGCGCCAGCAAGCTTCTTGATGTCGTCCTTCAGGTCGGCACGGGCTGCCTGGTGTTTGCCGGCGATCTTTTCGGCCTTGCCCTTGTCTTCCAGACGTTCGTTGCCGACGATCTTGCCGGCGATTTCCTTGATCTTGCCTTCCGCTTCTTTCAGGTGGCCTTCGATCTGCTTCTTGGTCATGATGTTGCCTCGACAGTGTCTTGAACGGATTCCGTGACGGGTCGAACTGCGCGTCCGACCGTCAACTCAACGATAGGCGCGGGAGTGCACGCGATCTGTCCGGTAGCGCACGGACGCGCTTGCAAGCGCTTGATTCCCGGATGTGTCGTACGAACGAGGATGCCGCGTCCTGCGAATTAGACGTGTTCTCTCGCAAGCGTGTAAAAGAGCGTGCCGTCGTAGAACGACTTCAATCTGGCGACGCCGAGGGCGGGTCTCATCCTGCCACCCTCGACGACCTTGGTGTCGGCCGCAAGCGCAAGCAACAGCCGCCACTCGGCCGTCGCCGCCACATAACCGGCGAACGACTCGCGGTTCGCGCCGATCATCCGGGTGAGTTCGCTGGCGGTGAACGCCTTGTCGCCATTGCGATCGACGGTGGAACGCCCGCCGAATACCTGCTCGAAGCGCCTGGCGTCGAATCGGCCGCGCGTGTCCAGGATTCCGGTGTCGCCGTCGTGCTTGCCTTTGTGGACGTGATCGATGTCGATGTTCATTGCCAGCAGCGACCCGCGCGTCTGCAGGCTCAAGGCCCCGACGATCGTGAGCGCGACCGCCTCGGCCACGCCGATCGGGAGGCCGAGGGCCCTGAGCCCGCGTGCGCACTCGGCGACGCCGACGCCGCGATCGCCGTCGTCATCGAAGAAGGATGCGTGTCGCTGCAGCGTGGTATCGGTGGGGCGGCTGCGCGACTTGAGCGTGCGCGGCAACACGCCGCCCCTCTCGCCTATCGCCTTGCGGCGGGAAGTCGAGGACTTCGCTCGCCGCGGGGCTGCTCTTGAAATCGTCACGCCGGTTCCGAAATCTTCGCAAGCGCTTCGGCGGCCGGTTTGATCTCGGAGCTGTCGACCGCGAAATCGCCGAGCGCAACGATGCCGACCAGCCGCTTGTCGTGATTCACGACCGGCAGGCGCCGGACCTGCTTCTCGCTCATGAGCTTCGCCGCATGTTCCACGGTGTCGTCGTCGTAGGCCCAGCAAATGCCTTCGGACATGATTTCGCGCACTTTCGTGCCGGGGCCCTTGCCTTCGGCGACGGCTCGGATCGCAATGTCCCGATCGGAAATCGCGCCGATCATCCGGTCGTTCTCACCGACGGGCAGCATCCCGAAGTCGCCGTCGCGCATGGTTCGCGCAGCTTCATTGATGGTCATGTCCGGGCTGATGACCTTGACGTTCCGACTCATCAGGTCTTTGAGTTGATGATGCATGTTCGATCTCCTTTGATCGCGGGGTCCGACGAGAGGACGCCGATCGCGCACTCGCGTGCCTGGTCGTGGGGTCCTGGAGCGTTGCACCCTGGCTCGAAGCGGTCTGTGCGCTGGCGTACGGCCGCCCGCGGCGCCCAATCGATTGGGTGTTACGACGCACGGTAGAATGGGGCGGCGCCCAGTGTGGGCACGCCGCAATACGACGCCTGCCCAGCGATGGAACTGCCGGATCCTCTCACCCTCGCGCGCCTGCAGTTCGCCTTCACGGTGAGCTTCCACATCGTCTTCCCGGCGATTTCGATCGGGCTCGCCAGCTATCTCGCCGTGCTCGAGGGACTCTGGCTGGTCACCGGCCGCGACGTATTCCTCGACCTGTTCAACTACTGGAAGAAGATCTTCGCCGTCGCCTTCGGCATGGGCGTCGTGTCGGGCCTCGTCATGAGCTACCAGTTCGGCACGAACTGGAGCGTGTTCTCCGACAAGGCCGGGCCGGTGATCGGACCGTTGATGGGCTACGAGGTGATGTCAGCCTTTTTCCTGGAGGCGGGTTTCCTCGGCGTGATGCTGTTCGGAATGCAACGCGTGGGCCCGCGGCTGCATTTCGTCGCGACGCTGATGGTCGCGCTCGGCACCTTCATGTCGGCCTTCTGGATTCTCGCCGTGAACAGCTGGATGCAGACGCCCGCGGGCTACGGTCTCAACGCGGCCGGCCAGTTCGTGCCGCTGGACTGGTGGGCGGTGATCTTCAATCCGTCCTTCCCTTATCGCCTGCTGCACATGTTGCTGGCTGCGTACCTGACGACGGCGTTCATCGTCGGCGGCGCCGGCGCACTGCACCTGCTGCGCGACCCGACGCAACCTGCGTCGCGAATCATGTTCTCGATGGCGATGTGGATGGCCTCGCTGGTCGCGCCGCTGCAGATCGTGGCCGGCGACATGCACGGCCTCAACACGCTGCAACATCAACCCGCGAAGATTGCGGCGATGGAGGGGCATTTCGAGACGCGGGCAGGCGCGCCGTTGCTGCTCTTCGGCGTGCCCGACATGGACCAGGAACGGACGAAGTTCGCGATCGAGATCCCGAAGCTCGGCAGCCTGATCCTGACGCACGACTGGAACGGCACCGTGCGCGGGCTCAAGGAATGGCCGCGCGCCGAACGGCCGGACGCCCGGCTGTTGTTCTGGAGTTTCCGCGTGATGGCCGGCCTCGGCGTCGCGATGGCGCTCGTTGGCCTGTGGAGCCTCGCGCTGCGCGTCCGGCGCCGACTGTTCGACACGCCGGCCTTGCTCAAGGTCGCCGTCCTGATGAGCCCGGCCGGCTTGGTCGCGGTCATTGCCGGCTGGGTCACGACGGAAGCGGGACGGCAGCCCTACACGGTGTACGGACTGCTGACGACAGCCGAGTCGGCGTCGTCCGTGGGGGCCATCGCGATCGGCGCCTCGCTCACGGCCTTCGTGGTCGTCTACCTGCTGGTGTTCGGTGCCGGCACCTTTTACCTGTTGCGCCTGATGCAGGTGCCGCCGAGTCGATCCGCGGCAGACCTGCCCGTCGGCGAGCCGATGCGTGCCAGCGGACTGATGCCGGCCCCGATCCTGGCGGGAGCGACCGGCTCGGCACGATCCACCCGGGCGCCCGGGCCATGAACCTGGACCTCCCATTCGTCTGGGCGAGCCTGATGGCATTCGCGGTCCTCGCCTATGTCGTCCTCGACGGTTTCGACCTCGGCGTCGGCATCCTCTTTCCGCTCGTGCGCGGCGAGGCCGCTCGCGACGAAATGATGAACTCGGTCGCGCCGGTCTGGGACGGTAACGAGACCTGGCTGGTCCTCGGCGGCGGCGGGCTGTTCGCCGTGTTTCCGCTCGCCTACGCGGTGATCATGCCGGCGCTGTACGCCCCCATCGTCGCGATGCTGCTCGGCCTCGTGCTGCGCGGGGTCGCATTCGAATTCCGCTGGAAGACGCGGCGCGGCAAGTTCCTCTGGGACTGGGCGTTTGCCGCCGGCTCGACGACCGCCGCCTTCGCGCAAGGCGTCGCGCTCGGGGCCCTCGTGCAAGGTATTCCGGTCGCGGGCCGCGCCTATGCCGGCGGCTGGTGGGACTGGCTGACGCCGTTCAGCGTGCTGACCGGCGTCGCGCTGATCGTCGGCTACGCGCTGCTCGGCTCGACCTGGCTGATCTACAAGACCGAAGGCCAGGTTCGCGAACGGGCATACCGGTTTGCCCGCGTGACGGCCGCCGCCACGCTTGCGCTGATCTTCATCGTCAGTCTCTGGACGCCGTTCCTGAGCGACGCCTTCATGAAGCGCTGGTTCGCGTGGCCGCAGATACTCTTCGTCGCGCCGGTGCCGCTGCTGGTCGCGCTCGCCGGATTCGTCCTGGCCAGGGGCCTGGCCGAGCGCAATGAACTGAGGCCTTTCATGGCCTCGCTCGCCTTGTTCGTGCTGTGTTTCGTCGGCCTGCTGATCAGCTTCTACCCATACCTGGTGCCGACCTCGGTGACGATCTGGGAGGCCGCCGCGCCCGATGCGAGCCTGTCATTCCTGCTGAAAGGGGCGGCGATCCTGCTGCCGGTGATCCTGGCCTATACCGCGTACTCGTACTGGGTGTTTCGCGGCAAGGTCAACAGCATCGGCGGTTACCACTGATGCGCGCGCCCCGACATCCATCGGCAGGGTCGCGTCTCGTGTGGTTCGTGACGATCTGGGCCTGCAGCGTCGCGGCGCTCGGCCTCGTCGCCTTCGCGATCCGCTGGATGCTGCGCGCTTGAGGCCGACGTGCGGCGGCGGCGTCAGTGCAGCAAGAGCGCGATGAAAAGCATGATGACGGCGAACGCCTGCAATCCCACGCGCGTCCACATCAGCGGCTCGCTGAAATCGTTGTCGACCGACTCGCCCCCGCTCATCGACAGCAGCCCCAGGAACAACGTGACGACGGTCGCGATCAGCGCAAGGACCACGACGACCTTCAATGGATCCATGAATTCCCCCATCCACACATCGAGTGGATCCCGAGTATAAACGCGCCGAAAAGCCGCCGGCAGTCCGGCTGCGCCCGCCTTACTCGCGCGACAAGCGCTCGATTTCGGCGAAGAAACTGCGGCGCCCGCTGGTCAACCCGAGCGCTTTCCACGTCGGCGCCAGCCTCACGACCCGATCCTTGAACGCGTCCTCGTAGTACTCCCGGTCGAGATAACCCTGCTGGTACTGGTAATGCATGTTGTCCCAGTGGGTCTGCTGGGCGATCTGCCACATGCGGAACCGCCGCCGTTCCGCCGCAGTCAGTCCGTCCAGCGCCGTGACGTCCTCCGGGTACCCGAGTTCGGTGAGACGGATGATGATCGGCCCGATATGTTCCGAATCGGCCGCCTGCACCAGCATGGCCTGCAGTGCGTCGGACCGCACCTGATACGTCTGGGCAAGCGCGAGCCGGCGCCCTTCCTCCATCGCGTGGGTGTTCTGACGGATCTGCTTGGCGAGATAGATCAACGTGACGACCACCGCGATGGCCCCGACGACCTCACCGATGGATCCCCAGTCCTGCAGTGTCATGCATGTCCTCCTTCGGCCGTGTCCCCGGGTGACTCCGGTGCTCGTATCTCATGCCTGACGGCAGCGCTCCGCAACAGCCGCGCACCGCACCGGCGAGCACGTCGGCCACCGTCCGCAGCTTCGGCCGTCGAGACCGGTGGTCACCGGCTTCGAGAATCATCCCCGCGCGTCCGGCAGCATGCCAAAAATATCAATCGCATCAATCTGTTAGCTGCCTAATTCAGGTCGACACTTGCGCTCGCGCACCGCCGCCACATGCTGAGCCGCGCCTGGCTGCAGGCGCTGCGAGAACTACGATTCGGCTCGCGGAGTCCGTCACGCGGCGCCTGCAAGCGTAACGATCCTTCTCACACCGCCGACTATCCGCTAGCCTTGAGCGACAGAAGAGGCGCCAACGCCTACCCTGCCCGCGCCACAGGTCATTGGACGCAATAGGGCACGAACTTGGCTCAGACCGCAGACGTATTCCTGAGTTACTCGCGCGAAGACAAGGCCCGGGTGCTAGTCCTCGCGGGCAAGCTGCGCGCCGCCGGCGTGAACATCTGGATCGACGAGGGCGGCATCGACGGCGCGGCGCTCTGGGGCGAGTCCATCGTGCGCGCCCTCGAAGGCGCCAAGGTGCTGTTGCTGATGGTCTCGCCGTCGGCCGTCAGCTCGCACAACGTGGCGAAGGAAGTGATGCTGACGAGCGAGCGCAAGGGCAACATCCTCCCGGTGCACCTCGAGCCGACGACGATCCCGCTCAGCCTCAAGTACCCGCTCGCAGGGATCCAGCACATCGAGTTCTATCACGGCGATCCGGACGACAACCTGAAGGCGATCCTTCGTTCGCTCGACGGCCTGGGTGTGACGATCGCCCCGCAGCCCGCGGTCGTCACGAGCGCCGCCGAGACCCGGCCCGCCGCACCCACCGGCGCGCACACGGCGCACACAGCCGAGTCTCTGCCCGAGCGAGGAGCGGTGGCCGTGCTGCCGTTCGACAACATCAGCCCGGATCCGGAGACCGACTATTTCAGCGACGGTTTGACCGAGGAGTTGATCGCGAGGCTGTCGCTCGTGAGCGAGATCAGCCTGATCTCGCGCTGGGCCTCGATGCAGCACAAGGGGCGCGGGCAGGACGTCCTCGCGATCGGCCAGGCGCTCGGCGCGCGTTACATCGTCGGCGGCGGCGTGCGCCGGTTCCAGGACTCGGTGCGCATCACCGTGCAGCTGGTCGACGTCGTGACCAACCTGCAGATCTGGGGCAACACCTACAAGGGCAAGCTCGACGACATTTTCGACATCCAGGAACAGGTCGCCCAGCAGATCGTCGAGGCCTTGAAACTGAAGCTCACGTTCTCGGAAAGGCTTTCGCTGACCAAGCGCCAGACGCTCAACGCGGAAGCGTACGACCTCTACCTGCGCGGCCAGGATCAGCTCTACCGGCTGACCAAGCGCAGCGTCGAATACGCGATCCAGCTGTTCGAGAAGGCCATCGAGCTCGACTCGCGCTACGCGTCGGCCTATGCCGGTTGCTCGAGCGCATACGGCCAGATGTACCAGCTGATCGCCCGCGAGGAGCGCTACCGGGAGCTGGCGCAGGAACTCAGCTTCAAGGCGCTGATGTACGACAACAACCTGCCCGAAGCGTACCGGGCGATGGGCCTGTCGTATTTCCTGTGGGGCAAGCTGAACGAGGCCACCGCGTCCTGCACCAAGGCCATCGAGATCGATCCCGACGACTTCATCGCGCACTGGACGCTCGGCCGCATCTACTTCACCGAGGGCAAGCTCGACCAGGCGCTCGAACTCTTCCGGCGCGTCGCCGAGATCAAGCCGAGCTTCTACGCGGGCCACCTCGACGTCGCGCAGACCTGCACGGGCCTCGGGCGGCACCAGGAAGCCGAGCAGGTCTATCGCCGCCTGCTCGAGATCATGCCGAACTACCTGCTGCAGAATCCCGACGACGCGCGAGCGCGGCTGATCTACGCGAGCAAGCTGGGCTGGGCGGGTCGCAAGGATGAAGCCATCCGGGAAGGCACCAAGGCGCTCGTGCTCAGCCCCGGCGACCCGGTGATGCTCTACAACGCCGCGTGCATGTACGTCGGGCTCGGCGAGAACGCGCTCGCGATGGACGCGCTGCGCCAGGCCATCGAGGCCGGATACACCAACTTCGGCTGGATGCATAACGATCCGGACCTCGTGCCGCTGCACGACGATCCGGAATTCACCGCGATGATGCAGCCGCGGTAGTTCGCGCCTAACCCGCCGCGGACGGGCCGCTCGACACCATCCAGTCGCGGACGCGATTGGCGTCGCCGATGCGCGTGAGCTTGCCCCACGAGTTGAGCAGGATGATGACGACGTCGCGACCGTCGATGACGGCCTGCATCACGAGGCAGCGGCCCGCCTCGGCGTTGTAACCCGTCTTCTGCACCGTGACCTGCCAATTGGCCTTGTCGACGAGCGAGTTCGTGCTGCGGTACGCGAGCGGCCGGCCGCGGACGTACACCGTGTGATTCGGATCGGTCGAGTACTTCCGGATCGTCGGATTCGCCGCCGCCGCCCGCACGAGCTTGGCGAGGTCCACCGGGCTCGCCACGTTGTTGCTCGACAGGCCGGTCGGCTCGACGAAGCGCGCCGTCTGCATGCCGAGCGACTTCGCCTTGGTGTTCATGGCGCGCACGCAGGCCTGCAGGCCGCCCGGATAGGTCCGGCAGAGCGCATGGGCCGCGCGGTTTTCGGACGACATCAGCGCGAGATGCATCAGGTCGGCCCGGCTCAGACGGGTGCCTGGCGCGAGGCGCGACACACTGCCCGCGGTTTCCCGCACATCGTCGCGCGTGATCGCGATGACTTCGTCCATCGGCTGGCCGGCCTCGAGCACGACCATCGTGGTCATCAGCTTGCTGATGGAGGCAATCGGCACGGCGACCCCTTCGTTGCGGGCCGCCAGCACCTTCGAGTCGGACTCGTCGAGAATGTAGAACGCGTTCGAGCGCAGGTTGGGGTTGGACCGCGGTTTCGATTCGACATTCACGGCCGCCACGGCGGAAACCGACGCAAACGCGGCCAGCAGGCACAACGTCGTCGTCACCGATCTGAACATTCGCCATCGCTTCAAGTGCTTGCCCGCCTGCTCCAGGGTTTGAACCACATTGTCCGGCTGCCCCCGCGCCGGGCCTGGCCGGCGCGAAGGGTACCTTTTCGCGACGCTACCGTCACGGGCGGCGAGCTTGAAGTGACCGGCGTCTTGGATTTTCAGACCAGGCCGGGTGGTGTTCCCGGACCGTCCGGCGGCTCGCCGTCGCGGCCGCGTCGGTATGTGCGCCACTTCACGGGGGTGGCTGGGATTATCCGACGCGGTTCACAGATAGACCCGGGCCGGCTGAGGCTACATGGGGCGTGTCCAAAGGAGCGGCCGCGGATGGAAGACGCGCGTCGAACAATATGTCGCCAAGGCGGCTGACGAGCGAGGCGATGACGAGACGTGAGCCGTTCGGTTCCGGCTGGACCGGCGTCGCGGCCGTTGCGCTTTTCGCGTACATCACGGTCGCGATCGTGCTGATGCTCGTCGACGGCAAGGGCGGCCGGCTCCTCGACCTCTTCAACCTGTATTCCGACTCGCCCGCCAGCATCGGCGTGACCATCCTGGCGGCGGCCGCGGCTCGAGGCTCCACCGACCCGGCCGCGCGTCGCACCTGGTGGCTGCTGACGGCCGCGCTGTGCGTCTACAGCGTGGGCAACCTGCTGCACTCGACCTACTGGCTGTTCGGCGTCGATCCCTTCCCGTCGATCGGCGACCTGTTCTTCCTGGGTTTCTACCCGCTCGTGTTCGCGGCGCTGTTGACGGTCATCCGTTCCGCCGCCGTTCGCGTGCAGTGGGCCCGGCTCGGCCTCGACGCGACGATCCTGATGCTGGGCTTCGGCGCGTTCTTCTGGTTCTGCGTGATCGAGCCCACCGCCGCCGCCGAACGCGACCCGGACGTTCTCAAGTACCTGCTGGCGCAGACCTATATCGCCCTCAACTGCATCATGCTGCTGGCGTGCGGCGTGCTGCTGATGCATTCGGGCGCAACGCCCATCCAGCGCCGCGCCCTGAGGCTGCTCACGCTCGGCTTCTCGTGCATGTCGCTGGCCGACATCGTCTGGGCGATGTCGAAGGTCGCCGGCAGCTATCTCCCGGGCGGCGTCTCGGACGTCATCTACCTCTCGTGCTACGTCTGGCTCGCGGCCGCCGCGCGCGAACAGCTGCGCGGCACGCTCGCCGAGCGACGCGCACCCGGGGCGGTCAGTTCCTTGTTGATGCAGGGCATGCCCTACATCGCGATGATGATTTCGTTCCTGGTGCTGGTCTACGTCGAGAGCAGCACGGGCGCGAGCCCCGCCAACGCGATGACCGTGATCATCTTCGTGCTGACCTGCCTGGTGATGGTGCGCCAGGGCGTGATCTCGCGCGACGACGCGCTGCTGCGCGAGCGCCGGGCGGCCGACATCGTCGAGGCCCGCTACGCCTCGCTGATCAAGAACGCCTCGGACGTGATCATGATCATCGACGCCGACGGCCAGCTGCGATTCGCCTCGCCGGCCACCGAGCGCACGCTGGCGATCCACCCGGACGACCTCGTCGGCCGCAACCTGCTCGACCTGTGGGTCGACGGGGATCGCGAGCGGCTCGCCGCGTTCCTCGGCGAGGTGGCCGCGACGCGTGGACGCGTCGTCGGCCCGATCGAGATGCTGGTCGAGACCGGCGACCGCCGCGGCACGCTCGAGTGCGTCGGCAGCAACCTGATGGACGACCCGGCGATCGCCGGGCTGGCGCTGAATTTCCGCGACGTGAGCGAGCGCAAGGCCCTGGAGGAGCAGTTGCGCAAGCTGGCGTTCCACGACCCGCTGACGCTGCTCGCCAACCGCAGCCTGTTCTGGAACCGCGTCGAGCACGCGCTCGCGCTGGCGCATCGCTCGCAGCAGCACGTGGCCGTCATGTTCCTCGACCTCGACAACTTCAAGAACGTCAACGACTCGCTCGGGCACGATGCCGGCGATCGCCTGCTGCAGGCGGCGGCGCAACGGCTGGTCAAGTCGACCCGGCCGTCCGACACGGTGGCGCGCCTCGGCGGCGACGAATTCGCGATCCTGCTGGAAGGCATCCGCACCGAGAAGGACCTCGACCGCATCGCCACGCCGATCACCGCGGCTTTCAACCGCCCGTTGCTGCTCGACGGCCGCGAAACCCTCGCGACCGCCAGCATCGGCGTGGCCTGCTCGCGGCCGGGCGACGACGCCGAACAATTGCTGCGCAACGCCGACATCGCCATGTACAACGCGAAGGCGGACGGCAAGGCGCGCTTCGTGCTGTTCCAGCCGCACATGCAGGAACAGCTGCACGATCGCCTGCGACTGGAGCAGGACATCGACCTGGCGCTCGCCCGCGACGAGTTCTTCGTCGAGTTCCAGCCCGTCGTCGACCTGACGAGCCGCGAGTTGCTCGGCGTGGAAGCGCTGGTGCGGTGGGACCACCCGCAGCGGGGCATCGTCATGCCCGGCGCCTTCATCTCGATCGCCGAGGAATCGGGCCGGATCGTCGAACTCGGCCGGCGCATCCTGCTCGACGCGTGCACGCAGGTCCGCCGGTGGAGCGACTCGGTTCCCGCCGGCCACGGGCTGCGCGTGGCCGTGAACGTTTCCTGCCGCCACCTGCAGCAGGGAAACCTGGCGGCGGACGTGCGCGACGCGCTCGAGATCTCCGGCCTCGACCCCGGCAGCCTGGTGATCGAGCTGACCGAAAGCACGATCATGCAGAACACCGAGGTCAACCTCGAGCGATTCCGCGAGCTGAAGGCGCTCGGCGTCCGGCTCGCCATCGACGATTTCGGGATGGGTTACTCGTCGCTTTCGTACCTGCACCGGTTCCCGATCGACATCCTGAAGATCGATCGCGCATTCGTCAGCCGCCTGACGGAACAGGACGGGGGACCGGAACTCGCGCGTGCCGTCGTGATGCTCGGCACGACGCTCGGGCTCGAGACGGTCGCCGAAGGCATCGAGAACGAGGACCAGGTGGCGACGCTGCTGGACCTCGGATGCGTCGCGGGCCAGGGCTTCCTGTTCGCCAGTTCGAGTACGCTCGACGTGGTGGCGACCACGCCGTTCATGGCACGTCGCGCGGGGTTGCGGGCGGAGCGCGCCGCGCATGGCGACCTCACGGCCACCGGCAGGTATCGCGCCGCCGAACTCTGGCCCCGTACCGCGTCGGGCTGAGCCGCAGATCGCACACGGCCGCCGTTGGCCACGCGACGCGCTGAAGATCGCCCGTGACGTCGCGCTCCTGAAGACCTCTCGCGACGCAAACTGAACTGCCCTGCCGCCGGATACGACTGGGGACCCGCATGGAGCCCGGTGACGATCGACAAGGCGTCGAAGCCTTCCTGCAAGAGCGCAGCCCGGACTTGCGCTCAAAGGTGTCCGTCGACATGCCGCCTTTCTACGGCGAATCGATGGCTTCAGACGCCGCTCCCGGTATGACGTGAGATCCGTAATCCCGGCACTCGCTCATACGGCGCTGAGACGGTGATAATGACCAGACCCTCGTCGATAGCGAGTCACCCGATGAACGCCCTGCCCCGCCTGCCAGGCATCGACCAGTGGATCGTCGACGAAACCGTCAAGGGATACCCGGGCGGGGAACGGCCGCGCCGACTCGGCGAGATCGGCCGCGCGGGATGGAATGTGCTGGCGGGCGATCTGCCGTTTCCGGTGGCCGTGCTGAAGGCCTCGGCGATCGCGAACAACCGTGCGTGGATGAAGCGGTTCCTGAAGGCCACGGGTGCCGTGCTCGCGCCGCACGGCAAGACGACGATGAGTCCGCAACTCTTCCAGGCGCAGATCGACGACGGCGCCTGGGGCATCACCTGCGCCACGGTGAGCCAACTGCAGGTGTACCGCCACTTCGGCATCCGTCGCGTGCTGATTGCGAACCAGGTCGTAGGCCGGCGCAACGTCGATTACCTGCTCGACGAGCTGGCGCGCGACGCGCGCTTCGAGCCCTACGTGCTCGTCGATACGGTCGAGGCCGTCGAGGTGCTCGCGGCCGCGGCCCGCGCGAAGCAGTCGTCCCGGCCGTTGCGGGTGCTCGTCGAGGTCGGACAGCCGGGCCTGCGGACCGGTGCACGCGGCCTTGACGACGCAGGCCGCGTCATCGGCGCCATCGAGTCCACGATGCCATGGTTGTCCCTGCATGGGGTCGAGTGCTTCGAGGGATTGATCCACGGCAGCTCGGAGGATGTCGCCCGCCAGATCGCCGCCATGCTGGACCTGCACGTCGCCGTTGCGCGACTCGCGGCGCAGTCGCCCGCCGCCCGCGATGCGAACCCGTTCCTGCTGAGCGCCGGGGGCTCAGAGTTTTTCGATATCGTCGCTACAGGCCTCGCGAAGGTGGATCTCGGGCGCCCCACGGTGACCGTGCTGCGCAGCGGTTGCTACATCACCCAGGACCACCTGCACTACGGGCCGGCATTCGCGCGACTGCGTGCGCGCACGACCTTCGACGGCGACTCCGGGCCGGGACTCGTGCCGGCCCTCGAGGTGTGGGGCTGCGTGCAGTCGCGGCCGGAGCCCACGCGCGCGTATCTCACCGGCGGAAAGCGGGACCTGTCCCACGACATGAAGTTGCCGCAACTCATCGCCTGGTTTCGGCCCGGGTTGCACGATCGACCCGTGACGATTCCACCCGGGCACACTGTGACCGCGCTGAACGATCAGCACACGCACCTGGGCCTGCCCCCGGAATCACCGCTTCGCGTCGGCGATGTCGTGTGCTTCGGCATTGCCCATCCCTGCACGACTTTCGACAAGTGGCAGCTGATTTACGTCGTCGACGATGACTACCGCGTGATTGACGCGATACGCACGTACTTTTAGGCGAGTCAGGCGATCGCTGGCACTATGCGCAGTGAGTCCGGCCGTATCGCTCAATGCGCGATCGCCAGCTTGCTGTTGACAATTGACCGAACCATCAATCATCTGCCGTGAGACCAGACTCGTCGCCATCACGCCACTGCAAGTACGGCCGGACTCGCGAACTTCGAACATTTGACGAGTTGCGTCAGGAATCGGCTGGAATACCCACCTTCCGCAGTTCCTCTAAATCGCCGCGTGACTGTCACGACCTGCGCGTCACGCACGGCACGCATGTCGCGCTGAAGACCCGAGTCCGACGGTTCGTGCCGTAGACTCCTTGCCGGTGTGTCGGGGTCGACAATCCTCCACGACGTCACTTCGCGACTGAAATCCGAAGCGAGCATCGAGTCGAATCGCTCAGCATCGCTGAATGCGTCATATCGAACTTGCTCGACGGAATGACCCGTGTCAAGCGCTCAGTGCTCGAACTCCAATCGGATAGGTGACCCGTGACGCGACCTGCCATGATTTAGCAGCTCGAGTGCGATCATAGATCGTCACAGCTCTCAGTATGTCGACCGGACTCGTCGACGGTTCGAACCGTTCGCATACCGCCGCCGGGTAGAACGCCGCACGTTCTCGAGCGGCTGTAGCCAATATCGGCTGAGGAGCCGACGATACCAGCCCGGACCGAATGTCGAATGGTTTCAGCGAGCACTCGCAGGACTCTCTTGGACGCGAATGCAATTCGTCGCTTCGATACGCGTCGAAATCGCCGTCCAGCTCACCCGAAATCACTTCGATATGGGTGCCGCCGATCGCTCTCCGAACGGACGAGTCCCCATCTCCATCACTGCGTCAAGTTCTGCGCCGTGACATTGCACAGCTGAATCACCTCGTTCCGTTGCGAGCTTGCGCCGTCGCCGCCTTTTCAGCCGAGTGCAGCCCCTTTCCGGCCTTCACCAGCGGCTTGAATATGACCGAGAGTTGCTTGCATTCAATGTCGCACACGGTGAACCCGAGGTAAACCGCGGCGGCACCGTAGCGACGGTCGCGGAACGCGTCGTAGGACGCCCGGCCGTCGTGATACGGAGCGAGAATGACCACGTCGACCGCGTTCACGCCCAGGTCGACAAACAGGCGATAAATGTTCTCGCGAGCGAGTGCCTCCGCCTCTTCGCTGTCCTGACTGCTCCACGTGGAGGTAGGGACGCCGCTCCGTTGCGTGCCGGCGCCCGAAGCCGAGAGGAGCCAACCCCCGCACATGGTCGTCACCGTTCCGGGGCCGCAGACCCCGCCGCCGCTCTGGACGGAGATTCCCGGAAGTGTCGAAGCGGGCGGGTAGTACGGCTTTGCTTGCGGCATGAAGGCCATCAGGGTGCCGATCCAATCGAAGCCGACACCTGAATGCCCGCCGCCGCCGCCACGATCGCCCGCGTAGCCACTGGGATCCGTCGTCGTGAGCGGCCGGTTGCCCACATAGGCGTAGGGATTGACGGACTGGCTGTCGGCGGCGTCGCTGACGAGCGGATCGACGGACAGGAATCGCCCGACGACGGGGTCGTAGACCCGACCTCCCATGTGAATCAGGCTCACATTGTCGAGGTGCTCGTGCCCCGTGTAGCCATGACGCGTCGAGTTCGCGATGCCGAGCCAATCCGGAGGCATCGTCGAAGTCCAGTCGCTTCCTCGTCGAGCGCCAAACGCACCGTAGCTCGTCCGGACGACAGAATTTCCGCTCGCGTCGAGGATGGCATCGGAACCGCCCAGATGATCCGAGACGACGAATCGGGTCGAACCCGTCGCGTCGGAATTGCGCGAAACGACCACCATGCCGGACGGGGTTTCGACGTAGTGCCGCCAGTACGTCTTGCCGGTGGAGGTCGTGTTCTCCTTCTCGAGCAGTCCGCCGAGGTAATGAGTCGTCTCCACCCCGTTCGAGTAGTTGGCGACTTGCTTCCATCGCTGGTGGTCCGGCCCGTAGTTGAACTGCGTCGTATAGGTTGTGCCGCCGAGGGGCTGCGCCAGCGCCGTCGGCAGGTTGAACGATGCCCATGTCTGCGACACGCCGTCGCGAGTCTTCTGGTTGCCGTTCGCGTCGTACGTGAAGGTTCGAGATCCTGCGGACGTGACCGCGTGCGGATGCGCAGGATCCGAATACGCATACGCGGTCGCGCCGACATCGGACTTGCGCGAGACGTTTCCTGCCGCGTCGTAGGCGACCGTCAGATTCGATGCGCCATTACGCGTTGAACCCGTCACGCGGTTCAGCGAATCGACCTGGAAGACCTCGGTAATCGATTGATTCAGGTCCTGGCGCTGCGTCAGGTTTCCCGCGGTATCCCACTGATAGCTGAGATTCTGCCGGTCCGTGGCGGTCGATTGGCCGACCTGGCTCGCCGTCAGTTCATTGGTCCAGGCCTTGTAGGCCGAGGTGACGGTCGCCACGCCGCCGATCGATTCCGATGTCGCCGACCCGTAGGCGTTCGCAGCGGTCAGCGCCCAAAGCGGCTTCTCGGCTGCGTCCGATGCATCCGTGATCGAGACCGGACTGCCGAAGCTGTAGTAGTAACGGGCCTTGAATCGCGGCCCCGTCTGTCCCGATGGCACGGGACTGGTGGGATAGGCGACCGTGTCGACGGCCCCGATGGAGTTGTACGAATAGTCGTACTGGTACACCTGATCCGTGGTGATCTTTCGCGTCGCCGGCCGGCCGATGCCGTCGTACGTCGTCTCCTCGGCGTAGCCGTAGCCGGATTCCTTCCAGAGCCTCCCGACGTTGTGGCTTGCCGCTGAATTCCCCCAGGTCCAGGTGCTCGTGCCTTCCGGTTCGGTGCGACTCGTCACGCGGCCAAGCGCATCGTAGGTTGCGCTGAACGACTGTCCCTTGGCGTCGGTCCAGCCAACCCGTTCGCCCAGGGAGTCCGTCTTGAACGACCAGCTGCCGCTGTCGGCGTCGGTCCACGCGAGTCGGAAGCCGCGTTGGTTGTACGTGCCCGACGAGGCGGCGCCGATCGGGTCCTGGATCAGAGTGCGGTTGCCGATCGAATCGTAGTCGTAGATCGTGGTGCCGCCCGGCGACGGATCGATCACTTGCCGGAGCAGCCCCGCCACATCTGAAATGGTGGAGCGCGTGCGGCCGAGCGGATCCGTAACGGTGGTGGTTCGGCCCGAATAGGCAATCGTGGTGGTGCGATCGAGCGCACCGCTCGAGTTGTACAACTTGACGGACTGCAGGCGGCCCACGGCGTCGTAGCCATGCATCGTGTAGCCGTTGGACTGCACGGACGCCGGAGCGTGTCGGGTGGTGACCCGACCGAAACTGTCGTAAACGAATCGCTCGGACGTGCCGACACCCAAAGGCATCGTGTAGGTCAGCATTTCGAGGGTCTCACGGCCGTCGTAGTAGCGATCGTGCTGATCGTAGACGTTGCTCTGGGTACCGACCGAAACCTCACGTTCGTGGAAGCGCTGGTACGGCGCGCTGACGCTCATGCAGTTCTGGGTTGCGCAGGAGTCGAAGGTCCAGGTCGTCGACGTCCCGTCGGGCCGCGCCTCGGAAATGCGGCGCCCGAAGTCGTCGTATTGCCAGCTCGTGACCAGGCCATTGCCGTCGACGACGGAGCTCGGCACGCCGAACTCGTAGCGAAAGCCGATCCGGCGCACTTCGCCGAGCGGGTTGGTGACGGCCTCCGGGAGCTGGCAGCGGGAGCCGTAGTCGATGCGCGTGGCGCGTTCGGGCAAGGCCACGCCATCCCATCTCGCGCCGACGACTCGGAGCGCATTCGTGTTGCCGCAGACGTCGAACTCGAACGTCGTCGTCACCTTCTGCTCGGGCGCGTTGGGTTCGAGGGTCTGCTGGGTGATGCGGCACGTGACGGTGTCGGCGCCGTACGCGGTCGTCCGCGTCATGGCCACCTTGCCCGGTGCGGTGCGAGACTCCGCGATTGCCTGCGGCAGGCCCAGGCAGTTGGTGCTGGCGTTGTTGAAATACGTCGCGCTGGTCGTCGTCGTCCACGACGTGGCGAGGTATGGTGAGCCCGGATCCTTGTCCGTGACGGTTCGCGAAATCAGCGTCGGGTTGCCAAAGCCGTCGCCGAACGTGAAGCTGGTTACGGCCTGGCTCACCAGGATTCCGTTCAGCGTACCTCCCAATTCGTACTGCGAGTCCGTCACGCTCTGCGCGTACGGAAAGAATCGCTGCTGCACGCCGGCATTACCAAGGGCTTGCATTGCAAGTGTCGCGGACGAGTCGGAGACCCGGGTCGTCAGGTTGTTCTGCAGCAGCGTGTGCTGCAGTCGCATCCCGGTGTACGGGAAGGTCTGCTTCAGGTAGTCGATTTCATACAGGCCGGTGCGCGAGTCATAGGTCCGCCTCGCAGCGAATCCTTCGAAGCCACGTCCCTGCAAGTGCGCTCGCGCCCCGGAGTAGAAGAACTGCTGCTGGAATGCGCCGGAGGTATTGCCGTTGACGTTCGCCTGGCTGACGACGTAGAGCGGCACCTGGATGTCGATCTCCGGGAACACCGCGCCGGTGCTCTTGGAGTAATTCGATTGCGCAATGGACGCATAGGCCGCGCCTTGCGTGATGCCGAATCCATCCGTAAATGAAACGGCTACGTCCGCGGGCGCCGCCGCAGCGTTGTGCAGGTGGTACTTGAGTCGGCCGCCATTCGTGTCGTCGCGAAACGCCAGGTCCGTCAGTCCGTCCCCGTTCTGGTCGAGCACGAACCACACCGTGCCGTCGATAGCGGAGATGCCGAGATTCACCGCGGCAGCGAACCCGTCTCCCGTCGAGCGGATCACATACCACTTCTTGTCCGTCCAATTGGTGTAGAGAATGTCGGCACGGCCATCCCCATTCTCGTCAGCGACTGCGTACGAGGTGCCGTAGCCGACGGGAAAGGCTCCCGGGTTCACCGCGTTGAAGCCGCCCGCGCAATTCGACATCAGCACCGGATTCGAATAGAAGTCGGTACACCCGTCCGCGTTGAAGTCGGCCATCAGGCCGGGCATCAGGTCATCCGGAAGCGGGGTGACAGCGGGAGCGCTGCCGAAACCATTCGACAACAAGGCGTAGTAGTGGATGGGAGGGTAAGGGCCCGGCATGTACCCGATCAGCACGTCGGCCCGGCCGTCCCCATTGAAGTCCGCTGTTGCGTTCGCGGTACCCGCATTGGCGCCGACGTATGCGAGCGGCGACGTCCAGAGCGTGAAGGTGCTCGTCGAGAAAGCCACCGCCCCGGGTGGCGCCGTCTGATTGCGGCGAACCCGCACGGCCCAGCCGGTCGCGGCCGTCGGATCCGGAATCGGCTCGACTGAAACCAGGTCGGGGAGCCCGTCCCCATCCCAATCGACGGCAGTGAATTCGCCGCTGGCCGGCACGCCCGTGTTGACCGAGGAGAAGACCGTGCCCGTCCAGGTGACGACGTACCAGTACCCCGCCTGCACGATCAACAGCTGAGCTCTCCCCTGGCCTGAGAACGGCGCGACCAGCACCTTCTTGTCGTTCGCCGTCGTCAGGCCAGTGTCGATCGCGGCGCCGAAACCGGTGGCGCTCGCGAACATCACCCACCAACGCGAATTGGCGCTGCCGCTGGTCTTGGGATAAACGAGATCGTCCCGCCCGTCGCCATTCAGGTCGACCGGGATCGGCGCCGCGGCCCGCGATGCATTGAGGCCGGTGCTCAGCATGGCCGCCCAGGATCCGCTGCCGGTCTTGTATGAGATCGTGGTCGGACGCATGCAGCTGGATGCGGAGCATTCCGTGACCGAGCTGAGCAGCAGGCGATTGGTCGTTGGACCCTGCGTGTAGGCGAGGTTGTAGGATTTCGTGACACTGCCGGAGCCGTACGGGCGAATCGTGATCGTGTCGAGCTTGTTGGGCTCGCGGACGATGCTGCCCGCGAGATAGCCCACGACCGGATCGTTGGCCGGCCGGGCGGAGTATCCAAAGTCGACCTGGTAGAACGGCCCCAGGCCGGAGGCCGTAGTCGGATAGGTGATCGAGGCGATCCGATACGTGCCGATGTTGTTCTGACTGCCGACCGCGTCGTTGCCGTACCTGAGCGAGATCTGGTTCGGAGTCGGCGACAGGCGGTCGCGAATGCGCGACAGCGCCCAGGTTCGGGCCACTGCCGTCGACGCGTCGACGATCACCGAGTCGGCAGACGTCCCGTATTCGTAGACCAGTCCATTCTTGCTGGTGACGACGAAAGCCATTCCGTACGCCGACGCGACCGCCGAGATACGCGAGAACGACTCGATTTCGGTCGCATAAACGGCGCCGACGGCTCCGTACGTGCCACTGACCAGTTTCAGCTGCTGCCGGTCCAGGCAGAAGCGATCGACGACGGTGTGCGTAACCGGGCCCGGCGCTCCATCCTGAGCAACGGTTCTGTTGCAGCGGGATATTTCCGATAGCCCGGCCAGCGACCAGCCCTGCCCGATGACCCCGTTACCGCCTCGCGAGTTGTACTCGAGCGAGAGCTTCAGATCGACGTTCCCCACCCCCGGCGGCGTCCAGATCGGGATGCTGTACGTTGCAGCGCCCGTGCTCGTCACTCCGAACGAGCCCGGCGTGCGCCCGGCCGCGGCGGTCGCTGGCAGCGACGCACTCGCCGCGACATAGCCGGATACGTAGTCACCCTGGTCGATTCGGTCGGCGGCCAAGCCGAGCCCCGAGGTGAAGGTCAGGCATGCCGTGGCGCAAAGGATTGAGGCGCAACGGACGTGCCGGCCTGGCCCACGAACCATGGCTTGGTCGCCATACGTTCCACTACGCAGTCGCACGGTGCTCGTGTTCATGGCTATTTCTCGCTCCGGCTCATCAGGCCCGACCCTGTTCGCCGATCTGGTCATCGCGGGTTCCATCCACGCCCCGAGCTTGCACAACGCATCCATCGCGCGGCCACGCGTGAAATCGGCGTGTTTGCCGAGAAATCCCCGCTGTCGGCGTGCGATGGAGACCCGGCCGGGCGCTGCATCGTCGCTCGCGCCCGCACGGACTGCGCCTACAATGGCCGCACGACGCCTGGACCGACCGTGCCTTCGACACCCACCATCCTCATTGCCGAAGACGAGCTTGCGATCGCGGACACCGTGGTCTATGCGCTACGCGCCGAGGGTCATGCGGCGGAACACGTGCTGCTCGGCGGCGCCGTGGTGCCGCGCGTGCAGGCCGGCGGCATCGATCTCGTACTGCTCGACGTCGGATTGCCGGACATGAGCGGCTTCGATGTGTGCCGGGCGCTGCGCTCGATCAGCGACGTGCCGGTCATATTTCTCACGGCCCGCGAGGGCGAACTCGATCGCGTGCTGGGCCTGGAACTTGGCGCCGACGACTACGTCGTGAAGCCCTTCTCGCCTCGCGAACTGGTCGCGCGGGTGCGCGCGCACCTGCGCCGCCGAACCCTGGCCGCTCAGTCCCGCTGGCAGCGTATGGACGCGTTCGAGCTGGACCGGCAGGGCCGGCGGATTCGCTACCGAGGACACCTGCTCGACCTCACGCGGTACGAGTACGGCCTGCTCGAGGCGCTGCTCGCCCGGCCGGGAGCAGTGTTGTCGCGCGGCCAGCTGATGGACCAGGTGTGGGCCGACGCGCTGGACAGCAGCGACCGCACCGTCGACACACACATCAAGACGCTCAGAGCAAAACTGCGCGCCGCCAGTGGCGACGCGAACGGGGATCCAATCCAGACCCACCGCGGCCTCGGCTATTCCCTCGACGTGGGCGGCTGAGCCGGGTAACGCGCCGTCATATGCGGATCGGCCTGCGCATCCTGCTGGGGTATTTCGTCATCGTGGCACTCGCCGCGATCCTGCTCGGCCGCGTGTTCGTGCAGCAGGTCAAGCCGGGCGTCCGGCAGGCCATGGAAGACACGCTGGTCGACACGGCCAACCTGCTCGCCACTCAGGCCAAGGATGACCTGCTCGCCGGCCAGATCGACCATGGCCGTTTTGCGACCAGTGTGCGTGCGCTGACCGATCGCGACCTCGGCGCGGAGATCTGGGGCTTCACCAAGAGGCGGATCGGCACGCGTATCTACGTCACGGACGCACGCGGCATCGTAGTGTTCGACTCCAGCGGCCTCGACGTCGGCAAGGACTATTCACGCTGGAACGACGTGTACCTGACCCTGCGCGGACGTTACGGTGCCCGTTCGACGCGCGCCGACCCTGCCGACGACAGTTCCACGGTGATGTACGTGGCAGCGCCGATCGTCGATCGCAGTGACGGACGCGATCGCATCGTCGGCGTGCTGACCGTGGCGAAGCCAAATCAGACGATCGCACCGTTCATCGCGCGGAGCCAGGGCACGATCCTGCGCTGGGGTCTCGTGCTGCTCGGATCCGCCCTGGCCATTGGTCTCGCTGGCGGCGTGGTGGCTGTCTCGTCAACTCGGCGCGCTGCGCCGCTATGCCGATGCGGTCACCGGGGGCGAACGGGCCTCCCCGCCGGATTCGCCGGGGGAGTTCGGCGACCTCGGCCGAGCGCTTGCGACGATGCGTGATCGGCTGGAGGGCAAGCAGTACGTCGAGCAATACGTGCATGCGCTGGCCCACGAACTCAAGAGCCCGCTCGCGGCGATCCGCGGCAGCGCCGAGCTGGTCGAGTCCGCGGGCGATGCAATGCCGGCCGATGACCGAGCGCGCTTCCTCGCAACCATTCGCGCGCAGGGCGATCGCATGGCCGAGATGGTCGACAAGATGCTCGCTCTCGCCGAGGTCGAGCACCGCCAGCGCATCGAGCATCCGCAGACCGTGGACCTTTCGAGCCTGGCTCGCGATGCCGTCGAACGCCTGCAACCGAAGTTCACGCAACGCCGGATTGCGATACGCGTGGATGGGCCGACCGCCGTCATGAGCGGCGATCCTTTCCTGTTGCGCCAGGCGCTGGTCAACCTGCTCGACAACGCCGCGGACTTCGCGCCGGAGGGCAGCACGGTGGAGTTGCGGATCGTGCGTGAAGGGCCGCGGTGGCAGGTCACCGTCTCTGACCGCGGCCCTGGCGTACCGGACTACGCGCTCGGGCGCGTGTTCGAGCGCTTCTACTCCCTCCCGCGACCCGGCGGCCGCAGCCGCAGCAGCGGACTGGGCTTGTGCTTCGTCGCGGAGGCGGCCGCACTGCACGGCGGCGACGCGACATTGGCCAACCGCGACGGCGGCGGCACCGTGGCCACATTGTCGCTGCCCGCCTGACTTCACGCCCGCTTCACACAGCCGTCATTCCCAGCCCGCACGGCGCAGTGAGACTGCCCCCGACACAACACGGGAGGCTGTATGCGGTTGACGTTCAAGATCCTGATGGTCTTCGGTTTGACCGTCGTGCTGTTGATTCCGCTCTCGATGATCCGCGGCACCGTCCAGGACCGGCAGCGTTACCGTGCCGAGGCGGTCGAAGAGGTCGCTCGCAGCACCGCCGGCGCGCAGACATTGGCGGGCCCGGTGCTATTCGTGCCGTACAGTGATCGCATCGTCGTGATGCGCGCAGATGCCAGCGGAGTGCAACGCCCGGTCGAGCAAGTCAAGACTGGCACCTGGGTGTTCTTTCCGGAATCGCTGGAGGTCCGTGGCACGATGCGCTCGTTGCCGCGGATGCGTGGGCTGTACGAGGTGCGTGTATACGAGCTGGGCACGACCCTGCGGGCCGCGTTCCGGGTCAGGATTCCACGCGACGACGACCTCTCGACGCCACGCACGATCGGTGAGGCGCAGCTCGGCGTCGGCATCCGCGACGTACGCGGCCTGGTCGGCGTGCCGTCGCTGAGCGTCACGGGCGTGTCGCACGCACTCCGCCAGGGATTGGGACACGGCGGCGCGAGCGGCCTGCACACGACGCTCGCCGCGCCGGCAGAAGGTGCGACACTTGCCTTCGAAGTCGAGTTCACGGCCCTGCTGCAGGGCACCGAGACGCTGTCGATTGCGCCATTGGCGGATCGCAACGTGATTGCGCTGGAGTCTTCGTGGCCGCACCCGCAGTTCCACGGCGACTTCCTGCCACGCACGCGCGTGATCGGGGCGGACGGCTTTCGTGCGCATTGGGACGTGTCGTCCCTGGCCAGCAACGCCCAGTCGCAGTTTCGCGCGGGGATGGATCAGCCCGGCGCCGGTTCGACGGAGGCGATCAGCGTGTCGCTGGTCGATCCCGTCAACGTCTACTCGCAGGTCGACCGCGCCACCAAATACGGCGTGCTGTTCGTGCTGCTGACCTTCGTCGCATTCTTCATGTTCGAGTTCCTGCGAGAACTTCGGATACACCCGATCCAGTACGGGCTGGTCGGGCTCGCGATCGCGATCTTCTTCCTGCTGCTGCTGGCCCTGTCCGAACGCATCCCCTTCCTCATCGCATACGTGGTGGCGGCCGTCGCTTGCGTCACGCTGATTGGTTACTACCTGGGGCACGTGCTCGGCGGTTGGGTGCGTGGCGCCGGCTTCGCAGGCATGCTCGCCACCCTGTATGCGGCGTTGTATGGACTGCTGATCAGCGAAGACAACGCAATGGTGCTCGGCGCCGGCCTGCTGTTCCTCATCCTCGCCGCCATCATGGTGCTGACGCGCAAGGTTGACTGGTATCGCACGGCGTCGGCAGGGCCGCCGACTCCAGGCAACGGTGGGCGACCTTGACGACGGCGACCCTGTAGCCTGGATCGGTGGGTAACGACCTCGAGCACAGCGGACGCACAGTTGTCACCGCATTGAATTGGGAGCCGACGGCCGAGTTCGGCAAGTCATCAAGCTCGCCACGATATGGCCTACTGTTGCAGGATCATTCTCCCTGGATGGAGACAAGCGTGACCGAACAGATTCTCGAACCCGAGCTGCCGATCGTCGACCCGCACCATCACCTGTGGGACCGGGCGACCGACATGCTCAAGAATCTGCCGCCGTCCGATCACGGTTTCATGGACATCATCCGGAACATCCCGCGCTATCTCTTCGACCAGTTGATGGCGGACCTGACGGGCGGCCATAACATCCGCGCGACGGTCTACATGGAATGCGGTGCGATGTATCGCGCCGACGGTCCGGATGTGCTCAAGTGCGTCGGCGAAACTGAATTCGTCAACGGCGTGGCGGCGATGAGCGCGAGCGGTCTGTATGGCGAGACCCGCGCCTGTGCCGGCATCGTGGGCCATGTCGACCTGCGCCTCGGGGCGGCCGCCGAGGACGTGCTGCGTTCGCATATCGGCGCCGGCCACGGCCGGTTCCGCGGCATCCGCCACGCGGCGCCGTTCGACGAGGATCCGAACGTGCTGGGGCCGCTGTCTGGCTACAGCCCCGCCGGCCTCTATTTGGATCCGCGGTTCCGCGAAGGTTTCAAGGTCCTGCACCGCCTCGGACTCTCGTTCGATGCCTGGCTGCTCGAGCCGCAACTGCGGGACCTGATCGACCTGGCGCGAGCGTTTCCGGAGACGGCGATCGTGCTCGATCACGTCGGCACCCCGCTGGGCGTCGGCAGATACAAAGGCAAGCGTGAGGAACGCTTCGCGACCTGGAATGGCAGCATCGAGGTGCTCGCGAAATCACCCAATGTGTATATGAAGCTCGGCGGTCTGCCGATGCCGTTCTGCGGCTGGCGGGAGCGCATGGACGGGCCGGACGAGACGTCCGAGATGCTGGCTGCGCAATGGAAGCCCTATATCGAAGCGTGCATCGCCGCGTTCGGTCCTGAGCGCTGCATGTTCGAAAGCAACTTCCCGGTCGACCGCTTCGGCGCGACCTACACCACGCTCTGGAACACGTTCAAGCGGATCACGAAGGACTACTCGGCGGACGACAAGACCGCGCTCTACAGCGGCACGGCGCAACGCGTGTACCGGTTGAACGTGAACTAGAATCGTCACCCTCCGAGTCCGCGAGCGCCTCGGATGGGCGCGCCGGAAGCGGCCGTCGGAACCCGCCGTGCTTCCGGACTAACGCGAACGCCTGCTCCGGGTCGCCTTCTTCACCCGTGCCCTGGCACGCGTCTTACGCACCGCTGACCGAGCTTTCGCCGGCTTGGCCGCCGCGCGCTTCGACGTGCGACGTGCCGCTTTCTTGCGCGGCGCCGGGGCTGCCTTCCTCGCACGCGTCGCCACGTCGCGCACGTCTTCCGCCGCGCCCTTGAGAATCTTCACCGCGCGTGAAATGTCATCGACGATCCGCTGCCGCGTTGCCTGCAGCACTTCCGCCTGACCGCGGGCCAGGTCGCCCACGTGCTCCGTGTTGGCGATACGCTGCAACTGCACGGCCGCATCGTCGAGCGCGCTCGTGACGATATCGGATTGCAGTTCGATCAGCCGCTCGGCCGTCCCCTGCGAAATCGAGGTCAGCCGGACGCCGGAGCGCGCCAGCTCGCGCACCCGCAGGTTCATCGCCTTGATTCGGACCGCGGACTCGAGGGCGGCCTTGCGTGCCGCTTCCATCCGCGCCTTGCGAAAGTCGCCGACCAGCTTCGCCAGGCCTTTCTTCTGCTCTTCGAGAAACTCGTCCGATCCAGTGTGCATGGGTTTGCCCTCGCGTTCGTGGAATCACACCGCGCAGCGTCGAGTCCGTCAACATACGCCGCTCTGCAGTGAGGTCAACCGATGCCGCGCCGGCCGGCCAGTCGCTGCATGCGATGCAGCAAAAAAAGGGCCCTCACGAGGAGGGCCCAATCAGGGGGAGAACGGTTGAATCTCTATCGGTCGATGCCGAGGCCTCCGGCGCTCAGGCGGCAACCTTGCCGGCACGCACGCCAGGCTTGCGAACCGCGCGCTTCGCCTTGCGGGCACGCGTGGCCTTCGCCTTCGGCATTTCCTTGTCGGCGGCCTCGAAGACCTTCCCGTAGGTCTGCTTCGCAAGCTTGCGAACCTCGCGACCCGTGTCGGTGAAAATCGCGGCCCCGCGGGTCGCTTCATCGACCAGGCGATCGCGGGTCGCCGGCAACAGGTCGACCTGGTCGCGGACCAGCTCGAGGATGTGTTCAGCCTCCGCGGCGCGCTCGAAACGCGTGGCCGCGCCCGTCAGCGCCGAGGTGATGACCTCCGACTGCCATTCAATCAGGCTCTGCAAGGCATTCTGCGAGACGAGCGTGAGCTTCACGCCCGAGTGCGCGACCATGCGTACCGGACTCTTCAGCGACTTGAAGCTCTCCGCCGAATCAACGAGGGCCTTACGCATAAAGCCGGCAGGATTCCTGCGGAACTTCTGGGCCTCATGGGCGAGGGCCTGCGTCTGTTCGTTCACGAATTCCTGGATTTCGACTTTCATGTGACTTCTCGATTGGGCGACTGCAAACAGCATGTGCTGCAATGCAGCATACCGCGCCTGCCAAGGCGTCACATCAGGGCTTGCCGAAAGGTTCGGGGCACACCCCAAGGACTTGATTCAAGCGAACATCTGCGTCACGCCTGTCTCAATTCACCCAGGTCGGTGCGTCTACAAAGTGAGCCCACCTGGACGAGCCTCGCACCGTCGCCAAGTCTGCGAAGATGCGCCGCAAACCAGGCTGTCACCCACGATGGAGCTCGCGATGAAGTTGCTGACCCTGTTCACCGTTGCGCTGTGCGCCGTAACGACGGCCCCGGCACGTGCGCACGACATCATTCGCCATGCCAACCCGAACGTCCCGGTCGCCACCAGTGTGCTGATCCCAGCCGGGATCGACCTGATCGTCGTGAGCGGTGTGTTGCCGGATATCGCAGACCCGTCAGCGCCTCCGGGTACTCCGCAACGATTCGGCGACACCGCGACACAGGCGAAGAGCGTGCTGGCCAAGCTCGCCAAGGAACTGAGCGCCTATGGGCTCACGATGGCCGACGTCGTGAAGCTGAACGTCTTCCTGGTCGGTGACCCGCGAAAAAAGGGCGAGGTCGACTTCCAGGGGCTGATGCAGGCGTACATGGGGCTCTACGGCATGCGGGCCATGGAGAAGAACCTGCCCGCCCGCACGACGCTGCAGGTGGCAGGGCTTCCCAGTGCCGTGGGCGCCCTCGTGGAAATCGAGGCAATGGCCGCACGGCACCCGCAGGAATGACGTCTACGGCAGCGGGCCGGGTGGCAGGTAACCTTGCCACCAACCCGGGAACGCAGGATTTACCTGTGTGGTATCCGAGTTGCCAGTCAGGACCCGGACCGCGTCGAGCGCGTCGTTCGCAATGTCCCAGCCAGCGGAGTTCGTCTCCTCGTAGTGGCCGTTCGCCTGCCCGAGTGCCTGCCCATAGCGGCAGCTCGCCGCGATGATAGGCGCGTAGGCGGGAGGATAGGCGCCGAGCTGGCTCGGGTCCTCCGTGATGCGCTTGCACGTCGAGCCGGCGAGTGCGTCGGGGAACTCGATCAGTCCGCCCGCATTCAACGCGGCGCAGGTGCCGGGGCCGACGAAGGCATCGGCGACACACAGTACGCGATAGTTCGAGAGCGGCACGAAATAGCCGATCTGGTCGCTGCCGAGACCGATCGTCCACTTGTATGTGTCCGACATGCGTCGCGTGATGTAACCAGGAATCTGATACGCGTTGCCGAAGGCGTGCGTGCCCGGTGGCTCTTCGTACCATTTCGCAGGCGTCGTCCGGAACGCCGATGGCAACCCGTACGTCAGCTCGCCCGGAAACTCGCCCGGAAGGAACATCATGCCGACCGGGCCGATGCGCACGTATTCGACCGCGGTGCGCAGGTGATCGCCAACCCGATAATCCGTCCCAAGGTTCGGATCGGTCGCGCTCGCGAATTCATCCGACTTGCACGTCGCTGCGGTCTTCGGCCCGGTCAGCGGACAATTGAACAGTTCCTCGGGCTGGTGGCCCAGGCTCGCCCGGCCGGTCGCAGGATCGACGACCAGCAGGACGCGGAAGCCGAAGTTGCTGAGATAGGTATAGAAGGGCCGCACGGCGTAGGTAACGCGCGGGTCCGCAATCTTCCTTGCGGAGTCGAGCAGCCGGATGGTTGCCAGCGCAACCTGTTCGCCGATGATTCCGGGGCGACGAAAGTTCTTCGCCGTGTAATCGCTGTCGCCCGCAGGACCGACGGCTCCTGCGGGCGCGATCATCTGGTTTCCGAGCGGGTGGGCCGCGTCGACCTCCCAGACTTGCGCGCCGCCCGGGCCGATGATCACGCCAAGCGGACCATTCAGGTAAAGCACCTCGCCGCCATAACGTGCACGCAGGTCCTCACGCACGATTCCCGGATAGTCCGCGGTGAAATATCGGCCCTTGGCACTGCAGTTGGCGCCGACGAGACCGAGCTTGACGCAGTCGGCCTGGATCGCGTCGAGTGGCGGGGACCAATTGAGCGTGCTCTCGGGATGGTTGTTCCACTGGACCGCGGTGGCGATGACCTCCCCATGAACGTCGATCGCCTGCAGCACGTTCAGGCGTGGATCGAAGACCTGGGGATCCGTGCCGTCCCGCATGCCGAGCCAATGCTCGCCTGCCGCCACCTGTAGCCGCGCCGGACGCCGGTTCTTCACGGCAGCGGCAACGGCCGCCGCCGCCTGGTTCGTCATGTGCTCGTACCAGGAATGGTTGACGTCGAAGGCCGTGTCGGGTCCATGGTGATTGTGATTCGCCGACACCACCACCTTGAGCTTCCTGGCGAGGCCCGGAGGCAGCAGCGCCGAAGCCTTGGCGCGGATGTCGTCGGCGTCGTGTCGGAAGACCATGTACAGGTCCGTCGCCACGATCACGACGATGTTCGGGCTGCGCGGGTCGTCGATCGCCAGGGCCGTGGCGCGGAGATCGTCGTGCACCCAATAGGATTCCGGCTCGCCATTGCCCACGGCGATGCGCCCGTCATCCCACGTCGGCACGAGAATGCCCGGGTCGCTGACATCGCGGCGCTCTGGAAAACACGCCATCAGATCGTCATCGTTGCCGTCGTGGTTGCCGTCGTGCCAGCCGTCGTGGTGCCCGTTGTGATGGCCGTCGTGGCCGCCACGGTGGCGCCCATCACAACCCGCCTTCAGGTAATCGTAGCTGCCGTTCACCAGCGGCAAGATCGTGTTGGACGCAGCTCCGACGAGCAATGTGCCCTGGCCAGGCGCCGCGGACGGTGGTGACGCGATCGTGGTCGCCGACATTGCAAAGCCGATCAGCAGTATCGACCCGACGAGGTGACTGTATCGCATGGCCTATTCCCCTCTCGGCAGCAATGCTCGCCGCTGCCACGGGCTACGGTTCCTGTAAGCGGACCTTCGCGCCGACTAAGCCACGGAGCAGTGCAGCAATTCATCAGGGCTTGCCGAAAGTCTGGGACCCGCTCTCAATCTCGAGCGGCTGACGGGCTTCGCTCGCGGAACGGGCGCCGATCTTCAGCGCCGCGCCGCCAGCCGTAATGCGCGTTGCATCAACAGGTTAGAGTGATGGGGAAGTCCCAATCAGCGCTGCGGCGTCATGGTCTGATCGGACAAACGGACTCGTCTGCTGCCTGGCGCAGCAGATCGCGATTCGGGCGAACGCTCTCCGGCATCGGCGCCTGACTCGTCGCAACCGAATGGGCGATGAGGCTCGCTCCGATTGCGGACACCCGATCGCTTGAACGCCAGCGCAGCGATGCCGCCCGCAGAAGACGCGCCTGCGACATACCACGTTGCAACTCCGATACACATCGGGCACATGCGAATCTCCTCGTTCGTGGAGTCACGTCCAACCGCTCCGGCAGCCGAGCGACCGCAATCGTGCTACAGGTATTGCTTGCTCGGCCTCCAGTCGCCGGCGCCACCGGGCAACATGTCGAACATGTGCCAGACGACACAGAAGTCGTCGCCGGGGCTGAACCTGGTGTCCGACACGCGAACGATCTTGCCTGCCCTGGCGCTGGAACACCGAGATGCCGGGCAGCCATCCGCCCTTTTCCGACCGGTAGCCCATGTCCGCGGCGAACGTGGTTCCGGAATGGCTGACCATCGGAAAGGTCCAGCCGCGGCCGGCGGCAAACGTGCGCTGCGTGTCGGGGACATCCGGACTCGACACCACGAAGGCGGCGCGCGTCGCCACATGATGATGAATGCCGTTGTAACCGTCGGCCCACAGGGTGCAATTCGGGCATGACGTGCCCATGTTGTGGATGACGATCAGGTCTTCACGGCCGCCGAACAGCTGCGACAAGCGAACCGGCCCCTGCGAGGTCTGAAATTCGTAGTCTTCGACCTGCTGCGGCTCCACCGCAGCCTGAGTCTCACGCATCTTCTGCCGGATCGAAGCAATCTGCCGCCGGTACTCGGCGACCTTGACGCTGCCTTCAGCGTATTTCATGCGTGCGTCCTCCAGTCGACGTTCACGTGGAATATTGATCGTGCAACTTGACCCAGGCCATCGGCGACGGGAGGCCCTCCTCGTCGCGACCCTTCGGCACCAGGTCCAGGTAATGATAGGCCGTGTTCAGCATGTCGATGCCACGCCCGAAACTCGAATAGGTGTGAAACACGCTGTCGCCCTCGCGCAGGAAGACGCTGACGCCCGGCGCGTCGGTCGCAGGAAACCTGCGCTTGCCGTAGTTGTAGTCCACCTCCCCCTGCATCTGCTGCTCGGTGAAGGACACCTGGTAGTCGAAGTTGAAATCATTGCCGCCCGACGAGACCCACTTGAAGCTCCATCCCAGACGCTGGGCGAATGCGTGCAGCTTCTGCCACGGTGCGCGCGACACGGCCACGAACGACACGTCGCGCTGCCTGAGATGAGCGACGATGCCGTTGAAATTGTCCGCCCAGAACGAACAACTCTTGCAGCCGTTTTCCCAATCCGGCGCGAACATGAAGTGATACACCACCAGCTGGTGGCATCCGTCGAACAGGTCGGCCAGCGTCTGCCGCCCGTTTTGGGTTTCGAACACGTACGGCTTGTCGACGCGCTCCCAGGGGAGTTCGCGACGCTCGCGACTGAGCTCGTCGCGCAGGCGGGTGAATTCCTTCTCCTTGGCCAGCAACCGCTTGCGTGCGGCGATCCATTCGTCTTGCGATACGACTGGGTGGTTCATGACGAATCCTCAGCACTGCTTCACTTGGAACCTTCGGGATTGGCCTGGGATTTTCGCTTTGCGGCTCGTCGGCCGGGTGGCCCGGCTTTGGCCTTGCGCGGATGGGTTGCCTTCGCGGCATTTCGCTCGTCGATGGCCGCCAGCGTTGCCGCCAACACGTCGAATTGCTGCTGCCAGTACTTGCTGTAGCGATTCAGCCAGAGCGCGGCTTCGCCGAGCGGTTGCGCGTCGAGGCTGCATCGGCTGATCCGTCCACTGCGCGCCTGCTGCACGAGACCGGCACGCACCAGGATCTGGATGTGGCGCGAAACGGCCTGCAACGAGATATGAAACGGCATGGCGAGCTCGGAAACCAGCAACGCCTCGCCGTCGAGCCGCTCGAGAATCCGGCGGCGGACGGGATCGCTGAGCGCGAAGAACACCTCGTCCAGTCTCGCGGCATCGGCCTCGGCGTCGCGGCCAGAGGCAGGGACCGTGCGCAGGATGACCGGGTTGCCCATGGCGGCCACATTATCAATTGATCAGTTGAGTGTCAACCTATTGGTTTACTAATGCATGGCACGGACCCGGGATCCCTGGCGCACGCGGATCGCCACGGAACGCGCCGGCCGCTTTGCTAGGATCGGCGCATGTTTCAGGCCAGCCCGGTCGGATTCCTGGCACTCGCCGCGGTCGCGATGTGCTGGACTCTGGCGATCGTGCTGTACCGTGTCGGAGCACCTGGCAGCGTGGCGCGCAAGCTCGCGCTCTTGCTCGTCGTCGAGGGCGTGACCCTCGTCACCAGCGGCTACATCGATCTGATGCTGACGCCCGCGATTCATGGGCACCGCCTCTATCCGGCGTGGTTCCGTGGGGAGTTCGCCGTCCACACGCTCGGCGACTGCTCGATGCTCGCGCTCTATCCGCCGTTTCTCGCCGCGGCCCTGAAGACGAAACTGACGCGGCCCCTCGCGGACCAACGGGTTCGCGTCGGACTCGCGGGCGCATCGATCCTGCTGTACGTCGCCGTCATGTCGACTCC
This sequence comes from uncultured Gammaproteobacteria bacterium, assembly GCA_963843985.1. Classification (GTDB taxonomy): domain Bacteria; phylum Pseudomonadota; class Gammaproteobacteria; order Steroidobacterales; family Steroidobacteraceae; genus RPQJ01. The sequence continues at coordinate 12,701 of CAWJMS010000002.1, read as the reverse complement.
GATGAAGTTCGGGGCCTCCATCCTGTACATCGCCCTGGCGCTGCTCTTCTGGTTCGCCCTTGTCGCCGCGATTCATGCCTATCTGCTGGCTACCGGCGAGGCTCGCACGCGCGCCGGTTCCTTTGCAGTCGCGTTCGGATTCCGCGACATCTGCTGGGGCATGGTCTATGGCAACGTGGTGTGGCAGATCTGGGCCGGCACGATGGCCGAGGTTCCGGCCGATTCATCGGACCCCACGTACCTCATCTACGCGCTCGGCACCTTGCTTGCGGTCCCGCTCATCGCTTACGGCATCCTGCGCACGCATCTTTTCGACATCGACCTGCGAATTCGCTGGACGATCAAGCAATCGACGCTCGCCGCGGTCGTCGTGTCGATCATCTACGTGCTCTCCGAGGGCGCAAGCCGGTTCCTGTCGTCCGAACTCGGCAATTTCGCCGGCCTGCTCGCCACGGCGGTCGTCCTCTTCTTCCTGGCGCCACTGCAGCGATTCGCCGAGCGAGTCGCGAACACGGCGATGCCGACCACGCAGAACACGCCGGAGTACGCCGCCTTCCGGAAACTGCGGGTCTACGAGGCAGCGGTGACCGAAGCGCTGCAAGGCGACGGCATTTCGCAAAAGGAACGAGCGCTGCTCAACCGGCTTCGGGACACCCTCGGGATCTCTAACGTCGACGCCGAGACTGTCGAACGCGACCTGCAAGCGCGCGCGAACCCGAGCCCCGATCGATCCTGTTAGCATCCCGCAACGCCGGTGGCACCCCGGCTGCAAGCGCACCCATCGCGACCACGAATGCCGACCGTCTACTTCACGCTCGCCGCAATCGTTCTCTATCTTCTTTCGGACCGCGTGCTCGACGTGCTCGAGCGCCGTGCCGGGCGCCGTTTCGAGCATCGCTCGATGATCTTCTTCGGCCTGCTGCTCTCCTTCAGCCTCCTCGCCTTTGCGCTGGTCCGCCGCTTCGTCGGACTGCAGTAGCCGCGCGCCCGCCTTGCGGCGCCGGCACGATCCCGGCGCAGCGATTCTTTCTTTTTGCAGTGCACTTGATCTATATCAAGGACGCGCGCCAATAGATGGCCTAGTAACGGCCATATACGCCGGGCCGCGGGGGCGACCCGAGCAATACCAACATACGAGCGACAGGGGGCCACATGTCCGGACCACAGCCCAGCGAGCCCGGTCAGCCGGAACGCACGCCGTTCTTCCAGCGCCTGCTCGACAACCCGTTTCTGCTGTTGTTTCTCGGGGTCACGATCCCGACGGTGGTCTACCTTATCTGGGGAATCATGGAAATCATCCAGATTCCCATCGCTTCACCCTGACCGGAGCGCACAGCCATGGCTATCGCACCGCCGAGCAATCGGAACTGGTGGAAGGAGCCCATTCACAAGGTCGAGCTGATCTGGGCCGGGATCGCGTTCCTGTGGGGAATCGCGATGTTCTCCATGATGATCTACTGGCACGGTGTCGGTCAGCAGAACCTCTCCAACGAGGCGTATCGGACGACGCCGGCGGATTACGCAGCGAAGGTCGACAAGATGATCGCCGCGTATACGGTTCGCCAGGAAGGCGCGTACCCGGTCGTGCATCCGCCACCCGGCAGCGATGTCTACCTGATGGCGCGAGTGTACATGTGGTGGCCGATGCTCGAACTCGAGAAGGGCAAGACGTACCGTCTGCACCTGTCGTCCATCGACCTGCAGCATGGATTCTCGCTGCAGCCCGTCAACATCAATATCCAGGTGCATCCCGGCTACGAGATGGTCATCCAGATGACGCCCAATCAGACGGGCCAGTTCGGGGTCCTGTGCAACGAGTATTGCGGCTTCGGGCATCACACCATGACCGGTCGCATCTACGTGATCGACAAGAAGTGAGGGCACCGTCATGACAGCTGCAACCTCATACCGCACCTGCCCGACGACCGGCCTCAGGGTGGAGCGCAGTGCGGAGAACCTGATCAAGGCGAACGCGGTCGCCGCAGTCGTGTTTCTCCTCGTCGGCGGTCTGTTCGGCCTGTCCGTCGCATTGACGCGCTGGCCGGCCGTGCACCTGCTGCCGGCAAGCTGGTTCTATCTCGCACTCACCGCTCACGGCCTGGACGTGCTGCTGGTCTGGATCATCTTCTTCGAGATGGCGGTGCTGTATTTTGCATCCGCGGTGCTGCTCAGCTGCCGCCTGGCGGCGCCACGCTGGGCGTGGGCACAGTTCGCGTTGATGCTGGTCGGCGCGCTGATTACCAACGTTGCCGTGCTGCAGGGCAACTCGTCGGTGATGTTCACGTCCTATGTGCCCCTGCAGGCTGCACCTGCGTTCTATCTCGGCCTCGTACTGTTTGCGGTCGGCGCGTTGATAGGCTGCGCTGTATTCTTCGGGACGCTCGTAGTCGCGAAGGACGAGAAGACCTACGAGGGGTCCGTGCCGCTGGTGACGTTCGGTGCCATCACGGCCGCGGTCATCGCCGTCTTCACTCTCGCCTGCGGCGCGATCATCCTGATTCCGACGTTCCTGTGGTCGATCGGAATCGTCAACGCCATCGATCCGCTGATGTACAAGCTCGTCTGGTGGGGCATGGGCCACTCGTCGCAGCAGATCAACGTGTCCGCACACGTGGCCGTGTGGTACGCCATCGGCGCCATGGTGCTCGGCGCGAAACCGATCTCGGAGAAGGTGAGCCGGATGGCATTTCTCATGTACATCCTGTTCCTGCAGCTTGCAAGCGCCCACCACATGCTGGTCGAGCCCGGCGTGAGCTCGAGCTGGAAGATCTTCAACACCAGCTATGCGATGTACCTTGCCGTGCTTGGCAGCATGATCCACGGCATGACCGTGCCCGGCGCCATCGAGGCCGCGCAGCGTGCCAAGGGGTTCAACAAAGGCCTGTTCGAGTGGCTGCGCAAGGCGCCCTGGGGCAATCCGGCCTTTGCGGGCATGTTCCTGTCGCTGGTGCTGTTCGGATTCCTCGGCGGCATTTCGGGCGTCGTGATGGGCACGGAGCAGATCAACCTGATCATGCACAACACGCTGTACGTGCCGGGGCACTTCCACGCCACCGTGGTCGCCGGCACCACGCTCGCGTTCATGGCGATCACCTACCTCCTCCTGCCGCTGATCTTCCGCCGCGAAGTCATGTTCAAGAAGATTGCGCAATTGCAGCCCTACGTCTTCGGGCTCGGTGTGGCCGGGATCGCGCTGTTCATGATGGGCGCCGGCACGCTCGGCGTGCCTCGCCGCCATTGGGACATCACCTTCGCCGATGCGCTCTCCCAGTACCAGTTCCCCCCCGCCGCCTTCCTGATGCTGGCTCTGAACGGCCTGTCGGCCATCCTGGCCGCGCTGGGCGGCGCCATGTTCGTCGTGGTGGTCGTCGGCTCAGTGCTCTTCGGACGGAAGATCGGCGACAACGAGGTCGTGCAGCTCGGGCCGGTTTCCGGAGCCGCTTCTGCCGCTGCCGTGGCACGCTATGGCAATGAAGGCACGCTGAAGATCCCCGGCACTGTCGTGCTGGTGGGCGTGTTCTTCGTATCGTTCGTGCTGTACTACTTCATCAACTGGAAGTACCTTGCCGAGGTCTGGCCGCTGAAGTAGGAGCGGAGACATGCCACACGCTGCCGCGGCACATGCAGGACCGGCCATCGGCCATGCGTCCTGGCGGAGCGCCGTCGAGGTCTTCAAGCCGCGCATCGGCATGGAGATCATGTTCGCCGCAATCGCGGGCGTGGCGATGGCGCAGGGGGCCGGACTGACCCTCTGGCGGCTGCTGGTGCTGTCCGCCGCGGTCTTCCTGGCCGCCGCCAGCGCCGGAGCGCTGAATCATCTCGCCGAGCGAGACCTGGACGCCCGCATGTCACGCACGCGCGGGCGTCCGTTCGTCACGGGACAGCTCGAGGGCGGAGCGCGATGGTTCGCGGTGATCACCGTGCTGCTGATCGTTGCCGTCGTCTCGGCCGGCCTGGCGACGAACTGGCTGGCCGCCGCGTTCGTGTTCCTGGGCGCGTTCACTTACGGCGTCGTCTACACGCTCTGGCTCAAGCGTCGGACGTGGCTCAACATCGTCGTCGGCGGCCTGGCCGGAAGTTTCGCGGTGCTGGCCGGCGCCGCGGCTGTCGATCCGAACCTCGGACCGGCGGCATGGACGTTTGCGGTCGTGCTGTTCCTGTGGACGCCACCGCACTTCTGGAGCCTGGCGATGTATTACCGCCAGGACTATGCCGATGCCGGCGTGCCGATGCTGCCGGTGGTGTACGGCGACCGAGTCGCCGCGCGCGTGATCCTCGCGCACACGATTCCCCTGGTTCTGCTCACGCTGCTGCCGGCTGCCATGGGAGCGGGTCGAATCTATCTCGCATGCGCCCTGTCGGGCGGCGCCTACTTCATCTACCGCAGCGTCGTGCTCGTTCGCGAACCGACGCAGAAGAATGCGATCCGCAACTTCCTGGCATCGCTGTTGCAATTGAGCCTGCTGCTGGTCGGGGCCATCGTCGATGGGGCCCTGTCGGGCCGGCTCGTCGCCAGCTGAACCATGCTCGAGCAGGTACGCAGGCACTTGCTGTGCGCCAGCCTTCTGCTCGGCTTGACCTGCGCGGTGACCGCAGCGGCTGAGGCACCGGCTGCTGCGCCTGACGAGAGCGCTGCACTCGCTGCAAGCCAGGCGGCGATTGGCCGCCAGCTCGGTGACTACCCGTTCATCGATCAAAATGGCCAGCCACTGCGCCTCTCGAGCCTGCGAGGCAAGCCGGTCGTGCTGAGCCTCGTGTACACCAGCTGCTTTCGCATCTGCTCTGGCCTGACGCTGCACCTTCGCGACGTGGTCAGCGAAGCACAGCGCGCGCTCGGGCCCGACACCTTCACGGTCCTGACGGTCGGCTTCGATACGCCGAACGACACCCCGGAGAGGATGCGCCTGTACGCTGAGGAGCGTGGCGCGCAGATGCAAGGCTGGCATTTCGCAAGCGCCGATGCCGCCACCGTCGAACGTCTCGCGCGCGACGTCGGATTCACCTACCGCCGCTCGCCGAAGGGCTTCGACCACATCACGCAGACCACGATCATCGACGGATCGGGACACGTGGTCCTGCAGGTGTACGGACAGGACTTCATGCCGCCGAGCCTGGTCGAACCGCTCAAGCGCCTCGCGCGCGGGCGCGAGATCGAGCGTGGCACGCTCGACGGGCTGCTGCGGTCGGTGAAACTCTTCTGCACCATCTACGATCCCGCCAGCGGCCGCTACCGGTTCGATTACTCGATCGTTGCGGATGCCATCGCCGGGCTTCTCGCCCTCGGCATGGTGGCGATCGTGATCGCAGTCTCGTGGCGGAACTCGCATTGAGCGGCGCGGCGATCGCCAGCACACCGGTGGGAGCGGGCGAAGTGAAGGCGCTCAAGGCGGGGATGCGGGCGATCTTCCTGCGACTCGAACAACTGTGCGAGAAGTTCTTCGGCCCCGCATTGAATCCCATCGTGCACCTCGGGTCGCTCGGCTGGTTCCTGTTCTGGATCGTCGTCGCCAGCGGCATCTACGTCTACGTCTTCTTCGACACGGGTCTGACGCAGGCCTACGCGTCGCTCGAGTACCTGTCCCGCGACCAGTGGTACCTCGGCGGCATCATGCGCAGCCTGCACCGCTACGCGTCCGACGCCATGGTCGTCGTCGTGATGCTGCACATGCTGCGCGAATTCGCGATGGATCGCATGCGCGGCAATCGCTGGTTCCCGTGGGTCACCGGCGTGCCGTTGCTGTGGTTCCTCTATGCCTGCGGCATCACCGGATACTGGCTCGTGTGGGACCGGCTCGCGCAGTACGTCGCCATCGCGACCACGGAATGGCTCGACAGCATCGGCATCTTCGCGCAGCCCATCGCGCGAAACTTCCTCGACAGCTCGCACCTGAGCGGGCGGTTCTTCACGCTGATGGCCTATATCCACATCGCAGTGCCGCTGATCATGCTGCTGTTCATGTGGGTGCACATCCAACGACATGCCCATGCGCGAGTGAACCCGCCCCGCGCGCTCGGGCTCGCCGTGCTCGGAACGCTCGTCGCGCTCGCGCTGGTCCTGCCCGCCATGAGCCAGGCGCCGGCGAACCTCGACCGGGTCCCGTTCGAGGTCGGCTTCGACTGGTTCTACCTCACGGTGTACCCGCTGCTCGACCACGTGAGTGGCCGCACGCTCTGGGCGGGTTTGATCGGCGGCAGCGTATTCCTGACCCTGCTCCCGTGGCTGCCGCCGCTGCGCAAGGCGCCGCCCGCCGTGGTGCACCTCGACAACTGCAACGGTTGCGGCCGCTGCTTCGCCGACTGCCCGTTCGGCGCCATCACGATGGTGGGGCGTACCGACGGCACCCCCTTCGACCAGGAAGCCCGTGTGGTCGACGACATGTGCATGAGTTGCGGGATCTGCGTCGGAGCCTGCCCGACCGCCACGCCCTTCCGGCGCGCGAGCGCGCTGGTGCCCGGCATCGAGTTGCCCGCCGAACCCGTTGCAGTGCTGCGCGACCGGGTGGTCGCGGCGGCGGAAGGACTGCAGGGTCCCGACCGCGTCATGGTTTTTCGTTGCGCGCATGCTGGCAATCTCGGCACGCTGGCGGGCGCGGGCGTCGCCGTCGTGCCCATGCCCTGCGTAGCCATGTTGCCTCCCTCCTTCATCGACCTCGTGATCTCCCGCAAGCATGTCGACGGCGTATTGATCGCCGGCTGTGCCGCGGAGGACTGCTTCGAGCGTCTCGGCGATCGGTGGACCGAGGAACGTATCGCGAGCCAGCGCGATCCACACCTGCGTGAGCGGGTGGATCGGGACCGCGTGGCCGTGTCGTGGGCATCGCCGGTACAGCAGCATCGGACACGAGAGACTCTCGCTCAATTCCGGCAGCACCTTCGCGCCGCCGTTGCGCCTGCGCAGCCGGGCCGTACCGGTGCCGCCTGGCGCGCTCGTCTCGAGCAGTGGCCGGCCGCTGCGCGGTTCGCCGGACAGGTAGCAGTCCTGGGGTCAGTCGCGGTACTGGTCGGCTGGTTCGCCACGCGACCGGCGTACGCGTACCTGCACCCCGACCAGGCCCTGCTCAAGCTGAGCTTCAGTCATGCCGCACAACCGTTGAAACCCTGCCGCCACTACAGCCCGCAGGAGCTCGCCAAGCTGCCGTTCGCGCAGCGAACCGCCACGACCTGCGAGCGCGGCCGCTGGCCCGTGTACCTCGAGCTCGATCTCGATGGCAAGCCGGTGCATCGCGGCACGCATCGGCCCGCCGGCCTCTGGGACGACGGACCCTCTACCGTCTATGCAAGCTTTCGCGTGCCGGCCGGCACGCATCGACTGGACGCGCGGCTGAGGGACAGTGGCCGCGGTTCCGGATTCGACTACGCGAGTTCCACGACGGTGTCACTCGTGCCCGGCCAGAACTTCGTCGTCGATTTCCGCGGCGCCGAGGGTGGCTTCCAGTTCGGTCCCGCGGCGGCGCACGGTCCCGCCGTGCAGGAGACTCCGCCATGAGCCTGCTGGAATGGCGCGATGAATTCCGCATCGGCATCGCCGAGGTGGACCACGAGCACCAGGTGCTGATCGGACTGATCAATGACCTGCACGCGGCGCTGGGCGCCGACCGCTCGCGCGAGACGCGTCGAGGCAGTTCCTCGGCGAGATCTTCGCCCGCATCTCCGCGCACTTTGCGCTGGAAGAAAAAGACATGCAGGCCCGCCGCTATCCCGAGTCGGCTGCGCACAAGGCGGACCACGAGCGGCTGCTCGACGACATCCGCGACATCATGGACGAGCAGAGCGAGCACGGTGTGCTCGACGATGCAGTGTTTTCCGCCCGCCTCGCGGCGTGGTTTGGCGATCACTTCAAGACCCATGATGTGCGGCTGCATAAGTACCTGCAGACCACGCGCTGAGCGCTGCGCGGCCGGGTCGCCTCGCCGACGGCTCGTAACAGGCGTTGCCGCGCAGTGTGACGATGGACCACGCCATCATCGCCCGCGTACTGCACGTCCTCGGAGTCGTGCTCTGGATCGGTGGCGTTGGCTTCGTGACCACCGTGCTGCTGCCCGCCGTGCGACGGATGAAGACAGCGGACGAGCGCGTCGCGTTCTTCGAAGAGGTGGAAAGGCGGTTCGCCTGGCAGGCCCGGGCCACCACGCTGCTGGTCGGCGGATCGGGCCTCTACCTGATTCACGCGTGGAACCTCTTGGACCGTTTCCGCAGCTCGACCTATTGGTGGATGCACGCGATGGTACTGGTGTGGCTGCTGTTCACGGCGATGCTGTTCGTCGCGGAACCACTGTTCCTGCATCGTCGATTGCTCGATGCCGCGCGCACGCGGCCGGACCAGACGTTTCACCGGATCGAGCGGATGCACTGGGCGTTGCTGACAATCAGCCTGATCGCGCTGGCCGCTGCGGTGGCCGGAATTCATGGGTGGCCGTTCTGAGCCAGAGCCTCCTGTCCGCCGATCAACGACAGCCATGACACTCAACCCGTTCACGTACGGCTTCCGGCCGTTCTTCCTCGGCGTCGGACTCAGTGCGCTGGTCCTCGTGCCGTGGTGGGCTGCCAGCTTCTCGCTCGGTGCGCCGCTTGCGACGGACTGGCCGCCGATGCTGTGGCACGCACATGAAATGCTGTTCGGGTTCACCTGTGCCGCGATTGCCGGGTTCTTGTTGACGGCGGTGCCGAGCTGGACCGGTCAGCGCGGATTCGCGGGCCGCCCGCTCGTACTGATGTCGGCACTGTGGTTGCTCGGGCGACTGATGGTCGGTAGCTCCGCATCGTGGCCATTCGCCGCGGTCGTCGCCGCCGACCTGGCCTTTCTGCCGGTCCTCGCTGCGTTCCTTGCCTGGCCGCTGATTCGTGAGCGCAATCGCAATACGCCGCTGTTGCTCGTACTGCTCGTGTTGTGGTCGTGCAACGCGGTGTTCTACCTGGGCCTGCTTCGCGGCGACATTTCGCTCTCGCGACAGGCGCTGCTGCTGGGAATCAATTTCGTGCTGATCCTCGTGACGGTGATCGGCGGACGCATCACTCCGTCCTTTACCGCCGCGGCGTTGCGACAGCGCGGCATCGAGGGCGTCGTGCGCCCATGGCCGGGCGCGACATCCGTCACGGTCGCGCTCATGATTGCAGTCGCAGTTGTCGACCTGGTACGACCGGGCGGCATCGTGGCGGGTTGGGTTGCCCTCGCGGCTTCCGTTGCGCAAGGCGCGCGACTCGTGCGGTGGCAGGGACATCGTACGCTGCGAGACCCCATCGTCTGGATACTGCACCTCGCTTACGCCTGGCTGCCGTTCGGGCTCGCGTTGAAAGCAATGGCGATACTGACTGGTGTGGCCGCGGCGGCCTTCTGGCTGCATGCCCTCACGATCGGCGTCATCGCGACGATGATTCTCGGCGTGATGACCCGTGTCTCACTCGGGCACACCGGGCGCCCACTGCAGATTCGCCCGCTGACTGCTGCGGCCTACCTTCTGTTGTCGGCTGCAGCGCTCGTGCGTGTCTTCGGCGCCTGGTTGCCCGGACTCGGCTATCCCGCCGTCATCGTGCTGAGCGCCGCGCTCTGGACGGCGGCGTTCGCGTCCTTTCTCTGGGTGTACGGCCCGATCCTGGTCACACCGCGAACCGACGGGAGACCCGGGTGAACGAACCCTACCCGATCGAGTCTATGAGTACCCGCAGAGGAGATCGTTGCCATGTTCGATCCTGACCGCTCCGTTCGATGGATAGGACTGCTGGTCACCGGAGTTCTCTGCCTGGCGAACGTCGCGCCCGCGCAAGCCCAATCCGCGCATGAGCACGAGCATGCCGGCGCCGCCGTCGCCAGCATCAAGCTCGACGCCGGCCACAAATGGGCGACGGACGCCTCGCTGCGCTCCGGCATGGCCGACATCCGCAAGGCGTTCGATGCGGACCACCCGGCGATACACGCGGGCAAGGAAGTCGGATGCGCAATACGACGCGCTTGCGTCGCGGATCGAGGCCCGTGTCAACTTCATCGTCGCAAACTGCCGGTTGCCGCCTGCCGCCGACGCCAACCTGCATTACGTCATCGCCGACCTGCTGCAGGGCGTGAACCTCATGAGGGCAAGGATCCCGTTCGTGCGCGGCACGACGGCGCCGCGCTCGTGCACGGTGCGTTGATCGCTTACGGGAAGTACTTCGACGACCCGGAATGGACCGCTGAGTCGTCGGCGAACCATTGATCGCCCCGATTGCATCGCCAGACGGCCGCCGTGAATCGCACGTGCACTCATCGGCGAGCGAATTGCGCCGTCAACTGGCTGGTCCCGAACTCAACGCCCGCGGTCGCCGTCACGGCGGTTTCCGGTCGCGCCGAAGCCTCACTAAGTCATCGCCTCATTCGTCCGAAGCCGCGATCGCGTCGCGTCTATGTACGCTTTCGAACGGAACTCGACTTCGCACAGGGGAACGTTGCTGAGCGTCGCTAATGACAAGCGTCGGGCGCGCATGCAGGCGACGCACCCGCCGCCGCCGCCAGCGGTCGAGTTGACAATGGCGATGCGAGTGCTCTGGGAAGAACACATTACCTACATCCCGCGCAATTGCATCATCAGCGCATTGGCGGGCCTTCCCGACACCGATGCCGATCACAGCGGCTAGCTTCAGCAACCAGGACGATATCGGCAATGCGACCGAGCCCTTTTATGGCGACGCAGCAGGGTAACAAATTGTCGGCCCTGCTCCACGAACATATCGTGCTCGCAACCGCAGTCGTCGGCAGGCTGACCAAGGACTCGGCCGGCGACCATCGAGTCGTATGACGACGGTCATGCACACATGTTGATGTTCGCCGACATGCTGCACCGACGCGATTACGAAGCAGTTTCCGGCCAAGTTCCAGAAGTAGGACCGGCTGGTACGGCATCACCGCGATACAAGTCCTGCGGTCGTGCACGCAATCGCCGGTGCAGTCCTGGTCGCCGCCCCAAGGCGTATCATGTCGAGCATGGACACTCGCTCGAAGCGCAGGTCTCGCGCCCAAGGCGCAGAGGCCGCGAAGCGGGTCGGAGATTCTTCTGGGCCGTCTGCCAAGCCGTTCCTGCGCTTCTATCACTCCGAGGAACTGCATCAAAAGACGATCCTGGTGCTCACGACTCTCGAGAACGCTCGAGATCCCACCGCGCATCGCGACGCTCTTGCCGAACTCGCCGTCGAGCTGACGAACAGTGGTCTTCACTACTACTTCATCAAGCCACTCAAGGTTCGCCAAAGCTGGCTTCATCCTGGAACAGTCGGCGAGCATCGGCATGGCAGGCGTGCAGCAGGTCATTGCGACTGTCATCCGCAATATCATCGGTCGCATGGATGGTCCGCAACTTCTCTCGATCGGCGACTCGCTGCGCCAATTCATGCGGTGACCGGCCTCGGCGAATTGGCTGGCCTCCGAGCGTGCTGCGCCTGGCTCGATCGCCCCACGAGAGCCCGCCGCACCCGCGCATGGGATTCGAGCCAGCGTGCTATGCAACGGGTGAGATCGGTCTGTCTATTCGGAAGGGAGCTTGGGAGCGCTCACTAGCACGGCGCAGCCGCACTTCGGGCAAATGCTCATACGGTGGAATTGCAACGTGTCCCATGCGTGGCCGCACGGGCAATGGGTCCGATACAGAACCTGCAACTCGCCACGCACGACGTCCCTTTCGCTTACGTCGATGCCGTCCACCGCGGGCTGACGTGTCGCAGTCGAGACTCGCGCTCGATAGGGCCCATCTGGCTCCGCCGGGGCTTCTGCGAAATGGACGTAAACCTCTTCCGGCGGCCGCTTGCCGCGTATGTCGCGCAACCAGTCTTTCAGCTTCATCGGCGGACGACTTCCATGCTGGATGGTATCGCGTTTGCCTTCGGTCCCGGTCAATCGCCACCCGGTTGAAATGCTCCAGAGGTGCGCGGCGCCTGTCGACGGATGGCGATGGGGCCATGACGGGTGACGCATGATTCAGAGCTGGGACGACAGTAGAGCTGACGCGTGCTCAAGGAATCGCTCCTGCCAGGGCCGGGCTTTCCACGCCTCGTAGGTCACGCGTCGCGATCGCTTGAGATCCTGCTCGAAGACGCTGCTTGCGCGCGCAGCGAACTCGGCGTCGTAGACGTTCAGGTTCGCCTCATCGTTGAGCCGGAACGATCGATTGTCGAAGTTGGTCGAGCCGACCGACACCATGAGCTGGTCGACGATCAGCATCTTGCAATGGAACATGGTGGGCTGAAACTCATGAATCTCTGCGCCGGCCGCGAGCAGCTCCCCCACTTCGCACGTGACGCTTTGCGCACGACTTCAGTGTCGATGTGCCCGCCTGGCACGATGATCCGAACGCGCACGCCACGCTCGAGGGCCGCACGTAGCGACAGCCGAGTCAGGTCGTCGGGGACGAAATAGGAAGCCGACAAGTCAATCGTACGCACGGCGGACGTGATCGAAAGCAGATACATCAGCTGCATGCTGTCGCCGCCGCCACTGGGCGAGCTGGTGAACACCTGCGCCCTGGCCTCACCCACGGCCGGAAGCGCCGGAAAATACTCCTTGCCCTGCAGCACCGTGCCGGTGGTCTTGATCCAGTTGTCCATGAACGCCGCCTGCATCTGCGCGACGGCCGGCCCCTGCAGGCGATAGTGCGAGTCGCGCCAGTGATCGGGCGACGTTGCATCCCCGCTCCAGTTGTCGGCAATGCCGACACCTCCAGTGAAGCCCACCTCGCCGTCGA
>CAWJMS010000001.1:0-273229 GCA_963843985.1 uncultured Gammaproteobacteria bacterium | reverse complement strand
ACCTTTCCCGCAAGCGGGAGAGGTGAAGGACCCTCACCCGCCCTGCGGGCGACCTTGTATCTAGAGGATACGAGGTCCTATGCCATCCAAACCACGATTTGCTACGGTTTCAGCGGACGCGGCAGGCCGCAAGCGACCCGGTGCGCGTAAGCACGAGGGAGAGCATGGGTCGCCGCGTCGGCTGAGGTCTTTCATCCCGAACAGTTGCCGGGGCTCCAAGCCCGCATCTCACAAGGCAGGGAGAGAGACCCGTATGAACGCGAGCACGGAAGTCTTTGTCGGTATCGACGTGGCCAAGGACACGCTGGAGGTGGCGACCTCGATGCAAGAGCGGTGGGAGTGCGCCAACGATGCCAAGGGGCATCGGTCGTTGTCCGAGCGGTTGAGCGCCATGAGGCTTGCCTCAATCGTGGTCGAGGCGACCGGGGGCTATGAGTGCGCCGTAGTCGGGCGCTTGGCGCAGGCTCAACTGCCGGTCGTCGTGGTCAACCCGCGCCAGGTGCGCCAGTTCGCTCGGGCCCTGGGCCGATTGGCCAAGACCGATCGCATCGATGCCGAGGTATTGGTGCAGTTCGCCCAACACGCGCGCCCCGAGATCCGCACGCTGCCCGATGAGCAGACGCAGCAGCTCGATGCGCTGCTCACCCGCCGGCAGCAGATCCTCGAGATGATCCAGGCCGAGCGCAATCGCCTCGAGCACGCCCTCGGCGCGGTGCGCACCGACATCCGCCAGACCATCGCCTTCCTGGTCAAGCGCCTGAAGCAGGTCGACCGCGACCTCGACGGGCAGCTGCGCCAGAGCCCGGTCTGGCGCGAGAAGGAGAAGCTGCTCAAGGCCATCCCGGGCGTCGGCCGCCAGATGCTGCTCACGGTGCTCGCGACGCTGCCCGAGCTCGGGCGGACGCCGCGCAAGCAGCTCGCGGCCCTGGTGGGCGTGGCGCCCTACAACTGCGACTCGGGCACCCTGCGTGGGCATCGCCACTGCTGGGGCGGGCGGGCCCAGATCCGCCGCGTGCTCTACATGGCCGCACTCTCGGCGACCCGCTGCAACCCGCAGATCCGCCCCTACTACGAACGTCTGCTCGCCGCGGGCAAGCCGAAAAAGGTCGCACTGGTCGCCTGCATGCACAAGCTGCTGCTGATCATGAACGCCATGGTCCGAGACAACGCGGCATGGAATCCCCAAATGCAGAGGGCCAACTGACCGAAATCAGTTGACCCTCAAGACAGTTGCTCTCCCGCAAGCGGGAGAGGTGAAGGACCCTCACCCGGCCTGACGGCCGACCTCTCCCGCAGACGGGAGAGGTGAAGAAAGAGCGTCAGGCGACGCGGTGTGGAGGCGATCGCCTCCGGGGCCGCGGTCACCAGCGTGGCGAGCACGTCGATAGACTGCGGCGCCGAGAGGTAATTGCCCTGGGCGTACTGCACGCCAATCTCGCCCAGGCACTGCAGCACGTCGGCGGAATCCACGCGCTCCGCAATGGTCGCGATACCCATCGCATTGCCGATCTGCGCGATGGCCTCGACCATGCTCCGGTCGATGGTGTCGTTGGTGACGTTGTGCACGAACTGGCCGTCGATCTTGAGGAAGTCGACTGGCAGGTTCTTCAGGAACATGAACGACGAGAGCCCGCTGCCGAAGTCGTCGAGCGAGAACCGGCAGCCGCGTGCGCGCAGTTCACGGATGAATCGCGTCGCCGCGGCCAGGCTGGTCATCGCCGCGGTTTCCGTCAGCTCGAAGCACAACGCTCCGGGGCTGATGTCCGCGGCGGTCACCTCCGCAATCACGAAGTCGAGGAACTGCTCGTCGTTGATCGTGGTGGGCGAGATGTTCACCGCAAGCGTGAATTCCGGGCGCCGTCCCGCCTCGTCGCGACGGTGCACGAAGTGCGCGCATGCCTGCCGGACGACCCAGCGGTCGATCGCGGGCATCAGGTTGAAGCGCTCGGCCGCCGGGATGAATTCCGCCGGCTCGACGAGCTGGCCGCCTTCGTCGCGCATCCGCAGCAGCAGTTCGAAGTGGCGTATCGGCAGGGCGCGGGCATGGATCGGCACGATCGGCTGGCACAGCAGCACCAGCCGGTCTTCCTCGCAGGCGCGATTGATCTTCGAGACCCACTGCATTTCGCGATGACGCTCGGGGGCGCGACCCTCCGTGTACGTCTGCACGCGGTTGCGTCCGGATTCCTTGGCGGAGTAGCACGCGACGTCGGCGGCGCTCATCACCGACGCCGGCGTCTCGGCCAGTGAATTGACCTCGGCGAGGCCGATCGACACGCCGACGTTCATCACGCGGTCCTGCCAGACGAAGCGGAAATCGCGGATCGCCTGGCGCAGGTTCTCGGCAATTCTTGCCGCCATTTCGAGCGTGCAGTCCTGCAGCAGCACGCCGAATTCGTCGCCGCCGAGGCGAGCGAGCGTGTCGGTCGTGCGGATGCGCGTCTGCAGCACGCTGGTGATCTGTTTCAGCAACCGGTCGCCTGCCTGGTGCCCGCAGGTGTCGTTCACGACCTTGAACTGGTCGAGGTCGAGGTACATCAGCACGTGGTTCGCGGCCTCGTCCGCGCGGGCCGTCCGCAGCGCCTCGTTCAGGCGCCTCTCGAACTCGCGGCGGTTCATCAGGCCCGTCAGCGCGTCGTGGGTCGCCTGGTAGGCGAGTGCGCGCTGCAGATGGCGCTCCTGGCTGACGTCGTGGAATACCATCACCACGCCGATCAGCCGGCCGCTGCGGTCGCGGATCGGCGCGGCCGAGTCCTGGATCGAGATCTCCTGCCCGCGCCGGTTTACCAGCAGCGAAGGCTCGGTGATCTCGACCACGCGCCCTTGCTGCAGGCAGTGCAGGATCGGGCTGTCGATCGGCTGGCGAGTGCTCTCGCTCACCACTCGGAACACTTCGGCGACCGGGCGGCCGGAGGCCTCGCGGCTCTCCCAGCCGGTCAGTTCCTCGGCCACCGGATTGAGGTATTCGATGCGGCCGTCGGCATCCGCCGTGATCACCGCGTCACCGATCGACTGCAGCGTCACCTGCGCCTTTTCCTTGGCTTCGTAGAGCTGCAGCTCGGCACGCTTGCGGACGGTGATGTCCGTCACCGTGCCTTCGTACGCTTCGATGACGCCGTCCTCGTTGCGCACCAGCCGGGCGTTCTCGACCACGGTGATCAGCGTGCCGTCCCGTCGACGCATCTGGCACTCCGCGTCGCGCGCGACACCTTCGCGGTGCAGTGACGCGACGATCTGATCGCGTTCGTGTGCGTGCGCGTAGATTTCCGCCGTCGAGGAGATGCCGAGCAACTCGTCGGTGCCATCGTAGCCGAGCATGGCTACGAGCGCCGGATTGACCGACTCGAAACGGCCGTCGATGCTCGAACGGTATACGCCTTCGACGACGTTCTCGAACAGGCCGCGGTACTGTGCCTCGCTTCTGCGCAGCGCTTCCTCCGAGCGTTTGCGCTCGATGGCGATCGCCGCCAGCGCGGTCAGGCGGCTCATCAATTCAAAGTCCCGCTTCAGCGGGCTGCGCGGTTGCTTGAAGTACAGCGCGACGGTCCCGAGCATCCGGCCGTCGGAAGCGCGAATCGGCGTCGACCAGCAGGCGCGAAGATTCGCCTCGAGCGCCGGGCCGCGCAGGTGTTCCCAGAGCGCGTCGCGTGCGATCTCGGCGACCACGACCTGGCGCTGCAGGAAGATTGCGGCTGCGCAGGAGCCGTTGCGCGGCCCGATTTCCACGTGATCGAGCCGGGCGAGGTATGCCGTGGGCAACCGTCGTCCGGCCGCGAGCTGCAGCTCGTTGGCCTCGGCATCGAAAGTCGAGACCGTGCAGCGGGCGTCCGGAGTGACTTTTTCCGCGGTCTCCGTGATCGCCTCGAGGGTCACGCCGAGGTCGACGTTGCCGGTGATGCGCTCGAAGACGCGGCGTTCGCCGGCGGCCAGGAACTCGCTGCGCTTGCGCTCGGTGATGTCGGTGATGCTGCCGCGAATCAGGCGGCGGCCGGACGAGGGCAGGCGCACGAGGCGGACTTCGCAGGCGATGTCGTGCCCGAGCGCGTCGCGGTGGATCCATTCGAAGCTGGGCGCCTCGCCGGCGAGCGCGCGGTCGATGTGGCCGCGCTGCACACCGAAGGACGGCGTGCCGTCGGACTGGTCGGGCGGGCTGATCTTCTCCGGGCCGACCGCGAGCAGTTCCTCGCGGGTCATCTTGAAGAAGCGGATCGCATTGTCGTTGCACTCGACGAACCGCGAGGCGTCGACGTCCAGCACCACGATCGCTTCCGGCGCGTTCTCGACCAGCGTGCGGTAACGGGCCTCGCTGTCGCGAATCGCGGCCTCGGCCATCTTGCGGTCGGACGTGTCGCGCATGCAGACGATGAAGACCTCGCGCCGGGCGAGCCGCACCTTGCTGACGCCGATTTCCGCCTCGAACTGGGTGCCGTTGCGGTGCCGTCCCCTGGTTTCGCGGGGCGCGAGGTCGACCTGCGTGTCCTCGAGAGACTCGGAGAGTTCCTCGAGCGCCTCGGTGATGCGCGGGCTCCGGGCGAGCGAAGGGATCAACAGGTCGAGCTTGCGTCCGTGGACGTCGGCTTCGTCGTAGCCGAAGATCCGCTCGCCGGTGGTGTTCAGCGTTTCGATCCGGCCGTTCTCGTCCACCGTCAGGATCGCGTCCTTTACGTGATCGAGGATCACCTGGAGCTGGGCGGCGGCGGTTTCGCGAGCCTCGCGCGTGACGGCGCTGGCTTCGTCGGCCAGCAGGCGCATGGAGCGGACGATGCCCTTGCGCTCGTCGTCCCACTCCGCGTAGGCGGCGCTGATCAGCTGCAGGAGCTTGCGCAGGTCGAGCGGCCCGCCCGACTCGCGGGCGTCCTCGACCTGCTGTTTCAGCAATGGATGCAGGCTCATGGGCGCGGGCGGCTCAGCGACACGGACCCGCCCGGAGCGGCACCGCAGTCGCGGAGGTCGACCGGGCCGGTCGCGTGGCGGACATCGCCCGCCGTTCGGCGGCGCGGACGTTCTCGACCGGGCGGGTGCCGAGCCAAGGCAGCGGTGAGCGTAGGCGGTTCAACTTGTCGAAAAGCCGATTCATCCCTGCTGCACCTGCCGGTCCCGGCGGTGTCCGTGAGAGTCACTGCCGGATGGTAGGTCCGTCAGACGTCGAGAGGTGTGAATCGTGTCACATCCTCTCCGCTGGCGCTCCTTGGCTCTCCCGCCTGCGGGAGAGGTCGGCCGCTGGCTGGGTAAGGGTGTCGCACCTCTCCCGCTTGCGGGAGAGGTCGCGCGCAGCGCGGGTGAGGGATTCTTACCTCTCCCGCAGGCGGGCGAGGGCTTAAAGTAAACTTGCCGCTCCGATTTCCTGCGACCTTGATTCCCTTGGCCAACCCACCCACCCCCGTGAACCCCCCGTCGCTGCTCGGCCGCGACGATCCGGCCCCGTTCGTCGTGATCCGCGAGACCGGCAGGGCGCCGGCGCTGGTCGTCTGCGACCACGCCAGCCGGGCGATCCCGAAGAGCCTCGACCGGCTCGGCCTGCCCGAATTGCACACCTGGCAGCACATCGCCTGGGACATCGGCGCCGGAGAGCTGGCCCGGGGGCTGGCGGACGCCCTGGACGCCCCGGCGGTGCTGGCCGGCTACTCACGGCTGGTGGTCGACTGCAACCGCCGGCCGGACGACCCCGAAGCCATCCGCACGGAGAGCGACGGCTGCATGATTCCCGGCAACGTGTCGCTGACCGAAACCGGGCGTCGTGCACGCCTCGGTTGCCTGTTCGATCCCTACCACGAGTGCATCGCGGCGATGCTGGCCGGTTTCCGGGTGCGCGGGACGGTGCCGCTGATCGTCTCAGTGCATACGTTCACGCCGTCCATGGGCGGCCGCGATCGGCCCTGGCACATCGGCATCCTCTGGGACAAGGACGAGCCGAACGCGCGCCGGATGCTGCAGGGTTTGTCCGGGATCGAAGGCATCGTCGTCGGCGACAACCAGCCGTACAGCGGCAAGCACCCGTCCGACTACACGATCGATCACCACGCCGAACGGGCGGGCCTCCCGCACGTCTGCATCGAGGTGCGACAGGACCAGTTCGAATCTTCAGCCGGCACCGAGCGCTGGGTCCGGATACTCTCGCGCTTGATCGGCGAAATGCTCGGCAAACCCGCCGTGCATCGCCTGCTGCACACGGAGTCCGCCGCATGGCGACACGCGAACCCCCGCTGACCCTGGGCGTCGAGGAAGAGTACCTGCTCATCGACCGGGCAACCGGCGCGGTGGCCAGCGAACCGCCGGCCGAGTTGTTCGCGAACCTGCACGACCGCACGAACGGACGCGCGTTCCCGGAGTTCCTGCGCTCGCAGGTCGAAGTCGCGACGCCAGTGTGCCGCAACGTCGGCGATGCGCGCCGCGAACTCACCGGCCTGCGGACGGCGGTGATCGAGGAGGCCGCCCGTTACGGGCTCGCGCCGATTGCGGCGTCCAGCCACCCGTTCTCGCTCAGTTCGAAGCAGAGGCGCACCGACAAGGAACGCTACGCCGCGCTGCTCGAGGAAATGCAGGGCGTCGCGCGACGCATGATGATCTGCGGCCTGCACGTGCACGTCGGCATCGAGGACGACGAGCTGCGCATCGACCTGATGAACCAGCTCACGTACTTCCTGCCGCACCTGCTCGCGCTGTCCTGCAGCTCGCCGTTCTGGGAAGGCGAGCGCACCGGCCTGATGTCGTTCCGGCTGATGGTGTTCAACGGCGTGCCGCGCACCGGGCTGCCGGAGCGCTTCGACAGCTGGAGCGAGTACCGGCGTCACACCGACACGCTGATCGAGACGGGCGTCATCGTCGACACGTCGCGGATCTGGTGGGACCTGCGGCCGAGCTCGCGCTATCCGACGCTCGAGACGCGCGTGATGGACTGCTGCACGACGCTCGAGGACGCGGTGCGGCTGGCGGCGCTGAACCAGTGCCTGTTGCGGATGCTGTTCCGGCTGCGGCGCGGCAACCAGCGCTGGCGCACGTACCCCAACCTGCTGGTCGGAGAAAACCGCTGGCGGGCGATGCGCTATTCCTACGACGCGGGCCTGCTCGATCTTGGCAAGCAACGCATCGTGCCGTTCGCCGACCTGCTGGAAGAGCTGATCGAGCTCGTCCGCGAGGATGCGGCCGCGCTCGAGTGCAGCGCGGAGATCGAAGCGTTGCGCGAGACGTTCGCGCGCGGCACGAGCGCGCACCGGCAGGTGAAGAGTCTACGAGGCCGCGCTCGGCGAGGGGGCGAACGACGAGGAAGCGCTCAGGCGCGTCGTCGACTGGCTGGTGGAGGAAACCGCGCGGCTATGAGCACAGGCGACTCGGCATGCGATCGCCCCGCCGTCAGCGGGAGAGGTCGCACGGAGTGCGGGTGAGGGCGTCTTCACCTCTCCCACGTCAGTGGGAGAGGTCGCACGAAGTGCGGGTGAGGGTCGACTCGACCGGCGCCTCTGCGTCGCGCCGATGATGGACTACACGGACCGCCACTGCCGCTACCTGTTGCGCCTGCTCAGTCCGCACGCGTTGCTGTACACCGAGATGGTGACGGCGCAGGCCGTGGCGCACGGCGACCTCGACCGCCTGCTCGGCTTCGATCCGGCCGAGCATCCGGTCGCGCTGCAGCTGGGCGGCTCGGATCCGCACTTGCTCGCGAATGCCGCCAGGCTCGGCGAGCAGCGGGGCTACGACGAGATCAACCTGAACGTCGGCTGTCCGAGCGACCGCGTGCAGAGCGGACGCTTCGGCGCGTGCCTGATGGCGGAACCGGCGCTCGTGGCGGACTGCATGCGCGCGATGCGGGAAGCGGTGCGCGTGCCGGTCACGGTGAAATGCCGCATCGGCATCGACGACCAGGACGATTACGCGTTCTTCGAGCGCTTCGTCGCCGTCGTGCGCGAAGCGGGCGTCGAAGTATTCGTGGTACACGCGCGCAAGGCGCACCTGCAGGGCCTCAGTCCGAAGGAAAACCGCGAGGTGCCGCCGTTGCGCTACGACGTGCCGGCCCGGCTCAAGCGCGAGCATCCCGAGCTGACGGTCGTGCTGAACGGCGGCATCAGGACGGCCGCGCAGGTGCGTCAGTGGCTGCCGCAGGTCGACGGCGTCATGCTCGGCCGGCAGGCGTACCAGGAGCCTTATCTGCTGGCGTTGCTGGAGCGGCAGGTCTTCGGTGGCCACGCGCCGCTACCGGATCGGGATCAGGTCGTCGCGGAATATGCCGATTACGTGGAGCGGAAGTTGCAAGCGGGTCACCGCCTCCAGGGAATGCTGCGTCACGTTCACGGACTCTATGCGGGGCTCGCCAACGCGCGCTCCTGGCGACGGTACTTGAGCGAAAACGCCCACCGGCCCGGCGCAAACGCCGACGTGCTGAGGCAGTCGCTGCGGATGTTCCGAGCAGGCGGCGTGAATTCCTCGCCGCTGCTGCTGGCGGGGGAGGGGCGGACGGTCCTGTATACTGAACCGATTGTCGTCGCGCCGGCCGGGACGGTCGGTCACTGGGGTCTTGCGCGTGTCGAGCACCGAGACGGAAGTCGCCGTCCTCTTCGCTGACGTGGTCGGGAGCACTCGTTTATACGAGCTCCTCGGGGACCATCTTGCGCGTGAAATGATCGTCAAGTGCGTCGGCCTGATGCGAGAGGCGACGGAGCGCAATCGCGGGACCGTCATCAAGACCATCGGCGACGAGATTCTCGCGATCTTCCCGACGGCGAACGACGCGGTGAACGCATCCGCCGAAATGCAGCAGGACTTCGGCGCCCACCCGGAACTCTCGGTGCAGGGCCAGCACGTCGCCATCCGCATCGGCTGTCACTTCGGGGCCGTCGTGCTCGAAAACAAGGACATCTTCGGCGCCACCGTGCACACCGCCAACCGGATGACGAGCCAGGCCAAGGCCGGCCAGGTGATCCTGAGCGGCGAGACCGCCAACCGCCTGTCGGCGGAATGGCGGGCCGTGTCCCGGCGCGTGGACGTGACGTCCGTACGTGGCCTCGCGGAGGACCTCGAGCTGTTCGAAGTCCTGTGGCAGCAGGAAGACGCGACCAGCATGTTGCCGTCGATCGAGATCGACGCTCGCAAGGGGCATCGGCCGCGCATCGTGCGCTTGCGCTACCAGGGCCATGAGTACGTCGTCGACGACGCGAAGAAACTGTTCACGATGGGGCGGGCAGAGGAAAACGACATCGTCGTCAAAGGCTCGCTGATTTCCCGGCTGCACGCGAAGATCGAGGTGACGCGCGACAAGTTCCTGCTCGTCGACCAGAGCACCAACGGCACCTTCGTGATCAACCAGGAAGGTCGCGAGGCGTTCGTTCGACGCGATTCGGTGCCGCTGCAGGGCAGGGGATTCATCGGGCTCGGCAAGCTGCCCGAAGCGAACGCGGCCGACGCGATCCGCTACCAGCTCGAAGACTGACAACCCTCACCCGCGCTCCGCGCGACCTCTCCCGCAAGCGGGAGAGGTGAGAG
The DNA here is from genome assembly GCA_963843985.1 of uncultured Gammaproteobacteria bacterium. Taxonomy (GTDB): domain Bacteria; phylum Pseudomonadota; class Gammaproteobacteria; order Steroidobacterales; family Steroidobacteraceae; genus RPQJ01. The sequence goes on along the minus strand of CAWJMS010000001.1, from coordinate 263,755 downwards.
CCCTCACCCGCGCTCCGCGCGACCTCTCCCGCAAGCGGGAGAGGTGAGAGCCCTCACCCGGCCCGACGGCCGTCCTCTCCCGCACGCGAGACAGTTGACGACACTAGCCCAGGGCCTGCTTGACCTTGCGGTACTGCTCGCGCAACGCGGCCGGCGTGCGCGCGCCGAATTCGTCCAGGTACCGGCCCACGCCGTCGATCTCCTGGTGCCACGCGGCATAATCGAGCTCGAGCAGCTGGTGCACCGTTGCCGCCGGCAGGTCGAGACCCGCGAGGTCGAGGTCCTCCTTGCGGGGCAGGTAGCCGATCGGCGTCTCCTGCGCGCCGGCGCGGCCCGCGCAGCGATCGATGATCCACGACAGCACGCGCAGGTTGTCGCCGAAGCCCGGCCAGAGGAACTTGCCGTTCTTGTCCTGGCGGAACCAGTTGACGTGGAACACCTTCGGCAGGTGCTTCACGCGGCCCTCGAACGACAGCCAGTGCGCCCAGTAGTCGGCGAAGTTGTAGCCGCAGAACGGCTTCATCGCCATCGAGTCGCGGCGCACCACGCCGACCTGGCCGACGGCCGCGGCGGTCGTCTCCGACGCCATGCCGGCGCCGACCATGACGCCGTGCTGCCAGTCGCGGGCCTCGTACACCAGCGGCGCGACTTCGCGGCGGCGGCCGCCGAACAGGATCGCCGAGATCGGCACGCCGTCCGGATGCTCCATCAAGTGGTTGTACGCGGGGTTCTGCTTGGCGGAGACGGTGAAGCGCGAGTTCGGATGCGCCGCGGGCCCGTTCGTCTTGTCGTACGGGCGGCCCTGCCAGTCGATCGCCGGGGCGCCCGTCGTGCGGCCTTCCCACCACGGCTGGTTGTCCGCCGTCACCGCGACGTTCGTGAAGATCGTGTCGTGATGGATCATCTCGTAGGCATTGCGATTGGTCTTCGGGCTGGTACCGGGTACCACGCCGAAGAAACCCGCTTCCGGGTTGATCGCGCGCAGGCGACCGTCGTTGCCGACGTGCATCCAGGCGATGTCCTCGCCGATCGTCCAGACCTTCCAGCCCGGCATCGTGTCGGGCGGGATCAGCATGCCGAGATTGGTCTTGCCGCACGCCGACGGGAAAGCCGCCGCGATGTAGTGCACCTCGCCGCGCGGATTCTCGATGCCGACGATCAGCATGTGCTCGGCAAGCCAGCCTTCGTCGCGGGCCTGCCAGCTGGCGATGCGCAGCGCGTGGCATTTCTTGCCGAGCAGCGCATTGCCGCCGTAGCCGGAGCCGATGCTCTTGATCGAGAGTTCCTCCGGGAAATGCATGATGAAGCGGCGGTCGGGGCTGAGGTCGCCGACCGAGTGCAGGCCCTTGACGAACACGCCTTCGCTCTCGATGCGGTTGAGCGCCGCCGTGCCCATGCGCGTCATCAGGCGCATGTTGAGCACGACGTAGGGACTGTCCGTGATCTCGACGCCGCAGCGCGCATAGGGCGAGTTGATCGGGCCCATGCAGTAGGGCACGACGTACATCGTCCGGCCCTTCATCGCGCCGGCGAACAGCGCGTCGATCTTCGCGTGCGCCTCGGCCGGCGCCATCCAGTTGTTATTGGGGCCCGCGTCGTCCTTGCTGCGCGTGCAGATGATAGGTCAGGTGCTCGACCCGGGCGACGTCCGAAGGGTTCGAGCGGTGCAGGTAACAGTTCGGAAAGCTGGCCTGGTCGAGTTCGAGCAGGTCGCCGGTGCCGAGCATCATCCGGGTGAGTTCGTCGCGCTCGGTGTCCGACCCGGTGCACCAGTGAATCCGATGCGGCTGGGTAAGCTTGGCACACTCTGCGACCCAGTCGCGGAGGGCGGTGTTGGTCGTGGTCATCAGCCTGGTTCCTTGCATCGTCACCAGCGCAGGGCCGGAGCCGGAGCATTCAGGGGCGGCTCCGAGATCCCGATTATAGCCGCCCGGCCCCCTCACGCGCTGCGACGCGACAATAGTCGGATGCGGGCCCGCACGACACGGGCAAAAAAAAGCGCCCTCCGAGGAGGGCGCAATCAGGGGGAGAACGGTTAGACGTCGATCGTCAAATCGGCGTATGCGAGCGCTCAGGCCGCCTTGCGGGCGCGACGAGTCGTCTTGCGCACGGCGCGCTTCACCTTGCGGCGGGCCGTCTTCAACTCCGGCGCTTCTTCGGCCGTCTCGATGACCTTCTCGTAGGTGTGCGTCGCGACGTTGCGGAACTCGCGGCCCGCGTCCTTGAAGATCGACACGGCACGAGTCGCGTCGCCGACGAAGCGGTCGCGGGTCGCCGGCAGCATTTCGAACTGGTCGCGGACCAGCTCGACGACGTTTTCGGCCTTCGTCGCGCGCTCGAGGCGCAGCGCGAGGCCGGTCAGCGCCGACGTGATCATGTCCGACTGCAGTTCGATCAGGTTCTGCACGGCGACCTGCGACACTGCCGTCACCTTGATGCCCGAACGGGCGATCAGGCGAACCGGGCTCTTCATCGCCTTGAGGCTCTCGGCGGAGCCGGTCACGGCCTCGCGCACGGTCTCGGCGGATTCCTTGCGCAGCTTCTGGACCTGTTCGGCCAGGGCCTGCGTCTTCTCGGTCACGATTTCCTGGATCTGGCCAATCATTGCTTGCTCCCGTGTGTCCATGTGAACTGTCGCTGCTGCATTGCAGCATTTGCTGCAGTGCACAATAGTCGATCCTGGCAGCACTGTCAAATAGGGGAAAGTGCCGACCGGGCAATGCGGCAGGACCCGCCCGGAATGGCGCTTGCCTAGGGTGGGCCCGTCACGCAAAGTCCGACGCCCATGCGCTCCACCCGCTCAGGTCGAAGCAGATTCGCGACCGCCGGCCCGGCCGGCGTCATGGTCGCATTGAGCCTGCTCGCGTGCCCCGCAATTGGACAGGAAGAGTCGGGCGGGCAGCAGAACGCACCCGTGGCCACCGGCAGCGGCCGGCTGGTCGCCACGATCGAAGCCGAGACCCTGCGCGTCGAGGATCTGCCCAACGGATCGACGACCCGATCGTGGCAGCCTGCGACCCGGCTCAGCGCCGGCGACGCGGTCTACTACACGATCCGGGTACACAACCCAGGCAAGTCGGAGGTGACCGGCATCGTCGTCACCAAGCGACTGCCGTTCGGCGTGCACTACATGCGCGGTTCGGCGGTGGGCCCGGCGTGCGAAGTGCAGTTCTCGATCGACGGCGGCACGACGTTCGCCATGGCCGAACGTCTCGGCGCGGGCGCCAACGACAAGCCGCGACGCAAGGTTGCGGCCCTGGAATACACGCACGTACGCTGGGTGCTCAGCCGCCCGCTTGCCGCCGGCGCGACCGCGCTGCTGCGATTCCGCGCGACGTTCAACTGACCGGCCGCGCATCCGTGACCGCCACGCTCGCCGACATCTTCGGTCCCGATGGGCCACTTGCGACGACGCTCGACGGCTACACCGTCCGCGACCAGCAGGTCGCGATGGCCGAGGACGTCGCGGCCGCGCTCGCAGGACACGAACAACTGATCATCGAGGCTGGCACAGGGACCGGCAAGACCTTCGCGTACCTCGGCCCTGCGTTGCTGTCGGGCCGGCGCGTCATCGTCTCGACCGGTACGCGCGCGCTGCAGGACCAGCTGTTTCACCGGGACCTGCCTGCCATCTGCGCCGCGCTCGGCCGACCGGTGCGGGTCGCGCTGCTGAAGGGTCGCGCGAACTATCTCTGCAAGCATCGGCTCGACGTCGCGGAGCAGCAGGCCTATGCACGGGGCCTGCGCCGCGAGGTCGCCGTGGCGCTGCCGAAGGTCAAGGCCTGGGCGATGGTCACCCGGCGCGGCGACGTCGCCGAACTGCCGGGTTTCGGCGAGCAGGACGCGGTGTGGCCCTGGGTCACCTCGACGCGCGAGAACTGCCTCGGCACCGAGTGCGCGAAATTCGACGAATGCCACGTGCTCGCGGCCCGGCGCGAGGCGCAGGCGGCGGACATCGTCGTCGTCAATCACTACCTGCTGATGGCCGACCTCGTGCTGAAGGAGGAGGGGTTCGGCGACCTGCTGCCCGGTGTCGACGCGATCGTGATCGACGAAGCGCACCAGCTGCCCGACGTCGCCGCGCAGTTCCTCGGCTACAGCGTCAGCACGCGCCAGCTCGCGGGCCTCGCGAAGGACTTGACCGGCGAACTGCTGCTCTCCCAACAGATGGGCGGGCGCGTGGATGCAGCGATCGCCGCGCTCGACCAGCAGGTGGCGCACGTGCTGTCGGCTGCGGCGGGCGTCGAGGCGCGGCTCGAGCACGCGCAATGGCCGGATCGTCTGCTCGAAGCGTTGAACGGTCTCGCCGGGCGCGCGACCGAACTGGCCGACGCGCTCGGACCGCTCGCGGCGAGCGACGGGCAAGCGGCATTCGCACGACTGCGCGAGCGGCTCGTCGAGTCCGCGCAGCACCTGACCGAGCTGACGGGCGAAGAGCTGCCGGGCGGCGTGCGCTGGGCCGAGACCGGCCCGCGCAGCGTCAGCTGTCATTTCGCACCGGTCGACGTGGCGTCGCAACTCGCGTCGCTGCTGCAGGCGCAATCCTGCGCGTGGGTGCTGACGTCCGCCACGCTCGCGGTCGGCGACGACTTCTCGCACTTCAAGCGACGCAGCGGCCTGGAGCAGGCGCGCAGCATTCGCTACGAGAGCCCCTTCGACTTCCCGAACCAGGCGCTGATGTACCTGCCGAAAGGGCTCGGGGACCCAGGCGCACCGGGTCACACCAAGGCCGTCGTGCAGGCGGCGCTGCCGGTGCTCGAGGCAAGCGGCGGTCGCGCGTTCCTGCTGTTCACCAGTCATCGCGCGCTGCGCGAGGGCGCCGAGGAGTTGCAGCGCGCCTGGGGCGATGCACCGCCGGTGCCTGTGCTGATCCAGGGCACGGCGTCGCGCGACCAGTTGCTGCGTACGTTCCGCGAGGCCGGCAATGCCGTGCTGCTCGGGACCGGCAGTTTCTGGGAGGGCGTCGACGTCAAGGGCACGGCGCTGTCGGTCGTCGTGATCGACAAGCTGCCGTTTGCGTCGCCGGACGATCCGCTGCTCAAGGCGCGCCTTGCAGCCATCCGCGAGCGGGGCGGCAACCCGTTTTTCGACGAACAGGTGCCGCAGGCGGTGATCGCGCTGAAGCAGGGCGTCGGCCGGCTGATCCGCGACGAGAACGACTTTGGCGTCGTCATGCTGTGCGACGCGCGGCTCGTCACCAAGGGGTACGGGCGCACGTTCCTCGCGAGCCTGCCGCCGATGAAACGAACGCGCCTGCTCGAGGAAGTGCAGGCCTTTCTCAGGGCGCGACTCGGGACGCCGGAAAGTGGCTGGCGGGTGGCCGATGGGGGATAGTCGGAAAATGCGCGTGCTCGCGATCGATACGTCGACGGAATGCTGTTCGGCCGCGCTCCTGCTCGGCGAGCAGGTCTCGCTGCGTGTCGTGATCACCGAGCGTGGTCACGCGGAACTCATCCTGCCGATGATCGACGGATTGCTGGCCGAGGCGGGCGCTGCGCTCGCGAGTCTGGACGGCATTGCGTTCGGACGCGGGCCCGGTGGATTTACCGGGCTGCGGGTCGCGGCCGGCGTCACGCAGGGACTTGCCCTCGGCGCGAACCTGCCCGTGGCGCCGGTGTCGAGCCTCGCGGCAGTCGCCGCGCAGCTGACGAGCGAAGCCGGCCTCGGCATTCTCGTCTGCAACGATGCCAGGATGGGCGAAGTGTACTGGGCGGCGTATCGACGCGATCCTGCGGCGATCGCGCCGCACGAGTTGTCCGCCGAAGTCGTCACCTCGCCGGACCGGGTCGAGGCGATGGCCGGCGTCCGGTGGGCGGCTGGCAACGCGTTTGCGCGGCACCCGGCGCTGCTCGAGCGGCTGCAACGGGCGGGACTGCGGTACTGCGCTGGCGTGTATCCACGCGCCGACGCCGTCGCCCGAATCGGCGCGGAGTTGCTCGCAGCCGGCAAGGGCGTCGCTGCGGAACACGCATTGCCGACCTATGTCAGGGACGACGTGGCGCGGCCTTCCGGCGGCGCTGTCACGGGAATGTCATAATTCGAGTCTGTAATTCTGCTGCAACCATTCCGGACCGCCACCCAAGGTCGCCATGACGGGCAAGCAGATTCTCATCGTCGAGGACGAAAAGCCGATTCGCGACATGATCGCGTTCGGGTTGCGCCGCGCGGGATTCGACGTCCGCGAAGCCGAGGACTGCGCGGCCGCGCGCGCCAGCATCGCCGACTTCCGCCCCGACCTGCTGCTGGTGGACTGGATGCTGCCCGACCAGAGCGGACTCGAACTGACGCGCGCGGTGAAACGCAACAAGGAGACGGCGGACCTGCCGGTGATCATGTTGACGGCTCGCGCCGAAGAGCAGGACAAGGTCGCCGGTCTCGAAGGCGGCGCCGACGACTACGTCACCAAGCCGTTCAGCCCGCGAGAATTGCTGGCGCGCATCCAGGCCGTGCTGCGTCGCTCGGCCTCGACCGGGTCCGGCGAGGCCATCGAGGCCGGCACGCTGCGTATCGACACGGCCAGCCATCGGGTCACGGTGGGCGACGAGAGCGTACCGCTCGGTCCAACCGAGTACCGGCTGCTGCAGTTCTTCATGGAGCACCCCGAGCGCGTCTACGCGCGCGGCCAGCTGCTCGACCGGGTGTGGGGCGGCAACGTCTACGTCGAAGAGCGCACCGTCGATGTGCACATTCGCCGGCTCCGCAAGGCCCTGGAGCCCTACGGTTGCGATGGACTCGTGCAGACCGTGCGCGGTTCCGGCTACCGGTTTTCGACGCGGGCCGCCTAGGGACCGCGGGCCGGCGGGACCTTGTCCAAACCTTCCTGGCGGTACCTGCTCGGCCTCGGGCTGGCCTTGACCCTGGCATGGGCCGCCGGCTGGGTGGCGGACCGGCCGGCACTGTACGTGGCCGTCGTGGCCGTCGTCCTGCTCGCCGTGCAGGCCCGCAACCTGCTTCGATTCGATTTCTGGCTGCATCATCGCAGGGCGGGACGGCCGCCCGACATGACCGGACTGTGGGGCGAAGTGTCGGCGGTGACCGCGCGCCTGTATCGGCGCAAGGTCTTCCACAAGCGTCGGGTCCTGACGCTGCTGCGTGAACTGCGCCGGATGACCAGCGCGATGCCGGATGGCGCGATCCTGCTCGGGCCGGCCCGCGAAATCCTCTGGTTCAACCGCACGGCGTCGTCACTGCTCAACCTGCGCCGCAAGATCGACTACGGCATCCGGATCGACAATCTCATTCGACAGCCCGAATTCATCGAGTACGTCGAAGCGGGCGGGCGCGGCACGCCGCCGCGCGTGCACTTCCCGCAGCACGCCGACCGCTGGCTCGTGTTCAATCTGGTGGCATCGGGCGAATCCGGCCTCGCGCTGCTGCTGGTGCGCGACGTCACGAGTGAGGCGCGACTGGATGCAATGCGCAAGGACTTCGTGGCGAACGCCTCGCATGAACTGCGCTCGCCGCTGACGGTGATCAGCGGCTATCTCGACACGCTGTCCGAGGAGGACGGGCTCGGCGCCGAGTGGCACGAGCCGATCGCCGAGATGCGCCGGCAATCCGATCGCATGCGCGGGATCCTGCAGGACCTGCTCGAGCTGTCGAAAATGGAGGCCACGAGCGGCACGGCGGACACGCTACCGGTGGACGTCGGTGGCATGCTGGCGCTGATCCGCAAGGAAGCCAATACGCGAGCCGAGCGCCCGACGGACATCGAACTCCACCTCGAGAGCGATGCTTTCCTGCTCGGGGCGGATGGCGAGCTGCACTCCATCTTCGCCAACCTCGTGTCGAACGCCGTCAAGTACACGCCGGCGGGCGGGCGCATCGACATCCGCTATTGGGTCGACGAGCAGGGCGGGCACGTGTCGGTGTCGGACACTGGCATCGGGATTTCGGCCGAACACCTGCCGCGGCTCACCGAGCGCTTCTACCGCGTCGACACGGGCCGCTCGCGCAAGCTCGGCGGTTCCGGGCTCGGCCTCGCCATCGTGAAGCACGCGTTACAGCGTCATGGCGCGCAACTCGAGATCAACAGTCGCGAAGGGCAGGGCAGCACGTTCACCTGTCATTTTCCCGCCGCCCGCGTCCAGGCACGCGAATGACGCCCCCCCTCTCCCACAACAGTGGGAGAGGCAATCAGAACTGAAACCTCGCTGTAACACGACGGGCCTATAACGCTCGCCATGTTCGTTGTCACACCGAAAGGGGACTCATTGTGAGAAAGACCGTAATCGCGGCGGCCGTGGCCGCCACCCTGGCCCTGGCCGCTGCCGACGCGTCCGCGCAGACCAAAGGCGCCGCCTCCAAGGCGGACATCCAGGCGGTCCAGGCGCAGATGCAGGCACTGGCAGAGCGCCTGAGCAAGCTCGAGGCGACCAACGCCTCGCTGTCGGCGGAAAACGCCGAACTCAAGTCGCATGGTCGAACGCCGGGATGCGGAGACCGACTACCTCAAGGCGCAGACCAAGGATCTGCGCGAGGACGGCGCCATCGCCAACAACGAGATCGCCAAGGTCAAGGGCGCCGACTGGGCGACCAAGATCAAGGCGCGCGGTGACTTTCGCTACCGCAACGAGACGTTCTGGAATCAGGAGCGCGTGGTCGGTTCCGGTGCGACCGCCAGCGTCGACGACGCCGCTGACCGCTGGCGCGACCGCATCCGGGCGCGCTTCGGCTTCGACATGACGATCGGCGACCACTTGAAGGGCACGCTGCTGTTCGCGACCGGCGCGACCGACCCGCGCTCGACGAACCAGACGATGGCCACGTTCCAGAGCGGACGGCAGTCCATCGGCCTCGACATGGCCTACGTCGACTGGAATCCCTGGCAGGGCGTGGACTTCGTGATCGGCAAGCAGCCGTACCCGTTCTGGCGCCCGGGCACCAGCCTGTTCTTCGACGGCGACATCAACCCGGAAGGCGGGGCAGTCAAGTTCGAGCGAGGCATGCTGTTCGGCAGCGCCTACGGCTGGTGGCTGTCCGAGAACTACGCGCGCCGACCCGAACGGGGCGAACGAAGACGGCAGCATGTTCGGCGCGCAGGTGGGCCTGAAGTTCCCGCTGTTCGGCGGCGAGACCCGCGTCGCGGCACACTACTACGATTGCGCCAACTGCCAGGATCATTCGCCGATCTTCAACAACGGCGCGAACGGCAACACGACCTACCGGGTCGGCGCCGGCGCGACCAATTTCCTCACGTACGACTACAACATCGTCGAACTCTCGGGCGAAATGGGTATCACGCTGTGGAACCAGCCGGTCTCGGTATGGGCGGATTACCTGAACAACACGGCGTCGGACGTCGACCACAACGAGGCCTACGCTGCCGGCGTTTCGATGGGCAGGGTCGGCAACCCGAAGACGTGGCTCGCGGCGGTGTGGTACCAGTCGATCGACAAGGATGCGCAGTTCGGCCAGTTCGTCGACTCCGACTTCGCGAACGGCAACACCGACGGCGAGGGCTGGGTGCTGCGTGGCGCCTACGCTCCGGTGCGCAACTTCAACATCATGGCGACGTATTTCATCAACACGCTCAACAAGGACGTCGCGCCCATCAACGGCTCGACGGACGGCGTGCCGTACCACATCGGCGACGACCTCAACTACAACCGCCTGCAGGTGGACCTGAACTACAAGTTCTAGTCCACGGCTCAACGGCCGAACCCCTCACCCCGGCTGCGCCGGCCCTCTCCCGCGAGTGCAGGAGAGGGCACCCGACCTCTCCCGCTTGCGGGAGAGGTCGGACGCCAGCCCGGGTGAGGGTTTTCCTTTGAACTTGCCGCGCATTACGCGGTCCTGTACAAACACGCGACGCCGGAGCCCCCGCATGGAAACCTCGGACCTTTCGCATCACATCCTCAGCCGCTACAACGAGGACCTCGAGGGCCTTCGTACGTCCGTTCTGCAAATGGGCGGACTCGTCGAGAGCCAGTTGCACAATGGCTTGAAGGCCGTGGTGACCGGCGACAGCGGGCTCGGCGAGGAAGTCGCCCGACTCGACCATAAGGTGAACGCGATGGAGGTATCCATCGACGACGACTGCAGCCGCATCCTTGCGACTCGCGGACCCACGGCTTCGGACCTGCGCCTGATCGTCGCCGTCATCAAGACCATTACCGACCTCGAGCGCATCGGCGACGAGGCCGAGAAGCTGGGACACACTGCGGCCCGCCTGATCGCCATGGACCGCACGGTCGACCGGTATCGGGAGTTGAAGCACATCGGCGAAATCGTCTCCGAGATGGTTCGCGGCGCGCTCGATGCGTTCGCCCGTCTCGACACGGATGCCGCGCTGAAGGTGGCGCGCAAGGACCGGATGGTGGACGAGGAGTACGAGGCCATCCAGAGACAATGCATCACGTTCATGATGGAGGACCCGCGCACCATCCGTCGCGCTCTCGACGTGTTGTGGGTGGCGCGCGCCCTCGAGCGCATCGGCGATCACGCAAAGAACATCTGTGAATACGTGATCTACATGGTGCTCGGCAAGGACATCCGCCACCTGTCGATCGAAGACGTCGAAAGGCAGATCGCGGCTCTGCAGGCTGCGCGTTCCGGGAGCGGCGGTTGAATTCAACTGCGACGCGCGTTGCCGGGTTGACCCGCCGCCGCGGGAACCTGGTCGGCTTCTTCGCCTGCCTGGGGCTCATCGGCTACGCGCTTTTCTGCCAATACGGGTTGCACCTCGAGCCGTGCCCGCTCTGCATCCTGCAACGCGTATCGGTGATTTCGGCGGGCCTGCTGTTCCTGATCGCGGCCGTGCACAACCCCGGCAATCTCGGCGCCAGGGTCTACGGCGTGCTGATAGATCTCGCCACTCTTTTCGGCATTTCCATCGCCGCGCGGCACATGTGGATCATCGCCCAGCCGCCGGGCAGCGTCGCCGAATGCGGCGCCAGTCTCGAGTACATGATGGACGTGCTGCCGTTGCACGAAGTGCTCGGCAAAGTGCTGAAGGGTTCCGGCGAGTGCGCCAAGATCGATTGGCACTTCCTGGGCCTGAACATGCCGACCTGGGTGCTGATGGCGCTCGTCGTCGTCGGCAGCTGGGCCGTCTGGGTGAACTGGCTGCGGCCGCGCGAACGCGCCTGACGCCGGCGCGAGCTACTGCGCCAGCAGCAGCTCCATCATTCTCTCGTAGGCGCGGCTGAGCTGGTCGACGTCCGCGATCCGGACGCATTCGTTCACCTTGTGTATGGTCGCGTTGCAGACCCCGAATTCCACGACCTGTGCGCCCGTAGGCGCGATGAACCGGCCGTCCGACGTGCCTCCGGTCGTCGAATACTCAGGCGCGCGACCGGTGATCTCGCGCACGGCTCGACCGACGGCCTCCGTCAGTACCCCGGGCTGCGTCAGGAAAGGAAGTCCGGAAACGAACCACTCGAGCGTGTAGTTGACCTTGTGGCGGTCGAGCATCCCGAGCACGCGCCGCTGCAGCGCTTCGACCGTCTGCTCCGTCGAGAATCGCAGGTTGAAGCGCACCTTCATTTCGCCCGGAATCACGTTCGGAGCGCCCGTGCCGGCCGAGATGTTCGAGATCTGAAACGACGTCGGCTGGAAGAACTCGTTACCGTCGTCCCAGCGGGTCGCCGACGAGTTCGGCCATCGCGGGCGCGAACCCATGTACCGGGTTGTCGGCGAGTTGCGGGTACGCGATGTGTCCCTGCACGCCGTGCACCGTGAGCCGTCCCGAGAGCGAGCCGCGACGGCCCACCTTGATGGTGTCGCCGAGCACGTCCTGGCTGGTCGGCTCGCCGACGATGCACCAGTCGATCTGTTCTGCGCGCGCCGTCAGAACGTCCATGACGCGGCGTGTGCCGTCGACCGAAGGGCCCTCTTCGTCGCTGGTGAACAGCACGGCGAGCGACCCGCGGTGCCCCGGGTGATTCGCGACGAATCGCTCGAAGGCCGTCACCATGGCCGCGAGGCCGCTCTTCATGTCGGCCGCGCCGCGACCGTAGAGAATGCCGTCGCGGATGACCGGTTCGAACGGATCCGTGCGCCATTCCTCGCGCGGACCGGTCGGCACGACGTCGGTGTGCCCCGCGAAGCAGAGGACCGGACCGCTGTCGCCGCGACGTGCCCAGAGGTTCGCCACGGGACCAAAATTCAGGCGTTCGATCCTGAACCCGAGCGGCTCGAGCCGGGCGGCGATCACATCCAGGCAGCCGTGGTCCTCCGGACTGACGGAGGGGCGGTGAATGAGGTCTTCCGTCAGGGCCACCGAGGCTGTCATGGATCTGTCGTTCAACTGTGTCGTCAGGGCCCGCCTTGCGGCAAGCGGCGGGCCTGTATAGCGAAGTGCAAACGAGCGGACAAGGGATTTTTCCGCTGTCACATTGCTGTCACACCTCCGCCGCAAACTGCGCGGCAGTCATGGGACCCGGTGGTCCCTTTCGCGCTCACCTGAAGAGGGTTAACTCCATGAAGTTGTGGCAGAAATTGGCGGTCCCAGCGCTGGTGATCGGCGTCCTGTCAGCCGGTATGCCGGCGCGTGCCGAGGCACAGGCGGCAATCAAGATCGATGGCTCGAGCACGGTGTTCCCGATTTCCGAGGCATATGCCGAGGAGTTCCAGATCCAGAAGCGCGGCAAAGTCCGAGTGACGGTCGGCGTGTCCGGCACGGGCGGCGGCTTCAAGAAGTTCTGCCGCGGCGAGACGGACATCTCCAACGCTTCCCGTCCGATCACCGCCGAGGAAATGGAAATCTGCCGGAATGCCGGCATCAAGTACATGGAACTGCCGATCGCCTTCGACGCGCTCACGGTCGTCATCAACCCCCAGAACACCTGGGCCAAGACGCTGACAGTGGCTGAGTTGAAGAAGATGTGGGAGCCAGGCGCCCAGGGCCGGATCACGAACTGGAAGCAGATCCGCTCCGGCTTTCCGGACCAGAAGCTGGTCCTGTTCGGTCCGGGCGCCGATTCCGGCACCTTCGACTATTTCACGGAAGCCATCAACGGCAAGGCCAAGTCGACCCGTGGCGACTATAGCGCGAGCGAGGACGACAACACGCTGGTGCAGGGCGTCGAGAACAACAAGGGTGCGCTAGGTTACTTCGGCTTTGCCTACTATGCGGCGCATACGGACAAGATGACAGCCGTGGCCGTGGACGCGGGCAAGGGACCAGTCGGTCCGAGTCTCGAAAACGTGACGAACGCGACCTACAGCCCGCTGTCGCGGCCGCTGTTCATATACGTCCGCGATACCTCGGCGAGCCGCCCAGAGGTCAAGGAATTCGTGCAGTTCATCATGAGCCGCGGCGACCTCGTCTCGGAAGTCGGCTACCTGCCGCTGCCGAAGCAGGCCTATGCGCTCAGCCTGAAGCACTTCCAGGACGGCCGACTCGGCACGGTGTTCGGCGGCACGTCCAAGATCGGCATCACCATCGACCAGCTGCTGGCGATGGAAACCAAGCTCTGACGCGCGAGCGCGCTCGGGGTTAGGATTGCGGCCTGCGGCCAGGCGCGTTGGCCGCAGGCCGTGACGTTGCACGAAGGAAGGGAGCGGGCCGCACGTGAGTGACACGACGTCTTTGCCGTCCGGGATCGCATCGGCGAACCTGCGCTATCGGAAGAATCGCGACCGCTTCGTGGAGCTGGCGCTGCTCGTGTCGGGGCTCGTCGCCGTCTTCACGACGGTCGCGATCGTCGCGATCCTCGTGTACGAGTCGTCGTTCTTCTTTTCGCACGTGTCGATCAGGGAGTTCCTGACTGGCACAGTCTGGACGCCGCTGTTCGACAACGCGCAATACGGAATCCTGCCGCTCGTCTCCGGCACGCTGACGGTCACGTTCGTCGCTCTGCTGGTCGCGATCCCGCTCGGCACGATCATTGCCATCTACCTGTCCGAGTTCGCTGGGCATCGCCTGCGGGAAACCGTAAAGCCGATCCTCGAATTGCTGGGCGCCGTGCCCACCGTCGTGTACGGCTATTTCGCACTTCTGATGGTGACGCCGATCCTGCAGAAGCTGATGCCCGGCCTGCCTGGATTCAACATGCTGAGCGCCGGCCTGGTGATCGGCCTGATGATCATCCCTTACATTGCATCGGTCGGCGAGGACGCGATGCGGGCCGTGCCGCGCTACATGCGCGAAGGCTCGTACGCCATGGGCGCGACCAAGCTGCAGACCGCGCTGCGCGTCGTGGTGCCCGGCGCGTTCTCGGGGCTCGCGGCGGCCTACATCCTCGGGATCTCGCGCGCGGTCGGCGAGACCATGGTCGTCGCGATTGCAGCCGGCATGCAGCCGACGTTTACGTTCAATCCGACGGAACCGGCTGCGACGATCACCGCGTACATCGTGCAGGTCAGCCTCGGAGACCTGCCGCACGGCAGCATCGGCTACCAGAGCATCTTTGCCGCCGGTCTCGTGCTGATGCTCATGACGCTCGTGTTCAACGTGATCGGGTTCTTCCTGACGCGCAAGTTCCGTGAGGCCTACTGATGGCCGCCACCGCCGAAATGACGCTCATCGAGATCCGCAAGGGACTCTACTGGCGCAAGAAGCTGGACACGGTATTCATCGTCGCCGGCCTGCTGATCCTGTTCGCGTGCCTGGGGTTGTTGGCCGCGCTGTTCCTCGACCTCGTGCACCGTGGAGCGTCGCGCTTCGGATGGGATTTCATCACCAATTTCCCGTCACGCAAGGCGGAGCGGGCGGGAATCCTCTCGGCCTGGGTCGGCACCTCGCTCATCATGCTGGTGACGGCGCTCGTGGCGCTTCCTGTCGGCGTTGCCGCGGCCATTTATCTCGAGGAGTACTCGGCGAAGAACTGGTTCACGAACATCGTCGAGATCAACGTGACCAATCTCGCCGGCGTCCCATCGATCGTGTATGGCCTGCTGGCACTGGGCCTGTTCGTCTATACGTTCGGGCTCGGGCAGAGCATCCTGACGGCGGGCTTGACGCTGGCGCTGCTGATCCTGCCGATCGTGATCGTCGCGACCCGCGAATCGCTGCGCGCCGTGCCCAAGGCGATCCGGGAGGCCGCGTACGGGCTCGGCGCAACCCGCTGGGAGGTCACCAAGGACCACGTGTTGCCCTATTCCACGGGCGGCATCCTCACCGGGCTCATCCTGGGCCTATCGCGCGCCATCGGCGAGACCGCGCCGCTCATCACGATCGGCGCGCTGAGCTTCATCGCTTTCCTGCCGCCGTCGCCGGTGTCGGGCGAGTTTCCATTCCTCAGTCTCGAGTGGCTGAAGAGCGGATACACGGCCATGCCGATCCAGATGTTCAACTGGGTGTCGCGGCCGGACCAGGCGTTTCAGGCAAATTCCGCAGCGGCCGGCGCGATCCTGCTCGGCATGACGCTGCTGATGAATGCCGTCGCCATCGTCATCCGCTACCGTTTCCGCAAGAAGATCAACTGGTGACCACCATGTCCACTCTCGCGGATCCCGAAATCCAGTCCACATCCCCGCAGGCCAGAACCATGCATGGCGAGTCACCCGGCAGTTCGACGCAAAGTCCATCGGTCAATATCGCGATGGATGGGAGGCGCGCGGCCAAAGCGAACGCGCCGAAGGCGGCTGCCGAGAAGCTCGATTTCTGGTACGGGCAAAACCATGCCCTGAAGAACATCAATCTCGTCATTCCCGAGAACCAGGTGACGGCGCTCATCGGGCCCTCCGGCTGCGGCAAGAGCACGTTTCTGCGGTGCTTCAACCGCATGCACGACCTGCAGGCGGATACGCGGTACGGCGGAACAATCCACCTCCGTCCGGACAACATCAACCTGGTCGGCGCCGACGTGGACCCGATCGAGGTGCGCATGCGGATCGGCATGGTGTTCCAGAAGCCCAATCCTTTCCCGAAGTCGGTGTTCGACAACGTGTCGTACGGCCTGCGCCTGCGCGGCATCTCGAACGGCACGGAGCTGTCCGAGCGGGTCGAGAAGGCGTTGCGCGGCGCCGCCATCTGGGACGAGGTCAAGGATCGGCTCAACGATTCCGCGCTGTCACTATCGGGCGGCCAGATGCAGCGCCTGTGCATCGCGCGGGCACTCGCGACCGAGCCCGAGATCCTGCTGTTCGACGAGCCGACTTCCGCGCTCGACCCGATCGCGACCGCGAAGATCGAGGAGCTGATCACCGATCTGCGCAGCCGCGTGACCATCCTGATCGTGACGCACAACATGCAGCAGGCGGCACGCGTCTCGGACTTCACCGCGTTCATGTATCTCGGAGAACTCGTCGAAGTCGACGAGACGTCGAAGATATTCACCAATCCGTCCAGGAAGGCGACGGAAGACTACATCACCGGTCGTTATGGCTGAGACGGGCGCCGTCGGCGAAATGCCGCACACTTCACGGGCGGTCGAGCAGTCGATCGCCGGCCTGCGGTTGCACGCGGTCGAAATGGGCGGGCTTGCCATTGACCAGGTGGCCAGCGCGGTCAAGGCGCTGCTCAATCGCGATTCCCAGCTCGCGGAGGCCGTGCTCTCTCGCGAAGCGCTGGTGAACGACTACGACCGTCGGCTCGATCACGAGACCGTGACGTACATCGCGTTGCAGCAGCCGGTGGCAAGCGACCTTCGCCTGGCGCGCGGGATCGGCCGCATCGGACTGGAACTGGAACGCGTGGGGGACGAGGCGAAGAAGATCGCCCGGTTCGCCCTGCGCGTCTCGCGCGGTGGCGAGACGGACCCCGTGACGTCGGTCGCACGCTACCTGCGGCACATGGCCGAGCTTTCCGTCGAGATGCTGCGCAATGCGGTGCGCGCTGCGGACGAGTCGGACGTCGGACTCGCCCGCCAGGTCCTGGCTCGGGACAGGGAACTGGACGAGGAGTTTGCCACGGCGCTGCGCCAGTTGATGTCCTTCGTAATGCAGGACCACCAGTTCATCAAGGCGAGCATCGACACGATCTTTGCGCTCAAGGGCCTCGAGCGCGTCGGCGATCATGCGAAGAACGTGGCAGAACAGGTGCTCTACATGGTGGAAGGGGAATCCGGGCGCCAGGCCACCGTCCAGCGGCCAGGGGATCGCAGTTAGGCAGGCTCCTGGCCTTTCGATCCGCGCTGAGCAGCAACTCGTTGATCCCGACCTTCGACACGCCTTCGCGGCCGCGCGCTTGACGATCGTTGCGCGCGGCGTACTCGTTGCCGAGAACGACCGCGGGCGGCACGACGCGGACCCCGTCGGCCCTGAAGCGATCGGGCTTGTAGCTCGATTGCTCTTGCGACATGTCGTGGCAGTACCGGGTATGGCCGGCCTCGATGGCAAATTCTCGAAGACGCGAAACGAAAGTGGGCTCGCCTTGTTCAGAAGATTCGTTCAGTGCCAGCGGTCGCCGACCTCACCCGCAATGCCAGCCGCACCGCGTTCGAACAAGCGGGCCGACTGGGTTGCTACGCCAGCGGACTGAGGCCGCTCGCTGCCGCCCGACCATGCTGCACCGCGGCATAATCATCGCTCCAGCTGTCGGCAAAAATTACAGAATTGGTCGGTCCACCGTTAGCTCCCGACAATAACCCCCTGTAAAGCCTCGCTTTTCCAGAGTTGGCACGCGGTGTGCAACGTCTTTGGCAACGGCAAATACCAAAGCTTGTCGGAACCGAACTACAGGTGCAGGAGCTCGATTCATGATCAAAAGAACATCCAAATTGCGTTCGCTCGCGTTGCTGGCCGGTCTCGGTCTGGCGATGGCCCAGGGCAGCGCATCGGCCGCGGTCATCGTCCTCGACTTCGAAGGCGTGCCCGACCTTTCTTCCGTCGGCAATTTTTATAACGGCGGCGCCGGGACGAATTACGGGGTGAGTTTCTCCGGGGCAACGCTCGGTCTCGTCGATGCGGATGCCGGCGGCAGCGGTAATTTCGCCAACGAGCCGTCGGCCAACACGGTCATGTTCTTCCTGAATGCGAACAACGCGATCCTGAATCTCGCGGCAGGGTTCGACACCGGGTTCTCGTTCTTCTACTCGTCCTCGACGGCTGCCACGGTCAACGTGTACGACGGCGTGGATGGCACCGGCAACCTGCTTGGATCCCTGAATCTGCTGGCCCAAGGATTCGACAGCTGCAGCGGCGATCCCGCGCGGCGACTTCTGCAACTGGACGGCCGTTGGCGTCGCGTTCGCCGGTATCGCACGATCCATCGACTTCGGTGGTACGGCCAATCAGACCGGTTTCGACGACATCACGTTCGGATCGGCCATCGCCGGCAGGCGGCGACACGGACACGGATGTGCCCGAGCCGGGCACACTGGGCCTGCTCGGCCTCGGCCTGATGGGCATCGGACTGGTGCGTCGGCGCCGCACCACCTGAGCGCGAGCGACACGGCTCGACAGGAAAAGCCCGGCCTCGGCCGGGCTTTTTCTTATTGTGCGCTGCGCAGCAGCTCGTTGATGCCGACCTTCGAGCGCGTCTGCGCGTCCACGCGCTTGACGATCACCGCGCACGCCAGGCCGTACTTGCCGTTTGCGGCCGGCAACGTACCCGGCACGACCACGGCGCCGGCCGGCACGCGACCGTAGCTCACCGTGTCGCGCTCGCGGTCGTAGATGCGCGTGCTCTGGCCGACGAAAACGCCCATCGAGAGCACGGCGCCTTCCTCGACGATGACGCCTTCGACCACCTCCGAGCGGGCGCCGATGAAGCAGTTGTCCTCGATGATGGTCGGGTTCGCCTGCAGTGGCTCGAGCACGCCGCCGATGCCGACGCCCCCCGAGAGGTGCACGTTGCGGCCGATCTGGGCGCAGGAGCCGACGGTAGCCCAGGTGTCGACCATCGTGCCTTCGCCGACGTAGGCGCCGATGTTCACGTAGCTCGGCATCAGCACCACATTGCGCGCGACGAACGCGCCGCGGCGGACGATCGCCGGCGGCACGACGCGGACCCCGTCCGTCATGAAGTCGTCGGACTCGTAGGCGGCGTACTTGAGCGGCACCTTGTCGAAGAACTGCGTGTAGCCGGCTTCGATGACGCGGTTGTCGAATATCCGGAACGACAGCAGCACGGCCTTTTTCAACCATTCGTTGACCCGCCACTGGCCGTCGACCTTTTCGGCGACACGCGCGGCGCCGCCGTCGAGCAGCGTGATGGCGGTGATCACGGCCTCGACGATGTCGGCCGGGACGTTGGCCGGCGTCAGTGTCGCGCGTTCCTCGAACGCTGCGTCGATCTGGGCGGCAAGTCCGGCGTGGTCGGTAGTGGGCATTGCGGCGAGTCCGTTGGCGGCGAGCGACGGAAGCATATCGCAGTTGGCTTGCTTGACGGCCGCGTCAGCGGCGACTGCTGGCAACGCCACCAACCCCGCCGCGCAACCGCGTTAGCGCCACCGGCGCCGCCGGGCATCCGTTCGGGGTCGTCCCGAAAAGCCGTCCGCGACACGGATGTCGCGGCCGGAGCCCCCAGGGACGGGTTTACGGCGTCTTTTCGGGACGACCCCGAATGGATGACCCGATTGCGGCGCCAATTCTGCCGCACGAGTGCGCAAGCGAAATTGCGCAGCGAATCGACGACGAGACCGACAGTGCTAGCGGCTGCGTTGCTCCATAACGAACGCGACGATGCGTCGAGCGGCCTCCACGCAATCATCGACGCTGGCGACCAGCGAGATCCGCACGCGTCCGCGGCCGGGGTTGCCGTCCGGCGTATCGCGCGCAAGGTAGGAACCTGGCACAACCGTCACGTGCTGCTGCTCGAAAAGCCCGCGCGTGAACGCTTCGTCGTCGCCGACCTCCGGCCAGAGATAGAACGCGCCCGCCGGCGTCGACACGTCCATGACGGCCGCGAGCATCGGCACCACGCGCGCGAACTTCTCGCGGTACAGCTTACGGTTCTCGACGACGTGCGCCTCGTCCGACCATGCCGGGATACTCGCGCGCTGCACGATCTCGGAGACCGCGCATCCGTGGTACGTGCGGTAGAGACGGAACGCGGCGAGCACCCGCGGATCGCCGGCGACGAAACCCGAGCGGAGGCCCGGCACGCTCGAGCGTTTCGACAGGCTGTGAAACACCACGCAGCGCTCGAAGGACGTGTTGCCCATCGCATGCGCGACCTGCAACAGCCCGGGTGGCGGCGTGGTCTCGTCGAGGTAGATCTCCGAGTAACACTCGTCCGACGCGACCAGGAAGCCGTGTCGCGCGGACAGTTCGAGCGCCCGGCGCAACGCGTCGCGCGGCATGACGGCGCCCGTCGGATTGCCCGGCGTGCACAGGAACAGGACCTGGCAGCGGCTCCACACCGACTCCGGCACGGCATCGAGGTCCGGCAGGTGGCCGTTCGCCGCGGTGCAGTTCAGGAAATACGGCTCGGCGCCCGCGAGCAGCGCTGCGCCTTCGTAGATCTGGTAGAACGGGTTCGGCATCAGCACCAGCGGCCGACCCGGGCCCGGCTTCGAATCGTCGACGGCGGCCTGCACGAATGCGAACAGCGCCTCGCGGGTGCCGTTCACGGGCAGCACCATGTCGTCCGGCTCGCACCGCGCCGTCCGGCAGGCCGAAACGGCCGCTCAGCCAGCCCGCGATCGCGGCGCGCAGTTCGGGCAGGCCCAATGCCAGCGGGTAGTTGCCGAGCGCATCGAGCGAGCGCATCAGCGCCGCGCCGATGAACGCCGGCGGCGCGTGCTTCGGCTCGCCGATCGACAACGCAATGTGCGCCAGTCCGGCCGGCGGCGTTGCGCCGGCGAGCAGGCTGCGCAGACGCTCGAACGGGTAGGGATGCAGCAGCGACAGCCGGGGATTCACGCGTCGCGACGCTCAGGCGATGCGGGACGTCGGCGCGTCGCGGCGGTCCAGCGCCTGGGCGACCTGCTCGTGGAGCCGGCGCCGCGCTTCCTCGCCGAGCGGCCGGCCCTGGTCGTCCGTCACGTAGAACACGTCCTCGGCCCGCTCGCCGATGGTCATGATCTTGGCGGTGACCACGTCGATCTTCTCGGCCTGGAACACTCGACCGACCTCGGACAGCAGGCCCGGCCGGTCGCCCGCGATGATCTCGAGGATCGTCCGGGGATGCATCGCGTCGTCGGTGAACGTGATCTGGGTCGGCGTCGTGAACATCCGCACCTGGCGCGGCGCACGCCGGGTGACCACCGGCAACTGCGCGTCCGCGCTCTGCAGCACGCGCCACAGCTGCTGCTCGATCTGCTGCGCGCGGTGCCGGTCGGCGATCGTCGTGCCGGTATCCTCGAGCACGAGGTACGTGTCGAGGCCGAGCCCGCCCTCGAGCGGCGTGATGCGCGCATCGACGATGTTGAGTCCCATCTGGTCCAGGGTCGCCGTCGTGCGCGCGAAATTCTGCTGGCGATGCGGGCCGTAAGTGAGCACCGCGTTGCCGCCGCGCTCCGGGACGTCGCGCACGGCGACCAGCGGCGACTGGTCCGCCGGGTCACGGTCGGCCAGCATCTTCGTATGCCACGCGACCTCGGCCGGCGTGTGACGCAGGAAGTACAAGTCGTTGAAGCGCGCCCAGACTTCGGCGGCCCGCTCGGGCGTCACCTTCTCGCGCGCCAGCAGTTCGAGCGCATTCGACTTGGTTTCGGCGACCAGTTCCTCATGGTCGACCGGCGTCTCGAGGCCGCGGCGCAACGCGCGTCGCACGCGCTCGTAGAAATCGTGGAACAGCGAGGCCTTCCACGAATTCCACAGCTTCGGGTTCGTGCCGCGGACGTCCGCCACCGTGAGCAGGTACAGGTAGTCGAGGTGGGTCTGGTCGCCGACCAGCGCGCGCGAAGTCCTGGATCACCTTCGGGTCGGAGATGTCCTTCTTCTGCGCCGTCACCGAAAACGTCAGGTGATTGCGGACCAGCCAGGCCACCAGGCGCGCGTCGTAGCGCGACAGGCCCTGCTCGAGGCAGAACGAGTCCGCGTCCACCGCGCCGAGCTCCGAGTGATCGCCGCCGCGGCCCTTGGCGATGTCGTGGAACAGCGCCGCGAGATAGGCGATCTCCGGACGCTGGCAGCGTCGCCATCAGCCGCGACAGCTCCGGCAACTCGTGTTCGAAGCGCGGCAGCGCGAGCCGGCGCAGGTTGCGCACCACGAACAGGATGTGCGCGTCGACGGTGTAGGCGTGGAACAGGTCGTACTGCATGCGCCCGACGATGCGGCCGAAGGCGGGGATGTAGCGGCCGAGCACGCCGTACAGGTTCATGCGCCGCAACTCGTGCGTCACGCCGTCGGGTGCCCGCAGCAGCTCGAGGAACAGGCGGTGATTGCCGCGGGTTCTGCCGGAACTCCTCGTCGATCAGCCACAGGTGACGGCCGAGCGAGCGGATCGTCGTGGCGCGCACGCCGCGCAGCTCCGGGTGCTCCTGCATCAGCCGGAACAGCTCGAGGATCGCCGACGGGTTGCGCGCGAACATGTCGTCGCGCGGTCACCTCGAGGTAGTCGTTGCGGACCTGGAAGCGCGGGTTGAGCGGTACGATCGCCGCCGGCGCGTCGCGCCAGGATCGCCTCGCGGAACAGCTGCAGCAGCATTTCGTTCAGCAGGCTGACGTCCATGACCGTGCGGTAGTAGCGCTGCATGAACTGCTCGACGGCGAGCGTGTAGCTCGCGTCCTCGTAGCCGAACATCTGCGCGATGCGGATCTGGTGGTCGAACAGCAGCCGGTCCTCGCGCCGCCCGGTCAGCACGTGCAGCGCGAAGCGCACCTTCCAGAGGAAGGCCTGCGCCGTGCCGCAGCTTGCGCAGTTCGCTCGCGGTCAGGAAGCCGTGGCTCGACCAGTTCGTCGAGCGTGTCGGCGCCGAAGTGGCGCTTGGCGACCCAGCCGATGGTCTGGATGTCGCGCAGCCCGCCCGGGCTCGCCTTGACGTTGGGCTCGAGGTTGTAGGCCGGTGTCGTGGTAGCGGTGGTGCCGCGACTGCTGCTCGGCGACCTTCGCCTCGAAGAACGCCTGCGACGACCAGACGTTGTCCTGGCCGAGCGCGCGGCGCATCGCCTGGAACAGGTGCTCCGGCCCGGCGAGCAGCCGCGCCTCGATGAACGTCGTGGCGACGCTGACGTCGGCCGCGCTCTCGCGCTGGCAGTCGTCGATCGTGCGCACGCTGTGGCCGACTTCGAGGCCGATGTCCCAGAGGAAGGTCAGGAAGCGCTCGAGGCCTTCGTGGCCCTCGTCGAGGTCGCTCTTCGGCAGCAGGATCAGCACGTCGATGTCGGAGCACGGGATGCAGTTCGCCGCGGCCGTAGCCGCCCACCGCGATCAGGTCGACGTCCTTTTCCCGCGCGCCGACGTGCAGGGTCCAGGCGCGCCGCAGCACGATGTCCACCAGTCGCGCGCGGTCGCGCACCAGCGCCTCGACCGGCTCGTCGTCGGCGAAGCGCTGCTTGAGGCTCGCGTCGCCGTCGGCAAGCACCTTGCGGAATGCGGCGACGCGGTCCTCGCCGGCATCGAGCGCGGCCGGACAGCGTTTCGAGGAAGGCCCAGGGTGGCAGGGCGATGCGTCCCGCGGACGCTTCGATTTCTTCGTACGGCGTGGCCGACATGGTCAGGCCGGGGGCCGCTCGTCGGCGCCGAGCGTGAGCACCTCGAAGCCCTGGTCCGTCACGAGGATCGTGTGCTCCCACTGCGCGGACAGCGAGTGATCGCGCGTGATGACGGTCCAGCCGTCCGGCAGCAGCCGGACGTCGCGCCGGCCGGCGTTGACCATCGGCTCGATCGTGAACGTCATGCCGGGCTCGAGTTCGAGGCCGGTGCCCGGCGTGCCGTAATGCAGCACCTGCGGGTCCTCGTGGAAGCCGCGGCCGATGCCGTGGCCGCAATACTCGCGCACCACCGAGCAATGATTCGCTTCGACGAAGCGCTGGATCGCGTGGCCGATGTCGCCGAGCCGCGCGCCGGGGCGCACGGTGCGGATGCCGAGCCACATGGCCTCGTAGGTGAGTTCGGTCAGGCGCTGCGCGTGGGGCAGGGGCTTGCCGACGTGGAACATCCGGCTCGAATCGCCGTGGAACCCGTCCTTGATGACGGTCACGTCGACGTTGACGATGTCGCCCTGCTTGAGCCTGCGGTCGCCCGGGATGCCGTGGCAGACCACGTGGTTGACCGAGGTGCAGATCGACTTCGGGAAGCCGCGGTAGTCGAGCGGCGCCGGGATGGCCTGCTGCACCTCGACGATGTAGTCGATGGCAGACGCTGGTCCAGTTCGTCCGTGGTGACCCCCGGGACGACGTGGGGCCCGATCATGTCGAGGACCTCGGCCGTCAGGCGTCCGGCCACGCGCATGGCCGCCTGTTCCGCGGGATTCTTGGTCCCGACGCGCCCGGCGCTGTCGGGGCGCCAGGAGGGTGGTTGCCGACTCGGGCTGCTGCATGTTCTGGGCGGGTCCTCGTGCCCGCCACCAGGGGGCGGGCGCGCAAGTGTTTGAACGAAAGGAGAGTTATGGTATAAAGCGCCCCCGTTTTTCACAACCAAATCCGCACACGTACCGGCACATGCAGCTGGGTGCCCGCGAGGTCCTTAGAGGACCAAAAGGGTTGCTGCATGGGGTGCGTGGAGGCCCAACCCAACAAGGAGTGCTCGAATGTCCGGCGTGTCCATGCGACAGATGCTGGAAGCGGGTGTCCATTTCGGACACCAGACCCGCTTCTGGAACCCGAAGATGGCCCCCTTCATCTTCGGCGAACGCAACCGAATCCACATCATCAACCTCGAGAATTCGCTGCCCGCTGTTCAACGAGGCCGCCGGCTTCGTCAAGAACGTGGTCGCCGACGGCGGCAAGGTGCTGTTCGTGGGCACCAAGCGCTCGGCGCGCGAAGCGATCGCCAAGGAAGCGGCCCGCTGCGGCATGCCTTACGTCAGCCATCGCTGGCTCGGCGGCATGCTCACCAACTTCAAGACGATCCGTCAGTCGATCAAGCGGCTGCACGAGATCGACGAGATGATCGCGAGCGGCGCGCTCGACCTGCGCAGCAAGCGCGAGGCGCAGATGGTGCGCCGCGAGCGCGAGAAGCTCGACCGCAGCCTCGGCGGCATCAAGGACATGGAAGGCCTGCCGGACGTGCTGTTCGTCGTCGACGTGGGTCACGAGAAGATCGCCATTCACGAGGCCCAGAAGCTCGGGCATCCCGGTCGTCGCCGTGGTCGACACCAACTGCTCGCCGGACGGCATCAGCTACGTGATCCCCGGCAACGACGACGCCATGCGCGCCATCCAGCTGTACGCCGCCGGCATCGCCGATGCGGTGATCGAAGGCCGTTCGACGATCCCGGACGTGCCGGTCGGCGAGGACGAATTCGTCGAACTCGACGAGGAAGGCAAGCCGCGTCCGAAGACGGGCGGCCCGAAGCGCCGCGCCGCCCCGGCCAGGAAGAAGGCCCCGGCCGTCCGCCGCAAGCCCGGTGCCGTCGAGACCGACACCGGCGCCGAACAGCGCGCCGAGGAACTGGTCGAGGCCGACCCGGAGGAGAGCGCCGAGGCATTCATGGCCCGTCGCGCCGCTGCGCGCAAGAAGGGACCCGCGGCGGCTGACGTGCCGCCGCCCGGTCGTCGCGCCGGTCGAAGCCGAGGCCGCGAAGGGAGAGGCGTGATCATGGCCGTCACCGCAGAGGCAGTGAAGGCGCTGCGTGAGCGCACCGGCGCCGGCATGATGGAATGCAAGAAGGCGCTGGTCGAGTCCAACGGCGACCTCGAAGCCGCGGCCGAGATCATGCGCAAGTCGGGCCTCGCCAAGGCCGACAAGAAGGCCGGGCGCATCGCCGCCGAAGGCGTGATCGCGATCGAGCGTTCCGCCGACGGCCGCACGGCCGCCGTGGTCGAGGTCAACTCCGAGACGGATTTCGTCGCCCGCGAGAAGGACTTCCAGGCCTTCGCCGCGTCGGTCGCGCAAGGCGGCGCTCGACGCGCAGCCGAAGGATCTCGAGGCGCTGAACTCCGTCAAGCTGGCCTCGGGCGAGACGGTCGAGGAGACGCGTCGCGCGCTGATCGCCCGCATCGGCGAGAACATCGAGCGTGCGCCGCTTCGAGATCGTCAAGGCGGACGCTCCGCTCGCGACGTACCGGCACGGCACCCGGATCGGCGTCCTCGTGGCGCTGCAGGGCGGCGACGAGCAGCTCGGCCATGACCTCGCGATGCACATTGCGGCGATCAACCCGCAGTACCTGTCGGCGGACGACGTGCCGGCCGACCAGGTGGCGCACGAGCGCGACATCTTCGTCGCCCAGGTGGCGCAGGACCCGAAGGCGGCGGGCAAGCCGGCCGAGATCGTCGCGAAGATGGTCGACGGCAAGGTGCGCAAGTTCCTCGGCGAGATCACGCTGCTCGGCCAGCCGTTCGTGAAGGACGACAAGCAGGCGGTCGGCGACGTGCTCAAGAAGGCCAACGCCAGGGTGGCGCGCTTCGTGCGCTACGAAGTCGGCGCTGGCATCGAGAAGAAGCAGGAGAACTTCGCTGACGAGGTGATGGCCGCGGTGCGGGGCTCCTGAGTCACGGCGACCCGTCACGGCACACTCTCCGGAACCCCGCGCAAGCGGGGTTCTTTATAATGGCGAACCGCTCGAGGTGACCGAACCGATGACCCGCAGCGACGAAAAACTGCCGCGTTTCCGCCGTATCCTCGTCAAGCTCTCCGGCGAGGCCCTGATGGGGGACTCCGACTACGGCATCGACCCGGCCTTCCTGAAGCGCCTGGCCGGCGAAATCGGCGCCGTGCGTGCGACCGGCGTGCGAGGTCGGCATTGTGATCGGTGGCGGCAACCTGTTCCGCGGCGCCGGCCTGGCGCGCTCCGGCATGGATCGCGTGACCGGCGACCAGATGGGCATGCTCGCCACCGTCATGAACTCGCTGGCGCTGCAGGACGCGCTCGAGTCGTCGGGCGTCTTCGCCCGGGTGATGTCCGCGATCCGCATCAACGAGGTCTGCGAGGACTACATCCGGCGGCGCGCCATCCGCCACCTCGAGAAAGGCCGCGTCGCGATCTTCGCGGCCGGCACTGGCAACCCGTTCTTCACGACCGACACGGCCGCCAGCCTGCGGGCGATCGAAATCGAGGCGGAACTGCTGCTGAAGGCGACCAAGGTCGACGGCATCTTCGATTCGGACCCGGTGCTGAACCCGGCCGCGAAGCGCTACGACCGCCTGACCTACGACCAGGTGCTCGACCAACGGCTGAACGTCATGGACGCCACGGCGATCGTGCTGTGCCGGGACCACCAGTTGCCGTTGCGCGTATTCAACATGAACGATCCGGGTGCGCTGGTCCGCGTGTCGCGCGGCGAAGACGTGGGCACCCTGGTGACGAACTGAGTCGGCGGAGCCGACCATCGCGGAGGAGTCATGATCGAGGACATCAAGAAAGACGCGGCCGAACGCATGGCAAAGTGCGTGGCGGCCTACCGGAACGAATTGAAGCGGCTGCGCACCGGTCGCGCGAGCACCAGCCTCGTCGACCACATCCGGGTCGACTACTACGGCGCCGAGTCCCCGCTGCAGCAGGTCGCGAACGTCGCGGTCGAGGACGCGCGGACCATTACCATCGTGCCTTACGACAAGCAGATGGTCGCCGTGATCGAGAAGGCGATCATGAAGTCGGATCTCGGCATCACGCCGAACACGGCCGGCACCGTGATTCGCGTGCCGCTGCCTGCGCTCACCGAGGAGCGCCGTCGCGACCTGACCAAGGTCGTCAAGCACGAGGCGGAGAACGCGCGCGTCGCGATCCGCAACGTGCGCCGCGACGTGATGCAGGAGCTGAAGGAAATGCTCAAGGAAAAGCTGGTCGCGGAGGACGACGACCGCCGCGCCCAGGACGAGGTGCAGAAGCTCACGGACAAGTATGTGGCCGAGGTCGATCACGTGCTTGCGGAAAAGGAAAAGGAACTGATGCAGGTCTGAGGTCGTGCCGCAGCCGCATACCCGCGCAGCGGGCGTCCCGCGTCACGTCGCCGTCATCATGGACGGCAACGGGCGGTGGGCCGCGCGCCGGGCCATGCCGAGGCACCTCGGGCATCGGGCCGGCATCAAGGCTGTCCGCGCGACGGTCGAAGGCTGCGCGCGCCGCGGGGTCGAGGCTCTGACGCTGTTCGCGTTCTCGAGCGAGAACTGGCAGCGGCCGGTCGACGAAGTCAGTCGGCTGCTCGAGCTTTTCGTGGAGGCGATGGACGACGAGATCGACGAGCTGAACCGGCACGGCATCCGCCTGCATTTCATCGGCGACTTCTCGACGCTGAAGCCGGACGTCTACGCGCGGCTGCGCTCCGGCGAGCAGCGCACCGCGGCGAACGACAGCATGGTGCTGCACGTTGCACTCTCGTACGGCGGCCGCTGGGACATCGCGCAGGCTGCACGCGCGCTGGCGGCGCGCGCCGTCGCGGGCGAGATCGATGCCGCCGCGATCGACGAATCGGTGTTCTCGGCCGCGCTCGCGCTCGGCGGCGTTCCGGATCCGGACCTCTTCATCCGCACCGGCGGCGAGCAGCGCATCAGCAATTTCGTGCTCTGGAACCTCGCCTACACGGAACTGTATTTCTGTGACACGCTCTGGCCCGATTTCGGCGACGCCGATCTCGAGCGGGCCTTCGAACACTACTCGCGGCGCGAGCGCCGCTTTGGCCTGACCACCGCCCAGGTGCAGGGTGGCTAGCGCGCTGCGCGACAGGATCCTGACGGCGCTCGTCATCGGCGTCGTCATCATCGGCGTTCTGACCTGGTTGCCGGCGTCGGTGGCGTTGCCGGTGATCGCGGCGGTGTTCCTGGCGGGCGCATGGGAGTGGGCCGCATTCGCCGGTCTGCACGGCGCGGCCAGCCGGACCCTGTACACGGCGGTCATCGCGGCGGCGGCCGCGGCGGCGTGGTGGTTCACACGCGATGAGGCGCAGCTCACCGCCTTCCTGTGGTTCGCGGCGTCGTGGTGGCTGATCGCATTCCTGTGGCTCGCGCTGGCCTCCCAGCAGGGGCGGCGCGTGGCGGCAGCCGTGGTCGGGATTCCGGTGCTGGTGCCCGCAGCAGTCGGGCTCGCCCGCCTCGTGCTGATCGAGCCGAATGGACGCATGTTGCTGCTGTACCTGATCGTGCTGATCGCCGCCGCGGACGTGGGCGCGTATTTCGGCGGCCGTGCGCTCGGCCGGCACAAGCTCGCCCCGCGGATCAGCCCGGGAAAGACCTGGGAAGGATTCGCGGCCGGCATGCTTGCGTCGTCGGTCGCCGGCCTCGTGGGCGCGCGGATGTTTGGCATGCCGGTGCGGGCGTGGCTCGGGCTCTGCATGCTGGTCGCGCTCGTGTCGGTCGTCGGCGACCTGTTCGAGAGCATGTTCAAGCGTCGCGCGGGCCTCAAGGACAGCGGGCACATGCTGCCCGGTCACGGCGGCGTGCTCGATCGCATCGACAGCGTGACCGCGGCGGGTCCGACATTCCTGCTCGGGCTGTACGCGCTCGGGATGCCGACATGATGCGCGTCGCCGTCCTCGGCAGCACGGGCAGCGTCGGTGTCAGCACGCTGGACGTGCTCGCACGCCACCCCGATCGGTTCGCCGTCGCGGCGCTGGCGGCGTCGACGAATTACCAGCGGTTACTCGAGCAGTGCCTGGCGCATCGCCCGGCCGTGGCGGTGATGCGCGATGCCGAGTCGGCCGAGAAGTTGTCCGAGGCGTTGCGATCGGTCGGCGCGCCGACCCGCGTCCGCTGCGGCATGGACGCGCTCGCGGAGATCGCGGCCAGCGACGAGGTCGACACGGTCATGGCGGCCATCGTCGGCTCGGCGGGCTTGCCGTCGACGCTCGCCGCGGCGCGCGCCGGCAAGCGCGTGCTGATCGCGAACAAGGAATCGCTCGTGGTGGCGGGTGCGGCTGCTGGTCGCCGCGGCGCGGACCAGCGGGGCGGTCCTGGTGCCGATCGACAGCGAGCACAACGCGATCTACCAGTGCATGCCGGGCTCGCTCGAAACGGGCCGCCCGGCGGCCGGCGTGCGCAGGATCCTGCTGACCGCCTCGGGCGGGCCGTTCCTGCGCCACACGCGCGAACGCATGGCCCGGGCCACTCCGGACGAGGCCTGTGCGCACCCGAAGTGGCGAATGGGCCGCAAGATTTCCGTGGATTCGGCGACGCTGATGAACAAGGGGCTCGAGCTGATCGAGGCCTGCGTGCTGTTCGGCATGGAACCTCGGGGAGTCGAGGTGGTCGTACACCCGCAGAGCATCGTGCATTCACTGGTGGAGTACGTGGACGGTTCGATCCTCGCCCAGCTCGGCAACCCGGACATGCGTACCCCCATCGCCCACGCCCTTGGTTGGCCGGAGCGGATCCACTCCGGTGTAGAATCCCTCGACCTCGTGGCGGCCGCCCGGCTCGATTTCGAGGCTCCGGACCTCGAACGGTTCCCCGCCCTGGTGGTGGCTCGCGAAGCGGCTGCCGCAGGCGGCACGGTTCCGGTGGTGCTGAACGCCGCGAACGAGGTGGCCGTGTCGACGTTCCTGGCGGGAAAGCTCGGTTTCCTCGGCATCGTCGATTTGATCGAAACCGTGGTGGCCCGCCACGCCCGCGTCGCTGCGACCGGATTGGCCGAGGTATTGGCAGCGGACCGTTGGGCCCGCGCCGAGGCCGAAGCAGTGCTGGCGCGCAGCGGCAGAGCCTAGGACATGACCATACTCAGCTACCTGCTCGCGTTTCTCGTCGCCATCGGCGTGCTCGTCGCCGTGCACGAGTTCGGCCATTTCTGGATGGCCCGCAGGCTCGGCATCCGGGTACTGCGTTTCTCGATCGGCTTCGGCAAGGTGTTGTGGTCGCGCAAGGGAGCGGATGGCACGCAATACGCGTTCTCCGCGATCCCGCTCGGCGGCTACGTCAAGCTGCTCGACGAACGCGAAGGTCCCGTCGAGGCGAGCCAGCTCGCGGCGGCCTACAGCCGCAAGCCGCCGTGGCAGCGCATACTCGTGCTGCTCGCCGGGCCGTTCGCCAATTTCCTGTTCGCCGTGTTCGCATACTGGGTCCTGTTCGTCGCGGGCGTACCCGCGCTGAAGCCGGTCATCGGCGAAATCACTCCGGATTCGATTGCGGCGCGGGCCGGACTGCATGCGGGCGACCAGATCGTCGGCATCGGGGGCGAGGAGGTCACGAGCCGCGAAGGCGCAGTCCTCGAGATCCTGGACCGGGTGATGAGCGGCGATCCAATCCGGGTCGAGGTGCGTAGCACGGGCAGCCAGCGCGCGGTCACGCTCGACGTATCCGGCGATCGGCGGGCGCTGACCGAGCCGGGCGCGCTGCTGCCGGGCCTGGGTTTCGACTTCTGGTACCCGACCATCCCGGCGGTGGTCGGCAAGGTCGTGCCCGACAGCCCGGCCGACCGCGCGGGCCTCGAGGTCGGCGACCGCATCGTTGCGGTGGACGGCCATCCGGTCGCCGATTTCCCCGCCCTGGTGCAGCGAGTCCAGCCGAGCCCCGGCAAGTCCATGACGTTCTCCATCGAGCGCCGCGGCATCCGGTTGGACGTGCCGATCGAGGTCGAAGGCCAGCGCGAAGGTGGACGTCTCCTCGGACGGATCGGCGTGCAGCCGGCGGCCGGCTCGCCGGTTCCCGACGACATGCGCACGCGCGAGCACTACGGTCCGCTGGACGCGGCAGGACACGCGGTGGCGAAGACCTGGAGCATGTCGACGCTCACGATCCGCATGATCTGGAACGTGATCGCCGGCGACGTGTCCGTGAAGAACCTGAGCGGCCCCATCAACATCGCGGAATACGCCGGTTTTTCCGCGCGACAGGGCATACTGTCGTTCCTGTCGTTCCTCGCCGTGGTGAGTGTGAGCCTGTTCGTCCTGAATTTGCTGCCGATCCCCATCCTGGACGGCGGCCAGATCGTGTACCAGCTCGTGGAGCTGGTGAAGGGCCGCCCGCTCTCCGAGCGCGCCCAGGCCGTGGGCCAGCAGATCGGCATCCTGCTGCTGCTGGTGCTCATGAGTTTCGCCTTCTACAACGACCTCTCGCGGTTGTTCAGCTGAGCCGTCCTAAATGCGCTTGAAGTTCGCGGCCGCGTTGCCGGCCCTCCTCGCCGTACCTGCAGTGTTCGCCCAGACCGAGGGCGGCGAGTTCACCGTCGGCGACATCCGGATCGAAGGCCTGCAGCGCATCACGGAGGGCACGGTCTACAACTACCTGCCCGTCAACATCGGCGACCGGATGGACCAGCGCCGCGTCGACGAGGCGCTGCGCGCGCTGTACGCAACCGGCTTCTTCCGCGACGTCGAGATCCGGCGCGACGGCGGCACGCTGGTCATCGCCGTGCTCGAACGCCCGTCGATCGAGAGCTTCACGCTCACCGGCAACAAGGACATCAAGACCGAGGACCTCGAGAAGTCGTTGCGCAACGTCGGCCTCGCGAAGGGCAAGACGTTCAACCAGTCGACGCTCGACGAGGTCAAGCGCTTCCTCACGGACCAGTACTACTCGCGCGGCAAGTACGGCGTGAAAGTCGACACCAAGGTCGAGGACGTCTCGGGCAACCGCGTGAAGATCGCCGTCGACATCGTCGAGGGCAAGCGCTCGAAGATCCGCCAGATCAACATCGTCGGCAACACGGCCTTCACCGACAAGGAACTGCAGGAGGACTTCAAGCTCAAGACGCCGAACTGGCTGTCCTGGTACAAGCAGGACGACCGGTATTCGCGCGAGGAACTCTCGGGCGACATCGAGAAGCTGCGCTCGCACTACCTCGACCGCGGCTACGCGAACATGGACGTCGATTCCTCGCAGGTGGCCATCACCCCCGAGAAGGACGACATCTTCATCACGTTGAACGTGAAGGAAGGCGAGGTCTACCGCATCTCGGACGTGAAGATCGCGGGCAACCTCGTGGTGCCGGAGGAGGACCTGCGCGCGCTCGTCCAGGTCCACCGCGGCGACATCTTCTCGCGCAAGATGGTGACGCAGACGACCGAGTTCATGGCGCTGCGGCTCGGCCAGGACGGCTATGCGTTCGCGAAGATCGACCCGGTGCCGAAGGAGAACAAGGAGACGAAGGAGATCGAACTCACGTTCCTCGTCGACCCGGGCAATCGCGCGTATGTGCGCCACATCAATTTCAACGGCACGACGGGCATCAACGACGACGTGATGCGCCGCGAGATGCGCCAGATGGAAGGCGGCTACCTGTCGAATTCCGCCGTCGAGCGCTCGAAGCAGCGCCTGCAGCGGCTGCCCTTCATCGAGAAGGTCGAGGTCGAGACCGAACCGGTGGCCGGCACGCCGGACCTCGTCGACGTGAACTACACCATCAAGGAAGGCCTGCCGGGGCAGTTCAGCGGCGGCGTCGGTTATTCCGAGTCGCAATCGATCCTGCTGAACGGCAGCTTCGTGCACAGCAACTTCATGGGCACCGGCAATCGCGTGGCCGCCGAGGTCAACGCGGGCCAGTACAGCAAGGTGGCGAGCCTGTCGCACACCGACCCGTACACGACCGTCGACGGCGTATCGCGCACGCTGTCGGCGACGTGGCGGCGCATCAGCCAGTTCACCAGTTCGTCGTCGGACTTCCAGACGGAGACCGGCACGCTCGGCATCGACTACGGCTGGCCGATCTCGGAATTCCAGTCGCTGCGCCTCGGGATGGCGGCGCAGAAGTCCGACCTGTTCACCGACCCGAACAGCAGCGCCGCGGAAGCGTCGTACTGGGTGCAGAACAACGGCAACACCTACACGAAGACCGACACGGCCGGCATCCCGCCGATCGAGTTCACCTATTACGGCACGAAGTTCAACACCTTCGAGCTCTCGTTCGGCTGGTCGTACGACTCGCGCAATCGCTCGCTGTTCGCCGACCGCGGCGCGCGTCATCGCCTCGGCCTCAGCTACACCCTCCCGGGCAGCGACGTCGAGTTCTACACGCTCAACTACGACTACCTGCAGTTCCTGCCGCTCTCCAAGTGGTTCACGCTGATGGCGAACACGGAGCTCGGCTACGGCAAGGCGCTCGGCAGCACGACATCGTTGCCGCCTTACCGGAACTTCTTCGCCGGCGGGCCGGAGTCCGTGCGCGGTTTCCGCGAGAGCCGGCTGGGCCCGAAGGACTCCTTCGGCAATCCGTACGGCGGCAACATCAAGCTCGCCAGCCAGATCGAAGTGCTGATGCCGATGCCCGAAAAGTGGCGTAACACCGCGAGATTCAGCGCCTTTTTCGACATCGGCAACGTCTTTTCCGACGAGAACATCAATTTCGTGGGCAGGGACGGCGTCACGCCGGTCAATTACGATTTCGCCTTTGATAAACTGCGATATTCGACGGGCCTGGCGGTGCAGTGGCTCGCCCCGCTCGGCGTGTTCCGGTTCAGCTACGCCATTCCGCTCAATGCGTCCAAGGGCGACAGCGTCCAGTACAAGGACGAGACGGAAGGGTTCCAGTTCTCCATCGGCCAGGCTTTCTGAGGTATTCCGTTCCATGCGTATCAAGACCGCCATGCTCGCCGTCGTAACGCTCGCCGCGAGCGCGATGCCGTTTGCCGCCGCCCAGGCGCAGGCCAAGATCGGTGTCGTCAACGTCGCCCGGCTGCTGCAGGAAGCGCCGCAGGCTCAGGCGGCCTCGGCTGCGCTCGAAAACGAATTCGCGGCCCGTCGCCGCGACCTCGAGAACCAGCAGCGCGACCTGAAGGCCAAGGACGACAAGCTGCAGAAGGACGGCGCGACGATGGCCGAGGCCGACCGCCGCAACCAGGAAAAGACACTGCGCGACGGACAGCGCGAGCTGGCGCGCAAGCAGAACGAGTTCCTCGAAGACCTGAACGTCCGCCGCAACGAAGCCCTCGGCCAGTTGCAGCGCACGGTGCTGCAGGAAGTGCAGACCTACGCCAAGGCGGCGAACCTCGACGTCGTCGTCGCGGACGCGCTTTACGCGAGCCCGTCGGTCGACATCACGCAGCAGGTCCTCTCCGCGCTGCAGGCGAAGAGCGGCAAGGCCCCGCCGGCGAAGCCCTGAGGCCGAGGCGGCGTAAGCGCCCATGGCGGTGCGCCTCGCCGAACTGGCCGTCCGCTTCGGCTGTGAGCTGAGGGGCGACCCCGAGGCCACGGTCGACCGGGTCGCGCCCCTCGACGATTCCGCGCCGGGCGCGCTGTCGTTTCTCGCGAATCCCCGCTACCTCAAGCACCTCAGGTCGACTCGGGCGGGCGCCGTCGTGCTGGATGCGCAGAGCGCCGCCTCGTGTCCGGTCCCGGCGCTGATCGCCGCCAACCCGTACGCCACATACGCCCGCATTGCGCAGGTCCTGTACCCGGAGCCGGGATTTCCGCGTGGCCGTCATCCGACGGCCGTGGTCGAGCCGGGCGCCGCAGTCGATCCGAGCGCGTGGATCGGCCCCGGCAGCTACGTGGGCGACGGTGCCCGCATCGGCGCCCGGACTTACGTGGGCCCGGCTTGCGTCATCCTCCACCAGGCCGAGATCGGCGCCGACTGCCAACTGGTGGCGCGCGTCACCGTCTGCCACGGCGTGCGCATCGGCCGGCGTGGCGTATTCGCGCCGGGCGTGGTGATCGGCGCCGACGGATTCGGCCATGCGCCGGACCGTGACGGGTACGTAAAGATCCCGCAGGTCGGCAGCGTGGTGATCGGAGACGACGTCGACGTGGGCGCCAATACGACGATCGATCGCGGCACCATCGGCGACACCGTGGTCGAGGATGGCGTGAAGATCGACAACCTGGTGATGGTGGCGCATAACGTGCGCATCGGCGCGCACACCGTCATCGCGGCCATGGTCGGCATCGCGGGCAGCGCGACGATCGGCCGGCGTTGCATGCTGGGCGGGCAATCCGGCATCGTCGGCCACCTGTCGATCTGCGACGACGTGGCGCTGACGGGCAAGACGATGGTCAGCCGTTCGATCACGAAACCCGGCGTGTATTCCGGGAACCTGCCGGCCGACGAGGCGCGCAGCTTCCGGCGCAACAGCGCGCGCTTCCAGAAGCTCGACGAGCTGGCGCGGCGTGTACGCCGGCTCGAGGGCGGCGCCGCGGAGGAAACGAAGGATGACAGCGATGAGTGACACCGGCTTCGGCATCGACGAGATCATGCGGCGCCTGCCGCATCGCTACCCGATGCTGCTCGTGGACCGGGTGCTCGAGTGCCATTCCGGCCAGAGCATCCGCGCGATCAAGAACGTGACTGCCAACGAGGAGTTCTTCGCGGGCCATTTTCCGGGCCGTCCGGTCATGCCCGGCGTGCTGATCCTCGAGGGCCTGGCCCAGACGGCCGGAATCCTCTGCTTCGTCACGGCGGGCGTCTATCCGGACGAGAGCGTGAAGTTCTACTTCGCCGGCATCGACAAGGCCCGCTTCCGTCGCCCGGTGCTGCCCGGCGACCAGCTGGTGCTGAAGGCGACGCTCGAGCGGCGCATCCGCTCGATCTGGAAGTTCGCCACGGCGGCCGAAGTGAACGGCGACGAAGTGTGTTCCGCGGAAATGATGGTGATGCCGGGCTGAGCCCTGCCGCCGACAGACGAGAGGAGATACAGCATGGCCCAGGCCATCCACCCGACGGCGATCGTCGCGCCGGATGCGGTCCTCGGTGACGGCGTCGAGATCGGCGCGTACTCGGTGATCGGCAGCGGCGTCGAGATCGGCGCGCGCACGTTCGTGGGCCCGCACGTCGTGATCTGTGGCCCGACGCGCATCGGCGAGGACAACCGGATCCACCAGTTCGCGTCGGTCGGCGACGCGCCGCAGGACAAGAAGTACAAGGGCGAGCCGACGCGGCTCGAGATCGGCCATCGCAACATCATCCGCGAGTTCACCACGCTGAACCGCGGCACGACGAAGGACCAGCACGTCACGCGGATCGGCGACGACAACCTGTTCATGTCGTATACGCACGTTGCGCACGACTGCGTGGTCGGCAACCAGTGCGTGCTCGCCAACTGCGCGACGCTCGGCGGGCACGTTCAGCTCGGCGACTGGGTGATCATGGCGGGCTTCTCCGGAATCCATCAGTTCTGCAAGGTGGGCGCCCACGCGTTCATCGCGAACAACACGGCCGTGACCCGCGACGTGCCGCCGTACGTGATGGCGGTCGGGCAGCCGGCGGCGCCGCACAGCGTGAACTCCGAAGGACTGAAGCGCCGCGGGTTCACGCCGGAGCAGATCCGCAACATCCGCAACGCATTCCGGGTGCTCTACCGGTCGGGCCTGAAGCTCGCCGAAGCCGAAACGCAGCTGAAGACGATGGCGCAGGAGTCCCCGGAGATCCAGCCGTTCGTCGACTTCCTGCCGCAGTCCACCCGCAGCATCGTGCGCTGACCCTCGCGGTGCCAGACGTGGCAAGCGCGGAGACCGGCGCGCCGTCCATCGGCCTCGTGGCCGGGGAAGCGTCGGGCGACAACCTCGGCGGCGCGCTGATCCGGGCGCTCCGCGAACGCTCGCCGGCCGTCCGTTGCTTCGGCGTCGCCGGGCCACGGATGACGGAAGCCGGGTGCGAGGCCTGGGCCGCGTCCGAGTCGCTCGCCGTCATGGGGCTCGCGGAAATCCTCAGGCACCTGCCGCGACTGCTGCGCCTGCGGCGCGACCTGGTGGCGCGCCTGGTCGAGGCGCGGCCAGACGTGTTCGTCGGCATCGATTCACCCGAGTTCAACCTGCGCGTCGCGCGGCAACTCAAGGTCCGGGGCGTGCCGACCGTACAGTACGTCAGCCCGCAGGTCTGGGCCTGGCGCCAGGGCCGCGTGCGCACGATCGGCGCAGTCCGTCGACCTCGTGCTGTGCCTGCTGCCGTTCGAGAGCGCGTTCTACGACGCGCACCACGTGCGCGCCGTATTCGTCGGTCATCCGCTCGCCGACCGGATTCCGCTCGAGTCGGATCCGGTCCCGGCGCGCGCGGCGCTCGGACTGGCGGCAGGCGCACAGGTCGTCGCCGTGCTGCCCGGAAGCCGAGGCGGCGAGGTCGGCAAGCTTGGTGCGCCCTTCGCCAGGACCATGGCCTGGCTGCAAGATGCCCGTCCCGGCATCGAATTCGTGGCGCCGATGGCCAACCCTGGCGCGCGGGGCCTGTTCGAACAGGCGCTCGCGGCGCATGCGCCGGGCGTCAACGTGCGCGTGCTCGACGGCCGCGCGCAGGATGCGCTGACCGCCGCCGACGCGGTGCTCGTCGCCTCGGGCACCGCGACGCTCGAGGCCGCGCTCGTGAAGCGGCCGATGGTCGTCGCATACCGGGTGGCGCCGCTCACCGGCTGGCTGCTGCGCGAGATGGGCCTGGTGAAGACCGATTATTTTTCACAGCCGAACCTGCTCGCGGGACGCAAGCTGGTGCCGGAGTTCTTCCAGGAGCAGGTCCGTCCGGAGGTGCTCGGCCCGGCCGTTCTCGAGCAACTCGACCGGACCGACCGCGCGGAACTGGTCGCGGCCTTTGCGGAGATCCACCGCACGCTGCGCCGCGACGCGAGTGCCCGCGCGGCCGAAGCGATCCTGGAGCTGCGGGCCGAACGAGGACCGCAGTCGTGATGACCCGGGCGGCGGAGCAGGCGAGTTTCGACTGGCGAAGGTCGGGATTGACGGCCGGCGTCGACGAAGCCGGCCGCGGGCCGCTCGCGGGTCCGGTGGTCGCCGCAGCGGTGATCCTCGACGATCGCTGCCCCATCGCGGGGATCGGCGATTCGAAAGCCCTGACCGCCGCGCGCCGCACGCAGCTCGCGATCGCGATCCGTGCCCGCAGTCTCGCGTACGGCCTCGGTTGGGCCGACGCCGGCGAGATCGACGCGATCAACATCCTGCAGGCGACGATGCTCGCGATGCGCCGCGCCATCGCGGGGCTGACGCGTGCCCCCGCGCACGTCGTCGTCGACGGCAACCGCTTGCCAGACATCGCAGGGCTCGGCTTCGAGTGCAGCATCGAGGCGGTCGTCAAGGGCGACGCGAAGGTCGTCTGCGTCGGCGCCGCGAGCATCCTCGCCAAGGTCGCTCGCGACGCTTACATGGTGGAACTGGATCAGCGCTATCCCGGCTACGGATTCGCGGGCCACAAGGGTTATCCGACGCAGGCGCACATCGTCGCCCTGAACCGGCTCGGACCCTCGCCGGTGCACCGGCGGAGCTTCGGACCGGTACAATCGTGCCATCCCCGCTGAATCCCACCGCGATGGCGCAGTTCGTCCATCTCCGCGTTCACACCGAGTACTCGCTCGTCGATGGCCTGCTGCGTATCGAGAGCGACAAGCGCGATGACGGGACGCCGATCCGCGAAGGCCTGATCGACGCCGTCGCGCGGATGCGCATGCCGGCGCTGGCTGTGACCGACCACGCGAACCTGTTCGCGCTGGTGAAGTTCTACAAGGCCGCGCAGTCGAAGGGCATCAAGCCCCTGGTCGGGGTGGACGTGCTCGTCCGCGACGACGGCGAGCGTGCCGAGCCGAGCCGCCTCGTGCTGCTGTGCCAGAACGATCGCGGCTACCTGAACCTCACACGGCTCGTGACGCGCGGCTACCTCGAAGGCCAGGGCAAGCACGGTCCGACACTGGCCCGGACGTGGCTCGATGCGGACAGCACCGCCGGACTGATCGCGCTCTCCGGGGCGCGCGAAGGCGACGTCGGCCGCGCGATCCTCGCCGGTCACGACGCGGAGGCCGCCCGCGCTGTCGAGACGTGGCTCGAGTTGTTCGGCGACCGCTACTACCTCGAGCTGCAGCGCACCGGGCGGCCTGGAGAAGAAGATTGCATCGCGGGTTCGTTGCAACTGGCCGTGGCGAAGGGCGTGCCGGTCGTGGCGACCAACGACGTGCGCTTCCTGCGGCGCGACGATTTCGAGGCCCACGAGGCGCGTGTCTGCATCCAGGAAGGCACGCTGCTGGCCGACCCGACACGCCCGCGCCGTTACAGCGAAGAACAGTACCTGCGGTCGCCCGACGAAATGGCGAAACTGTTCGCCGACCTGCCCGAAGCCCTCGAGAACACCGTCGAACTCGCCCGGCGGCTGAACCTGGTCGTGAAGCTCGGCAAGCCGTCGCTGCCGGCCTACCCGGTGCCGGCGGGACAGACGACGGAAGGGCACCTCCGGGACGAGGCCGCGCTCGGCCTCGAGCGCCGGATCGCGGCCTTGGACGCCGTGCCTGGCGCGAAGCAGGTCGATCGTCCGGTCTATGAGCAGCGACTTGCGAGCGAACTGGAGACCATCTGCCAGATGGGGTTCGCAGGTTACTTCCTGATCGTCGCCGACTTCATCCGCTGGGCCCGCGAGAACGGCGTCCCGGTCGGGCCCGGCCGCGGTTCGGGCGCCGGCTCGCTGGTCGCGTACTCGCTCGGCATCACCGACCTCGACCCGCTGCGCTACGACCTGCTGTTCGAGCGCTTCCTCAATCCAGAACGCGTGTCGATGCCGGATTTCGACGTCGACTTCTGCATGGAAGGCCGCGACCGGGTCATCGACTACGTCGCGCAGCGGTACGGCCGCGAACGCGTCTCGCAGATCATCACTTACGGCACGATGGCGGCAAAAGCGGTGGTGCGCGACGTCGCGCGCGTGCTTGGCCTGAGCTACGGACTCGCCGACGGCATCGCGAAGTTGATTCCGTTCGAACTCGGCATCACGCTCGACGACGCCCTCGCGAAAGAAGAGGAACTGCGCCGCCGCTATCGCGACGAGGACGAAGTGCGCGAGGTCATCGACCTGGCCCGCTCGCTCGAAGGGCTGGTGCGCAGCGCCGGCACGCATGCGGGCGGCGTGGTCATCGCGCCCTCGGTACTGACGGACTTCGCGCCGCTCTATTGCGAAGCGGGCAGCACCAGCACGGTCACGCAGTTCGACAAGGACGACGTCGAGGCGGCGGGCCTCGTCAAGTTCGACTTCCTCGGCCTGCGCACGCTGACGATCATCGACTGGGCCGTGCGCATCATCGATGCCGAGCGCGCCGCGCGGGGCGAGCCTCGACTCGACCTCGCGACCATGCCGATGGACGACCCGGCGACCTACCGGCTGCTGAAGCGCTGCGAGACGACCGCGGTGTTCCAGCTCGAATCGCGCGGCATGAAGGACCTCATCAAGCGCCTGCAGCCGGACACCTTCGAGGACATCGTCGCGCTCGTCGCGCTGTTCCGCCCGGGTCCGCTGCAATCCGGCATGGTCGACGATTTCATCGCGCGCAAGCACGGGCGCACGGGCGGGCACGTCGACTACCTGCACCCGGATCTGCAGCCCGTGCTGTTCCCGACCTACGGCGTCATCCTGTACCAGGAGCAGGTGATGCAGATCGCGCAGGTGCTCGCGGGCTACTCGCTCGGCGGCGCCGATCTGCTGCGCCGCGCGATGGGCAAGAAGAATGCGGAGGAGATGGCGCAGCAGCGCTCGATCTTCGTCGAGGGCGCGACGCAGCGAGGCGTGGCCGACCGAGTGGCGGCGCACATCTTCGACCTGATGGAGAAATTCGCGGGCTACGGGTTCAACAAGTCGCACTCTGCCGCCTATGCAGTGCTGTCGTACCAGACCGCGTGGCTGAAGACGCACCACCCGTCCGCGTTCATGTCGGCGGTGCTGTCGTCCGACATGGACAAGACGGACAAGGTCGTCACGCTGATCGACGAGTGCACCCGCATGGGCCTCGTGGTCGAGGCGCCGGACGTCAATGCCTCCCACTACATGTTCACCGTGTCGGGTCCGAAGTCGATCCGCTACGGGCTCGGCGCGATCAAGGGCGTCGGCCAGGCGGCGGTCGAGAACCTGATCGCGGAGCGCGCGGCCGGCGGGCCATTCCGGGACGTTCGCGAC
Organism: uncultured Gammaproteobacteria bacterium; assembly: GCA_963843985.1. Classification (GTDB taxonomy): domain Bacteria; phylum Pseudomonadota; class Gammaproteobacteria; order Steroidobacterales; family Steroidobacteraceae; genus RPQJ01. The sequence continues at coordinate 222,153 of CAWJMS010000001.1, read as the reverse complement.
CTCTGCCGCCGGCTCGACCTGAACAGGGTCAATCGCCGCGTGCTCGAGGCGCTGATCCGCGCCGGCGCGCTCGACGGGCTCGGCATCAATCGGGCGACGCTGATGCACCGCCTGCCCGCCGCGATCCAGGCGGCCGACCAGACCACCCGCGCACGCGAGGCCGGGCAGACCGACCTGTTCGGTCTCGCGGATCCGTCGCCGCCCGCGGCCGGGCCCGACGAGGCGTCCGCGCGTGAACTCGGGGAAAGCCTGCCGGACTGGAGCGAGGCCGTGCGTCTCGCGGGCGAACGCGAGACGCTCGGACTCTTCCTGACCGGTCATCCGATCACCGAATACGAGCGCGAGCTGAAGCCGATCATCAGCGGCCGCATCGTCGACATCGGCGGCGCGAAACCGGTGGGCGCCGGCGAAGGCAATCCGTGGAAGACACCCGGCCGCAACGTCACCGTGGCCGGGCTCGTGCTCGAGATCCGCAAGCGCGGGGGCCGCACCAGTTTCATCCTCGACGATCGCAGCGGCCGGCTCGAGGTGACGATGTTCGAGGACGTCTACCAGCAGTACCGCACGCTGGTCGCGCGCGACGCGATCCTGGTGGTCGACGGCAGCCTGCGCTGGGACGACTTCATCGATGACTGGCGGCTCTCGGCCAGGAAGATCATGGACGTGGACCAGGCGCGCGAGCAGTTCGCGCGGCGGCTCGTGCTGCGCTGGCCCGCTGCGGCGCGCAACGGAGACGCGCGCAGGCTCATTGCGGCGATCGAACAGGCGCTGAAACCGAGCCAGGGCGGCCGCTGCACGGTGGCGGTGCGCTATGCGAGCGGCGACGCGTCCGCGATCGTCCAGTTCGGCGAGGACTGGAGGGTCCGCCCCTCGCGTGAACTGATCGAGCGGCTCGGCGTGCTGGTCGGGCGCGAAGGCGTCGAAGTGATGTACGCTCCGCGCACCGACGGTTGAGGCCGCTGCGGCAGAACGCAGCGACCTAGCCGAGAATACGCATTCAGTTCCCGAGCGGACGCGTGGTAGCGTCGGCCCGCCATCAACACTCGGGGAAGCGTCATGAACAAGGGTCTGCTTGCATTGCTCGTCGCCGCCGGTTGTGCGGCATCCGCCGGTCCGGTCGCCGCCGACACGGTCGAAGGTGTCACCGTCGAAGCCGCGCGCGTCGTCGAAGTCGGCCGCACGGCCTACGGCGCGCCGGAACAGCAGGTCGTGCTGCGCCGCGGCGTCAGCTATGCCGGCCTCGATCTCAAGACGGCCGAAGGCCGCGCCGGCCTGGAAGTCCGCATCAAGGAAACGGCGACGGCACTGTGCAAGGAACTCGACAAGATGTACCCGTTGCAGGCTCCGAAGCAGGCCGAATGCGTGGCCGACGCGGTCCGCTCGGGCATGAGCGAGGCGTCGAAGCTCGTCAAGAAGTAAGCGCGCTCCGCGACGACGCGGCTGCCCCCGGCAACGGCGCAGCTGCATGCGCTGCGGACGCGATGGATCGACCGGCCATTGGCCATTGCGCCCGCCGGTTCCGCTTGCGTGGGCGATCGAAGCACGGGCAAGATGGCCGCCCATGACAACGCGCCAGGGCCGGGTCATGAACATCGAAGCCTGGTTGGCGGAGCTGAAGATTCCGCGCGAAGCGTACCGAGTGCTGGCGCTGCTGCCGCTGGTCTACGTCGCGTGGGCCGACGGCAAGGTGCAGGATGCGGAGCGCGACGTGATCCTGAAGATCGCGCGGCAGAACGGCCTGCTGGACCAGGGCGGGGCCGAGGCCCTGCAGCACTGGCTCACCGTGAGGCCTACACAGGCGCAACTGCAGGCGGACATCGCGGCGCTCAATGAGCTGGCGCGCGGTGACCACCGGTTGCAGCAGGAGTTCGGCGCGGACGAGGAGCAGTTGCTGCTCGCGTGGTGCCAGGACGTCGCGGACGCGGCTGGGGGGCTGCTCGGGCTCCTGCCGGCGCGCTCCGACGCCGAGCGGGCTGCCCTGAAGACGGTGGCCAACGCGCTGGACGTCCACAGCGCCAGCCAGTGGCGGGCCTACTCGGCCGGGTGACGGCGCCGGGGCCCTGCCATCCACCGGCAGCGCATTTGCGCCTGCCGCCCACCTGCGGCATCCTCCGCGCCCTATGCCATTGAGTTTCCTTGAATTCGAGCAGCCGATCGCCGAGCTCGAGGCGAAGATCGACGAACTGCGATTCGTCTCGTCCGATGCCGAAGTCAACGTCGGCGAGGAGATCGCCCGGCTGCGGGCCAGGAGCCGGGCGCTGACGAGCAGCATTTTCGCGAACCTGACGCCGTGGCAGGTCGCGCAGCTGGCCCGGCACCCTCAGCGCCCGTACACGCTCGACTATGCCGCGATGATCTTCGAGGAGTTTCACGAAATGCACGGCGACCGCATGTATGCGGACGACCAGGCCATCCTCGGCGGCCTCGCGCGACTCGACGGCAAGTCCGTGATGCTGATCGGCCACCAGAAGGGGCGCGACACCAAGGAGCGCGTGCGCCGCAACTACGGCATGCCGAAGCCCGAGGGTTATCGCAAGGCGCTGCGGCTGATGAAGCTCGCCGAGCGCTTCCAGATTCCCGTCGTGACGCTGATCGACACGCCGGGCGCGTATCCGGGTGTCGGTTCCGAGGAGCGCAACCAGAGCGAGGCGATCGCCCGCAACCTGTTCGAGATGGCGACGTTGCGCGTTCCGGTGATCACGGCGGTAATCGGCGAAGGCGGTTCCGGCGGCGCGCTGGCCGTCGGCGTCTGCGACCGGCTGATCATGCTCCAGTACAGCGTCTACTCGGTCATCTCGCCCGAAGGCTGCGCGTCGATCCTCTGGAAGAGCGCGGACAAGAAGGAGCTGGCGGCCGACGCGATGGGCATCACCGCGGAGCGGCTCGACAAGCTCGGCGTCGTCGACGAGATCCTGCGCGAACCGCTCGGCGGCGCGCATCGCGATCCGCAGGCCACGGCCGACTCGCTGAAAGGCGCGCTGCTCAAGTACCTCGGCCAGATGGAGGCGCTCACCGCCGACCAGCTGGTCGAGCAGCGCTACGCCCGGCTGCGCGGGCAGGGCGTCTATCGCGCCGGCTGACGGGGAGCGCGGTGTCCTTCACTCCTGGGCGGCTGCGGCATGCGCTCGAGGAGTGCCTCGCGGTCGCAAAGGACCCGGCGGCCTCCGGGTATTGCGTCGCCCTGAGCGGCGGCCTCGATTCCACGGTATTGCTTTGCGCGCTGGCGCGACTCCGTGAAGCCGGCGGCCTGTCTTTGCCGCTGCGCGCCGTCCATGTCGATCACGGCCTGCACGCCGAGTCGCGGGCCTGGTCCGCAGCGTGCGCGTCGCTCGCCGCGTCGGAGTCGATCCCCTGCAGCCGTGTCGGGGTCGATGCCCGGGCTGCAGTCGGGCGAAAGCCCTGAGGCCGCGGCGCGCGCGGCCCGCTATGCGCAGTTCAGGGCCGGGCTGGCTCACGGCGAAGTGCTGCTGACCGCGCACCATGCGGACGACCAGCTCGAGACGATCCTGCTGCAGTGGTTGCGCGGCGGCGGTCTGCGAGCGGTCGCGGGCATGCGGCCTTGCGTCCGCTTCGGGCCGGGCTGGCATGCGCGCCCGCTGCTCGGCGTCTCGCGCGACGACCTGCGGGACTGGGCCGAGCGGCAACGCCTGCAGTGGCTGGAGGATCCGTCGAACCTCGACACGCGCTTCGATCGCAACTACCTGCGACTCGAAGTGCTGCCGGCGCTGCGCGCGCGCTGGCCGGCCGCGGCGCGGACGGCGGCGCGGGTGGCGGAGTACGCCGCCGAAGCGCTCGAACTCGAGCGGTCGCTGGCGGCGACCGACCTGCGCGGACGTGTCCGACGGCATCACCGTCTCGATGGCGCGACTCGCCCGGCTTGCGCCGGCGCGGCAGCGCGCCGTCCTGCGCGCGTGGCTGAAGGCGCTGGTGCTGCCGTTGCCGTCCGCTCGCACGCTCGCGGCGCTGCGGCACGACATGGCGGCCGCCGCGGCCGACCGCGTTCCGAAGGTCGAGCTGGCCGGGCGTCGTGGTGCGCCGCTATCGAGGCCGGCTCTACGCGGAGCCGGCGCGCGACGAGCGTTTTGCCGAAGGCACCTGGCGCATCGCCGATGCGAGCGAGTGGGTGCTGGGCCCGGACTGCGCGCTCGAACTCGTCGCCGCTACCGGGCGGGGGCTCAGTCGCGATCGCCTGCCGGCGGACGTGCAGGTCGTCGCGCGGACGGATGGCGCCGAATTCCGCGCCGCCGATGCGGCAGCACACCGCAGGCCGTTGCGCAAGTGGTTTCAGGAGCACGGCGTGTTGCCGTGGCGCCGCGACGCGCTGCCGCTGCTCTGTGTCGACGGCCGGATCGTCGCAATTGCCGACATTTCGTGTGCGCGCGGAGTTCGCGGCGCGTCCGGGCGAGCCATCCTGGTGCGTCCGCTGGCGCGGTCGTCCGGCGCTGACGGAGCAGGAGGTGCTCGCTTTCAACTGGCCAGAGCACCCCCCGATCCACTAGACTGCTCTCCCGTCGTGCAATCTCTGCGACGGTGGCTCCCATGACCAAATTCATCTGCGTGACCGGCGGTGTGGTTTCCTCGCTGGGCAAGGGCATTGCAGCCGCCTCGCTCGGCGCGATCCTCGAGGCGCGCGGCCTCAAGGTCGCGATGGTCAAGCTCGACCCGTACATCAACGTGGACCCGGGCACGATGAGCCCGTTCCAGCACGGCGAGGTGTTCGTCACCGACGACGGCACCGAGACCGACCTCGACCTCGGCCACTACGAGCGCTACGTGCGCACGACGACCGGCCGCAACAGCAACTTCACCACCGGACGCATCTACGAGCGCGTCATCGCCAAGGAACGCCGCGGCGATTACCTCGGCGCGACCGTGCAGGTGATCCCGCACATCACCGACGAGATCAAGCAGTGCATCCGGATGGGCGCCGGCGAAGCCGACGTCTGCATGGTGGAGATCGGCGGCACCGTGGGCGACATCGAGTCGCTGCCGTTCCTCGAGGCCATCCGCCAGCTCGGCGTCGAGATGGGCCGCAACAACGTGCTGTACATGCACCTGACGCTGATCCCGTACATCGCGACCTCGGGCGAGATCAAGACCAAGCCGACGCAGCACTCCGTCAAGGAACTGCGCTCGATCGGCATCCAGCCGGACGTGCTGCTGTGCCGCTGCCAGGACCCGCTGCCGCCCGAGCAGCGACGCAAGATCGCGCTGTTCACCAACGTCGAGGAACGCGCGGTGTTCTCGGCCGTCGACGCCGACGACATCTACAAGATTCCTTCGCTGCTGCACGAGCAGCACCTCGACGAAATCGTCTGCGAAAAGCTGCGGGCTGCAGGTGCCGCCGGCCGACCTCAAGGAATGGCAGCAGGTCGTCGCGGCCAAGGGCAATCCAGACCTCACCGTCAACATCGCCATGGTCGGCAAGTACGTCAACCTGAAGGACGCCTACATCTCGCTCACCGAGGCGCTGATGCACGCGGGCCTGCAGGACCCGCACCCGCGTCAACATCGAGTTCATCGAGGCGACGGACATCGAGAAGAACGGCCCGTCCTGCCTCGCCGGCATGGACGCCGTCCTGGTGCCGGGAGGCTTCGGCGAGCGCGGCATCGAGGGCAAGATCCAGGCGGTGCGCTACGCGCGCGAGCACGGGATTCCGTACCTCGGCATCTGCCTCGGCATGCAGCTCGCGATCATCGAGTTCGCACGCGACGTGGCCGGGCTCGAAGGCGCGCACAGCACGGAGTTCAACAAGGCCTCGCCGCATCCGGTGATCGCGCTGATCACCGAGTGGCAGGACCAGAAGGGCACGGTCGAGGCGCGCGACGAACGCTCGAACCTCGGCGGCACCATGCGGCTCGGCGCGCAGGAAGTGCGCATCTCGCACGGCTCGCGCGCGCACTCGGTGTACGGCGCCGACGTGATCCGCGAACGCCACCGTCATCGCTACGAGTTCAACAACAACTACCTGCAGCGCATGATGAACGCGGGCCTGCGGTTCTCCGGGTTTCTCGCGCGACGGGCTGGTCGAGATCATCGAGCTGCCCGGTCATCCGTTCTTCATCGCGAGCCAGTATCACCCGGAGTTCCGCTCGACGCCGCGTGACGGGCATCCGCTGTTCACCGGGTTCGTGCGCGCCGCGCGCGACTACCGGGCCTCGCAGCTGCCGGTGGCGGCGGGCGCATGAAGCTCTGCGGCTTCGAAGTCGGGCTCGACCGGCCGTTCTTCCTGATCGCCGGGCCCTGCGTCGTCGAAAGCGAAGGGCTGGTGCTCGACACGGCCGGGCGCATGAAGGAGATCACCTCCGCGCTCGGCATCCCGTACATCTTCAAGGCGTCCTACGACAAGGCGAACCGCTCGTCGGCGAAGAGCTTCCGCGGCCCCGGCATCGAGCAGGGGCTGCAGGATCCTGGCCGAGGTGAAGCGCCAGCTCGGCCTGCCGGTGCTGACCGACGTGCACGAAGACACGCCGATGGCCGAGGTCGCGAGCGTCGTCGACGTGCTGCAGACGCCGGCATTCCTCTGCCGGCAGACGAATTTCATCCTGAGCGCGGCCGGGCAGGGCAAGCCCGTCAACATCAAGAAGGGCCAGTTCCTGTCGCCCTGGGAGATGCGCAACGTCGTCGACAAGGCGCGCTCGACCGGCAACGAGCAGGTGATGGTCTGCGAGCGCGGCTTCTCGTTCGGCTACAACAACCTCGTCGTCGACATGCGCTCGCTTGCGGTGATGCGCGAGACCGGTGCGCCGGTGGTGTTCGACGCCACGCACTCGGTGCAGCTGCCCGGCGGCCAGGGCACCGCGTCCGGCGGCCAGCGCGAGTTCGTGCCGGTGCTGGCCCGCGCCGCGGTGGCGGCCGGCGTGGCCGGTGTGTTCATGGAAACGCATCCGGATCCGGCGAAGGCGCTCTCGGACGGCCCCAATGCGTGGCCGCTGGCCCGGATGCGCTCGCTGCTCGAGGTGCTGAAGGACCTGGACGCCGTCGCCAAGCGGCGGCCTTTCGAGGAATCGACGCTATGACGCACATCGTCGACATCAAGGCGCGCGAGATCATGGATTCGCGCGGCAATCCCACCGTGGAAGCCGACGTCTTCCTCGAGGGCGGCGTCATGGGCCGTGCGGCCGTGCCGTCCGGCGCCTCGACCGGCACGCGCGAGGCCGTCGAGCTGCGCGACGGCGACAAGACGCGCTACCTCGGCAAGGGCGTGCGCAAGGCCGTCGCCAACGCGAACGGCGAGCTGCGCGCGGCGCTGCTCGGCATGGACGTGCGCGACCAGGCGGCGCTCGACCGCCGGATGATCGAGCTCGACGGCACCGACACCAAGTCGCGGCTCGGCGCGAACGCGCTGCTCGCGATCTCGCTCGCCGCGGCGCACGCGGCGGCCCGGGCGAGCCGGCAGGGGCTCTATCGCCTGCATCGGCGGGACCGGTCCCGAAGGTCATGCCCGTGCCGATGATGAACATCATCAACGGCGGCGCGCACGCCGACAACAGCGTCGACATCCAGGAATTCATGATGCTGCCGGTCGGCGCGCCGAACTTTCGCGGAGGCGCTGCGCTACGGCGCGGAGATCTTCCACACGCTGAAGAAGGTGCTGCACGAGCGCGGGCTCGCGACCGCGGTCGGCGACGAGGGCGGCTTCGCACCGAACCTGCCGTCGAACGAGGCCGCGCTCGAGACGATCCTGCAGGCGATCGAGCGGGCCGGTTACAAGCCGGGTCGCGACGTCTGCCTCGGGCTCGACGCCGCAGCTTCCGAGTTCTACCAGGACGGCCTCTACAATCTCGAATCGGAAGGACGCAAGTTCACGTCGGCGCAGTTCGTGGACTACCTCGACGGCCTCGTGGCGCGGTTTCCGATCATCACGATCGAGGACGGCATGGCCGAGGGCGACTGGGACGGCTGGTCGCTGCTCACGCAGCGCCTCGGGCGCAAGATCCAGCTGGTCGGCGACGACCTCTTCGTGACCAACACCAGGATCCTGCGCGAGGGCATCGCACGCGGCATCGCCAACTCGATCCTGATCAAGCCGAACCAGATCGGCACGCTCACCGAGACGCTGGCCGCGATCGACATGGCGACCGACGGCGGGCTACACCTCGGTCATCTCGCACCGCTCGGGCGAGACCGAGGACAGCACGATCGCCGACATCGCCGTCGCGACCCGCGCGACGCAGATCAAGACCGGGTCGCTGTGCCGCTCCGACCGCATCGCCAAGTACAACCAGCTGCTGCGCATCGAGGCCGAACTCGGCGCGGACGCGAGTTACGCCGGCCGCGACGCGTTCCCGATGCCGCTGCCGGTCGAGCTGCGCCTGAAGCCATGTTGCAAAAAGGCTGCAATCTGCGTGGATTCTGGTAATCTCTCGCGCCCATGACGATCCGGATCGTGGCCGGCTTCCTGCTCACGGCGGTGCTCGCGCTGCAGTACCGTCTCTGGGTGTCGCCCGACGGCATGCGCGACGTGTGGCGTCTCGAGCAGGCCATCGCGCTGCAGATCCGACGAGAACGACCGGCTGAAGGAGCGCAACAGCACGCTGGCGGCCGAGGTGCGCGACCTCAAGGAAGGTCGCGCCGCCATCGAGGAACGCGCGCGCACCGACCTCGGCATGATCGGCGGCAACGAGACGTTCTTCCAGGTCGTGCCGCCGGCGCCCGCGAGCGCCGCGGCGACCCCGGCCGAGCAGCGCACGGCCCAGGCCGACGGCGAGATGACCGCGGCGGCGCGGCGCTGGGCGATCGTCCCGGCGGCCGGGACGCGGCCAGCGCTTCGGCGGCCGACTCCCCAAGCAGTACATGCCCTTGCTGGGGCGGCCCATGCTGTCCTGGTCGCTGCGCGCGCTGCTCGCGGAACCGTCGATCGACGGCGTGATCGTGGCGCTGGCGCCCGGCGATCGCCGCTGGCCGCGCCTGCCCGAGTCGCGGCGATGCGCGCGTCGCAGTGCTGCATCGGCGGCGACCGGCGCGAGGCGTCCGTGCGGCGCGCGCTCGAGGCGCTGGCAGGCGTGGCGCGGGACGCGGACTGGGTGCTCGTGCACGACGCGGCGCGACCGTGCCTGCGACGCGAGGACCTGACGTCGCTGTTCGCGCACGCGTCGGTGACGATCCGGTCGGCGGCCTGCTCGCGGTGCCGGTGAGCGACACGCTGAAGTCGGCGGACGGCCACGGGCGGAGCGCGCGCACCGTGGCGCGAGACGGACTGTGGCGCGCGCTGACGCCGCAGATGTTCCGCTACGGCCTGCTGAGGCGGGCGCTGGCGCTGTGCCTCGAGCGCGAGCGCGCCGGTCACGGACGAGGCCTCGGCCATCGAGGCGCATGGGCTTGCGGCCGCGACTGGTGCGGGGCCGGAACGACAACATCAAGGTGACGAACGCGGAGGACGCGGCGCTCGCCGCGGCGATCCTCGGCCGGGGGGCGAACGATGAGGGTGGGCACTGGCTACGACGTGCATGCGTTCGGGCCCGGCGATCACGTGATGCTGGGCGGCGTGAAGATTCCGTACGAGCAGGGGATCCGCGCGCATTCCGACGGCGACGTGCTGCTGCACGCGCTCTGCGACGCGTTGCTCGGCGCCATGGGGCTCGGCGACATCGGCGAGCATTTTCCGGACACGGACGCGCGCTGGAAGGGCGCCGACAGCCGGCTGTTCCTGCGCCAGTGCGCGAGCTGATGACGCTGCACGGCTGGCGCCTGGTCAACGCGGACCTGACGGTGATCGCCGAAGCGCCGCGGCTCGGCAGTCACCGGGCGCAGATGCGCAGCGTAATCGCCAGCGAACTCGGCACGCGGCCGGAGCGCATCAACATCAAGGCGACCACGCACGAGGGCCTCGGCGCACTCGGCCGGGGCGAAGGCATCGCGTGCCAGGCGATCGTGCTGCTGGCGCGCCTGGGCGAAGGGAACCACGGGCATTGACGCCGGTGACGCAGGCGCTGCGCCGACGGCGCACGGCGACCCGCCGGCCACCGGACGTGTCCGCGTCGAGCCGGAGGACTTCCGCGTCGACGGAGGTGCTCGGGTTCGATGCCGACGGCGCAGGCGCGCACGTGCTGCTGACGGTCGAGAAGCGCGGCGCCAACACCGGGCTGGGTCGCGGCGCAGCTGGCCCGCGCCGGCGGGCGTCGCGGTGCGCGATGTCGGGTTCTGCGGTCAGAAGGACCGGCAGGCCGTCACCGTGCAGGCGTTCTCGGTGCCGGTGGCGCCGGAAGACCCGCTCGATCCGATCCGCGCGCATGCGGGCGAGGGCTATCGCGTCGTCGACGTCGCGCGTCACGGACGCAAGCTGCGGCCGGGCTCGCATCGCGCGAATCGCTTCGTCGCTGCGGGTGCGCGAGTTGACCGGCGAACGCGATCGAATCGAGGCCTGCCTGCAGCGGATCGCCGCGCTCGGCGTGCCGAACTACTTCGGGCCGCAGCGCTTCGGGCGCGACGGCTCGCAACCTGCGTCGTGCGCGCGAATGGAGCATGGGCGGCGAGGCGCCGCGCGATCGTGCGCAGCGCTCGTTCGCGCTGTCCGCGGCGCGCAGCCAGTTGTTCAACGAGGTGCTCGCGGCGCGCGTCCGCCGCGGCCGACTGGAACGTGCCGTTGCCGGGCGAGGCCGTCATCCTCGACGGCAAGCGTAGTTTCTTCACGGCGGCGACGCTCGAGCCCGGCACGCTTGCACGCGCCGCGGCGCTCGACGTGCATCCGAGCGGCCCGCTGCCCGGTCGCGGCGCCAATCCTGCGACGGGCGAGGCGCTGTCCGTCGAAGGGCGCGCGCTGATCGGCGAGTCGGCGTTGCTCGACCTGCTCGTCGCGCAGGGTCTGGAGCATGAGCGGCGCAGCCTGCGCCTGCCGGTGCGCGAGTGCCGATGGCGATTCGACGACGACGCGCTGCTGCTGGAATTCACGCTGCCGCGGGGCACGTTCGCCACGGCCGTGCTGCACGAACTGCTCTCCGACGCCTGGGACGCGGGCGAGGGCGGCGAGGACTGACGTCCTAAGTCGTGCTCCCGGGCTCTGCGGGGGTTTTGAGCAGGACGTACAGCGCGCCGGTGCCGCCGTCGGCCGGCTGCGCCGTCGCGAACGCCGCCACGCTGTCGATGCGGGCGAGCCAGTCGCTCACCGCGTGTTTCAGAACGGGCCCGCCGGGTCCGGAGCGCAGGCCCTTGCCGTGTATCACCCGGACGCACCGCAGTCGCTGCGCCAGCGCCAGGCCGAGGAAGGTGCGCAGCGCATCGTGGGTCGCGTGACGGGTCAGGCCGTGCAGGTCGATCTCGCCCTCGACCGCCACCTGGCCGCGCCGCAGCCTGCGCAGTGTTTCCTCCCGCACGCCGGGACGCCTGAATGCGATCACGTCGCTGACGCCGTGCAGTCGCGGGTCGAGCGGCGGGCGCTGGCCTTCCCACAGCGGCTCCGGGTGGCTCGAGCGCGAAAACCGGGCGACGGCGCGCGGTTTCGGTGCAGCCGGCTGGGTCGTTGCGGTGGCGAGTCGCTTCACGCCAGCCATGGCTTTGCGAAAGGCGTTCACGTCTTCGTCGGTCATGTTTCGGCTCGGCGTGCTTTGCTTCCGGCGTTTGCGGGGATTCCAGTATAGTTGCGCCGCGCTTTCGGCCCATCCGCGTCCGCGGGGCCCAGGAACCGGAACAGTCCCACGCTTGAGAATACTGGTCAGCAACGACGACGGATATCGCGCCGAGGGCCTCGAGTGCCTGGCCGTCGCGCTGCGTCCGCTTGCCGACGTGACCGTCGTGGCGCCGGACCGCAATCGAAGCGGCGCCAGCAACTCGCTGACGCTCGACGTGCCGTTGCGCGTCATCGAGTACGGCGAACGCACGTATTACGTCAACGGCACGCCGACCGACTGCGTGCACCTCGCGATCTCCGGCCTGTTCGATTTCGAGCACGACATGGTCGTGTCGGGCATCAACGACGGCGCCAATCTCGGCGACGACGTGCTCTATTCGGGCACCGTGGCCGCGGCGATCGAGGGCCGGTTCCTCGGGCTGCCGACGATCGCGATTTCGCTCGTCGCGCGTGCCGGTCGGCACTTCACGACCGCCGCGCGCGTGGCGAGCGAACTGGTGATGCGGCTCCGGCGCGCACCGCTGCACGGTTCGATGATCCTGAACGTCAACGTGCCGGACCTTCCGTACGAGTCGCTGCGCGGCCTCAAGGCGACGCGGCTCGGCTACCGGCATCGCTCCGAGCCGGTGATACGCGCGACCGATCCGCGCGGCCGCCAGGTCTACTGGGTGGGTCCGGCCGGCGAGGGAGCCGACACCGCCGAGGGCACGGATTTCCACGCGGTGAACGAGGGCTACGTCTCGGTGACGCCGTTGCAGGTGGATCTCACGCGGCACTCCGCCATCGCGGATCTCGGCGACTGGCTGCGCGGACGAGACGGGTGAGGGGCGGCGCGCCTTGAGCGATCACCGCAAGGTCACCGGCATCGGCATGACGTCCGCCCGCACCCGCGACCGGTTGATCGCGCGGCTGCGGGAGCAGGGCATCGCCAACGAACGGGTGCTCGAGCGCATTCGTGCCGTGCCGCGGCACCTGTTCGTCGACGAGGCGCTGTCGAGCCGCGCCTACGAGGACACGGCGTTGCCGATCGGCCACGGCCAGACGATTTCGCAGCCGTACATCGTGGCGCGGATGACCGAGGCGCTGCTCGAGCGCGGCACCCCGCGCAAGGTGCTCGAGATCGGCACGGGTTGCGGTTACCAGACGTCGGTGCTTGCGCCGCTGGTCGTGACGCTCTACAGCATCGAACGCATCGCTGCGCTGCAGGCGCGTGCGCGCAAGACGCTTGCGCGAGCTGAAACTTGGCAACGTCCACATGAAGCACGGCGATGGCTTCGAGGGCTGGGCGGCGTATGCGCCGTTCGACGGCATCATCTGTGCGGCGGCCGCGTATTCCGTGCCGACGACACTGCTCGAGCAACTGGCGGACGGCGGGCGGCTGATCCTGCCGGTCGGTCCGGATCGCGAGCAGCAACTGCTGCGCGTCGTCCGTCGTGGCGACCGCCTCGAACGCGAAATCCTCGGTCCCGTCAGCTTCGTGCCGCTGCTGCACGGAGTGACCTGAGAGGTGCCGGGTTTGACTTATTGACTTATCGCGAACGCGATAAGTCAATAAGTCAAACCCGGCACCTCTTAGAGCATCAAAGCGGCGGCGACATCGCGGCCTTCGGCGACCAGCACGTTGTAGGTCCGGCACGCCGCACCGGTATCCATGATCTCGAAACCGATACGCGCAGCGTACAAAGCGGCGAGCACGGCGCGATCCGGGAACTGCTGGCGCGGACCGGAGCCGATCAGCAGCACGGCGGGCTTGAGCGCGACGACCGGCTCGAGGTCGGCAGGCTGCAGATCGTCCATCCGCGCCGGCCGCCAGTCTTCGATCAGCGCCGATGCGGTCACGATCAGGCTGGAGCGATACGTGGCCTCGCCGATCCGCAATTCGCCGGGACCGTACGCGCGAATCACGTTGATACGCGCCGGCAGGTCGAGACTGAGCTTCATGCGGGTAACATACCGGATGCGTCCGGCCCGGTCATCGGCTGCCTACCTTCCCGGAGTCCCGGATTGAACGATCGTCGCAGCCCAACGTCGATGCGCCTGGCAATTCCCTGGTGGGAAGACGCGCTGCGCGATTCGATCGAGGAATCGGCGGCCGCTCCACGCGTGCCCGCGATGCAATGGCTCGCAGCGCGTGCGGCCGGGTCGCGTCCGATCGCGGCCTGGCGGGACTGGTTGCTGGAGGCGGCTGGCCGCGGCGAGCCGCTCGCCGAGCGCCTGCCCGCCGGGCCCTGCGTGCGGGCCCTCACGCAGGACGGCGTGCCGCGCGGCGTCTGGGCGGTCGCACAACCCGTCCATCTCGCGACAGCCATCGATCACCTGAGGCTCGCTCCGCCGCATCGTCTAGCAATCACTATGGACGAGGCACGCGCTCTGCACGCCACGGTCGACGGCCACCTTGCCGGCACCGGCTTCCGCCTCGAGGTCGGCGCCGCCGACCTGTGGTCGTTGCATTGCGCCGAACCGGTTGACTGCGAGACGTTCGAGCCGGAGCGTGTCGTCGGCCGGAACATTCGTGACTTCATGCCCGCGGGAGCGCACGGCGCCGCAGTGCGAAGCCTGATGAACGAGATCCAGATGCTGTTGCACGAACATACGGTGAACGAGCGGCGTGCGCGCAGCGGGCAGGCACCCGTCAATTCGCTGTGGCTCTGGGGCTTCGGCGCGCTGACGTCGCCTCGAACGTTCACGCTGCCGACGCTCGCGACGGACGATGCGTGGCTGTCCGGCATGTGGCGCCTGCAGGGGCAGCAGGCAATGGCGGTGGAGGCCGTCGACTTGCCGCGAGCCACAGTCGGCCGCGACATGCTCGTCGCGCTGACCCGGCCGCCCGGGCGGACGCTCGACCGCATCGCCTCGAGCACGTCGACGGCACCACGCTCGACGCCTTGCGCGGCGACGTAGCGCAAGGCCGGGTCCGGTCGGTCGAGATCTTCACCGGATCGCGCGTCGTGGCGCTGGATGCGCGTTCGCGCTGGCGCTTCTGGCGCCGTCCCGCACCCGCCGCACGCGAGCCGGCATGAGTCGACGCCGCATCATTCGTCGTGAGCCGCGGGCCGACCTGGCCTCGACGTTGCCACTGTCCCTGCATCCGGTGCTGCGCCGTGTCTACGCCGCCCGTCCGATGAGCGACGCGCTCGAACTCGATCTCGGCCTCGAGCGCCTGCTGCCCGTGAGCTCGCTCGGCGGCCTCGAGCAGGCGTCGGACCTGCTGATCCGTTGCTTCGACGGCCGCTTGAAGGTGCTGATCATCGGCGACTTCGACGCAGACGGCGCCACCAGCACCGCCCTGATGATGCGCCAGTTGCGCAAGCTGCGGTTCGAAGCGGACTTCCTCGTGCCCGACCGCTTTCGGTTCGGCTACGGCCTGACGCCCGAAATCGTCCGTGTCGCGGCCGAGCGCAAGCCGAGCCTCATCGTCACCGTCGACAACGGCATCTCGTCGCTCGAAGGCGTGCGCGAGGCGAGGCGCCACGGCATCGACGTGCTCGTCACCGATCACCACCTGCCGGGCCGCGAACTGCCCGAAGCGGCCGGGCTCGTCAATCCGAACGCGCCGGGCGAGACCTTCGCGTCGAAGTCGCTGGCGGGCGTGGGCGTCGCGTTCTACGTGATGGCGGCGCTGACGCGACGCATGCGGGAGACGGGCAGGTTGCGCGACGGCGAGGCCGCGAATCCGGCCGACCTGCTCGATCTCGTTGCGCTCGGCACCGTCGCCGACGTGGTGCCGCTCGACCTCAACAATCGCATCCTGGTCGTCGCAGGGGCTGCGTCGCATCCGTGCGGGTCGCTGTGCGGCCGGGCTGCGGGCGTTGCTCGAATCGGCCGGCCGCTCGCTCGCCACGGTGATCGGCCAGGACCTCGCGTTTCCAGGCCGGCCCGCGGCTCAACGCCGCCGGACGCCTCGAGGACATGACCCTGGGCATCCACTGCCTGCTGACCGACGATCCGGCCGCGGCGCGTGAACTCGCCGGACGCCTCGCGCAGCTCAACTCCGATCGACGCCAGCTCGAAGCGAAGATGCAGCTCGAAGCGCTGACACAGCTCGACGCGAAGATGGCGGGATTCGACGGGCGACATGCCGGCCGGCATCTGCGTGTACGACGACGGCTGGCACCAGGGCGTGATCGGGCTCGTCGCGTCGCGGGTCAAGGAGCGACTGCACCGGCCCGTGATTGCGTTCGCGCCCGCCGAACAGCCGGGCTGGATCAAGGGCTCGGCCCGCTCGGTGCCGGGCGTTCACGTGCGCGACGTCCTCGACGCGGTCGCCACCCGTCATCCCGGTTTGCTCGACAAGTTCGGCGGCCACGCGATGGCCGCGGGCATGACACTGCGCGCGGACGACCTGCCGGCGTTCGAGCGCGCCTTCGTCGAGGAAGTCGCGCGCTGGATCGACGAAGACACGCTGGCCGGGCACCTGCTGAGCGACGGCGAGCTGCATGCCGGGGAGTTCACCGTGGAGACGGCCGCGGCGCTGCGCGAAGGCGGGCCCTGGGGCTCCGGATTCCCGGAGCCCTGTTTCGACGGTCGATTCGGCGTGATCGAATCACGCGTCGTCGGCGAACGGCACCTGAAGCTGAGGGTCAGGACCGGCTCCGGCGAAGCCGTCGATGCCATCGCGTTCCGCTACCTCGACGATCCGGACGCGCCGCGCGATCCGGGCGCACGATGAGGTCGAAATGGTGTACCGGCCGGGAATCGACGACTACTCGCGGGTCAGCAGGCTGCAGCTCGTGACGGAATGGCTGGCGCCGGTCGTCGCGCGCGGCTGACCGGACGGGCCGCGGCGCCGGGCATGATAAACTTGCAAGCTTGTTTGCGTCCCGAGTCCCGCTCCTGCCATGGAAACCAATCCGATCCGCCGCTCCCTCGAGGACCTCGCGCAGCGCACCGTGGCGCTCAGGGGGTATCTTTGACTACGAAGGACGCAGCGAGCGGCTGACCGAGGTCCTGCGGGAACTCGAAGACCCGGCCGTCTGGAGCAAGCCCGAGCGCGCGCAGGAACTCGGGCGCGAGCGCACGTCGCTCGAAGGCGTCGTCTACACGCTCGATCGGCTGACCGGCGGCATCACCGAGGCGACCGAATTGCTCGAGATGGCCGAGGCGGAGGCCGACGAGGGCACCATCCGGGCGGTGCAGCAGGACGCCGAGCGCATCGAGCGCGAGATCGCCAGGCTCGAATTCAAGCGCATGTTTCCGGGCGAGATGGACGCGCACAACTGCTTCCTCGACATCCAGGCCGGCGCCGGCGGCACCGAAGCGCAGGACTGGGCGCAGATGCTGATGCGCATGTACCTGCGCTGGGGCGACAAGCACGGCTTCAAGACCGAGGTGATCGACAGCAACCCGGGCGAAGTCGCGGGCATCAAGAGCGTGTCGATCCGGTTCGAGGGCGAGTACGCCTACGGCTGGCTGCGCACCGAGACCGGCGTGCACCGCCTGGTGCGCAAGTCCCCGTTCGACTCGAACGCGCGCCGCCACACCTCGTTCGCGTCGGTGTTCGTCTCGCCCGAAGTCGACGACGACATCAACATCGACATCAACCCGGCCGACCTCGAGATGGACGTCTACCGCTCGAGCGGCGCCGGCGGCCAGCACGTCAACAAGACCGAGTCGGCCGTGCGCATCCGCCACCTGCCGTCCGGCATCGTGGTCGCCTGCCAGAGCGAGCGCAGCCAGCACAAGAACCGCTCCACCGCGATGAAGATGCTGAAGGCCAAGCTCTACGAGCTCGAGGTCAACAAGCGCAACGCCGCGGCCAAGGTGCTCGAGGACTCGAAGTCGGACGTGAGCTGGGGCAACCAGATCCGCTCGTACGTGCTCGACCAGTCGCGCATCAAGGACCTGCGCACCGGCGTCGAAATCGGCAACACCACGGCCGTGCTCGACGGCGACCTCGAACCCGTTCCTCGAAGCCAGCCTGAAGCAGGGGCTGTAAATGAGCGACGACAAGACCGAGCGACCGACCGGACGGCGACGACGAGAACCACCTGATCGCGGAGCGGCGCGCGAAGCTCGATCGCCTGCGCGAGCGCGGCAACGCGTTCCCGAACGACTTCCGGCGCAATGCGACGGCCGAGGAACTGCACCTCGGCTACGGCGAGCACACGGCCGAGTGGCTCGAGGCGCACCCGACGCGCGTCGTCGGTCGCCGGTCGCATGATGTTCAAGCGCGTCATGGGCAAGGCGAGCTTCGCCAAGATCAAGGACCGCACCGGGCTCATCCAGCTGTTCCTGCAGCGGCGAGGCGCTCGGCGCCGCCTACGACGAGTTCAAGGGCTGGGACGTCGGCGACATCGTCGGCGCCGAGGGCACGCTCTTCAAGACGCGGACCGGCGAGCTGTCGGTCAAGGTCGACACGCCTGCGGCTGCTGGTGAAGTCGCTGCGGCCGCTGCCCGACAAGTGGCACGGCCTCGCCGACGTCGAGCAGCGCTACCGCCAGCGCTACGTCGACCTGATCGTCAACGACGAGAGCCGCGAGGTGTTCCGCGCCCGCACGCGCATCGTGCAGTACCTGCGCCGCTTCCTCGACGCGCTCGACTTCATGGAAGTCGAGACGCCGATGATGCAGGTGATCCCGGGCGGCGCGGTCGCGAAGCCGTTCGTCACGCACCACAACGCGCTCGACGTGGACATGTACCTGCGCATCGCGCCGGAGCTGTACCTGAAGCGCCTGGTCGTCGGCGGCTTCGAGCGCGTCTACGAGATCAACCGCAATTTCCGCAACGAGGGGCTGTCGACGCGCCACAACCCCGAGTTCACGATGCTCGAGCTGTACCAGGCCTACGCGGACTATCGCGACCTGATGGACATGATCGAGCGGATGTTCCAGGGCGTGGCCGACCTGCTGTTCGGCACGCGCCAGGTCGAGTACCAGGGCGAGATCTTCGACTTCGGCTCCGCGTTCCGGCGCGTGACGGTCGAGGACCTGGTCGTGCACTTCAACCCGGGCTCGACCGCGGCGCGGTTGCGCGACGTCGAGTACCTGCGCGGCGTGTGCGCGCGGCTCGGCATCGCCGGCGTCAAGCCGGCGGACGGCGCCGGCAAGCTGCAGATCGAGATCTTCGAGAAGACCGCCGAGCACCGGCTGGCGCAGCCGACGTTCGTCTACGCGTATCCGGCGGAGGTCTCGCCGCTCGCGCGACGCAACGACGCGGACCCGTTCATCACCGATCGCTTCGAGTTCTTCGTCGGCGGGCGCGAACTGGCCAACGGATTCTCCGAGCTGAACGACGCGGACGACCAGGCGGCGCGCTTCCGCGAGCAGGTCGCGCGCAAGAGCGCGCGGCGACGAGGAGGCGATGTTCTACGACGCGGACTACGTGCGCGCGCTGGAGTACGGCCTGCCGCCGACGGCCGGACTCGGCATCGGCGTCGATCGCATGGTCATGCTGTTCACCGAACGCGCCGTCGATCCGCGACGTGCTGCTGTTCCCGCACATGAAGCCCGAGTAGCGCGGCGCGGGCTGGCCTCAGGCGTCGATCCGGTAAGGCAGTTCGACCGGCATGGCGCGGCGTCCGTCGTCGAGCGACAGTTCGCGGCCACGCGCATCGAGCGTGGTCACGGCCAGCAATTCGGCGCCGACGGCCACGTCGGCGCTCATCAGCACTTCGGCGACCTTGGTGCCGTCGACATACAGGCCCTGCGTCGGGGCCGGCGCCGGGGCCGGCGGCCAGCTTGTAGTGAAACGTCCGCCGCTTGATGCGGCCGAGGTTCTGCGTGCGGGCGACGATCTCCTGGCCGCTGTAGCAACCCTTGGTGAAGCTGATGCCGTCGATCAGGTCGAGGTTCAGCATCTGCGGCACGAACTGTTCCGACGCGGCCGGATAGACCTGCGGCAATCCGGCACGGATGTCGGCCAGGTTCCATTCGTTGGCCGCACGCGGGCTCGGGCGGCTCAGCGAGAGGCCGCTGATGGCGCGCCAGGCCGCGGGCGGCGCGGCCACGATCTCGCGACCGGGCGCGTATTGGAACGTGACCACTTCGGTCGAGCCTGACATCGGCACCGGCGACAAGGTCATCGCGCCTTCCTCGAATCTCGCCAGGGTGGCGCCCGAATCGGCAGTGCCCGTGACGATGGCGCCGACCTGCAGGTCGTGCGCGTGCACGAGGGCCACCTTCGCGCGCAACAGGAACTTGCGCAGGTGCGTGAGCAGTTTGGCCGCGAGGTCCGTGGGCACCAGCAGGTAGATCGCGTCCTCGGTCTGGCGCAGCCGGGCGATCGCGATGACACGGCCGTGCGACGTGCTGCAGGCGGACAGCTGGGTGCGGCCGTCGGCCAGCAGGCGGGTGTCGTTCGAGAACTGCCCCTGCAGGAAGCTCGCCGCGTCGGGTCCGGAGGCGCGGAGCACGGTCAGGTGCGGCAGCAGGGTGGCGCGGAGCGCCTGTGTGGCTTCTTCGGTCATGATCGTGGCGCCGATTGTAAGGCCTGACCCGGGACCAATTCGCGACCCAGGTCCGAATTGCGGGCCGCGTCGCGGGCCGCGGCGCGGGTTCCCCTTTTCTTGCAAAGTGGTGAATGAGCCGCGTATCTGGCAGACTTCATCGGCCGTCGTATGACACTCCCGCCAGACAAGCACCCCGCACCCCAGCCCGCGCAGCCCTCGGTCACGGCGACCGGATCGGCCGCGTCCTCGCCGCCGCCCTCGAAGGAAATCGGCGGGCGCGACGGTCCCGAGCCCACGCGGTTCGGCGACTGGGAAAAGGCCGGGCGCTGCATCGACTTCTAGCGGCCGGTTCCTGGAGGTACCCAAGCATGGCGCAGCCCGAGCGGCCGCTTTCCCCGTTCATGCACTACCGTTGGCAGTACACCAACACGCTGTCGATCCTGCACCGGATCACCGGTGTCCTGCTCTCGGCGTGCTTCTTCCTGCTCGTGTACTGGCTCGCCGCCGCGGCGGCCGGGCCCGCATCGCTACGAGGGCGCGCTGCGCTGCCTGCGCTCGCCGTCCACGCAATTCGTGCTGTTCGGCGGACTGTCCGCTTTCTGCTATCACCTGCTGAACGGCGTGCGGCACCTGTTCTTCGATGCCGGGCTCGGATTCGAACTGCGCGACCGCGCGCAGGAGCGGATGGGCCGTTGCGATCGGCGCGGTGGCGTTCGCGCTCGTCGCCTGGATGGTGCTCAGAAGCCGCCTGGGGGTGCGCATGAGCCTGCGCAGTCCGCTCGGCCGCGTGCTCGGCCTCGGGTCCGGCCAAGGGCGGCTCGTCGCACTGGTATGCGCAGCGCGTCACGGCGGTGGCGCTCGTGCTGCTCGGCCTCTGGTTCCTCGTGTCGCTGGCCTTGCTCGAGGACGCGAGCCTCGGCGCGGTGCGGCCTGGCTGCGCTCGCCGGTGAGTTCCGTGCTCGCGGTGCTGTTCGTCGCGGTCGCCGCCTGGCACGCCAACCTCGGCCTGCAGGTCGTGGTCGAGGACTACGTCGCGAGCAAGGGCACGCGCGTCGTGGTGCTCCTGGCCATCAAGTTCGCGCTCGTGGTCGCGGCCCTCGTCGGCGTGCTGTCCGTGCTGCGCATCGCGTTCGGAGCCGGGGCATGACTGCTGCGTATTCGTTCATCGATCACACCTACGACGTCGTCGTCGTCGGCGCCGGCGGCGCCGGGCTGCGCGCGACGTTCGGCCTCGCCGAGGCCGGGCTCACCACGGCCTGCATCACCAAGGTGTTCCCGACGCGCAGCCACACGGTGGCGGCGCAGGGCGGCATCAGCGCCGCGCTCGGCAACATGGGCGAGGACGACTGGCGCTTCCACTTCTACGACACCATCAAGGGCTCGGACTGGCTCGGCGACCAGGACGCCATCGAGTTCATGTGCAAGGAAGCGCCGGCCGCGGTCATCGAGCTCGAGCACTACGGCGTGCCGTTCTCGCGCACCGAGGACGGCCGGATCTACCAGCGCCCGTTCGGCGGCATGACGACGCACTACGGCAAGGGCATCGCGCAGCGCACCTGCGCGGCGGCCGACCGCACCGGCCACGCGATGCTGCACACGCTGTACCAGCAGTCGCTGAAGCACGAGGCGCAGTTCTTCATCGAGTACTTCGCGATCGACCTGATCATGGAGGACGGCGCCTGCCGCGGCGTCGTCGCGCTCGACATGGCCGACGGCACGCTGCACCGCTTCCGCGCGCACACGGTGATCCTCGCGACCGGCGGCTACGGCCGCGCCTACTTCTCCTGCACGTCCGCGCACACCTGCACCGGCGACGGCGGCGGCATGGTGCTGCGCGCCGGGCTGCCGCTGCAGGACATGGAGTTCGTGCAGTTCCACCCGACCGGCATCTACGGCGCGGGCTGCCTGATCACCGAGGGCGTCGCGCGGCGAGGGCGGCTACCTGACGAACTCCGCGGGCGAGCGCTTCATGGAGCGCTACGCGCCGAACGCCAAGGACCTCGCCTCGCGCGACGTCGTCAGCCGCTCGATGACCATCGAGATCCGCGAGGGCCGCGGCGTCGGGCGAGCACAAGGACCACATCCACCTGCACCTCGAGCACCTCGGCCCCGACGGTCATCCACGAGCGCCTGCCGGGCATCGCCGAGACGGCGCGCATCTTCGCCGGCGTCGACGTCACCAAGGAGCCGATCCCGGTGCTGCCGACGGTGCACTACAACATGGGCGGAATCCCCTGCAACGTGCACGGCGAGGTCGTGACGCTGCGCGACGGCAACCCCGACACGGTCGTGCCCGGGCTGATGGCCATCGGCGAGGCGGCCTGCGTGTCGGTGCACGGCGCGAACCGGCTCGGCTCGAACTCGCTGCTCGACCTCGTCGTGTTCGGCCGCGAGGCGGCGCGCCACTGCGCGCGACGGTCGTCAGGCCGGGCACCGCGCACAAGCCGCTGCCGAAGGACGCCGGCGACCTCGCGGTCAGCCGGCTCGACCGGTTCCGCAACGCGCAAGGGCTCGCGCCGCACGGCCGAGATCCGCCTCGACATGCAGCGCGTGATGCAGAACGACGCCGCGGTGTTCCGCACCGGGCGAGTCGCTGGCCGAAGGCGTGCAGAAGCTCGACGCGGTGTTCGAGTCGTTCGCGCGACGTGCAGGTCGCGGACCGCTCGCTGGTCTGGAACACCGATCTGATCGAGACGCTCGAGCTCGACAACCTGCTCGGCCAGGCGCTGGTGACGATGAACTCGGCGGCCAATCGCAAGGAGAGCCGCGGTGCGCACGCGCGCGAGGACTTCAAGGACCGCGACGACGGGGACTGGCTGAAGCACACGCTGGCCTGGGTCGACGGCCGCGGGCAGCGTCACGCATCGACTACCGGCCGGTGCACCTCGACACGCTGACCGACGACGTCGAGGCGATCCCGCCGAAGGCGCGGACGTACTAGGCAGGCACAGGCTACAGGCTATAGGCAGGAACAAGAGGCTCCGATTCCGGCTATCGCCATAGCTCAGCCATGCCTCCAGGATCGACATGGCTCAATTCCAGCTTCCCGAGAATTCCCGAGTCCAGCCGGGCAAGACGCACGCCGCGCCGGCGGGCGCGAAGCACGTCCGCACGTTCCGGATCTACCGGTTCGATCCGGACTCGGGCGAGAAGCCCGCGCGTCGACACCTACGAGGTCGACATGGGCAGTTGCGGGCCGATGGTCCTCGACGCGCTGATCAAGATCAAGAACGAGGTCGACGCGACGCTGACGTTCCGCCGCTCGTGCCGCGAGGGCATCTGCGGCTCCTGCGCGATGAACATCGACGGCGTGAACACGCTCGCCTGCACCAAGGCGACGCGACGAGATCCGCGGCGACGTGAAGATCTACCCGCTGCCGCACATGCCGGTGATCAAGGACCTGGTGCCGGACCTCACCAACTTCTACGCGCAGTACGCGTCGGTGAAGCCGTGGCTGCAGACGCGCACGCCGGCGCCGCCGGACCGCGAGCGGCTGCAGTCGAAGGAAGACCAGGAGAAGATCGACCGGCCGTCGGCCTGCATCCTCTGCGCCTGCTGCTCGACGAGCTGCCCGTCCTACTGGTGGAACAGCGACCGCTACCTCGGCCCGGCCGCGCTGCTGGCGGCCTACCGCTGGATCATCGACACGCGCGACGAGGCGACCGGCGAGCGGCTCGACGAGCTGGAGGATCCGTTCCGCCTGTACCGCTGCCACACGATCATGAACTGCGCCGAGGCCTGCCCGAAGGACCTGAATCCGGCCAAGGCGATCGCCGAGATCAAGAAGCTGATCGCCGAGCGGCAGCACTGAGTGCCGCCGGGCCGTGCAACATGAGCGCCGGTCGTGCACCCGGAGGCTCGGCCGGCTGCGCTGGCGCTGCCGGCGCGGCATGCGCGAACTCGACGAGCTGCTCGACGCGCTACCTCGACGCAGGACTACCCGGCGCGCGTCCGCGGCCGAACGTGACGCATTCGCACGCTTACTCGAACTGCAGGACCCGGAAATCTTCGGGTATCTTGTCGGCCGCAGCACCCCGGCCGAGGAAGCGCTTCGTCATGTCGTCGCGCGCATCCGACGCGATCCAGGTTGAGCTGCCGGCGCGGCTGGCGGCGGACCGCGTCTGCGGACGGCCTGGCCGTGCTGGCCGTGGCGTGCGTCGCGTGGGTGTCGGCCCGGTATGGGTCGGCTGCGTTGATCTGTCGGCCTGTCAGGCGCCGCAGCGGTGATCCTGGCGTGGGCGGGCCGTGCGCGGCCGCCGGTCGGCGCCTGGCGCCTGGCGGTGGGCCGCCGGACCCGGCAGCTTGGCAGGACGCTCGTGGTCGAGGGGCGGTCGGCCGAGACCGGCCAGCCAGTCGGCCCGGCCTGGGTCACCCCCTGCGACTTGCCGCCGGACCGGCTCGCGCCGGCTGGCCATCCGGCTCCGGGCCGACGGCCCGAGGGTCGTTTCGTGAGGCCCGGCTCATTGCGGTAGCCTCTTATGAAACCCATGGCGAACTTTCCCCCATCCGACGGGTCTATCAAGCCGCGCGAGCCCGCGGACGACGATACCCGGCCGACCGCCGGGGTCGAGCAGAGCGATCTGGAGCTCGTGAAGCGGGCCCAGCGGGGCGAACGAGGCGCGTTCGACCTGCTGGTCCTCAGGTATCAGCACAAGGTCGTCAAGTTGGTAGCGCGGCTGTTACGCGATCCGGCAGAGGCCGAGGACGTGGCCCAGGAAGCCTTCGTCAAGGCATACCGGGCGCTCGGCTCCTTCCGTGGCGACAGCGCGTTCTACACCTGGCTGTACCGGATTGCGGTCAACACGGCGCGCAACTCGATCGCCTCGCGCCAGCGCCGGCCGCTCGACTACGAGGCCGACCTGAGCGAGAACGAGCAGACCGCGGTCGAGTCGCGGATGCGACACACGGACACCCCCGAAGCCAACGTGCTGTCCGAGGAGATCCGCAGCACGGTGAACCGGGCGGTCGAGGACCTGCCGGAGGACCTGCGCACGGCGATCATCCTGCGCGAGGTCGAGGGCCTGAGTTACGAGGAAATTGCGGCGGCGATGGATTGCCCGGTCGGCACGGTGCGCTCCAGGATCTTCCGCGCCCGCGAAGCGATCGACCGCAACCTCAAGCCGCTGCTCGATTGAAAGTCGAAGTGAAACCATGACAGACCGATTCGAGAACAGATGTCCGCTCTGCTCGACGGCGAACTGCCGCGCGACGAGATCGGCTTGCTGGTCCGGCGCATGGAGCGCGATCAGGAGTTGCGCCGGTCCTTCGGCAGCTACTCGCTGATCGGCGAGACGCTGCGCGCCCCGGGCGGCCGGACAGCTCCACCCGTCGTTCGCTGCCCGGTGAGCGCCGCCATCGACCGACCGGACGTCTCGGGCGCAGCGGATGACCCGGCGACGCCGGTCGCGCGGCCGGCATTCTGGAAGCGGCCCGCGTTCGCCACCGCGCTGGCCGCGAGCGCCGCGATTGCCGGCTTCCTGCTGGTGCAGCCCATCACGACGACGTCCCCCAGCGGCCTCGGCTCCACGAGCCGCGTTCGCCTACGACGCCGCGTCGAGCCCGACGCCGGCCCAGAGCCAGCGGCTCGCCGGCTACCTCGTCGCGCACAGCCAGTTCTCCTCGCCGATGGGGCGGCGCAGCGTCTGGTCGGGACTGCTCGCCGCGGATCCGGGCCTGCAACGCGTTTCCTACGACATACAACAAGAAGCACCTTGAGCGCTGCGATCTCCATCAAGCGATCGTCCGGCTGGGTCGTAGCTGCGGTACTTGCCGTGGCGGCCCGATCGGCCAGCGCGTCGCCGGAGGAGGCGAAGCAATGGCTCGAGCGCATGACCGAGGCGCTGGCCACGAAAAACTACGTCGGACTGTTCGACGCACAGCACGCCGTCCCAGTCCGAATCGATGCGCATCGTGCACCGCGTCGAAGACGGTGCAAGCCTCGAGCGGCTGGTGTCGCTCGACGGCAGCGGCCGCGAGATCATCCGCACCCGGCACGAAGTGCACGCGTACCTGCCGGACCGTCGCGTGGTCCTGGTGGAGCCACGATCGGACGATGGCTCGCTGCTGAAGGCGCTGCCCAGCCCCGGTGCGCGGCTCGACGCGTTCTACGACCTCGACGTCAGGAAGGGCAACAAGCTGCTCGGCCGCGACGTGCAGGTCGTCGACATCAAGTCGCGCGACCGTTACCGCTACGGCTATCGGCTGTGGCTCGACGAAAAGACCGCAATGCCGCTGCGCTCGCTGGTCTCCGACGGCAACGGGCGCCCGGTCGAGCAGATTTCCTTCACCAGCCTCGAACTGCTGAAGCACATTCCCGACAAGGACGTCGAGCCGTCCGTCGACGCCACGGGTTTCCAGTGGATCCGCACCGGCCGCAGGCTTGCCGCGCTGCCGCCGCCGCCGGTGACCGGCGCCGGCTGGCGGCCGCTGCGCCTGCCGCCCGGCTTCCGGTTGGTGGCGAGCCGACTGCAGGTGCTGCCGGGTTCGCCGGTGCCGGCGCAGCACCTGATCTTCTCGGACGGCA
Source organism: uncultured Gammaproteobacteria bacterium (assembly GCA_963843985.1). Lineage (GTDB taxonomy): Bacteria > Pseudomonadota > Gammaproteobacteria > Steroidobacterales > Steroidobacteraceae > RPQJ01. Next base: position 195,676 of record CAWJMS010000001.1, on the reverse strand, counting down.
TGGCGGCCATTTCGATCTTCATCGAGCCGAGTTCCGCCTCGGGCTCGACCCCGCCCGAATCGTCGAACATGGGGTCCGCCAACGCCTACTCGACGAGCATCCAGGGCCACGTCGTCACGGCCGTGGGCGAGGTGCCGGCGGACACGGTGCGTGAAGTCGCCACCTCCGTAGTGCCAATCGCACACCCGGGCGTGGCCGACGCCCCGGATCGCTGATCCGGGCCGATCGTCCGGGGCCGCGCAATCCCGTGCCGTTGCGCCTCTACGTCCGCGAAGGCTGCCACCTCTGCGACGAGTTCCTGCTCGACCTGTCGCTCGACCTGGGCGCCCGCCAGGCCGACCTGGCCGTGATCGACGTCGACGGGGACCCCGCGCTGGCGGCCCGCTACGGTCTGCGCGTACCGGTTCTGGAGGACGGCGGGGCCGGTCGTTTGCGAGGGCCTGTACGATCGAGAGCGGGTCCGGCGGGCGCTGCGGCTATAATCGCGCCTTTTGCTGGCCGGCCGCCGGGGCGGTCGCCGGCGGATCACCTGAACGCATGAAGCTCATCCGCAATTTCTCGATCATCGCGCACATCGACCACGGCAAGTCGACGCTCGCCGACCGTTTCATCCAGACTTGCGGCGGGCTGCAGGACCGCGAGATGCAGGCCCAGGTGCTCGACTCGATGGACCTCGAGCGCGAGCGCGGCATCACCATCAAGGCCCAGAGCGTCTCGCTGCGCTACCAGGCGCGGGACGGCGAGACCTACCAGCTCAACATGATCGACACGCCGGGGCACGTGGACTTCTCCTACGAGGTCTCGCGCTCGCTGGCGGCCTGCGAAGGCGCGCTGCTGGTCGTCGACGCGGCCCAGGGCGTCGAGGCGCAGAGCGTCGCCAATTGCTACACGGCGATCGAGCAGGGCCTCGAAGTCGTGCCGGTGCTCAACAAGATCGACCTGCCGTCGGCCGACCCGGCCAAGGTCATCAAGGAAATCGAGGAAATCATCGGCATCGAGGCCGAGGACGCAGTGCGCGTCAGCGCCAAGACCGGCGAGAACGTCACCGAACTGCTCGAGGAGCTGGTGCGTCGTGTCCCGCCGCCGAAGGGCGACCCGGACGGCCCGCTGCAGGCGCTGATCATCGACTCCTGGTACGACAGCTACGTCGGCGTCGTCTCGCTGGTGCGCGTGATGAACGGCTCGCTGAAGACGGGCCAGAAGATCCGCGTCTGGACCACCGGCCGCGCCCACCAGGTGGACAAGCTCGGCCGCTTCACGCCGAAGTCGCTGGTCGCCGACGCGCTGTACACCGGCGAGGTCGGTTTCGTCATCGCCGGCATCAAGGAGATCGACGGCGCCCCGGTCGGCGACACCATCACGCTCGACAACCGGCCCTGCGACGGTCCGCTGCCCGGGCTTCAAGGCGATCAAGCCGCGCGTGTTCGCCGGGCTGTTCCCGGTCAGTTCCGACGACTACGAGGCGTTCCGCGACGCGCTGCAGAAGCTGAAGCTGAACGACTCGGCGCTGCACTACGAGCCCGAGGTGTCGACCGCGCTCGGCTTCGGCTTCCGCTGCGGGTTCCTCGGCCTGCTGCACATGGACATCGTGCAGGAGCGCCTCGAGCGCGAATACGAACTTTCGCTGGTCACCAGCGCGCCCACCGTGGTCTACGAGGTGCTCACGACCGGCGGCGAGATCGTCAACGTCGACAATCCCGCGAAGCTGCCGCCGGTCGACCGGATCGACGAGCTGCGCGAGCCGATCATCGTCGCCAACATCCTGCTGCCGCCGGACTACGTCGGGCCGGTGATGAAGCTGTGCCTCGAGAAGCGCGGCGTGCAGAAGAAGCTGCTGTACCTCGGCAACCAGGTGTCGATGCAGTGGGAGCTGCCGCTCGCGGAAGTCGTGCTCGACTTCTTCGACCGGCTGAAGAGCTGCAGCCGCGGCTACGCATCGTTCGACTACGAGTTCGACCGCTTCCAGGCCGCGCCGCTGGTGCGGCTCGACATCCTGATCAACGACGACAAGGTCGACGCGCTGTCGATCATCAGCCACCGGGACAGCGCCTATCAGCGCGGGCGCGAGCTGGTCGACAAGATGCAGGAGCTGATCCCGCGCCAGATGTTCGAAGTGGCGATCCAGGCCGCCATCGGCGCCCACGTGATCGCCCGGTCCACCGTCAAGGCGATGCGCAAGAACGTGCTGGCGAAGTGCTATGGCGGCGACATCAGCCGCAAGCGCAAGCTCCTCGAGAAGCAGAAAGAGGGCAAGAAGCGCATGAAGCAGCTCGGTCAGGTGGAGATCCCGCAGGAAGCGTTCCTGGCGGTCCTGCAGGTCGGGCGCAAGGAATGACCGGAATAGACGGGGACATTCTCCGATTTTCGCTGCCGTCCGGTCTTCCGGCGAAAATCGGAGAATGTCCCCGTCTATTCCCGTTAGGTAAGGCATTGATGGCGCCCGGGAAATACTCAATACTGCCGGCCGCTTCGACGAGGTGACACTTGGTTTTCGACTTTTCTTTCGCGCTGGTGATGCTGACCCTGTTGACCGGCCTGATCTGGGCCCTCGACGCCCGGGTATTCCGGCCGCGCCGCGAAGCCGCGCTGGCCCCGGCGCGACGCCTGCCCCCGAGCCGGTGGCCGTCGAGTACGCGCGCTCATTCTTCCCGATCATCCTGGTCGTGCTGCTGATCCGCTCGTTCCTGTTCGAGCCGTTCCGCATCCCCTCCGATTCGATGATGCCGACGCTGCTCGACGGCGACTTCATCTTCGTGAACAAGTTCACCTACGGCCTGCGCCTGCCGGTGCTGAATACCCGGATCGTGGACATCGGGCAGCCGCAGCGCGGCGACGTCGTCGTCTTCCGCCTGCCGTCCGATCCCGCGACCAACTACATCAAGCGCCTGGTCGGCCTGCCGGGCGACCACATCGTCGTGCGCGAAAAGCGGGTGTACGTGAACGGCGTCCAGCAGGAAGTGAAGCTCGACGGCATGTTCGAGCCGTTCAACAGCACGCCTCTCGCGCAGATCGGCATCGAGCAGCTCGGCGCCGTGCAGCACCGGTCCCTCTACATCGCCGAGCGCCCGTCGGTCGATTTCGACGACGTGGTGCCGGCCGGCCACTACTTCTTCATGGGCGACAATCGCGACAACAGCCGCGACAGCCGTTTCCCGGAAGTCGGTTTCGTGCCCGCCGACAACGTCGTCGGCAAGGCCGTGCGCATCTGGCTCAACTGGAACCTGCCTCACGCGGCACCGATCTGGGGTCGCATCGGCAACCCGATCCGCTGAATGAATCTGGGAGAACTGGCATGAAGCATCGTCAACGCGGCGCGACCTTCCTCGGCATCGTCATCATCCTGCTGATCGTCGGGCACGGCGGTCTACGCCGGCATCCGGCTGGTGCCGATCTACCTCGACTACATGAAGGTGGCGCGCTCGCTCGAGCAGGTGCGTGACGAGCACTCGGCGATCCAGACCAACCCGAATCTGATTGCGGCGTTCGCTCGAGCGCCGCTGGGACGTCGAGGACATCGACCGGCATCTCCTGGAAGGAGATCGAAATCAAGAAGGTCTCCGACGGCTACACGATGGAGGCGAACTACGAAGTCGAGCAGCAATTCGTCTACAACGTGTACCTGACGGTCAAGTTCGACAAGATCGTGACCGTGCAGCAGTAAGCCTTGGGCCTGCTCACCTCGGCGGACTGGGCCGACGAGCGCCTCGGGTACACGTTTCGCGACCCGGCGCTGCTCGATGCGGCGCTGACGCATCGGAGCGCCGGGCGCGCCAACTACGAGCGCCTGGAGTTTCTCGGTGACTCGGTGCTCAATTTCGCCGTCGCGGTGCTGGCGTTCAAGAGTTTTCCGGACGCCGACGAGGGCGACCTCAGCCGGTACCGGGCGGCGCTCGTGAGCGCTGCGACCCTCGCCGACGTCGCCGCGGACCTGAGCATCGGCCAGCAGCTGCGCCTCGGCGGCGGCGAATTGAAGAGCGGCGGGTTCCGGCGCGGGTCGATCCTCGGCGACTCGCTCGAGGCCGTGTTCGGCGCGATCTACCTGGATGGCGGCCTCGAGGCGGCCCAGGCGGTGATCGAGCGTCTGTTCGCGGACCGGCTCGAGCGCCTGCCGACGGCCCAGGACCTGAAGGATCCGAAGACGCGCCTGCAGGAGGCGCTGCAGAGCCGCGGCATGCCGCTGCCGACGTACGTCGTGGAGGAAGTGGCGGGCGAGCCGCACGAGCAGTCGTTCGTCGCCAGTTGCGCAGTCGCCGACCCTCGGGCTGCGCGAACGCGGCGAGGGATCGAGCCGGCGCCGGGCCGAGCAGGAGGCGGCGCAGCGCGTGCTCGCCGCGCTGGCCCGACAGGTGGAGCGACCATGACGACCGAATCCGACGCACCGCTGCAGCAGACGCAAGGCCCGAGCGAGGAGGTCATCCGCTGCGGTTTCGCCGCGCTGGTCGGCCGGCCGAACGTCGGCAAGTCGACGCTGCTGAACGCGCTGCTCGGGCAGAAGATCAGCATCGTCAGCCCGAAGCCGCAGACGACGCGCACGCGCATCCACGGCGTGCTGACGGAACCGGGCTGGCAGATCGTGTTCGTGGACCTGCCGGGCATCCATGCCAACCAGCCGAAGGCGATCAACCGCTACATGAACCGCACGGCGCTGTCGTCGCTCGCCGACTCCGACGTGAACCTGTTCATCGTCGAGGCGCTGCGCTGGACGGAGGAGGACGAGCGTGCGCTCGACGAGCTGAAGGCAGCGGGCCGGCCGATCCTGCTGCTGATCAACAAGGTCGATCGCGTGCACCCGAAAGAGCGCCTGTTGCCGTTCATCGAGGAGACTGGCCGGCAAAGCGGCATTCGCGCGAGATCGTGCCGATTTCCGCGACCAAGGGCTCGAACCTCGCGCGGCTCCCCGAGATCATCGCGCGACACCTGCCCGAGTCGGCGCTGCTTTACCCGGCGGACCAGGTGACGGACGCGACGGAGCGGTTCATCGCGGCCGAGATCGTCCGCGAGAAGCTGACGCTGCGCCTGCAGGAAGAGCTGCCCTACGGGCTCGTCGTCGAGATCGAGGGCATGGGCGATTCCGAGGACGAGCCCGGCAAGATCGTCGTCCAGGCCGTGATCTGGGTCGAGCGCACCGGCCAGAAGGCGATCGTGATCGGCAAGGGCGGCGAGCTGCTGAAGGAAATCGGCCGCTCCGCGCGTCTCGACATGAACCGGCATTTCGGCCGCACGGTGCACCTCGAGCTCTGGGTCAAGGTGAAGGAGGGCTGGTCCGACGACGAGAGCGCGCTCAGGAAGTTCGGGTACGAGTCGTGAGCGTCTCCGCGCGCCGCGTGCAGCTCGAGCCGGCGTTCCTGCTGCATCACTACCCCTGGCGGGACTCGAGCCGCATCGTCGAGCTGCTCACCCGCGGGCACGGGCGCGTCTCCGTCTTCGCGCGCGCGTCGCGCGCAGTCCGGCTCGGCGCTGTCGGCTCGGCGCTGCAGCCCTTCGCCGAGCTGCTGGTCTCCTGGTCGGGCCGTGGCGAGGCCGGCCAGCTCACCGGGGCCGAGCGCGTGCGGCCGCCGGCGCAGCTCGCAGGTGACCGCCTGATGAGCGGCTTCTACGCCAACGAGCTGCTGCTCAAGCTGCTCGACGCGGCACGACCCGCATCCCGCGCTGTTCGATGCCTACGGCGACGCTGCTCGCGCAGTTCGTCGAGCCGCGGGCCGACGCGCAGCGGGCGCTGCGGCTGTTCGAGAAGCGGCTGCTCGACGAACTCGGCTGGGGCCTCAACCTCGAGCAGGACACGACGCACCGGCGCGCCCGTCGACGCGGCGCGCGCCTACCGCTATCGCATCGACGGCGGCCCGGAGCTGCTCGATGGAGTGGCCGAAGGATCCCTGATATTTTCCGGCGCCTCGCTGCTGTCGCTGGCGCGCGAGGCGCTGGACGACCGCAGCGCAGTCTCGCCGACGCGCGCCGGCTGCTGCGCGCCGCGCTGGACCAGTGCCTCGACGGCCGGCCGCTGCGCACCCGCGAGGTGCTGATCGAGATGCGCGCCCACGGCGCCAAGGCAGACGGAGGCTGAAAGATCGTGCTCACGCATCCCATCAAGCTCGGCGTCAACATCGACCACGTGGCGACGCTGCGCCAGGTGCGCGGGGCCCGCGTATCCCGACCCGCTGTACGCCGCGCTGATCGCGGAGCAGTCGGGCGCCGACAGCATCACGCTGCACCTGCGCGAGGATCGCCGGCACATCCAGGACCACGACGTGCACCGGCATGCGCGCCGCGCTGCAGACCCGCATGAACCTCGAGATGGCCGCCACCGACGCGATGATCGCGATCGCGCGCGACGTGCGGCCGCAGGACTGCTGCCTGGTGCCGGAGAAGCGCGACGGAGCTGACGACCGAAGGCGGGCTCGACGTCGCGCGGGCAGCGGGCGCGGCTGCAGGAGCTGCTGCGCCGCGCTGCGCGAGGCCGGCAGTCGCGTGTCGCTGTTCATCGATCCCGATTTCGCGCAGCTCGAGGCGTCGCGCGCGGTCGGCGCGCCGGTCGTCGAGCTGCACACCGGCGCCTACGCGGAGGCGACCGGCGAGCACCAGGCCAAGGAACTGATGCGCCTGGTCGAGGCGGCGCGCTTCGGCGCCCAGCTCGGACTGACGGTGCATGCCGGCCACGGGCTGCACTACCACAACGTGCAGACGGTGGCCGCCATCCCGGAGATCGTCGAGCTGAACATCGGCCACGCGATCGTCGCGCGCGCGGTGTTCGACGGCCTGGCGACGGCGGTCGGCGACATGAGCGCGTTGATGCTCGAAGCGCGCCGCGGGCTCAGGACCTGATCTGGCGATGATCTTCGGCATCGGCACCGACGTGGTCCAGCTCGAGCGCGTGCAGGCGGTGTACGAACGACACGGCGAGCACTTCGTGCGCCGGCTGCTGATGCCCGAGGAAGAAGCGGGCTTTCGCAAGTACAAGCGCCCGGTGCGATTCCTCGCCATGCGCTTTGCGGCGAAGGAGGCGATCGTCAAGGCGCTCGGCACCGGGTTCGCGCACGGCATCTGGATCCGCGACGTCGGCATCCAGCCGAACGCCTGGGGCCGGCCCGAGGTGATCTGGTCGGAGCGCGGGCGAGCGCTGCGCGATCGGCTCGGGGCCGGCGACGGTCACGTGACGCTCACCGACGAGGCGGGCCTGGTCGTCGCGGTGGCGGTGCTGATGAAGCGCGAGGAGAGCGGCTCATGACCCTCAGCAACGTGTTCGCGTTCGACATCGAGACCATTCCCGACGTCGAATTCGGCCGGCGGCTGCACGGCCTCGACGGGCTCTCCGACAAGCAGATCGGCTACGTGATGCAGACCCGCCAGCGCGAGCAGACGGGCTCGGAGTTCCTGTCGCTCGAGCAGCATCGCATCGTCGCGATCTCGGTCGCGATGCGCACGCGCGACGGGTTCAAGGTCTGGAGCCTCGGCGAGGTCGATTCGCCCGAGGACGAGCTGGTGCGCCGTTTCTACGACGGTCATCGAGCGGTACTCGCCGACCCTCGTCAGCTGGAACGGCGTCGGCTTCGACCTGCCGGTGCTGAACTACCGGGCGATGCGCCACGGCATCCAGGCGCACCGCTACTGGGAGATGGGCGACGAGGACCCGGCCTTCCGCTGGAACAACTACGTGAGCCGCTACCACTGGCGCCACATCGACCTGATGGACGTGCTGTCCGGTTTCCAGGGGCGCGGCCGCGTGCGGCTTGACCACATGGCGCAGCTGCTCGGTCTGCCGGGCAAGCTCGGCATGACCGGGGAACGCGTGTGGGAAGCGCACCTGGCGGGCGACACGGCCGGCATCCGGGACTACTGCGAGACGGACGTCGTCAACACCTACCTGATCTACCTGCGTTTCGAGCTGCTGCGCGGACACCTCACCCACGACGAGCACGATCGCGAGTGCGGCCGCGTGCGCGAATGGCTGCAGGCGTCCGGCAAGCCGCACTTGCTGGAATTCGCCGCGGCGTGGCCCGCACCCTGAGGACCGGCAACGGATGAAGCGGATCTCGGGGCCGCCGGAAGAGGCGGACATCGTCGACCTGACCCACGAGGCCAAGGGAGTCGCGCGCATCGACGGCAAGACGGTGTTCGTGGCGGACGCATTGCCCGGCGAGCGCGTGGTGCTGCGCCGGACGCAACGGCACCGCAATTTCGACGAGGCGTCCTGCGAGCGCGTGCTGCGCGCGAGCGCCGACCGCATCGAACCCGAGTGTCCCGCACTTCGGCGTCTGCGGCGGCTGCGCGCTGCAGCACCTGGCGCCCGCGGCGCAACTCGCGTTCAAGCAGGGACAGTTGATCGAGAATCTCGCGCGCCTCGGCGGCGTGAAGCCCGAGCGGGTGCTCGAGCCGCTGACCGGCCCGATCTGGGGCTACCGGCGCCGCGCGCGGTTGGGCGTCAAGGACGTGCCGCGCAAGGGGCGCGTGCTGGTCGGCTTCCGCGAGCGCGCCGCGCCTTACGTCGCAGACCTGCACGAGTGCCGAATCCTCGCGGCCCCGGTCGGACCGGCTGATCGACCCGCTCGCCGCGCTGGTCCAGTCGCTCTCGATCGCGCGGCGCCTGCCGCAGATCGAAGTGGCCGTCGCCGACGACGCGTGCGCGCTGGTGCTGCGCGTGCTCGATCCGCCGTCGCCGGACGACCTGCTGCGGCTGAAAGCGTTCGAGATTGAGCAGCGCGTACGCGTGTTCCTGCAACCGGCCGGGCCGGACAGCGTGGCCCCGCTGTCGGGCGGTGCACCGGCGCTGCACTACTCGTTGCCGGCGCACGGCGTGTCCATCGAGTTTCAGCCCTCCGATTTCATCCAGGTAAACGGTGCATTGAACCGGCAAATGGTGGATCGGGCGCTCGAGATGCTCGAGCCGGCACCCGACGATGCGGTGCTCGACCTGTTCTGCGGCCTCGGCAACTTCTCGCTACCCCTGGCGCGCCGTGTCGCTGCCGTGGTGGCGGTGGAGGGCGATGCCGGACTCGTGACTCGGGCCCGGGCGAACGCGGTCCGCAACGGCATCGGAAATGCCGAGTTCCAGGTCGCCGACCTGTTCAAGGACGTGGCGGACCTGCCCTGGGCGAAGCGGTCTTATGACCGGGTCCTGCTCGACCCGCCACGGGCCGGCGCACGTGAAGTGCTTCCGGTAGTAGGTCGCAGTGGCGCAAGGCGGGTCTTGTATATTTCCTGCCACCCGGGCAGCCTCGCCCGTGATGCGGGGTTGCTGGTCCAGGAGCACGGTTTCCGCCTGACGGCGGCCGGCGTCATGGACATGTTCCCCCACACGACGCATGTCGAGGCCATGGCGGTGTTCGACCGATGAGCCGATGCCGGTAGAAATCGAACGGAAATTCCTGGTCGCGGGCGAGGGCTGGCGGGCGTCCGTCACGCGGACGGAACTCTACCGCCAGGGATACCTCGCGACGACGGCTTCGTGTTCGGTGCGCGTGCGGGTCGGCGGCGGGTCGGCGTGGCTCGGCATCAAGGGCCGGGTCGTCGGCATGAGCCGGCCCGAGTACGAGTACGAGATTCCGCTCGCCGAAGCGGACGAGATGCTGGATGCGCTCTGCGCGGACGGCCGCGTCGAGAAGTACCGGCACTGGGTGGCCGACGGCGGGCGCGAATGGGAGGTCGACGAATTTCTCGGCGCGAACGCCGGGCTCGTCGTGGCCGAACTCGAGATCGAGCGGGAGGGCGAGGATTTCACGCGCCCGTCGTGGGTCGGCCGCGAAGTGACCGACGACGCGCGCTACTACAACGCGAGCCTGGCGCAGCGGCCGTGGACCGACTGGGCGGGCGATGCCGGCGGGGTGCAGCAGTGACGCTCGGGCCCTTGATGGTGGACGTGGCAGGCACCGAACTGACGGCGGACGACCGCCGCGTGCTCAAGCATCCGCTCGTCGGGTCCGTGATCCTGTTCACGCGCAATTTCGACGGCGTCCAGCAGCTCGAAAGGCTCGTCGCGGAAATCCGTGCGGTGCGCAAGCCGCCGCTGATCGTCACCGTTGACCACGAAGGCGGTCGAGTACAGCGGTTCCGTCAGGGGTTCACGCTGATGCCGTCGAACCGCGCGATCGGCCACGTCTACGACCTCGACCCGGAAGCCGGCCGGCGACTGGCGTGGCAGTGCGGCTGGCTGCTCGCCGCCGAACTGCGAGCGACCGGCATCGACATGAGTTTCGCGCCTTGCACCGATCTCGATTACGGCGTCAGCGAGGTGATTGGCGACCGTGCCTACCATCGCGACCCGGAAATCGTCTCGAGGCTCGCCGTCGCCTGCATGCAGGGCATGCGCGAGGCCGGCATGGCGGCGACGGCCAAGCACTTCCCGGGCCACGGCGCCGTCGTGGCGGACTCGCACAAGGCCTTGCCTGTCGACCGGCGGCGATTCGAGGACCTGGCAGACGACCTGCTTCCATACCGCCGGCTGATCGCGAACGGGTTGTCGTCGATCATGGTCGCGCACGTGATGTTTCCGGAAGTCGACGACGCGCCGGCGAGTTTCTCGCGGCGTTGGATCCACCAGGAATTGCGCTGGGCCCTCGGCTTCACCGGCGCGGTATTTTCGGACGACCTCAGCATGGGGGGCGCAGCATTCGCCGGCGACGTGCCGGAGCGCGCACGGCGCGCGCTGGCAGCGGGTTGCGACGTGCTGGCCGTTTGCAACGACCGGCCGGCGGTCCTGGCGACCTTGGACCAACTGGCGGACGCCGCCGACCCGATCAGCCAGGTGCGACTGGCCCGGCTGCACGGCAAGCCGGGCCCGGGTCGCCACCAACTCGAACAGACCGCGCGCTGGGTCGAATGCCGCCAGGCGATCGACCTGTGCATGGCGGCGCCGAGTCTGCAATTGAAAGCCTAGACAAGAAGACACCGGGGGGACGTATCGAGCATGGGCACGGATTCCGATTTGTTGGCAGAAGTGCTGCGGCACGCGCTCGACGGGGTGTTGGTGATCGCGTCGGGCAAGGACCACCCTCGAGTCGTGTATGGCAACGCCACGCTTGCGGCGTTGCTGCGACGCCCCGAGGAATGGCTCGAAGGGCGCGCGCTCGACGAGATCGAAATCGAGGCGCCCGCCGATCCGGCGCAGACGATCTCGGAGGCCGTCGGCGTTCGCGTGCGGCTGAAGCGCGTGGACGGTACCACGATGGAGTGCGAACGCTGGGCCGTCATGCTCCCCGAATCGCGCATCGCCCTGTACTACCGCCCGGCGCCGCGCTCGGCTCCTGGCGCGCTCGCCGCGGCGCTCGAACGCTCGAGCGGCCTCAGCACTCCGGAACACCTGCTCGAGGTGTTGCGGCGCGACTGGTCGATCGCGCAGCGCGACGGCCGGATGATCACGGTCATGCGCTTCAATATCGACGCCTGGCACGAATACTGCGAGGTGTTCGGCCGCGGCCCGAGCGACAACGTATTGCGCCAGGTCGGCCGCACGATCGCAACGGCGACCAAGCGGGCGAGTGACATCGTCGCAAAGCAGGGTGAAGACGAGTTCGTCGTGCTCGGCGTTTCGATGGATCCCGCCCATGCGGCGCAATTCGCCGACCTGATCATCGCACGCGTGCGCTCGCTCGCGATCCATCACCCGCGTTCGACGATCGGGCGTTATCTCACCGTCAGTGCGGGCGTCGTGACGGCGGCGGCACCGCGCGAGAAGCCCTGCGAGGCGATACTCGAGGCGGCCGGGCGTGCGCTGCGGCAGGCCAAGGTCAAGGGCGGAAACTGCCTGGTGAGCGGCGACCTCTGATCACCTCTGCCGCTTGCGGGAGAGGTCGGCCACAGGCCGGGTGAGGGGGCTGTGCCAAATAGGTCTGTGGTCGACGTTACACCGACGTTGCCGCTGGAACTTCCAAAGAAATCTACGCAGTAAAACGCCAGCGGGTCCCAATTCTGCCGGATCGCGACTGAAGCAAGGGACGGCAATGGCGCAATCCGGCAATGCTGGAGGCTAAAATATTTCGTGCCCGCCGTAGGGCACATTGTTTCGGTCTGCAGGCGACCGTTGCCAGAAGAAATCGTATGGCTGCCGCTACAGTATTGGCTTGTCGCGACACCGCACCAGGGACAGAGCTTAACTTTCAGGAGTGCCGAATGAAGATTGCAATGGCCACACTGTTGCTTCTCGCCCTGACGGGTTGCAGCAAATTCGCCCCGGATGCCGGACACGAAATCGTGCTGATCCAGAAGCCGTGGTTCTTCGGACATGGGGGCGTCGACCCCGAATCCGTCAAGACCGGGCTTGCTTTTGGCGCAATTACGACGGATGGCATCGATGTCTACATGCAGCCGCAGAAGTTCGAGACTGCGATGGATGACACGATGACTTCGGACGGTGTGCCGATCAGCTTCCACGCGATCGTCGTCCTCCAGGTCGTCGACTCGGTGTCGCTCATCAAGTCTTTCGGGCCGAATTGGTACAACAACAACGTCGAAGAACCATTCAGGACGATGGTGCGCCAGGCGGTGCGAAAGCACGGCATGAACGAAACCGCCATCAGCACGACAGCACTGGACGAAATCGACCAGGAAATCCACGACTCCCTGCTCGTCTTCCTCAAGGACAAGGGTCTGCCGGTCAAGTTGGTGACGATGACGGTAGGCAAGGCCAATCCCCCCGACTCGGTGAAGCATCAGCGTATCGAGACCGCCACCCAGGAACAGCGGATCCAGACCGAGAAACAGAAGAAGTTGGCGGAGGATCAGCGTCTACAGGCCGAGCAAAGCAGAGCCAATGCCGACAATGCCTATCGAGAATCCATGCACCTGTCGCCGGAACAGTTCATCCAGCTGGAAACGATCAAGATGCAGGCGAGCGTTTGCGGTGAAGGCGGTAAGGCCAGTTGCACTTTCATCCAGAACGGCGCGACTCCGGTATACAACCTCGCGAAATAACTGCCTGCCGGGACGCGACGCGCGGGTCAGGAATAGGACGAGACCCGTCCGCGCAATTTGCGAATGGCGGCTCCGAAGGCACGATCGGTTTCGTCGTGGTCGAATCGGGCCGGCCGGACGTGTTGGCGTACACAAGTCAACTTGACGTTGCCGCGGATACGTCGAAACCCGCAATGCACGCTGATCATCCCTGCTTTGCCGGCACGCACTTCGCCAGCCCGTCGAGCAACTGCTGTGCAGCGGAAAACCGCTCCTCCGGCTGCGGCCACGTCCCGGTAAATCGGAACTTCTTCGGCCCGTCGAAGCGCATGGTCTTCCCATGCCGCTGCACGTACAGGATCAGCGAACCGGTGTCGACCGGCGGGTCGTCGACGAAAGAGACCGACCCGCTGCCCGCGCCGAGGTCGAAGCGCTCGACGCCGCAGAACGCCGCCACGACCCGCAGCCGGGCAATGCGGAACAGGTTCCTGGCGGGGTCGGGCAGGGCGCCGAATCGATCCACGGTCTCGGCCTGCAGGTCGTCGAGCTCGGCGACCGACTCGACGCCGGAAATGCGCTTGTAGAGCACGAGTCGTGCATGCACGTCCGGCAGGTACTGCTCGGGTAGCATCGACGGCACGTGCAGGTCCATGTCCGGGCCATGGTGCAGCGGTCGCTCGAGTTCCGGACGCTTGCCGGCCTGCATCGCCTTGACCGCACGTTCGAGCAGTTCCATATACAGCGCGAAGCCGATCTCCTGGATCTGGCCGCTCTGTTCGTCGCCCAGCAGTTCTCCCGCGCCGCGGATCTCGAGGTCGTGCGTCGCGAGCACGAAGCCGGCGCCGAGGTCCTCGAGCGATTCGATCGCCTCGAGGCGCTTGGCCGCGTCGGAGGTCATCGCGTTTTTCGGCGGCGTGATCAGGTAGGCATAGGCCTGGTGATGCGAGCGGCCGACGCGGCCGCGCAGCTGGTGCAGCTGCGCCAGGCCGAAGCGGTCGGCGCGGTCGACGATGATCGTGTTCGCGGTCGGCACGTCGATGCCGCTCTCGATGATCGTCGTGCACAGCAGCACGTTGGCGCGCTTGTGATAGAAATCGAGCATCACCTGTTCGAGGTCGCGCTCACGCATCTGGCCGTGACCGATGACGATACGGGCCTCGGGCACCAGCTCCGCCAGCTGCTGGGCGGTCCTGTCGATCGTGTCCACGCTGTTGTGGACGAAGTAGACCTGGCCGCCGCGGCGCAGCTCGCGCAGGAACGCCTCGCGGACCGTCGGCGCGTTCCATTCGCTGACGAACGTCTTGATCGACAGGCGTGCAGCGGGCGGCGTGGCGATCAGCGAGAGGTCGCGCAGGCCGCCGAGCGCCATGTTGAGCGTGCGTGGTATCGGCGTCGCCGTCAGCGTCAGCACGTCGACTTCGGCGCGCAATGCCTTCAGCTTCTCCTTGTCTTTGACGCCAAAGCGATGCTCTTCGTCGATGACGATCAGGCCGAGGTCCTTGAAGCGGATGCCGGGCTGCAGCAGGCGATGCGTGGCTACGACGATGTCGACCTTGCCGTCGGCGAGGCCAGCGAGCGCTTGCTTCGCCTGCGCGTCGCCACGGAAGCGCGACAACAGCTCGACCTTGACCGGCCAGTCGGCGAATCGGTCCGCGAACGTCTGGAAGTGCTGCTGGGCGAGCAGGGTGGTGGGCACCAGCACCGCCACCTGCTTGCCGCCCTGCACCGCGACGAAAGCGGCGCGCAGCGCCACCTCCGTCTTGCCGAACCCGACGTCGCCGCAGACCACGCGATCCATCGGCTTCGCCGAGCGCAGGTCGTCGATCACGGCTGCGATCGCGCTTGCCTGGTCGACGGTTTCTTCGAACGGGAAGCCCGCTTCGAATGCCCGCAATTGCTGGTCATCGACCGCAAAGGCGTAACCCTGTCGCGCGGCGCGGCGTGCATAGATATCGAGCAATTCGGCGGCAGCGTCGCGAATGCGGGCGGCGGCCCTGGCGCGCGCCTTGGACCACTGGTCGCCGCCGAGCTTGTGCAGCGGCGCGGAATCGGCCGGTGCGCCGGTGTAGCGACTGATGCGCTCGAGCGCCTGCACCGGGACGTAGAGCTTGTCGCCGTCCGCGTACTCGATCACCAGGAACTCGGCGGGCATGCCGCCGGCGTCCATCGTGGTGAGGCCGAGGTACCGGCCGACGCCATAGTCCTCGTGCACCACCGGCGCGCCCGGTCGCAGGTCCGCGAGCTGCTGGATGATGCGCGCCGGGTCGCGATCCGACCGGCGGCGGCGACGCTCCTGCCGGACCCGTTCGCCGAACAGTTGCTCCTCGGCGTAAATCGTGATGGGTGGATCGGGCAACGTGACGCCGGACGACAGCGGCGACACGGTGATCGCGATGCGATCGGCGCCCGACACAAACTCGTTCCAGCCTGCGACCGTGCGCACCGGTACGCCGAGCGGGCGCAGCAACTCGAGCAGCAGTTCGCGTCGTCCCGGCGATTCGGCCGCGATCAGCACGCGACCCGCGTCGGCGTTCAGCTGTGCCGCGAAAGCCCGGATCGTCTCGTCGCGGCGCTGGTCGATGCGGGCGGACGGAGCTTCGCGCGTCGCGAAGTCGACGACGGCGGCGGCCGGGCCGTCGTCTGAATTGTCGCCGAGGATGACGTGCGGCAGGCTGGTTGCCTGCGTCAGCCACGCTTCGGGCGACACGCAGATTTCGGCCGGCTTCAGCACAGGGTGTTCGATGTCGTAGCGGCGCTCTTCGTGCCGTTCCTCGAGCGTCTGCCAGGCCGCCGCGAGCGCCGCGTCGAAATCGCCCGGCAGCACCAGCGTGGCGCCGGCCGGCAGGTAGTCGAGCAGGTTGCAGGTCGCGTCGAAGAAGAGCGGCAAGTAATACTCGATGCCTGCCGGCGCCAGGCCGTCGCCCACGTCGCGATAGAGCGGCATTCGCGTCAGGTCGCCCTCGAAGCGCGTGCGGAAGCGTCGCCGGAAATCACGAATCGCCTCCGGCGCCAGGCTGAATTCCCGCGCGGGCAGCAGATCGAGTCGCTGCAGCTTCTCGTTCGAACGTTGCGTGTCCGGATCGAAGCTGCGGATGCTGTCGATCAGCCGATCGAACAGGTCGATGCGCAACGGCGCCTCGCTGCCCATCGGGAAGATGTCGAACAGCGAGCCACGGATCGCGAATTCACCAGGTTCGCCCACCTGCGGCATGCTCGCGTAGCCGGCCGCGGTGAGCCGCAGGCGAAACGCTTCGAGATCGAGTTCTTCGCCGACCTTGAGGCTGAGTGCGTGGCCGTCGACGAACGCGCGGGGCGGCAGGCGTTGCAGGGCAGTCGGCAGGTCGGCGATCACGATGCCCGTGCGCAGCAGCGGCACGCGGGCGAGCGCGCGCAGTCGCTGCGAAATGATGTCGGGATGCGGAGAGAACTGGTCGTAGGGCAGCGTCTCGTAACCCGGGAACGGCAGGATCGGCAGCGAGCCGGGCGCAAAGAACCGCAATTCTTCCTCGAGCTGGGCCGCCGTGGCGGCATCCGCCGTCAGCACGAGCAAGGGTCCGGGCAGACGCTTGGCCGCCGCGGCGAGGTACAGCGCGGTGGCGGCGCCGGCGAGTCCGCTCCAGCGCACATCGAGGCGGCTGGCTCCCGGCAGTGCTTCGTCTTTAATCATTTATAAAACAATAGATTACGGCCAGATCGTGAGATCTGGTCTTAGGTGTCGAGCTTGGAAGTCTAGCGGACCCGATTTCCCGCAGATAGCGGGAGAGGTTGAGATGCCCTCACCCGGCCTGTCGGCCGACCTCGCCCGCAAGCGGGAGAGGTGAGATGCCCTCACCCGGCCTGTCGGCCGACCTCTCCCGCAAGCGGGAGAGGTGAAGAAGCTATCTGGCGGTGGTGACCGCGTGGATCACGTGGTGCCCTTCGAAATAGACGGTGAAGCCCGGATAAACCCAACGCGTGATCGGCGGGTTGCCGACCGCGGCCAACTTGTCCGTGGGCGAGCCGAAGCGCGCCTCAACCTGGGCCATGCTCATGCCACGGCTTGGGCCGCCCATCTGGGTCTGCGCCGCCGGTGCGTCGGCCATCTGCAGGGATTCGGCCCGGGCTGTCGAATAGCCCAGTGCCGTCGCCAGGATGCAAGCCGCCAAAAGGGTCTTCCGCATGGTTCGGGCCTCTCCTTCGAAGTCGTTTCGACTATAGCACCGGCTCACAAGCCGCAACATGAACCGTAGTTAATTCCTTGTTCCAGTTCACTATCGGCGCACTGGCCGGCGAGGCGAACGGCGTGCAAAGCGTCCCGCGGGCAGGTAGCCTTGCCGCCTCTTTCAAGCAGCCTCATGTTCCACCCACTGCCCATCTTCGTCGGCCTGCGCTACGTCCGGACCCGCCGCCAGGGGTTCTTCGTGTCGTTCATTTCGTGGGTGTCGATGCTCGGTGTGTGCCTCGGCGTGGCCGCGCTGATCACGATCGTGTCGGTGATGAACGGTTTCGAGGGCGAGCTGCGCAATCGCCTGGTGTCCTTGACCGCGCACGCGACGATCGAGGGACCGGCGGAGCGCATGGCGGACTGGCAGTCCGTGGCGAAACGTGCGCTGACGGTGCCCGGCGCCGTGGGCGCCGCGCCGTTTGTCGACGTGCAGGCGATGCTCGGTCGCTACGGCAACCTGAAGCCGGCTGTGCTGCACGGGCTCGATCCCGCGTCCGAAAGCCGGGTGTCGAGCATCGAGCAGCATCTGCTGCAGGGCAAGCTGGCCGACCTGAGCCCCGGCTCGCGCAACATGATCATCGGACGCGTGCTCGCCTGGCAGCTTGGCGCCGAAGTCGGCGACACGCTGACCGTGATGGTGCCGGGGCGCGACCTGATATCCGCGGGCGGCCGCCCGGTGCTGCAGACTTTCAACGTCTCGGGCGTCTTCGAGGTCGGCCTGCAGGACCACGACGGTTCGATGGCGCTGATCAACATGGGCGACGCGGCCGACCTGACCGGCGCAGGTCTGTCGCCTTCGGGCCTGCGACTCAAGTACGACGACGTGATGGCCGCGCCGTCGCACACGCCCGCACTCGCCGCCGCAGTCGGGCCCGGTTTCAGGGTGCAGGACTGGAGCCAGGAGCACGCGGCGTATTTCCGCGCGATCCGCATCGAGAAGACGATGATGAGCCTGATCCTGATGCTCGTCGTTGCGGTGGCCGCGTTCAACATCGTCGCGGCGCTGGTCATGGTCGTCAACGAGAAGCGCTCCGACATCGCGATCCTGCGCACGCTCGGCATCGCGCCGCGCGGCATCGTCGGCGTCTTCTTCACGCAGGGCATCGTGATCGGCGCCATCGGCACGCTGCTCGGGCTCGTGCTCGGCGTGCTGGTCGCCTACAACGTCGACACGATCGTGCCGGTGCTCGAGCGCGTCTTCGGGTTCCATGTGATGGACCCGACCGTCTACTACATCACCTCGATTCCGTCCGAACCGCGTTGGGGGCAGATCCTCTCCATCTCGGCGATCGCGTTCACGCTCACGGTGCTCGCGACGATCTATCCGGCGATCCGCGGCGCGGCGACCGAGCCGGCCGAAGCGCTGCGTTACGAATGATGGCGGCGGTTCCCTACGAGCTGAGGATTGGTCGGCGCTACCTGCGCTCGACCGGCAATCGCTTCCTGTCGTTCATCTCGGTGATGTCGATGGTCGGCGTCGCCATCGGCGTGGCGGTGCTGATCGTCGTACTGTCGGTGATGAATGGATTCGAACGCGAGCTCCGCGAACGCATCCTCAGCATGACGTCGCACGCGACCGTCACCGCGTTCGGCGCCGGCATGCCGGGCTGGCAGGCGTTGCGCGCGCAGGCCCTTGCCAATCCGCGCGTCGAGGCCGCTGCGCCGTTCGTCGAAGGCGAGGCGTTGCTGGTCGGCGACGTCGCAGGCGGTCGATCGAATGCCGCGACCGTGCAAGGCATCGATCCGCGGTACGAGCGCCAGGTCTCGGCGCTCGGCGACCGGCTGACGAGCGGATCGCTCGACGCGCTGCGACCAGGGTCGTATTCGGTGCTGCTCGGTTCGGAACTGGCCAGCAAGCTCGGCGTGAAGACCGGCGATCCGGTCGTGATCGCGATCGCCGAGGGCTCGGTCACGCCGGCCGGCGTCGTGCCCCGCATGCGCCGCTTCACCGTCGGCGGCGTGTTCTACTCCGGCATGTACGAAATCGACGCGTCGCTCGCCGTCGTCGACCTGGCGGATGCGGCCCGGTTGTTCCGGCTCGGCGACAACGTCAGCGGGCTGCGGCTGAAGGTGCGCGATCCGTTCGAGGCGCCGCGGGCGGCCCGCGAGGTCGCGTCGACACTCGGCGGCGGGCTGTACGTGGACGACTGGACGCAGCGGCACGCCAACTTCTTCCGCTCCATCGAGCTCACCAAGCGGATGATGTTCTTCATCCTGCTGCTGGTGGTCGCGGTGGCGGCGTTCAACATCGTCTCGACGCTGGTGATGGCCGTGAAGGACAAGCAGCCCGACATCGCCATCCTGCGCACCATGGGCGCCAGGCCGTCGAGCGTGCTGGCCGTCTTCGCGACGCAAGGCACGGTCATCGGGCTGGTCGGCACGCTCGGCGGCGTGGCGCTCGGCGTGCTGCTGGCCGTCAATCTCGAAGCCATCGTCCACGGCCTCGAGCGCGTGCTCGGCACGCATTTCATGGATGCGAGCGTGTACCTGATGAGCGACCTGCCGGCCCACGTCGAGGCGCGCGACGTCGCGCTGATCGCCGGCACTGCGTTCCTGCTGTGCTGCCTGTCGACGGTGTACCCGGCGTGGCGCGCGGCGACGACCCAACCGGCGAGGGCCCTGCGGCATGACTGAAGCGGACGTACTCACCTGCATCGGCGTCTGCAAGCACTTCGAGGAAGCGGGCCAGCGCCTCGACGTGCTGAACGGCGTCGAGCTGCACGTGGCGCGCGGCGAGACGCTCGCGATCATCGGCGAATCGGGGTCGGGCAAGACGACGCTGCTGCAGATCCTCGGCGGCCTCGACCTGCCGGCGAGCGGCGACATCCGGATCAACGGCGAATCGCTCGCGAGCCTCTCGGATGCCGCTCGCGGCACGTTGCGCAATCGCGCGCTCGGCTTCGTCTACCAGTTTCACCACCTGCTGCCGGAGTTCAGCGCGCTCGAGAACGTCGCGATGCCGCTGCTGGTGCGGCGCACGCCGGTCGTCGAAGCGGAACGCGAGGCGCGCGCCCTGCTGGAGCGCGTCGGCCTCGGCGGGCGCCTGGCGCACCGTCCGGCGCAGCTGTCCGGCGGCGAGCGGCAACGCGCCGCCGTTGCTCGCGCGCTCGTGACCCGCCCGCAGCTGGTGCTGGCCGACGAGCCGACCGGCAATCTCGACGGCCGCAACGCGCGCGGCGTGCTCGAACTGATGCTCGAGCTCAATCGTGAGCTCGGTACGAGCCTGGTGCTGGTCACGCATTCGACGGAGATCGCCGCGCGCATGCAGCGCGTGCTGACGTTGCAGGACGGGCGGCTGGTCGACACCTGAACCCGGGGCCGAATCTGCGCTGACCGGGCGCAAATGCACGTCGCCCGGCGGATCGTGAGCGTGCACGCTCGTCGTCTCCAGGCAGGGAGATGCGGGCGGTGTGGCCAGTCGTGTCGGCATTCGTCACGGGCTGCGCGCTCGTCCTCATCCAGCCGCGGCTGCCGGATCCGGCGCACGTCTTGCTTGCAGCATCCGCGTTGGCCGCGCTCGCCATGCACCTGCGATTACCGATCGCGTGCGGGCTCGTGGCTCGGCTTCGCCTTCTGCTGTTGGCAGGCGCAGGCACGGCTGGCGGACCGGCTCGATCCCGTGCTGGAAGGGCGCGACCTGACTGTACGCGGCACGGTGGCTTCGGTGCCGCAGGGTTCGCCCGCACTCCTGCGATTCCGATTCGCGCCCGACCCCGCTTCGCGCCTGCCGTCATCGATCGAGTTGACCTGGTACGACGCCAGCTTTCGGCCGCGCGCCGCCGAACGGCTCGAGGTCGAAGTGCGGCTGCGGCGTCCGCGCGGCTTCGCGAATCCGGGTGGCGCGGACAACGATGCGCGCATGCTGCGCGAGGGCGTCGGAGCGAGCGGCTACGCGCGGTCCGTGCGCTCGCTTGGCCGCGGCACGGCGCAAGTGCTTCGGTATCCGGTGCTCGTCGCGCGAGGCGAGGTGGCCGAGGCGATCCGCGGTGCGCTGGGAGATCGACCAGCGACCGGCATCGTCGCGGGCCTGTCCGTCGGACTGCAGGATGCGATCAGCCGGGCGCAGTGGCTGCAGTTGTCGCGCACCGGCACCAGCCACCTGATGGCAATTTCGGGGCTGCACATCGCAATGGTGGCGGCAATGGCGGCATGGGCCGGCGCGGCGGTTCAGCGCCGGCGCCAGCGACACGGCGCAACCGGAAGCCGTCGTGACGTGGCGGCTCTCACCGGAGCGATCGTCGCGGGGCTCTACAGCGCGCTGGCCGGCTGGTCGGTGCCGACGCAGCGCACGATGATCATGATCGTGCTTGCGACGGCGGCGTTGCGCATGCGCCGACGCATCGGGCTCGCCGACGGACTTGCCGCCTGTGCCGGGGCCGTGGTGTTGCTCGATCCGCTCGCGCTGCTCGCTCCCGGGTTCTGGCTGTCGTTCGGCGCCGTGGCCGCGATCCTGTACGCGACGTCCGGATACCTGAGACGGCCGGCGGCGTTGCGCGGGTACCTGCGGGTGCAACTCGCCGTGACGCTCGGCCTGGTGCCGGTGCTCATCGGCAGCTTCGGCAAGGTGTCGCTCGTCTCGGCGGTCGTCAACCTGTGGGCCATCCCGCTCTACACACTCGTCATCGTGCCGGCCGTGCTCGTCGCAACGGCCGCTGCCCTGCTGTGGCCGGACGCGGGCACCTTCCTGCTGCACGTGGTCGCGTGGTTGATCGACGTCACGTGGCCGTTGATCGCGGTGCCCGCGTCCTGGCGTGCGTCGAGTGTCGCGATCGCCGTGCCCGCGCCGCTCGCATGGTCGGCCTTGCTGGTCGGCACCGTCGCGATCCTCTCGCCGTTGCCGCGCCGCGGCCGGGTTGCGGGCCTGCTGCTCGTCGGTGCCGCCTGCGCCTGGCGACCGTGGCCCCTCGATCCGGGTGCCGTGCGCCTCACGGCGCTCGACGTCGGGCAGGGGCTTGCCGCCGTCGTCGAGACCCGCTCGCACGTCCTGGTGTTCGATGCGGGGCCGTCGTATCGCAGCGGGGCGGACGCCGGGCAACTCGTCGTCGTGCCCTACCTCGAGTCACGCGGCATCCGCCGCATCGACGCCCTGGTCGCGAGTCACGACGACGACGACCACAAGGGTGGTGCATCGAGCGTGCTCGAGGCGCTCGACGTCGAGCAGACGATCGTCGGCCCTAGCGTGCGCTCGCTCGGGCCTGGCGCAGAGCGCACCGGTCCCTGGGCTCGATGCCGGGCCGGCGGGCACTGGGCCTGGGACGGCGTCGCGTTCGAGTGGCTGCATCCCGGAGCGGGGCCTTACGAGCGCGACAACGACAGTTCGTGTGTGTTGCGCGTGACCGCCGGCGAGCATCGCTTCCTGCTGACCGGGGACATCGAAGCTGTGGCCGAGGCGGAGGTGCTGAAGACTGCGCGGCTCGGCTCGGTGGAAATCGTGGTGGCGCCACACCACGGCAGTCGCACGTCGTCGAGCCCGGCGTTCGTCGCAGCGACGCGGCCGCGCTGGGTGATCTTCAGCGTCGGCTATCGCAATCGCTGGGGATTTCCAGCGCCCCCGGTCGTCGCACGATGGGAGCGCAGCGGTGCCCACACGCTGCGCACGAGCGCAAGTGGCGCCGTCGAATTTGTGGCGCAGCCCGGGAAACCGTTGCCGGATCCCGGCCAATGGCGCATCGACCGTCGACGCTTGTGGGCCGATCCGTGAGCGGCGGTCGCCGCGCCGCGGCTCATACAGTATGATCCGCGGGCGTCGGGTGGCAGGGAATCGAGCACGGGAAATGTTCGAAATCATGAAGTCGGGCGGCATCGTCATGGTGCCGATTGTCCTGTGCTCGATCCTCGCCTCGCCATCACCCTCGAACGGCTCTGGACGCTGCGCGACCAGAAAGTCGTCCCGGAGGAACTCACGGACAAGATCTGGCAGTGGGTCGAGAACCGGGCGCTGTCCGACAAGCAGATCATGGCGCTGCAGCAGCACTCGCCGCTCGGTCGAGTGCTCGCGGCGGGCCTTGCCAACCGCCATCGCGACCGCCTGGTGATGATCGAGGCCATCGAGGATGCCGGCCGGCACGTGATGCACGACCTCGAGCGTTACCTGAACCCGCTCGCCACGATCGCCTCGATCTCGCCGCTGCTCGGCCTGCTCGGCACGGTGACGGGAATGATCCGCACCTTCCGCGCGGTGACCATCTCCGGCATCGGCGACCCGTCGGCGATGGCGGGCGGCATCGCCGAGGCGCTGGTCTGCACGGCCGGCGGCCTGATCGTCGCGATCCCGTCCGTGATGGCGTACCGCTATTTCCGCGGCAAGGTCGATGGCCTGGTCGTCGACATGGAAAAGGAATCGCTCAAGCTCGTGCAGGCGATCGACCGCACGAGCGGCACGCGGCCGCAGGCCGCCGTCGACATCGCTGCCGCCGCGGCCGGGGAAGAGGCGGCGTGAAGTTCCAGGTCCGCAAGCGGGAAGATCCCGACATCAACATGACGTCGCTGATCGACGTCGTGCTGCTGCTGCTGATCTTCTTCATGATGTCCACCAAGTTCGTCGACGAGAGCCGCCTCAGGGTCCGCCTGCCCGAAGCGGGTGTGCACCGGACGAGGCCAGCGCCCACAAGACGGTCGAGATCGAGGTGACCGCCGAAGGCGGTTATCGCGTCGGAGGCAAGCCGCTCGTCAACAACAGCCCCGACACGCTCGCCACCGCGATCGGCCGGGTCTCCGGCGGCAATCGCGCCATGCCCGATCACGATCCGCGCGGACGCCCGCGCCATGCACCAGTCCGTCGTCACGGCGATGGACGTGGCCGGCCGCCTCGGGCTACCGGCAAATCAACATCGCAACGGTTCACGATGGGTCGCAAGGCGGATAAGCGCGCCGAGCTGACGTATGCCCGAAGGCGCGCTGCAGACATACCGGCGGCTGCTGACGTACCTCGGTCCGCACAAGGGCATGTTCGCGGTGGGCGTGGTCGGCATGACCATCTTCGCGGCCACGGACGCCGCGTGGGCCGGCTTCGTCAAGTTCTTCCTCGACGGCACCTTCGTGCGGAAGGACCCGCGGATGGTCTGGATGGTGCCGATCGTGCTGGTGCTGCTGTTCGTCCTGCGCGGCATCGGCGACTTCATGCAGACGTACTGCCCGGGGTTCGTCGGGCCGCAAGATCGTGAAGACGCTGCGCGCCGAGATCTTCGACCGGTACGTGCACCTGCCCATTTCCTACTTCGACCGCAACGCGTCCGGCACGCTGCTCTCGAAGCTTACCTACAACACCGAGCAGGTCGCCACGGCGACCACCGATTCGGTCACCGTCTTCATCCGCGACAGCCTGACGATCGTCGGCCTGATCGGCTACCTGCTGTACATGAACTGGAAGCTGACGCTGTTCAGCCTGATCGTCGGCCCGCTGGTGGCCGTGCTGATCCGCCGCATCAACCTGCTGTTCCGTCGTTACAGCAAGCGCATCCAGAACTCGATGGGCGACGTGACGCGGGTCGCCAAGGAGGCGATCGAGGCGCCGCGGGTGGTCCGGGTCTTCAACGCCCAGGCATACGAGCAGGAGATGTTCGAGAAGGTCATCGAGCACAACCGCCGCTCGCACATGAAGCTGATGATGACGAAGGGCATGAGCAACCCGATCGTGCAGACGATTGCGTCCATCGCCCTGGCCGGCGTGCTGTACCTCGCGACCGTCGACGCGATGAGCGGCAAGATGACGGTCGGTTCCTTCACGTCGTTCATCGCGGCGCTGATGCTGATCACGGCGCCGCTGCGCAGGCTCGTGAACGTGGCCGGACCGCTGCAGCAGGGCATCGCTGCCGCGCAGAGCATCTTCGAAGTGCTCGATACGCCGGTCGAGCCGGCGGGCGGCAACCGGCCCATCGAGCGTGCCCACGGCGACGTCGAGTACCGCGAACGCGCGCTTCCGCTATCCGTCGGGCGCGGAAGACGTCCTGCACGGCGTCAGCTTCACGATCCGCGCGGGCCAGACGGTCGCGATCGTCGGGCGCTCCGGCAGCGGCAAGTCGACCATCGTCAGCCTGCTGCCGCGGTTCTACGACGTCACGGGCGGCTCGGTGCTGCTCGACGGCCACGACATCCGCGAGTATCCGCTCCACAGCCTGCGTGCGCAGATGAGCCTCGTCAGCCAGGACGTCGTGCTCTTCAACGACACCATCCGCAGCAACATCGCCTTCGGGTTCCCGGCGACGGCGCAGCAGATCGACGCGGCGGCGCGCGCCGCGCGCGTGGACGAGTTCGCTGCGCAGTTGCCGGACGGGCTCGACACGGAGGTCGGCGACCGCGGCACGCTGCTGTCCGGCGGCCAGCGCCAGCGCATCGCGATCGCCCGCGCGCTGCTGCGCAATACGCCGATCCTGATCCTGGACGAGGCCACCTCGGCGCTCGACACCGAGACCGAGCGCCAGATCCAGGAGCAGCTCGAGGCGCTGATGAAGAACCGCACGACGCTCGTCATCGCGCACCGCCTCTCGACGGTCGAGAAGGCCGACAGCATCATCGTCATGGACGGCGGACGCCTGATCGAGATGGGCACGCACGAGGAACTGCTGGCGCGCAACGGCCAGTACGCGGTGCTCCACCGCATGCAGTTCAACGAATGAGCCTCGACGCGCGGCTGCAGCGCCTCTGGTACGGGCCTGCATGGCGCAGCCTGCCGCTGTGGCCGCTGGAGTGGATCTTCCGCCTGCTGGTCGGTTCGAGGCGGCTGCTGTATCGCGTCGGTCTGCTGCGCGCGTACACCGTGCCGGTGCCCGTGATCGTGGTCGGGAACCTGACGGTCGGCGGCACCGGCAAGACGCCGGTTGCCGCCTGGCTGGCTCGCCAGTTCACGCTGCGC
This sequence comes from uncultured Gammaproteobacteria bacterium, assembly GCA_963843985.1. Lineage (GTDB taxonomy): Bacteria > Pseudomonadota > Gammaproteobacteria > Steroidobacterales > Steroidobacteraceae > RPQJ01. The sequence continues at coordinate 169,742 of CAWJMS010000001.1, read as the reverse complement.
GGGCACCGCGTCGGCGTGGTGCTGCGAGGCTACGGCGGTTCGCACGGTGGCGCGCCGCGCGTCGTGGGTGTCGACGACGAACCGTCGGTCGTCGGGGACGAAGCGCTCCTGCACGCGCGACGCCGGCCGCACGTCGTCGTCATCGGCGCCGACCGCGTGGCGGCCGCCGAGCTGGCAGCCGGGGAGGGTGCGGAAGTCGTCGTCTGCGACGACGGCCTGCAGCACGCTCGACTCGCGCGGGACTACGAGATCGCCGTGGTCGACGCCGTGCGCGGACTCGGCAACGGGCACCTGCTGCCGGCCGGACCGCTGCGCGAACCGCGCGAACGGCTGGAACAGGTCGACGCCGTCGTGATCACCGAGCGTCGAGCGGACGGACGGGCCGATTGCCGGGTGCGGCCGCGGTCCCCGATCGTGGTGGAAGCGCGCTTTGCGCTCGGAGACGCCGTCAGCCTGTTGACCGGCGAGCGTCGCACGCTGGCGCAGTTCAATGGCGCGCCGGTGCACGCGGTCGCCGGCCATCGGCCATCCGCAGGCGTTTTTCGCCGCGTTGCGGGGGGCGGGACTCACTGTCACGGCACACGCCTTGCCGGACCATGGCGACCCGGTGGCGACCGCCCGGCACTGCCGCGCGACACGACCGTCCTGATGACGGAGAAAGATGCCGTAAAATGCGCCGGTCGCGCACAGCCGGGCTGGTGGTGGGTCGATCTCGATCTCGGCATCGACCGCGCATCCGCCGAGCAATGGCTGGCACTGGTTCTGGAGCGCACCCGGCTGACGGGTGCGGGAGTACGCCTTGGATAAGAAACTGCTCGACATACTCGCCTGCCCGATCTGCAAGGGACCGGTGCACTGGCGGCGCGAAGCCGAAGTGCTCGTGTGCCGCGCCGACCGCCTGGCGTTTCCGGTGCGCGACGGCATTCCGGTGATGCTGGAAGAGGAAGCCCGCTCGCTGGGGTCGGACGATCCGCTGCTGAAGGATTGAGCGGTCTGTGCCGTTTCACGTCGTCATCCCGTCGCGCTACGCCTCGACGCGGCTGCCGGGCAAGCCACTGCTCGACATCGGCGGCGTGCCGATGATCCAGCGCGTCGTCGCGCGGGCCTGCGCGAGCGCGGCCGACGGAGGTGCTCGTGGCGACCGACGACGAGCGCATCGCGGCGGCGGTGAGCGACCCACGTGCGCCGGGGAAGTCCATCGCGGTGATGACCGATCCGGCGCTGCCGTCGGGCACCGATCGTGTCGCCGCTGTCGCGACGCGCCTGCGGGTGGCCCGACGACACGATCGTGGTCAACGTGCAGGGCGACGAGCCCTTCCTGCCGCCGCGCCTGATCGACCAGGTTGCGGACTTGCTCGAACGCGACCGGGCGGCGGCGATCGCGACGCTCGCGACTCCGATCGACGGCCTCGCAGAGTTTCTCGACCCGAACGTGGTCAAGGTCGTCGTGTCGCGACGACGGCGCGGCGCTGTATTTCAGCCGTGCGCCGATCCCGTGGACCCGCGACGGCGCCACGCTGGCAGCCGCGCGAGTTCGGCGACGCGCTGCGGCACGTCGGCCTGTACGCGTACCGCGTCGGCGCGCTGCGCCGGATCACCAGCCATGCCGGCCGTCGAGCTACGAGCGACGCGAGAAGCTCGAGCAGTTGCGGGCCCTGCAGGGCGGCTTGCGCATCGCGGTCGCCGCCTGCGCGGAGCCCCCGGGGCCGGGAGTCGACACCGACGCGGACCTGCAGCGCGCGCGCGCGCGCGCCGCCGGTTGAAGGAGACGAACGATGAACCAGCTCTTGATCAACGCGTTCGGCCTGCACATCACCGGCTGGAAGCTGGTGGGCTATCTCGGCGTGACGCTCTTCGCCGGCCGCTGGTTCGTGCAGATGGCGTATTCGCGCATGCACGGCCGGCCGGTCGTGCCGACCGTGTTCTGGATCATGAGCATCACCGGCAGCCTGCTGCTGCTGTCCTATTTCGTGTTCGGCAAGAACGACTCGGTCGGCATTCTCTCGAACCTGTTCCCGGCGGCAGTCGCGGGCTACAACCTGGTGCTCGACCTGCGGCACAAGCGCGGCGACGCGAGCGCGGGAGCAGGACGCTAAGGCGGCGGCGTCTTCTTCAGGCTGAGCGTTCGCTCCTGCGCCGGCAACAGGCCGGCGAGTTCCTCCGGCGTCAGGTTGCGCCACTTGCCGGCCGGCAGGTCGCCGAGGTGGACGTGCATGATCCGCACGCGCTGCAGCCGGCGCACCGTGTAGTCGAAGTACTCGCACATGCGCCGGATCTGGCGATTGAGGCCCTGCGTCAGCACGATGCGGAAGGTGTTGCGCCCGACCTGCGTGACCCGGCAGGGATTGGTGACCGTATCGAGGATCGGCACGCCGCGCGACATGCCCTGCAGGAACTCCGGGCGTCAGCGGGCGATCGACGGCGACGACGTATTCCTTCTCGTGCTCGTGCTCGGCGCGCAGCACCGTATTGACGATGTCGCCGTCGTTGGTGAGCAGGATCAGTCCCTCGGAGTCCTTGTCGAGCCGCCCGATCGGGTAGACGCGCTCGCGGTGACCGACGAAGTCGACGATGTTGCCGGGCACGTCGCGATCCGTCGTGCACTCGATGCCGATCGGCTTGTTGAGCGCGAGGTAGACGCGCTTCGGCCTGGCGCGCAGCGGCTGCCCGTCCACGAGCACGACCTGGCCTTCGCTCGACCTTGCGTGCCGAGCACCGCGCGCGTGCCGTCGACGGTCACTCGTCCGGCCTCGATCCACTGGTCGGCTTCGCGCCGTGAGCACGCGCCGGTTTCGCTGAGGTACTTGTTGATGCGCACGGCCGTCAGCCGCCCGCACGCCGGACGGTGTAGCCGAGCCTGGCGAGTTCGTCGACCAGCAGGTCGCGGTGATCGCCCTGGATCTCGATCGTGGCGCCGTCGACCGTGCCGCCGGACCCGCAGCGTTTCTTGAGCCTGGTGGCGAGCGCCTCGAGCGCGTCGCCGCCGAGCGGCACGCCCGTGACGATCGTCACGCCCTTGCCCTTGCGACCCTTGGTCTCGCGCCCGATCCGCACCACGCCGTCTCCCTTCCGGCGGCAGCGGGGCGGCCGGCTGTGCGGCCTTGCTGCGCCTGCAGCGGCAATCCTGCAACGGGCGCGCGCATTCCGGGCAGAGTCGGCCCTGGCCGGTGGAGTAGACGAGCCGTGAATTCGTCATCGCAGCGGGCGTAGGGGGCTGGAGCCGTTATCTTGGCATCGTCGCGGGTCCGGGGCCATCGCATTCGGGCCGGAGAATCGGTCCTTGACGCGTGAATCGGGCCATGCAAACTCACATGATGAACTGGCGCATCGGCCAGGCGGACAGTCGCCGGCGTTACCTCGAGAAGTTCGACACGGCGGAAGTCGAGGCGTACGACGCGTCGGTCGGCACGCTGTCCGGGGACGACGAGGCCGCCTATCGCACCGATCTCGCGCAGCGATTCCGCTTCGGTCCCGGACAACGGGTGCTCGATGCCGGGGCCGGGGGCGGTGCGCTCTGCACGATCCTGCGCGGATTCGAGGGTCTCTCGCTCACCGCACTGGAACCGGCGCCCGCGATGCTCGCGAAGCTGCGCGGCAGGCCGGAATTGCGCGGTGTCGAGACCGTGCAGGGCTTCTGTGATCACGCCGACGACCGCCGTCATTTCCCCGCTGCTGCATTCGACGTCATCGTATCGCGACAGTTGGCGAACGGCCTGTACGACCCGCTCGCGGCATTCTGCAACTGGCGCCACTGGCTGAAACCGGGGGGTGCGGTGGCGGTGATCGACGGCCTGTACGGTCGGACGTCGTGGACCGGCCGGTGGGAGGAGGAGGTCGACGTGCTGCCCTTGTCCGCGTGCCAGACGACGGCGACCGTCCCGTACCTGCTCGAAGCGGCGGGTTTCCGGGTCGAAGGGGTCGAGTGGATGCAGGCCGTCAATGCGCGGCCGACGACGCGCACGACCCGCTACCTGGTCCGCGCGGCCCGAGCCGACTGACCGCGAGCGATCATGGCAACGGCACCCGCTTCGACAGCCAGCAAGGTCCCCGAGGTCACGCTCGCCTTCTGGATCACCAAGATCCTGGCGACGACGCTCGGCGAGACCGGCGGCGACGCCGTTTCGATGTCGATGGACCTCGGCTATCTCGTCGGCACCGGGATCTTCGCGGTCATCTTTGCGATCGCCGTCGCGCTGCAAATCGCGGCAAAGAAATTTCATCCCGCGCTGTATTGGGCCACCATCATCGCGACGACCACGGTCGGGACCACGCTCGCGGACTACGTCACGCGGTCGCTCGGGATCGGGTATGCGGGCGGATCGACCCTGTTGCTGGCACTGGTGCTGGCATCGCTCTGGACCTGGTATCGGGCCCTCGGCACCGTGGCGATCGACACGGTCGCCACGCCCCGGTCCGAGACGTATTACTGGATCACGATCATGTTTTCGCAGACCCTTGGCACAGCGCTTGGCGACTGGACCGCCGACTCCGCTGGCTTCGGCTATACGGGTGCCGCGCTGCTGTTCGGCGGCCTGCTCGCAATGCTCGCCGTGCTGTACTACCGGTCCGCCGTGTCGCGGACGGTCCTCTTCTGGTCGGCGTTCATCCTGACGCGACCATTGGGCGCGGTGGTCGGGGATTTTCTCGACAAGCCCGTCAGTCACGGTGGCCTGGCAATGAGCCGGTATACCGCGTCGCTTGCATTGCTCGCCGCGATGGTGATCTGCATCATGGCGTTCCGGCCGCGGGCGGCGACGCGCGCGCACTGAGTTTTCGGGAGGCCGCGCCGACGTGCTCGAGGGTACCTGCCATTGCGGCGCCGTCCGCATCACGATCCCGCGCAAGCCGCGACGGTTGAGCAGCTGCAATTGCTCGGTGTGCCGGCGCTACGGCACGCTCTGGGCGTATTATCCGGCGCGAACCGTCCAGGTCCGGGCAGCGCGCGGCGCCACCGAGGCCTATGTCTGGGGCGACCGCAGCATTCGTTTCGTGCGCTGCCGCGCCTGCGGCTGCGTGACGCACTGGGAACCCGTCCGGCGGACGGCCGACGCGCGCATGGGTATCAACACGCGCAACTTCGATCCGGCCGTGATGGCCGCCATTCCCGTGCGGCATTTCGACGGCGCGGCGAGCTGGAAATTCCTCGACTGACGAGCGGAGCGATCATGGCCAAACACATGGCGCCAGTGTCCGGCCTTCGCGGCAACCTCGGTCGCGCGGTCGCGACATGAGCGTCGCGGTCCGGCCAGTGTGCGCCGGCGATCTGGACGCAATCGCCGGATTGTTCGACCTGTATCGGCAGTTCTACGAGTACGCGCCGGACCTCGCGGCTGCGCGCAGGTACATTGTCGAGCGATTCGAACGACGTGAATCCGTGCTGCTGCTGGCCGAGACGGCGGATCGTACCGCCGTCGGTTTCTGCCAGATGTATCCCACGTTCTGTTCACTGCGCATGGCGCCGACGTTCGTGTTGTACGACCTGTACGTGACGACCGCCGCGCGTGGCACCGGCGCCGGCCGGGCGCTGATGCAGGCGGCCGAACGACACGCCCGGGAATCCGGCGCGGCCCGCATCGAACTGTCGACGGCCCGCACGAACACGGTGGCGCGAGCATTGTACGAATCGCTTGGCTGGACGCGGGACGACACCTACTTCGTCTATGGCCGGACGTTGTGACGGACGGTGGCACAACGTGAGCGCGGCCGCATCGGGCGGTCGGTTGATCGGCGTGCAGGTCGGGCGCGCGGAGCCCCTGGCCGCAGGCGGGCGCTACGTGCTGAGCGGCATCCGCAAGCGCACCGTCGCCGGTCGCGTGACCGTCCGCGCACTCGGGCTCGAAGGCGACGAGCAGGCGGACCTGAGCGTGCATGGCGGCCTGGCCAAGGCGGTCTACGCGTATCCGATCGAGCACTACGATTTCTGGAGCCGGCGCCGTGAATCCTGGGGCCTGCCGTCGAGCCTGCCGCTCGGCAGTCTCGGCGAAAATCTCACCGTTGCCGGCCTGCTCGAGGCGGACCTGTTCGTGGGCGATCAACTGGTGTTCCCCGACTGCGTGCTGCGCGTGACGCAACCGCGCGAGCCGTGTTTCAAGTTCAATGCGGTGATGGGCAGCCGCGATGCCGCCCGCAGCATGGCGCGGAGCGGGTACTCGGGTTTCTACGTTGCCGTCGACACCGCAGGCGCGATTGCAGCCGGCGAGTCGTTTGCGGTGCGACCGGGACCGCGCGCCATGCCGTTGATGCAACTGTTTCGGGCCGGACGGCGCGGCTCCGAGTAACGCGCCGACCGCGAACGATCGAAGGAGGATTGCGTGTACACACTTTTTTATTCGCCCGGCACGGCGAGCATGGTCGTGCACCTGGCCCTGCTCGAGATCGGTTGCCCGCACCGGCTCGAGGAGGTCGATTTCTCGAAGGACGCCCAGCACGGCCTGCAGTACCTTCGCGTCAATCCGCGCGGGCAGGTGCCGGCCCTGCTGATCGACGGCAAGGCGCATTTCGAGTCGGCCGCGCTGCTGATGCTGCTCGCGGAACGTCATCCGCAGGCCGGCCTCGCCCCGCCGCCGGGCAGTCCGCTGCGGGCGGACTGGTACCAGTGGGTGGTGTTCTTCGCCAATGCGCTCGCGCCGACGTACCGATACTGGTTCTATCCGGCGGACCTCGGGACGGCGGAACATACGCCGGAGATACGCAAGGCACTGCAGGACCGCATCGAGAACGCGTGGGCGCACGTCGACGGGCATCTCGAGGCCGGCGGACCGTACATGCTCGGCGAGCAGTTCTTCGGCGTCGACCTGCTGGCGACGATGCTGATGCGCTGGTCGCGCAACATGCCGAAGCCGGCGCTCGAATGGCCAAGGCTGCGCCGGCTGGCGGATCTCGTGCGCGCGCGGCCGAGCTGGAAGAAGCTCTACGAGATCGAAGGCTTGACGGAGTGGTAGGCCGATCGTTCCACCTCGCGCACTGAACCACGCCTCGCTCGGCCTCGGCACGCGGGCCCTGGTCGCGGCGGACGCGCACCTCGCGGGCGTCGTCGAGCGACTCGGCGTACCGCCGATGTTCGGCCGTCGCCCGGGATTTGCGTGCCTGGTGCGCATCATCCTCGAGCAGCAGGTCTCGCTCGCGGCCGCGCGGACGCTGTACCGGCGGCTCGACGCGCGCGTCGGCGGCATCGCGCCGCACACCGTCGCCGGGCTGGGGCTCGACGGCCTGCGCGAATTCGGGCTGACGCGCCAGAAGTCGGCTTATTGTCATGGGCTCGCGGAGCGCGTGCTCGACGGCCGGATCGACCTTGCCGCGGTGGCGCGCAGCGACGACGAGACGGCGCGCGCGATGCTGCTCGAAGTGCCCGGCATCGGTCCGTGGACGGTCGACATCTATTTCCTGATGGCGCTGCGCCGTCCCGACGTCTGGCCGCGGGGCGACCTCGCGCTCGCGATCGCGATGCGCGAGGTGCGCGGCATGCGGACGTTGCCCGATCACGCCCAGCAGTCGAAAATCGCGTCGCGTTGGGCGCCGTGGCGTTCGATCGCGGCGCGTGTCTTGTGGATGCATTACCTGGCGCGACCTTGAGGCCATGGCATGAAGGTTCTCGACACCGAAAGGCTGACGCTGCGCTGGCTGACCGCCGGCGATGCGCCCTTCATGCTCGGCCTGCTGAACGAACCGTCGTTCATCGAGAACATCGGCGACCGGGGCGTGCGCACGCTCGAGGAAGCGGGCGAGTACATCGTCCGCGGCGCGGTCGCGAGTTACGAACAGTACGGGTACGGCCTGTACCTCGTCGAGCGCAAGGATGGCGGCGTGCCGGTCGGCATCTGCGGCCTGGTCAAGCGGCCGTTCCTCGACGACGCGGACGTCGGGTTCGCCTTCCTGCCACGGTACTGGTCGCAGGGCTATGCATACGAATCGGCGGCCGCGGTCATGCGCCTGGCCCGCGATCGGTTGGGACTCGAACGAGTCGTCGCCATCGTCTCGCCCGGCAACGATCCGTCGATGCGTCTGCTGCGCAAGATCGGGCTCGAGTTCGAGCGCATGATCGCGTTGCCCGCATCGGGCGAGGAGTGCGCACTGTTCGCGCCGCGCCCGCCGGTCGGACATGGTTGAGTCGAGGCGCGAGACCATGCTGAAACTTCGGTTCGGCCCCTACGTCTGGACGTTCATCGCCACGTACGGCGCCGCCGTCGCCGTGCTGGTCGCAACCGGCACGCCGCTCGACGACGTGATCGCCTCCGGCGTCATCCTCGGCTTGCTGCTGCCGTTCGTGGCGTGGATCGCCTGCCTCGGCATGCCCATGCCGGGGCCGCCGCTGGCCTGGCAAGAGCGCGAGGGTCGGCTGATGCTCGGGCTGCTCGTCTGGGTCGCGCTGTTTCTGGCATTCAAGGGACCCCTGCTCGACCTTCTGACGTCCCACGGCGCGGACGAGCGCCTGCGGGACACGCTGAACACGATGCTCAAGATCGTGGCCTTCGTCGCGGTGCCGGCCGCGTTCATCGGCTGGCGCGGCGGTGGATGGGAGCAGGCCGGGAGCCCGACTGCGCCGCTGTGGTGGCGCGTGGTGCCGTTCATCGTCGTCGCGGCGGCCTCGGTCGCCGTGCAGTACTTCCTCGGCTCGCAGTTTCAGAAACTGCTGGCCGGCGACTATGCGAGCCGTCATCTCGCCATCGGCGCGCTGGCCTGTTTCGTCTGGATGAGTATCGAAGCCGGGCTCGTCGAGGAGTTCTTCTTCCGCTGGTACCTGCAGAGCCGGCTGGCGGCGTGGACGAAGTCGCAGGTCGCGGCGGTGCTGATCGGCGCGCTCGTGTTCGGGCTCGCCCACGCGCCGGGCATGTTGTTGCGGGGCGCGGGCGCGGTCGAGGGGCTAGGCGACCATCCGACGATCGGCAGCACGCTCGCATACGTGGTTGCGACCCAAGGACTGGCCGGCATCGTGTTCGGGGTGTTGTGGGCCCGGACGCGCAGCTTCGTGCTGCTGGTGGCCTTGCACGGGTTCTTCGACGCGCTTTCCAATACCGCGTCGTTCATGGACACCTGGCGCCTGTGAGGTCGGCGGCGGAGCGCGCTCGCTCGGCGCCGCTAGCCGGGCGAGCGAGTGATGCGGTAGATGACGCCGCCGTAGTCGTCCGAGACATAGATCGAACCGTCCGGGCCCGCGACGACGCCGGCCGGCCGGCCGATGAGAGTGCCGGGGCCGAGAAAGCCCGTCAGGAAATCCGACTCGACGATGGTGCCGTCGGCCTGCCAGTGCAGCGCCACGACCTTGTAGCCGTCGAGCTGCGAGCGGTTCCACGAGCCGTGCAGCGCGACGATCGCCGTCCGCTCGTAGCCGGGCGGCGGGTTCGGCGCGCGCAGGAACGCGATGCCGAGCGGCGCATTGTGCGGGCGGAATCCGTGCACGGGCACGGTCGTCTTCGCCACCGCATCCTCGTGCCCCTTGCCACGGTCCGGATCGAGCACCCCGAATCCGTTCACGTAGGGCCAGCCGTAGAAGCGGCCTGGCTCGATGCGATTGAGCTCGTCGGGTGGGAAGTCGTCGCCGAGCAGGTCGCGGCCGTTCTCGGTGGCATACAGGGCTCCGTCCCACGGCGCCCAGTCGAATCCGACGCTGTTGCGCAGTCCTGTGGCGTAGATTTCGGCATGCGTGCCGTCCGCCTGCAGGCGCATCATCGTCGCCCGCCGAGGGTCATGCTCGACGCAGACGTTGCACGACGAGCCCTGCGACAGGTACAGCCAGCCGTCGGGACCGAATCCGATCGTCTTGGTGTGATGGGCGCCGTCGTTGGTCAGGCCGCTCAATATCCGCTGGTACGGGCCGCCGGTCCGTCCGGTCGCCGAATCGAACCTGACGCGGCCGACGGCGACATTCTCGCCGACGTACAGCCAGCCGTCGCGCAGCGCGAGCCCGTGCGGGCCGGCGAGCCTCGCCAGCAATACGCGCACGCCGTCCGCCTTGCCGTCGCCGTTGCGATCGCGCTCGACGAGCACGACCTCGTTGGCCCGCGTCCGGCTGACGATCAGGTCGCCGTCCGGAGTCAACACCATGAATCGCGCGAGCGGCACTTCGGTGGTATACGCGCGCACTTCGAATCCAGGCGCGGGCTTCAACAACTGCGCAACCTGCAGGGCCGACGGCGGCCCGATGCCGCGGCCGAGCATGAAATCGATCAGCACGCGCTTGTTCGCGATGGCCACCGGGCCGAACCAGATGAACGCCAAGAGCGCGACGACGACGACCGCGAGGGCGACGAACAGTCCGCGCAGGATGCGTTTGGCCTTGCTGGGCATGGGGTCCGGGTTTCGGGATCGTGTCGCGCTAGACTGTACTGGTCCACGGGCCCTCGAGTCGAACCGTATGCGCATCCTGTTCGTCTGCATGGGAAATTACTGCCGGTCGCCGACCGCGGAAGGCGTCTTCCGCGCAACCGTGCGGGAACGAGCGCCCGGCCTGGCACTCGAGATCGACTCGGCCGGCACGCACGACTATCACGTCGGCAAGGCGCCCGATCCTCGCTCTGTCGAAGCGGCTGCGCGCCGCGGCATCGATCTCACCGGGCTGCGGGCACGACAGGTGGTCGACGCCGATTTCGAGCGCTTCGACTACATCATCGCGATGGACCGCGAAAATCGTGCGGAATTGCTCGGGCGCAGCCCGCCGCAGGCGCGCGGACGCGTGCGCCTGTTCATGGAGTTCGCCGACCGGCCGGACGTGCCGGAGGTGCCGGACCCGTACTACGGCGGACCGGGCGGATTCGAACTGGTGCTCGACCTGGTCGAGGAAGCTTCGATCGGCCTGCTGACTTACGTACTGGAAACGAAGGAGCCCCGGCGCCGCTAGGCGCCAGGGCTTCGAATCGTCGACCTGCGGCGGGTCAGGGCTCGTCCCGCGGCGCGTCCCGGGTCGCGTCGGTCGGCGGGCTCGGTGTCCATTCCTGCCGCGGCGCGGTCGGTGGTGGTGCGGACTCACGCGGCGCTGACGCTGGCGTCGGCGCCACCTGCACGTCGTACGCCGGACGAACGACCGGATCGTACGACGGCCGCACCATCGGCGGCGCTGCTTCCGGTGCGCTTACGGGACGCTCGACTGCAGGGACCGCCGGACGTTCGCCCATCTGGCCGCGACCGAAATCGAACGAACGCGACTCGCCGCGGCTGTCACCTTGTGGCGGGCCGCCATTGAAACCGGCGTCGCTGGGCTCGCGCGCTTCCTGCGGACCGCTATCGGCACGCGGCTCGCCGCCGCCATAGCCCTCGCCGCCGTCACGTCGGCGACGACGACCGCCGCGGCGCGAGCGACGCGGACCGCGCTCGCCATCGGGCCGTTCGGGCCGCGGCCCTTCGGGACCGCCCTGGCCTTCGGTACGAGGCCCATTACCGGCATTCTGCAACGGTGCGAACTGCGCGGGCTGCTCGGCGCGCGGTGGCTGGGCCGACGCTGTCGCCTGTTGCGGCGACGGCTGGGCCAACGGTTGCGCCGACTGGCCTGCCTCGCCGCGTGGCGGCTGGGGTCCCTGCTGCTGGGGCGGACGCTGCGGCTGGCCTTCCGGTCGCCGATCGCCGCGATTCTGCGGCTGCCCGTCCCGACGGCCGCCACGGCCATCGTCGCGCGGGGCCCCACGCTGCGGCTGGGCCTGCTGCGACTGCTCGTCGCGGCGCGGCGCGTCACGTTTCGGTTCGTCGCGGCGTGTTTCATCCGCGTCCTTCATCGCGGCCGCGTCCTTCGCGGCGCGCGTCGCCTCGACCATCACGACCGTCACGACGACCGTCGCGCGAGCCGCGGCCGTCGCGCTGGCCGAGGTCACGTCGGTGCCGATCGCGATCCGGTTCACGATGCGGTCGCTCCGTTCGGGCGGGCGCTGCCTCAGGTGTTGGGGCGCGCTTGTCGCCGAACAGCCAGTGCCACGCGCGGACGAAGATGCCGTCGCGCGGGCCGTACGGCTGAATCATCACCACCTGCTGCGGGACCGGAGCCGGGGCCGCGACAGGTTCCGGCGCCGGCGGCGGGGCCGGGGTGCTCGGGATGATGGTCGTCACGGCGGGCTGCGGAGGCGGAGGCGCCTTCGTCTCTTCCTCGGTGGCGATCACTTCGAGGTCCACTTTCGGCTCGACGGCCATCTGATGGCTGATGAGCGAGTTCTCCGGCATGCCGGCCTCATCGTCACGGACCCGGCGGATCTCGTAGGCCGGCGTCTCGAGGTACTTGTTCGGCACCAGGATGATGTCGATACGGCCGCGACGCTCGATGTCGGCGAGCATCTCGCGCTTCTCGTTCATCAGGTAGGTCGCGACCGACACGGGCAGCTGCGCGATGACCTTGGCGGTGCGGTCCTTGCGCGCCTCCTCGCCGATCAGCCGCAGCACGGCGAGCGCCAGCGACTCGACGCTGCGGATCACGCCCATGCCGTTGCAGCGCGGGCACACGATGTTCGTGGACTCGCTGATCGACGGGCGCAGGCGCTGGCGCGACATCTCGAGCAGGCCGAACCGCGAGATCTTGCCGATCTGGATGCGGGCGCGGTCCTGCTTGACGGCGTCGCGCAGGCGGTCCTCGACCGCGCGCTGGTTCTTCGTCGACTCCATGTCGATGAAGTCGATGACGATCAGGCCGCCGACGTCGCGCAACCGCAACTGGCGGGCGATTTCGTCGGCCGCCTCGAGGTTGGTGTTGCAGGCCGTCGTCTCGATGTCGGTGCCGCGGGTGCTGCGGGCCGAGTTGATGTCGATGGAAACCAGCGCCTCGGTGTGGTCGATCACGATGCTGCCGCCCGACGGCAGCGTCACCTTGTGCGAGTACGCCGACTCGATCTGGCTCTCGATCTGGTAGCGCGTGAACAGCGGGACGTGGTCGTCGTAGTACTTCAGCTTGCGGATGTTCCCGGGCATGAAGCGCTGCATGTACTCCTGCGCTTCCTCGAACATCTCGCGGCTTGTCGATCAGGATCTCGCCGATGTCGTCCGAGAGGTAATCGCGCAGCGCCCGCAGGATCGCCTTGCTCTCCTGGTAGATCAGGAACGGCGCAGGGCCGGGTGTCGGAGGCCTGCTTGATGGCGTTCCAGACGTCGACCAGGTTGTTGACGTCCCACTGCAGTTCCTCGGGGCTGCGGCCCGACGCCGGCCGTGCGCACGATTGCGCCCATGCCGTCGGGGATCTGCAGGTTGTCCATCGCCTCGCGCAGCTGGCATCGCGGTCGTCGCCCTCGACGCGGCGGGAGACGCCGCCGGCACGCGGGTTGTTCGGCATCAGCACCAGGAAGCGGCCGGCGAGGCTGACGAACGTGGTCAGGGCCGCGCCCTTGTTGCCACGCTCCTCCTTCTCGACCTGGACGATGACCTCCTGGCCTTCCTCGAGCACGTCGCGGATGGCTCGACCCGCGCCTTCCTGTTGAGCCGGCTTTTCCTTGAAATACGCCTTGGTGACTTCCTTCAGCGGCAGGAAGCCGTGGCGCTCGGCGCCGTAGTCGACGAAGCAGGCTTCGAGGCTGGGCTCTACGCGGGTGATGCGACCCTTGTAGACGTTGGCTTTCTTGGTCTCGCGGGACGGGATCTCGATATCGAGGTCATAGATTCGCTGGCCGTCCACCAGCGCCACTCGCAACTCCTCTTCCTGGGTTGCGTTGACGAGCATTCTCTTCATCGGTCCTCGCTAAAACGGAGGTTGGGGCCGTGAACGACCGGACGGGTGGTGCCGTGGCCTTGCGGAGAGGTCTTGCAGCGGCTTGTGTTTGAATCATGCTGCTGTGTGTGCGGCCCCGCGCTCCAGCTGGTGCGCCGGGCCCGACCGAATCCTGGTGCTGTCGGGCATCGTTCCCGCCAGTGACCGCGCGAAGTCCGCCTCCCGCCGGGGCTGCGGCACCTGCACGTGTTCACGGCAGTTCGATGGTCTGAAACATCAGAACCAACTAAGATGCGCGCGGCCCACGCCCTAGGGCGCGAAATCGCAGCGCTCACTTCCGCGCTCATCCCGTAGCCGCTTTGGCTGCCGGGCAACGCTTCGGGGCCGACTGTAACAAGCGAAGGCCGACAAAACAATGGCTTACGAGAATCCGGACGCGGACGACACCAAATTGGCTGCGGTCCGAGCGGGCAGCGGCGTGCAGTATGTCGAGGCCGGCGAGGGCGACGACGGGCAGCGCCTCGACAACTTCCTGATTCGAGTGCTGAAGGGCGTGCCGCGCACCCACGTCTATCGCCTGCTGCGCAAGGGCGAGGTGCGGGTGAACAGCAAGCGCGCCAAGCCCGACCAGCGGCTCGCGGTCGGCGATCGCGTGCGCCTGCCGCCCGTTCGGCGCCCCGAGACGCCGGCGGACGGCCCGCGGCCGGCGAGCCCGTCCCTGCAGGAGCTGCTGACCGACGCGATCGTCTACGAGGACGAGGACCTGCTGGTCGTGAACAAGCCCGCGGGCGTGGCCGTGCACGGCGGCAGCGGCATGTCACACGGCGTCATCGAGGCGCTGCGCAGCGCGCGCCCCGACCTGCGCGAACTCGACCTCGTGCACCGGCTGGACCGCGAGACCAGCGGCTGCCTGATGGTCGCCAAGAAGCGTTCGGCATTGCGCGACCTGCACGCTCAGTTGCGCGAGGGCACGACCGAGAAGCGCTACCTCGCGCTGGTGCTCGGCAAGTGGAACCTCGGCAACAAGCGCATCGAGCTGGCGCTCGACACCACCGAGCGGCGCAGCGGCGAGCGCCACGTCGCGGTGCGCACGCACGGCAAGATGGCCGTGAGCACGTTCAAGCCCGTGCAGTTCTTCACCAACGTCGCGACGCTGATGGAGGTGATGATCGACACCGGCAAGACGCACCAGATCCGCGTGCACGCGGCCTACGCCGGGCACCCGGTGGCGGGCGACGACAAGTACGGCGATCGGGAGCGCAACGACGAACTGCGGGCGCTACGGGCTGAACCGGATGTTCCTGCACGCCGCGTCGATCGAGGTGCTGCGCCCCGGCACGCGCGAACCGCTCAACGTGAGCGCACCGCTCGGCGACGACCTGCACGCCGTGATCGACAACCTGGCTAAGGCACCGAAATCCCGGCCCGGCGCAGCGCGCCGCAGACCCAGATCAGCGGCAGGCCGGTGAGGCCGGTCGGGTCTTCCGACTCGATGCGCTCGAACAGCGCGATGCCGAGCGACTCGGCCTTGAATCCGCCGGCGCAGTCGAGCGGATTGTCGGCCGCGACGTAACGTTCGATCTCGACGGCCGACAACTCGCGGAATCGCACGATGGTGCGGTCGATGTGCGATTCCACGTGGCCGTTCGGTCCGTCGATCAGGTGCACCGCCGTGAGGAACTGCACCTCCTGGCCGGACGACTGTCGCAGTTGCTGGCGGCACAGCTCGACGGAGCCGGGCTTGCCGAGCCGCTCGTCCCCGCGGACGGCCACCTGGTCGGACCCGATGACCACGCTGCCCGGTTGCAGGGCGGCGACGGCTTCGGCTTTCAGGCGGGCCAGTCGCAGCGCCAGCTGCGCCGGGGACTCGCCCGCCAGCGGGAGTCTCGTCGACCCGCGGCGCCACGCATTCGAATGGGATGCGCAGCCGTCTCGAGCAGAGCCCGGCGGTACGGCGAGGTGGACGCAAGAATCAGGCCCTTGAAAAACAAAGGTTTAAGCTCGCATTGGCTTTGACACGCGGAGGGTGCGTCACTATTATACGCGCCCCATGTCGCCCGCCCTGGCGGATCTCGTCAATGCGAAGGAACTGGCGGGCCGGTCTGCCTCGTTGGAGCGCAGCCTGGATCTGCGCCAGCTCCCGCGTGTCGCCGAAGCCGGGGCCCTGCAGGGAACGAACGTGCAGGCGCGCCTGCGCTTCGAGCTCTTCGAGGGCAAGACGACTGTGTACGTGGAAGTCGAGGGTGTCGCCGTCCTCGAATGCCAGCGTTGCCTCGAGCCCTGTGAGACGCAGCTCCGACGAGTCGGAGCTTGTCATGGTGGCGGCGAGCGACGCCGACGAAGTGGCGGGCGGCTACGAGCCGTTCATCGGCGACGTGGAGAGCCTGTCGCTCTCGGCGTTGATCGAGGAACAGGTGCTGCTCGGCCTGCCGCTGGTGCCGATGCACGACGACCCGGGCGAGTGCCGCAAGTCTGCGAGCGGCACGAGGGTGGCCAAGGTGGAAGCCGAGGCGCGGCCCGAGGACACGCAGAGACCTTTTGCGAATCTGCGGGACTTGCTCGACGAAGGCGAGCACTGACCCGCAACAGGAGAGAAGACCATGGCAGTTCAGAAGAGCCGCAAGTCGCCCTCGAAGCGCGGCATGCACCGTTCGCACGATTCCCTGAAGGGCCCCGCGCTCTCGGTCGATCGCACCAGCGGCGAGACGCACATCCGTCATCGCATCACGCCCGACGGTTTCTACCGCGGCAAGAAAGTGATCGAGAAGCCGGCCGCCGACGAAGGCCAGGAGTAGGACTCCAGGCTGCGCCCGAGCATGAGCGCCGGGCTCACCATCGCCGTGGACGCCATGAGTGGCGACCACGGCGCCGAAGTGGCCGTGCCGGCCGCGCTCGACGTCCTCGCGTCCAATCCTGACCTGCGGCTGATCATCGTCGGCCGCGGCGAGATCGTGCGTCCGCTGCTCGGGTCCGGCCCGACACCGGACCGCTGCTCGTTCGTCGAGGCGTCCGAAGTCGTCGCGATGGACGAGCGACCGCAGGACGCGCTCCGCCGCAAGAAAGACTCCTCGATGCGTGTCGCGATCAACCTCGTCGAGAAGGGTGAAGCGGCCGCGTGCGTGTCGGCGGGTAACACCGGTGCGTTGCTCGCGACCGCGCGCTTCGTGCTCGGCATGGTCGCGGGCATCGATCGCCCGGCCATCGTCTCCGCGGTGCCGGCGGCGCACGGCCACACCGTGATGCTCGACCTCGGCGCCAACCCCGACTGCAGTGCCGACAACCTCGTGCAGTTCGCCGTGATGGGATCCGTGATCGCATCCGACCTGCACGGCGTCCAGAGCCCGCGCGTCGGGCTGCTGAACATCGGCGAGGAAGACATCAAGGGCACCGAAGAGATCAAGGAGGCGCACCGGCGCCTCACCGGCAGCGCGATCAATTACGTCGGTTTCGTCGAAGGCGACGACATCTTCAGCGGCGACGTGGACGTCGTGGTCACGGACGGCTTCACGGGCAACGTCACGCTGAAGACCATGGAAGGGCTCGCCAGATTCATCGGCGGCGCGATGCGCGAAGAGTTCACCCGCTCGCCGTTGCGCAAGCTGGGGGCCGCGGCTGCGGCGCCCGCGCTGCAGGCGCTCAAGAAGCGGCTCGATCCGCGCGCCTACAACGGCGCGAGCATGGTCGGGTTGAACGGCGTCGTCATCAAGAGCCACGGCGGCGCGGACCGCGTGTCGTTTGCCAATGCCGTGCGCGTGGCGCTCACCGAGGCGCGCAACGGCGTGCCGGCGCAGATCAGCGACCTGCTGCGCAAAGTCGTCGGTTGATCACCTCTCCCACGCAAGTGGGAGAGGTCGGCCGCAGGCCGGGTGAGGGCTTACTTCTTCTCCGCCTTGCGCCGCCGGCGCATGCGCGCCATCAGCTGGTCGCGACGCGCCGCCAGCTTCTTCGCCATCACGGCCGGCGACGGCTTGCGTCCAAGCGAGCGCGGCAGCGCCTTGCGAAACCGGATGAAGTCGCTGTAGGCCTCGATCTCGTGGTGCAGTTCGCGGAACGCCAGCTCGATCATCACCGCGTCGTCGAGCAGCCCGATGCCGGGGATGTCGTCGGGGATGATGTCTTCCGGGTCGCAGAGATAGGCGAGTGCACCGAGCATCGGGACTGCGCTCGGGGGCCTCGAGCGGCCATTCGGGATCGGTGAGCATCGCGATGGCGTTTTCGAGCCGCTCGAGCCGCTCGGCCACGAAATCCGGCAGTTCGGTCGAACGCATCGCATGCACGACGTCGCCGGCCGCCGACAGGATTTCCTCGTCTTCGGCGATTCCGACGGCCTCGCGGGCCTTGTACAGCTCACGGCGGAAATGGATCAGGTCGCGGTCGGACAGCTCGATCGTCAGTTTGTAGGGCATAGGCCTCCCTTGCGCCGGCAAGGCTAATGGCGTCCTTCGACCCGGTCAAACCGTCCGGGTCGCACGAGATGCACGGACAGTCGCAGGGCGGCCTCGTTACAATGAGACGCGTTAGCCCGAGGAAAGGTTGCATGACCCGCCTGATCCGATTGCTGGGACCCTGGATGGCTGCCGCGCTGTGGCTGGCCGCCGCGCAGGTTGCCCGGGCCGGCGGCGCCGAATACGTGCTGCCGACCAACGGCGACAACGTGATCGGCTCGGTCACGACGGCGGTGGCCGAGCACGAGGACACGCTGCTCGACATCGGCCGCCGTTATGGCGTCGGCTACGAGGAGATCATCGCGGCCAATCCCGGCGTCGATCCGTGGCTGCCGGGCGCGGGCACCGAGGTGCTGATCCCGACGCGCTTCGTGCTGCCCGATGCGCCTCGCGAAGGCATCGTCGTGAACCTGCCGGAGCACCGGCTGTATTACTACCCGCCCGCGAAGCCCGGTGAGAAGCGTGTCGTGCGCACGTATCCGATCAGCACCGGCAAGATGGACTGGAAGACGCCGCTCGGCGTCACGCGCGTCGCGTCGAAGCAGGTGCGTCCGAACTGGTATCCGCCGAAATCCGTGCGCCTCGAGCACGAGGAGAAAGGCGATCCGCTGCCGCCGTTCATCCCGCCCGGGCCGGACAACCCGCTCGGCGAATATGCGATGCGGCTCGGCATTCCCGGCGGCTCGTACATGATCCACGGCACCAACCGGCCCGCAGGCGTCGGCATGCAGGTCACCCACGGCTGCATTCGCATGTACCCGGAAGACATCGAGGCGTTCTTCGCGATGATCCCCGTGAACACCAAGGTGAACCTCGTCGACCAGACGACGAAGGTCGGCTGGTCGCGCGGCACGCTGTACGTCGAGCGCCAGGCGCCGCTCGAGGGGACGAACGACCCGTCGCACACGGATCCTGCGGAACTCACGAAGCGCGTCAACGCTGCGATCGCGGGGCGGCAGACCGAGGTCGACTGGGACGCGGCGCGCCGCGCCTTCGATCAAGCGACCAGCGTGCCGGCGCCGGCCGGCCGTGAAGTTCTTGCGCGCCGCACGACGGGCGGTGCGGCCGCAACGGCTGCGGCGACGGTCGCGCAGTAACTCGGCCTTCGCGAACTCCGAAGAGATCGGCACTGTCACCAAGATGTGTTGGCGAGTCTGCCCGCAGTCTGGCCTATTCGACCTGCCTGCCGCAAGCGGACGTGATGACGGGCAATGACGACCCGACGCGGAAATCCGCTATGCCCAGCGTAGATCCGCTCAAAGCAGCTTGAGCGATATCGTCGATCACGACTCGACATGCGCGCTGCCGGGCTGAGCTTCGATCAATGTGAGTTCGAGCGAAAGATCCGAGCGTCCTTGGTCGCGCGTCCACAGCGGCATCACCACGGACCAGGATCGCGGATTCGTCCGTGCCACCTCCACGACGTCCAGTAATTCGTAGGCATCGTCCGGTGGCGCGACTAACGTGACTCCATAGTCAGATTCGATGGCGGCGAGATGGTCCGCAGAGAGTCGCCTACCGTCGGTCTGCTGCGCCAGCTCCGAGTAACGTTTCGTTGCAAGGTCGCTTACGACTTGCTTGACGGTTTGGAGAATCCGCTCGCGCACAATGCATCCATAGAGATCGTTTCGAGCCCCAACATACAGCACGCTTCCAACAGTCTAATCGGATGTGCGACCGGCTGCTGCTGGCCGATTTTCCCCTGTTGCGAATGCCCGCTGTTCCAGTCGCGTTCCGGCCGATCCGGGAGAAACCCGTCGCCGGCTCTTGATTACGTAGATCCATTTAGAAGTTCCAGCGGGAACGTCCCTGGAACGTCAACGACGAACGGGAGTGGCGCAGCCCCCTCACCCGCACTACGTGCGACCTCTCCCGCAAGCGGGAGAGGTGACGATCACCCGCGCCGCGTGCGACCTCTCCCGCAAACGGGAGAGGTAAGTGCCAAAAAGAAAAACGCCGCGGAGGTCCGCGGCGTCTTCCTACGTTCGAGTTCGAACGGGCGATCGATCTTGCGATCGATTACTTGCCCATCGACTTCTTGAACGCGCGGTCGATCTTCTCGTTGGTCGCGTCGCAGCAGGCCTGCGAAGCCTGGGCAGCCTGCAGCGCCTGGTTGGCGGTGCTCTGCGCGGCGCTGGCAGCATTGCCGGCGCTCGAGGCGGCGGCAGCGGCGGCGTCTGCAGCGGCCTTCGCGTTGGCGGCATCCTGCGCAGCGGCCTTGGCGGCCGCGTTCGCGGCGTCGATCTTGGCCAGCGTCTCCTTGTCGGTGCAGCCTGAGGCGGCGGCCAGCATGATGGCGGCGGTGGCGACGGTCAGCGTCTTGATGATCGCGGTCTTCATTGTTTCGGTCCTCGATGGTTGTAATTCAAGCAAGCCAGGTGCTGACTGCAACCTGCCGGAGTCGGACGAACCCGGCTTGGCTCGCAGCCAAAACGCCGGGGGATCGTAACCGATCCGAAAACATCGATAAAGCTTATTGGTAAATCAGGTTGGTTGCGGCGCATGTTGCGCGCACCGTGCGCAAGCGTACAGACAGCGTTCGAAACCAGATGAAGTCTGCTTTGTGCTGGTGCGTGTCGCGTTGCCGAGTAGCGCAAGACGGGGTGAGAGCGATTCGCAGCGAACGGGTTGGTTGCCTCGCGAGAGGGCGTGTCAGCAGGTTTTGATGAAGTGCTTGCCTCGCGACGAGTTCCTGTATATAACAACAGTCACTGTACGGAAATACAGGAGCCGCCATGGACGAACTCACCCCCCGCCAACGCCAGGTCCTCCGCTTCATCCAGGACCGCCTCGATGAAAGCGGCGTGCCGCCCACCCGCGCCGAAATCGCCGCCGCGCTCGGCTTCAAGTCCGCCAACGCAGCCGAGGACCACCTGCGCGCCCTGCAGCGCAAGGGCGTGCTCGACCTGCTGCCCGGCGCCTCGCGCGGCATCCAGCTGAAGGATTCGCTGCGCGAGCAGTTCGGCCTGCCGCTCATCGGCCGTGTCGCCGCGGGCCGCCCGATCCTCGCCGAGGAAAACATCGAGGCGCGCTACCAGATCGATCCGGAGCTGTTCCAGCCGCGGCCGCACTACCTGCTCAAGGTGCGCGGCATGAGCATGCGCAACGCCGGCATCCTCGACGGCGATCTCGTCGCGGTCCACCGCACGCCCGAGGTGCGCAACCGGCAGATCGTCGTCGCGCGCCTCGAGAACGAAGTCACCGTGAAGCGCTACCGGCAGGACGGCTCCATCGCCTGGCTGCTGCCCGAGAACGAAGACTTCGAGCCCATCCGCGTCGACCTGCGCGAGGAATCGATGACCATCGAAGGCATCGTGGTCGGCGTGCTGCGGCAGGAGGCGGGAAGGGCCTGAAAAGGCGGATCGTGACCAGCCGGTAGCGGATGGCGGGAGGTCGGTCTCCGTCCCACTCACTCTCCGCAGCTGCTTCCCGTCGTCCGCTACCGGCTGGTCGTCGTCCGCGCGTTCCCCGCGCTTCTTCCCATCCACTGGCTCCTGGCTGCTCCTGCCCATGCCGCTCGACGATCTCCTGCGCCAGCATCCCGAGCTGTGGCGTGCGCGTGAACAAGGCGGCGCCAGTTCGGCTCCATCGGGGTTGCCCACCGGTTTCGCGGCGCTCGATCGCTGCCTGCCCGGCGGCGGCTGGCCGCAACAGGGACTCGTCGAAATCCTCGTCGACCGGCACGGCATCGGCGAACTGAGCCTGCTGATGCCCGCGCTCGCCACGCTGTGCCGCGGCGCAGACGTGCCCGGCAGCCGTGGCGGATGGCTAGCCTGGGTCGCGCCGCCGTACCAGCCCTATGCGCCGGCACTCGCGGCGGCTGGCATCGACGTGCAGCGCGTGCTCGTCGTCCGCGCCCCGCCGCCTGCGGAATGGGCGATGGAGCAGGCGTTGCGCTCCGAGGCGTGCAGCGCCGTGCTCGGCTGGGCGAATCCCCGCGACCTCACCGTGCTGCGCCGCCTGCAGCTGGCGGCGGAGCAGGCGCGCTGTCTCGCCGTGCTGTTCCGCCCCGTCAAGGCGGGCGAGCAGCCGTCGTCCGCCGTGTTGCGCATCGAGTTGCAGGGTAGCTCCGCAGGCCTGCAGGTTCGCATCGTCAAGAGCCGCGGCGGGCGTCCCGTCTGCGTGCAACTCGGGCACCTCGGCGCTCCCTGGCAGGCGGGGTCGCAACCTCCGCAACGCGCGCAGTTCGCGCACTCCTGAGCCATGTCGTCGCTCACCAGGCGCCGGGTCCCGCCCGCATTCCGCCTGCCGCCGGTGGCGAACGATGCGGCCGCTACCGCATCCCGCCGCGCGGTGGCGACCGCGGCCGGCCGTGAACTGTGGCTGGCGCTGCACCTGCAGGGCGTGATCCTCGAATCGCTGCGGCCGGCTGCGGCGCCTCGGCCCGATGCGCAGCCCGTGGCCGTCGTCGATCTCGAGCACGACGGCAAGGTGGTCTGCGCCTGCGACGACCTCGCGGCCGCCGCCGGCGTCACGCCCGGCATGGCGCTCAACTCGGCGCTGGCCCTGATGCCCGAGTTGCAGACCCTGCCGCGCGATCCTGCACGCGAGCGGGCCTTGCTCGATGCCGTCGCGCAACTCGGCCTGGGTTTCACGCCGCGCGTCAGCCTCGAACCGCCCGATGCCGTGCTGCTCGAAGTGCGCGGCAGCCTGCGGCTCTTCGGCGGCGTGCGGGCGCTGTGCGAGCAGGTGCGCGAGCGCTTGCAGGCCGCGGGCGTCGACGGCGCAGCTCGCGCTCACGCCCGACGCCACTCGCGTCGCTCTGGTTCGCGCGCGCGGGGCAGCAGGTGGCGCTGCGCCGCGTCGACCAGCTGGCAACCCGGCTGGCGCCGCTGCCGCTCGCGGTGACGCGCTGGCCGGCGCGCAGCGTGCAGCTGCTCGTCACGATGGGCGTGCGCAACCTCGGCGATTGCCAGCGCCTGCCGCGCGACGGGTTTTGCGCGCCGCTTCGAGCCGCGGCTGCTCGCGATGCTCGATCGCGCCAGCGGGCGCGTGCCCGATCCGCGCGTCGCGTTCCGCGCCCGCGAGCGGTTCGTCGCGCGTCGCGATCTCGAGCCGGAGCTGTCGGACATGCGACGGCTCGAGGACGCGAGCCTGCCGCTGCTCGACGAGCTGTGCGCGTTCCTGCGATTGCGCGCCCGCGGCGTGCAGACCATCGAGTGGCGCTTCGTGCATCGCGAGGCGCCCGACACGCGATTGCGCCTGCGCTTCGTCGAACCCGTGGCTGCGGCGAAGCGCATCGCGCACGTGTTTCACGAACGTCTCGCGCGGCTCGAACTGCCTGAGCCCGTGCGCGCGGTGCGTCTCGCGAGCGGGCCGCTCGTCGAGTTGCCGCAGGCCGCCACGGAGTTGTTCGTCGCCGACCGTCGCGAGTCGGGCGCCGCCGTGCCGCAACTGGTCGAGCGGCTGCGCGCGCGGCTCGGCTTGGATGCCGTGCACGGCTTGTGCCTCGTGCCCGAACACCGCCCGGAATCCGCGTGGCGCACGCGGTACCGCTGGTCCGACCCATCGATCGTCGCGTCGCCCGATCCGGCGGATCCCGCGGCCGGCACGCTGCGGCCGCTCTGGTTGCTGGCGGAGCCGCAGCCGCTGTCCGGCGGCGCGCAGCCCCGTTACCAGGGCACGCTCGAACTCGAGGAGGGCCCCGAGTGCATCGAGTCGGGCTGGTGGGACGGCAAGGACATCGCGCGCGACTACTACGTCGCCCGCAACCCCGCCGGCGTGCGCCTCTGGGTGTTCCGCGAACGTCCCCGCAAGGGGCGAGCGGCGGGCGGCTGGTTCCTGCACGGCGTGTTCGGTTGAGCGCCAGGCGCGCGCCATGAGCTACGCCGAACTGCATTGCCTCAGCAATTTCAGCTTCCTGCGCGGGGCCTCGCACCCCGAGGAACTCGTCGAGCGTGCCGAGGCGCTCGGCTACGCCGCGCTCGCGATCACCGACGAATGCTCGGTGGCCGGCGTGGTGCGTGCCCACGTTGCGGCTCGCGGCCGCAAGCTCAAGCTCATCCTCGGCACCGAGCTGCGCCTCGCGGACGGCCTGCGCTGCGTGCTGCTCGCGACCAATCGCCGCGGCTATGCGCAGCTCTGCCGCCTGATCACGCGCGGCCGGCGCGCGGCGGAGAAGGGCGAATACCGGCTCGTGCGCGAAGACTTCGCTCGCGCAGGGACGCTCCGCGGAGGTCTCACCGGCCGCCGCGGCGCTGGACCTGACGAATTGCCTGGCGCTCTGGCTGCCCGCCTTGCGGCCCGATCCGGCCGAGGCCCGCTGGCTCGCCGCGGTCTTTCCCGGCCGCCTGTGGATCGCAGTGGAGTTGCTCACCACCGGCCGCGATCGCCGCCGTCTCGAGACCCTGCAGGCGCTCGGCGAAGAACTGGGCCTGCCGCTCGTGGCGGCGGGCGACGTGCACATGCACGCACGCAGCCGGCGCGCGCTGCAGGACGTGCTCACGGCCACGCGCATCGGCACGCCGGTGGATCGCGCGGGATTCGCGCTCTTTCCGAACGGCGAGCGCAGCCTGCGCCCGCTCGCGCGCCTCGCCGACCTCTACCCGCCCGCGCTGCTCGCGGCCACGCTCGAGATCGCGTCGCGCTGCAGTTCTCGCTCGACGAGCTGCGCTACGAGTACCCGCGCGAGATCGTGCCGGACGGCTACACGCCGGCGGGCTGGCTGCGGCACCTGACGGAGCAGGGCAAGCGCGGCCGCTGGCCCGGCGGCGCTCCCGAGGCGGTCGAGAAGATGGTGGCCCACGAACTCGATCTCATCGAGGAACTGCGCTACGAGGCGTACTTCCTCACCGTGCACGACATCGTGAGCTACGCGCGCTCGCGCGGCATCCTCTGCCAGGGGCGCGGTTCGGCCGCCAACTCCGCCGTGTGCTTCTGCCTCGGCATCACCGAGGTCGATCCGGCGCGGATGTCGCTGCTGTTCGAGCGCTTCATCTCGCGCGAGCGCAACGAGCCGCCCGACATCGACGTCGATTTCGAGCACGAGCGCCGCGAGGAGGTGATCCAGTACCTCTACGCGAAGTACGGCCGGCACCGCGCGGCGCTGACGGCGACGGTGATCTGCTACCGGCCGCGCAGCGCGCTGCGCGACGTGGCGAAGGCGATGGGCCTCGACGCGCTGCAGGTCAACGCGCTGGCCCGGTCGATGCAGTGGTGGGACGGCTCGGCGATCGACGAAAGCCGGGTGCGTGAGGCCGGGCTCGATCCCGACAGCCCCGTGCTCGCCCGGGTGCTGGCGCTGGCCCGCACGCTGCTCGGCTTTCCGCGCCACCTGTCGCAGCACGTCGGCGGCTTCGTGATCGCGCGCGACCTGCTCGAGGACCTCGTGCCGGTCGAGAACGCCGCGATGCCGGAGCGCACCGTCATCCAGTGGGACAAGGACGATCTCGACGCGCTCGGGCTGCTCAAGGTGGACGTGCTCGGGCTCGGCATGCTCGCCGCGATCCGCCGCGCGTTCGGCCTGATCGAAGGCTTCCGCGGCCGGGCGCTGGACGCTCGCCACGGTGCCGGCGGAGGATCCGGCCGTCTACGACATGATCGGCCACGCCGACACGATGGGCGTGTTCCAGATCGAATCGCGCGCGCAGATGGCGATGCTGCCGCGGCTGCAGCCGCGCTCGTTCTACGACCTCGTGATCGAAGTGGCGATCATCCGGCCCGGGCCGATCCAGGGCGACATGGTGCATCCCTACCTGCGCCGCCGCAGCGGCGCCGAGCCCGTCACGTACCCGAGCCCCGAGGT
This sequence comes from uncultured Gammaproteobacteria bacterium, assembly GCA_963843985.1. Lineage (GTDB taxonomy): Bacteria > Pseudomonadota > Gammaproteobacteria > Steroidobacterales > Steroidobacteraceae > RPQJ01. The sequence goes on along the minus strand of CAWJMS010000001.1, from coordinate 143,943 downwards.
GGAGGGCGTGCTGCAGCGCACGCTCGGCGTGCCGATCTTCCAGGAGCAGGTGATGCAGCTCGCGATCGTCGCGGCCGGGTTCACGCCCGGCGAGTCCGACCAGCTGCGCCGCGCGATGGCGGCGTGGAAGCGCAAGGGCGGGCTCGGCCACTTCGAGGAGCGGCTGATCGCCGGCATGCGCGAGCGCGGCTACGCGGAGGAGTTCGCGCGGCAGATCTTCCGGCAGATCCTCGGTTTCGGCGAATACGGCTTTCCGGAGTCGCACGCGGCGAGCTTCGCGCTGCTGGTCTACGTCTCGGCGTGGCTGAAGAAGCACGAGCCGGCGGCATTCGCGGCCGCGCTGATCAACAGCCAGCCGATGGGGTTCTACGCGCCGTCGCAGCTGGTGCAGGACGCGCGCCGCCACGGCGTCGAAGTGCGGGGCGTGGATGCCACGGTGAGCGAGTGGGACTGCACGCTCGAGCGCAGCGCGGAAGACGAGCCGGCGCTGCGTCTCGGGCTGCGGCTCGTCAAGGGTTTTCCCGAGGAAGCGGCCCGGCGGCTCGTGGAGGCGCGCCGTCGCGCGCCTTTCGCCAGCACGCAGGAACTGGCCGAGCGCGCGCAACTCGACCGTCGCGAACTCGGCTGTCTCGCGGCCGCCGGCGCGCTCGAGCAGCTGGCGGGGCATCGCCATCGCGCTGCGTGGCACGTGGCCGGCGTCGAGGCGCCGCTGCCGCTGATGCCGCAGCCGCGGATCGCGGAGGGCATCCCGCTGCTGCGCGCGCCGCGCGAGGGCGAGGACATCGTCGCCGACTATGCGCACACCGGGCTCACGCTGCGGCGGCATCCCGTGGCGCTGCTGCGGCCGCAGCTCGAGGCCAAGGGCATGCTGAGCGCTGCGCGGTTGCGGGAATTCAGGCACGGCGCGCACGTGCGCACGGCGGGACTCGTCATCACCCGCCAGCGACCCGGCAGCGCGATGGGCGTCACGTTCGTGACGCTCGAGGACGAGACCGGCCAGGTCAACCTGATCGTGTGGCGCGACGTGGCCGAGCGCCAGCGACAGGCGCTGGTCGGCTCACGGCTGATGGGCGTGGCGGGCGAGCTGCAGATGGAGGGGGAGGTGATGCACGTGATCGTGCATCGCATCGTGGACCTGAGCCGCTGGCTCGGCCGGCTGACCGCGCCATCGCGCGATTTCCACTAGCCGCGCGTCAACCCTTGCGCGGCCGCGGACGGTCGCCGAGGTCGTAGTCGTCGAAGTCGCTGAGCAGTTCCGAGGTGCGCTTCTGTTCGAGCATGCGCTCGAGCTTGCGCCACGCCGGCTCGACGCCGCGCGGGGAGCCGCGCTTGCGCTTGTCGAGGTCCTGCATGAGCCGGTCGACGTCGAGCGACTCCTCGTCGCCGGCGACCTCCTCACCGTCCTCTTCCTCGAAATCGTCTGACTCTGGCTTCTCGCTCATCCGACGACCTGCGGCCTGACTCCACCGGTGATCCCTGAGACGCGGCTTTTTATACTTCGCCCTCGTGACATCGGCAAGACCGCGCTGTCCACGCGTCGCGGCGGTGCAACACCGGCCTCGCAGCCTCAGTTCAGCAGGGCCGCCATGCGCCGGCGGTAGGCGGCCACCAGCTCGTCGGCCGGGCCGAGCACGTCGAAGGCCATCAGCAGGCTGCGCCGCGCGAGATCGTCGCCGAATTTGCGGTCGCGACGCATGAGTTCGAGCCATTCCGACAGCGCCGTGCCGTAGTCGCCGGCGAGCGCATGGTGCGCGGCCAGGGCGTGCCGCGCCGCGCCGTCGGTCGGGTCCCGATCGAGTGCCGTGCGCAGCCCGGGCACGTCCGGCCGGGCCGCGGCGGCTTCGAGGAATGCCAGCTGGGCACGCAACGACGGCAGCCGGGCATGATCCGGCTCGGCCGCCGCGAGCGCCGCGACGGCTTCGCTGGCGCCGGGCAGGTCGCGTGCCTGGAGTCGCTGGGCGGCGACCTGGTCGGGCCGCGAGCGCTCCGGTTCCGGCTCGACGGGTGCCGGCGGGGCGCCGAGGTACTTGTCGATCAACGCGCGCACGACCGGCTCCGATTGCGCGCCGACGAGCTGCTCGGCGACCTCGCGGTTGTGGATCAGCATCAGCGTCGGGATGCTGCGGATGCCGAAGTGCGTCGCGATCTGCTGCTGCTCGTCGGTGTTGACCTTTGCCAGCACGAAACGCCCGGCGTATTCGTCCGCGAGTCGCTCCAGCATCGGCATCACCGACTGGCACGGGCCGCACCATGGCGCCCAGAAATCGACCAGCACGGGCTTGTCGGCCGAAGCCTCGACCACGTCCGGCATGAAATTCTCGATCGTCGCAACGATCTTGTACGCCGCTTCCGCCATCTGCCGTCTCCTCGACGTGCTGTCTTCCGCTTGAATCGACTGATCTGCGCCGCCGTACGGCAAGGCCAATCTGCAACAGGGCTCCGACTGACGCCGATTTTCCCCAGCCCCCCGCCGGCGTCAAGGAATGACCGGTCCGTGCGGCCGACAAGACCCGCGGGTCCGTCCATTTGGCTAGAATCCGCGCTTCGCATACCGGAGCGCCGATCCATGGCAGCACCTACGGGTGTCGAGTCCTCGCCGAGCTTTCTCTTCCAGGACCCCGCAGATTTCCTCACGCCCGTGGGGCAGGCGATCAATGCCGACTTCCTGGGCGACGAGGACCGTATCGTCCGCCGGTTGGCGGACGCGGCGCGTCTCGACCCGGCCATGCACGACGCGGTCCAGGTGACCGCCCGGCAACTGGTCGAGGCGGTGCGCAAGGCTCCGGCGAGCAAGACGGGCCTCGACGCATTCCTGCGCCAATACGACCTCTCCTCGCAGGAAGGCGTGATCCTGATGTGCCTCGCGGAGGCGCTGCTGCGGATCCCCGACGACGACACCGCCGACCGTCTCATCGCGGACAAGCTGCGGGCCGGCGACTGGGCCAGCCACCTCGGCGACAGCCAGTCGCTGTTCGTCAATGCCTCGACCTGGGGCCTGATGCTGACGGGCCGGATCGTGCGTCTCGACCCGAACGACGTCGCGGCCCCGGCCGGCGCGATGAGTCGTGTCGCCAGCCGCATCGGCGAACCGCTGGTGCGCGGGGCGATGCGCCAGGCCATGCGCATCATGGGCCACCAGTTCGTCATGGGGCGGACCATCGCCGAGGCGCTCGACAATTCGCTGAAGGGCGACAACCGGCGTTACCGCTACACGTTCGACATGCTCGGCGAGGCGGCGCTGCACGAGCGCCGATTCGGAGCGCTACTACCAGGCCTATCGCAGTGCCATCGGCGCGCTGAAGAGCCGCGTCGGCGAATACCGGGACGAGGAGGCGCGACCGAGCATCTCGGTGAAGCTCTCGGCGATGTACCCCCGCTTCGAGCGCTCGCATCGCAAGAAGGTGCTGGCGGACCTCACGCCGCGCCTGGTCGACCTCTGCGAGCTGGCGCGCGACGCCGGCATCGCGCTGACGCTCGACACCGAGGAGTCCGAGCGTCTCGAGATCACGCTGGAACTGCTCGAGGCCGTCTGCCGCGAGCCGAAGCTGGCCGGCTGGCCGGGCTTCGGCATCGCCGTGCAGACCTACCAGAAGCGCGCGATCCCGGTGTTGCGCTACCTGATCGGCCTGGCGCGGGAGACGAAGCGCACGCTGCACGTCCGGCTGGTGAAGGGTGCGTACTGGGACAGCGAGATCAAGCGCGGCCAGGAGCGCGGCCTGCCGGGCTACCCGGTGTTCACGCGCAAGTCGAACACCGACGTCTCGTACATCGCCTGCGCGCGGCTCGTGCTCGAGGAGGGGCCGGAACTCTATCCGCAGTTCGCCACGCACAACGCGCATACCGTCGCCGCCGTCTGGCATCTCGCGAAGCGCACGGCACGGGAGTTCGAATTCCAGCGACTGCACGGCATGGGCGAGGACCTGTACGCCGAGGTGACGCGCGCGGAAGGCCTCAACGTGCCCTGCCGCGTGTACGCGCCGGTCGGCGAGCACGAGGACCTGCTGCCCTACCTGGTGCGCCGGCTGCTCGAGAACGGCTCGAACACCTCGTTCGTCAATCGCATCGTCAACGAAAACGAGTCGGCCGAGAGCATCGTCGCCGACCCGGTGCGCACCGTGGACGCGCTCGAGCACAAGGCGCACCCGCGGATCGCGCAGCCGGCTGACATCTACCAGCCCGAGCGGCGCAACTCGCTCGGCCTGCAACTCGCGGATGGCGCCGTCCTGCGCAGCCTGGCCGACCGCATGGAGAAGGTGTCGCGTCGTCCGTGGGTGGCGCGGCCGGTCATCTCGGGCCGCGAGTCCGAAGGCGCGTCCGACACGGTGCGCAACCCGGCCAACACGTCCGAAGTCGTGGGGCACGTCACGAGCGCGACCCGCGACCAGGTCTACGAGGCCATCGCCATCGCCGCGCGGGCCCAGCCGGACTGGAACGACACGCCGGCGGACGCGCGGGCCAAGGCGCTGGAGAAGGCGGCCGACCTGTTCGAGCAGACCACGCCGGAGCTGATCGCGATGTGCGTGCGCGAAGCCGGCAAGACGGTGCCGGACAGCATCGCCGAGGTGCGCGAGGCGATCGACTTCCTGCGCTACTATGCGGCGCGCGCGCGAGCCGATTTCGGCGCGCCGGTGCGCATGCCGGGCCCGACCGGCGAGAGCAACGAACTGTCGCTGCACGGCCGCGGCGTGTTCGCCTGCATCAGTCCCTGGAATTTCCCGCTCGCCATCTTCGCGGGCAGGTTGCCGCGGCACTGGCCGCCGGCAACGCGGTGATCGCCAAGCCGGCCGAGCAGACACCGCTCGTGGCGGCGCAGGCCGTGCGCCTGCTGCTGCAGGCGGGCATACCTGCGGACGTGCTGCATTTCCTGCCAGGCGACGGCGCCACGGTCGGCGCGGCGGCGGTCGCCGACTCGCGCGTCGCCGGCGTCGCGTTCACCGGCTCGACCGACACGGCGAAGCTCATTCATCGTGCGCAGGCGAACCGCGACGGCCCGATTCCGGTGCTGATCGCGGAGACGGGCGGGCAGAACGCGATGATCGTCGACAGCTCGGCGCTGCCGGAACAGGTCGTGCTCGACGCGGTCGCATCCTCGTTCAACAGCGCCGGGCAGCGCTGCTCGGCACTGCGCGTGCTGTGCGTGCAGGAGGACATCGCGCCCAAGGTGTTGCGGCTGCTGGCGGGCTACATGGAGGAGCTGATCGTCGGCGACCCGGCGCTGCTCGAGACGGACGTCGGCCCCGTCATCGACGAGGCCGCGCGCGGGATGCTCGAAGGGCACGCGAAGGACGTGATCCGCAGCGCCCGCTGGCATCACCGGCTGCGATTGCCGCGAGGCGACGCGGCGCGGGACCTTCGTGGCGCCGCTCGCGGTGCAGATCGATTCGATGTCGGCGCTGCAGCGCGAGTGGTTCGGGCCGATCCTGCACGTGCTGCCGTACCGGGCACGCGACCTCGAGTCGCTGGTCGACGCGGTGAACGCCACGGGCTACGGGCTGACGTTCGGCGTGCACAGCCGCATCGACAGCACCGTCAAGCGCGTGGCCTCGCGGGTCAGCGCGGGCAACGTGTACGTCAACCGCAACATGATCGGCGCGGTGGTCGGAACGCAGCCGTTCGGCGGCTGCGGGCTCTCCGGCACGGGCCCGAAGGCCGGCGGGCCGCGTTACCTGCATCGTTTCGCGCACGAGCGCACGCTGACCATCAACACCAGTGCGGTGGGCGGCAACGCGTCGCTGCTGGCGATGGAATGAACCTCAGCGTCCTCGACATCTTCAAGATCGGCGTCGGCCCGTCGAGTTCGCACACCATGGGGCCGATGAACGCGGCCTGCGCGTTCGTCGAGGATCTCGAGGCGGCGGGCCTGCTCGATCGGACCGCGAAAGTCGTGGCCCAGGTCTACGGTTCGCTCGCGCTGACCGGGCACGGACACTGCACCGACCGCGCCATCCTGCTCGGCCTCGAGGGCCATCGGCCGGACACCATCGACCCGGCCGCGATGGAGCCGTCGCTGGAACGCATCCGCGGCACCTCGACGCTGAAGCTCGGTGGACGGCGCGACATCGCCGTTCGACGAGCCGATGGACCTGCTGTTTCACCGCGACCAGTTGCTGCCGCTGCATCCGAACGGCATGCGCTTCAGCGCGCTCGACGGCAACGGCGCGGTGCTGCACCAGGACGAGATCTACTCGACCGGCGGTGGCTTCATCGTGCGCGCCGCCGACTTCGGCCGGGACACCGCAGGCGCGCAGGCGGTGCCGATCAGGCATCCGTTCGCTTCGGCGAAGGAACTGCTCGACGCGGCACGCGACGCGGGGCTCGAGCTGCACGAACTGATGCTCGAGAACGAGCGCGGCTACCGGCCGGACGGCGCGACCCGCGCGGCGCTGCTCAGGATCTGGTCGATCATGCAGGAATGCATCGACCGCGGCTTCAACGGCACGGGACTGCTGCCGGGCGTGCTGAAGGTGAAGCGGCGCGCGGCGCGTCTGCGGCGCGTGCTGGTGGAATCGTCGGAGCCGCGCCCGCTCGACGCGATGGACTGGGTGAATGCGTTCGCGCTCGCGGTGAACGAGGAGAACGCGGCCGGCGGCCGCGTGGTCACGGCGCCGACCAACGGCGCCGCGGGCATCGTGCCGGCGGTGATTGCGTACTACTGCCGCTTCGAGCCGGGCGCCAGCGACGAAGGCGTCGTCCGCTTCCTGCTGGTGGCCGGCGCGATCGGCATGCTCTACAAGCGCAATGCGTCGATTTCCGGCGCGGAGATGGGCTGCCAGGGCGAGGTGGGGGTGGCGTGTTCGATGGCCGCCGCGGGTCTCGTCGCCGCCCTGAACGGTACCAACGAGCAGGTCGAGAATGCGGCGGAAATCGGCATGGAGCACAACCTCGGCCTCACCTGCGATCCCATCGCCGGCCTCGTGCAGATCCCCTGCATCGAGCGCAACGCCATGGGCGCGGTGAAGGCGATCAACGCGGCCCGGCTTTCGATGCGCGGCGACGGCAGTCACAAGGTCAGCGCTGGACCAGGTCATCGCGACCATGCGGCAGACCGGGCACGACATGTCGTCGATCTACAAGGAGACCAGCCAGGGCGGCCTGGCGGTGAACGTTCCGGAGTGCTGACGGGAGGCGATGCGATGGCCAACAGTTCCGAGGGCAAGGTTGCGGTCGTCACTGGTGCGTTCGGCGTGCTCGGTTCCGCGGTGGCGCGCAAGTTCGCGGCGCTCGGCGCGCGGGTGGCGCTCATCGACGTTGCGCCGCAGCCGTCGGCAGAACTGGCTCGCGAGTTCGGCGGTCGTCACCTGCTGCTCGGCGGCGTCGATCTTGCCGATTACGAGGCCACCCGCAAGGCGATGGCGGCGACATCGATGCGCTTCGGCGGCATCGACATCCTCGCGAACGTGGCGGGCGGCTTCCGCTGGGAGAAGCTCGAGGACGGCGACGTCGAGACCTGGGACCAGCTCTACGCGATGAACCTGCGCACGGCCGTCGTGAGCTGCAAGGCAGCCCTGCCTGCGCTGCTCGAGCGCTCGACCGGCCGGATCGTCAACATCGGTGCCGGCGCGGCGGCCAAGGCCAAGGCGGGCATGGGCGCGTACACCGCATCGAAGGCCGGCGTGCAGCGCCTGACCGAGGCGCTGTCCGAGGAATTCAAGGACCGCGGCATCACGGTCAACGCGATCCTGCCCGGCACCATCGACACGCCGCGCAACCGGCTCGACATGCCGGACGCGGACTTCTCGCGCTGGGTGGCGCCGGAGTCGATTGCCGAGGTGATCGCGTTCCTGGCGTCCGACGCCGGTGCCGCGGTGACCGGTGCCGCCATCCCGGTGTTCGGCCGCGGTTAGCATGCAGCCCGCTTACGCGAGGTTGCGCGGGTAATCGAATTCCTCTTCGCGGCCCTGGCCCCAGGCCAGTGCCCGCCAGTCGTCGATGTCGAACAGCGCGCTGAACACCGCGCAGGTCGGCATGTTGTCGATCTGCTCGCCTGCCGACAGACGATTCACGAACTCGGTGATGCCCGGGTTGTGGCCGAACACCATCAGGTGCGTCGCATCACCGCCTTTTTCACGCGCCACCGCGAGCATGTCGGGCGCGGAGGCGAGGTACAGCCGCTCGTCCTGCAGCACGCGCGCCGCGTTCACCTTGAGTTCGTGCGCCATGATCGTCGCGGTCGTCAGCGCACGCACCGCCGGGCTGGTGAGGATCCGGTCCGGCTTCAACTTGCGCGCGCGCAGGCGCCGCGCCATCTCCGGGGCGTCGCGCTGGCCGCGCCGGTTGAGCACGCGGTCCCAGTCCTGCTGGTCCGGCAGCGACCAGTCGGACTTCGCGTGGCGCACGACCGTAAGCCGCTTCACGGGCCCGACTCCACCTCGACCACGCCGTCGACCACTCGCGTCCTGTAGCTGCGCACGGGTTCGTACGCGGGCGGCGACAGCGCCCGGCCGGTGCGCAGGCAGAAGCGCGCGCCGTGGCGCGGACAGATCACCTGGTGATCCTCGATTTCGCCGCCGGCGAGCCCGCCGCCGTCGTGCGTGCACACGTCGTCGATGGCGAAGAACTCGCCGCCGACGTTGAAGATCACGACGAAGTTGCCCTCGACCTCGAGGGAGGCGTAGTCACCGGGCGCGATGTCCGCCGCCGCCCCAACGCGCAGCCAGGTAGTCACGGCGCGCAGCGCGACGCGATGCCCAACGCGAAGCCGACTGCAGCGGCTGGGCTCGGGCCAGAACCGGTTCGCCGGGCCGTCCGCGACATGGACGTCGCGGCCGGAGCCCCCATGGATGGGTTTACGGCGTCCCGGCGAACCGCGTTGTGGCCCGAGACTCGGCGCTGCCGATCGCGAAGCAAGTGGCCGCGGCGCATGTCGCGTGACTACATCATTCCCGTCTGGAGCCGAGCGGCCTCCGACATCATCGACTGGCTCCACGGCGGATCGAAGACCAGTTCGACGTCGGCGCGCTTGACCGTCGGGATCACCTCGACTTTCTCGCGCACGTCGGCGACCAGCACGTCGCCCATGCCGCAACCCGGCGCAGTCAGGGTCATCTTGATGTCCAGCACCCGGCCGTCCGGTTCCGCAACGACGTTGCATTCGTAGACCAGGCCGAGGTCCACGATGTTGATCGGGATCTCCGGGTCGTAACAGCCCTTCATCTGCTGCCAGGCGAGTTCGCGCACGTCGTCGTCGCTGGCATCCGGCGGCAGTTCCGGCGTTTCGACGGGCTCCTTGCCGAGCGCGTCCGCGTCCTTGCCCGCGATGCGGAAGAGGTTGCCCTCGACGTAGACGGTGAAGCTGCCGCCGAGCGCCTGGGTGATGTACCCCGTCTGCCCCTGGCGCAGCTTCACGTTGATGCCCGCCGGGACGATGATCGCGTCCACGTCGCGGGTGAAGGTCACTGGTTCGTTGTCGGCTCGGTACACGTCGGTCGGCCCCGCAGTAAAGCGTTACTCGGTCTTCACCGGCTCGTCCTGCTGGTTCAGGGCGGCCTCCAGCGTGTGCCAGCACAGGCTCGCGCACTTCACGCGCGCCGGAAACTCCCGCACGCCGGACAGCGCGCCGAGCTTGCCGAGGCTGGCCACGTCCACCATCGCGTCGTCGCGCGTCAGCAGATCGTGCATCTTCCCGAACAGGACTTCGGCTTCCGGAACGCTCTTGCCCTTGACGCTCTCCGTCAGCAGCGAGGCCGACGCGACCGAGATCGCGCAGCCGGAGCCATGGAACGAGACGTCGGTGATGCGATCGCCGTCGAGCTTGACGAAGACGGTGAGCCGATCGCCGCAAAGCGGATTGAAGCCGTCGGCATGACGGTCGGCCTCCGGCATCTCGCGGAAGTTCCGCGGATTGCGGTTGTGGTCGACGATGACGTCGCGATAGAGATCCTTGAGGTCCATCAGCCGAGCATCTCCCGAGCGACCTGCAGGGCGGCGACGAGCCGGTCGATTTCGTCGCGCGTGTTGTAGAAGGCGAACGAGGCGCGCGCCGTGGCGGGCACCCCGTAGAACTCCATCACCGGCATCGCGCAGTGATGGCCCGTGCGGATGGCGACGCCCTCGTGATCGAGGATGGTGCCAAGATCGTGAGGATGCACGTTCTGCACCGTGAACGACGCGACGGCGGCCTTGTGCGCGGCCGTGCCGATGAAGCGCAGCCCCGGTATCGTGGCCAGCTGGCGGTTCGCGTACTCGAGCAGCGCGTCTTCCGCGGCGGCGATGCGGTCCAGGCCGAGGCCTTCGAGATAGTCGATCGCGACGCCGAGGCCGATGGCGCCCGCGATGTGCGGCGTGCCGGCTTCGAATTTGTACGGAACGTCGTTGTAGATCGTCTTCGTGAAGCTGACCGCGAGGATCATGTCCCCGCCACCCTGCCAGGGCGGCATCTCGCGCAGCAGCGATTCGCGGCCGTAGAGCACGCCGATGCCGGTCGGGCCGCACATCTTGTGGCCCGAGAAGCAGTAGAAATCGCAGTCGAGGGCCTGCAGGTCGACCTTCAGGTGCGGCACGGCCTGCGCACCGTCGAGCAGCACGGGAATGCCGCGCGCCCTGGCCGCACGCACGAACCGCTCGACCGGAACGATGGTCCCGAGCGCATTCGACACGTGTGTCAGCGCCAGCAGCCGGGTGCGCGGGGAGAGCAGTTGCTCGAACGCCTGGAAGTCGACCTCGCCGGCCTGGGTAATCGGAATGACCTTCAAGGTGGCGCCGGTCTGTTCGCAGACCATCTGCCAGGGCACGATGTTGGCATGATGCTCGAGGTGCGAGATCAGGATCTCGTCGCCGGGACCGACACGCGGCCGCGCGTAACTCTGGGCGACGAGGTTCACGGCCTCGGTCGTACCACGGACGAAGACGATTTCCCGGGTCGAGCGCGCATTGACGAAACGGCGCACCTTTTCGCGCGCTCCCTCGAACTGTTCCGTGGCCCGCTGGCTCAACGTATGCACGCCGCGATGCACGTTGGCGTGCGTCGTCTCGTAGTAATGCGAGATGGCGTCGATCACGACCTGCGGCCGCTGACTCGACGCGGCATTGTCGAGGTAGGTGAGCGGCTTGCCGCGGATCGTCTGCGCCAGCACGGGGAATTCGCGACGGATGGCGGCCACGTCCAGTGGCGGCGCGGCCGGGCGGGGCAGCGCGCTCATGCGGGCTGCTCCAGCAGGCGCACCAGGCGGCCGTCCAGCTCGTCGTGGACCAGGGCTGCCACCGGCGCGTGGTCGATCCGGGAAAGCACGGCACCTGCAAAGGCCCGGGTCAGCGCGCTGCGCGCCTCGTTCTCCGAGAGTCCTCGCGAACGCAGGTAGAACAATGCGACCGGATCGAGCTGGCCGGTGGTGGCGCCGTGGCTGCACTGCACGTCGTCCGCGTAGATCTCGAGTTCGGGCTTGGTGTCGATCTCGGCGCCCGTCGTCAGCAACAGGTTGCGGCTCGACTGGCGCGCGTTCGACTTCTGGGCGCCTTCGTGGACGGTCGTCTTGCCGTTGAACACGGCGCGGCCGCGAATCGCGGCGACGCCGCGGTAATCCTGCAGGCTGCGGGTTTCGATCGCCCGATGATCGATGTGGACGTGCGTGTCGAGATGCCGCGAGCCGTCTGCGATGAACAGGCCCGTGAGCTCGGCTTCGGCCGCACGTCCAGCGAGGTTCACGTTGAGGTCGAGGCGAGCGAGGCCGGCGCCGAGCTGGGCATCGCGCACGGCGACACGCGCGCCGGCATGCGCGACCGCGTCGAAGCGCTCGATGTGAAATCCCTTGGCGCCTGCGGCCTGGATGCGATAGCAGTGCAGCGTCGCGCCATCCGCCAGTTCGGCGTCCGTGACCGCCGCGACGAAATGCTCGGCCGCTTCGTCGCCGACGTGGTGCAGGACGACGCGCAGCAAGCTGTTCGCGCCGAGGCGGAGCGTGATGCGCGGGTAGGACATCGTGGCGACCGGCCCGGTCGCCGCCAGGATCACGTGCAGGACCGCTTCGCAGCGTGCCCCGGGACCCACGTCGACCAGAATCGGGTCGGGGCTCAACGCGGCATTGAGAGCCGCAAAGCGCTCGGTGCCGCCGCCGGTCGGCCAGCGCAACACGGTGGCCGCAATCCCATCATCCGCGTGCGATCTGGCGAGCGTGCGGACCGCAATTCCCGCCGGCAGTCCGGCGAGCTGCGAGAGGTCTTCGCGCAGGTGACCGTTGACCACGACCAGGCGATGCTCGCCGAGCACGGGCGGCAACGCCGGCCGCGCGGCCATCGCCTGTTCACGGCCGGCCGGCGCGAAGCGCCGGCTCTCGAGGCGCCGCAGGTTGGTGTACTTCCAGGCTTCCTCGCGCGGACCCGGGAAGCCGAGTTCGGCAAAGCGCGCGAAGGCCGCCGAACGGCGCGTCGCATCGCCCTGCAAGGCCGGTCGCAGCGCGTCGAACGCCAGCCGGTACTGGTCGGTCGCGGCAGTGCGGGCGGGCTCGGTCATGCGGCGCTCGCCTCCTGCCTGACCCAGTCGTACCCGCGACGCTCGAGCTCGAGCGCGAGGTTCTTGTCGCCGCTGCGCAGGATGCGGCCGTCCGACAGCACGTGCACGCGATCCGGCTCGATGTAGTCGAGCAGCCGCTGGTAGTGCGTGACGAGCACGATGGCGCGATCCGGCGCGCGCAGGCTGTTGACGCCGTTCGCCACGACCCTGAGCGCGTCGATGTCGAGACCGGAATCCGTCTCGTCGAGCAGCGCCAGCTTCGGTTCGAGCAGCGCCATCTGCAGGATCTCGTTGCGCTTCTTCTCGCCGCCGGAGAAGCCCTCGTTCACGCCGCGATTGAGGAAGCTCTCGTCCATCTGCATCAGCTTCATCTTCTCGCGCACCAGCGCGAGGAAGTCGAAGGCGTCGAGCTCGGCGAGGCCGCGCGGCCTGCGCACGGCGTTGAGCGCCGCCTTCAGCAGGTAGGCGTTGTTGACGCCCGGAATCTCGACCGGGTACTGGAAGGCGAGGAACAGGCCTGCGCGGGCGCGCTCCTCCGGGGCCAGCTCGAGCAGGTTCCTGCCGAGATACTGGACGGTGCCCTCGGTGACCTCGTAGCCGTCGCGACCGGCGAGCACGCTGGCGAGCGTGCTCTTGCCGGAGCCGTTCGGGCCCATGATGGCGTGCACTTCGCCGGCGTGGACCTCGAGGTTGACGCCCTTGAGGATCTTGCGTGCGCCGATCTGGGCGTGCAGGTTGCGAATGCTGAGCATGGGAGCCTGACTCTCGATGGTAGTGTTCAGCCCACCGCGCCTTCGAGGCTGACGGCGAGCAGGTTCTGGGCCTCGACGGCGAATTCCATCGGCAGTTCCTTGAAGACCGCCTTGCAGAAGCCGTTGACGATCATGTTGACCGCGTCTTCCTCGGAAATGCCGCGGGCGCGGCAGTAGAAGAGCTGGTCGTCGGCGATCTTCGAAGTCGTCGCTTCGTGCTCGACGACGGCCGTCGGGTTCTTGATCTCCATGTACGGAAACGTGTGGGCGCCGCAGCGATCGCCCATCAGCAGCGAATCGCACTGCGTGTAGTTGCGGGCCCCTTCCGCGGACGGCAGAATCTTCACGAGCCCGCGGTACGTGTTCTGGCCGCGGCCGGCCGAGATGCCCTTGGAGACGATCGTGCTGCGCGTGTTGCGACCGATGTGGATCATCTTGGTGCCGGTGTCGGCCTGCTGGAAGTGGTTGGCGAGCGCCACCGAGTAGAACTCGCCCACCGAGTTGTCGCCGGTCAGCACGCAGCTCGGGTACTTCCAGGTGATGGCCGATCCGGTCTCGACCTGCGTCCAGCTGATCCGCGAGTTCGCTCCGCGGCATTCGCCGCGCTTGGTGACGAAGTTGTAGATGCCGCCGAGGCCGTTCTCGTCGCCCGGATACCAGTTCTGGACGGTCGAGTACTTGATGTTCGCGTCGGCCAGCGCCACCAGTTCGACCACCGCGGCGTGCAGCTGGTTCTCGTCGCGCATCGGCGCCGTGCAGCCTTCGAGGTAGCTCACGTGGCTGCCTTCGTCGGCGATGATCAGCGTCCGCTCGAACTGGCCGGTCTTGGCCGCGTTGATGCGGAAGTACGTCGACAGCTCCATCGGGCAGCGCACGCCCTTCGGCACGTACACGAACGAGCCGTCGGTGAACGCGGCCGAGTTGAGCGTGGCGAAGTAGTTGTCGGTGTACGGCACGACGCTGCCGAGGTACTGCTCGACCAGCTCCGGGGTGCTGCAGTACCGCCTCGGAGAACGGGCAGAAGATCACGCCCGCCTTCGACAGCTTGTCCTTGAACGTGGTGGCGACCGACACGCTGTCGAACACCGCGTCGACGGCGACGCCGGCGAGGCGCGCTCGCTCGTGCAGCGGCACGCCGAGCTTCTCGTAGGTGGCCAGCAGCTTCGGGTCGACCTCGGACAGGCTCTTCGGGCCGTCGGTCTTCGCCTTCGGCGCCGAGTAGTAGGAGATGCCCTGGTAGTCGATCGGCGCGATCCGCAGATGCGCCCAGTCGGGCTCGCGCATCGTCTGCCAGTGCCGGAACGCCTTCAGCCGCCAGTCGAGCATGAACTGCGGCTCGTGCTTCTTGCGCGAAATGAACGTAATGACGTCTTCGTCGATGCCCGGCGGCACCGTGTCGGACTCGATGTCCGTCACGAACCCGTGCTGGTACTTCTGGGCGACGAGGGCGTCGAGGTCCTGCGGCTTGGTGGACATGCGCGGCCTCAGGCTCGATTGATGCCGCGGCCGCGCGTGGCGGACGGGGGAGGCGAGGTCGGGTCGCCAGACGGCGACGGCTTCCTGGCCGGACAACTGCGCCAGCGTGATTTCGTCCAGCGAACGGCGGATCGCGCCGTTGATGCGCTGCCAGGCGCCGCCCGTGCGGCACGTGGACTCGAGGTCGCAGGCGCTGTGATTGCCGCTGCACTCGGTGATCGCGACCGGCCCTTCGATCGCGTCGATGATGGCGGCGGCCGATGATCAGCGATGCCGGGCGGGCCAGTTGGTAACCGCCGCGCGTGCCGCGCTCCGAGGTGACGATGCCCGCGCGATGGAACGACTTCAGCAGCTTGCTGACGGTCGGCACGCCGAGCCGCGTGCGCTCCGCGACCTCGCTGGCGGTGTGGCGGCGTTCCGGCGCGGACGCGAGCGCCGCGAGGATGACCGTCCCGTAATCGGTGAGTTTGCTGATGCGTAGCATGGCCGGCTTCCGAATTGGTACCATTTTAGTCCTATAGGATCGCGTGTGCCAAGGTCCTGGCCTGCGCCGGGACGGTGGACTGAACCTGTTAGAATTCGCGCAGTCGAAACGGGTGCACGACGCGCCGTTCAGGGGTGGAGCCGCAGGATGTTCATGATTTGCCATCGTTTTTCCGACCTCGAACGAGCTCGCCGAGCCTCGGCCTGGCAACGATCGCCTGCTTGAATCTGCGGGCTGAAATCGCGTGAACCGTCCACCGCGCCCGTGCCGGCGCAGCCTCCGTCGCGGACAAGGACTACGTCGCCGTGCTGCGCGGCGTGCACTACGCCGTGGACGGCAAGCCGGTCCTCCGCGGGCTCGACATCGGCATCGGCCGGGGCGCGATCACGGCCATCATGGGTCCGAGCGGCACCGGCAAGACCACGCTGCTGCGGCTGATCACCGGGCAGGTCCACGCCGACGCGGGCGAGGTCGTCGTCGACGGCCGCAACGTCGCGAGACTCGACCGCACAGCGCTGTACGCGCTGCGCCGGCGCATGGGCATGTTGTTCCAGAACGGCGCGCTGCTCACGGACATCGACGTCTTCGAGAACGTGGCGTTCCCGCTGCGCGAGCACACGCGCCTGCCCGAGCGGCTGATCCGCACGCGTCGTGCTGACCAAGCTGCACGCGGTCGGCCTGCGCGGCGCCGCGCGGCTGATGCCGCAGCAGCTGTCGGGCGGCATGGCGCGTCGCGTCGCGCTGGCGCGCGCGATCGTGATGGACCCGGACATCCTGATCTACGACGAGCCGTTCGCCGGGCTCGACCCGATCTCGATGGGCGTCGTGATGCGGCTGATCCGCTCGCTGAACGACGCGCTCGGCATCACCAGCATCGTCGTCTCGCACGACGTGCGCGAGATCTCGCAGATCGCGGACTACGAGCTACATCCTGTCGGAGGGGCTGGTCGTCGCGCAGGGTTCGCCGCGCGAGCTCCACGACCACCCGTCGCCCGTCGTCAAGCAGTTCATGGAAGGCCTGGCCGACGGGCCGGTGCCGTTCCACTACCCGGCCGTCGACTACTACGAGCAACTGCTCGGCGGGGAGCAGCGCGAGTGAGCGGCCTGGTCGGCGAACTCGTCGAGAGCCTGGCGTCGTCGCTGGCGCACGTCGGCGCCATGGCGCGATTCTTCGGCCGCCTGCTGTGGCTGGCGCCGGGCGGCGCTGCTGCGCGTGCGCCTGCTCGATCGAGCAGGTCTACAACGCCGGCGCGCTGTCGCTCGTCATCATCATGACCTGCGGCCTGTTCGTCGGCATGGTGATGGGCCTGCAGGGCTACGACCTGCTGGCGCGCATCGGCTCCGAGGAGTCGCTCGGCGTCGGCGCGGCGCTCGCGCTGCTGAAGGAACTCGGGCCGGTGGTCACCGCGCTGCTGTTCGCCGGCCGCGCCGGCACGGCGCTGGCGTCCGAAATCGGCCTGATGCGCGCCACGGACCAGCTCTCGGCGATGGAAATCATGGCCGTCGACCCGATGCGCCGCGTCGTGCTGCCGCGCTTCCTCGGCGGCGTGATCGCGATGCCGCTGCTGACGGCGATCTTCATCACGATCGGCCTCTTCGGCGTGCAGCTGATCGGCGTGCAGTTCTTCGGCGTCGACCAGGGCCAGTTCTGGTCGCAGATGCGCGGCATCGGTCGAACTGGCGGACATCCACGAGGGTCTGATCAAGGGTCTGGTCTTCGGCGATCGCCTGCAGCCTGATCGCGGTGTACGAAGGTTACAATTCGCGCGCCCACGGCCGAGGGCGTCGGACGGCGACGACGCGCACGGTCGTGATCTCCGCCGTGGCGACGCTGGTCCTCGACTACATCCTGACGGCACTGATGCTCTGACGCAGAGGCAACCATGCGGCCATCGCGCGCCATCGACGTATCGACCGGCCTGTTCGTGCTGCTCGGGGTGGCGGCCATCGCTGTTCCTGGTGACGCAGATCACGAGCAAGGAGTTCAGCTTCCGCGGCCGACTCGTACCGGCTCAAGGCGCAGTTCGACAACGTCGGCGGCCTGAAGCCCGGCGCGCCGGTCACGATGGCCGGCGTCACCATCGGCCGCGTCGAGCGAGATCAACTACGACATGAAGCTGTTCAAGGCCATCGTGACGCTGCGCATCGAACGGGCGCTACAACGCGATCCCGAACGACAGCGACGCGAGCATCCTCACGTCCGGCCTGCTCGGCGGGCAGTACGTCGGCATCTCGCCGGGCGGCTCCGAGCAGTCTTCAAGAACGGCGATCACGATCGAGTTCGTGCAGGACGCGATCGTGCTCGAGAACCTGATCAGCAAGTTCCTGTTCAACCAGGCCGGCAAGCCGCCGGCGGGCGAGGCGCCCGCGACCCCGTCCGCGGCGCCTGCCGCCCAACGAGTGAGACCAGCCATGCGTGCAGTCGTCCTCTCGTCGATACTCGCCACGGCCGCGCTGCTGGCGCTGCCGCTCCAGCAGGCCGTCGCGGCCGATGCCGCCCCGGCGGCCGCGGCTGCCGCGGTGCCCGGCCCCGGCCCCCAGGAGCTGATACAGAAGGT
Organism: uncultured Gammaproteobacteria bacterium; assembly: GCA_963843985.1. Lineage (GTDB taxonomy): Bacteria > Pseudomonadota > Gammaproteobacteria > Steroidobacterales > Steroidobacteraceae > RPQJ01. The sequence goes on along the minus strand of CAWJMS010000001.1, from coordinate 126,228 downwards.
CGCGAACGACCTGCTGAAGGACCTCGACGCCGACCGTGAGTCCTATCGCAAGGACCCGAAGAAGCTGCGGGCGCTGGTCGACAAGCATCTGCTGCCGTACTTCGACGTCGACTACTCGGCGCGACTGGTGCTCGGCAAGTACTGGCGCACGGCCACCGACGCGCAGCGCAAGCGTTTCGTCGACGCGTTCTACCAGTCGCTGATGCGCAACTACGGCAACGCGATGGTCGGACTTCACCGCCGACCGCCTGAACATCCTGCCGTACAAGGGCGATCCGGCCGCGACGACCGCGACGGTCCGGACGCGAGATCAAGCGCGACAACGGCGCGCCCGTGTCGGTCAACTACAGCGTGCACGCCACGCCCAAGGGCTGGCTGGCCTGGGACGTCGTCATCGAGGGCGTCTCGTACGTCAAGAACTTCCGCACCGATTTCGGCTCGGAGATCGAGCAGAAGGGCCTCGACGCCGTGATCCAGCGCCTGGAGGCGCAGAACGCGTCGGGTGCGCCGGATCCAGCGGTGACCGCCGGCGCCAAGCCGGGCAAGGCGGGCTGACGATGGCGGCGTTCGCCATCGAACGCACGGCGCCAGGGCGTCTCGAAGCGAGCGGCGTCCTTGGCTTCGACACGGCGGCCGACGCCTTGAAATCGGGCGCTGAAGCTGATCGACGGCGATGCATGCACGATCGACCTCGGCAACGTGACCGAAGGCGACAGCGCCGGGCTGGCCGTGCTCATCGAGTGGCTGACGGCCGCGCGCGTGCGCGGAGCCAAGTTGAACTACGAAAAGGTGCCCGGGCAGATCCTCGCGATCGCCCGCATCTCCGACGTGCAGGACCTGCTGGCGGATCCCTGATCGACGCTACTGCGGCGGGTTCGGCTCGGCCGGGCTCGGGGACCTCTCCGGACTCATCCTCGATCGGCTCCTCCGGCGGGTTGCCGTCATAGACCTGGAACTGCCGCTGCTGCAGGTACGCGTCACGAATGAACGCGTACGGGTCGTAGGCCTGCTTCAACGAATCCTCGAGCGGCAGGAACCTGGCGCGGGTATCGAGCGCGTTCAAGGCGAACGAGCCCCAGCGGGTGGAGTCGGAGTTGTACCAGTGCAGCGGGCGCGAGAAGTCGTCGACGATACGCGCAGGCGCGTCGCGCAACGACGCCGGGCCGAGCAGCGGCAGCACGAGGTACGGGCCCGCCGGAACGCCCCAGCGCCCGAGCGTCTGCCCCGAGTCTTCATTGTGCTGCGGCAGGCTGGCGCCCGACGCCACGTCGAACAGCCCGCCCCAGCCGAGCGTCGTGTTGATCACGAACCGCAGCGTATCCTGGCCGGCCGGCACGAGCTTGCCCTGCAGCACCTGGTTCACGATGGTCGTCGGCCCGCTGAGGTTCGTGAAGAAGTTGCCGACGCCCGTGCGCACCCAGCCCGGCGTGTACTTCACGTAGGCCTTGGCCGCCGGCTTCAACGCGGCGCGATCGACAGCGTCGTTGAACCGGTACACGGTCCGGTTCATCGGTTCGAGCGGGTCGGATTTCACGCGATGCTCCGCGCTCGCGCATCCGAGTAGCATCAGCGACGCGGCCGCCAGCGCGGCAAACCTGACCTGCAACATGGGCACCCGGTCCGACTGACTGCGAAGGAAGAGTAGGGCGTTCCGGCCCCGCCCGCGCAGGATTCTACCTGCTCCGGCTAGCCATTCGGACCACGCCGTTCATCGGAGTCGGGTTTCGGCTCGCTGTGGCCGCGCTGCCTGGGCATCGCGTCGCGCAATTCCTTGAGGCGGGCGACGTAACGGGCCCGCTGCACGTCGCTGATGCTCGGGACGGAAAGCGCCAGCTCCAGCTGGTTGATGGCGAGCGGCAGGTCGCCGTCCATGATGTGGTATTCGGCCATGTACGAATACGCGTCGGCCACGTCGCCCGCAGCGTTGGCGGCCAGCGCCGTCAGGCGGATCTGGGCCGGCGTCGGCGGGACGTTGTTGAACAGGTCGAGCAGCACTTCGTGGGCTTTCCTCGGCCGCCCGGCCTGCAGCAACGCCTCGCCATAGCGCACCGTCACGGGCACGTTCCGCGGGGCCAGTTCGCGCGCCTTCTCCAGCGTGTCGAGTGCCGCTCGGGTGTTGCCGGCCGACATCTGCGCCTGGCCGAGCGCGGAGTGGAACTGCAGCACCTCGGGATACGCGGTGCGCAAGTGCTCGAAGATTGCGACCGCGTCGCCGGCGTGGCCGCTCTGCAACTCGGCGAGCCCCTTGCCGTAGAGCTGCGCGACCGACGTATCGGGGTCGCCAACCTTGTAGGAGGCGTAGTAGTCGAGCGCACTCGTGCCGGGCGGCGTGCCGAGTACTCGCGCACGCTCCTTCATCAGCGCATAGCTCATGCTGTCGTGGGCGGTGACGGCCGGATACTGCAGCGCCCGGTCCTTGGATTCGGCGATTCGGTCGCTGGTGACCGGATGGCTGCGCAGCATGGCCGGGACCTGGTCCGGGCCGAGCTGGGTACGGCGGAACATGGTCTCGAAGAAGGCGGGCATTGCATTGCGGGTCGAAGCCGGCCGCCGCCAGCACGCCGATGCCGATGCGATCGGCTTCGCTCTCGTTCTCCCGGGTGAAATTGATCTGCGCCTGGGCCGACATGCCCTGGGCCGCGGCGATCGCGCCCATCGTGACGTCGGAGCCGCCGCCGGCCGCAGCGCCGATGAGGATTGCCGCCAGCATCGCCGCGGTGGTCATCAGGCTGGTGCGCGACTGCGCTTCCACGCTGCGGGCGATGTGCCGCTGCGTGACGTGCGAGATCTCGTGCGCGAGCACGCCGGCCAGCTCGCTTTCGTTCGAGGTCTCGAGCAGCAGTCCCGCGTTCACGCCGATGAAGCCGCCGGGCAGCGCGAACGCATTGATGTCGCGGCTGCCGACCAGGAAGAAATTGAATGGACGGTCGTTGTTGCCGTCGTGCGCGAGGCTCGAGAGCCGAAGTCCCAGCGACTGCATGTACTCGCTGATCTCCGGGTCGTCGACGACGGCGCCGGACGCGCGCAGGTTGCGCATCACCATGCGGCCGATGTTGTATTCGTCTTCGACGCTCAAGGCGGCTTGCGCCGCCGTGCCCATCTCCGGCAGCTGGTCCTGGATCTCTTCGGAGGCGCACACGGGAGCAGGCAGGGCCAGCCAGCCGGTGGCGACGATGCCGGCGAGCAGGGTGGCGATGCGGGAGGGGTGCGCGCTCATGACGTGTTCTGACTCGGCCGGCCCGCCGGGGTTCCCCGGCCGGGCCATTCTGGCATTCAGAGCGACTCGGACGCGAAATCCGCCAGTCGCGAGCGCTCGCCCCGGGTGAGCGTGATGTGGCCGTAGTGCTGCCAGCCGCGAAACCGGTTGACGACGTAGGTGAGCCCGGACGTGGTCTCGGACAGGTACGGCGTGTCGATCTGCGCGATGTTGCCCAGGCAGACCAGCTTGGTGCCCGGACCGGCACGCGTCACGAGCGCCTTCATCTGCTTGGGTGTCAGGTTCTGCGCCTCGTCGAGGATCAGGTAGCGATTCAGGAACGTCCGGCCACGCATGAAATTCAGCGAACGGATCTTGATGCGATTGCGCAGCAGGTCGTTCGTCGCGGCGCGGCCCCAGCTGCCGCCCTCCGGGCTCTGCGTAAGCACTTCGAGGTTGTCCATCAGCGCGCCCATCCAGGGCTCCATCTTCTCTTCCTCGGTGCCGGGCAGGAAGCCGATGTCTTCGCCGAGCGGAATCGTCACGCGCGTCATGATGATCTCGCTGAAGCGGTTCGTTTCGAGCGTCTGCGCAAGGCCGGCGGCGAGCGTCAGCAGCGTCTTGCCGGTGCCCGCCGGGCCGAGGATCGTGACGAAGTCGATCTCGGGGTCGAGCAGCAGGTTCAGCGCGAAGTTCTGCTCGCGATTGCGCGCGCTGATGCCCCAGATGCCGTGCCGTTCGCCGCGGAAGTCGCGCACGACCTCGAGCACCGCAGAGTCGTCTTCGATGCGGCGCACGACCGCCTCGATGCCGTGGTCCCCCGACTGGTAGACGAACTGGTTGGGCGCCCAGTTCGCGACCATCTTGCCGCGGATGCGGTAGAAGCTGCGGCCGCCTTGCTCGTGCCAGGACTCGAGCTTGCGGCCGGCCTTGTCCCAGAAATTTCCCGGCAGCTCTTCCATGCCGGTGTAGAGCAGGTCCGCGTCCTCGATCGTCTTGTCGCTGTAGTAGTCCTCCGCATACACGCCGATGATCGCGGCCTTGATGCGCAGGTTGATGTCCTTCGACACCAGCGTGACCTTGGCGCGCGGATGCTCCTTCTGCAGCGCGAGCGTGTGCGCGAGGATCGCGTTGTCGGCGCCGTAGCCCGGCAACGTGTCCGGCAGGCCGGTCTTGAGCTGTTGCGTCTGGAAGAAGAGACGACCGCTCGGGGCCTTCTTGCCGCCGTTCACGTACTTCGCCGGCGGCAGCTCGAGGCCGCGGTCGATCTGCTGCTTGGTGGCGTTCGCCATCAGTTCGTCGAGGAACCGGCTGACCTGCCGCACGTTGCGCGCGGCTTCGGACATGCCCTTCTTGCCGGCGTCCAGTTCCTCGAGGACGATCATCGGGATGAAGATGTCGTGCTCCTCGAACCGGAAGATGGCCGAGGGGTCGTGCATCAGGACGTTGGTGTCGAGTACGAAAATCCGGCGCAGCTGCGCCTGCCGGGTGCTCTTGGGCAACGTGGGCTCCGGGGTCGTCGGGGTGGCGGGGATTACAGCTGGCGGGCGGCCGCGAGGACTTCCTCGGCGTGCCCGTCGACCTTGACCTTGCGCCACTCGCGGCGCAGGACGCCCTTGGCGTCGATCAGGAACGTACTGCGCTCGACGCCCATGTACTTCCGGCCGTACAGGCTCTTCTCGCGCCAGACGTCGAACAACTTGCAGGCGACCTGCTTTTCGTCCGAGAGCAGCTCGAACGGGAACGAGAACTTTTCCTTGAACTTCTCGTGTGAGGCGAGGTTGTCGATCGAGATGCCGACGATCTCGGTCTTCGCCTTCTTGAATTGCGGATGAAGCGCGCCGAAGGCGACGCTCTCCTTGGTGCAGCCCGAGGTGTTGTCTCGCGGGTAGAAATACACGACCACGTTCCGGCCGGCCGCGGCGGAGAGCTTCCACGGCCTGGCGCCCGTGGCCGGCAGCGAGAAATCCGGAACGGGCTTGTCGAGCGTTGCAGTCTTCGGGGGCATGGTGCTCAGGCCTTGAAGGGTTCGAGGATGGCGTCGAGGTTGAGGTGATCGCAGAGGTCCATGAACTCCTCGCGCAGGGCGGCGATGTGGACCCGCGTCGGTACGTGCACGACCATGTAGACCGAGAACATCGGCGCCCCGGTGTGCGCCGCGTTGTAGGTGCGCGTCGAGATGTCGCCGATGTCGATGCCGCGCGACGAGAAGAAGCCGGAGAGGGCGTGCAGCACGCCCGGCTGGTCGAGGCATACGACGTCGACCGTGTACGACACCATGTCGAGGCGCGGAGGGTGCGGCTCCGTGCGTCGCGTCGTGATCGACAGGCCCGCGGTTTCCGCGAGCTTGCCGAGCTCGGTCTCGACTTTCGACAGCGTGTGCCAGTTGCCGGACACCAGCACCTGCATGGCGAACTCGTTGCCGAGCGCCGTCATCCGGCTTTCGAGGACGTTGCCGCCGCATTCGGCCACCACGCGTGTCACGTCGTAGACGAGACCTGTGCGGTCGCTGCCGAGGGCCGAAATCGCGATCAATTGCTTCATGGGTCGTTCCGGGTCGAGTGTAACGGGGCGCGCGCCGTGCGTACACGCGATTTTGCCTTGCTTCGCCGCGCGGCGCTTGAGTAGCATGCACGGGTTACCGGTCGAGGCTGGCGCATGTTCAAGGGCAGCATTCCCGCGCTCGTGACTCCCATGCAGGCGGATGGGGCAATCGATTTCCCCGCGTGGGATCGCGTGCTCGATTTTCACCTGCAATCCGGCAGCGACGGCGTGGTCGTCGGCGGCACCACCGGTGAATCACCGACGCTCGAGCGCACGGAACTCGAGGAACTGGTACGACGCGCCAAGGCGCGCGTCGGCGGACGCATGCCGGTCATCGCCGGCAGCGGAACCAATTCCACGGCGAAGTCGATCTCGCTGTCGCGGGCGGTGCAGGCGGCCGGCGCGGACGCGCTGCTGCTCGTCACGCCTTATTACAACAAGCCTTCCCAGGACGGGCTGCATCGCCACTTCACGGCGGTCGCCGATGCGGTCGGCGTGCCGATCATTCTCTACAACGTGCCCGGCCGCACCGGCTGCGACATGCTGCCGGCCACCGTCGCGCGGCTGTCTCATCACCCGCGCATCGTCGGTGTGAAAGAAGCGACCGGCGACCTGAGTCGCGCCGAACCCATCCTCGATGCGTCGAAGTCGGGCTTTCAGCTGATCAGCGGCGACGACCCGACGGCCGCGCAATTGATGAAGCTCGGCGCGTGCGGCGTGATCTCGGTGACGGCCAACGTCGCGGCTCGTGCGATGCACGACGTGTGTGCTGCCGCGCTCGGCGGCCGGTACGCCGAGGCCATCTCGTTGAACGAAGCGCTGATGCCGTTGCACCTGGCCATGTTCGTCGAGGCGAATCCGATCCCGGTCAAATGGGCCGTCGAGCAACTCGGTCTCATCGGCCCCGGCATCCGACTTCCGCTCACGCCGCTCGACGAGAAGTTTCACGCCGAGGTCGCGACTGCGATGTCGCGCGTCGGCGTGATGCCGGCCGCGGCCTGAGGCGCCAAGCCTGCGGCGGACTAGCCGATCCGGGCTCGGGCGTGTACCCTTCCGGCCCTTCGCGTAGCGCCGGAGAGGTGGCCGAGTGGTCGAAGGCGCTGGACTGGAATTCCAGTTATATCCAAAAGGTATACGTGGGTTCGAATCCCACCCTCTCCGCCACAAACTCACAACGCCCCGTCCGGGGCGTTCGTGTTTGTGGCCCTGAGGGTGGGCTGAGAACCCGCGGGACGTGGGTTCGACCCATCCGCGCCGCGGATGGGCACGCCCTCGACGCGCACGCGATCGAGGGCGCCCCAACGGGGCGAGGCGCGCCGCGGCGCGTCGAGTGCATCCCACCCTCTCCGCTAGGTCGATTCAAACCTGTCCCGTTCCGGGACAGGCCGGCCGCAGGCCGGGTGGGGGCGTTTTCGCGGAAGTGTCCTAGTGAGTCAAGTTCTCGGAAAGTATTCTAAGTATTTGTTATTAAATATTTCATGCGCTGGAGTCGATCAGGATTCAAGACCCTCACCCGGCCTGCGGCCGACCTCTCCCGCGACGGCGGGAGAGGTGTCCATGCGCTTGCGACCATCGCCGCGATGCTTGCGCTTGCCGCCTGCCAGCGCCCGACCGAGACCCAGTACTTCGTAGGTAGCACGGAAGGCACGACGTATCACATCACCGTGTCGTCGCTGCCGGCGCACGTGACTCGCGCGCGCGTTCAGTCCGCGATCGACACGGTGCTTGCCGAAGTCGACACGCACCTGTCGACCTGGCGAGCCGATTCCGAGATCTCGCGATTCAACTTGAGCGCACGCACCGACTGGATGCCGGCTTCGGTGCCGCTCATCACGGTAATGCGCGAAGCGCAGCGCGTCGGTCGTGAATCGCAGGGCGCGTTCGACGTGACGGTCGCGCCACTGGTGGATCTGTGGGGCTTTGGTGCGGGGGCGAAAGACGCGGCCGGCGAGCCTGACGCGCGCGCGATCGATGCCGCGCGAGCCGCCGTCGGGTTCCAGAAACTCGAACTGCAGTCGACGCCGCCAGCCATGCGAAAGCTCGCGCCTGCGCTGCGAGTCGACGTGGCCGGCATCGCGCCAGGCTACGCCGTGGATCGCATATGCCAGGCATTCGCTGCGCTCGGTGTGCACGACGCCATCGTCGAAATCGGCGGCGAAGTGCGTGCATGGGGCCGCAATCCCGATGACCGGCCCTGGCGCGCGGCCGTCGAGCAGCCGGTCGCCGGCGAGCGAATCCCGTACACCCTCGTCGAGCTGGACGGCATGGCGGTCTCCACGTCGGGCGATTATCGCGACTACCGCATCGTCGGACAGCGTCGCTTTTCGCACACCATCGACCCGCGCACCGGGGCGCCGGTCACGCACGACCTTGCGTCCGTGACCGTGCTCCATCCGTCGGCGATGACGGCCGATGCCTACGCGACAACCTTGATGGTGCTGGGTCCGGACGACGGCTATCGATACGCCAAGCGGCATGAACTGGCCGTGCTGATGTTGGAGCGTGTGCCGGGGCAGGCCGAATGGCGGGAACGCGTCACGCCCGGGTTCACCCGGCTTCGCCGCTCGTTGCCCTGAGGCTATGATCGCGGCATGTCCAAGGAACTGACGACCCGGATGCGCCGCCGCCCGCTGCTGGCGCCGCTGCTGATACCGATGCTCGGATTGCTCGCCGCCGGCGCCGGCATCTACTGGATCGGCACCTGGGCGCGCACGACGGTCGTGGTGCTGGTGCGTCACGCCGAGGCGGCCGACGAGCAACAATGGCGATCCTGACCTCAGCCCGGCCGGCGAAGCGCGCGTTGCGGGACTCGGCGACACCCTGGCCGACTTCCTCGGTGCAACCAAAGTGGATTACCTGTATGCGGCCGACACGCGTCGCGCACAGCAGACCGCTGCGCCGGTTGCCAACCAGTTCAAGCTGCCGATCAACCTGCTTTCGAGCAGCGACTGGACGGGGCTGGCCGGTCGCATCAAGCGCGAGCACCGTGGCAAGACGGTCGTGGTGGTCGGGTACGCGACGACGCTGCCGACGGTCCTGAGTCAATTGAGCGGCGGCAGCGTCGCCATGGCCGACGACGAATTCGATTCGATCTACGTCGTGGTCATTCCGAGCCCAGGCGAGGCGCGCGCCTTTCGCCTGCGTTACGGTGAGGCGCGTCGGAGCAAGGCTTCGACCGTGAAGTGACTTCTCGGTGTCGCGCTCAAGCCATTGAAAGACAATTACTTCCTGCTGGCCCCAGCGGCGATCGCCTGCTTGACGAACGCCTCGTGCGCGCCGATCCGCAGATCGGCGAGCACTGAACCCTCGACCACGCCGTCCTTGCCGATCAGGTAGGTGCCGCGGCGCACGCCGAAACCGAGGGGACCGTCGAGGCCGTAGGCCTTTACCGCCACCTTGTCGGGATCCGCGAGCAGGGGGAAGTTGAGCCCGTGCTTCTCGGCGAAACGCTTGTGCGATTCGGCACTTTGCGGACTGATGCCGACGACGCGAAGCTTTGCGCGCACGAGGTCGTTCTGCAGGTCGCGGAAGCTGCAGGCTTCCTTGGTGCAGCCCGGCGTGAAGTCGGCCGGATAGAAATAAAGTATCAACGGTCCGCCCGCGAGCAACGACTTCAAGGTGTGCGTCTTGCCATCCTGGTCCGCGAGGCTGAACTCGGGCGCTTTGGTGCCGTTCTTGAGCATGTCAGTTTTCTCCGGCGCCCTTGAAGGCGCCTGAATAGTCGGTTTCCATGACGACGTAGCCGGCATCGACCATGCCGCAACCCAGGTAGGTCCGTTGTGCCTGGATGTTGTCTCGCTCGACGTAGAGACGCAACCCGCAGACACCCGGCGTCCGGCGAGCGAGTCCCTCGACGTGGCCGTACAGCGCACGGAACACGCCCAGGCGCCGGGCCGGCGGCTCGACGTACACGCTCTGGATCCACCAGAACACGCCGTTGCGCCAGTCGCTCCACTCAAAGGTGATCATCAGCTGGCCGACGACCTTGCCGTCGATTTCCGCCACGAAATAGCGGCCGCGCGCCGGATCGTCGAACGCCGCCCGCACGCCGGCGTGCACGGTGGCGGGGTCGAGCAGCTTGTGTTCCGTCTCGAGCGCCATCGCGGCATTGCCTTGTGCGATGAAGTCGAGGTCGCCGGCTGTCGCGGCGCGGGTATGCGTCGTCATGCCCCGATCATACCGGCCCGACTATTCCGGTTGCGGCTCGAAAACCCGGTGCTACAATGCGCGCCCTCGTGTGGGGCGGTAGCTCAGCTGGGAGAGCGTCGCGTTCGCAATGCGAAGGTCGAGGGTTCGATCCCCTTCCGCTCCACCATTTTTCCCCCGTGTCTCGCTTAGACTCCGACCCGCATGCCCCGGTAGCTCAGTGGATAGAGCGACCGCCTCCTAAGCGGTAGGTCGCAGGTTCAACTCCTGCCCGGGGCACCAATCGACCCGGGCCGAGCTCCCTCTCTCCGCCTCGCAAAATTGCTGCATTGCATTGTGCGTGGTCGGCGATCGCTTCCAATCATTCCATTGGACGCGAGTCCTAGCAGGGCATTATGTTATTGCAAGGCTGCGGCATCCTCGCGAGGCCGTTGCCGCACACTTGCGTCGACGATCACGAACTCAATTTACAAGTCGAAGAGGGGATACACGATGAATAGGATTTCAGCCGCCATCTGCGTTGCAATTCTGGCGGCACCGTTCGTAGCCACCGCGGCCGAACCGCTGGGCTGTGACAACGTGAATATCGGGGCCGACGTCATGGCCAAGTTCCCGAACGTGCGCAGAACTTGTCAGGAAGTGAAGGAAAAGGAAGGCGGAATCTACCTCCGCTTCCTCGGCGAGGTCGTCGCGGCATCGAGCGACAAGGCGACCGTGCGCATCAAGGACCGCGAGGGCAAGGACGTGTCCGAGTTCGAAATGGGCTGGGAGCCGGGACAGAAGATCAAGGTGAGCGGCAAGGAGATGCCCTTCGCCGACCTGCACAAGGGCGACAAGCTCGACTTCTGGATCGAGCACAACAGGTGGGGTCTATTCGCCAAGCCGGGCTCGTCGTCACTGAAGATTCTGAGCCGCAAAGACCTGTGACGGCTGTTCGTCACGGACTTCGTGACGGACGTTGACTGCTGCGACCCCGGCCGGGTGCCGGGGTCGTTTCACGTTTGGGTGTCCATCGACGTCACCCGGGCTGAGGATCGGCGCCCGGTGCGCCGTTCACGGCCGCGTCCAGTCGGCGCGCAACCTGGGCATCTCGCCGGGAACTGCACCCCCGATTGGTGACGCTGCACCGCGGGTCTATCATCGCTGTCAGCCACGAGACGTTGCCCGGCAACCGCTGCCGCCGTGCGTGTCCGCTGGCGCCCGCCACTGGCGAAGGGGTCGCACGATGAAAATCTCACGTTGCTGTCTGCTATTGCTCGCAGTGCTGCCGTGGTCGCTCGCCCACGGCGAGCTGCCGTTCACGTTCAACGCCGGCGACCCGATCCGGGCGTCCGAGCTGAACGCCAATTTCCAGTACCTGCAAAGCCTGGCGTCGAGCGCCGCAAGCGCACTGGTCACCCGGCGCAAGATCACGTTGACCGGCTCGAGTTTCGTGAAAGTCACGCAGGTTCCGGATACCGCGACCAACGGCTGGGTGTTGCGCAACATCGCGAGCAGTTGCAGCGGCGTCACGTTGCGCATCGATAACGATCCGGAGTTCCTGGGCCAGGTCGACTCGGCCCTGCTCGTCAAGGCAGGCGAGACGCTCTTTGCCAAGTGTCCGGGCGCGTCCTCCAATTCGTCCGCCGTCAGCTACTTCATGTTCAATGAGCAATAGCCGCGCGCTGCTGCTGGCGTGGCTGGCTGCGTCGCTGGTCGCGTGCGGCGGTGGCAGCGGCAACGGTGGGCAGCACGACAAGCCGCCCATTGCCCGGATCGGCGTGACCCCGAAGAGCGGCGCCGCACCCCTCTCGATCGCGGCGTCGAGTACTGGCTCGACGGATCCTGACGGCACGATCGTTCAGTACGACTGGGACTTTGGCGACGGATCGACGGCAAACGGCCCGAGCGCGCAGCACGTATACGCGACGGTCGGCGAATTCGTCGTGAAACTGACGGTGACCGACGACCAGGGCTTGACGGGCGCGGCGACGGCGTCCGTGACCGCGACGGGCGCGCTGGCCGTCTACAACGGATCGTTGTTCGACGCGGCCACGTATCAGGACGAGCCCAGCAGCGGCACGCTCGATTCCACGCCGCTGCAGTAACTGCGGTTGCAAGCCTCGTTGCTTCCCCTGCAGTCTGCGAGCCGATGAGCGGTTGGCTTCCCCGAATCGCGGAGATCGTCTGTGCGGCGGCGCTCGGCTGCGTCGTGCCGGCCGTCGCCGACGAGCCGCTCGAAGAAGTGCTGGTGACCGGACAGCAGCCCGGGCCGGGGTTATGGAAGGTGACCCGGCCGGACGACGCGGGCGGCCACGTGCTGTGGATCCTCGGCAATTACAGCCCGTTGCCGAAGAAGATGCAGTGGCGCTCGCGTGAGATCGAAACCGTGCTTGCTGCTTCGCAGGAACTGATTGCGCCGGCCACGGTCGACGCCAAGGTCGGCTGGCTCGGTGGCCTCACGCTGCTGCCGTCCCTGATCGGCGCGCGGCGCAACCCGAACGGCCTGCGCCTGCAGGAGGTCCTGCCGCCCGATCTCTACCTGCGCTGGCTGCCGTTGAAGGCGCGCTATCTCGGCAACGACGGCGACGTGGAGGATTGGCGCCCGATCTTCGCCGCCCAGACGCTGTACCTTGCGGCGCTCAAGCAGCGGGGACTCGTGCCGTACGAGGGTGTATGGCCGGATGTCGAGAAGCTTGCGCGCAAAGCGAAAGTCAGGATCACGACACCGGAGGTCGAGTTGAAAGTCGAAAAGGCGCGCGCCGCGATCAAGGAGTTCAAGCAGACGCCGTTGTCGGACGTCGAGTGCTTCTCTCGCACCATTCAGCGGCTCGAATCGGATCTCGACCTGATGCGCGAGCGCGCGAATGCCTGGTCCGTCGGCGACGTGGCGCGATTGCGGCGGCTTGCGCCGGTGGAACGCGCCAGTGCCTGCATCGGCGCGTTTCTCGAGTCGTCGTTCATCCAGGAGCGCGGCTACGGCGACGTGCCGGAGAGAGTGAAAGCCGCATGGCTTGCAGCTGCCGAGCAGGCGTTTGCGCGCAATGCATCCACGGTGGCGGTGCTGTCGATCGACGAGGTCCTGAAGCCGAACGGCGACGTCGCGCGGTTGCGGTCGAAGGGCTACACGGTCGAGGAGCCCTGATCGCCGTCGGTTCCGGTCAGAACGTCACGCCGGGATCGAGTCCCGCGTCGGCGCGCTTCACGGCCGCCCATTCCTGCTCGGCGTCGAAGTCACGGCAAGCCCACAGGTAGATGAGCGTCGCGACCGGCAGCCCAATCAGCATCGAAATGTCGGCGCCGCCGAGTGCCCGCGCGATCGGACCGGTGTAGAGACCGGTGCTGAAGCACGGAACCATTGCCAGGAAACCGGCCGCGTAAGCGACCAGCCCGCGCCAGTTCCACTTTCCGTAGAGGCCGTCGCGGTTGAAGATCTCGCGGACCGAATAGTGACCCTTGCGTACCCAGAAGAAGTCGACGAGGTTGATCGCCGTCCATGGCGTGAACAGATAAAGCAACAGGGCGAGCAGGTCCTCGAAACGGTGGACGAAGTCCTTGGATGCGGCGAGCGCGATGGCCGAGGAGACGGTCACCGCGACGGCCAGTGCGACCAGGCGGTCACGGGCCCCATTGCCGTGGTGGCGAAAGCAGTCGGCGATGCTCAGCAAGGTGAGCGACGCCCCGTAGAAGTTGATTGCAGTGACGGTGAGCAGGCCGATCACCGCGACCGCGAGCAGCGCCGTCCCGAGTCCGGGCGTGACGGCGTCCCCCGCGGCCTGCAGCGCCGCCGGGATCTCGGCGTGGGGACTGAACGCGGCCGCGATCGTGCCGACGAGCATCATCCACGCGCCGCCCACGAATGCGCCGATGCTGGTCCAGAAGAACGACGACCGCACGCTGACGTCGGGCGGGAGGTAGCGGGAGTAGTCCGAGACGTAGATCGACCAGCTCAGTTGATACGCGGCGGCGGCGAAAAACTGCACCAGGAACGGGATCGTCGGAAAGGCGCCGAGCCGCCAGGCGTCAGCCTGCAGGTGCAACGCACTGCCCGCACCGATCGTGAACAGCAGCAGCAAGGCGATCGTGAGGTACGCGATCCAGCGCTGCGTGCGGTGGATCCAATGGTAGCCGACCGCGGCCAGCGCCGCGGCCAGCAGCGCAAAGGCAATCATCACGATCGGCGCGCTCGCCGGCGCACGCCCGGCCAGCTGACTGACAGCCTGCGTCACCAGGACCTGGTTGAACGCGTTGTAGCCGATGTAGGCGACCAGCGCGACGACCCAGACCAGCAGTGCGCCGAAGTAGCCGAATTGCGGCCGCGACTGGATCAGTTGCGGCAACCCGAGCTGTGGCCCCTGCGTGGAGTGGAACGCCATGAAGAGCGTGCCGAACGCGCAGCCACCTACGACGGCCAGGACGGTCCACAGCAGGTTTGCCCCGAGCGCGAGGCCGATCACGCCGACGGCGAGCGTCGCGAGATGCGCATCGCCCATGAACCATACCGGCCACAGGTGCCAGACCTTGCCGCGTCGTTCGGCGAGCGGGATGTAGTCGATGGTGTGCTGCTCGAGCAAGGTCCCGTCGTCCATCCGGCACCGCGTTCTGATTATGGTTGTGGCCGGAGTCTAGCGCAGGTTCCGGGCACCTCGCCCGGCAGAGCGCGCGCAGCGGCCACGCCGTCGGCGCGCAGTCGGCGTCGAGGTCGATCGGGCGTCCGAGATGCCCCGTGGTGCGCTCGCGGTTGTCGGATGCGGGTGCCGCGGATCCCACGCCATGCCGAAACGGGGCGCATGCCCACGTCCCTCCAATCGGGGAGGGGTTTTCGCTACACTACCCGCCCTTTTTCGGCGGCCCGGCTCCCCCGGAACTGGCCGTACTTCCGCTGCGAATCATACGAGGCAATGAGCGAACCTAAAGCGATGCTGTCCGCGATCCCGCTTGCGGCGGGCAACGACGCGTACGTCGAGGCGATGTACGAGCAATTCCTGGCGAACCCGGAGTCCGTCGACGCCCGGTGGCGCGCGTACTTCGCCGGTCTCGGCGGGCCGGGCGAGGACGTGGCGCACGGTCCGCTGGTCGCGGAACTGGCGCAACGGGCGAAGGCGTCCCGGCCGGCGGCGGCGGGCGTCGGCGCCGCGAGTGCATCCGACGGCGCTTTGAAGCAAGGCGCGGTGTCGCGGATGATCCAGATCTACGCGAACCGCGGGCACCTGATCGCCAACCTCGATCCGCTGGGGCTGACGACGCGCCCGGTGCCGAAAGTACTCGGGCTCGCCTATCTCAACCTCGGCGAAGCCGATCTCGATACCGAGTTCCACACCGGCAGCCGCAACGAGGCGATCAAGCCGCGCCTGAAACTGCGCGAGATCATCGCGCAGTTGAAGGACATCTACTGCGGTACCGTCGGCGCCGAATTCGCCCACGTTTCGGACGAAACCGAGCGCCTGTGGCTGCAGGACCGCTTCCAGGTCGGCCGCATGCGCCAGCATTTCTCCGCCGAGGCGCGCAGGAACATCCTGTGGGGCCTGACCATGGCCGAGGGACTCGAGCGCTACCTCGCAACCAGATACCCGGCCCAGAAGCGTTTCTCGCTCGAGGGCGGCGACAGCCTGATCCCGCTGCTCGACGACCTGATCCAGACCAGCGGCACGCATGGCGTCGAGGACATCGTCATCGGCATGGCGCATCGCGGCCGCCTCAACGTGCTCGTGAACGTGCTCGGCAAGGAGCCCTCGGTGCTCTTCTCCGAGTTCGAAGGCAACTACGACCTGCGCAAGTTGAAGGGCTCGGGCGACGTGAAGTACCACAAGGGCTTCTCGTGCGACGTGCGCACGCCCGGCGGCAACGTGCACGTGGCGCTTGCGTTCAACCCCTCGCACCTCGAGGTCGTCGACCCGGTCGTCGAAGGTTCGGTGCGCGCGCGCCAGGAGCGCCGCGGCGACGACAAGGGCGACAAGGTGATGCCGGTGCTGATCCACGGCGACGCGGCGTTTGCCGGCCAGGGCGTCGTCACGGAGACGCTGCAGTTCTCGCAGGTGCGGGCGTTCTACACCGGCGGCACGGTCCACGTCGTCATCAACAACCAGGTCGGGTTTCACCACCAGCGATCCGCGCGACCTGCGTTCGACGCTGTACTGCAGCGACGTCGCGAAGATGATCGAGGCGCCGATCCTGCACGTGAACGGCGACGACCCGGAGTCGGTGGTCTTCGCGGCGCGATTCGCCGCGGACTACCGGATGAAGTTCCACAAGGACGTCGTCATCGACCTCGTGTGCTACCGGCGTCTCGGCCACAACGAGGCCGACGAGCCCGCGGCCACGCAGCCGGTCATGTACGCCACGATCCGCGCCAAGCCGACGACGCGGCAGATCTACGCCGAGAAGCTGGTGGCCGAGGGCGTGATCGCGGCGGCCGAGGCCGACGCGATGGCGAACGAGTACCGCCAGGGACTCGACGACGCACAAGCCGCAGGCGAAGAACGTGCTCGGCCTGATCGGCAACAAGCACACCGTCGACTGGTCGAAGTTCCACGACGTGGACTGGAACGAGCAGATCCGTACCGGCGTCAAGCCCGACGCTGCTGCGCGAACTCGGCGTCAAGGCCACGACGTTCCCGGCGGGCTTCGCGCTGCATCGGCAGGTGCAGAAGATCATCGACGATCGGCGCCGGATGGCGGCCGGCGAGATGTTGGTCGACTGGGGCTTCGCCGAGACGCTCGCGTACGCGACGTTGCTCGACGAGGGCTACGAGGTCCGCATCACCGGCCAGGACAGCGGGCGCGGCACGTTCTTCCACCGCCACGCCGTCGGCCACGACCAGAAGACCGGCGCGACCTACATTCCGCTGAAGCACCTCAAGGCCGGTCAGCCGCGCTTCCGCGTGACGGACTCGCTGCTCTCCGAGGAGGCCGTGCTCGGCTTCGAGTACGGCTACTCGACGACCGACCCGAACTGCCTCGTGATCTGGGAAGGCCAGTTCGGCGACTTCGCGAACGGCGCGCAGGTGATCATCGACCAGTTCATCAGCTCGGGCGAGGCCAAGTGGGGCCGCGTCTGCGGGCTCACGATGTTCCTGCCGCACGGCTACGAGGGGCAGGGGCCGGAGCATTCGTCGGCGCGGCTCGAGCGCTTCCTGCAGCTCTGCGCCGAGAACAACATGTCGGTGTGCGTGCCCTCGACGCCGGCACAGATGTTCCACATGCTGCGTCGGCAGATGCTGCGCTCGTTCCGCAAGCCGCTCGTCGTGATGACGCCGAAGAGCCTGCTGCGGCACAAGCTGTCGGTCTCGCCGCTGGAGGACCTGTCGCACGGGCGGTTTCTCGAGGTGATCAACGAGATCGACGATCTCGATCCGGCCAAGGTCAAGCGCGTCGTGTTCTGCTCGGGCAAGGTGTACTTCGACCTGCTCGAGGCGCGCCGCGCGAGCGGCGAGCGCGACGTCGCCGTCGTGCGCATCGAGCAGCTGTATCCGTTCCCGGGCGACGACTACGCGCTCGCGTTGCGGCACTATCCGAATGCGACCGAAGTCGTCTGGTGCCAGGAAGAGCCGCAGAACCAGGGCGCCTGGTACCAGATCCGGCACCGCCTGCAGGACGCGCTCGGTCACAAGCAGGAGTTGCTGTACTCCGGCCGCGCGCCGGCGGCCGCGCCGGCCACGGGCATCCTGCAGTTGCACGCGTCGCAGCAGCAGGGCCTCGTTGCCGCAGCCCTCACGCGCCAGCCCCAAGGAAGAGGGCGGCGCGCGGCACCGTCGCCTCTGCGCGCCACCGCCGGCAGGAAGAAGCCATGACCATCGAAGTCCGCGTTCCGCAATTACCCGAGTCGGTGGCCGATGCGACGCTCGTCGCCTGGCGCAAGCAGCCGGGCGACGCCGTGACGCGCGACGAGAACCTGGTCGACCTCGAGACCGACAAGGTCGTGCTCGAAGTGCCTGCGCCGGCCACCGGCGTGATCAAGGAACTGAAGGTGCAGAACGGCACCGTCGTCACGAGCGGCCAGGTGCTTGCGGTGATCGAAGAGGGCGCGGCCGCAAGACCCTCGCCCGCCGTCCGGCGCCCTCACCCGGCGTCCGCCGACCTCTCCCGCCAAGGCGAGCGAGGTGAAGACCTCATCCGGCGTGCCGCCGACCTCGCCCGCCAAGGCGGGAGAGATGGAGAAGCTGGCGCCGTCGGTGCGTCGCCTGGTCGAGGAGCACAAGCTGGACGCGGCAAGCATTGCGGGCTCCGGCCGCGACGGGCGCATCACCAAGGGTGACGTGCTGAGCCATCTGTCGGCCGGAGAAGCCGCCCCGGCGGCTGCGCCGGCCAAGGCGGCCGCGACAGGGCCCGTCTCGATGCCTGCGGCTGCGGCCGGGATCGCGGTCCGAGCGACGCGTGCCGATGACGCGCCTGCGCGCGCGGATCGCCGAGCGGCTGGTGCAGGCGCAGTCGACGGCCGCGATGCTGACGACGTTCAACGAAGTCGACCTGAAGGCGGTCAACGAACTGCGCGCCCGCTACAAGGACCGGTTCGAGAAGGAGCACGGCGTGCGGCTCGGCTTCATGTCGTTCTTCGTGAAGGCCAGCGTCGAGGCGCTCAAGCGCTATCCCGTTGGTCAACGCGTCGATCGACGGCAACGACATCGTCTACCACGAGTACTACGACATCGGCGTCGCCGTCTCCACGGATCGCGGCCTGATCGTGCCGGTGCTGCGCAATGCGGACGGTCTGGGCTTCGGCGAGATCGAGAAGTCCGTCGTCGCCTACGCCAATCGCGCGCGCGAAGGCGCGCTGACGCTCGAGGAACTGACCGGCGGCACGTTCACGATCACCAACGGCGGCGTGTTCGGCTCGCTGCTGTCGACGCCGATCCTCAACATGCCGCAGAGCGCGATCCTCGGCATGCACAAGATCCAGGAGCGGCCCGGTCGTCGTGGACGGGCAGGTCGTCGTCCGTCCGATGATGTACCTCGCGCTCATCTACGACCACCGCATCATCGACGGCAAGGAGGCCGTGCAGTTCCTCGTCGCCGATCAAGGATGCGCTCGAGGATCCGGCGCGGCTGTTGCTGCAGATCTAGACCAGGGACACACTTCATGCCTGACACTTCATTCGACGTCATCGTGATCGGCGCCGGCCCGGCCGGTTACCCCTGCGCGATTCGCGCGGCGCAGAACAAGCTCAAGGTGGCGTGCATCGACGAGTGGAAGAACCTCGACGGCAAGTACGCGTTCGGCGGCACCTGCCTCAACGCGGGCTGCATCCCCTCGAAGGCGCTGCTCGAGTCGTCCGAGCTCTATCACCGCGCGCACGCGGAATTCGCCGCGCACGGCATCACGGCGTCGGCGACTCAAGTTCGACGTCGCGACGATGCAGAAGCGCAAGGCCGGCATCGTCAAGGCATCGACGCAGGGCATCGCGGGCCTGTTCAAGGCGGCGGGCGTCACGGCGCTGCAGGGCCACGGCAAGCTGCTGTCGGGCAACCGCGTCGAGTACACGGCGGCGGACGGCAGCGTGCAGCAGCTCGTCGCGAAGCACGTCGTGCTCGCGACGGGTTCCGTGCCGATGGAGCTGAAGTCCGTGCCGTTCGACGGCACGAGCATCGTCGATTCGTGGGGCGCGCTCGAATTCGACGCGGTGCCGAAGCGCCTCGGCGTGATCGGCGCCGGCGTGATCGGCCTCGAGCTCGGCAGCGTCTGGCGCCGGCTCGGCGCCGAAGTCGTCGTGCTCGAGGCGATGGAGCAGTTCCTGTTCATGGCCGACCAGCAGGTCGCGAAGGAAGCGCTGAAGCATTTCAAGAAGCAGGGACTCGACATCCGGCTTGGCGCCAAGGTGACCGGGGCGAAGCCGGGCAAGGACGGCGTCGCGCTGACTTACGCCGACGCATCGGGCGAGCAGTCGGTCACGGTCGACAAGGTGGTGGTCGCGATCGGCCGCCGGCCGTTCACGACGGACCTGCTCGGCGACGGCACCGGCGTCGAACTCGACGAGCGCGGCTTCATCAAGGTGGACCACGAATGCCGCACCGGTGCCGGCAACGTCTGGGCGATCGGCGACGTCGTGCGTGGCCCGATGCTGGCGCACAAGGGCAAGGAAGAGGGCGTGATGGTCGGCGACCTGATCGCCGGCCTGGTCTCCGAGGTCAATTACGACGCGGTCCCGTCGGTGATCTACACGGCGCCCGAAATCGCCTGGGTCGGCCAGACCGAGGAACAGGTGAAGGCGAGCGGTCGAGCCTACAAGGTCGGCAGCTTCCCGTTCATGGCGAGCGGCCGCGCCCGCGCGATGGAGGCGCCGGCCGGCTTCGCAAAGTTGATCGCCGCGACCGACGACGACGAGATCCTCGGCGTGCACATCATCGGACCGATGGCGGGCGAGCTGATCGCCGAGGCCGTGCTGGCGATGGAGTACTCGGCCAGCACCGAGGACCTGCAGCGCACGATGCACGCGCACCCGACGCTGAGCGAAGCGCTGCACGAGGCCGCGCTCGGCGCCGACAAGCGCGCGATCGACTACCCGAACAAGTGAGGGAGAGGCTACGGCTATGGGCTATAGGCCATAGGTCGGAAGCGACCGCAGTCGCTCTCGAATTCTGGCGATCGCCTGTCGCCTGCATCGCCTATCGCCTTCTTCTTGCGCCGATCACGTTGGGCAGTCCGGCGATGCGCGACAACAGCCGGCTCAGTTCCTCGAAGCCGTGGACGCTGACGGTGAGGTCGACCTTGGCGGTGTTCTCCGCCGCATTCGTCGCCGTATTCATCGTCTCGATGCTGATGTGCTCGTCGGCCAGCACCGACGAAATGTCGCGCACCAGGCCGCGGCGATCGAAGGCCTTGATCTCGATGGCGACCGGGAACGTGCGATCGGGCGACGGCCGTCCCCAGTCCACGGCGAGCACGCGCTGCGGCTGGGCTTCGCGCAGCCGGATCAGGTTCGCGCACGTGGCGCGGTGGATGCTGACGCCGCGGCCGATGCGTGATGAACCCGGCGATCGGTTCCGGGGGCACGGGCCGGCAGCATCGGGCAATCGTGCTCAGCAGGTCGCCGACGCCGTCGATGATCAGGCCGCTCGACGCGGCCTTGTCGCCGCGCGCTTCGGGTGCAGGCGCGATGGCTTCGGCGGCTCGCGCCTCGTGCACGCGCCGCTGGATCGCGCCCGCCACCTGCGCCAGCGTCATCTCGCCTTCGCCGAGCGCCTGGTGCAGCGCGTCTGCGTCCGGCAGCCCGAGTTCGTCCAGGATCTCCGGGCAGCGTCGGGGCCCGCACGCCGAGGCGGTCGAGTTCGCGCTCGAGCATCTGCCGGCCCTGTTCGCGATTCTGGCCCTCGTCGAGCTTGCGGAACCAGCCGCGCACCTTGGCACGGTTGCGCTGCGAGGCCAGGAACCCGAGCGCCGGCACCAGCCAGTCGCGGCTCGGCTGTGGATGCTTGCCGGTGATGATCTCGACGGTGTCGCCGTTGGCGAGCTTGTGGTCGAGCTGCACCATCCGGCCGTTCACCTTGGCGCCACGGCAGCGATGGCCGAGGTTGGTGTGCACGTGGTACGCGAAATCGAGCGGCGTGGCGCCCCTCGGCAGGTCCACGACCTCGCCCTTCGGGCTCAGCGCGTAGACGCGGTCCTCGAAGACCTCGGCCTGCAGCCCGTCGAGCAGGTCGGGCTCGACGCCGTCCCGGGCGCTCGGCTCGAGCAACTGCCGCAGCCAGTTGATCTTCTGCTGGAAGCTCGACTCCGCCTTGCGGCCTTCCTTGTACTGCCAGTGCGCCGCCACGCCGAGTTCGGCGTGGTCGTGCATCTCGCGCGTGCGGATCTGCACCTCGAGCGGCAGCTTGCCGGGCCCGACGACCGCGGTGTGCAGCGAGCGGTAGTTGTTGTCCTTCGGAGTCGCGATGTAGTCGTCGAACTCGCCGGGCATGTAGGGCCACAGGCCGTGCACCAGGCCGAGCGCCGCGTAGCACTCCGCCACGTTGCCGACGATGACGCGCACCGCGAGCACGTCCATCACCTGCTCGAAGGCGAGGCCCTTGCGCTGCATCTTCCGCCAGATCGAGTAGATGTGCTTCGGGCGCCCGCTGATGTCGCCCTCGATGCCGGCCGCTGTCAGCACCCGGGCGAGCTCGCGCTTGACGTCCTCGATGTAGCGCTCGCGCTCGTCGCGCTTGGCGCGCAGCCAGCCGGCGATCCGCTTGTACTCCTCGGGCTCGCTGTAGCGGAACGCGAGATCCTCGAGTTCCCACTTGAGCTGCCAGATGCCGAGGCGACTCGCGAGCGGCGCGTAGATCTCGCGCGTCTCCATTGCGGCGCGCTGCTGCTCCACGAGCGTGGCGCCCTTGAGGTTGCGCATGCGCACGAGCTGCGCGGCGAGCCGGATCAGCACGAGCCGCACGTCGGACGCGAGCGCGAGCAGCAGCTTGCTGAGCCCCTCGGCCTGCTCGGGCTTCAGGTGCGTGCCGGGGTTCCAGCCGGCCGGGCATGCCGCTGTCGCCCGCGCGCTCGAGCGCGCGCGCCAGCTTCAGGGCCGGTTCGCCGAACACCTCGATCGCGGCGGCCTCGTCCAGCGCGCGGCGCTGCAGCTGCGGCACGAGCAGGCCGGCGAGCAGCACGTCGTCGTCGGCCTGCAGCTGTGCCAGGATCGCCGTCAACTCGCAGTCCGCGCGCGGCCGCGTCCGCGTCGGCGCGACCGGCCGACCCATTCGGCGGCCTTGCGGACGGCGGGCGACAAGACTGCGGATGTCGATTTCGGTGGCTTTCACAGCGCGCTATCATAGCGCGCCGATTTTCATTCCATTCCGGGGTCAAACTTGCCGATCAATGCACGCGGCGGCCGGCGCTGGGCGCCTCCGACGAAAGTCGCCGCCAGGGTGCGCATCCTCGGCATCGATCCCGGCTCCCAGGCCACGGGGTTCGGCATCATCGACTGGTCGGCCGGCGAGGCCAGGTACGTCGCGAGCGGCGCCATCCGCACCAAGGGCGCCGAGTTTCCGCCGCGCCTGCGCCAGATCTTCGAAGGCGTGCAGACGCTGATGCGCGAATACGAGCCGGCCGAAGTCGCGATCGAGCGTGTGTTCATGCATCGCAACGCCGACAGCGCGCTGAAGCTCGGCCAGGCCCGCGGCGCGGCGCATCTGCGCGGCATACTCCGCCAGCCCCGTCGTGTTCGAATATGCTCCGCGCGAAGTGAAGCTGGCCGTGGTCGGGCAGGGCGGCGCCTTGAAGGAACAGGTCCAGTTGATGGTGAAGACGTTGCTCAAGCTGCAGGGCGAAATGAACCCGGACGCGGCGGACGCGATCGGCATCGCGCTGTGCCATGCGTATTCGCGCGAAGTCCGGTCGGCCGTGGGCATCCGCATGACCCGGAGACAACGGCGTTGATCGGTCACCTGCGCGGCAAGCTTGCGGCCAAGCACCCGCCGCTGCTCCTGGTGGACGTCGGCGGCGTCGGCTACGAAGTCGAGGCGCCGATGTCGACGTTCTACGGCCTGCCCGGCCTCGGCGCGGAGGTCAGCCTGCACACGCACCTCGTCGTGCGCGAAGACGCGCACGTGCTGTTCGGCTTCGGCACCGAACGCGAACGGAGCCTGTTTCGCGAGCTGATCAAGGTCTCCGGCGTCGGGCCGCGCATCGCGCTCGGCATCCTGTCGGGCGTCGACGGTGGACGAGTTTCACCGCAGCGTCGAGTCGCAGGACGTCGCAGCGCTGACGCGCATTCCCGGGCATCGGCCGCAAGACGGCCGAGCGCCTGATCGTCGAGATGCGCGATCGGCTGAAGGCCCTCGGCGGCGCGCGCGTTTGCGCCGAGCGCCGGCGGCGTCCAGGCTGCCAGCAGTCCGCAGGTCGAGGCGTTCGGCGCGCTGGTCGCGCTCGGCTACAAGCCGGCCGAGGTGACGCGCCTGCTGCAGGGCGTCGATCCGTGCGGTCACGACCACCGAAGAAATGATTCGCCACGCGTTGCGGGCGGCTGCCAAGTGAACGGTCGAGCGGCGTGGGCGAGGGCGGCGGCATGATCGAACAGGATCGAGTGATCGCGGCTGGCGCCCAGGGCGACGAGGAAAATTACGACCGCGCCGTGCGGCCGAAGACCCTCGCCGAGTACGTCGGTCAGCCGTCGGTCAAGGCGCAGATGGAGATCTTCATCTCGGCCGCACGCAATCGCGGCGAGGCGCTCGATCACGTGCTGATCTTCGGGCCGCCGGGCCTCGGCAAGACGACGCTGGCGCACGTGATCGCGAACGAGCTCGGCGTGGGTTACAAGCAGACGTCCGGTCCGGTGCTCGAGCGTCCCGGCGACCTCGCGGCGCATCCTCACCAACCTGCAGCCGCAACGAACTGCTGTTCGTCGACGAGATTCACCGCCTGAGCCCGGTGGTCGAGGAAATCCTGTATCCGGCGCTCGAGGACTACCAGCTCGACATCGTGATCGGCGAGGGGCCGGGCGCGCGCTCGATCAAGCTCGACCTGCCGCCCTTCACGCTGGTGGGCGCGACGACGCGCGCGGGCCTGCTGACCTCGCCGCTGCGCGATCGCTTCGGCATCGTGCAGCGCCTCGAGTTCTACGGGCGCGAGGACCTGCAACGCATCGTCGAGCGATCGGCGCGGATCCTCGGCGTGCCGATGGAGGCGGGCGGCGCGGAGCGCATCGCGTCGCGCTCGCGCGGCACGCCGCGCATCGCCAATCGCCTGCTGCGGCGGGTGCGCGACTTCGCCGAGGTCAAGGGCCAGGGCCGCGTGACCGACGAGATCGCCCAGGCCGCGCTCGACCTGCTCGACGTCGATCCGCAGGGCTTCGATCCGATGGACCGCCGGCTGATGCTGACGATCATCGAGAAGTTCGACGGCGGCCCGGTCGGCGTCGACAGCCTCGCGGCGGCGCTCGGCGAGGAACGCGGCACGATCGAGGACGTCATCGAGCCGTTCCTGATCCAGCAGGGGTTCGTCATGCGCACCGCGCGCGGTCGCGTGGCGACGCGCAACGCCTACCTGCATTTCGGCCTCACGCCGCCCGCGATCGAGAAATCCGGCGGCACGCTCGGCCTGTTCGAAGGCTGAGGGGAATCACGCGATGATCGGCGACCAGTCCATCCTCACGCTGCTGCTGCACGCCAGCTTCGTCGTGCAGCTCGTCATGCTGCTGCTGGTGGCGGCGTCCGTCGCCTCGTGGGGCATCATCTTCCGCAAGCGCAAGGTGCTCGCGGATGCACGCCTCGCGGCCGAGCGCTTCGAGGACCAGTTCTGGTCCGGCGGCGACCTCGCCGGCTTGTACAAATCCCTCGAGGGCGGGACGCACCAGGGCATGGCTGGCATCTTCGTTTCCGGGTTTCGCGAGTTCTCGCGGCTCAAGAGCCAGCTCGGCCTCGCGGGGGCCCAGCTGCTCGACGGCAGCCGGCGCGCGATGAAGGTCGCGCAGATGAAGGAGACGGACCGCCTCGAGCAGAACCTGTCGACGCTTGCGACGGTCGGTTCGACCAGCCCGTACGTGGGCCTGTTCGGCACCGTGTGGGGCATCCTGAGCGCGTTCCAGGGGCTCGGCAACGTGCAGCAGGCGACGCTCGCGACGGTGGCGCCGGGCATCGCGGAAGCGCTGATCGCGACGGCGATGGGCCTGTTCGCCGCCATCCCGGCCGTGATCGCCTACAACCGCTACGCGGACCAGGTCGGCCGGCTCGAACTGCGCTACGACACGTTCATGGAGGAGCTGTCGACGATCCTGCAACGGCACGCCGGCGGCACTCAGGGCTAGGCCGATGCAGCGCATGCGTGGCCGCAAGCTGATGGGCGAGATCAACGTCGTGCCGTACATCGACGTGATGCTGGTGCTGCTGATCATCTTCATGGTGACGGCGCCGATGCTGAGCCAGGGCATCAAGGTGGACCTGCCGAAGGCCGGCGCATCCGCCGATCGAGCCGGACAAGCTCGAGCCCCTGCTGCTCAGCGTCGATCGCGAGGGCCGGCTGTACCTGAACATCGGCGATCCGAAGGCGGCATTGACCGGGAATCGCGTGCTCGAAATCGCCTCCGCGGCGCTGCGCAGGGAACCCGCGCGCCCCGTGCTGGTCAAGGCAGACAGGGCCGTGGCTTACGGCCGTGTCGTGGAGGGCATGGTGTTGCTGCAGCAGGCCGGCGCGAAGAAGGTCGGATTCGTCACCGAACCCGTCCAGCCGGAACGCGCGAAAGGGTCGCGCTGAACGATGTCGGGATTTGCGCGCGAGCACCTGCGGCCCCTGATGGGTTCCGCGGCCCTGCACCTCGTGCTGCTCGCGCTGCTGGCGGGCGCGGCGCTCAACTGGCGATCGAAGCAGGAGTCGGTGCCGCTCGCCATCGAAGGGACGGTCGTCCAATACAAGGACCTGCCGCCGGCGCTGCGTTCGGGTCGCAGCAGTGCCGAACCCGCGCCGGCTCCGAATCCTGCGCCAAGGCCCGAGCCCGAGGCCGAGCCGGCCCGACCGCCGACGCCCCAGCCCGAAGGCCGCGGCCCGAGCCGAAGCAGATGAGGCCGCGGCGCTCGAGCGGAACGCGAGCCGCGGAGGAAAAGCAGGCGGCGCAGCGTGCAGCGGCCGCCGAGAAGCGCCAGGCCGACGCGGCGGCCGCGAAAGCGAAGGCGACGCAGGACGCCAGCCGCAAGGCGGCGGAGGCCGAGGCGCGCGAGCGAGCGCAAGCCGAAGCGCAGCAGGACAAGGCCGCGAAGGCAAGGCCGCACAGGATGCGAAGGCGAAGGCGGCGCGTGAGGCGGAACTGAAGCGCGCGCTGGCGGCCGAGGAAGAGGGCGCGGCGATCGCGCAGTCCGGCGTGGTGGACGAGTACCGCGCGCTGCTGGTGCAGACGATCGAGCGCAACTGGATCCGGCCGCCGTCGGCGCGCGCCGGGCTCGAATGCACGCTGGACGTGACGCAGGCGACCGGCGGCACCGTCGTCGACGTCAAGGTCGGCGACTGCAACGGCGATCAAGCCGTGCGGGAGTCGATCACCAATGCAGTGTATCGTTCGTCGCCGCTGCCGGCGCCGCGTGACCCGCGGGCGTTCCAGCGGCGCCTGGTCATCGTATTCAAGCCGACGGAGTAGCCGTTCGATGAAGTCCGCAGTCCGTGTCGATCGCGACTGCACCGACATCGTGGCCCCGCTGCTGGCGTGGCTGGCGCTGGTTCTCGCGGGCCCGGCGCACGCGCAACTTGCGCCTCGACATCACCCAGGGCGTGCGCGACGCGGTGCCGATCGCGGTGGTGCCGTTCGGCGGGCAGGATGCGTCGCGCCGCAACCGACGTCGCGGCCATCGTGGCCAACGATCTCAAGCTGAGCGGACGCTTCGCGCCGCTCGATCGCGCCGACATGGTCACGCGTCCGACGAACGGCGCGGCGATCCGCTTCCAGGACTGGCGGCTGCTCAAGTCGGATTTCATCGTCGTCGGCCGGGTCGAGCCGGATGCCGCCGGCCAGTCGGTGACATTCGAACTGTTCAACGTGCAGACCGGCCAGCCACTGCTCACGCAGAGCATCCCGACCAACGAGCGAGGGCCTGCGCGCGAGCGCGCACCGCATCGCCGACGCCGTCTTCGAGCGGCTGACCGGCATTCCGGGCGCGTTCTCGACGCGCGTCGCCTACGTCGCGGCCGAGGGCAAGGCGCCGGCCCAGCGCTACAAGCTGATCGTCGCCGATGCGGACGGATACGGGCCGCGCAACGTGATGGACTCGTCCGAGCCGATCATGTCGCCGGCCTGGTCGCCGGACGGGCAGAGCCTGGCGTACGTGTCGTTCGAGGGCAAGGCGTCAGCCATCTACGTGCAGCAGCTTGCGACGGGCGAGCGCAGGCGCGTCTCGGCGCGCTCCGGCATCAACGGCGCGCCGGCCTGGTCTCCCGACGGCACAGCGCCTCGCGCTCACGCTCTCTCGCGATGGCAATCTCGACATCTACACGCTCGAACTCGCCACGCAGGCGCTCAGCCGCGTGACCAGCGACGATGCGATCGACACCGAGCCGGAGTGGGCGCAGGACGGCAAGAGCCTGTATTTCACGTCGGATCGCGCGGGCAACGCGCAGGTCTACCAGGTGGCGCTCGACGGCGCGCGCGAGGCCAGGCGCCTGACGTTCACCAACGCATACAACGCCCGGCCGCGCCTGTCGCCGGACGGCCAGTCGCTGGCGCTCGTGACGCTGGATCGCGGTGGATATCGCATCGCGACTTTCGACCTGAAGACCCGCAACCTGCACGTGCTGACCGACTCGCACGCAGGACGAGTCGCCGAGCTTCGCGCCCGAACGGCGCCATGATCATCTACGCGACGCAGGCCGGCGGCCGCGGCGCGCTGGCCACGGTGTCGTCGGACGGCCGGTTCCAGCAGCGCCTCAGTTCCGAGCGGGGCGACGTCCGCGAGCCCGTCTGGTCGCCGTTCCCGCGGCGCTGAACGGCGCTGCCGACAGGTATGATAGTCAGACAGTAGAAGGAGTCCGATGTCCATGAAGTTCATCCACGCGATTGCGGTGACCGTCCTGGCCCTGGGCCTCGCGGCGTGCACCAAGCCGACGCAGGTCCAGCCCGATGCGGGCGCCGAGGCGCCCGCCACGACCACCGGAGGCGCAGCGCACGGCGGGGCTCGGCAACGAAGCCGGCGCGGCCGCGGAGCGGTGCATCGGCCGCGATGACGCGCGCAGCAGCAGGCGCTGGCGGAACTGAATGCCAGGAACACCGTGTACTTCGCGTTCGACAGCAGCGAGATCCAGCCGGAGTACCTGCCGGTCGTCGCGGCACACGCGGCCTACCTCGCCAAGTATCCGGCGGCGCGGATCCGTCTCGAAGGGCAACACCGACGAGCGCGGCTCGCGCGAATACAACATCGGCCTCGGCGAGCGGCGCGCGCAGACGGTGCGCAAGGCGCTGATGCTGCAGGGTGTCGCCGAATCGCAGATCACGACGGTCAGCTACGGCGAGGAGCGGCCGGCGGCCGAGGGCCACGACGAGGCCGCCTACGCGCAGAACCGTCGTGTCGTGCTGGTCCAGGTGCAGTGACGGCGACCCCATGAACCGACGCACGCGGATCCCGGCGCGTGCTCGCGCTCGGCCTGCTCGGCGCGCAGGGCGTGGCGACACGCCGCGGCCAGCAACAAGGAACTGGAATCCCAGTCGGCGGCGCTGGAGGCGCGCCTCGGCGCGCTCGAGAACGCGCGCCAGCCAGTCGCTGGTCGAGTTGCAGCAGCAGATCGAGACCTCGCGGCAGGAGCTGCGCACGCTGCGCGGCCAGATCGAGGAGGCCCGGCACGATCTCGATTCGCTGCAGCAGCAGCAGCGCGACCTGTATGGCGATCTCGACCGGCGCCTGCTGTTGATCGAGAACGCTGGCGGCACGGCCACGCCGGGCGCGGCGGCGTCGCCCACGGCGCCGGACGTCATGTTCGCCGACGAAGCGTCGGTCTACGGCGACGCCTTTGCGGCCATGAAGGCCGGCCGCTACGAGGACGCCGTGAAGGGTTTCCAGCTGTACCTCACCAAGTATCCGAAGGGCCCGCGTGCCGACAACGCCAGCTACTGGCTGGGCGAAGCGCAGTACGTGCAGCAGGACTACACCGGCTGCGCTGAAGTCGTTCCAGTCCGTCAACGCGTTCCCGGAGTCCCGCAAGCTGCCCGATGCGCTGCTGAAGGTCGGGTACTGCCAGTACGAACTCAAGGCGTTCAAGAATGCGCGCGCCACGCTGCAGAAGGTCATCTCGACCTATCCCGACGCCGATGCGGCGACGCTCGCGCAGGCGCGGATCGACAAGATGAACGAAGAGGGACGGTGACTCGCCTCAAGATCACGGAGACGTTCGTCTCGATCCAGGGCGAAGCCGACGCCGTCGGCTGGCCCACGCTCTTCATCCGCCTGACGGGATGTCCGCTGCGCTGCGTCTACTGCGACACGCAGTATTCGTTCTACGGCGGCGAATGGAAGTCGCTCGAGGAATTGCTCGAGATCGCGCGCGGCAGCGGCGTGCGCCACGTCTGCGTCACCGGGGGCGAGCCGCTGGCGCAGAAAGCCTGCCTCAACCTGCTCGCGGCGCTCTGCGACGCCGCGTTCGAGGTGTCGCTCGAAACGAGCGGCGCGCTCGATGTCGAGCCGGTCGATCCGCGCGTCAGCCGCGTGGTCGACCTGAAGACCCCGGATTCCGGCGAGGCCAGGCGCAACCGGCTCGAGAACCTCGACGTGCTGCGCGGCCGCGACCAGGTGAAGCTCGTGCTGTGCTCGCGCGCGGACTATGAATGGGCGCGCGACCTGCTGCGTTCGCGACCACAACCGTTGCCGTGCCAGGTGCTGTTCTCGCCGGTCTGGGGCCAGGTCGAGCCGCGGGAACTGGCCGAATGGATACTCGAAGACCGGCTCGACGTGCGGCTGCAGCTGCAGCTGCACAAGATCCTCTGGGGCGACCAGCCCGGGAAGTGACGAGGCGTGAACAATCGGACCCTCAATCGCCGGCTGCGTGCGGTCGTGCTCGTCTCGGGCGGCCTCGATTCGGCAACCTGCCTGGCGATCGCGCGCAGCGAAGGCTTCGACTGCTACGCGCTCAGCTTCGCTTACGGACAACGTCACCTGGCAGAACTGCGCTCCGCGGCGCAGGTGGCCGAAACCCTGGGCGCGGTCGAACACCGAGTGATGACCATCGACCTTGCGGCGTTCGGCGGGTCGGCGCTGACCGACAAGCAGATCGCCGTGCCGGAAGGGCCCGCGGGCGGCGGCATTCCCGTCACGTACGTGCCGGCCCGCAATACCGTGTTCCTGTCGTTTGCGCTCGCGTGGAGCGAAGTGCTGGAGGCGCACGACATCTTCATCGGCGTGAATGCGGTGGACTACTCGGGGTACCCGGACTGCCGGCCCGAGTTCGTCTCGGCATTCGAAAAGATGGCGAACCTGGCGACGCGGGCGGGCGTGGAGGACGAGTTGCCGCTCAGGATCCGCACGCCGCTCATCGACCTGACCAAGGCCGAGATCATCCGGCGCGGAACCGGCCTGGGCGTCGACTTCGGTCTGACGGTGTCGTGCTACCAGGCCGACGAGGCGGGGCGGGCCTGCGGGCGCTGCGACTCCTGCCGCCTGCGGCGCGAGGGCTTTCACGCGGCGGGGCTCGCCGATCCGACCCGCTACCGGTGATCGCCCGCGGCCAATCGGCTATCATGCGCGCCCCTTCCAGGACGGGCCGTTAGCTCAGCGGTAGAGCAGCTGGCTTTTAACCAGTTGGTCGATGGTTCGATCCCATCACGGCCCACCACCTTCCGAGGGTCCATTCCGTTGCACCCTGGATCTGCCGGCACGGCCCCATCCGGGACTGCTGTCGGGCTGGTGCCGGCGCCGCGGTTGGCAGAAACTACGGGTTCCCCCCAACCGTCACGGAGACGACGCAATGAAGTTGAAAGCATTCGGTTCCCTCGCAGCGCTGCTGCTCGCGGTGTCGGCCCCCGCCTTCGCGGACAAGTCGGCCGGCGACGTCGTAGACGACGGGACGATCACCACTGAGGTGAAGGCCGGCCTCGTGGGCGCCAAGGGCGTCGACTCCAACGACATCAACATCGAGACCTACAAGGGCATCGTGCTGCTGAGCGGCTTCGTCACCGACCAGGCGCAGAAGGACAGCGCCGACAAGGTCACCAAGGCCGTCAAGGGCGTCAAGAAGGTCGAGAACAGGATCCTCGTGCATTCGTCCACCTCGATGGGCACGAAGCTCGACGACACGGCGCTGGTTGGTAAGGTGAAGTCGGCGCTCGTCGACGCCGACAAGGTCAAGTTCCGGCCAGATCAACGTCGAAGCCCGCGGCGGCATCGTGCAACTCGGTGGTTTCGTGACTTCCGACGGCATGAAGAAGCGCGCGATCGACGTCACGAAAGGCGTCAAGGGCGTGCAGAAGGTCGAGGACGCACTGATCGTCAAGCCGCAATAATCGTAGCGCATCGAGTTGACGAGAGGCCCCGGGTTACGGGGCCTCTTCACGTGCGCCGAGCCCGCGTCTGGCCATGGGACTCGACGTCAGCGTGCGGGCCTCAAACGATGAACCACCGCAATTGCGCCGCACGACGTGCGGCCGGGACGCAGAGGTAGCTTGGGGAATCCTCACCGCCTGACTGCGATCGCTGTGGCCTGCGTGATGCTGGCGTCGGGCACTGCGTGGGCGTCCGGGGCTGAGTCGGACGACGAGGTGCTGCCGGTCGACCTGCCGCGGACGCAGGTGCAGAGCCGGGACGGGGTGACCGTGCACGTTTCGATCCCGCCCGGGGCCATCGCCGAAAAGTACTTCGGCGCGCCGCTGGCGGATCACGGCATACAGCCGGTGTGGCTGCGCATCGAGAATGACAGCGACTTCGATGTCTGGTTGATGCCTGTCGCGCTGGATCCGGACTACTACTCGCCGGACGAAGCGGCGCTGTTGGCCGGAGCCAGGCTCTCCCGGGACGCGCAAGCCGAGCTCAAGGCCACGCTGCGAGCCAATGCAATCCCCCGGTTCCAGAAGCGTCACGGCGCCCGCGAGGGGTATGTCTACGCGTCGTATCTGCGTGGCGGTCGATTCGTGGACGTGCTGCTGTCGGGGCCCGGGCATACGCCGCGCTTCCGGTTCGCCGTCCTGTTGCCCACGCAGGGTTTCGACTACGAACGGTCCGAACTGCGCAAGCTGTATTCGCAGCTGGATCAATACCCGGACCTGGAACTCGACGACCTGCGCGCCCGGATACGGGAGCTGCCGTGCTGCGTCACGAAGGCGGACGGGGTCGGCGAGGGCGATCCGGTCAACGTGGCGATCGTCGGCAGCGGCGAGGATACGCTGGCCGCGCTGATCAGCAGCGGCTGGGGCCTGACCGAAGCGATCACCGCCGCAAGCGTGCGCAAGATGGTCGGCGCCGCGATCGCCGAGAATTCGTACGTCACCGCGCCGGTGAGTTCGCTGTACCTGTTCGGCCGCAAGCAGGACGTCGCGCTGCAACGCGGTCGCTCCACGATCAACCAGCGCAACCACATGCGGCTGTGGCTCGCGCCGTTCCGGTACCAGGGTTCGCCAGTGTGGGTGGGGCAGGTGAGCCGCGACATCGGCGTGAAGATGACCCGCAGGTCACCCACCCTCACGACGCACGTCATCGATCCGGTGGTCGACGAGTCGCGCGAATACCTGTTGCAGAGCCTCGTATACCGTGAATCCGTCAGCCAATTCGCATTCGTCGGCGGAGTCGGCGCGTCCACCATCGACAAGCCGCGCCGCAACCTCGGCTGACGACCCGTATTTCACGGACGGCAGCCGGCTGCTCGTGTTCATTTCCCGCGAGCCCGTGCCGCTCGACCAGGTGCGCAACCTGAACTGGCAAGAGTCGACCGATGCCGTGCTCGAAGGCAAGGGCGAATACGCGATCGTGCCGCAGGCCCCGTGATATCCCGCCCGCACACCGCGATGTCGTCACGCAGGCAGTCGGGCGTGCACGAGGGGCTGCGTCGTCGCTGTGGCGTGGGCGGCGCTGGCCGTTGCCGGTTGCGCCACGACCCCGAGGACCGTCGAGCCGTCGCCCAACCCGTTGCTCGCCACGCCGATCGTCCCCGAGCTGCCGCCCGGCGGCCCGCCGGTGGCCGATGGCCGGGCCCGGTTTCGCCAGGTGTTCTGCGCTGAACTCCAGGCGCATCCCCAGGCTGCGGCGGGTCGACCCTGCGAGAACTGGTTGTGGCGTCTGCCGGACGAGCCGGACCGGCCGGCCGGAGCGGCCGTCGCAGTGCGGCCGCCAGTGCCGACCGCAGATATCGTCCTGGTGCCCGGGGCATTCGGCGAGTGTTACGGCGAGGAGGCCTGGCCTTTCGCCGACGGCGCGAAGCAACTCGTCGATCGTGGCTATTACGTGCATCGGCTGATGGTCGGTGGTCGTTCGGGTACGGAAGCCAACGCAAAGCAGATTGCCGCGACGCTCGCGTCGCTCGAATTCACGCCAGGTCGCAAGGTCGTGATGATCGGTTTCTCCAAGGGCTCGAACGACATCCTTCGATTCCTGGTGGATTTCCCGGATCTTGCCGGGCGCATCGACGCGGTCGTCAGCGTCGGCAGCCCCGTTCTCGGGACGCCCGCCGCGGATCTCGCGGCCGGCACGTACGACACGCTGCTCAAGAAGCTGCCGCTCGACGCCTGTCCGCCCGGCGACGGCCAGGTGATCGAAAGCCTGCGGCCGGCAACCCGTGCAGCCTGGATGGCGGCGCACCCGCTGCCAGCCGCCATCCGTTATTACTCGCTGGCGGGGTTCGCCGGGCGCGACCGGATCGCGAACATGCTCGTGCCGTCGTGGAAGTACCTCGGCGAGTTCGACAAGCGCAACGACGGACAGGTGATCGCGAGCATGGCGGTCATTCCGGGCGCGACGCTGCTGGGTTACGTGAACGCCGACCACTGGGGGCTCGCGATGCACAACGAGCGACATCACCCGCACCTGGTGAAGCGGATGGACCCGGTCCCGTTTCCGACGGACGAGCTGCTGTCCGCGCTTGTCGAGTTCGTCGAACTGGAATTGAATACCCCGGCCGCGGCGCGCTAGCGTCGGGCGCGGCGGGAGCCATTCAAGTGACGTCTCGAATGCGGATCGTCGTGTCGGCACTTTGCCTGCTCGTCGCATGCGGTTCCGGGTCGGCGCGGGCCGTGCAGGAAGACGACGCGACACTGAATGGCTGCGCCACGAAGGTCGGGGCGCAGCTCGACGCGCGCGTCGCGGACGCGCTGGCGCGCATCGACGGGACGGGGCGCCAGCTGCTGGCCCTGCGTTCCTACCTGCGCAGCGGCCGCGATCTCGGCGAGCGCTGGAGCTGGACGCAGCAGCAGATCGCGGCCTACGAAGGCTCGCCGGAACAGGCCGAACTGCTGCAGGAAATCGAGCGTGTTCGGACCTCGTTTGCAAAGGACAGTCCCGGTTTCGAGCTGTGGGTGAATCCGCAGGTGCGCAGTCTCGACGTGCAGATCGAGAACTGGAACGGCAACGAGTCGGTCGCGGCCGCGGCCGAGGCGCTGCTGGAAGCCGCGCGCGCGCGGATCGGCGGCGACGCCGGCTCCGCGGACGGATTCCGATCGGGCCTGCGTCGCGTTGGAGAGCTTCCTTGCGGCCTACACGCCGGAGCCGACGCCCACCCTTGCGGCTCCCGGGCTGTCGCCGCATGGCCAGATGCGGGCCATCGACTTCCAGGTGGTCCAGGGCGAGCGTGTCGTGGCCGGTCCCGTCGCGGCCACGATCGCGACGGACTGGGAGGCCGCGGGCTGGGCCGCACGGCTCGACGCCGCGGTACGAGCGGCCAGCCGCAGGTTCGTCGGTCCGCTCGCGAGCCCCAACGAACCCTGGCACTACACGTTCACGCCCGAGACGGCGGTCGCGCGGTGACCGCCAGCTTCTTGCGCCGCAACACGCACGCCGTTTGAACGGCAGTCGATTTGCGTTACCATTCGCGCCAACAGTTACACTTGCAACTATTGCGAGGGGTGCCGCCATGGCCGACTTGTTCGACAATCCGATGGGCACCGACGGTTTCGAGTTCGTCGAGTACACCGCGCCCGACACCGAGCTGCTGCGCCGCCTGTTCGAGCGCATGGGCTTTCCCATCGTCGCGCGCCATCGCAGCAAGAACGTGACGCTGCACCGGCAGGGCGACGTCAATTTCATCATCAATGCGGAACCGGGCAGCTTCGGCCAGCGATTCGCCGAGAAGCACGGCCCGTCGGCCTGCGCGATGGGTTTTCGCGTCAAGGACTCGGCCTACGCGTTCAAGCGCGCCGTGGAACTCGGGGCGCGGCCGGTCACCAATCCCGTGGGCCCGATGGAACTCAACATACCGGCCATCGAGGGCATCGGTGGCAGCATCATCTACCTCGTCGACCGCTATGGCGACCGCACGATCTACGACGTCGACTTCGTGCCCGTCGCCGGCGGCGGCGCGCTCCGCACGACCGGGCTGCAGGTCGTCGACCACCTCACGCACAACGTGCAGCGCGGCAACATGAGCAAGTGGGCCGGCTTCTACGAGAAGCTGTTCAACTTCCGCGAGATCCGCTACTTCGACATCGAGGGCAGGAAGACCGGCCTGCTGAGCAAGGCAATGACCAGCCCCTGCGGCAAGATCCGCATCCCGATCAACGAGTCGCAGGACGACAAGTCGCAGATCGAGGAATACCTGCGCGAGTACCACGGCGAGGGCATCCAGCACATCGCGCTGTCGACCGGCGACATCTACGGCACCGTCGATGCGCTGCGCCACAACGGCATCACGTTCCAGGATTCGCCGGACACCTACTACGAGGGCGTCGAGGCGCGAGTGCACGGGCACCACGAGAATCTCGACGAGCTGAAGCGGCGCCGCATCCTGATCGACGGCAGCGACCGCGAAGGCATCCTGCTGCAGATCTTCACCACGAACGTCATCGGCCCGATCTTCTTCGAGATCATCCAGCGCAAGGGCAACGAGGGCTTCGGCGAAGGCAATTTCCGCGCGTTGTTCGAGTCGATCGAACTCGACCAGGAACGCCGGGGCGTCATCTAGCTGGCAGGTCGCGGTCGAGGAGCGGCGCACAACGAGGAGAGCGGCCCATGAAGAACTACATCCCGGTTTCGCGTGTCGAGGGCACCGCCTCGCGCCAGGCGCACTGCGACCTGCCCGAGGGCACCTACGAACGCGAAATGAGCAAGGAAGGCTTCTTCGGGCCGGCCGCCTTTTTCCATCACCGTCATCCGCCAACCGGCTGGAGCGACTTCACCGGCCCGCTCAGGCCGCGCGCTCTCGATCTCAACCAGTTGCCGTCGACGACCACGAGCCCGTGGGCGGCCCCGGCGGTGCTGACGAACCCGAATTGCTCCATCCGCTACTGGCGGCTGCAGCGGGACATGGAGCAACTCGCGCGTAACGCGGACGGCGACGACCTGATGTTCGTGCACGCCGGGTCCGCACGGCTGCACTGCGATTTCGGACACCTCGGGATCGTCGCGGGTGACTACGTCGCTCCTGCCCCGCGGCACCATGTGGCGGCTCGAGACCGCAGGCAGCTTCGAGGCGCTGCTGATCGAGGCGACGAACGCCAGCTACCAGTTGCCCGACAAGGGACTCGTCGGTCATCACGCGATCTTCGATCCGGCGTTGCTCGACACGCCGAAGATCGACGAGGCCTTCCTGGGCCAGCAGAGCAGCACGCGCGGCTGGTCGGTCGAGGTCAAGAAGCGTGGCGCGGTGTCGCAGATCACCTATCCGTTCAACCCGCTCGATGCCGTCGGCTGGCACGGGAACCTGTCCGTGGTCCGGCTCAACGTCAGGGACATCCGTCCACTGATGAGCCATCGTTACCACCTGCCGCCCTCGGCGCACACGACGTTCCTCGCGGGCCGTTTCGTGGTCTGCACGTTCGCGCCCCGGCCGTTCGAGACGGACCCGGGCGCGTTGAAGGTGCCGTTCTTCCACAACAACGACGACTACGACGAAGTGATCTTCTATCACGCCGGTGATTTCTTCAGCCGCGACAACATTCATCCCGGCATGCTGACGTTCCATCCGGGCGGCTTCACGCACGGCCCGCACCCGAAGGCGCTCACGCGC
This sequence comes from uncultured Gammaproteobacteria bacterium, assembly GCA_963843985.1. Taxonomy (GTDB): domain Bacteria; phylum Pseudomonadota; class Gammaproteobacteria; order Steroidobacterales; family Steroidobacteraceae; genus RPQJ01. The sequence continues at coordinate 88,849 of CAWJMS010000001.1, read as the reverse complement.
ATGTTCACGCAGACGAAGCCCGCGACCGACGAGTACGCGGTGATGATCGACACGCGCGATCCGCTCGACGTCACGGAGCATGGCGCGGCCGTCGAGTGGGCCGGATACGTCGACAGCTGGAAGCCGCGCAAGTGAAGCTGTCCACCCTGAAGAACGGCACGCGCGACGGGCAGCTGGTGGTGGTGAGCCGCGACCTTGCGCGGGCCGTCTCGGTGCCTCACGTGGCCCCGACGCTCCAGTCGGCGCTCGACGATTGGGCCCGGCATGCGCCGCGCCTGCAGCAGGTGTCGGCCGACCTGGACGGCAATCGCGTATCGGACGCGATCGCGTTCGATCCGCGCCAGGCGATGGCGCCGCTGCCGCGTGCCTACCATTGGGTCGACGGGTCCGCCTACGTCAATCACGTCGAACTCGTGCGCAAGGCCCGCGGCGCCGAGATGCCGCCGAGCTTCTGGACCGATCCGCTCGTGTACCAGGGCGGCTCCGACGACTTCCTCGGCCCGACGGACGACGCGCCGGTTCCGAGCGAAGCCTGCGGCATCGATCTCGAAGGCGAAGTCGCCGTGATCACCGACGACGTTCCAATGGGTGTCGCTGCCGCCGAGGCTCGCACCCACATCAAGCTGGTGATGCTGGTCAACGACTGGTCGCTGCGCAACCTGATCCCGGCGGAGCTCGCCAAAGGCTTCGGCTTCTACCAGTCGAAGCCGGCAACGGCCTTTTCACCGTGCGCGGTGACGCCGGACGAACTCGGCGATGCCTGGCACGACGCCAGGGCGCATTTGCCGCTCGTCTCTCACGTCAACGGCGTGCTGCTCGGCCGGCCGCATGCGGGCGAGGACATGACCTTCGATTTCGCCCAGTTGATCGAGCACGCGGCATACACGCGCCGCCTTCGCGCCGGTGCCATCGTCGGGTCCGGCACGGTGTCGAATTACGACCGGTCGCGCGGTTCGGCCTGCATCGCGGAGCGGCGGATGCTCGAGCAGATCGAGCGCGGGGACGCGACGACGCCGTTCCTGTCGTTCGGCGACCGCGTAAGGATCGAGATGTTCGGTCGCGATGGGGCGAGCCTGTTCGGTGCGATCGACCAGCGGGTGGTCCAGGGCCCGCAACGACCCGCGTCGGCCTGACCTGCGCCGGCTTCTGGTGCATCATGCGCCCTGCATAAGAGAGCGACAGGCCCCGCGATGCTCGAGAACCTCGACCCGCTTCCTTCGGATTCGATCCTCGGCGTCACAGCCGCGTTCCGGCGCGACACGTCGCCCGACAAAGTCGATCTCGGCGTCGGCGTCTACCGCGACGTCGACGGCAATACGCCGGTCCCGGCGGCCGTGCGCGAAGCCGAGCGCGCGATGCTGGCGGAGCAGATCACCAAGACCTACGTCGGGCCGGCCGGCAACCTCGAATTCAACGAGCGGATCGTCGAACTGGCGCTTGGGCCCGCCGCAGCCGGTTTGCGCGGGCGCACGGCCACGATCCAGACCGTGGGCGGATGCGGGGCGCTGCGACTCGGCGCCGAACTGCTGCGCGAGTCGAATCCGCGGACGGTCGTGCACGTGAGCACGCCGACCTGGGCCAATCACGAACCGCTGCTCGGCTCGTCCGGCCTGACGCTGCAGCGCTATCCTTATTACGATCCCGTGACAAGAAGCGTGGCGGAAGGACCGTTTCTCGAAGCCATGAGCAAGCTGCCGTCCGGGTCCGTGGTGCTGCTGCACGGCTGCTGCCACAACCCGACCGGCGTCGATCTCGAACCGCGCCACTGGTCGGCGCTGGCGGAGATCATGGCGTCGCGCGGCTTGTTGCCGTTCGTCGACCTCGCCTACCAGGGCTTTGGCGACGACATCGAATCGGACGTCGCCGGCCTGCGCTTGCTTGTCGAACGGGTGCCGGAGGTCCTGCTCGCGATCTCGTGCTCGAAGAACTTTGGCCTGTACCGGGAGCGCACCGGTGCGCTGGCGGTCGTCGGGAGCAGTCCGACCGCCGCCGCTGCCATCGCGACGCACCAGGCCCGCATTGCGCGCCGGATGTACTCGATGCCGCCGGATCACGGCGCCGCCGTGGCCGCGCGCGTGCTGCGAGAGCCTGCGCTGCGCGACGGCTGGCAACGCGAGGTGGCGGTCATGGTCGAGCGAATGAAGTCGCTGCGCGCGCTGCTGGCCGGCCGCCTGTCCGCGCTGAGGCCGGACCTCGACTTCGGCTGGCTCAGGCGTCAGCGTGGCATGTTCTCGCTGCTCGGCCTCGACGAGGCGGGCGTAAATGCGCTGCGCGCGAAACATCACGTCTACATGCCGCAGGACGGGCGCATCAACGTTGCCGGCATCAGCGATGGCAACGTGGACTACGTGGCACGGGCCGTGGCGGGCCTGATCGGCTGACGGCGCATGAAGCTCTGCCCGAAGCTGATCCTCGAAGGGACGCGGCTCACCCACAAGACGGACCTCGCGTTCGCGCTCAACGAGCATCCCCGGGTCGTCGGACCGCGCAAGTATCGATATCACTCGCCGGTCGTGTCGGCCGAGTGGTGCGGATTCACGAACGTGCCCTGGGGCCGTGGCCTCGTCAATTTCGACCCGGCCGAGGAGGCTCAGGCGCTCGAGACCTACGCCACCTGGGCGCGGATGTTCGAACTCCAGCGGTATTATTCCTGGATCGTCGATCGCTTCCACGTCTCGACCATCGTCTGGCAGAAACGACACCGCGGCCGCGATTACGATTTTCGCTGGCTGGAAGAGCGCCTCAGGCCGCTCGGATTCCGCATCCTCTTCTGCACGCGCCAACCCGGTTCGTTTGCCGCTGCGCGCGAGGAGCGCCTGCTGCTCTCTGGAAATCCGTCGCAGTACGACGATCTCGCGGAGTTCGTCGCCGAGCAGGACGCGATGCGCGAGGTGGTCGCAAGGTCACGATTACCCGTGCTCGAAATCGACGTCTCCGATGACGATGTGAACGGCGCCGCGGCGCGGGTGGCCGACTGGCTCGAGGCGACCGGCGGGCTGGCCGCACCTTGGGGCATCTAGAGATCTCCCGCAGGGTCCTGCCGTGGCGGAAGTCGGTCGAATTGGGATTCATGCTAGGGTTGCGGCGCGGTGCAACGACGACCGATCTGGAGCGCCGACCTGAAACGCTTTTGCACCGGAGATTCATGCTTCGCCTGACTCGCTACCAGTGGACGGTGCTCTTCGCTGCATGGCTAGGCTGGGGCTTCGACGTCTTCGACAGCTTCCTGTTCAACTACGTGGCGCCGAACTGCGTGCCGACCTTGCTGCACCTTGCGCAGGGCAGTCCCGAGGCGAAGGCGGCCACGCTCTATTGGACGGGCGTGATGACGTCGCTGCTGTTGCTCGGCTGGGCGGCCGGCGGCGTGCTGTTCGGCATGGTCGCCGATCGCATCGGTCGCACGCGCACGCTGCTGCTGACGATGACGCTCTATGCGCTCGGCACGGCGGCCTGCGCGGCGGCGCCGAACATCTGGGTGCTGGCGCTGTTCCGGCTGGTGGCCAGCCTCGGCATCGGCGGCGAATGGGCGGCGGGCGCCTCGATGGTCGCGGAGGTCGTGCCGGAGGAGAAACGCGTCGAAGCCGGGGCCCTGCTGTACACGGCGGCGCCGCTCGGCCTGTTCCTCGCGACGTTCGTCAACCACCAGGTCGCGGCCGTCTGGCTGGCGGGCGAGCCCGAGACTTCGTGGCGCATCGTGTTCCTGTTCGGGCTGATCCCGGCCGTCGTCGCGTTCGTCGTGCGGCTGTTCGTGAAGGAGCCCGAGCGCTGGCGGGCCGTCAAGGAGCGCGCGGCGCCTGCGCGGTTGCGCGACCTGTTCGCGCCCGACGTGATCGGCATCACGCTGCGCGGCACGCTGATGGCGATCATTGCGCTGATCGCGTGGTGGAGCAGCAATGCCTTCATTCCGACGATCTCGTCGGGTCTCGCGCAGACCGCGGCCGCCGCAGGCGGTCTCGATCGCGCGGCCACGCTGGCGCTGGTCGAGTCGTGGAAGACGACGGCCACCACCTGGTTCAACCTCGGCGGACTGCTCGGCACGTTGCTGACCATTCCGATCGCCAAGCACATGGGCCGCCGGCCGATGTTCGCGATCTACTTCGCCGCGTCCGCGGCCGCGCTCTACACCACCTTTGGCCTCGAATGGCCGCCCGAGGTGCGCCTGCACCTGTGCTTCCTGGTCGGGCTGAGCGTGTTCGGCATCTTCGGCAGCTTCACGTTCTACCTGCCGGAGCTGTTCGGCACCCGGCTGCGCGGCACGGGTTCCGGCTTCTGCTACAACATCGGGCGGGTGTTCGCGTCGGCCGGCCCGTTCATCGTCGGCGCCGTCGCCGCGGGCGGGGTGGGCCACGCGATGGCAGCGATTTCGTACGTCGCGCTGGTGCCGCTGTTCGGCCTGCTGCTGGTGCCGTTCATCACCGAGACCCGGGGCCGGCCGCTCGCGGACTAGCCGGAACCGGCACCTTGCTATAGAATCCCCGGTCCGAGATCCAGGTCCGTTCCAAGTATTTGACCGGACTGGATTCTTGGCCGAGCAGGTAACGCCTCCGCGAGGGGTGGCGCCGGTCCGGCGGGAGATTCGCAGAGAAGTCCCCCAGTGTGGGGATTTTTCTTTTGCGGCGGCCGGTCAGCCGGCAAGCCGCGAAACAACGAATGGGCCGCCGGCCCATTTTTTATTTTCGGGCGGTGCACAGCCTGTATTCGCGGATGCAGGACAGGGGCGATCGCGTGCTCAGGGACAAGCTGGATCAGCTGCTGCGGCCGGTGGTCGAAGGGGCTGGTTGCAAGGTGTGGGAAATCGAGTATTCGCCGGGCCGGGGCAATGGGCTGCTCTGCCTGTACATCGACGCGGCGGCCGGCGTGACGGTCGAGGACTGCGAGCGGGTGAGCCGCGCGGTGAGCGAGGTGCTCGACGCCGCGGATCCGATCCCGGGGCACTACACGCTCGAAGTGTCCTCGCCGGGCATCGAGCGGCCGCTGCGCACGGCGCAGCAGTTCGCGCCGTACGTCGGCGAGAAGGTTTTTGTCGAGACGGTGCACGTGGTGGACGAGCGGCGGCGCTTCAAGGGCCTGCTGGTCGCCGCCGGCGCTGAGACCGTCGTGGTGGAAGTGGACGGCCGGCGGCACGTGTTGCCGCTGACCGGAATTCGCAAGGCGCACCTTGCGCCGGACCTGTGAGTCCGGAGTTGCGGGAGAGTTTAGAGAGATGAACAAAGAAATCCTGATGGTCGTGGACGCCGTCTCGAACGAGAAGGGCGTCGAGAAGGACATCATCTTCGAGGCGCTCGAAGCCGCGCTCGCGTCCGCCACCCGCAAGAAGTACGGCGAGGAAATCGACGTGCGCGTCGCGATCAACCGCAAGACGCGGCGACTACGACACGTACCGCCGCTGGAAAGTCTTCGCCGACGATTCGAACGAGCTCGAGTTCCCGGAGAAGGAACTGCGCCTCGAGGACGCGCTCGACGTCTCGCCCGACGCCGAGATCGGCGGCTACGTCGAAGTGCCGCTCGAGTCGGTCGCCTTCGGCCGCATCGCCGCCCAGACCGCCAAGCAGGTCATCGTGCAGAAGGTGCGCGAGGCCGAACGCGCGCAGGTCGTCGACCAGTACAAGGGCCGCATCGGGACGCTCGTCTCCGGCATCGTCAAGCGGGTCGACCGCAACGGCATCTTCGTCGACCTCGGCGGCAACGCCGAGGGCTTCATCTCGCGCGACCAGATGATCCCGCGCGAGCCGGTCCGCACCCAGGACCGCATCAAGGCCTTCCTGCAAGGACGTGCGCTCCGAGCCGCGCGGCCCGCAGCTGTTCCTGAGCCGCACGGCTCCGGAGTTCCTGATCGAGCTGTTCAAGCTCGAGGTGCCCGAAGTCGGCCAGGGCCTGATCAACATCCTCGGCGCCGCCCGCGACTCGGGCGCGCGCGCCAAGATCGCCGTGCGCAGCAACGACCCGCGCATCGACCCGGTCGGCGCGTGCGTCGGCATGCGCGGTTCGCGCGTGCAGGCCGTCTCGAACGAGATCGCCGGCGAGCGCGTCGACATCATCCCGTTCGACGACAACGCGGCCCAGTTCGTCATCAACGCGATGGCGCCCGCCGAGGTCAGCTCGATCGTCGTCGACGAAGAGTCGCACTCGATGGACATCGCGGTGGCCGAGGACAAGCTGTCGCAGGCCATCGGCCGCGGCGGCCAGAACATCCGCCTCGCGTCGCGAGCTCACCGGCTGGAAGCTCAACATCATGAGCGAGCAGGCCGCCGAGGAGAAGAGCGAGTCCGAGCAGAAGACGCTGCGCGACCTGTTCATGAAGGCGCTCGACGTCGACGAGGACGTCGCCGCGATCCTGGTGCAGGAAGGCTTCTCGAGCATCGAGGAAATCGCCTACGTGCCGCAGTCGGAGATCGCGTCGATCGAGGAATTCGACGAGGCGATCGTGCAGGAACTGCGCAACCGCGCGCGCGACGTGCTGCTCACGCAGGCGATCGCGAGCGAAGAGACCATCGAGAAGGCCGCGCCGGCGGACGACCTGCTGGCGGTCGACGGCATGGACGACGGCCTGGCCGCCGAACTCGCCCGCCACGGCATCGTGACCCGCGAGGACCTGGCCGACCAGGCCGTCGACGATCTCGCGGAAATACCGAACCTCGATCCCGCCCGCGCCGGCGAGCTGATCCTCGCGGCCCGCAAGCACTGGTTCGAGCAGAGCCAGCAGGCCTGAGGGGAGGTCACACATGGCGCAAGTCACAGTCAGCCAGTTCGCCGAGGTCCTGAAGATCCCGGTCGAGAAACTGCTCACGCAGTTCGAGGAAGCCGGCATCAAGGTCGGCGGCGCCGATGCGGTCATCAGCGACGACGCGAAGCTGGAACTCCTGACGCACCTGCGCCGCGCGCACGGGCGCCAGGAAGACGCCGCCGCGCCGCGCAAGATCACGCTGCAGCGCAAGTCGCAGCAGGAGATCAAGATGGCTTCCACGCAGGGCCGGGCCCGCACCGTCGCGGTCGAGGTCCGTCGCAAGAAGACCTACCTGAACCGCACGGTCCTCGAGGAGGAGCAGCGGCATCGCCAGGAGGAAGTCGATCGCGTCCGCACCGCAGAGGAAACCGCGCGTCTCGAAATCGAGCGCAAGGAGAACGAGGCACGCGAGGCCGAGCGCCGCGAGCGCGAGCGAGTCGAGGACGAAGCGCGTCGCAAGGCCGACGAAGAAAGCCGCATGCGCGCCGAGCTGGAATCGCGCGCCGCCGCCGAGCAGCAGGCGCGCGACCGTGCCGAGCGTGACCGGCTCGAAGCCGAGCGGCGCGCGTCCGAGCCGCCCCGCCCCGCGAAGCCCCGCGTCGTCGACGCCCCGATCGAGAGCAAGGGTGCGCCGACGAAGTACGGCCGCCAGGAACTGCACGTCTCGGCCGGCGCGAGCGCGCGCTTCAAGAAGAAGATGCCGCACCGCGGCACCCGCCGCTCGCCGCAGATGTCGGCCGACGCGCCGCGCCACGGCTTCGTCGAACCGACGGCCCCGGTCAAGCGCGACGTCCAGATTCCCGAGACCATCACGGTCGGCGAACTGGCGAACCGCATGGCGGTGAAGGCCAACGAGGTCATCAAGGCGATGATGAAGATGGGCGTGATGGCCACCATCAACCAGCCCATCGACCAGGACACGGCCCAGCTCGTCGTCGAGGAGTTCGGCCACACCGCCGTGCGTCTCAACGAGAACGAGCTGGAGGACCAGCTGCAGACCGCGACCGGCGAGGTCGAGTTGCTGCCGCGCCCCCCGGTCGTCACGATCATGGGCCACGTCGACCACGGCAAGACCTCGTTGCTCGACTACATCCGCACCACCAAGGTCGCGGCGGGCGAGGCGGGCGGCATCACGCAGCACATCGGCGCGTACCAGGTGCAGACGCCGAAGGGCCAGATCACGTTCATCGACACTCCGGGCCACGCGGCGTTCACGGCGATGCGCGCCCGCGGCGCACACGTCACCGACATCGTCGTGCTGGTCGTGGCGGCCGACGACGGCGTCATGCCGCAGACGATCGAGGCGATCCAGCACGCGCGGGCGGCCGAAGTGCCGCTCGTCGTCGCAGTCAACAAGATCGACAAGAGCGACGCCGACCCGGACCGCGTCCGCAACGACCTCGGCAAGCAGAACGTCATTCCCGAGGAATGGGGCGGCGACACGATGTTCGTCAACGTCTCGGCGCGCACCGGCGCCGGCGTCGACCAGTTGCTCGAGAGCATCCTGCTGCAGGCCGAGGTGCTCGACCTGAAGTCCCCGACAACGGGTCTCGCGGTCGGCGTGGTGCTCGAGTCCAGCATCGAGAAGGGCCGTGGCCCGGTCGCGACCGTGCTGGTCAAGCGCGGCACGCTCAGGGCCGGGGACCCGATCATCGCCGGCCAGGAATTCGGGCGCGTACGAGCGTTGTTCGACGCCACGGGCAAGCAACTGTCGGAAGCCGGCCCGGCCGTGCCGGTCCAGGTGCTCGGCCTGTCGGATGCGCCGAATGCGGGCGACGACCTGCTCGTGGTCGAAAGCGAGCGCAAGGCGCGCGAAGTCGCGCTCTATCGCCAGGGTAAGTTCCGCGACGTGCGCCTCGCAGGCGCGACGAAGAAAGTCGAAGACGTCTTCTCGCAGATGGGCGAGAACGCGGCCCAGTCGATCCAGCTGATCGTAAAGGCCGACGTGCAGGGCAGCGCCGAGGCGCTGCGCGACGCGCTGGTCAAGGTCGGCACCGAAGAGGTCGCGGTCAAGGTCATCGCGAGCGGCGTGGGCGGCATCACCGAATCCGACGTGAGCCTCGCGGCCGCGTCGAAAGCCCGCATCATCGGCTTCAACGTCCGCGCGGACGGCGCGGCGCGCAGCGCGATCAAGGACGACGGCGTCGACGTCCATTACTACAGCATCATCTACGAGGCCATCGACGACGTGCGGGCCTGGGTTTCCGGCATGCTGAAGCCGGAGATCAAGGAACAGATCGTGGGCCTCGCGGAAGTGCGCGAAGTGTTCCGCTCGAGCAAGTTCGGTACGGTGGCCGGCTGCCTCGTCACCGAGGGCCTCATCAAGCGCGGCAACCCCGTGCGCGTGCTGCGCGACAACGTCGTGATCCACCAGGGCGAGCTCGACTCGCTGCGTCGCTTCAAGGACGACGTGGGTGAGGTGCGCGCCGGCACCGAGTGCGGCATTGGCGTCGTGAAGTACAACGACATCCGCGCCGGCGACCAGATCGAGTGCTTCGCCCGGTTCGAGGTCGCGCGCAGCGCGTAACGGAATGCCGCGCGAGGTTCCCCGGGCCAGGCGCGTCGCCGAGCAGGCGCAGCGCGTCCTCGCGCAGATGCTGACGCGGGAGGTGCGCGATCCGCGCCTGAAGCCGGTGACCATCACGCACGTGAAGGTCTCGCCCGACCTGACGCACGTCTGGGCGCACTACACGATCCTGACCGGCGAAACTCACGACCCGCTGCAGCGCGAGATCCTCGACGACGCGGCCGTCTACCTGCGTGGTCCGCTCGGGCGGGCGCTGCGCCTGCGGCTGTCTCCGGCGCTGCACTTCCAGCCCGACGAGGAACTCGAGCGCGGCAATCGCCTCGACGACCTGATCACCCGCGCCGTGCGCGAAGACGCCTCGAAGCGCCCTGCGGATCCCGAATCCGACCCGGAAACCGGGAACGAGTGACCATGGCGGTCGCCTCGCGTCCGGCAGGTGCGCGCGCACGCTGGCGGGACGTCGACGGCATCGTGCTGCTCGACAAGCCGGCTGGCGTCTCGTCCAATCACGCCTTGCAGCGCGTCCGTCGCTGGCTCGAGGCCGCCAAGGCCGGCCACGCCGGCACGCTCGACCCGATGGCGACCGGCATGCTGCCGCTGTGTTTCGGCCAGGCCACCAAGGCCTGCGGGCAGTTGCTCGGTTCCAGCAAGGCCTATCGAGCGACCGTGCGGTTCGGCGAGTCCACCGACACGGGCGATGCCGACGGCCAGGTCGTCGCCCGGGCCGCGGTGCCCGTGCTCGAGCCTGGGGTCGTCGATGCCGTGCTGTCGGCGCTTTGTGGCGACCGCCGCCAGGTCCCGCCCATGTATTCCGCGCTGAAACGCGAGGGCCGGCCGCTCTACGAGCTGGCCCGGCGCGGCGAGTCGGTCGAGCGGGAAGCGCGCGCCATCCACATCGCCAGCCTGGCGCGCGGCACGCAAGACCTGGACACGCTCGAATTCCAAGTGGTCTGTTCGAAAGGCACGTACGTCCGCGTGCTGGCGGAGGAGATCGCCACCGGCCTCGGCACGCTCGGCCACCTCACCCGCTTGCGCCGACTCTGGGTGGAGCCCTTCCACGAGGCGGAAATGGTGTCGATGGACGCGCTCGAGCACTGGGCCGGGGCGGGGGGCTGGGCACAGGGCGCGCCTCCGGGACTGCTGCCGATCGACCGCGCGTTCGTGGGCCTGCCCCGGATCGACCTGGATGCCGGACAGGACCTGCACCTGCGGCAGGGGCGGCCGCTCGAGCCGTCGGTCGCCCGGGAACCGGCGGCGCTGTGGCGCGTCTATGGCGTCGGTGGCGGATTCCTGGGGCTCGTGGCGTCGGATGATGCGGGGTGGTTGCGCCTGCAACGGCTGTTCGTGCCGGGCGCCGGTTCCCAAGGCCCTGAAAAGAGTTGAGGAATGGCGGCATGCGCAGGTAAAATGCGCGGCTCAGTTTAATGAGATACCAAGGTTTCGAGGCAATCACCGATGGCACTGTCCACCGAGCGCAAGTCCGAGGTTGTGGGGCAATTCAAGCGTGGAGCCGCGGACACGGGTTCGCCCGAAGTCCAGATCGCGCTCCTTTCCGCCCGCATCAACGAACTCGGCGAGCACTTCAACACGCACAAGCGCGACCACGCATCCCGTCGCGGGCTGCTGAAGCTCGTCACGCAGCGCCGCAAGCTTCTGGATTACCTCAAGGAAACCGACTCGTCCCGCTATCAGGACGTGGTCGCCAAGCTGGGCCTGCGCCGCTGACCCACCGCCTCCGGCCCGCCTCTGCGGGCCGGATTCGTTTTTGACCCCTGCGTTTGGCATCGCCAATCGGGACACCATCGTGAACGTCCACAAGAAAACATTTCAGTACGGCTCCCATCCCATCACCATCGAGACCGGGCGCATGGCGCGCCAGGCGGACGGCTCCGTCCTCGTGTCGATGGGCGACACGTCGGTCCTCGTCACGGCCGTCGGCCGCAAGGAGGCCGCCGCGGGCAAGGACTTCTTCCCGCTGACCGTCAACTACATCGAGAAGACCTACGCGGCGGGTCGCATCCCGGGCGGCTTCTTCAAGCGCGAAGGCCGGCCGACGGAACGCGAGACGCTGATCTCGCGCCTGATCGACCGCCCGATCCGCCCGCTGTTCCCCGAGTACTTCTTCAACGAAGTGCAGGTCGTGGCGACGGTCGTCTCACTCGACCCTGAAATCGATTCCGACATTCCCGCGATGCTCGGCGCCTCCGCGGCGCTCGCGCTCTCCGGTATCCCGTTCAAGGGCCCGATCGGCGCCTCGCGCGTCGCCTACATCGACGGCCAGTACGTGCTGAACCCGGTCGCCAAGGACATGGCGAACTCGAAGCTCGACCTCGTCGTCGCCGGCACGGCCGACGCGGTGCTGATGGTCGAGTCCGAAGCCGACATCCTCTCCGAAGACGTGATGCTCGGCGCAGTCGTCTACGGCCACCAGCAGATGCAGGTCGCGATCAACGCGATCCGCGAACTGGCCAAGGAGGCCGGCAAGCCGGCCTGGAACTGGACTGCAGCCGAAATCGACGCCGACATGTCCGCCTCCGTGGCCAAGCTGGCCGCAGCGGAACTGGGCAAGGCCTATTCGATCATCGAGAAGCTGGCGCGCCAGACGCGCGTCGGCGAGATCAAGAAGGCGACCATCGAGGCGCTCACCACCGGCGACGCGCCGAAGTGGACCGCCCGCCAGATCTCCGACGAGATCGGCCGCCTCGAGTACGACCTCGTGCGTCGCCGCATCCTTGCCGGCGAGCCGCGCATCGACGGCCGCGACATGAATACGGTGCGCAAGATCACCGTGCAGACCGGCGTGCTGCCGCGCACCCACGGCTCGGCGCTCTTCACGCGCGGCGAGACGCAGGCGCTCGTCACCACGACGCTCGGCACCGGCCGCGACGCGCAGTTGATCGACGCGCTGACGGGCGAGCGCAAAGAGCCGTTCATGCTGCACTACAACTTCCCGCCGTTCTCGGTGGGCGAGACGGGCATGATGGGCTCGCCGAAGCGCCGCGAAATCGGCCACGGCAACCTCGCGCGCCGCGGCGTCAGCGCCGTGATGCCGGAGATGACGCAGCTTCCCGTACGTCATCCGCGTGGTCTCCGAGATCCTCGAGTCGAACGGCTCGAGCTCGATGGCCTCGGTCTGCGGCACCAGCCTCGCGCTGATGGACGCGGGCGTGCCGCTCAAGGCGCCGGTGGCCGGCGTGGCGATGGGCCTCGTGCTCGAAGGCGGCAAGTTCCAGGTCCTGACCGACATCCTCGGCGACGAGGATCACCTCGGCGACATGGACTTCAAGGTGGCCGGTTCGTCCGAGGGCGTCACGGCCCTGCAGATGGACATCAAGATCGAAGGCATCACCCGGGAGATCATGAAGGTCGCGCTGGATGCCGCGCACAACGCGCGCCTGCACATCCTCGGCGAGATGAACAAGGTGCTCTCGACGGCGCGGCCGCAGATGTCGGAATGGGCGCCGACGATCATCACGATCAAGATCGACCCGGAGAAGATCCGCGAGGTCATCGGCAAGGGCGGCGCCGTCATCCGTGCGATCACCGAAGAGACGGGCACCACGATCGACATCGAGAACGACGGCACGGTCAAGATCGCGTCGGTCAGCGGAGCCGCGGGCCGCGAGGCGCAGCGCCGCATCGAGCTGATCACGTCGGAAGTCGAAGTGGGCTCGATCTACGAAGGCAAGGTCGTCCGGCTGATGGACTTCGGCGCGTTCGTGCAGATCCTGCCGGGCAAGGACGGCCTGGTGCACATCTCGCAGATCTCCGAAGAGCGCGTCGAGCGCGTCAGCGACAAGCTCAAGGAAGGCGACGTCGTGCGCGTGAAGGTGCTCGAGGTCGATCGGCAGGGACGCGTGCGCCTGTCGATGCGCAACGTCGAAGCCTGACCTTCTTCACCTCTCCCGCCACAGCGGGAGAGGTCGCGCATCGCGCGGGTGAGGGCTGGCGCGCATCGCGCGCGGTTGAGGGCGGCTATTCCTTGTCGTCGCGGCTGAACGGGCGCGGTCAGCCGCGCGAAGACTTCTTCCTGCAGCGACTTCCAGCGCTGGTAGTTCTTCTGCGCGACCGCGGTGACGGTCTCGAGCGGATCGACGCCGACCACGCTCTTGAAGCGGTCGCGCAGTTCGCGCTGCTCCTTCGCGAAGAGCTGGATGCTCTCGTCGAGGTAGCGGCCGACGAAGTCCTGCACGCCGCTGCCGTAGGTGCGGATCACCTGCGACAGGAAGTCGCGGCTCATCAGCGACTCGCTGCCGCCCTCCTGCTCGGCGATCACCTGCAGCAGGATGCTGCGCGTGATGTCCTGCTGGCTCTTGCGGTCGAGCACCACGAAGTCGACCCGCTCGACGACCAGCCGGCGGATGTCGGCGAGCGTGACGTAGCGGCTCTCGACGGTGTCGTAGAGCCTGCGATTCGGATACTTGCGGATGATGCGCGGTCCGGCTTTCCCGTCTTCTGCGGCCGCCTTGGCTCGTTTCGTTCTCGTTTTCGCCGTCGTCATTGGTTCGCTGTCCCTCGAATCCCGTCCTGCACAGCCAGGCCGTCGACACGGCGCTCCCGCATGCCGGTGAAATGTTCCGGATGCCAGTGCGCCACCCCCCATCGCAACACCTCGTCGAAGCCGGCTTCGGCCAGCTCGCGCGGCGGTTGCTGCCGGAGGAACGCGAGCACGGTGACGATCGCGTCGCCGGGACCCGTGCGCCCTGCGGCCGGGGCGTCCTCCGACTTGGAGAGCTTACGGCCCCTGTCGTCCACGGCAAGAGGTAAATGCAGGTAGGCCGGGACCGGCAACCCCAGTGCCTGGTGCAGCAGGATCTGCCTGGGCGTGCTCGGCAGCAGGTCGGCTCCCCGAACGACGTCGGTGATGCCTTGCCACGCATCGTCGACGACGACCGCCAGCTGGTACGCAAACAGGCCGTCACGCCTGCGAAGCACGAAATCGCCGGTCGCAGCCGCGACGTTGCTGTGGACGGTCCCGAGGGACCGGTCGACGAAATGTACGTCCTGGTCCGCGACGCGGAACCGGATTGCGTAACCGGGGGACTCGCCGGCCCCGCCAACGCATTCGGCCGGGTGGTACAACTCGTCCGCCTCGATCCGCCCGAGGTTCGGCGCGAGGCCGGCCAGCGCGGAACGGGTGCACGCGCAGCGACGGGTTAGACCGAGTCTCTCGAGCCGCTCCAGGGCGGCCGCGTACTCCGCCAAGCGGGTACTCTGCCGCACCACGGGACCGTCCCAGTGCAGGCCCAGTTCTTCGAGCGCGCGCAGGATCCGATCGGCCGCACCCGGGCGTTCGCGGGGCGGATCGAGGTCTTCGATGCGGACTCGCCATTCACCGCCGCGGGAGCGCGCATCGAGCCAGCTACCCACGGCGGCAACCAGCGAACCGAAATGGAGATCGCCCGTCGGCGACGGCGCGAAGCGACCGCGGTAGGGAGGCGGTGCTGAGCCAGACCCCTGGATAGGACCCTCACCCGACCTGCGGTCGCTGCCCTCACCCGACCTGCGGTCGACCTCTCCCACGGGCGTGGGAGAGGTGGAAGACGGATCAGCGATAGTCGTCCCGGTCGCCGAACTGCTTCTCGCGACGCTCGCGCCGCTCCTGGGCCTCGACGCTCAGGGTGGCCACCGGCCGCGCCTCGAGGCGCTTCACGCCGATGGGTTCGCCGGTCTCGAGACAGAAGCCGTACGAGCCGTCCTCGATGCGCTTCAGCGCCTCTTCGATCTTGCGGATCAGCTTGCGCTCGCGATCGCGGGTGCGCAGCTCGAGGCTGAATTCGGACTCCTGCGTCGCGCGGTCGTTCGGGTCCGGGAAATTGGCGGCCTCGTCCTTCATGTGCAGCACCGTGCGATCGACCTCCTGCATGAGGTCCCGCTTCCACGTGCTGAGAATCATTCGGAAATGCTCGAGCTGCTCCTTGCTCATGTACTCCTCGCCCTTGCGGATGACGTACGGCTGTACGTTGCGCGGGCCGGAGAGCAGGCTGGCGTTCAACTCGGCATCGATGTCCTCGAGGCGCAGCGCCGGGCCGGACCGGCTGGTCGTCACGACGACGGGCGGCGGCGCCTTGGCGGCTTCTTTCTGGACGGGGGCCTTCGGGGGCGCCTTCACGGCGACCTTGGCTTTCGGCTCCGGTTTCGACGGAGCAGCCTTCGCGGCAGCAGGTTTCCGCGCGGCAGCCGGGGCCTTGGCCACGACTTTCGCCGCCGGCCTGGCAACCTTCGCAGAAACTGTCTTGCTGGCCTTGGCAGGCTTGACAGACGGTTTCTTCACGGGCATCTCGAACTCCCCGATCCTATGGAGGACGCGGGATTATACAGACCGCACGCCGTGGGTCTACCCGTAACGGAAGGATCGTGCCGGGCCGTCGCCGCGGGGCCCTCGGCGGCCGCTCGTAATGCTGTGGCGCGCGGCGGATTCTTCTAGAATTCGCGACTCGTCTTCTCGTCCCGTTTCCCGTGGGTGATCGATGCGCCTGACCAAGATCAAGCTGGCCGGATTCAAGTCCTTCGTCGATCCGACGGCCATCGGCTTTCCGACCAATCTCGTGGGCGTGGTGGGCCCGAACGGCTGCGGCAAGTCGAACATCATCGATGCCGTGCGCTGGGTGATGGGCGAGATCTCCGCGAAGCACCTGCGCGGCGAATCGATGGCCGACGTCATCTTCAACGGATCGGGTTCGCGCAAGCCGGTCGGCACTGCATCGGTCGAACTCGTGTTCGACAACTCGGACGGCAAGCTCGCGGGCGAATACGCAGCCTACACCGAGGTCTCGCTGAAGCGCGTCGTGTCGCGCGACGGCCAGTCGACGTATTTCCTGAACGGCGTGCGTTGCCGCCGCAAGGACATCACGCAACTGTTCCTCGGCACCGGCCTCGGCTCGCGCAGCTACGCGATCATCGAGCAGAACATGATCTCGCGCGTCATCGAGGCCAAGGCCGAGGACATGCGCGCGTTCCTCGAGGAGGCGGCCGGGATTTCCAAGTACAAGGAGCGCCGGCGCGAGACCGAGACCCGCATTTCCGGCACGCGCGAGAACCTGGCCCGGCTGAGCGACCTGCGCGACGAGGTCGAGAAGCAGCTGCGGCACCTGCAGCGCCAGGCCGCGACGGCCCGCCGCTACCAGGCGTTGAAACAGGAAGAGCGCCAGCTCCACGCCGAGTTGCTGGCGCTGCGGCTGCGCGAAGTCGAGACCGAATCGGGTGCGCGCCAGGCGATCCTGAACGAGCGCGACACCGCCTTGCAGGCCGCGCTCGCGGAGCAGCGCAGCCTCGAGGCGTCGATCGAGCGCGCCCGTGCCGAGCACGACGCGCAGTCGGAGGTGCTGTCGGGCGTGCAGGGCCGGTACTACCAGGTCGGCGCGGAGATCTCGCGCACCGAGCAGGCCATCGAGCACGCGCGCGAGATCCGCAGCCGGCAGCGCCAGGAACTCGAGCAGATCGCGCAGGGCACACTCGAGGCGAGTACGCACCGGGTCCGCGACCGCGAGCAGGCCGTGGAACTCGAAGCTGCGCTCGCCGAGCTCGGTCCCGGGCTCGAATCGGCGCGCGCCGCCGAGCAGGCGGCCGCCGAGGGTCTCGCCGCAGCCGAGACGGCAATGTCCGGGTGGCAGGAACACTGGGAAGGATTCAACCAGTCGCTGCGTGGGGCATCGACGGCTGCGGAAGGCGAGCGGGCGCGCCTCGAGGGCATCGACGAG
The DNA here is from genome assembly GCA_963843985.1 of uncultured Gammaproteobacteria bacterium. Taxonomy (GTDB): domain Bacteria; phylum Pseudomonadota; class Gammaproteobacteria; order Steroidobacterales; family Steroidobacteraceae; genus RPQJ01. The sequence continues at coordinate 71,898 of CAWJMS010000001.1, read as the reverse complement.
CAGTTGCGCCGCATGGGCGCCCAGTGCGAACGCGCCAGGCAGGAGCATGCGACGCTGGCCGCCGCCGACGTCGCGGCCAAGCTCGCGGAGATCGAGTCGGCCGAGGCCGGGGCGCGCACGGAGCACGAGGCGGCGCGGCGCGGCATGGAAGAACTGGTCGCTGCGCTGCAGGCCGAACGCACGCGCGAGCGCGAGCTGGCGGAGAGCGCGCAGCGCGCCCGCCGCGAGGTGCAGGAGAGCGAGGGACGCATCGTGTCACTCGAGGCGCTGCAGCGCGCGGCGCTCGGCCAGGGGCAGGGCAAGGTCGTCGACTGGCTCAAGTCGCGCGGGATGGAGGGCAGTCCGCGCCTCGCACAGCAGCTTTCGGTCGACAAGGGTTGGGACCGCGCCGTGGAGACGGTGCTCGGCAGCTACCTCGAGGCCGTCTGCGTCGATTCCATCGACAGTGTCGCCGGCATGCTCGAGAGCCTGTCCGCGGGCACGGTGACATTCTTCGCCGGCACGGACTTGCCGGCCTCGACCGGGCACGGGCACGACACGCTGCGTTCGCGGGTGCGCGGGCCGGCGGGGCTCGATGCGCTGTTCGAAGGCATCGTCGCCACCGACGAGCTTGCGGACGCATTGCGGGTCCGCTCGTCGCTGCGTCCCGGCCAGTCGGTGATCACGCGGGACGGCATCTGGATCGGACCGGACTGGCTGCGCGTCAGCCGCGACAAGGATGCCCACGAAGGCGTGCTCGAGCGCGAAGACGAACTGCGCCGGCAACGCGCGACGCTCGACGGTCGGCAGGCGGCGCACAAGCAGCTCGAGTCGCAGCTCGACGCCGCCCGCGCGCAGGTGCGGACGTTCGAAGACCGGCAGGCCGAGCACCAGGCGCTGGTTTCGCGCAGCACGTCGAACCACATGAACCTGCGCTCGCAGCTCGACGGGTTGCGTGCTCGCGCGGAACAGCGCAATGCGCGACTCCAGCAACTGACGGGGGAACTCGCCGAGCTGGACGGCGCGATCGAGGAAGCCAATGCGGGCAGCCGCTCGACACGCGGGCGACTCGAGGAAGCGGTCGAGGCGATGGCGCAGCTCGAGCAGCGGCGCAAGGAACTCGAGGCGCAGCGCGACGAAATGCGCAACCGGCTGGTCGCGGCCCGGGCGAGTGCAGAGTCCGAGCGCAATGCGGCGCGCGAGGTGGCGATACGTGTCGAATCGCGCCGCACGGGATACGAGTCGCTGCGGGCCGGCATTGCCCGGCTCGACGGGCAGATTGCCCAGTTCGATGCGCGCCGGGCCGACCTCGAAACGCAGCTCGCGAGCGGCGAGGCGAGCGAAGGGCAGCTGAAGGCCACGCTGGAGGAGGCGCTGAGAGGCCGCGTCGGGGTCGAAGAGGAACTCGCGGGCGCCCGGCGTGTCATGGAAACGGTGGACGCCAACCTGCGAACGCTCGACGAAGGCCGCGCCAGGGCCGAAGCCGCCGTCAACGAGGCGCGCGACCTGCTCGAGAACGTCAAGTTCTCGGTGCAGGAGCTGAAGGTGCGGCGCGAGTCGCTGCTCGAGCAGTTCGCGCAGACCAGGCTCGAGCTGGCGGCGGTCGTCGCGGCGCTGGTCGAGGAAGCGAACGTCGCGAACTGGGAACAGCGTCTCGTCGAGACGTCGGAGAAGATCGAGCGCCTCGGCCAGGTGAACCTCGCCGCAATCGACGAGTTCCGCGAACAGTCCGAGCGCAAGGAATACCTCGACCGCCAGTTCGCCGACCTCACCGACGCGCTCGCGACGCTCGACGACGCGATCAAGAAGATCGACCGGGAGACGAAGACCCGTTTCCAGGACACGTTCGACCGGGTCAATACCGGCCTCAAGGAGAAATTTCCGCGCCTGTTCGGCGGCGGGCACGCCTACCTCGAGCTGGTCGGCGACGACGTGCTGGAGTCCGGCGTCGCGATCATGGCCCGGCCGCCGGGAAAACGGAACAGCTCCATCAGCCAGCTCTCGGGCGGCGAGAAGGCACTCACGGCCGTCGCGCTCGTGTTCTCGATCTTCGACCTGAACCCGGCGCCGTTCTGCCTGCTCGACGAGGTCGACGCGCCGCTCGACGAGAACAACGTCGGCCGTTTCTGCGACATCGTCAAGGAAATGTCCGGCCAGGTGCAGTTCATCTTCGTCACCCACAACAAGACGACGATGGAGCTCGCCAACCAGCTGCTCGGCGTGACGATGAACGAGCCGGGCGTGTCGCGCCTGGTGACCGTCGACGTCGACGAAGCCGTGCGCATGGCCGCGATGTGACGACGAGCGCATGAACGAACTGCGCTGGATCCTGCTGGTGGCCGGAATCGCCCTGATCGCGGGGATCTATTTCTGGGGCGTGCGTTCGCGCCAGCGGTCCGCCGCCACGCCGCTGCAGCGCGCCACGCGCGTCGATCCGGCGCCGTCGGTGGCCGTACCGGCGACGGCCCAGGAATCGACACGGGTCGAACCTATGCTGTCGCCGGACGATGCTTTCGGCGAGGCGCCCGAAGACGACGAGCCGACGGTCGATTTCGACGAACCGGCGATCGCGCGGGGCTACGGCCGCCGCGAGCCGACATTCGATGCCGCTGTCGAGCCGCCGGCGGCGAACGCGGCTCCGCAATACTCCCGTGCACCGACGGTGACGACCGAGAGCATTCCGCAGCCGGAGCCCGAGACGGACCGCAAGCCGGAGCCGCCCGCCGAGCCGGAGCGCCCGAAGCAAAGGATCATCGCGATACGGGTCGTCGCGAATCCGCCGCTGCGCTTCGAGGGGACGAAGCTGCTCGAGGTCGTCCGCTCGGAAGGGCTCGAGTACGGCCGCTACGAAATCTTTCACAACCTGCACGCCGACGGGCGGCCGATCTTCAGTCTCGCGAGCCTGCGCGAGCCGGGCACCTTCGACCTCGCCTCGATGCCGACGACCGGCTATCCGGGCGTGGCGCTGTTCGCGGTGCTGCCCGGCCCGCTCGCGGCGATCGAGACGTTCGACCAGCTGATCTTTTCGGCTCGTGCCTTCGCTGCGCAGCTCGGGGGCACGCTGGCCGACGACCGCGGGGCGCCGCTCACCATGCACCGGATCACGCGACTGCGTGAGGACATGCTGGCCCTCGAGCGCCAGCGGCCGGGCGGCGGCGCCGCCTGAGGCCCCATGTCCGGGACGCGCGCAGCGGCGAAGCGGATCCGCGAATTGCGCGAGCAGGTCGAGCATCACAATTACCGTTACTACGTGCTCGACGACCCGGAGGTCTCCGACGCCCGCTACGACCAGCTGATGGGCGAGCTGAAGCGGCTCGAGTCCGAGCACCCGGAGTTCGTCACGCCGCAATCACCCACGCAGCGCGTCGGTGCGCAGCCGTCCCGCGAATTCGGCGAGATCACGCATGCGGTGCCGATGCTTTCGCTCGACAACGCCTTCACCGAGCAGGACGTGCTCGATTTCGACCGGCGTGTGCGGGAGCGACTCGACGTCGAGCAGGTGTCGTACTCGGCCGAACCGAAGATCGACGGGCTGGCGATCAGCCTGCGCTACGAATCCGGCAAGCTGATGCAGGCCGCGACGCGCGGCGACGGCACGAAGGGCGAGGACGTCACCGCCAACGTGCGCGCAATCGCCTCCGTGCCGCTCGTGCTGCGCGGCAAGGCGCCCGCGGTGCTGGAAGTCCGGGGCGAGGTCTTCATGGCGCGGCGATCGTTCGAGAACCTCAACCGCAGGGCGGCGGAGAAAGGCGAGAAGACCTTCGTGAATCCGCGCAACGCCGCGGCCGGCAGCCTGCGCCAGCTCGACCCGTCGATCACCGCCAGCCGTGCGCTGGACCTGTTCCTGTACGGCCTCGGGGCCACGGACGGCTGGACCCTGCCAAGGCGTCACAGCGACGTGCTGGCCGCACTGCGCGAATTCGGCTTGCGCACCTGTCCCGAGACCGCGGTCGTCGACGGGGTCGTCGGCTGCCTCGCGTACTACGCGCGCATCGGCGCCGCACGCGCTGCGCTCGGCTACGACATCGACGGCGTGGTCTACAAGGTGGACCGGCTCGACTGGCAGCGCGACCTCGGATTCGTCGCGCGCGCCCCGCGCTGGGCGACCGCGCACAAGTTTCCCGCGCAGGAGGAGACGACCGTGGTCCGTGACGTCGAGTTCCAGGTCGGGCGCACCGGCGCGCTGACGCCCGTCGCGCGACTCGAGCCCGTTTTCGTCGGGGGCGTGACCGTCAGCAACGTGACGCTGCACAACATGGACGAACTGGCCCGCAAGGACGTGCGCATCGGCGACACCGTGGTCGTGCGCCGCGCCGGCGACGTGATTCCCGAGGTCGTCCGCGTGATCCCCGACCTGCGCCCGCGCGGCGCGAAAGTGGTCGAACTGCCGGCGCGCTGTCCGGTCTGCGCGTCGCACGTCACGCGCGCGGAAGGCGAGGCGGTGGCGCGCTGCACCGGAGGGCTCGTGTGCCAGGCCCAGCGCCGCGAGTCGCTACGGCATTTCGCGTCACGACGCGCGATGGACATCGAGGGTCTCGGCGACAAGCTGGTCGAGCAACTGGTGGATGCCGGTCGCATCGAGACGCCGGCCGACCTGTACACGCTGACCGCCGCGGAACTGGCCGGGCTGGACCGGATGGGCGAGAAGTCGGCGGCCAACCTCGTCGCCGCGCTCGAACGCAGCAAGCGGACGACATTGCCGCGATTCCTGTTCGCGCTCGGCATCCGCGACGTCGGCGAGGCGACCGCCCTGGCGCTGGCCGAGCACTTCGGCGCGCTCGAGCCGCTCGAGGCCGCCAGCCTCGACGACATCCAGCAGGTCCGTGACGTCGGGCCGGTCGTGGCGCAGCACGTGCGCGACTTCTTCGACGAAGCGCGCAATCGCAAGGTCATCGACGCGCTGCGTCGCGCGGGCGTCACCTGGCCGGAACTGAAACGGGCAAGAGCCGCCGCGGCGGGCCCGCTGACCGGCGAGACCCTGGTGATCACCGGGACGCTCTCCGGCATGTCGCGCGACGAAGCGCGCGATGCGGCCCGGCAGGCCGGCGCCAGCGTAACGGACTCGGTTTCGAAACGGACGACGCTGCTGGTGGTCGGCACGGACGCCGGGTCGAAGCTCAAGAAGGCCCAGGAGCTTGGTGTGCGCATCGTCGACGAGGACGAATTCCGCAAGCTGCTGCACGGCGTGTAGACTGCCGCGGCTTGCCGGGGAGTGCGGTGGTGACGACGATCATCGTGTTGTTCAATCTGAAGCCTGGCGTCGAGCGCGCCGTGTACGAACGCTGGGCACGGGACACGGACCTGCCGGTCGTCAGGCAGTTGCGCTCGGTCGACAGCTTCGAAGTGCTGCGTTCGGCGGGCCTGCTCGGCGGCGGCGCGGCGCCGTACCAGTACATCGAGATCATCCGCGTCAACGACCTGCAGGCCTTCGACCGAGACGTCGCGTCCCAGACGGTGCAGCGTGTGGCCGCGGAGTACCGCGAGTTCGCCGACGCGCCTGCGTTCATCCAGACCGACGCGCTGTGAGCGGCGAGGGGCGCGCCCACGGATGGTGAGATTCGCGCTGCGTAGGTTGCTGCTGGCCATCCCGACGCTGTTCGTGATCGTCACCGCCGCGTTTTTCGTGATGCGGTTCGCCCCCGGCGGGCCCTTCGACCAGGAGCAGACTCTGCCGCCCGAGATCGCCGCCAACCTGCAGAAGGCGTACGGCCTCGATCAGCCGGTCGCCGTCCAGTACGGACGCTACCTGGCGGGGCTCGCACATGGCGACCTCGGCCCGTCGTTCCGGTACAAGGATTTCCGCGTGTCCGAACTGATCGCGCACGGACTGCCGATCACGCTCACCGTCGGCACGCTCGCGTTGTTGATCGCCGTCGGGCTCGGCGTGCCGCTCGGCATGCTTGCGGCACTCAGGCAGAACGGCGCGCTCGATCACGCGGTGATGGGCGTGGCCCTGGTCGGCATCGCGATTCCGAATTTCGTCGTGGCCCCGGTGCTCGCGCTGCTGTTCGGCGTGAAGCTCGGCTGGCTGCCGGTGGCCGGCTGGGAGGCGGGCCAGGTCCGGTTCCTCGTCCTGCCGGTCGTCACGCTGTCGCTGCCGTTCGTCGCCTACCTTGCGAGGCTCGCGCGTGGCAGCCTGCTCGAGGTGCTGCAGGCTCCTTACCTGCGCGCGGCGCGCGCGAAAGGGCTCGCGCGCGGCGCGCTGTTGCGCCGCCATGCGCTGAAGCCGACGCTGATGCCCGTCGTCAGCTTTCTCGGACCTGCCACGGCGGCGCTGCTGACGGGCTCGCTGGTCGTCGAGCAGGTCTTCGATTTGCCGGGCGTCGGGCGCTACTTCGTGCAGGGCGCGGTCAACCGCGACTACACGCTCGTGATGGGCATGGTGATCTTCTACGCGGTGCTGATCCTGCTGCTGAACCTGATCGTCGACCTGCTGTACGGGTGGCTCGATCCAAGGATCCGCCATGACTGAAGCGGTGCTCGCGCTCGGCGGCGGCGGGTTGTGGGCCCAGGCCTGGCGCCGGCTGCGTCGCAATCGCGCGGCCGTGACAGCGTCGTGCGTACTGGCCGCGCTCGTCGTCGCGGCGATCGTGGGCCCGTGGATGAGCGCGTACGCGATCGACAAGGTCGACTGGTCGCTCGCGCGCGCTCGCGACGCCGCCTTCGTTCGCGAACGGGCACTGGTTCGGCACCGACTCGAACGGCCGCGACCTGTTCGTCCGGGTGTGGGCCGGCACGCGGATCTCGCTGCTCGTCGCGATTCTGGCCAGCGCCGTCAGCCTCGTGATCGGCGTCGCCTGGGGCGCGACGGCCGGTTATCTCGGCGGTCGCATCGACGGCTGGATGATGCGCTTCGTCGACGTGCTGTACGCGCTGCCGTACATGTTCTTCGTCATCATCCTGACGGTCGTGTTCGGGCGCAGCCTGTTGCTGATCTTCCTCGCGATCGGAGCGGTCGGCTGGTTGACGATGGCGCGCATCGTCCGCGGCCAGGCGCTCGCGCTGCGTCATCGCGAGTTCGTGGAGGCCGCGATCGTGCTCGGGCTGCCCTCGTCGTCGATCATCGCGCGGCACATCGTGCCGAACGTGCTCGGCACGGTGATCGTGTACGCGACGCTCACCGTGCCGCAGGTGATCCTGTTCGAGAGCTTCCTGAGCTTCCTCGGCCTCGGCGTGCAGGAGCCGCTCACGAGTCTCGGCAGGCTGGTGGCCGAGGGTGCGCTCGAGATGGAGAGCGCATCGTGGCTGCTGCTGGTCCCGTCCGGCGTACTCGCCGTCGTGCTCGTCTGCCTCAATTTCCTGGGTGACGGCCTGCGCGACGCGCTCGACCCGAGGCAGCGCTGACGTGACCGGGGACTGCCTGCTCGAACTCGAACGCGTCAGCGTCGACTTCGCCGACTCCCGGCAGGCTGTGCCTGCCGTGCGCGAGGTCTCGTTGCAGGTGCGGGCCGGAGAGTGCCTCGCCGTCGTCGGCGAGTCGGGCTCCGGCAAGACGCAGTTGTTCCTCGCCTGCCTCGGACTGCTCGCAGACAACGGCTCCGCGCGCGGCTCCGCCAGGTTCCTGGGCGTGGAACTGCTTGGCGCGAGCGAGGAGGCCATGAACCGGGTGCGCGGCGTCGGCATGTCGCTGGTGCTGCAGGACCCCATGAACAGCCTGACGCCGCATCTGCGCATCGAGCGCCTGCTCACCGAAGGCGTGCTCGATCGCGGCCTGATGAGTCCGGCGCAGGCGCGGCAACGTGCGCTCGAGGCCTTGCAGAGGGTCGGCATCGACGAACCGGAGGCGCGGCTGCGGCAGTTCCCGCACGAGCTTTCCGGCGGCATGCGCCAGCGCGTGGCGATCGCCGTGGCGTTGATGACCGATCCCAGGCTGTTGATCGCCGACGAACCCACCACCGCGCTCGACGTCACCGTGCAGGCGAAAGTGCTCGATGTGTTGCGCGCGCTGCGCACCGACGGCCTCGCCATCGTGCTGATCACCCACGATCTCGGCGTCGTCGCCGGCCTCGCCGAGCGCGTGGCCGTCATGTATGCGGGCCGGGTCGTCGAAGTCGCCTCGGCCGACGACCTGTTCGCGGCGCCCGCGCATCCGTACACGGCCGGCCTGCTCGCGTCGATTCCGCGGTTGTCCGATCGCATCGCGGCGCGACTCGGCGCGATCGAAGGCCAGCCGCCGCGACCGGGCGAGATCGTCGCAGGCTGCCCGTTCGCACCGCGTTGCGCGGCCGCAAGCGAGGTGTGCCGCGAGGTGGCGCCCGAGTTGCGTGCGATCGGCGCCGGGCAGGCAGGTGGCCTGTCATGCGCCGTTCTCCGTCGGAAGCGACGCATGACCGCCGGGCTGCTGCAGGTCGAGGACCTCGTCGTGCGCTATCCGCTCGGCCGCTCGTCGCCGTTCGGTCGGCAACGGTCGTTCGATGCGCTCGCCGGCGTCAGCGTCGACGTCGGGGAAGGCGGCACGCTCGGCGTCGTCGGCGAGTCCGGGTCCGGCAAGACGACGCTGGCCCGCGCCATACTCGGCCTGGTCGCCCCGGCATCGGGTCGCATCCTGTGGCGTGGCGAGCCGATCGACACGACCGATCGCGACCGGATGCGGCCGCTGCGCCGGCAGATCCAGGTGGTGTTCCAGGATCCCTTCGGCAGTCTCGACCCGCGGATGACCGCCGGAGCGAGCGTCGTCGAGGCGATCACCGCGCTCGAAGGACCGGCAGACCGTGCGGCGCTCGAGTCGCGCGTCGCCGCAGTGTTTCGCGAAGTCGGGCTCGACCCGGCCTACGCGCGGCGTTACCCCCACGAACTGAGCGGCGGGCAGTGCCAGCGCGTCGCGATCGGGCGCGCGACAGTCGTCCGGCCGCAGCTGCTGATCTGCGACGAGGCGGTCAGCGCGCTCGACGTCTCGGTGCAGGCCCAGATCGTCAACCTGCTGCGCGATACCTGCCGCCGGCACGGCATGGCGCTGATGTTCATCAGTCACAACCTCGCCATCGTGCGCCATCTCTGCGAGGACATCGCGGTCCTGTGCCAGGGACGGCTCGTCGAGCGGGCCGGGCGCGACCAGCTCTTTGCTTCGCCGCAGGCCCCGTATACGCAAGCGCTGCTTGCGGCCGTGCCCGAGCCTCGCGTTCCGGCAACGTCGCATCCTCGGCGCGGACGCACTTGACATGGCGGGCCCGCTGCAGGGAATCGTCGTCCTCGACCTGACTCGCGTGCTCGCGGGCCCGTGGGCGACGCAGGCGTTGGCCGATTACGGCGCCGAGGTCATCAAGATCGAGAAACCGGGCGCCGGCGACGACACGCGGCACTGGGGGCCGCCGTGGCTCAAGGATCGGGCCGGCCGCGACACGGCCGAGTCGGCCTATTACCTGTCGACCAATCGCGGCAAGAAGTCCGTGGCGATCGACCTGGCGCACGCCGACGGGCAGGATCTCGTCCGGCAACTGGCGCGAGGCGCCGACGTCGTCGTCGAGAATTTCAAGGTCGGTGGTCTCGCGAAATACGGCCTCGCGTACGCCGACATCGAGGCGATCAACCCGCGTGCGATCTACCTGTCGATTTCGGCGTTCGGCCAGGACGGCCCCGACGCGGCCGGACCGGGTTACGACGCGGCGATCCAGGGCATGGGTGGACTGATGAGTCTCACCGGCGTGCCCGACGGCGAGCCGGGGGCAGGGCCCCAGAAAGTGGGCGTTGCGGTCGCCGACCTGATGTGCGGCATGTACGCCGTATCGTCGGTCCTGGCGGCATTGTTCGAACGGCAACAGTCGGGCCGCGGCCAGTTCATCGACCTTGCGTTGCTCGACACGCAGGTGGCGTGGCTCGCCAACCAGAACATGAACTACCTGATCGGCGGCGTCGCGCCGCAGCGCCAGGGCACGGCACACCCGAACATCGTGCCGTACCAGGCGTTCGCGACCGCCGACGGCTACCTGATGCTGAGCGTCGGCAACGACGGCCAGTTCACGACGATTCTGCGCCGCGGCCGGTCAGACGGAGCTCGCGGCGGACCCGCGGTTTGCCACCAATCAGGGGCGCGTCGCGAACCGTGCCGCGCTGGTGCCGCATGTGCAGCAGGTGCTGCGGGCGCAGGACGACGTCGGACTGGCTCGCACGGCTGCGCGCCGCCAACGTACCCTCGGCCCGATCAACGATCTCGCCCAGGTCTTCGCCGAACCGCAGGTGCGTCATCGCGGCATGCGCATCGACCTGCCTCATCCGGAGGCCGGGACGGTCCCCGGCGTACGCAACCCGGCGCTTTTTTCACGCACGCCGCTCGAGTACCGGCGGGCGGCGCCGTTGCTCGGGGCCGACACCGAATCGGTGCTGCGCGAAAGACTGGGGCTGGAGCGAGTCCGGCTCGACGAATTGCGCAAAAACGGCGCGATCGGCTGATCCATCCTGTGCACGAGGGGCCGTGCCGCGCCATAATTGACGCAGCGCATTAAAGGGTCCTGAAATGTCCACTCGCAGCATCCGCCCCAGTCCCGGCCTCGCGAACGTCCGCTACGAAATTCGCGGCAAGCTTGCCCGGCGCGCCCAGGAAATGGAGCGCATGGGTTACGACATCGTCTCGCTGAACATCGGCAATCCCGGCGCCTTCGGTTTTCGCGCCCCGGAGACGATGCGGCTCGCCATCATCGAGAACCTGCGGGCGGCCGACGGCTACTGCCACCAGAAGGGCATCTTCCCGGCGCGCGAGGCCGTCGTGATGCAGCAGCAGGTGCGCGGCGTCAAAGGTGTCACGGCGGAAGAAGTCTTCGTCGGCAACGGCGTCAGCGAACTGATCGACCTCACGTTGCGGGCGCTGCTCGCGGCCGACGAGGAGGTGCTGGTGCCGAGCCCGGACTATCCGTTGTGGACCGCGGCGGTGAACCTGAACCGCGGCAAGGCGGTGCACTACGCGTGCCGGCCCGAGCGCGGATTCGTGCCCGACCCGGACGAGATCGAATCGCTGATCACCAAGCGCACCCGCGCCATCGTCGTGATCAATCCGAACAACCCGACGGGCGCCGTGTATCCGCGCGAGACGCTCGAGGCCATCGCGCGCATTGCGGAGAAATACCACCTGGTGATGCTGGCCGACGAAATCTACGACCAGATGACCTACGACGGCGCCGAATTCGTTCCAATGGCCACGCTGGTGCACCACACCCTCTGCGGCACGCTGAGCGGGCTGTCGAAGGTGTATCGGGCCTGCGGCTACCGTGTCGGCTGGGCCGTGTTCTCGGGCGACCTCGAGAACTCGCGCGAATACCTCTCGTCGCTCGAACTGCTGAGTTCGCTGCGACTGTGCAGCAACGTGGCCGGCCAATGGGCCGTGCAGACGGCGCTCGGCGGCTACCAGAGCATCCAGGAACTGGTGGGACCCGGCGGCCGGCTGGCGGAGTCGCGCAAGGCGATCATCGACGGCGTGGCGCGCAGCAAGTACCTGTACCTGACGCCGCCGCGCGGCGCGATGTACGCCTTCATCGGCGTGCAGACCGAACGCCTGCCCGAGTTCGACGACCAGCGGTTCGCGATGGACCTGCTGGAGCACAAGCACGTGCTCGTCGCGCCGGGTTCGAGCTTCAACGTGCCGTACAGGACGCACTTCCGCATCACCAACCTGCCGGATCCGGCCGTGCTCGCCGACGTGTTCGCGCGCATCGAGGAACTGCTCGACAACTATGCCGAAGGCGACCAGCCGGTCTCCCGGCCCACGCCGCTGCGGGTCATCGACAGCAAGACACGCTGATAATTGACACGAAATATACTTTGTAAGTAACTGTTATAATTAATAAAGAGTCTGCCGTGCGCACGGACGACACACGGCTGGCGGAGACCCTGGTCACTCCGACCCGGCGCCTTGCGCATCACCTTCTGGCGCGCGAGGCGGCCGACCGCGCTGGAGCGCGGCGCAACGGTGTGGCACACGCCCGATATCGTCACCTGGTCCACGCTGATCGAGCGCATGCACGTGCGGGACCGGCAGGCGGGTCGCAACGTGCTGCGCTGGCTGGACGACGGCGGCGCACGACTGGCCTGGGAACGCCTGCTGCGCAGCGATCCCGTTGCGACGCAGGTCATCGCAACCGAGGGGCTCGCACGCATCGCGCATCGCTCCTGGCGGACGATGCACGACTACCGGATACCCCTCGACGCATTCGACGACAACGACGGTCCGGAGGTCGAGGCATTTCATCGCTGGGCCGTTCAGTTCGCGTCGCGGCTGGAGCACGGCGGCTGGATCGACGGCGCGCGCGCGCCCGATCGCGTGCATCCGCAATCCGCCGGACCGAGGTTGCGCTTCGTCGGTTTCGACCTGCTGACGCCCGTGCAATCCGCATTCGTGGAGCGGATGCAAGCGGCCGGTGTCGACAGTCGTCGTCGAAGCACCTTCTGCTGCGCTGGCCGGCGCCTGCTGGGTTGCCGCGCTCGATCGAGACGCGGAGATCGAGATGGCGGCCCGCTGGGCCGCGCGGCGGCTCGATCGCGCAAGCGGGCAACGGATCGCCATCGTGGTGCCCGCGCTGGCAAAGATGCGCGAATCGGTGCGTCGCGTCGCTCGACCGGGTGCTCGCGCCGGCCTCCACCGTGTCCGGCGGCCCAGCGCCGGAATCCACGGCGTACGAGCTGGCCGCTGCGCGACCGTTGAGCGAGCGTCCCGTCGTGTCGGCCGCGCTCGAATGGCTTGCGGCGTTTGCGCTCCCGCCCGATGTCGTGGCCTGCAGCGCGTTGCTGCGCAACCCGTTCTGTCGAGGCGCCGATCACGAAGCCAGCGCGCGTGCCGCGCTCGACGCGCGCGTGCGTCGCAAGGAAGGCAACGATCTCGGACTCGAGCGCCTGGCGACTCTCGCCGCAGCGCAACGGTTGTCCCGAAGCGGGCGCCCTGTTTGCAGCGGGGTCGCGTGCCGCGGCCGACTGGCCGCGCCGCAACCTGCCGAGCGCCTGGGCACGCCGCTACTTCGAACTGCTGCAGCACGTCGGCTGGCCGGGTGAAGACCTCGACAGCGCCGAGCACCAGGCGCGGCAGCGCTGGCAGGCGCTGCTCGGCGAATTCGGCTGCGCAGGACGACGTGGTGGGTCCCGTGGGTGCGGCGCATGGACTCGGCCTGCTGCGCGAACTGGCGGACGCCACGCTGTTCGAGCCCCAGGAAATCGATGCGCCGTTGCTGGTCATCGACCCGGAGACGTCGCGCTGGCATGAGGTTCGACGCGATGTGGGTCTGCGGACTCGACGCGAGCCAATGGCCGCCGCCCGCGGCGCCGGATCCATTCCTGCCGCGCGCCTGGCAGTCGCGTCGCGGCGTACCCGGTGCGACGGCCGAAATCTCGGCGGAGCGCGCGCGGCGCACGCTCGAGCGATTGTGCGGCAGCGCTCCCGAGGTCGTCCTGAGCGTGCCGGCGTTCGAGGACGATGCGCCGCTGCTGCCGAGCGCGTTGCTGGGCGGCATCCAGCCCGGAGTCGCGCCCGAACTGTGGGCTTCGCCGTCGCTGGCTCGGGCGACGTTCGACGCCAGGCCGCCGATCGTCGCGACGCACGACGGCGCGATGCCGCCGCTGCGCGCTGGGGAGCGCGCTGCGGGCGGGGCGCGCATGCTCGAATTGCAGTCTGCATGTCCATTCCGTGCCAGCGCCGAGTTGCGGCTCGGCGCGGCCGCGCTCGAGGAACCCGCACGCGGACTCGATGCCGCCGCGCGCGGGGTGCTCGTGCACGAAGTCTTCGCCGGATTGTGGAGCGGCTTGCGCAGTTCAGCGGCGATGAGCGCGTTGCCGGAAGGCGAACGATTGACGCGGCTGCGCGCTGCCATCGCCGCAGGACTGGCGCCACTTGCGCCGCGACGCGAACGGCGTGTTGCAGCGCCTGCTCGACATCGAGGCGACCTGGCTCGAACGACACGGGCTCGACCTGTTGCGGCAGGACCTCGCGCGGCCGCCGTTCGACGTCGAGGACGTCGAGCGGGAGCACACGGTCGAACTCGGCGGACTGTCGCTGAAACTGCGGGTCGATCGCGTAGACCGGCTCACCGACGGTTCGCTCGCGGTCATCGACTACAAGACCGGCGGCAATGCCGGAAAGAAAGCCTGGCTCGACGAGCGGCCCAAGCTTCCGCAGCTGCCGCTGTATGTCGAGGCGTACGGGCCTCAGAACGTGTCGGCCGTCGTGTTCGGCCGGGTGCGTGCGGGCAAGACCGGATTCGAAGGGCTGGCTCGCGACCCTGCCGCATTCCCCGGCACCAGTGCGCAGCCGAAGGACTACGCGTCCTGGAATGAATTGCTCGCCGCCTGGCACCGACGACTGGAGGCCTTGGCGCAGGAGTTCGCCACAGGAGATGCGCGGCTCGCGCCGAACCCGTCGCAGGCTTGCCGGTATTGCCACCTGCCGGCGCTGTGCCGCATCGGCGAGGCGCGATACGCGGTCGACGACGAGAGCGTCGCCGATGAGTGACCTGCGCCGCGAGGACTCCGACGCCCGCGAACGTGCGCTCGACGTCGCGAGCAGCTTCATCGTGCAGGCGCCCGCCGGCTCCGGCAAGACCGAACTGCTGACGCAGCGCTTCCTCGCGCTGCTCGCGAGCGTCGAACGACCGGAGTCCGTGCTCGCCATCACGTTTACCCGCAAGGCAGCGGCCGAGATGCGCAATCGCATCCTGCAGGCGCTGCGCGACGTCGCCGACGCCGAGCGCGCACCGCTGATGCTCGAGCGCACCCGAGTCCTGGCGCGCGCCGTGCTGAAGGCGGATGTCGAGCGCGAGTGGGGCCTGGTCGCCAATCCGAGCCGGCTGCGGCTGCAGACGATCGACGCGCTGAATCAGGGCCTGGCCCGACGCCTGCCTGTGCTGTCGGGTACGGGCGCCGGTCTCGGCGTGGAGGAAGACGCTCGCCCGCTCTACGACCTCGCCGCCGAGCGCCTGTTGGCGCACCTGCCCGGCGACGAGCCGCGGCTGGCCGAGGCGGTGGCGCTGCTGCTCGGCCACCTCGACAACAACGTCGGAAAGTTCGTCTCGCTGGTCGCGGAAATGCTGGCGCGGCGCGAAGCGTGGCTCCCGGAGCTGCCGGGCGATGTCGGAGCCGAGGACACGGAAGCCGAGACGCGCGACGGGACTCGAGGCGGCCCGCGCGGCCATGGTCGCGGCGCACCTGGAGGCACTGGTCGCCGCGTTCCCGATGTCGCTGCTGGCCGAGGCGAGCTGCGTCGCACGCGGGGCGGCGGAGCAGTTGCACGTCGCGGGCATCGAAACGCCGCTCGCCGCGTGGCTGGCGTGCGACCAGATTCCGGGGGATGCCCCGGATGACGTGCCGCTGTGGAGCGGCCTGGCGTTCCTGTTGCTCACCGGCGATGGCGGCGTCCGCAAGCGGCTCACGAAGGACGTCGGCCTGCCGACGGAGCAGCCGGGACTCAAGGCCCAGGCAGCGGGAGTATGCGCGGCATTGCAGCCGCTCGACGATGCCGTGGCGTTGCTGGCCGCCACGCCGCGCCTGCCGGGCCCGGCGTACGACGACCTCGAGTGGCACGTCCTCAAAGCGTTGTTCCTCGTCTTGCGCCTCGCCGCGGCCGAACTGCAGGTCGTGTTCACGGAACGGAAGGTGGCCGACTACCCGCAGTTCGCGGCCGCCGCGCGCAACGCGCTCGGCAGTGACGAGGCGCCAACCGATACCGCACTCGCGCTCGATGCCACACTGCGCCACGTGCTGGTCGACGAGTTCCAGGACACCTCCGAGGCGCAGGTGCGATTGCTCGAGCGCCTGACGGCCGGCTGGGAGCCCGGCGACGGGCGCACGGTGTTCGTCGTCGGCGATCCGATGCAGTCGATCTACCGCTTCCGCCACGCCGAGGTGGGGCTGTTCCTGAACGTTCGTGATCGCGGCCTCGGGCGCGTCGAGCCGCGCATCGAACTCGAACCGCTGACGTTGCGCGTGAACTTCCGGTCCACGCAGCCGATCGTCGACTGGGTCAACGCCAGCTTCGCGGAGATCTTTCCCGTTCGCGATGACGAACTGCGCGGGGCGGTGCGATACGCGCCAAGCGTCGCGCGTCTGGACGCCGGCACCGACGGCGGCGTCGTGGTGCATCCATTCCTGCGCAGCAGCCGGCAGCGCGAGGCCGAGCGCGTCGCGGACATCGCGCAAGCGCGGCTGTGCGCATCGGACGAGGCGCGCGTGGCGGTGCTGGTGCACGGGCGCAGCCACCTGATCGGCATCGTTGCGGAACTCGCGCGCCGTGGCATTCCGTTCCAGGCCACCGACATCGATCCGCTCGGCGCGCGGCAACCGGTGCTCGACGCACTGTCGCTCACGCGTGCGATCTCGCACCTGGCCGACCGGCCGTCGTGGCTCGCGGTGCTGCGGGCGCCCTGGTGCGGCCTGACGCTCGTGGAACTGCACGCGCTCGTCGGCGACGACCGCGACGGCGTTCTTGCCGAATTGTTGCGCGATGACGAGCGCCGAGCACGCATCGATGGCGCCGCCCGTGCACGGCTCGAGCATACGCTCGACGTGCTGGAGCGGGCGCGCTCGGAGCTGCGACGCTTCGGCCTGCGCGACGCGACGGAGCGCGCGTGGCTCGCGCTCGGGGGGCCGGCCACACTCGAGACCGAGCGTGAACTCGACGAGGTCGACGCCTACTTCGATGCGCTGGCGACGCTGGAATCGCGATCGGCCGGATCGATCGATCTCGCGTCGCTGGCGGACGCGCTCGACAAGCTGTACGCACCGTCACGACCTCATCCTGGCATCCGCGTCGAGTTGATGACGATCCACAAGGCGAAGGGCCTGCAGTTCGACACGGTCATCGTGCCCGGCCTCGAGCGTCGCGGACGATCGGACGACAAGCGCCTGCTGCAATGGCTGAAACTGCCCGAGCGGCCACAGCGCAACCTGATCGTCGCGCCGCTCGCGCCCGCCGGCGACGAATCGAACCCGCTGTATGCCTGGCTCGCGGACCTCGAGAATGAACGCCTGCAGCAGGAGCGACGACGACTGCTCTACGTGGCGGCCACTCGCGCCGAGCGCTGGCTGCACTTGCTCGGCAGTTGCGCGGTCAACGAGGACCGGAAGACCGGCCAGCCGAAGTTGCGCGCTCCGGTGAGCGCCACCGGCCTTGGCATCCTGTGGCCGGTGGTGGAAGGCGATTTCCAGCGACGGCTTGCCGATGCAGGCGCAGTGGCCGGCGAGGACGAGGACAGCATGCGGCGCGATCCGCCACTGCGCCGCTTGCCCGACGGGTGGCGGTCACCGGTCGCGCCAGGCGGCCCTGTCATCTCGTCGACGACTGCGACGCGTGGCCTCGAGAGCGCGCCGGTGGAATTCGACTGGGCCTCCGAGACGGCGCGCCACGTCGGCACGGTGGTGCACTCCGAATTGCAGCGGCTGGCTACCGGTGCCGCGCCGCCCGCGACCGGCGATCGGGCCGTCCTGGCGCGGTATGCGATCGAACTGGCCGAACTCGGCGTGCCCGAGGATCGCCGCGACGCAGCCGCGGCCCGGGTGCGAGCGGCGGTCGAGCATACGCTGGCCGACGAGCGAGGCCGGTGGATCCTCGATGGCGCACATCGGCAGGCGGAGAGTGAACTCGCGCTCACGGGCCGGATCGACGACCGGGTCGTGAGCGTGGTGATCGACCGCACGTTCGTCGACGCGCAGGGCACGCGCTGGATCGTCGACTACAAGACGAGCACGCACGAAGGCGCCGGCCTCGAGGCGTTTCTCGACAGCGAGCAGGAACGCTACCGGCCGCAGCTCGAGCGCTATGCGACGTTCATGCGCCAGTTGGGGCCGGAGCCGATCCGCGTGGGGCTCTACTTCCCGCTGCTCTCCGCCTGGCGCGAGTGGGCGTAGCGCACGTCAGAGCGACGCGACGCTACGGCGCCGGCGACGCTCCGGGTTCCGGTCCGTCCGCAACTCCGTGTCGGACGCCGCAGCGCGAGCGCAGGTTCGAGGCGTTCCCGCGCTTTCTGGAACTCCGGCGTCTACCGTCGCCTCGAACCCGCTCGCGCAAGGCAACCGCCGAGAACTCGGGCGGTTCCTCCGCACGAGTTCTCGAAGCGCGGTAGACCGCGGAGTCGCGAGAGCGCGGTTCACCGCGAACCCGGAGCGTCGCGCTGCGGCGTCCGACACGGAGTTGCGGACAGGACCGGAACCGCGCGAGCGCTGCGCGGCGCGACGCGTTGCGGCGAGCTAGAGCGTTCCGCTGACGCTGAACGGGCGCCGGCCGGCGGCGTCGGGCGGGCCGAGGATCTCGAGCGAACGGCGCATGTTTTCCGGCACGTCGCCGCGCGCGGCCACCATGCCCTCGAGCAGGAAACTGCGATCCTTGCCGATCGAGAGCTGGCCGTCGACGGAGAACGGCCCCTGCTTGTCGGTGACCTGCGCGGTCAGGTGATCCGGCAGCGAGCCTTCGCCCTGCGGCTGCGGATGCGGCAGCACGACGTGGAAGCCGCCGACGTTCGCATTGCGCGGTGGCGGCGTCACGAGGTCGTCCAGGTCGATCGTGCCGCGCAATGACGTGGGCCAGCCGCCCTCGATCGCCACCGCGTCGAACTTGCCGCTCGCGCGGCCCAGCCAGCCTTTCGGAACGCCGATCGGCAGCGCGCCCAAGGCCGCGAGCGGAAGATCGAACGTGGTGGACGTGAGCTCGCGCATCGCCCCCGAACGAGGCGCTGAAGTCCGTGTCGAGCTTGCCGTCGTCGCGCGCCAGGTGGGCGTGCCCGGCCAGCCGGCCGCGCAGCAGGGCCATCGGGGCCAGGTGCCATTCGAGGTCGCCGATCGGCGCGCCACGCCACGTGAGGGCGCTCGCACTGCCGTTCCAGATCGAACCGGAGAACGAGGCGGCCTGCACGCCGAGCCTTTCGAGCCGGCCGGCGGCGATGCCGGCAGGCAAAGTTGCCAGCGCGAACACCAGCAGCGTGCCGATGCCGAGCGCGATCAACCACCCGACGCGTTTCACGATGGCCGGCAGCCCTGGTGCGGCAGGATCAGCCCGGCGGGCGACTGAGCGTCAGGCTCGCGTTCACGATACCCGGCGCGGTGCCGTCTACGGCCGCCGCTTCGATGGTCACACCGTACTGGCTCTGCAAGCTCGCGAGCCAGGTGACCATCGAATCGAACTGTACGGCCTCGAGCCGCAGCCGCAGCGCGTCGTTGCGATCCGGGCTCTGGTCGCGCATCGAATTGCCGAGGCCCGCCTCGCGCGCGGTGCGATCGACCAGCACGACCAGCGATTCGCCGCGAACCTGTGCCCCCGCGGCGCCCGCGCCCGAGGACACCTGCGGTGCGACCTGCTTCATCCAGGCCAGGTCGGCCTGCTTCTGCTCGAGGCGCTGCGACATCCTGTGCGAGAGCGTGTGGAACGGCAGCACGAGCACCAGGTAGAGCACGGCGAGTCCGGCGAAACCCGCCGCGACGTACACCAACCGGCGCTCGCGTTCCGCCAGCGTTTCGAGCCAGGCGCGGATCCTGTTCACGCGGCCCCCAGCTTGACCTGCAGGCGGCCTTCGACGACGTCGCCGCGCGGCGTCGCCGACTGCAGGTCGACCTGCACGCCGTCGCGGCTCATCGCCTGCTTGATGCCGTCGATCGCCTCGACCGACGGCGCCACCAGCCGCAATTCGACGGCATCACCGCGAAAGTTGAACGCCTCGACACGCGCCGTCGGCGACTTCGCGACCGCCTGCGCCAGCAGCGAGACGGCGGGCAGCAGTGCGGCATTGCCGCCGCCCTGGCGCTTCAGCACGCCTTCGATCTGGCTGCGGGCATTGACCAGCTTCTGGCCGGGCAGGGCCTGTCCGAATACCTGTGCGATCTGCGCGTCCACTTGCCGCTCGGCGCGCTTCATCTGCCAGAGCGACACACCCTGTCGCGACGATGAAGACCAGCGCCGTCGCGGCCGCCAGCGCCAGCGGTACACGCCACTGTCTGCAGTTGCGCGCCGAACGTCGAGGGAGCTGCGTAGGCGCCCTGCAGCAGGTTGATCGGTTCGCTCCCCGGCAACTGCGCGGCAAGCAGCGGCAGGCCGCCGTCGGGCAGCAGCTTGACCTGCAGCGTGGCCGTGCGGGCGCGCAGGCCTTCGATCAATGCCTGGTGCGCCTCGTATTCGGCGGGCGTGGCGTAGAACACGACGTGCTCGCCGGGTTCGGCGGCCGGGCCGAGCGCGAGTTCGAGCGCGGCGGCGAGCGGCAACGCGTCGAGCGCGTAGGGCACGCCAGCGGCACGGCGCACGTAAAGCGTGTTCTCGTCGAGCAACAGCGTGCAGCCGTTCGGTGACACCGGCACGGCCTGCGACTCGCAGTGCGCGGCGTTCGGATGGATGCCGGCGGCACTGCAGGCGGCCAGCCAACGGTCGAGCAGCGCGCGCGACACCACGGCGACCGGCGTGTCGTTGGAATCGGGGGCGCGGGTGCCGACGGCGAAATGCATCGCGTCGACGTCGGAGGCGAGTTGCTCCTCGAGCGCAAACGGCGCGGCCTGCGCGAGGCGTGCGCTGCCCTTGACGGGCAGTTCCGGGTTGAACAGCGAGACGTCGGCACCCGGCAGCAGCAGGACGACGCGGCGAGCCTGGGTGGCCGGTTGCGCGTCCTCGACCGGGCCGCGATGGACCGAGCCCGAGCGCGCGCCGTTCTCATCGACGATGAGCCACGACGCCGGCGCTTCGTCGTAGGCACGGAGCCGGATCACCAGCGTTTCTGTCATCGGTCCTCGGGCTGCTCAGGCGGTGCCGAAACTGCGCAGGATGGGCCTCACCTGACCGCCGCCCCCGCGCGCGAGCAGACTGTACAGGGTGAACTCGGTGGTGCCAATAGTGACCCACACCGTCGCACCGAAGTAACTGCTTGATTCTGCGAGCGACTTCTTGACTTTGTCATACTCGGCTTGACCGAGCGTGCCTTGCAGGTCAGTGAGTTTCGGGAAGCAGCCGAGGTTCTTGCGCTGCTCGGCCAGGTAGTCCGGATTGAGGCTGAACTGGCGTTCGGCCTCCGACAGTGAATCGAGCACGATCCCGGGCGCGGTGCAGGTGTTGATCTTCGACCCCACCGGCAACGCCGCGAGGTACGGCTTGATCTTCGCGTAGCGATCCGCCGTGAATCCGGGCAGCGCCATGATTTCGCTGATGCGCGTGATCGGCATGTTGGCCGCCAGGTGCGGCGGATCCTGCCCGGTGTACACGCTGTCCTCGGCACCATTCGGAAATCCCGGGTCGACGTCCTGGTCGATCCAGTCCGCGAGCGACGTGGCCCACTCGGCCTCGATGCCCGCCATGACCAGGATGCGCTCGAGCTGCTTGACGGCCTCAGGGTTGGTGGTGCCGTCGGGGAAGATCAGGTTGTTGACGTTGAAGCGGCCCTGCAGGTCCTCGAGACGGCCCTCGACCACGCCGAGGCCGTCGTCGATCGGCAGTACGACCGGCTTCGCCCAGGTCTCGCCGAGATGGTCGGTCTGCGATTGCTGCGCATCGAGCCGCAATCCTTCCGCCGCGAGCGCCTCCGCGCCGAGCGCGATTTCGAACGCCTGGTCCAGGCTGAACAGCGTCGCGCTGCGACGCTGGTCGAGCACGCCCTTGAACGCCACGTTGACCGCAAGAATGGTCGCCAGCGCGACGATCAGCACGGCCATGATCAGGGCGACGCCGCGCTGGCGCCCGCGCGGCGCACAGGCGGCGGCGCTTCATCCCGCCACCTCGAGCACGCGACGGATCGTGCCCCAGTCGTCGAGGTCGATGACGATTTCGACGGCGGCCGGGCGCTGGCGCTCGCCGTCGGCAGTGCCGGTCGCGCCGCTCTGCGGCCAGCGATCGACCCAGGTGCGGCTCGCATTCATGAACCGGAACTTGATCGTGTGCACGCCGGTGAGCAGCTTCTCGCGCACGGGCTCCGACGCCTGGGTGCGATCGAGCACGGCCCAATGGTCGCGCCACAGGCCGTCCTGGTCGACGCGATAGCCGACGCGTTGCAGCGTCGGCCGGGGCAGGCCCGCGGTATTGCTCCAGCCGGCGCGCGTGAACTCCAGCGGGTACTCGATCGAGTCGCCGGCCAGCACCGCTGCGATGCGCGCGTCGCCGATCGGCTGGCGTATCGGTCGCGGCTCGATCTGCTCGAGATCGCTGGCGAGCGTCTGCACCGCGTGCTGCACCTCGCGCACCCGGGCGAGCCGCTTCTCGCTGTACTCGGCCTGCTGCTGCAAGTTGCGTGTAGCCCGTGAGCGCCATCGTGCCGACGATGGCGAAGATGGCCATGGCGACCAGCAACTCCATCAATGTGAAGCCGTCGGTGCGCAGTGAACGCGCCGCGCGCGTCATTCGTCGCTGTCCGTCGGCGGTGGGCGGTGGGTTGCCGCCGGGATTGTTGCCGCCGTTGCCCTGCGTGCCGCCATCGCCCTGGTCGCCGGTCATCGCCTCCCGGGCCGGTGCCGCCGACGCCGGCCCAGGCGACGGACGTGCCGCCCGCCGGGCCGATCGCCGTGCCGTAGAAGCCGCTGACCGTGGCGAGCGAGGTGCCCTCGGGGCTGTCGGCCTGGCGCACCGACACGTCCATGCGACGCATGCTCTCGACCTGCGTCTGCGTCGTCGTGAGTTCGTACTTCCAGTGCGTGCCGGCGAACTCGACCTCGTCCGAACTCTTGCCGATCGCGGGCGGAGAGGCCGCGAGTCGGCGCTCGGTGACGACGTTCATCGCGATCCAGTGCGCGAGCGTCTTCTCGCGCAGGTAGGTGCCGTTGCGTGCCGACTGCGTGACGGCCTCGATGACGCCCATCATGCCGAGCGCCACGATCACCAGCGCCGCCAGCACCTCGATGAGCGTGAAGCCGCGTGCCGCGGCCGCCAGGCGCGCGCTACCGTCGTTCGCGCGCATCGTCGTGCACCTCGATCTTGCCGTCGATCGTCCCGGCGACGCGCCGGGCTTCCTGCGGTGCCGTCGCGCTGCAGGACGACGTCGAATGGCACGAGGTCGCCCGAGGCCTGCACCACGACCTGCGGCTGCACCGGCTCTTCGCCTTCCTTCAACAGCGGCTTGGCCTCGTCCGCCTGCTTCAGCACCACGTCGCGGCCCTCGATCCGCAGCGTCGCGGTCATGCCTTCCGGCAGCGCGCGCGCGCGCAGCATCGGGTCGTCGGTGACCGGCTGCCAGGTCTCCTTGCGGGAGTCGTAGCGCAGGAAGTCGTAGCCGTGCAGGTCGACACGCATGCCGACGTCGGTGCCGACCAGCATCGCGTCCTCGCGCGACTGCAGCAGGATCGCCTGCAACCGCGCCGCTTCCTTGTCCATCTCGTGGTCGCCGCCGAGCACCTTGACCGAGATCATCGCCATGCTGGTGATGATGCCGATGATGATGATGACGACGAGCACCTCGAGCAGCGTGAAGCCCGAGGCGGCCGCCGCGGCCGGGCGACGGCGCGACGTGTTAATCGCTGTCCCAGTTGCCGATGATCGGCATCGGGGCCCTCGCCACCCGGCTGGCCGTCGGCGCCGAGGGTGAAGAGGTCGTAGTCGCCGTGCGAGCCCGGCGAGATGTACTGGTAATCGTTGCCCCACGGATCCTTGCGCAGGTTCTGGATGTAGCCGCCCTGCTTCCAGTTCTTGATGTTCGGGATCGGTCGGCTGCTTCACGAGCGCCTCGAGGCCCTGCTCGGTCGTCGGATAGCGGAAGTTGTCCATGCGGTAGAGATTGAGCGCCGTCTCGTACGCGCGGATGTCCTGCTTGGCCTTGGTGACGCGCGCGTCGTCGATGCGACGGATCACGTTCGGCGCGACGAGCGCGGCGAGGATGCCGAGGATGACGACCACCACCATGATTTCGAGCAGCGTGAAGCCGCGGCTGTCGCGGGTCGAGCGGGCGAGGCGTGTCCGGGCAGGGGCGAGGGTGTTTTTGCAATTCTTCATCGCGGGGCTCGTCACAGGGCGTTAAATTGCGGCGATCATAGCAAATCGACAGCACCCTCCCGCCGGCTTCCCCGATGCTCGAACGCCTGACACGACCGAGAATTTCCGACTGGGTCGCACCTCTCGCGCTTTGCGCTGTGCTGGCGCTGCTGTACGCGGGCGGCGCGAGCCTCACGCAGTCGCTGCGGTACGAGCGCGCCTCGGTGCTCGACGGGCAGTGGTGGAGGCTGGTCAGCGGCAATTGGGTGCACGCGGATGCGCGGCATCTCGGCTGGAACGTGTTCGGCGTCCTGCTGGTCTGGTGGCTGTTCGCGAGCGAGTACCGCCTGCGGGAATGGGCGCTCGTCATGCTTGGTTCGACCGCGGCGATCGCGGTCGGGTTCCTCGTTTTCGAGCCGGGGCTCGCATGGTACGTCGGGTTCTCCGGCGTGCTGCACGGCGCGATGGCCGCCGGACTCGTGCGCGTGGCTGCGCACTGCGCGCGATCCACTGACCGCATGCGTCGCCGTCGTTGTTCGCCGCCAAGCTCGGCTGGGAGCACGTCCACGGCGCTCTGCCGTTCACGAGCGCCACTCTCAGCGTGCCGGTCGTGCACCAGGCGCACACCTACGGCGCGATCGGCGGGTTGCTCGTGGCCTTGCTGCTGGCGCGCAGGCGGCAGACCGCGGCCGCCTCGCTATAATCGCGCGGCCGGACCGGACACGCGCTTTCCAGGGAGAACCGCGAAGATGTCGTTGGCATTCGTATTTCCCGGCCAGGGATCGCAGTCCGTCGGCATGCTGTCGGCGCTGGGCGCGGTCGAACCCGTCGTGCGCGAAACGTTCGCCGAGGCCTCGGCCGTGCTCGGCTACGACCTCTGGGCGCTGTGCCAGCAGGGCCCGGAAGCGGACCTCGGCGCGACCGAGCGCACCCAGCCCGCGATGCTGGCGGCGGGCGTCGCCACCTGGCGCGTCTGGCAGCGTCACGGCGGCTCGCAGCCGGCGGCCATGGCCGGTCACAGCCTCGGCGAATATTCGGCGCTCGTCTGTTCGCAGGCGCTCGATTTCCGCACGGCCATCGACCTCGTTCGCTACCGTGGCCAGTTGATGCAGCAGGCCGTACCGCTCGGCCAGGGCGCGATGGCCGCGGTGCTCGGGCTCGACGACGCGGACCTCGAAGCGGCCTGTCGTGAAGCTGCGCAAGGTGAAGTCGTTGAGCCCGTCAATTTCAATTCGCCCGGGCAGGTGGTGATCGCGGGCCACGCGGGCGCGGTCAATCGCGCGATGGAGGTGGCGAAACAGCGCGGCGCCAAGCGCGCGGTGTTGTTGCCGGTCAGCGTGCCCTCGCACAGCAGCCTGATGGTCGGGGCGGCCGGGCAACTCGCCGCACGGCTCGCGCAGGTCGACTTTCGCATGCCGAACGTGCCCGACGTGTACACGGTGGACGTGAAGACGCACTCGAGCCCGGACGGCATACGGACCGCGCTCAAGGAGCAGCTCTACAAGCCGGTGCGCTGGGCCGACACGGTGCGTGCCATGATCGCTTCCGGCGTGACGACCGTGCGTCGAGTGCGGGCCCGGCAAGGTGCTGACCTCGCTCAATCGCCGCATCGAGCGCAAGCCCGAATCTCAAGATGCTGGCACTCGAAGATCCGGCGTCGATCGACGCGGCGCTGGCGGCCTGCAAGGAGTAGGACCATGTTGGAGAACGAAGTCGCGCTGGTCACCGGCGCTTCCCGCGGCATCGGTCGCGCCATCGCGCTCGAACTGGGCCGGCAGGGGGCGACGGTGGTCGGCACCGCCACCAGCGAAGCGGGTGCGGCCGGCATCGGCGCCTATCTGGCCGAGGCGGGACTCAAGGGCCGCGGCACCGTGCTCGACGTGTCCAGGGCCGAGTCGGTCGACGCTTGCTTCAAGGGTCTGGAGGCAGCGGAGGGCGTGCCGTCGATCCTGGTCAACAATGCGGGCGTCACCAAGGACGGCCTGCTGATGCGCATGAGCGCCGACGACTGGCAGACGGTGATCGATACCGATCTCAGCGCCGTGTACCGGACCTGCAAGGCCGTGATGCGCGGCATGATGAAGGCGAGGCGGGGCCGGATCATCAACATCGCGTCGGTGATCGGCGTGATGGGCAATGCCGGCCAGACGAACTATGCGGCGGCCAAGGCCGGCATGATCGGATTCACCAAGAGCCTCGCGCGCGAGGTCGGATCGCGCAACATCACGGTCAACGTGGTCGCGCCCGGCTTCATCGTGACGGACATGACGCGACGCGCTCGGCGAGGACAGCAAGCAGGCCCTGCTGCGGCAGGTGCCGCTCGCCCGGCTGGGCTCACCCGAGGACATCGCGCAAGCGGTGGCGTTCCTGGCATCGCCCGGGGCCGGCTACATCACCGGCGAGACGCTGCACGTGAACGGCGGTATGTACATGATTTGATTGGAGAAGGCCCTCCATTGGACCCCCCGGGCGGCTTAACATAGAATACGCCGCCCATGCCGGGAGCCCTTGGGGCGGGCCCGGCGTATTTCATTCCTTTCAAAGGATTCCAACGACAATGAGCAGTATTGAACAGCGAGTGAAGGCGATCGTCGCCGAGCAACTGGGTGTCAAAGAGGAAGAGGTGACGAACGAGTCGTCCTTCGTCGATGACCTGGGCGCTGACTCGCTCGACACTGTGGAACTCGTGATGGCGCTCGAAGAGGAATTCGAGACCGAGATCCCTGACGAAGACGCGGAGAAGATCACCACCGTCCAGCAGGCGATCGACTACATCAACGAGCGTCGCAGCCAGGCCTGAGCTGCGACCGGATCCGCCGCCAGGGAGGGCGGTGTCCTGATACCCGTACATCTGCCCACCCAGGGGGCCTCAGCTTGTCCAAGCGCAGAGTCGTCGTAACCGGGCTAGGCATCGTCTCTCCGCTCGGCAGCGCCGTCGACACGGCCTGGGACGGCATCGTCAACGGGCGCAGCGGCGTCGGGCGGATCACGCGGATGGACGTGTCCGCGTTTCCGGTACAGATCGGCGCGCAGGTCGTCGGCTTCACGGCCGAGGACTACATGTCGACGAAGGACGTGCGCAAGTTCGATCCGTTCGTGCCGTTCGGCTTCGCGTCCGCGGCGCAGGCGATCAGGGACTCGGGTTTCACCGTGAACGACGAGAACACGTCGCGGATCGGCGTGGCAATGGGCGCAGGCATCGGCGGCCTCAGCACCATCGAAGACAACACGGCGAAGTGGCTCGAGTCGAAGACGCCCCGCAAGATCTCGCCGTTCTTCATTCCGGGCAGCATCATCAATGCCGCTGCGGGCCAGGTCTCGATCCATTTCGGCCTGCGCGGACCGAACCTCGCGCTGGTGACGGCCTGCACCACGTCGACGCACAGCATCGGCATCGGGGCGCGCTGCATCCAGTACGGCGACGCGGACATCATGGTCTGCGGCGGCGCCGAGATGGCGTTCACGCCGCTCGGCGTCGGCAGCTTCTGCCAGGCGCGCGCGCTGTCGCAGCGCAACGACGAACCGACGCGCGCAAGCCGGCCCTGGGACCGTGACCGCGACGGTTTCGTGATGGCGGAAGGCGGCGGCGCGATCGTGCTCGAGGAATACGAACATGCAAGAGCGCGTGGCGCGAAGATTTACGCGGAGTTTGCCGGCTTCGGCATGAGTGGCGACGCGCACCACATCACCGCGCCGCCGGAAGACGGCGAGGGCGCGCGGCTCGCGATGACGGCGGCTGTGCGCGACGCCGGCGTCAACCTCGACCAGATCCAGTACATCAATGCGCACGCGACATCGACGGAACTCGGCGATCGTGCCGAAACCATCGCGATCAAGCGGGCGTTCGGCGATCACGCGAAGCGCGTGGCCGTCAGCTCGACCAAGTCGATGACGGGCCACCTGCTGGGCGCGGCCGGCGTCGTCGAAGCGATCTTCTCGATCCTTGCCATTCGTGACGGCGTCATGCCGCCCACCATCAACCTCGAGAATCCCGATCCGGAGTGCGACCTCGACTACGTGCCAGGCACCGCCCGCCAGGCGAGGGTGCAGGTGGCGCTGTCGAATTCGTTCGGCTTCGGCGGCACCAACGGGAGTCTCGTGTTCCGCGCCCTCGCGTGAGGGAAGCGGCGCCCCGCCTGCACGGCATCGACCTGCTGGCGCTGCACGAGCGCCACCCCGAACGTTACCCGGTCCTGCTCGAAAGCGTGAGCGGCGGCGAGCCGCTCGGCCGCTACGACGTGCTGCTGGCGCAGCCCGGCGATTCGCTGACGTTGCAGCCCGACGGCGGACTGGGCGGCGACGCGCCGCATCGGCCGGGGCGCTTCCTCGACGCGCTCGACGACTGGTGGCGACGCGAGCACACCGTCGCCCCGCCTGCCGGTACGCCGTTCACGAGCGGTTGGTTCCTCTACCTCGGCTACGAGCTCGCGGGCGAAGTGGAGCCGACGCTCGTGCTGCCGCGCCCGCGCTTTGCGCGCGCCATTGCACGGCGCATGCACGGCGCAGTCGTTCGCGAGCGCGCCACCGGGGACGTGCAGGTCGTCGGCGAGCCTGGACGCATCGACGAGCTGTTGCGCCAGGTGTTCGCGGATGTCGACGCGTGCCTTGCGGACTCGAAGGCCCGCGCGCCTCCCGCCCGGCTCATCACCGACACGGTCGTCGAGCAACCTCCGGAGACCTTCCTCGACGGCGTGCGTTCCGCGCTCGAGGCCATCGCCCGCGGCGACGTGTACCAAGCCAATCTCTCGCGCCCCTGGCGCGCCACGCTGGCGCCGTCCGCGACGGCGACAGACCTTTACCGCGCGTTGCGCCGCGCCAATCCCGCACCGTTCGCGGGCATCGCGCGGCTCGGCGAATTCACGGTGCTGAGCTCGTCGCCGGAAAGGCTGCTGCGGATCGCAGGCGGGACCGCGAGCACGCGACCGATCGCCGGCACTCGCCCGCGCGGACGCGACCCGGCGGCCGATGCGCGCCTGGTGCGGGAGCTGCAGCTCAACGAGAAGGAGCGCGCCGAGCACGTGATGCTCGTCGACCTGGAGCGCAACGACCTCGGCCGCGTCTGCCGGGCCGGGACCGTGCGCGTCGACGAGTACATGACGATCGAGACGTACGCGACGGTGCACCACATCGTGTCGAACGTGGCCGGGCTGCTGCGGGACGGCGTGACGCCCGGGCAGGCGATTGCCGCCGTATTTCCGGGCGGCACGATCACCGGCTGCCCGAAGGTGCGCTGCATGCAGCTGCTCGCCGAGTTCGAACGCACGCCGCGGGATGCCTACACCGGATCGATGGGATACCTCGGCACCGACGGTTCGCTCGACCTGAACATCCTGATCCGCACGCTGACGGTTCACGGTTCGGAAATCGAGTTTCGGACCGGCGCCGGCATCGTGGCAGACTCTCGACCGGAAGCGGAACTGGCGGAAACGCGAGCCAAGGCACGCGGCATGCTGCGGGCGCTCGGAGGCGACTCATGATCGGACGCAGACTGGTCAACGGAGTCGACGGCACCGGCGTCGCGGCGGACGACCGCGGCCTCGCCTACGGCGACGGCCTGTTCGAGACCATGGCGGCGGCGGAGGGCGCGTTGCGCCATTTCGACCTGCACATGGCGCGGCTCGAGGACGGCTGCCGCAGGCTCGAGATTCCGATGCCGCCGGTGGAGACCATCGCCGACGATTGCCGCAGGGTGCTCGAAGGGCTCGGTTCCGCGACCGTGAAGTTGATCGTGACGCGCGGCGCGGGCCCGCGCGGTTACGCGCCGCCCGCCGAACCCACCGTCACGCGCATCGTGATGGCCGCGTCCTCGCACTCGCACGAACTCGAGACGACGCGCCCGATCGCGGTGCAGCTGTGCCGCACGCGGCTCGCGCTCAGCGAGCAGTTCGCAGGCATGAAGCACCTCAATCGACTCGAGCAGGTCATGGCCAGCGCGGAGTTGCGCAACTCCGGCATGGACGAGGGGCTGATGCTCGCAATGGACGGCCGGCTCGTCTGCGCGACCGCGGCCAACTTGTTCATGGTGCGTAGTGGCCGCCTGCTCACGCCGATGATCCGCGACTGCGGCGTCGCCGGCGTGATGCGCCAGGTCGTGCTGCGCGCCGCGGATGCGCTCGACATCCCGGTCGTCGTCGGCGACCTGGAACTCGGCGACCTGGCCAGCGCGGACGAGGTCTTCCTGACCAACGCCGTGCGTGGCATCCGCCCGGTCATCGGCGTGTCCGGAATCGGGCAGTATGCGGGCGGCGAGGTGACGCAGCGCCTGGTCGATCGACTGGCACAGGCTGTCGAATGAGACTCTGGCGGGTCCTGGCCGCCGTCGTGTTGCTCGGCGTGGTCGCCTGCGGTGCCGGCTATGCGCGGTTCCAGCAATGGTGGACGACGCCGCTGAACCTGGGCACCGAGCCGGTGAGCGTCGAGATCGCGCGTGGCGAGGCTCTGGCGGTCGTGGTGCGAGGCCTCGCCGAACGCGGGCTCATCGACCACCCGCGCTGGTTCTCGACCTACGCGAGGCTCACCGGGGCCGACGCAAAGGTGCGGGCCGGCGAATACGCGGTCAGGCCCGGCACGACGCCGGAAGGCCTGTTGCGCCAGTTCGAGAGCGGCCTGGTCGTGCAGCACTCGGTGACCATCGTCGAGGGCTGGACGTTTCGCGACTTGCGCAAGGCGCTCGAGCGCGAGGATTCGCTCGCCAACACGCTCGAGGGGCGGGACGACGCCGCGGTGATGCGTGCGCTCGGCGAACCGGGAACGGTGCCGGAAGGTTTGTTCTTCCCGGACACCTACCTGTTCGGCAAGGGAACGACGGACCTCGAGATCCTGAAGCAGGCGCGCGATCGGTTGAAAAAGGAACTGGCCGCGGCGTGGCAGCAGCGCGCCGGGGACCTGCCGTACTCGACGCCCTACGAAGCATTGATTCTCGCTTCCATCGTCGAGCGCGAAACGGCAAATCCCGCCGAGCGGCCGCGGATCGCCGGCGTCTTCGCCGAAAGGCTCAGGATCGGCATGCGCCTGCAGACCGATCCGGCCGTGATCTACGGGCTCGGCGCGGGCTTCGACGGCAACCTGCGCCGCAGCGACCTCGAGCGCGACGGGCCTTACAATACCTACACGCGGACCGGACTGCCGCCGACACCGATCGCGCTGCCGGGCGCCGCCTCGTTGCGGGCCGCCGTCAAGCCCGACATGCAAGGCGAGCTGTATTTCGTGGCGACCGGATTGCCGGACGGCACGCATCACTTTTCGAAGACACTGGCCGAACACGACCGGGCGGTGCGCGAGTATCTTGCACGCTACCGCCGCCAGCAGACGGAGCACTGAGTTGCCGGGTCGATTCATCACGTTCGAGGGCGGCGAGGGCGTCGGCAAATCGACGCAGCTGCAGCGCGTCGCCGAGTGGCTGGGTTCGCGCGGCATCCAGACCGTCACGACCCGGGAGCCGGGCGGCACGCCGCGCGCCGAGCGCCTGCGCACGATGCTGCTCGAGCGGGGCGACGAGCCCATGCCCGTGTCCTGCGAATTGCTGCTGATGTTTGCCGCGCGTGCGACGCACCTCGCCACCCTGATCGAGCCGGCCGTGGCTCGCGGCGCCTGGGTGCTGTGCGATCGCTTCAGCGACGCGACCTACGCGTACCAGGGGGGCGGGCGCGGCCTGCCCCGGGCGCACATCGACGCGCTGGTCGGGATCGTGCATCCGGGGCGGCAGCCGGATCTCACGGTGCTGCTCGACGCGCCCGTGGAGACAGGCATGGCGCGCGCCGGCCGGCGCAACGGCGCCGACGGGCCCGATCGGTTCGAATCCGAGCGCCGCGATTTCTTCGAGCGTGTGCGCGCCGCCTACCTGGCGCGCGCGGCCGGTGAACCGCAGCGCTTCCGCGTGATCGACGCGACCGGCGGAGTCGATGCGGTCGAAGCCGCGATCCGTGCGAGCCTCGAGCCGCTGCTGGCGGGGCGCACGGCATGAGCGCCGAGGCCGAGGACGTCGAGGAAGGCAGTGTCGACGTCCTGCCCATCGACTTCCTGCCATGGCACGAAGCGGCCCGCGAGCGCTTGCAAGGTGCGCTTGCCGGCAACCGGCTGTCGCACGGCCTGTTGCTGCACGGCCCGCGCGGCGTCGGCAAGGAGCGCTTCGCCTCGGCATTCGCGGCCGCGTTGTTCTGCAAGGGCCGCGGCGCGCTGTTCGCGGCATGCGGCGAATGCCCGGAGTGCCTGCTGAGCCGGGCGGGATCGCATCCGGACCGCCACTGGGTGCGCCTGCTCAAGGACGGCAAGGAC
The DNA here is from genome assembly GCA_963843985.1 of uncultured Gammaproteobacteria bacterium. Classification (GTDB taxonomy): domain Bacteria; phylum Pseudomonadota; class Gammaproteobacteria; order Steroidobacterales; family Steroidobacteraceae; genus RPQJ01. The sequence continues at coordinate 39,821 of CAWJMS010000001.1, read as the reverse complement.
AAAAAGGAAAAGAAATCGATCGGCGTGGACCAGGTGCGCGAACTGAGCGAGTCGCTGGCCATGACCAGCATGCGCAGCGGCTATCGCGTGGCGGTGATCGTGCCGGCCGAGTCGATGACGACAGCGGCGCAGAACGCGCTGTTGAAGACGCTGGAAGAACCTGCGCCGAGGACCGTGCTGGTGCTGGTGGCGGCGCGCCCGGCCAGCCTGCTGCCGACGCTGCGCAGCCGCTGTCAGCGGATCGAGATCGCGCGGCCCGCACCCGAGGCGGCGCTGCGCTGGCTGGAGCAGGGCATCGATGGCGGCGCATCCGACCGATTGCTCGCGCTGGCAGGGGGCGCGCCGCTGCGCGCGTTGGCGCTGGCCCCGCACTTCGAGGCGCTCGAGCAGCAGATGGCCGGCATCCTCGAGTCGCTGCTCTCCGGTCGCGCCGAGGTCACGCGGCTGGCGGCGGACATGCTGGGCGAGGGATTGCCGACCCGGCTGGACTGGCTCGAGGCCTGGCTCGGCGCCGCGATCCGACGGCGCACGCTGGGCAGTGAGACCGGGCTCACGCTTCCGCGAGGCGCTCTATTGCAAAGGGCGGCCACGACAGTGAACATAACCATGGCGTTCCGCCTGGTGGATCGCCTGCGGGAAGCCCGCCGGCTGCTCGAAGGCAGCGCGGCGCCGCAGCTGGTGGTCGAGGCGCTGCTGATCGAAATCCGGGCAGCCTGCGTCCCTTAAGGAGTCGAGTCGATGGCCGTCGCCCCGCGACAACCGAACAAGCCCGGGCTGCTCACGCTCACGATCAAGGACAAGAGCGCCCTCTACCTTGCGTACATGCCGTTCGTGAAGAACGGCGGGCTGTTCATTCCGACGAGCAGCAATTACCGGCTGGGCGACGAGGTGTTCATGCTGCTCAACCTCATGGGCGAGGACGAGAAGCTGCCGGTGGCGGGCCGCGTGATCTGGATGACGCCGAAGGGCGCCCAGGGCAAGCGCACCGCCGGCATCGGCGTGCAGTTCAGCGAGCAGGATCGCGGGAACACGCAGCGCAAGATCGAGTCGTACCTGGCCGGCGCGCTCGGCGGCGACAAACCCACCCATACGATGTGACCGCCGCGCCGGCAGAGCCGGCGTCCTTCAACGCTTTCCGGGCGCCACCAGCGAGTCGGCCAGTTCCGTCACCGCGATGCCGCCGCGCAGCACGTGGCAATCGAAACCCCGTTCGCTCAGCACGTAGGCTGCCGCCGAGCTGCGCCGTCCGTTGTCGCAGATCACGACGTACGGGAGGGCTGGATCGAGCGTCTTGAGCTTCAGGCGGATGAAATAGAGCGGCACGTTGATCGACTGGTCGAAGTGGCAGTGCTCGAATTCGCTCGGCAGGCGCACGTCGAGCCAGCGCCCGCCGTTTGCGACGAGGGCCTTCGCCTCGTCGTAATCGACCCACTGCAGCATCGGCTCGTTGAGCAGTGCGGTGAAATCTTCCTTCGGCAGCCGCATCAGCACGCCGTCCGTCAGCATCGCGACCGTCGCGTTACGCCGCGCTCCGGAGATCAGCGCCTCCTCGCCGAAAGTCTCGCCGACGCCGAGCTCGGCCAGGCGGATGCCCTCGCGATTCAGCGGCGTCTCGCGGCTGACCGAGCAGCGGCCGCTCACGATGATGTAGAAGTAGTCGCCTTCGTCGCCCTGGCGGATGACCACGTCGCCGGCGCTGTAGGTCACGCGCTGCAGGCGCATGAACACGGCCTGCAGGTTGGCCGGTGGAATCTTGTGGAACGCGCGGCTCTGCAGCAGCAGCGTCATCCAGTCGTCGCTGGCCGTCGGGTTCGCCTGCAGGTCATTGACTTCGTAGGCGCCGGTCTGGTCCCAGGTGATCAGCACGTCGAGCAGGTCGCTGTCGATCGACAGGTACTCGATCTTTTCGGACGCGATCCGGGCCGAGCAGCGGCGCGGCAGGATCGGAGCAATGGCGTGGCGGGCATCCGGCGTGTTCGCCCGGACCGTCGCGACGATCCGGCCTTCCGACAGCAGTTCGACGATGCCGCTCACGAGATAGAACGTGCGTTTGTCGGTGTCGCCTTCCTTGAACAGCATCCGTCCTTGCGACATTTCGCGCACGGTCGTCTTGCGCGACAACGCGCGCAGGTTCTCGCTGCGCAACCCGTCGAGCGGGGAGAAGGAGCGCAGGATGCTGAGTTCAGTGGGTGCCGGTTCGCTCATTCCAGGTACGGTCGACCGGGCCGCAAAGTCGCGCCCGTCGGTCATTGACGAAGGTCCGGCATGCTATCACACGGCGCTTCGGGCAAAGGCATCCCAGCCGGGATCGGGACCGAAACGCGGGCCGTAGCCGAGCGCCAGCTCGTCGAGCCGGCGACGCACCTCGGCCACGCCGCGTTCCCGCGCGTACCGCAACGGTCCGCCACGAAACGGCGCGAAGCCAGAGCCGAAGATCACGCCGGCATCGATCAGGTTCTCGTCGGCAACCACGCCCTCGCGCAGGATCGCGACGGCCTCGTTCAGCATCGGCAGCACCAGGCGGTCCTCGAGATCGCCGGGCGCCACGGCTGCGCCGGCCGGCGGCTTGATGGCCTTGCCGTCCTGCCACTGGTACAGGCCCGCGCCGCTCTTGCGGCCGAGTTTGCCGGCGCTCACGAGCGGCTCAAGCGCCTCCGGCGCAGGCCGGCCGTAGGCACTCGCCAGGATGCGACCGACGTGCAGACACACGTCGAGGCCCACGGTATCGGCCAGTTCGATCGGCCCCATCGGCATGCCGAACCGGACCGCGACCTGGTCGATGACCGCCAGCGGGATGCCTTCTCCGGCCGCCAGCATCGCCTCCGTCAGGTAGGGCATCAGGATGCGATTGACGAGGAATCCCGGCGAACTGCGGCACGGCAACGGCAGCTTGTCGACGCCGCGCGTGAACGCGAGCGCGGCGGCCAGCACCGCGGGTCGCGTGCGGGTCGATTCGATCACTTCGACCAGCGGCATCTGCGCGACCGGGTTGAAGAAATGCAGTCCCACCAGCCGGCCCGGGTCGTCGAGTCCGGCAGCGAGAGGCTCGAGTACCAGGCTCGACGTGTTGGTCGCGAGCACGGCGCCCGGCTTCATCTGCGGCTCGATTCGCGCGTACAACTCGCGCTTGGCGCCCGCGTCTTCGTAGATCGCCTCGATGACGACGTCGGCTCGCGGCACGCCTGTTCCAGCGACGTCCGCCGTGAGGCGCCGCATCGTCGCTTCGGCCTGTCCCGGCACACGGCTGCGTTTCTCGAACGCAGCGCGCGCACGCTCGAGGGCCGGACGGACGAATTCCTCACTGCGATCCTGCAGCGTGACCGTGTAACCCCGAATCGCGCACCATGCTGCGATGTCGCCGCCCATGACGCCGGCGCCGACGACGTGGACGTGGCCCTTCACCGGCAGGTCGCGTCCGCCGAGGCCCTTCAGGCGTTCCTGCAGGAAGAACACGCGCACGAGATTGCGCGACACCGGCGTGCACACCAGCTTCGCGACCGACTGCGCCTCCGCCTCGAAGGCGGTGGATGGATTCGCCCCGTGACGGCGCCACAGGTCCACGATCGCGTACGGTGCCGGATAGTGCTCGCGCCGCGCGCGCCGCGCGACTTGCTGCTCGATCCTGCCGGCGACGAGGCCTCGAATCGGCCCGAACGACAACACGCGCTGTGCAACGGGGGCGGATCGCACCGTCGGCGGGTTCAGAACGAGTTCGCGCGCGCCCGCGCGCAGCTGCGCGGCCGGGACGACGCGGTCGACGAGGCCGGCAGCCAGCGCCTTGTCGGGGCGCAGGTTCCTGCCGGTCAGCATCAGGTCCATCGCCGTCGACACGCCGAGGAGTCGAACCGAGCGCACCGTGCCGCCGAATCCCGGGTGGATGCCGAGCAGCACCTCGGGCAGGCCGAGCGTCGTCTTTGGGTCGTCGACGCAGACCCGGTAGCGACAGGCCATCGCCAGCTCGAGACCGCCGCCGAGACAGTAGCCGTTGATCGCGGCGACGGTGGGGAAGGGCATGGCTTCCAATCGCGCCAGGATCGCGTGCGCCGCGCGTACGAACGGCACGGCTTCGTCGGGCGAGCGGACCTGCCCGAACTCGCCGATGTCCGCGCCGGCGATGTAGCCGGCCTTCGCCGAGCAGATCACCAGGCCGCGCGGCGAAGCGCGTTGAACGCCCGTCAGCCACTCGTCGAGCTGCTCCATCGCGGCTCGCGACAGCGAGTTCGCGCTGGCGCCCGGCTTGTCGAACGTCAGCCAGGCGATGCGGTCGCCATCGACCTCGAGCGACCACTGGGCGTCGCCGGGGGCGTCGGGATTGGACATGGGAGCTCCGGGGCAGGCGTCAGGCGGCGGCGCGCTGCTCGCGCGTCACGCGGAAATCGCACACCAGCGGAAGGTGATCCGAGTAGGTCACGTCCGGGATCGAGAACGATTCGATCTCGATGCCGCGCGTGTGCAGGATGAAGTCGAGTTCCATGCGGGGCTTGCGCGCCGGATAGGACGGCAGGCTCGCCAGGTTGGCGCTCTTGAGCCCGGCCGCTTCCATGAACAGCGCGATCTCGTGCTCGCCCCAGAACGTGTTGAAGTCGCCGGCGACGATCACGGGCTTGGTCGAGGACTTCACCAGCTCGAAGAGGTGGCGCAACTGGGCGTGCCGGTGGCGAAACTTGAGCGAGAGGTGCACCAGGAACACGCAGAGGTGGTCGAGCTCGAGTTCGATGATCAGTTTCTTGATGCCGGTGTCGAAATAGTGGAAGCGTTCGCCGTGCACGCGCGGCGCGGCCAGGAAGGCATTGGCCTGCTTGTTGACGATCGGCACCAGCGTGTTGAGCGAGTTGGTGCCGTACTTGCACTGGTAGATCGAGTAGTGCCCCAGCGAGGCGGCGATCGCCTCGGCCTGGTTCACCCGGCGCGACCGGATCGAGCCGGTGTCCACTTCGACCAGGCCGACGATGTCCGGGTCCTGGGACTTGATGAAGCGGGTGATCCCGTCGAGCACCCGTGGGTTGGTTCGCAGGTATCCGGCGCCCGGCACGGGCAGGTGGAAGGCAGCCCCGGTCCCGGTTGCGTACCGGATGTTGTAGAGAAGAAAGCGCATCGGTTGGCAATTCTACGGTTCATTGGGGCGATCCGGAAACGAACGCGCTAGGCTAGACTAGCCCAGGCACCCACCCGTATGGTCTGGACTCGGAGGCACCGTGGGAAGCGTCACGCAGAAAAACCCGGTTCGGTTGTTCGTCTGTCACGTTTACCAACCTGACGACGACTACCACCGGGTTTTCGAGTACCTCGAAAGCGACGGCAATTTCTTCTACCAGAATACGTCCACTCCGGAAAATCGCCCGCCGGGCGGCAAGGAAGGCATCAAGGACGACCTGCGCAAGCAGATCACTGGCGCCGAGTGCGTGCTCGTCCCGGCGTCGCTCTATCGCCGGCACCAGGACTGGGTGGACTTCATGCTCAACTGCGCCAAGGCCTTCGACAAGCCTGTGGTCGTGCTCGAGCCGTTCGGTTCGCACGACACGATTGCGCCGCTCGTGCTGGAATTGGGCGACGAAGTCGTGCCTTGGGACAAGCGGCAGTTGATCGACGCGATCAAGCGCCAGGCGCGTCACGAGGAGACGACGCGCTTCGATACGATCGAGTTCAAGCTCGACTGAGGAATGCCGGCAGGTCTTCCTCGTCGCCGACCACGCGCAGGCGTGGCGGGGTTGTCAGTGCCGATTCGGCGTACTCGCCGCCGGCCATCGCAGCGAACATCGCGACGATCCGCGCGGCGTGCGCAGCGGCGTCCTGCTCGGACATCTTGCGCACCGCCACCTCCGCGGCACTCAGTCCGCCCGCCGCTTTCACGCAGTTGAACGCCGACTGCAGAGCCGAGAACTCGGCACACACCTCGTCCGGCAGCGCGGTCTCGTCGATGCTCCGCAGGTGCTCGAGATAGGCGGTGATCAACCGCTGTTTGACCGCACCCGGTCCGACGAGGACCAGCACGGCCCTGCGAATGTGCTCCCAGTTACCAGACATGCGCCACCTGACCGTTAGATTCTTATTAAAATCAAATGATTATTGGTTTCTTTTCGAGTCAATTCCCGCCGGACACCAATCGAGATTCCGCTGTGGAATCATGCAGGTACGGCCGGAATATACGCCGACCTCCAGGAACTGCAATGAGCGGTCTGATCCAAATGGGATTCATTCGAGGAATTTCCGGAAATGCAAGTGGCCGGGCCTCGTGGAAAGCCACGGGTCGCTTGCAGCCCTGGCGGCGGGAACAATGCGCGCCTTGACGATCCAATGTCACGACGAGCGGTATATTCGCGACTGACCGCGTTCGCCCCGATCGCGATGTCGCGCCGGTCCGACCCAACTTTTCAGGAGATGAGCGATGAATAAGGTTTCCCTGTCGATCCTCGCGATGGCCTGCGTCATGCTGGCAGCGGGCACGGCCCAGGCCGGCGGCACCGCCGCTGCCGGCAAGACCAAGTCGGAATCGTGCGTCGACTGCCACGGCGACGACGGCAAGGGCGACGACGAGAATCCTTCGATCGCCGGGATGACCGTGGAGAAGTTCACCAAGGCGATGGGTGAGTACCAGGCGGGCACGCGCACCAAGAGCCCGAAGATGATCAAGGAAGCGAAGAAGCTGAGCGCGGCCGATGTCGCCGATCTCGCCGCTTACTACGCCACCCTGAAGCCGTAGTTCCGTCCGTCGGGGCGGGCGCTGTCCGACGCGTCGCGGCGCGCAAAGCCGGCGCCTCGCCCGTCTCCCTCGCAATGGCCGCTCGGGGGCGCGATTGCTGCCGTACTCGGAAGCCTGCGAGCGTAACAAGCAACCGATCCTGGCGGTCCTGGCCGAATTCCTGGCGCCGGGCGCGCGGGTGCTCGAGATCGGTTCGGGCACCGGCCAGCACGCCGTGCACTTCGCCGGCCTGCTTCCGGCGGTGCAATGGCAACCGTCCGATCGCCGGGAATACCTCGACGCACTGTCCCGGCGCATTGCGATCGAAGGCTCGGTCAACCTGTGCGAGGCGATCGAACTCGACGTCGAACGGCAGCAGCATTGGCCGGCGGCAGGGCAGTTCGACGCGATCTTCAGTGCGAACACGCTGCACATCATGTCGTGGCCTGCGGTACAGGCATTTTTCCACGCGGCGAGTCGCCTGGTACCGTCGACCCCGTCCGCGCGACTGATGGTTTACGGTCCGTTTCGCTACGGCGGGCGCTGCACCGCGCCGAGCAACGCGGCATTCGACGAGATGCTGCGGGCACGTGATCCGGCGAGCGGCCTGCGTGACTTCGAGGCCGTCCACGCGTTGGCGGCGGAGGGTGGATTCGCCCTTCTCGACGATCGCGCAATGCCGGCGAACAACCAGCTGCTGGTGTGGGGCCGATGAATCCGTTTGCGACGGCGCGCGAGATCCTGGCAGCGCTGCGGGCAGGTGAGACGACGTCCGTGGCGATCGTCGGGGCCTACCTGGCCCGACGGCGCGGCCTCGGCGTGCCCGTCAATGCCATCGTCTCGACGGCGGACGACCAGGTGCTCGAGCAGGCGCGGCACAGCGACAGCGTACGGTCCGCGACGCCCACTGCGCTGCAGGGCCTGCCGGTCACGATCAAGGACGGCATCCACGTGGCCGGATGGCCGTCGACCGGCGGATTGATCGAGCCCGCGAAATGCGTGGCGCCGGAGGACGCGCCGAACGTGAGTCGACTGCGCCATGCGGGCGCCGTGATCATCGGCAAGACCAACGTGTCGGTCGCGAACGCCGACTGGCAGGCGGTCAATCCGCTCTTCGGCCGCACGACGAATCCCTGGAACCCGGCGCTGACGCCTGGCGGCAGCACCGGGGGCGGGGCTGCGGCGCTTGCTGCGGGCCTGACGGCTGCGGAACTTGGCAGTGACATCGGCGGCTCGATACGCATTCCTGCCGCATTCTGTGGCGTGTACGGACACAAGCCGAGTGCGTCCGTGCTGCCGCGCGGCGGACACTTTCCAGGTGGCAACCTGCCCAACCCGGCGCGCGGTCTCGGCGTGCAAGGGCCGCTCGCGCGCAGTGCCGCTGACCTCGAGCTGCTGTTCGACGTCCTCCATGGCGCGGAAGGGCTGGACGCGAAAGGCTGGCTGGCGCGAATACCCGCCCCGCGAATCGAGCGACTCTCTCAATGCCGCGTGGGCGTGCTGCGCCTGCCGGTGTGGATTCCCGTCGAGGCGTCGATCCTCGACGCGAGGGACGAGGTCTGCGCGCGGCTCGGCCGCAGCGGCGCGACGGTGCGTGAATTCGACGCGGGCGACACGTTTGGCGATTTCAGTGCGTACTACCGCGACTACCTGACGCTGCTGCAGTGCCTGCTCGGTGGCGGGCTGCCCGCGGCGACGCGTGCCAAGGCCGCTGCAAAGATGCGCGGCTACCGGGATCCGTTCCTCGACGCCGTCGCGGCGGGGCTCGAGGGCAGCGCGGGACAACTGGTCGAGTTGCTGGAAACCTGCGAACGCTACAAGCTTGCATGGGAGCGCGTGTTCGAAGACGTCGACGTCGTGCTGGCGCCGGTCTGCAACACCAATGCATTCGCGCACGACGACGGCTACTTCTACGAACGCACGCTGGCCATCGGCGGGCAGTCCATGCCGTACTACCGGTTGAGCGCGCTGCCGTCGCTGGCATCCGTGGCCGGACTGCCGGCGACGGTCTTTCCGACGCGCCGGCTCGACGGTCGCGGCGCGCCGATCGGCCTGCAGGTGCTCGGTGCCTATCTCGAGGACCGCACGACCCTGCGCTTCGCAAGCCTGCTGGAAGCGGAGATCGGCGGTTTCCAGCCGCCGCCGGGCTGCGACTGACGCGTCATCGGTCGCTTGGACATCCCCGCCCGCGCACGGCAATATCCCAGTCACGATGGAAACAGCGCTGACTCCTCTTGAATTTGCACGCCGCGCGCGCAAGCTCTACGCCGGTCGCGAGGCCGTCGTCGACGGCGACGTGCGGCTCACCTATGCGCAATTCGGCGAGCGTTGCGACCGCTGGTCCGCAGGGCTCGCGGCGCTCGGCGTGGGACGCGGCGACCGTGTGGCCGTCATATCGCCCAACACCCACCAGAACCTCGAGCAGTACTACGCGGTGCCGCAACTCGGCGCCGTCATCGTGCCGATCAACTACCGCCTCGTGCCCGACGACTTCGTCTATCTCGCGAATCACAGCGGCGCGCGGGTGCTCTGTGCGCATGCGGAGTATCTCGACGCGGTGGACAGCGTGCGCGACCGTATCACCTCGGTCGAGCATTACGTCGCGCTGGAAGGCGGCAAGCCGGGCTGGCTGGCGTACGAGGACCTGCTGGCCGCCGCAGACGCCCGGTTCGAGCGTCCGGCGATCGCCGAGAACGACCTGCTCGCGATCAATTACACCAGCGGCACGACGTCGCAGCCGAAGGGCGTGATGATCACGCACCGCAACGCCTGGATGAACGCGACCGGCACGCTGGTGCACTGGCCGATGTCGTCGGCCGACCGCTATCTCTGGACACTGCCGATGTTCCACGCGAACGGCTGGACGTTCACGTGGATCGTCACGGCGGTCGGCGCCACCCACGTGTGCCTGCGGCGCGCCGATGCGGAGACGATCTATCGTCACATCAATGACGAGCGCATCACCACTTTGTGCGCCGCCCCGACTGTGTTGATCAGCATCGCAAACGGCCCGGAGGCATTGCGCAAGACCTTGCGGCGCGGCGTTCGGCTGCTGACGGCCGGGGCACCGCCGGCGGCCGCGACGATCGAGCGCGTGGAAGGCGATCTCGGGTGGAACGTCACGCAGGTCTACGGCCTCACCGAGACGGCGCCGCTGATCACGGTCTGCGAACCGCTGCCCGAGCACGCCGCGCTCGATCCCGTGGCGCGCGCGAGGGTGAAGGCGCTGACCGGCGTGGAATTGATCACCTCCGGCGAACTCCGGGTGGTCGACGCGGACATGCGGGACGTGCCGCAGGACGGCGCGGCCTTGGGCGAGATCGTGGCGCGCGGCAACGTGGTGATGAAGGGTTATTACAACGACCCGGAGGCGACCGAGAAGGCGTTTCGCGGCGGCTGGTTCCACAGCGGCGACGCGGCCGTGGTGCATCCGAGCGGCTACGTCGAGATCCGCGACCGCTTCAAGGACGTGATCATCAGCGGCGGCGAGAACATTTCGTCGATCGAGGTCGAGGGGGCCCTGCTGCGGCATCCGGCGGTGCTCGAGGTGGCGGTGGTCGGCATGCCACACGAAAAGTGGGGCGAATCGCCGCACGCGTTCGTGGTGTTGCGGCCGGGAGCCGACGCGACGGCGGCACAGTTGCGGGAGCATGCGCGCGGCGCGCTGGCCCATTTCAAGGTGCCGACCGCGTACACGTTCGTGACCGAGTTGCCGAAGACCACGACCGGCAAGATCCAGAAATACGTGCTGAGAGGCGGCAAGTCCGCCATCACCCGCCAATAAGTTCCGCTGTCCTGCGCCAATGTCGAACGTCCTGCTGCTCTATTTCAGCGTCTATGGCCAGACGCGCAAGATCTGCGAGCGACTCAAGTCCGACCTCGCGGCCGCCGGCGTCAACGCGGAACTCGCGCCGCTGACCGAGGCCCCGGCCGACCTCGAACGCTATGACGCGATCGTCATCGGCGCAAGCATCCGCCACGGCAAGCACAATCCGGCCGTGTTCGATTTCATCGAGAAGCACCGGGCGCTGCTGGATGCGAAACCGAGCGGGTTCTTCTCGGTGAACCTCGTGGCGCGCAAGGCCAGGAAAAATACGCCACAGACCAACCCGTACGTGAGGGCGTTCGTGTCGCGCTCGGCGTGGAAGCCGAAGCTGCTCGGCGTCTTCGGCGGCAATCTCGACTACCAGCGCTACAAGCCATTCGACCGCGCGGCGATCCGTTTCATCATGTGGATCACCAAGGGACCGACCGATCTGCATACCAACGTCGAGTTCACCGACTGGGAGGAGGTGCGACGCTTCGCGGGGCAGATCGCTGCGCTCGCCGGCCGCAGTGCGGCCTGACTCCCCCATGGACACCGTGCGCGACAAGCTGACCGGCCGCCTGCACGTGGCTCTGGCACTGATCGTGGCCTGGCTGATCGCGACGAGTCCCTGGATTGCGATGTATCGGCGCGTTCCCGCCGGTCCGGGGTTGCTGAACGGCAGTCACGTCGCGCTCGGGTTCGCGGCGCTCGTGCTGGCAACGCTCTACCTGTTCGCATGTACTCGAGCGGGTCGCTGGCGAGTCTACTTCCCGTGGCTGGCCGGGCAGGGCGGTGCCACCCTGCGCGACCTCGCCGGTCTCGCGCGCGGCACGATTCCGTCCGCCGAGGGCGGCGGCCTGTTTGCCACGATCGAAGGGTTGACGCTGGTCGCCTTGCTGGCCACCGCCGCCACCGGTGCCGCATGGTGGGCCGCTCACGGTTCGGCCGACGCGCTGGCGTGGCGCGGAGGTCACGCAATCGCGGCCGACGCGCTGATCGGGCTCGCCGTGGCGCACGTGGCGACGGTCTCGCTGCACCTGCTCGAAATGTTGCGGGACTAGATGCGCCTGGTCGCAACCTGTCCGGAGGAGACCAAGCCGGCGCTCGAGGCGGAACTCGCGGCGCTGGGTGCCCGCGACCTGAGGCCCGGCTATCGGGCGGTCGAACTCGAAGCCGACGACGCGCTGTTCTACGAGTTGCACCTCAAGCTGCGCACTGCGAGCCGCATCCTGCGCGTCATCCGGGAAGTGCCGGCGAAGTCGCCGCCGATGCTGCGCTCCCAGGCGCGGCGCATCCACTGGCACGAGATTTTCGATCCGCAGCACGCATTCATGGTCGAGAGCCTCGGGGCCGATGCGCAAAGCGGCGGCATGGATCCGAAGCAAGTCATCACGCAGGTGCGCGAGGCCATCCTCGAGTGTGTCGAACGGCATGCGGGGCGGCGGCCGAAGGTGGACGTGACGGAGCCGAAGGTCGTCGTCGTCGCGCACCTGTCGCAGGGCCGCTGCATGCTCAGTCTCGACACGTCAGGAAAATCGCTGCACAAGCGTGGCTACCGCGAGCAGGGCCATCCCGCGCCGCTCAAGGAGACGCTGGCGGCGGCCATCCTGCTCTTCGCCGGGTACGACGGCACCCAGGCGTTCCTGGATCCGATGTGCGGCAGCGGCACACTCGCCATCGAGGCGGCGATGGTCGCCGTCCGCAAGGCGCCGCACATCCATCGCAAGCGCGGCGAGTTCCATTTCGAGTGGCTGAACGATTTCAATCGCGAGTTGTGGCGCGAGACCCAGGATCGCGTGCGCGCCGAGAAGCTCGAGGCACCGCCCGCACCGGTGATCGCGTCCGACATTGACCCGAAATTCGTCGCGATGGCGCGCAAGAGCGCGCTCAAGGCGCGCGTCGAGCGGTACATGACGTTTCGCACCGGTCGATTCCAGGACATCGAGCCGCCGGCCGAACGCGGGCTGCTGGTCACCAACCTGCCTTATGGCGATCGCATCGGCAGCAGCGAAGGCGACATTCGCCAGCTTTACGAGGAGGTCGGCGACACGCTGAAACGCCGGTTCTGCGGATGGCGGGCCGTGATCCTCGCGGCGGGCGCGTCGCCGTACAAGTCCATCGGACTCAAACCCGGTCGCAGTTTGGCGCTGATGAATGGCAGCATCCCCTGCCGATTGTTATTTTTCGAGTTGTACGCCGGATCCCGGAAGCCTTCCCCGCCCAGGAGTCATGAATGACAGGACGTTCTGCCCATTTCGCCGTCGCCGCGCTGCTGGCCGTCCTCGCTGGTTGCGAGGCCACCACGTCGCTGACGACCTCTCAGCCCGGAGCGACCGTCGAGGTCAAGAAGGGGACGTCGAGCGCCGCGCCGCGTTCCGAGACGCTGACGACGACCAGTTTCGGCAACTACGAGTTCCGGGTCCAGGCGCCGGGCCGCGAGCCGCTGACCGGCGTCCTGCCGCTGCGCTTCAACGGCGGCTACCTGGCGGCCGACATCCTGTTCTTCGCGCCGGCGATGTTCTTCAACCTGCGCGAGGTGTTTCCGTATTACGAGTTCGACCTCGAGCAAGGTGTCGTCCGCTACAAGGACAAGAACGACACGGAGTGGCGCACCTACACGCCGATCCACGCCGAGGCCGTCCGGGCGCAGACGTATTTCGAGGGTCAGGCGCCAGCAGCCGGGTCACGCGATTGACGGGTCCGAAGTTCGATGGTCTAGTCCGGTGACGGGTTTCGACTCGGCGGCCCACAAGGACTCGAACGATGGCGGGAGTGACCCTGCACCTGTTGTATCCGTATCCGCTCGATACGGAGATGTTCGATCGCGAGTTCCAGTCGCACCTGAAGCTGTTGCACGCGCGAATGCAGATTCCGGAGCACGCGCGACCGTACACCATCACGCGGTTCGCGGACCTGCCGCAGGGTAAGCCGGCGTTCTACCTGATGCTCGTGATGCCCTTTGCGACCGCGGAGGCGCTGCAACTGGCGATGGGCTCCCGGGAAATGCAGGAAGTGGCGGCGGATGCCGGCCGGATCTCGACAGGCGGACCGCCCGTGATGCTCGTCGGCTCCTGAAATGACGGCGCAGATGATCGCGCCGCAGGCCTGGGCCCGGACCGGCGGATTGCTGTACCTGGTGGTGATCGTCGCGGGGCTGTTCGGCGAAGCATTCGTGCGTTCGAGCCTCGTGGTCGGCGACGATCCGACGGCGACCGCCCGCAACATCCTCGGGTCCGAGTCGTTGTTTCGATCCGGCATGGCGGCCGAGCTGTTCGCGCTGGCCTGCGATGCCGCGATCGCGCTCGTCTTTTTCGGCTGCTCCTGTCTCGCGCTCGGGCACCTGCTGGCGCGCTCCGGTTACTTTCCGGCATTCCTCGGTGTGCTGATGTCCGTCGCCGGCCTCGGCTACGTACTCAACAGCTTCGTTCGATTCCTGGCGCCTGCGGTGGCGACGCAGTTGGGCCCGTCGCTGCTGTTGCCGGGATTCGTCGCCGAGACCACCTTGTGCCTGTGGCTGATCGCCAGGGGCGTGGACCTGACCAGATGGAACGAACGGGCGGTGTCGCCATGAAAAAGTACCGGGTCATACAATGGGCCACCGGCGGCATGGGCAAGAGTTGCCTGCGCGCCGTGATCGACCATCCGGCCATGGAACTGGTCGGCGTGTACGTCTACGGCCGCGACAAGGTCGGCAAGGATGCGGGGGATATCGCCAGGCGCGCGCCCACGGGCGTGATGGCCACTGACAGCGTCCAGCAGATCCTCGCATTGGACGCCGACGTCGTGATCCACGCTGCGCGCCTGGCACCGCCCTATGGCTCGCACGACGCCGACATCCTGGGACTGCTCGAGTCCGGCAAGAACGTCATCAGCATCAACGGTTACAGTCATCCCGGCCATTGGGGGAATCAGCGCGTCGCGGCGCTGCAAGCGGCCTGCCGCAAGGGCGGCACGACGCTGATGAACGCCGGACTGAATCCCGGTTTTGCGGCCGAGCAACTCGCGGTGGTGGCCACTGGCGTCTGCACCGCCATCGATCACATCGAAGTCGTTGAGTGCGTCGCCTGCGGAGCGGTGCGCAGTCCGGATTACGTCTTCAAGGCGCTGGGATTCGGCGCAGACCCGGCCACCGTGAATCCGAACGATCCACTGTGGGGGCCGCCCGCGTCGCTGAATGGCATGTACACCGAGGTGCTCGCGGCGCTGGCCGAGCACCTCGGTATGGTCCTCGATCGCGTCGACACGGACCATCGGGTGTTTGCGGCGTCGCAGGACCTGCAGGTCGCCGCCGGCCTCATTCCGCAGGGCCGCATCGGCCACTTCAACTGGCGGTGGCACGGCGTCGTCCGCGGCGTCCCGACGCTGACGATGTCGATACACTGGTACATGGAGACCGCGCACCTCGACGATCCGCATCCGCCGCTCTGGCGCATCCACGTCAAGGGTCAGCCCGGCATCCGGATCACGGTGGACATGGAGAAGCGGGCCGGGGACACGACGCCCACGTCGCCCGAACAGATCGCGGTGGCGGGCACCGTCATCAACGCGATTCCGATCGTCTGTGCTGCCGCGCCGGGCCTGCTGCTGCGGCCCCTGGCGACGCCGTATCGCGACGAGCTGGCAAAGCCTCGCGGCGACTGAGCGCGAAACGACCGGACGAGGTCGCGCCTAACGGCTCATCCGGGTGATGATCTCGCTCACGGTCCTCAGGTCCGACACCTCGGCGACGTGCGCGGGCCCCTTGCCGGGCCCGACGACGAAAATCGTCGGCAGGAACTGGACCTGGGTCTTGCGACCGAGGGCAACGTCCGCGTCGACCTCGGCCTTGAAACTGCCCTTCGCGTCAACCTCAGGCGGCAACGGCAGGTTGTGGCCGGCGGCGAACTTTTCGGCCGCGGAACGCAGGTTGGCGGCCGTGATCTTCGGTTGATACTGGAATACGAAGCTGCGGAAGTCGGCGCCGAGCGGCAGCGCCAGCGAGTCGAAGTAATGGACGAGCACGGCGGCCGGAAATGCCCACGTGTCGCGGACGGTCGGGACGTCATGAACGACCAGCGGCACCTTGTTGATCTTCGCGAGCTCGACCAGGTCCGGGTGCGCCGCGGCACAGTCCGGGTTCTCGAGGTTTTCGAAGACGACGATCGCGACTTTCGAACCCTTGGGCGCTTCCAGTTGTGATCCGTCGGCCGCGCCGAAGGCTGACGAGCTGGCGCACATCGCGCCGATCGCCAACCCGCGGGCCAGGGATCTATTGAGCATCGGCGCTACGGGGCGCGCCGACCCCTGGCGGGCTGCCGTGGCCGTCGCCCGGTTCGGAAGGCTGAGGTTGGCCGTCGTCCTTTTTCTGCTGACGACGTTGCAGCTTTTCGTCGCGCTTCTTTCTGGCGGCCTGTTCGCGCTGCTTCTTCTGTTGCGAGTAATTCGGTTTGGCCATGAAACGGTTGCCTGCCTGCGTGGGGACCCCGGACAGGGTAACGTTTCGAGGCCGCTGCGAACAGCCGCGGACGTGCCGATTCTCCGGCTGATGTTCAATCGACCGGTGGGCTTGACGCCGCCGCACTGCCGGCGGATGTTCCGGCCGGTGCGAGATCCATGATCGGCCACCGCCCGGCTGCGAGCGGAGGGTCCGGGGGGGCGACTTCTCGGCATCCATTGCAGATTGCGGGCGGCTTCATGGCGGGTTTCGCAACGCACGCACAGGAGCAGGTTCATGAATTCCAGTCCCGATGCGAACTCGCCGGCGTCGATCCCGGCCGCGGCGGCCGCTGCAGTGGCCGCGGGCAACATGATCGAGGCCATCAAGATCGTGCGTCGGGAGCAGCACATCGGCCTCAAGGAAGCCAAGGACGCGGTGGATGCGTATGTGTCCCAGCATCCGGAGATGCGCGCGCAGGCGTCGAATTCCCCGGGTGCCGTGCCTGGCCGTCCCTGGCTGTGGATCGGACTGGCCATGTTCGCGGGCTGGCTCGCCTGGCGTTTGCTGCGGTGAACTAACCGCGCGGCGCGATGCAGCGCAGCTGCTGTGCAGTGCCTCGTGCCGCACGACACGGCACCCGACACTTCAGTCCAGCGGTTGCGGCATGCTCTGCGGAATAGCCGGCTCGCGTGGTTCCGAGGACGTCACCGGCGCGGCGTGCCGATCCACCGTGCGCCACCACGGCGTCACTCGTTCCGCCTGCGCCGGCTCGACTGGTTCGCCGAGCCGCGGCATCACCAGTGGAACACCGAGCTTCGGGCCCAGGGCCAGCAGGGTCTCGGCGGGTTCGTCCCAGGCGTGCATCGCCAGGCTGAACGTCCCCCAGTGCACCGGCAGGAACGCACCCTTGCCGAGCAGCGCCCAGGCCTCGAGTGCATTCTCCGGTCCGAGGTGGATGTGGCCCCACGCTGGATGGAATGCGCCGACCTCGAGCATGACCAGGTCGAACGGCCCGAGCCGGTCGCGAATCGCCGCGTACTCGGTGGTCAGCCCGGTGTCGCCGCTGAAGAAGACCGAATGCCGCCGTGAGCGCATCACCATGGACGACCAGAGGGTCGAATTGCGGGTGTGCAGGCCGCGGCCCGAGAAATGCTGCGACGGCGCCGCGGTAATCGTAAGGTCGGCGCGTGGCAGCGCGTACGACTCCCACCAGTCGAGTTCGACGATCCGCTCCGGCGGCACGCCCCAGGCCTCGAGGTGCGCGCCCACCCCGAGCGACGTGACGAACGGCACGTCGCGGCGCGCGAGCGCGCGGATCGTCTGATGGTCGAGGTGATCGTAGTGATCGTGGGAGATCACGACCGCGTCGAGTGGCGGCAGTGACCGGATCGGGACGGGCACGGGCTGGAAACGCTTCGGACCCAGCCACTGCGTCGGCGAGGCACGCAGGCCCCACACCGGATCCGTCAGCACGCGGACGCCATCGATCTCGATCAGTACCGTCGAATGGCCGAGCCAGGTCGCGCGCAACCCCGACTGCGGCCGCTTCGCCCAGCGGGCTCTTAGGATCCAGCGCCGGCAGTGGCGCGCTCGGTGTCCGACGGTTGCCCTCGAACAGGAAGGCGCTGAGCGTCGGGCCCGCGATGTCGGGCTTGATCAGGCGTGACAGCAGCGGGTGCATGTTGCGGAACGATTCACCGTCCCAGAGCGGGGAGCCCGCGATGCGCTCCTGCCGCAAGCCGTCCGGCTTCTTACCCAGCGATTTCATCGATCTCGACTCCTTGGGCACATGTCCGCCTGCGATCCGTTTGACACGCCCGACGCACCAGAGTGCCGGTGGGCAGCGCCGTCATTCATCGTACCGATTGCACCGCTCACCGCAGCGTCCGGTTTGCCACGCAACCGGATGCCCTCCTGCCGCATCTCAACACCATGCAACCAGTGGCGCCGCTTCGGCGCCCGAAGGAGAACCGTCATGACCATCGTCGCCGCCGTGATGCTCGGAGCCATCTCGCTTTACATGATCCAGCAGGTGCAGGACCTGACGTCCTGATCCGGGCATCCACAGGATCGGACACGGCAGCCGCTCGCCCGGTCCTGGCCGGAATGTCCCGTGTTGGGGCCGAGACGCGCGGATGCAAGGGCTGCGGCGCGGTCACGGGGGACACGTTCGCGAGTGCGCGATGGCCGGCGTCGCGTCATCGAGTTCGGCCGCGATGCCGGCCTGCAGCAGCGCGAGCGCCGTGGCCGGATCATCTGCGAACTTGAACAGCTCGAGGTCCGCCCGGTCGATCATGCCGTGGCGGACGAGCGCCTCGAAATTCAGGATCTCGTTCCAGTAGCGGGATCCGTACAGCACGATCGGGATCGGCCGGTCGATCTTGCGCGTCTGCGTCAGAGTCAGGACCTCGGCCAGCTCGTCGATGGTGCCAAAACCGCCCGGGAACACCACCAGCGCCCGCGCCAGGTGCGCGAACCACAGCTTGCGCATGAAGAAATAATGGAACTCGAACGTGAGCGCGTGCGTGACGTAGGGATTCGGCCGCTGTTCGTGAGGCAGCCCGATGTTGAGGCCGACGGTCTTGCCGCCGGCTTCCGACGCGCCGCGGTTGGCCGCCTCCATGATGCCGCCGCCTCCGCCGGTGCACACGACATAGCGATGTGCGTGCGTGGGAAGGTTCTTCGACCAGGTCGTGACGAGTCGCGCCAGTTCGCGGGCGGCCTCGTAATACTCCCCGAGCGGTCCCTCTGGCGTCAGTCGCGCCGAACCGAAGAACACGATGGTGTCGCGGATGCGTTCGGCCTGGAACGCGTGCAACGGCTCGAGGTACTCCGCCAGGATGCGCAGTGGCCGGCCTTCGTCGCTGTCGAGAAACGCCTCGTTCTTGTAGGCCAGCGGCGGACGTGGCCGATCGCTCGGCGGTCATGACGGCGACCCCACGGCGGCAAAGTCGATGTAGCCGCGCGCGACGTCCGTGTGCACCAGTTCCACGCGGACCCGCTCGCCCACGTCGAGGCCCTGGAAGCCTCGCACCACCCGGCCTTCGGCGGCCGGCCCGGAAATGCGCACCCACGTGCCCTTGTCGGATGCGCCGGTGACGATCGCGTCGAACCGCGCGCCGATGCGAGGCGCCAGCAGCAACGCGGCCGCGGACTTGCGCACCTGGCGCTCCACTTTGTCGGCATTGTTCTCCTGCTCCGTGCAGTGGCGCGCCAGCGCCGCGAGTTCCTCGACGCCGTACGGAGAACTCCGGCCGGCCAGCGCCGCCTTGATCAGCCGCTGTGCGACGAGGTCGGGAAAGCGGCGGTTCGGGGCGGTCGAATGGGTGTAGTCGCGAACCGCCAGTCCGAAGTGGCCTTCGGTCGGCTGTCCCGGCACTTCGACGGCGTACTCGCCGGCGCCGAGCAGCTTGACGACGGACAGCGACAGGTCCGCAAAGCGCGCCGGATCCGCCGTGCGGCGGCGCGTCAGGAACGCATCGAGCGCGGCGGCATCCGGGGTCGCCGGCAATCTCTCCCCGGACTCGGCGGCCAGCGTCACGATGCGGTCCCAGCGCTTCGGCACGTGCAGTACGCGACGCAGTGACGGCAGTCCCGCCTTTTCCAGGAAGCGAGCGGTCACGCCGTTGGCCGCGATCATGAAGTCTTCGATCAGTTCCCTGGCACGATTCTTCTGATCCGGTCGCAGGTCGGCGAGGGCGCCGTCGTCGAACACCGCGCGCACCTCGAGCGTCTCGAGCCGCAGTGCACCCTGCGCATGCCTCCTCTGCTTCAGCGCTTGCGCGATTCGATCCTGGATGCGCAGCTGTTCGTCCATGCCCGGCACCGCCGCGACCGCCGGGGGCGGCGGCGCGGTGCCCTCGAGCCACGCCGCCACGCTGTTGTAGGCCAGCTTGGCGCGGTTCAGCACCATTGCGCGGTAGACATCGGAACCGGCGAGCGTCCCGTCGGGAGCGACCTGCATCTCCAACACGATGGCGAGGCGCTCGCGGTCCTCCGCAAGCGATGTGAGATCGGTCGACAGCTTCTCCGGCAGCATCGGGAAGATCTGCGCCGCCGTATAGACGGAGGTGGTATTCGTCGCGGCGTGTGTATCGATGGCGCTGTGCTGCAACACCAGGGCATCCACGTCGGCGATCGCCACGAGGATCTTCACCGAGCCGTTGGATTGTGGTTCCGCGACCGACAGTTGGTCGAGGTCGCGGGAATCGTCGTTGTCGATCGATGCCCAGAGCAAGCGCGCGCAGGTCCCGCACCGTCGCGTCGGGCGAGGACGCCGCCTGCCGGATCGCATTCGTCTCCGCCAGCGCGGCCGTCGAAAAGTCCGGTTGCAGCCCGCGTTGCAGCATGACCGCGTGGGCGATGCGCCGAAGTTCGTCGCGACCGGTGCGCGGGACGGTGGACATGGTGACTGCCGGGTCGGTTGAAAACCCGACCTTACCACCCGGCGACGTGAATTTTTCATGCGGGCGGCAGGCCACGCAGCGTTGCGGCCGCCAGCGGGGATTGGCGTTGCGTCGAACGGCCGGACCGAGGGATCGTGCAATCCCCGACCTGTTGCTGCGGCGATCCCGGGAAGATCCGGCGGATAGTGGGTTGTGACCGAGTGCACGAACCGGAGGGGTCCGCGACGTCCATTCATGGGCGGACCGCGGCCGGCGGGGGGACAATGCTGGCGTCCCGAGGGTGTGCCATCGGGCAGGGAGCTCAAGTGGACGAGTACTGGGCGACGCGGACGGGGCGCTGGCGCAAGGCCATGCACGCGCAGAGCGCGTCGCTGCTGGCTGAGCGCCTGTATGCCGTCATCAAGGCAGACGTGGCCAAAGGCGCGCTGCCCGCGGGTGCGCTGTTGCCCGCCGCGGAGCGCGTGGCGCAGGAACTGATGATCGCCACGGCGGATGTGCGCGCTGCTTACGCGCGATTGCTGGCGGAAGACGTGATCGCACAGCGAGCACAGGGCGAGCTGTTCGTGCCCGCGAAGGAAGGGGACCCCGAACCGAGCGTCGGCGACGCGACGCAGATCCGGTTCGAAGCGGCACTGCTGCATGCCGTGCGCGAGGCGGCGGCGAGAGGGCTCAACAGTTCGGAAGCCACTGGCATGTTCAAGGCGGCAATGTTGCGCATGCAGGAACTCGAGCGCGACGAGGATCACGACGACTGACGTCGGCGCTCCGAGCGGCCGGGTCATCCGTAGCAATGCTGCAACGCGCAGGTTCTGCGGTAAGGTATGCCGCACGTCGATCCTGCATTGGGCGCCGCCACAGGCAGTGAACCCTGACATTCACCGATACGGTCGAGTCATGTTCCGGATTCGCGAAATCGATCACCTCGTCCTGAGAGTCGTCGACCTCGGGCGCATGGAGCGCTTCTATTGCGATGTGCTCGGCTGCACGGTCGAGCGGCGGCAGGAAGCCATCGGCCTGCTGCAACTGCGCGCAGGGCGGTCCCTGATCGACCTGGTGCCGGTCACGGGTCCGCTCGGCCTGGCCGGCGGAGCGGCAGCCGGCGCCGAGGGTCGCAATCTCGATCACTTCTGCCTGCGCGTGGAACCGTTCGACGCGGCTGCGCTGCGCAGCCACCTCGAGTCGCAGGGCATCGCGGCCGGGGCCGTGCAGTCTCGGTACGGTGCGGAAGGCGAAGGCCCTTCCATGTACGTCACGGACCCTGAGGGCAACGTCGTCGAGTTGAAAGGGCCGCCAGCCGGCTCTTGAGGGCACGCACCGGACGGTCCAGGTCGTCCACAAACGGATCGATCTCGATTGCCGCGTCAGGCTCGGATGCATAGACACAGGAGGGCCACTCGATGCTGCTCGGACTGCGAACCGCGATCTATCCCGTCGAGGATCTCGACGCCGCCAAAGCCTGGTATTCGCTGGTGCTGGGCCATGAGCCGTATTTCGACCAGCCGTTCTACGTCGGCTATGCCGTCGGCGGATTCGAACTCGGTCTCCTGCCCGACGGACACCCGGGCTCGTCGGGCCCGCAGCCGCTCTGGGGCGTAAACGACATCGAGGCGACCTTCGATCGCCTGATCGGGCTCGGCGCCACGTCGCTCGAGGCGGTCACGGAGGTCGGTGATGGCATCAAGGTTGCGGCGGTGCTGGATCCTTTCGGCAATCGGCTGGGCCTGATCTTCAATCCGCATTTCGATCCGGCGGCCGTTCGGTGACAATATCCAGGGTCGTTCGACGCTCAGGCCAGCCATAGGGGGGACTGACATGACCGGGCGGTGGCTGCACACGTGGCTGGTGCTCGGAGTCGTCTTGTCGACGAGCGTCGACGGCGCCACGGTGCGCGACGGCACCGTGTTGGTGCGAGGCGGGACGTTTCAGATGGGAACGCCTGCATCGGCAGTGCCGGACTTGAAGCGTCGATACGGGGTGGATTACCCGGGAATCTTCGAGGAAGAGATTCCCGATCACCAGGTCACGGTCGGCGACTTCCGCATGGATCGCCATGAAGTCACCAATGCGCAGTTCGCCCAGTTCGTGACGGCGCACCCGCAATGGAGCCGCGCGCGAATCCCGTCGACGCGGCACAACGGTCATTACCTGGAACTGTGGCAGGGCGAGACGTATCCCGCGTCGAAGGCCGATCATCCGGTCGTGTATGTCACGTGGCATGCAGCACAGAGCTACTGCCGCTGGGCGGGCGGGCGACTGCCGACCGAGGCCGAGTGGGAATACGCGGATCGGGCCGGTCGCGACCAGGAGTTTCCATGGGGCGATGCGCCGCCGTCAGCGGAGCGGGCCAACTACTCGGCCAGTGCAATCGGCGACACGACACCCGTCGGCCGCTACCCGCCCAACGCACTCGGCCTGTACGACCTGGCCGGTAACGTCTGGGAGTTCATCCTGGATGCCTGGAAACCCGGCTATTCGGTCGAACCCAGCACGGATCCAGTGACGGGCGGCGAACCGCCCGCCGATCTGCTTTCCGTGCAGGGCCGGCGAGTGCTGCGCGGCGGCAGCTACGATGGAGGCATCGTCAACCTGCGCACACGGTGGCGCGACAGCCATGAAGTCATGAACGCGGTGGCCTTTGTCGGATTCCGTTGCGCGTATCCAGCTGCAAGGCGTCCGCCGTGAGCATCGGCGACGCGAGCAAACGAACAGCGCCTCGGCTACGTGCCCGGCCATCGCATCCGGCAGGCATGCGTACCCTCAGTTCCAGGACTTTTCGTACCGCACTGCTGATTGCGACTGCGATCGTCACGATCGTTCCGGCGTTGTCCGACCCCGCGGTGAACGATTGGGCGGCGCTGGTCGGATTCATCGTCGCCGTGCTGCCAGGACTGATCTATGTCCCCGTGCTGCTGATTGCCGTCCGGCCACGGCTGGACAAATCACGGACCTCGATATTGGCTGCGGCGCTGTTTGCCGTGATCACCGTGGCCGCAAGCTATGCGGCCGTGGCCATCGTCGCGAACAGGATCATCGCGGATGATTGGGTTGCGATCTCGGTCGCCGGCGCATTCGGTGCTGCCGTGATGCTGGTCGCGATGCGGTTCGTGCTTGCGTACCACGTCGCGTTTCCGCGCGGCTGGTTGCTGGTCGTGGCCGCGGGAACCGTCTCGCAGGTCCTGGCGCTCGCCATCCTGCGGTTTACGGAACACCGGACAGGGACGGTGCTGATCCACTGGCCCACGCTGTCGTGGTGGTGGCTCGTCGGCGAAGCGCTCCTCCGGCAACAGGCTCCCGAGCCCGTGCGCAGCAACGCAACCGACCGAACGGTCGCGAAGGATCCTGGCATCTGAGATCCAGCTCATCGTGCAGGGGCGCAGCGGGATTCGTGCGACCCGATCAAGCTGCGAGGTGCGAAGCGACATGCCACACGTCTTTTCCTACGGCACGCTGCAGCAGCCCGAAACACAGCTGTCCACGTTCGGGCGGCTGCTGGCTGGCCAGCGCGATTCATTGCCGGGCTTCGAGGTTTCGTCGGTGAAGATCGAGGACGCGTCGATCGTCGCCGCCAGCGGCCGCACGCATTACGACAACGCCACGTTCAACGGGCGTAGCGACAGCCGAGTGAGTGGGACGGTTTTCGAGATCACCGACGCGGAACTCGCCGCAGCGGACCGGTACGAACGCAAGGCTCAATA
This sequence comes from uncultured Gammaproteobacteria bacterium, assembly GCA_963843985.1. Taxonomy (GTDB): domain Bacteria; phylum Pseudomonadota; class Gammaproteobacteria; order Steroidobacterales; family Steroidobacteraceae; genus RPQJ01. The sequence continues at coordinate 15,817 of CAWJMS010000001.1, read as the reverse complement.
CACGCGAATCTCCGTGCAGCTGGCCTCGGGGATGCAGGCCTGGGTCTACGTCGATGCGCGGACCGTCTCATAGATCCCTGCGCTAATGCACCGACGGAGGCGCGATGGACAGCGTGAACATCAATCGAGCCCCGGTGCTGACACTGTGGGCGGCAGTGGTGGCCGAGAGACTTGGATTCGAGCACGATGAGGCGCTGACGCTCGGCAAGGCGGTGGCGGGACTCACCGCGCAGTCGAAGGGTCAGCGGCTCGGCCTGTTCACGCCATCGCCGGAGGACGTGCGGCGCAAGCGCGCCGAGAAAGCGAAAGCAGCAGGCGTGTTCCCGGTCGCGCTGCTCGGCCGGGCGGTACCGGTGCTGCACACCACCGCCGGGTTGCGTGCCGTCGGCAAGGACCAGCAGCCCGTGACGCCGGACGGCGTGGAGAAATACCTGAAATCGAAGTTTGGCGATGCGCTGCCCGCGGTCCGGTCCGCCATGGAACGGCTCGCCGACTCGCGACGACCCCAGGCTTTGGCCGACGAAGCGTTCAAGCTCTACGAGGCATTCCGGCCTGGCGTGCCATCGGGAGAGTCGGGGTGGGGCGCGAAGGGGACGCTGAGCCTGTCGAAGATTGCGTCGCTGGTTGCAACCGCTGCGAAATAGGCGGCTCGCGGAAATCTCTCATCGGAACCGGCGCAGCCAGCGCTGGTACGATTCGAAGAAACGTTCGCCGTAGCGCAGGGCGAGGGCAATGCACGCGATCAGTGCAAGGGTCACGATCCCGACCAGCACCAGCCACGAGGCCGGCAGGACGCAGATCGCGACGATGCCGCCGGTTACCAGGCCGAGCAGCGTGCCGCAGCCGATGCGCGCGGCACGTTCGTAGCGATCATCGGCAGGACGCTCGACGGGCACGAACCGGCTGGCTTGCGATCTCAGGTCTTCGACGCCTGGTAGATGCTCTCGATGGAGCGATCCAGCGCGGCGTTGAACTCCGCGTCCGTTTGCTGTGCCGTGAGTCCTTCGGTGAGCGCCCGGGAGAAACTCGCCACCATGCCGTGCTGCCTTGCCAGTCGCGTATTGGCATCGTCGCGCGTGTAGCCCCCGGATAGCGCCAGCACCTTGAGCACGCGCGGATGCGTGATGCAGTCCGCGTAGAAATCGTCCTTGTCCGGAATCGTGAGTTTCAGCATCACCAGCTGGTCTTCCGGCAGTGTGCCGAGCCCGCGCAGGATGTCGGCCTTGAGCAGGCCCTCGGCCGCGGCCTTCTGCGGACAACGGATGTCCACTTCCGGCTCGATGATCGGAACCAGTCCTGCCGCCAGGATCTGCCGGGCCACTTCGAACTGCTGGTCGACGACCGCGCGGATGCCGGCGGCGTCGGCCTGCTTGATCACCGAACGCATCTTGGTGCCGAAGATTCCCTCGGCCTTGATGCGGACCAGCAGCGCGTCGAGACCCGGCATCGGCTTCATGACCTGCACGCCTTTCGCTTCCGACTCGAGGCCCTTGTCGACCTTGAGGATCGGCACGACGTTCTTGACGGTCCAGAGATATTCGGCGGTGGGCAGGCCGTCGACTTCGCGATCCATCGTGTTCTCGAACAGGATGGCCCCGAGGATCCGTTCGCCGTTGAAGGCCGGGCTGGTGATGATGCGTGCGCGCATGGCGTGCATCAGGTCCATCATCTCGGCGTCGCTCGACCACGCGGTCTCCCGGATGCCGTACAGCCCAAGAGCCTTGGGCGTGCTGCCGCCGCTCTGGTCGAGCGCGGCGATGAAGCCAGGCTGGGAGCGGAACTTCGCTTTCTGCCGGTCGAAGTCGTACATGGCGTGCCTCACGGGTGCGTTGCTGTTTCGATGATTGTAGACCCTATTCGAGGGCGCTCGTAAACAGGCGGCAATGGCCGCGCCCGCGCAACTGGATGACACGACGACCGTCGGGCATTATCCGAATGGCATTGCAACGATTGATCGGTACGCGAGGTGCCATATGCCCAAGCTGACCGCCTTTCTCACAGCGTGCTCGCTCGCTGCCAGCGCCGGAGCCGCAACACCGGACACCGTGCAACCGGTGACGCAGGCCGACCCGTACGTCGCAGTCCCCAAGTCGGCGTTTCTCGCCGATAACCAGCATGTGTACCGGGTCGTTTTTGAAGGCCGTCACGGGGCGGACAAGCCCGACCAGCTTGCACCCGTCGTCAACATGGCCGGCACGGAACTGAATACTCTGGCCGCCCACGGGGTGAAGCGGTCGAATGCACGCTTCGTCGTCGTATTTCACACGACGCCCTCCGATGACGCCGTGCTCGACAATGCGCATTACCGCGCAAAGTTTGGCGTGGACAATCCGAATTTGCCGGCGCTCGCGGCCCTGCGGCGCGAGGGCGTCGAACTCTACGTCTGCGGCCAGTCGCTGCTTGCGGACCACGTGCCGCTCGACGCGGTCTCGCACGACGTCACGATCGCGGAAGATGGCCTCGTGGTGTTGATGACGTATGGCGCCGAGGGATACGCTCACCTGGCTTTCTAGGAACGCGACGGTCAGCCGACAGGAGCCACCATGAGCACGATGCGAGTCGCGCATGTCACCCGTCCGGATGGCCCGTTCGAAATCGTCGAGCGCCCAATTCCGGAGCCGGCGGCGGGTGAGGTCCGGATCCGGGTCGAGGCCTGTGGTGTCTGCCACAGCGACTCGTTCACCAAATTGGCGCTCTTTCCCGGCATCGAGTTGCCACGCGTGCCGGGCCACGAAGTCATCGGCCATGTCGACGCCGCGGGCGCCGGCGTCCGTGGTTGGGCGACCGGTGATCGCGTCGGAGTCGGCTGGCACGGCGGCCAGTGCGGGTATTGCGACCCGTGCCGCCGCGGCGACTTCTTTGCCTGCCAGACATTCCATCGAGTCACTGGCATCACCGCGGACGGTGGCTACGGCGAATTCATGCTGGCGCCGCAATCGGCACTCGCGCGGGTGCCAAGCGGCCTCGCGGCGGAGGAGGCGGCGCCTCTGATGTGCGCGGGCGTCACGACTTTCAATGCACTGCGCAATTGCGGCGCCCGCGCCGGCGAACTCGTTGCCGTGCTCGGGCTAGGCGGGCTCGGGCACCTGGCGGTGCAGTACGCCGCGAAAATGGGATTCCGCGTGGCCGGCATTGCGCGCGGAGCGGACAAGGCTGCGTTCGCGACGCAACTCGGCGCACATCACTACGTCGACAGTCAGGCGCAGAATCCTGCGGAGCAACTGCAGAAGCTCGGCGGCGCCAAGGTGATCCTGGCGACGGCGGCCAGCGCCGAAGCGATGCAGGCCACCATGGGTGGCCTGGGCCCGCGCGGCACGTTCCTCGTGATCGGCGCGGTGCCAAAACTCGAGGTGCCACCGTTCCAGCTGATCGGTGGTAACCAGTCGGTGCGGGGCTGGTACTCGGGCACGGCCATCGATTCGCAGGACACGCTCGAGTTCAGTGCGCTCACCGGCGTGCGCTCGCTGAACGAGATCTATCCGTTGGCCCGCGTCGGGGAGGCGTACGAACGAATGATGAGCGGCCGGGCGCGATTTCGCGTCGTGCTCAAGATCTAGCGGGCGGTGCGACACCGACAGCGCCTGGCGATCTTCGCGATGCCGCACGATGGCCACTCGTCGGGCGCGCACGGCCCCTAGCGCCGTGTGAGGGTGTCGGGCCGTCCGCGTCCGTCGGGGCGCCCCCCACGTTCGTTTCCGACACGCTCGGCGCGCGCGTTGACGCGCCCGCGGTCTTGGTATGCGGGTGCCCGAGGGCTCTTCGCGGGTCGCTTCGCCATGCCGAGCATGAACCGACGCTGCAGATGCTCGTGAACCTCGGCCGCGACGGCGCCGATCCCGATCCACTCTGCCAGCATGGCATCCCAGTCTTGCTCGTCCGCACGGCTGGCCTGGCCCAGACCCTGCATCAGCAGCCGCATCTGGTACTCACGACGCAGCGCCTCGTCCTCGGGCGGCGTCGGCGTCGAGCCGAGGATCTCGCAGCGTATGCACAGCGTCCTGAGTGCTCGTTCACGAGCCGCGTCGTCGGGCTCGGATGCGCAGTCGGCCCGCGCCAATGCCTGCTTCAACGCCGCCAGGCCACTCTTGGGCCAGCGTTGCACCGCGGCGATGAAGCGCTCCGCAGCTTCCTTCATGGCCTCGCGTTCATCCGGCGGAGCGTCCTGGACCACCGCACGCTCGTATGCCTGAATGAGTCGCGCGGCCTCGAACAGGTTGGATTCTGCGGCCTGCATGTCCTGCAAGTCCTGCTGAGCCGACCGCGCCTCATACTGCGAGACCGCTCGTGCAAACCGGTCCTGCAATGCCCGCGCGTCGGCTCGTGGCAGCTCTCCGAGCGCGTCGAAGGCGGCCTGCCACTCCCGGAGCTTCGTGTGGGCAGCCAGCCGCTCGGCGGCCGACACGGAGCTGGCTTTTTCAACCTCGGCGCACAACGCCACGGCCTGCGCCTTCGTGGCTGCCAGGTCGGCGGCACGAAGCGCGTAGGCCTGTTCGCGCCGCTTGTACACCGAATCGCACAGGGTGCGAAATTCGTCCCACAAGGCCTGAGCCCGCTCCCTCGACACCGGACCGGTTTCCTTCCACAAAGCGTGCAGTCGAGTCACGCCATCGATGGCCTGAGTCGTGTCCTCGACGCTCGACAAGTGCCGCGCCCGCGCGATGAGGGAGCTCTTTTCCGTTTCGTTGCGGTCGTACCAGGCATTCAGCACCGCTCGCAGGCGGTCCAGCGCCTGGTGAAAGGCGATCTCGGCGGCTCGATTGGCGTCGCGGTCCACCGGAGAATAGTGTCGCCACTCCCGCGGCGCCTCGCGCAGCACCTGCGCGACCAGGCCGCGGTCCGCGTCCTCGGCTTCCTGGCTCGCTGCGAAGGCCTTCAGGCGCTCGAGGACCCGCTTGCGGGCCTCCAGGTTTTCCCGCCGCACCGCGGCCTGTCCGGCGAAGTAGTCCTGGCACGGCTTGAATGCGGCCTGAAACGCCCGCTGGAACCTCTCGCCATCCGCCGACGTATCGATGACGATCCCCTTGTTGATCGTCCGCCACTCCTGTTGCAACGCCCGGATGTGTTCCGCGAGCGCTTCGGGCTCGTCCTGCGAGTCCGCCAGTGCTTCCATTTCCTCGATCAATTCCACGCGCTTTGGAGCCGCGACGTACTCCTTCCACTGCCGGAGCTCATTCAGCTTGTCGTCGAGCTGCTGCAGGCTCTGGGACTGGCGGGGCGGCAACGCGGGAGCCGACTGCATCGCTTCCTCGATGGCCAGGCGAAACCGAGCCGCCTTGCGGGTATTGCCTCCCAGCAACGCGTCCCGGGAGAGACGGATCAGGCGGGCGATCTGGTTGTGGGCCTCCGCTTGCGCTGCTCGTTGCTCGGCTCGCGCCCGGTCTTCCTCTTCACGCGCCGCGGCCGCTGCCGCCGACGCCCGCGCATCGGCCTCGGCTCGCTCAGCGGCCGCCTGTCGCTCGGCTTGATGCGCGCGTGCGCGTGCGTCGCGGGCTTCGCGCTCGGCTGCCTCCTCGGCCGCTCGCCGCGCGATCTCCTGTTCACGTGCCGCAATGACTTCACGGCAGCGCTCGATGGCTTGCTCGCTGCGCTGCACGAGTTGCGGGTCCGGGTGTCCGGCCAGCGCGCGCCACCGCGCCGTCAGCACCTCGAGAGTGGCCGCGTAGAGTGGATCGTGCGGTCTCGTGCTGTGCTGCTCGAGCGAAGCGCACGAGGCGGCCGCCTCGCTCGCAAACTCTTCCGCCTTGCGTCTGTCGGCCACGAGCGCGTCGCACTTCTGCTTGACGAGCCTGTAGGCCGCCTTGTCCTTCCCGCGCACCTGGTGGAGAACGTCGTGCAGTTGCGCCGGGTCATCGAGCACCGCGGCCGCCGATTGACGCAGCCGGCTCGATGGCCCGTCCACGACCAGCCTCGCGAGCGCGGCCGGATCGTCGATCGAGGCCAGCAGCTGGCTCAGGCGGTCGGAGTCCTTGCAAAGCGCGACCACCGCCATCGCTTCGGGCTCGGTGGTCCGCCCGTCGCAGAATGTCGAAAAGTCGATCGACCCTTGGTCGATGAGCTGGGCCACCCGTTCACGCGCGGCCTGTCGTACCGCCGGTGGCGTCGCTGCGACCTCGTCCGGCAGCGGATCCGCGAGGCCGGCCAGCCTCCGCAGTGCGTTGCCGTCCGGCAGCAGGCGAATCGCGCTGACGCGCAGGCTTGCGTCGTCGTTGCCCAGCGCCGTCAGCACGACGACCTCTGCGGGCGCCGCCTGCAGCGCCGCGACGCGTTGCGCCAACGTCGGCGGCGGGGGAGGCGAGTCCTTTTTGAACAGTCGCGAGAACGGCTTCATGCCACGGCCTGGCGGGCGGCACTGCTCACCGCCCCGATGATCGACTTTGCTGTGACGGACATACCCAACACGACTGATGGCCCCGGCCCGGGCAATGGCCGAAAATGATACAGGATCGCCGCAAGGCCGCCGTTCGTTGGGCGTCTGCCAGCGACGTCGTCTGGATGCAGAACGTCGGCACGAACATCGGGGACATATCCCGGCTGCACTCGGCTTTTCACGGCGCGCCGTTCAGGTCCCGCCAGGTGTCGGCTTACTTTACGTGTCTGCTGCCGGAGGCCGACGCCCGTCTCGAGGTCGCGGCGTAAGCCGCTGAATCTGTTCAACCTGCCTGGACCGGCACGCAACTTGCTTGCCCAATCAACGGTACCCGGACCGACGAGCATGGTTCGTCGTTCGCTGACCGACGATGGGGAACAAAAGATGAACAAATTGACGCGTAGCTTGCTTGGCCTTGCGGCGCTCTGCATGTCGGCGAGCGTGTTCGCGGGAATCCCCGGGGAAGACGGCGCGGTCGCCGTACCAGAACCGGGCACGCTCGGGCTGCTGGTGGCCGGTATCGCCGTTGCGGCGGCGTTTCGTCTGCGCCGCAAGAAATAGCCTTCGCGGTTCGCGGACGGGCAACCGTGCTCGTCCGATTTCGAGTCGCTGAGCGAACAAGTTGCCGCTCGCTGGTAAGGGGCGGCATTGCTGCTGCCCGTTACTCGAGCCGGGCTTGCGGAATATGATTCGCGAATGTCGCTGATCCGGTTCTCGACGTCGGTCACGTGCGCCGGCCTCGTCGCATTGCTCATGGCTACCAGCACGACTTCGGTGGCGGCACCGAGTGCCGACGGCGGGTCCATGGCGCTCGCCGTCGATTACCTCGTGGCAGCGCAGCTGCCCTCGGGGTTCCTGCGATACGGAATCGACTTTCTCTCGAATGCAGAGGCCGAGCCCGACACGATGTCGGCCGTGCAACTGACTCGACAGGCTGTAACGGCTGCCGTGCTGACCGACTACTACGCTTTGACGCGCGACCCCCGGGCAGCCGTCGCGAGTCGTCGGCTACTCGCGGCGTTTGAAAGGAACACGCTGCCGATCGGCAAGAGCCGGCTGCAGCAGTGCGTCGAATGGACCCGACTCCTGTCCATGCCCGTCGGGCGCACGCGAATCGAGTCCGCACTGAATCGGTGGGGCCTGCTCTACGCGACCGAGGGCCCCGGCAAGCTGCTGTCGCCCGACCCCAATTACCGCAACGCCTATGCGGGTGCGGTGGCAATGGCGCTGCTGGCGGAGGTGCGCTACTCGCAGGCCACTGGTGATCAACGCTTCGCGGCCTCGCGTCACGCCTGGCTCGAGGGACTCATTGCACTGCGCATTCCCGGAGACGGCTTCCGCCAGACCCCGACTTCGATCGACACGCATCCCTATTACGATTCCGAGCCGTGGACGGCGCTCGCGGAATACCATCGCGCCTTTCCGGAAGACCGGCGCGCCGGTGACCTTCTGGCCGACCTCGACGCCGCGCTGATGAATAAGTACGGAGAGCAATTCAAGATCGATTTCGTCCACTGGGGCATGATGGCTGCAGCTGTGCGGTACGCCGATACGCGCGACAGACGATTCCTCGAATTCATTGAGGCGCAGACGAGGCAATTGCTGGACCGACGGGAAAGCCAGCCGGACAGCAACAATAACTGCGCGGATGTCGAGGGCGTCGTCGATGCGATGGGTGCGCTGCGCAGTGGCGGTGAGTCCAGCAGCAACCTCTACCGGCGTGCCCTGCGGTGGACGCAGGCGGAAATGCTCAAGGTCGCACAAATGCAGATCCAGCCGGGGCAGACGGAGCTCGTGTTCGACAATGCGCGGATCACCGCGCCTCGGCTGCAGGAGTACGCCGGCAGCTTCCGCAGCGGGCTCTACCGGGCCGACACGAAGTTTGATTTCACCGGTCACTGCCTGTCCGCGTTGGTCAAGCTGAAACGGCAGCACATCGATATCGTCGCGCGCATTCCTGCGTCGGGGGTGAGCCAGCGATGACGAGCGACGGCAGGAAGCGGCTGCTTCGGGCGGCCGTGGCGGCGGTCCGGGACTGCGCGGATACCATGGAAGACCGTGCGGCGAGTCTGCTGGAGGCACTGCCGAAAGTGCCGATGGACGAGGAATTGCGGGCAACGGCGCTCGAACTGAGCGCGGGACTCCGGGACGCGTCGAATCGCGTAGCGTTCGAGCTGGCCCTGCTTCAAACCGAATTGAGTGAAGCGAAGGCGGATGCCGCGGCGGCGGTGCGGGCCCTATCCAGCATGGACGCGACGATGATGGGCGCACTCGCGGCCATTGCGGACGTCGTCGATCAGTTGGAGGGCGCCGCCGAGCGTGACGAGGAGAACGAGCGCCCGTTCGTGCTCGTGATCGAGGCGGCAGGTCTCATGCTGAAGGGTCTCGAGAAAGCGAGAGCCGCCACGGAGGAACTCAGCGCTTCAGTGCCGGCGGACCCGCGTCGGTAACCGACGGGGAGTGATTGCCTGGGCGACGTTTGACATATTTTGACAGCGTCCGCCGGCCCGCATTTTCGACCGCCAGACAGGGTGCGGTCGACCTGCACGCAAGGTTGACGCCATTGTCACCGCGTGCCTCAATATCCGCAGAAACAGAACGAATGGGGGGAACGTGCGGTGATGACTCCTCCACGACCTCCGGGTCTTCTCAGGTCCGCTTGGGTGATTGCATTGCTGTTCGCCGCAACCGCGGCAGGTGCCGCGACCCCGCCGAAGTCGATTACCGTCGGTACCTTGCAGCTCAAGTACTGCAACACGGACTACGACGGCTACTGCGGTTCCATCAGGCGCAAGCTCGATCCGAGTGGTGCCGTGAACGGCAACATCACGATCGGCTTTGAGTATTACCCGCGGCGCGACACCTCGCGACCGAGGCTCGGCGTGATCCTGCCGCAGGAGGGCGGTCCGGGCTATTCCAGCACCGGCACGCGCGATGCCTACCTGAACATCTTCGACCCCTTGCGCGACCGTCGCGACATCCTGATCGTCGACAAGCGCGGCACCGGGACGTCGGGCGCCATCGATTGCACGGGCATTCAGCAGGGCGACCCCAACGATCCGGCGGCCATCGCCGACTGCGGTCAGCAGCTTGGGCGCAAGTCGGCGCTCTATCGCACCGAACTGGCCGTCGCCGACATTGTCGCGGTGATGGATGCGCTGCAGGTTCCCGAAGTCGACTTCTACGGCGACAGCTACGGGACGTACGTCGGCCAGACATTTGCCGCCCGCTTCGGCAATCGCCTGCGCAGCATCGTCCTCGACAGCGCGTACCCGGTGCGCCCTCCGGACATCTGGTTTCCGACCGACTGGGCCCGCGGGCGCGACGGCCTCGATCGCGTCTGCGAGCGTTCGCCCTCGTGCCGCGCGCTCGCCGGACGTTCGACCTGGCGAATTCAGTCGCTGCTGGACGAGTTGCGCCACCACCCGATCAGCGGCACGGCGCCCGACTCCGACGGCTATCCGGTCGAAACGACCATCGACGTGTCGCAGCTGTTCCTGCTGATGACGAATCTCGGCAACTCTCCGATCACGTACCGCGACCTCGATGCCGCCGTGCGCGCCTGGCGCGAATCGCATGACGCATTGCCGCTGCTGCGCCTGTCGGCCGAATACGACACGTCGTCCGCAACCGACGCGGCCGACTTCAGCTACGGGCTGTACCAGGACGTGGTCTGCGAGGAATACCCGCTGCACTACGATCTCAGCGCGACCCCCGCGCAGCGACGCCGGCAGTATGACCGCGGCGATCGAAGACGCGCGTGAGCATCGGCCCGACCTCTTTGCCCCGTTCACCATCGACGAAGCGCTCGAGTCGAATGCGAACTTCACGCCACTCGCGACCTGCCTCGACTGGCCGACACCGTTGCCCGCGTATCCGCAAGGCGACGCATTGCCGGCCAATCCCGTATTCCCGACCGTACCCACGCTCGTCCTGTCGGGTGATCTCGATTCCGTGACGTCAGTGGAGGACGCGGACCAGGTCGCGGAACTCTTCCCGAACGTCGAGCATCTCGTGGTGCCGAACCTCACGCACGTCACGGCGTGGTACTTCTCCGACGTCGGCCTGCTGCCTGACGGCGGCGACACCACGCATTGCGTGCAGGCGGTGGTTCGGCGATTCGTCGCGCAGCTCGCCACGGGTGACACCCGCTGCATTCCGAAAGTGCGGCCGATACGCACCGTGCCGCGCTTCGCCCGGTCGGTCGAGGCGCTGGAGCCCGTGCACGCCACGAGCGGCAATGTGGCCGGCCCGGACAACCGTCGACTGGCAGCCGGCGCGCTGGAGACCGTGGGTGATGTGTTCTCGCGGTTCCTGATCACCTACGGTATCGGCAGTGGACTGCGCGGCGGCCAGTTCACGTACTGGCGCGAGGGACTGGGCTACTCATTCGAGCTGGACGACGTGAAATGGACGGACGACCTCGAAGTCAGCGGCACGATGCGCTGGAATCTGGCATCCGGAAAGGTCACGGCCGACCTCACGCTCCGGCACCACGGCAAGTCGGCCGGCAATCTCAGCATCACCTGGAACGACATCCGGAGCGACGCGACGGCAACGCTGGCCGGCACGATCCGCGGCGAGCGCGTACGGGCCGATCGCATCGCGCCCTGAGGGCCCGGAGGCCGCACCGCCGCTCATTGCTCACGAGGTCTATTGACCCGTGAAGGGCATGCTTGCCCTGACGTTACCCATTCCAGGCACCGGGATGACTCATCGCGCGAGCAGGCCCCGCCTGCGGCTGCCCGAACGTCGGCGTCGGACAGGTGGTCACAATTTGGTAACCGGCCGCTTCTACCATCGAGGAACGTGTGCCGGACCAACTTTGAGAACCCTATTGGATAAGAACATCATCGTCCTGACGCATGGCTGGTCGGGGAGTTCGGCTTTCTCCGCGCTCCTGGCGAGAGCGGGGTACTCGCTGGGCAGCGAGACCGTTCGCAAGGTGGACTACGACACCCATGAGAACGCCGAACTGGTCGCGCACAATCGTGGGCTGCTGCTCAAATTGGCCCCAACTCTGAACTATCAGCATAGTTTCGACTTTCGGGACATTCTGATGATCGAACGAGCCGCTGCTTCGCTCGACCTGCGGCCGTACCGGGACTTTGTAATTCGGTGCAATGAGCGCGGACCCTGGTTATGGAAAGACCCCAGGCTGACCTGGACCATTCGCATCTGGGCGAGGGTACTGGATCTCGAGAACCTGGCCTTTCTCGTGCTGACGAGGGATGACCTGCAGGCATGGTCCTCCGCCAACAACCGGCGCCATGTTCAGAGCATGCGATTCACCCGGCAGTACAACCACGGCATCACCAGTGCAAACGTACATTTCCTGCAGCTCATGCGCCTGCCGTACCTGCGCACGAGCTTCGAGGAACTGTTGCTCAAGCCGGAAGACACGCTCGCACGGCTGAACGCGCGCTTTGACATCAATCTGTCCATGGGTGACCTGAAGCGCGCCTGCCGTGAGCCTCTCTACCGTAGTAGCCGTGGCTGGCAGGACCACCTGCGAGCCGCGCTGATCTACGCGAAGAACTACCGAGAGCGCGATGGGCGGGGCAGTCGCATTCACGCGTCAGGCGGACTGTATTCGCTTGCAGACCGTCCGACCCGTCGTGAACGGGAGCGCATGAGTTAGGCGCAGTCGAGCGAATCGCGACTGCGCAAGCAAACGGCAATCGACGGGCAACGAAATCGCAATGGCGCTTGCCTGCGCGATTCGGTGGTGGACGTATCAGGACGCGAATTTCCCAAATACGCGATTGCAGCGGACGGCTACCCCACGACGACCGACGTCGACTACCGATTGCTGATCGGCTACGGGGCCAACGGCGATCGCAACGAGAACTACCGTACGCGGCCGCGCCCGACGAACGACAGCCAACAGCCGGGCAACGGTGTCCCGGCGCTGTCCGGCTATCCGCGCAACAACCTCGCGGACACCAGCGCCGGCGGTTCGCGACCGATCCAGCAGGCGAATGGCCTGTTCATCACCGGGCAGGTGCCGGGCGACCAGGCCGTGCACACGGGTGGCGACATCCCGTTGTCCGCGTTTGGTCTCGGGGCCCACATGTTCGGTGGCACGATCGACAACACGGACGTCTTCTTCAAGCTCGTGCAGGACGCGATCGGCGGCTCGAGACCGGCGAATGACCGTGACGAAGGCGACGACGACTGACGTCGATCTCGGCCGGAACGTCATTGCCACGATGAGCCCGCTCCCCGGCAGGTGAGCGGGCCCATTCATCAGGGCCGGTGCGAAATGAGCTGGCGCTCCGTGACCACCCGTCGATCGTCGAGTCGCGAAAGCAGTGTGCGCCACATGCGCTCGATCGCCGGGTAGCGGAGATCCCCCGGATGCACTGCCGCCCGCACGACATGGCTCGTCGCATGACGTTCGAGCAACGCTTGATTCCAGATCGGCGAGAGCGCGCGACGCCAGGCTGCACGAGTGCTGATGACCAGGCTCGGTGCCGGGATCCTGCGACCGGACTGCAGGGCGACGACCTCGTCTCGCGTCGCACAGTACTGCAGTGACGTCGCCTCCAGAGCGCACAACGCCAGTGTACTCATCAGCCATTGCGGTGCGACAAACCCGGTCGGGTGCCAGCCGGCGGAGCGCAGCACGACCAGCCCGCGCAGGATACGTGACCTGGCGGCCCCGAAGTCGAGTAACGAGAACTCGCCTTCACTGTCCGCGTGGATGCGTCGCGTCAGCCACTCACGAATGCCGAGCGAGCGGGGAACCGCAGCCATATGACGGTAGCCGTGCAGGACGATCTCGTCGCCACGCAGGATGCGCGATTCGATGAACGAGCCAAAGCGACCGTCCCGGTCGGCGCGCCCGAGTCCGTGGTAATCCGGGACGACCAGCAACGCCACCGGACCCACACCGAGGTCGTCGAGAAAGGCGAGAGTGTTCGCGCAATCGCCGAGCGTCGCCGGCGCGACATCGTGCAACGAAATGCACAGCAGTCGACTCGTGTCAGCGGACATCGGGAGCCCGTTGCTCGAGCGCGGCCGACTGCCGCCGCTCCGCGAGATGCCCCCGCGCCACCGGCACCAGCGCTGCGACGAACTGGCGAGTCGCCGCCTCCCAGGTATGGCGCAGCGCCTGGTCGCGGCACACGCGCCGGTCGAGTCTGAGGGCCGCAAGCGCAGCCGTCCGCAGGTCCTCGCTGAGCACACCGGTGACGCCGTTCTCGACCACATCGATTGGGCCCGTCACCGGGTACGCAGCGACCGGAACACCGCAGGCCATCGCTTCAAGCAGCACGAGTCCGAACGTGTCGGTACGGCTTGGAAATACGAAGACGTCCGCCGCGGCGACGTGACGCGCCAGTTCATCGCCGAATCGGTAGCCGGTGAAGACGGTACCGGAATGCTTTTTCCGCAATCCCTCGGCGGCCGGCCCATCACCGACCACGAGTTTTGTGCCCGGGAGGTCCAGCGCGAGGAAGTCCTCGATGCCCTTCTCGACCGCGACCCGACCGAAGTAGAGCCAGATCGGTCTTGGCAATTCCAGAAACGGCTCGTCGCGCGGGCGGAAGAGACTCGTGTCCACGCCCCGGCCCCACATCGCGAGGTTGCGGAATCCCCGTTCCTCGAGCGTGCGGCGCATCGACGCCGTCGCCACCAGCGTGTGCGCCGCCTTGCCGTGAAACCAGCGCAGGAACGCATAACTGACGGCCAGCGGAACGGGGAAGCGGGCGCGCACGTACTCAGGGAACTGCGTGTGATAAGAAGTCGTGAACGGGCGGCCGCGGCGCAGACACCAGCGCCTTGCAGCAAGTCCGAGCGGACCCTCCGTGGCGATGTGCACGACGTCCGGATCCAGGGCGTCCAGGCGCCGCCGGAGTTGCGCGGACGCGAACAGCGACAGGCGGATCTCCGGATAGGTCGGGCACGGCAACGTGCGGAAATCGGCCGGCGTGAACACCGTGACTTCGTGCCCGGCCTGCAGCAGTTTGTCGACCGTGACGGTCAACGTACGCACGACCCCATTGGTCTGCGGCAGCCACGCGTCGGTGACGAGCGCGATTCTCATGCCGCTTGACCGACGACCGGCGTGCCGTCCATGAGCGGCAGGGCCTGCGTACCGGCGAGGACTTCGGCCTGTTCGGTCCAGCGCAGCAGGCTGAGCCGCCCCGAAAAGTCCTCGACGAGGGTCGTGCAGCTTTCCACCCAGTCGCCGTCGTTGCAGTAAAGAATGCCATCGATCTCGGTAATCTCGGCCCGATGAATATGGCCGCAGATGACGCCGTCCACTCCACGTCGCCGCGCCTCGACCGCGAGCGCCCGCTCGAAATTGGCGATGTACTTCACCGCGTTCTTGACCCTGTGCTTGAGGAACGCGGCCAACGACCAGTACGGGTAGCCGAGCGTCTGCCGCACCGCATTGACGTAGCGGTTCAGTCGCAAGGCCGCGGCGTAGGCGCGACTGCCGAGGGACTCGAGCAGCGGACTCGCGCGCACGATGCTGTCGAACTCGTCCCCGTGCAGGACCAGGAAGCGGCGTCCATCCGCCGTTTCGTGGATGGCCTCGAGACGAATCTCGACATTGCCCAATATCAGCCCGTCATGGTCGCGGAACGGCCGATCGTGGTTGCCCGGCACATACACCACTCGGGTGCCGTGCTTCGCCTTGCCGAGAATCGTGCGGATGACGTCGTTGTGCGCCTGCGGCCAGTAGAAACTGCGCTGCAGGCTCCACAGGTCGATGATGTCGCCGACCAGGTAGATCTGCTCGCACTCGACGCGCCGCAGGAAATCGAGCAGGAACTCCGCGCGACATCCCTTGAAGCCCAGGTGCACGTCGGAAATGAAGACGCTGCGCAGGCGCAACGCGGATTGCGGCGGCTTGAGGGTCATGATCGCTACTCCCGTGGCCTTGCTCGCTGCGGGAGATTGCCGACCCGGCATGACAGTCGCATGAACGCTTCAATAAATGCTCATGACAATCAGCGCGATAGGTGGCAAACCTCCGCGGCTCCTGACGATATGTAAATCGAGCGCAATGTTTCGTCACCGGAAACGAATCCGTTTTCGCCCTGGGCAACGGCCAATGCGGGATGCACTCCGGGCGCAGCCGGCAGTACTGTTACGGACTGACAAGCTGGAATCATTTGCAGTGCTGCACTGCAGCAACGCAGGTCAGATTTCGGTAGAATGATGGACGGCAGCACCGCAACCAGAGCGAGGGCGACTGTGGAAAACCGGACCGGAGCAGGGCACGCCACCCGACCGCAGCACGCAGCGGTGGAATCACTTGCGCGCGAGCTCAATTTGCCTTTCGAGCAGGTGGAGCGCGTCTACATCGAGCAGGTCCGGCAGATCGAGGCCACCGCTCGCATCAAGACGTTCGTCGGCGTGATCGTTGCCAACCGAGTCCGAGCCGAGTTGCGGCAGCAACGGGTCGTGCCCGGATTGAATCACTAGGTCCGCAGG